>JADZEX010000056.1 GCA_020850355.1 Fimbriimonadaceae bacterium | reverse complement strand
GCCGGGCGCGCCGGCCGTTGGGGTGCGCTGTTTCACGTGAAACAGGGGGCGGGTGTTTCACGGGCAACAGCGGCCGGGTGTTTCACGTGAAACAGGGGGCGGGTGTTTCACGTGAAACAGCCGCCGGGCGCAGGCTACGGCGCGGTGGTGGCCGCTCTGGGTGTTTCACGTGAAACAGCCGGCGGGCGCAGGCGGCGGCGCGGCGGTGGCCGCTCTGGCCGTGCTGGACACCTCCCCGGCCGTGCGGCATAATCCCAGGTGGAGTGCGGTGTGGCGCAGTCAGTGGTCCAACGGTATGATCTGGCGCGCACCACGCCGGCCAGCCCCGTGGCGGCGCGGCAGTTCTGCGCGCAGCTCACCCGCCAGCATTACGAGAACTTCACGGTCGTCTCCTGGTTCCTGCCCGGCCCACTCCGCCAGCACTTCGCCAATGTCTACGCGTACTGCCGCGTCAGCGACGATCTGGCCGATGAGGTCAGCGCTCCGGACGAGGCCTTGCGGCTGCTGGCCGCCTGGCGCGAGGGGCTCCACGCGATGTACGCCGGGCAGGCCACCCACCCGGTCTTCGTCGCGTTGCAGGAGACGGTCGACGCTTTCGAGATCCCGCAGCAGCCGTTTGACGACCTGCTCGACGCCTTTGTGCAGGACCGCCACCAGTCGCGCTACCAGACCTGGGAGCAGGTCCTCGATTACTGCACCCGCAGCGCCAACCCGGTCGGCCGGCTGGTGCTCTACCTCGGCGGCTACCGCGACCCGGAGCGCCAGGGCCTCAGCGATTGCACCTGCACCGCCTTGCAGCTCGCCAACTTCTGGCAGGATGTCCGCCGCGACTGGGTTGAGCGAGAGCGAGTCTACTTGCCGCAGGAAGACCTCGACCAGTACGGCGTCAGCCTTGACCAGATCGCCGCTGGGCGCTGCACGCCGCAGTACCGCGAGCTGTTGCGGTGGGAGTGCGCGCGAACCTATGAGCTGTTCCGCGCCGGGCTGCCGCTGCTGGAGACCCTGGATCGCCGGCTGCGGCGGGATGTGACGCTCTTCAGCGCTGGCGGCTGGTCGATCCTCGACCGGATCGCGCGTCAAGATTACGACACCCTAAGCCGTCGCCCGGCGCTGGGCAAGGTGGGCAAGGTGGCCTTGATGCTGCGAGTGCTGACCGGAGGGAGGATGCCGTGGCAGGCCAGTTGACGTCCAGCTACGCCCGCTGCCGCGAGATCGTGAAGGCCGCCAGCTCGTCGTTCGGGCTCGGCATGAAGCTGTTCCCACCGGCGCAGCGTGACGGCATCTTCGCGATGTACGCCTTCTTCCGAATCACCGACGACCTGGTCGACGAGCCCGGCCAGGAGCCGGCCAAGCGAGCCGCTTTCGAGATCTGGCGGACGACCGTGCAACGGGCCCTCAGCGGCGGCAGCATTGAGTTCGGCAGCCCGCTGTTGGCGATTGCCGAGACCGCCCGGCGGTACCAACTGCCGACCGCGCTGTTCGAGCGCTGCCTCGACGCCTGCGGCGGCGACCTGGGTCCGGTCCGCTGCGCCGACTGGCCGGCGCTGCGGCGCTACTGCGACGGCGTGGCCGGCACCGTCGGCGAGGCCTGTCTGCGGATCCTCGGATACTGCGACCCGGCGCTGCTGGCGCTGAGTCAGGCCAATGCCCGCGGGGTGCAGTTGACCAACATCCTGCGCGATGTCAGCGAGGACCTGCAGCTCGATCGGATCTACCTGCCGGCGGACCTGCTGGCGCAGCACCACCTGACCACCGGCGATCTGAGTGGGCCGCGGCTGCCGGCGGTGCGCGCGCTGCTGGCGGCGGTCGGTGCTGAAGCGCAGCGCGAGTACGAGCGCGCCGACAGTCTGTTCTACATGCTCCGCCCCGCTGACCGCCCGGGGATCGTTGCGATGACCGTCAAGTATCGCAGCCTGCTGGCTCGCCTGCGGGCCACCGACTACGCCGTCTCCGGCCGCCTCGCCGCGGCGCCCGGGCCGCAGATTCTGTGGGCGGCCGTCGCCTCGCGTTGGGCCCCGGCGTGGCGCGCGTCCTAGTCGTCGGCGGCGGCCTGGCCGGGTGCAGCGCTGCCCTCGCCCTGGCTGATGCCGGCTGGCAGGTGACCCTCGTCGAGAAGCGGACGAGCCTCGGCGGGCGCGCTGCCTCGTTCCAGGCGCCGGGCTGGGCTCAGCCGGTCGACACCAGCCAGCACGTCCTGCTGCGCTGCTGCACCCATCTCGTGCGGCATTACCAACGGCTGGGAGTCGCTGAGCAGATCACCTGGCACGACCGGCTGCCGCTGATCGCCGGCAACGGCCAACGCGGCCTCTTTCGCGCCTGGCCCTGGCCCGCCGCGCCGCCGCTCCACCTGGCGCCTGGCCTGGCCGCGTTGCCTGGCCTCACACCGCGGGACCGGCTCTGCCTGGCGCTCGCCTTTCAGCGCATGCTGCTGGTCGGCCGGCGTTACCGCGAGCTCGAGTCGATCACCTTCCAGCAGTGGCTCGGACGGACCACCAGCGCCACGCTGGACCGTACCTTCTGGCGATTGCTGCTGACCTCGGTCCTCAACGCCGGCGCCAGCCAGATCGCCGCCGCGGCTGGGATCATGTTCTTCCTAGAAGGCCTGCTGCGGCACCGCGATGGCTTCCAGCTCGGAGTGCCGCAAGGCAGCCTGCACGACCTCCACGACACCGCGACGCGGGCCGCGCTGCAGGCCAGCGGCGTGGTGCTGCGGCTCGGCACCCACGCCCGCCTGCCGCTGGCCGCTGGCCGGCTGACCGAGTGGGACGCCGCGGTCTGCGCCGTGCCCTGGTGGCAGGTCGCGCGAGTCGTCCCGGAGTTGCTGCCGGCGCCCACCGTGCGCGGCCGTTCGACCGGCTGGCCGGAGCTGCAGCCAGCCAGCCTGGTCGGCGTCCACCTGCAGTTCGCCGAGCCGGTGCTGCGCGAGCCGCTGCTCGGACTGCTGGACCACGCGGTCGACTGGATCTTCGCCCGCGACGGCGGCCGGCATCTGAGCGTCGTGGTCAGCGCTGCCGTTGACTGGGCCGGTCTGAGCCCGACCGCGATGGCCACCCGCGCCCTGGCCGCCGTGCGCGGCGTGCTGGGCGACCTGCCGCCGCCGCTCCGCACGGCGGCCTGCCGTGAGACGCGGGCCACCTTCATCCCGGCGCCCGGCCTGACGGCCCATCGTCCCGGTCCGCGCACGGCCCTGCCGGGGGTCTACCTGGCCGGCGAGTGGACCGCCACCGGCTGGCCGTCGACCATGGAGGGCGCGGTCCGCAGCGGCCATGCTGCCGCCGCCGCGATCCTCGACCGTCCCATCGGCCCGCCCGACCTGCCACGGCAGGGGCTGGCCAGGATCTACCTGGCAGACCCCTGACCGGCGGTCGCGTTACCGGTAGACCAGCGGCGCCAGGCGGTGATTCCGAATCTGGTGCTCGACCACAAACGACGACACGCCGAACACCGCGGCCAGGTTGTCGATCTCGTCCTGGTCGACCGGGGCGCCGGAGAGCAGCTCCTGGAGGCCTGCCGCCGGGGCCAGCAGTTCGGCGGCAAATGCCCGATTGCGCTGCTGCTCGCCGGTGGCGGCGTCGGTCACCAACGCGCAGGGCCGGGTAGGCTGGGCGAGGTACTCGTACAGGGCCCGACAGAAGCGAAAACGGACGCTGTTGGTGTGCCCGGCGCGGACCGCGAAACCAGGCCGCGCCGCCTGGTCCAGGCCGACCAGCGCTTGCAGCGCCCCGAACGGCCGTTGCCAGGAGCTGGGCACCGTCGGGTTCAGGCGGCTTGGCAGTGCCAGGGCTTCGGCCAACTGGACATCGGTGGCCATCGGTTGGCCATCCAGCCCAAGCCGCTGCCGGACATGTCTGGCCGCGGCGTAGCCCTGCTGCCAGGGCGACAAGGTCGCTACGGCGAGCGCCTGGATCTCGCCATCGTGGAACGGCACGGCCGAGAGGTCACAGCCCTGCGCCCGAGCCGTCTGGAGCGCAGCGGCCACCTCCGCCGCCAACGGCACGAGCGCGGCGGCCGACGCGGCGGCGAGGAACTCGCCGCGGAGCCCTTCCGGGAGTTGCTCGCAGACGCCAATCAGCTCGTCGCGGGCCGCGTCGTCCATCGCGAAAGGATCACGTCCGAGCACGCCCGCAGCCTCGCAGAACTCCTGCTCCTCCGGGCTCAGCGCGCCGATGGCCGCCCAGTCGGCCTGGAGCGGCGTTTCCTGCAGTCCCAGCTCCCCCAAGCGACCCACCACCGTTTCCACAAAAGCCGTGAGCGTCTCGCGGAGAGCCGCGCTGCTGACGGTCGCACTGCCTTCCTCGACAAACTCCAGACGTCGCTGGGTGGTCAGCTCGCGAACCCAGGAGAGCTGCATCGCGGAGTCGGCGTTGGCGATCGACAGCGGCGGCAGGGCGTACCCTTCGCGAGCTGCCCGCCAGCAGTGGCGCCGGTCGTAGTCGGCTGGCTCGGCCAGACGGCTCCCCGGCGCCTCGTGCCAGAGGGCCCACCAGTTGGCCACGAGCCACTCCGCCAGCGGATAGAGCGGCAGGTGGACCGCGTCACGGATGGTCTTCAGCCGCAAGTCGAGGACTCGGGTGAGCGGCCGGCCATCCACCAGGACTTCGAGGCTGGCGTACGTCGCGCGCAACTCCGCGCCCCGGATGCCGCCGGGGTCCTGCCACTCGAAGCGCAGTGCAAAGTCACTCACAGGCCGCTCCGGCTGGGGCCTCAGCGGCCTCCAGCGGGTACCCCTTGTACTCCCCGCTGTCCTGGTTCGTCAACCGCGCCTCATACCACTGCTCGCCGACGAGGTGCCAGACATAGCGCGGGTAGTCACCGTCGCGCGCCGCGCTGACCTGGCCGGCCTGGATGGCCTGCCGCAGCCACTGCGTGATCGGCTCCGGATCGCTCGCCAGGGAGCGTCGCAGATCGAGGCGTCGGCCCGCGGCCGGGGCCAGCCCGCAAACGATGGGCAGTCCTTGTGTTCGGGACTACCGCGGTAGCGCACCCGATCGACGATGGCCGCGCAGTTGGGTGGCGGCTCGCCGGTCATCTTGCGCTGCAACGGGCGACGTCGACCGGGTGACTTCACGGTCATTCCTTCCGCGACCGAGCGCGCCGCATAGGCCCCCTACCCGCCGCGCCTGGCGGCTGCGACGCTGGCTCGAGCAAGTATCACCGGGCGATGCCCAGCCAGTCAAGCAGCCCTCGCCACCGGCCCTCGCCAGCCCCCGCAGCCCGCCCTTGTCGGCGCCTCGGCGCGATGCTACACTCCGATCCACAGCCTTGAGCGACGCCCTCGGGAGGATTCTGCATGGCCGGCGCGCGCGACTTTGTCCACCTCCATCTGCACACCGAGTACAGCCTGCTGGACGGCGCCGCGCGGTGCGCGGAGATCGCCACGACGGCCGCTGATTGGGGGATGCCGGCGGTCGCGTTGACCGACCACGGCAGCCTCTTCGCGGCGGTCGAGTTCTACAAGGCGTGTACCGACCAGGGCGTCAAGCCGATCCTGGGCGTCGAAGCCTACCTGCTGTCGGAGGGCTCCCGGCTGGACAAGGTGCGGTCGAGCGGCGACACCGGGCGCCACCTCTGCCACTTCACGCTGCTCTGCGAGAACGAGACCGGCTGGCGCAACCTGCTCAAGATGGTCTCGGACAGTTGGCTGAACGGCTTCTACTACAAGCCGCGCCTCGACTTCGAGTTGCTCTCGCAGCACACCGCCGGGCTGATTGCGATGTCGGCCTGCCTCGGCGGGGAGATCCCGCAGGCGATTCTGAATGGCAACCTGCCCGCGGCGCGGCGGTCGGCCGAGAAGTACCGCGAGCTGTTCGGCCCCGAGCACTTCTTCCTGGAGCTGATGGACCACCACACCGAGGACCAGCAGCGGGTCAACCTGGCGTTGATCGAGCTGAGCCGCGAGACGGGCATTCCGCTGGTCGCCACGAACGACGTGCATTACGTCAAGGAGTCGGACGCCGGGCCGCAGGACCTCTTGCTGTGCATCCAGACGGGCTGTCTGCAGAGCCAGCCCGACCGCATGCGGATGAGCAGCCGCGAGCTCTACTTCCGGAGCGCCGACCAGATGTGGCAGCTCTTCGGTGAGCTGCCAGACGCCCTGTTGCGGACTCGCGAGCTGGCCGAGCGCTGCAACGTGCAGCTCAAGTTCGGCGACCTGGTGCTGCCGGAGTTCCCGGTGCCTGAGGGGACCACCGCGCCGGAGTATCTGCGCCGGATCTGCGACGAACGGCTCGGCCGGTTCTACGATCCCGTGACCCCCGCGGTCCGCCAGCGGCTGGACTATGAGCTGAGCGTGATCGAGGCGAAGGGCTACAGCCCGTACTTCCTGATCGTCTGGGACCTGATCGACTTCGCGAAGCGGCGCGGGATCCGGGTCGGCCCGGGCCGCGGCAGCGCGGCGGGCAGCATGGTGGCCTATGTGCTGGGCATCACCGAGCTGGACCCGCTGCAGTATGACCTGCTGTTTGAGCGGTTCCTGAACCCCGAACGGCCGAGCGCCCCGGACATCGACATCGACTTCCCGCCGGAGCGGCGCGAGGAAGTGGTCGCCTACACCATCGAGAAGTACGGCCCGAACCGCACCGCCAAGATTGTGACCTACGGGACGCTCGGCGCGAAAGCCGCCATCAAGGACGTCGGCCGGGTGCTGGAGGTGCCGATCGAGGTGGTCAACGGCCTCACCGCACTGGTGCCGGAAAAGCCGGGCACCAAGCTCAGCGAGGCGCTCAAGGAGGTCGAGGAGTTGCGGCGGCGGTACGAGACCGACGCCCAGGTGGCCCAGGTCGTGGACAACGCGTTGCGCCTGGAGGGGTTGGCGCGACACACCTCGATCCACGCCGCGGCACTGGTGATCGGCCGCGACGACCTCGACAACTACGTCCCGCTGTGCCGCGTGTCGGGCGGTCAGGACATCGTCACCCAGTTCGATATGGGAGCCATCGAGAAGATCGGGCTGCTCAAGATGGACTTCCTGGGCCTCCGGACGATGACCGTCATCGACGAGGCCTGCCGCCTGGTGCGTGAGAAGCATGGCCTGCCCGAGTTCGACGTCCGGGCGATCCCGCTGGACGATCCGAAGACCTTCGAGCTGATCAGCCGCGGCGACGTGATTGGCGTCTTCCAGCTCGAGAGCAGCGGCTTTCAGCGGGTCTGCCGCGACCTGCGGCCCGACTGTGTCGACGACATCGTGGCGCTGGTGGCGCTCTACCGGCCGGGCCCGATGGACTTCATCGCCGACTACGTGGCGCGCAAGCATGGCGAGCAGCCGGTCGAGTACCTCCACCCGTTGTTGCAGCCGATCCTCGAGAGCACCTACGGCATCATCGTCTACCAGGAACAGGTGATGCAGATCGGGCGCGACCTGGCTGGCTTCACGCTGGCCGGCGCCGACTCGATTCGGAAGGCGGTGGGCAAGAAGGACGCCGCCACGATGGCCAAGGTCCGGCAGGACGTGATCAGCGGCTGCGTCAAGAACGGCATCGCCGAAAGCGTCGCCGAAGAGCTGATGCTGATCATCGAGAAGTTCGCCAAATACGCCTTCAACAAGGCGCACAGCGCGTGCTACGCAGTGGTCTCGTACTGGACGGCCTACCTCAAGGCGAACTACCCCCACGAGTTCATGGCCGCGCAGCTCACCAGCGTGATGGACAAGCGCGACAAGATTGTGAACTTTGTGCAGGACACCCGCGCGATGGGGATCGAGGTGCTGCCGCCCTGCGTCAACACCGGCGGGGTCAACTTCGAGGTCCACGAAGACCACATCGTCTACGGCCTGGGTGCGGTCAACGGCGTCGGGCTGGCCGTCAGCGAGCACCTGCTGGCCGAACGACGGGCCGCCGGCGAGTTCAGTGACCTCTACGACTTCTGTCGCCGAGTCGACAGCAAGGCGGTCCCGAAGGCGGCGGTCGAGAAGCTGATTCGGGCCGGCGCCTGCCGCGCGTTCGGCAACCGCCGGCAGTTGCTGGACTGCTACGAGGCGATCTACGAGGCGGCGCACCGCGACAAGGCCGACGCCGCGGTCGGGCAGGGCAGTCTGTTTGGCGACGACGACGGAACGGCCACGCTGGCGCCGCGCCCGAAGAACCTCAGCGAGTTCAGCCCGGACGAGCTGCGGCAGCTCGACACCGAGCTGCTGGGGCTGATCCTGTTCGAGAACCCGCTGGGCGACAAGCTGAAGCTGCTGCGCGACATCGAGCTGGAGCTGGACGGCTCGACCGGCCTGGCCGAGTTCCGGGCCGAGACGACGGTACTGCTGGGCGGGGTGATTGAGGATGTCTACGCCTTCACCACCAAGAAGGGCGACGACATGGCGCGGCTGAAGCTCAACGACGGCCGCGGCGTGACCTCGCTGGTGGTCTTCCCGCGGGTCTACGAGAAGTGCCGCGAGCTGGTGCAACTGGACAACCTGGTGCTGGTGCAGGGCAAGACCGAGGCGCCGGACCCGGTCCGGGGCAACGGGCTGCCGGGGGTGCTGGTGGACCGCCTGGTGCCGCTCAGCGAGTGGCGCAAGCTGAAGCCGGCGGCGGCCCGCCGCGAAGAAGCACGGGCCGAGGCGACGGCCGCCGAGGAGTGGGCGCAGTCGCTGGCGCAGCTCGGCGGCCCGGTGGCGATCGAGGTGCCGGTGCAGGTCGGCGGCGATCTGCGGGGGGTCCTGCAAGAGGTCTCCTCCGCGCTCCGCCGCTACCCCGGCGGCACGCCGGTGATCCTGCGGTTGGAGGATGGCGTGGCGCACCGCCGTATCAGGTTGCCGGCGCAGTTCGACGCGGTCTACACCACGGCGCTCCATGAGGCGCTGGTGGCGGTCGGCGCGGACGGCGCTGTGGCGGTCGAGTGAGTAAGGCGTATGGCCAGCGGTTTGGTGACCTCGACGACGTACCTGAACCACGACACCGGGCCGTTTCATCCCGAGCAGCCCCGGCGGTTGCGGGCGATTGTGGCGGCGATGGGCGAGTACCCGGCACTCTGCGATCTGCTGCTGCTGGAGCCCCGCGCGGCGACCCGGGCCGAAGTCGAACGAGTCCACGACCCGCTCTATGTCGACGACGTCGCCGAGCTGGCCGCGGCGGGGGGCGGCGCCCTGGATGTCGATACGCCCGTCTCGGCCGCCAGCTACGAGGTCGCCCTGCTCAGTGCGGGCGGGGCGCTGACGGCGGTCGAGGCGGTCCTGGCGGGCAAGGTCAGCAACGCCTTCGTGGCCTCCCGACCGCCTGGCCACCATGCCCGGCCGGGCCGCGGGATGGGCTTCTGCCTGTTCAACAACATCGCCGTCGCCGCGCGCCACGCCCGCTCGCTGGGCTGTGAGCGGGTGGCCATTCTGGACTGGGACGTGCACCACGGCAACGGCACGCAGGACGCCTTCTACAGCGACCCCAGCGTCTTCTTCTGCTCGATGCACCAGGCGCCCTGGTACCCCTTCACCGGCGACGCCGACGAGCGCGGCGCCGGCGCCGGCGAGGGCACCACGCTGAATCTGCCACTGCGCGCCGGGCGGCGGACGCAGGAGTACCTCGACCTGCTCGACGAGACTGTCGCCCCGGCGATCGCCGGTTTCCAGCCCGATCTGCTGCTGGTCTCGGCCGGGATGGACATCCACGAACGCGACCCGCTCGGCGAGATGCGAGTCAGCGCCGAGGGCTTCCGGCAGATGACGCTGCGCGCCGCCGAATGGGCCACCGAGCTGTGCGCCGGTCGGCTGGTGGTCTGCCTCGAGGGCGGTTACGACCTGACGGCGCTGGCCGAGGGCAGCGTCCACATTCTGCACGGCCTGCTGGGGCTGCCCGTGGCCGCGGCGGGCGGGACCTCAGAAACGACCCCGTAGGCGGTAGACCGCCAGCGCCGTGGTCTCGTAGACCCAGTCCTGGAACATCGCCAGGCGCCAGGCCGGCCGCGTCGGCCGCACGCGGTCGTACTTCGTACTGGCCGCCGGCACCACCCGCACCGCCAGTCCCTGCGCCTCGAAAGCCAGCTTGCTGCGTTGGGTGTGGCTCGGCGAGGTCACCAGCAAGACCCGCTGCCAGCCGCGGGCCTGGCCCATCGCGCGGATCGCCTGGGCCTCGTCCCAGGTCGTCAGCGGCGTGCGCGGCGGCGCCTCGAAGGGCACCACGGCCGCCGTTGGGAGCCCCACCGCCGCCATCGTCGCGGGCCCCAGCGCGTCGAAGCGGTTCAGCCGGTTGAGCGGGTCGCCGGTGAAGACGATCGCCGGGGCCCAGCCGGCGTGGAGCAACTCGACGCCGTGCAGCCACCGTTCGAGCGACGCGGCGTTGAGCGACGTGGACCAGGTCGACGCGCTGAGCACGACGATCACGTCGGCCGGCGCGGGCCCGTCGTCGACGACCCGTTGCGCCAGCAGCGTCGGCGCCAGCGGGGTCGTCGCGACGACGGTACTGAGGGTCACCAGGCCGGCCAGCCCAACCCAGTGCAGCCGCCGCAGCCAGCGCGGGCCGAGTTGGCCGAGTAGCGCCAGCAGCACGTAGCAAAGGGTGGTGTAGCGGCCGAGCCGCCAGGGCAACGCCAGGCCGAGCAGGGTGGCGTTGGCGCTGGCCAGCAGGCCGAGCACCACCGCCACCGCCGCTCGGCGGGGTCGCTCCTCGGGCCCGTCGGCGAACGTTCGCCAGAGGCCCGCGGGAGTCATGAGCCGAGGCCCCGCCCTTGGCGGAAGCCGCGCTCGGATTCGATGGTCTCCTGGTAGCCGCTGGCGAAGTAAGCCTTCAGCGGATCCGGGTCGAGGCCCATCTCAGCGCGCACCACGGCCAGCAACGGCCGCACGTCGGTGTCGTAGGCGTCGACCAGCACCAGCTCGGCGGCCTGCGTGTCGCCAGCCTCGCGGGCCGCGGCCAGCTCGGCGCGGTCGACGCAGAGCGCCTTGGCGTAGGCGGCCTGGATGGTCATCACGGTCTGGATCATCGCCGGGATCTTGAGCTTGATGTTGTGCGACTGGTCGATCATGTACTCGACCCGGCAGCGCAGTCGGCTGTCCTCTTCGGCCGCCGCCAGCTCGTTGTAGATCAAGTAGAACTCGTACGGGTTGATCGCCCCGCAGGTCAGGTCGTCGTCACCGTACTTGCGGTTGTTGAAGTGGAAGCCGCCGAGCATGCCTTCGTCCAGCAGCGTCGCGACGATGTGCTCGATGTTGACGCCCTGGGCGTGGTGCCCGAGGTCGACCAGCACCTTGGCCTGCGGCCCGAGGTGGCGGCAGAGCAGCAGCGACTGGCCCCAGTCGCACAGGTCGGTGTGGTAGAACGCCGGCTCAAAGAACTTGTACTCGACGAGCATCAGCATCTCGGGCGGCATCGCCGCGTAGACCTCGGCGAAGCCCTCCTGGAGGCGGTGCTTGCGGGCGATGAAGCTGTCCTGGCCGGGGTAGTTGGTGCCGTCGGCCAGCCAGAAGCTGATCACATCGGAGTCGACGGCTTTGGCGACGTCGAGGCAGAACAGGCTGTGGTCGATGGCCTTCCGGCGGACCTCGGCGTCGTGGTGGCAGAAGCTGCCCAGCTTGTATTCCTGGTCCTGGAAGACGTTCGGGTTGATGCTCCCGATGCGCACCCCGGCGGCCGCGGCGGCGGCGGGCACCGACTGCAGCGCGTCGTCGTCGGGCAGGTCCCAGAGCACGTGCATCGCCACCTTTGGGGCGACGCCGGTGAACTGGTGGACCTGTCCGGCGTCGGCCAGCTTCTCGGCAATGCTGATGGCCGCGCCGGGCTGCTTGAAGCTGCCGAAGCGCGTGCCGCTGTCGGCGTAGCCCCAGCTCGGGGTCTCGATGCACTGGGTCTTCAGGCGGCCCTTGATCTCATCGATGGAGAGGCCCTTGGCGGCCAACTTGGCCGCCAGCAGCTCGTACGCGGGGTTGCTCGACATGGACACACAGCTCCTTGCGGTGTTGGCGCGAGTCTACTCTCGCCCGGCAGCGCCGTCAACGCACTCGCGGCTGGCGGCTCGGCGGCCCTTGTCAGACGGCAAGGGTGTTGCACACCCTTATCGGTAGAATCCGTCGAGGAGCGCAGCGCATGGACACCTACACCGTGCCGACCGAGTTGCAGTACACGGCCAGCCATCTCTGGGTTCGCCGCGAAGGTGACACGGCGATGGTCGGGTTGACCCCGTATGGCCAGGAGCGCTTCGGGAAGATCTTCTATGTCGGCCTGCCCGCCCTCGGCGCGCCGGTTGCGTTCGGCCTGCCCTTCGGCTACCTGCAGTCGGCCGGCTACGGCCTGACGCAGCTCTTCCCGCCGGTCCAGGGCGAGGTGGTGGCGATCAACGAGGCCCTCTGGATGACGCCGCACCTGGTCAACAAGGCGCCGCTCGACGATGGCTGGCTGGTGGCGGTGCGGCTCTCCAACCCGGCCGAGTTGGCCGAACTGGAAGACGCCGCGAGCTACGAGGCTCTGATTTTGGGGAAGGCCGAGCCGCGCGGCGACACCCTGCCCGAGGCACTCACCGCCAGCACCCAGCCGGCTTTCCTGATCGACGAACGGCGCCGCATCCTGACCTGCAACGAGGCTGCCGAGAAGCTGATCGGCCTGGCCGCCAAGGACTTGCAGCACGGCCCGTTGTGCGCCGAGCTGTTCGGCTGCCACCTCGACGATGCGGTGGCGACGCCGATCACCAAGTCCGGTTGCCCCGGGCTCTGCTCGATGCTCAACAACGAGCCGGTCTGCGATGCCGAGTACGTCGTCACCAACGCCAGCGGCGACGAGACCACGGTGCGGGCGACCTACACGCCGATCGCCCGGCCGGGCCGTCCGCGCTGCGCCGTGGTGGTGCTCAACCCGCAGGGCTGACGGCTCGCCGCCAGCGCCAGCAGGACTCCCGACCGCGCCTGGCGTAAACCCGCGGCATGACCTCGCGGGCCGTGGTGCTGGGCGCGGTCGGGGTGATTGCCCTGGCGGTGCTGATTCCTTACAGTGACCTGCAACTGCGGGGCACCTGGATCGCCGCCTGCCACCTGCCGGTCGGCGCGTTCTTCCTGTTCCTGTTGCTGATCCTGGTGGCCAACCCGCTGGTCGCCCGCCTGCGCCGCCGCTGGGCCCTGCAGCCGGGCGAGGTTGTCGGGATCTACGGCATGTTGCTGGTGGGTTCCGGCATCCCGTCGTTTGGGCTGGCGGCCTACCTGATTCCGACGCTGGTCGGCGTCGGGTACTTCGCCACGGCCGAGAACGGCTGGGCCACCTGGTTCTACCGCTTCGTGCCACAGTGGTTCGTGCCGTTCGACCTGAGTCGCCTGCCGAACTCGCCGGTCAACGGCCTGCCGCCGTTCTACGACCATCTGCCGCCGGTCTTCCGGCCCGCCGATCCCGAAATCCTGCGTCGCTTCTACGAAGGCGTCGCCGGCCGCGTCGCGGTGCCCTGGGAACCGTGGGTCGTGCCGCTGACCGCCTGGTTGACCTTGGCGCTGGCGATCTTCGCGGTCTACTGGGCGCTGGCCGTGCTGCTGCGGCGGCAGTGGGTCGAGGGCGAACGGCTGACCTTCCCGCTGGTGCAGTTGCCGCTGGCGCTCAGCAGCTTCGAGACCCCGGGGGCCTGGCCACCCTTCCTACGGCAGCCCGCGGTCTGGGCCGGCTTCGCGATTCCGACGGTGGTCCACCTCTGCAATGGCCTGCACACCTACTTCCCGGCGGTGCCCGAGATTCCCCTGCGGATCGACCTCAGCAGCTCCTTCACCACGCCGCCGTGGAACCAACTGGGCATCCTCTGGCTGTGGGTCCACTTCTCGGTGATCGGCCTGACCTTCCTAATCCCCGCCGAGTTCAGCTTCAGCCTCTGGTTCTGCTACCTGCTCTTCAAGCTGGAGGGGGCGCTGCTGGCCTACCACGGCTACACCATCGCCTTCATGCCGAACTACCCGGTGCCGCGCTACGCCGGGCTGCAGATGCTGGGTGCCTTCCTGGTGCTGGCCGGCTACCTGCTCTACGCCGCGCGGCCGCACCTGCTGCAGGCCTGGCGCGAGGTCCGCCGACCGGCGTCCAGCGACGAACCGCAGAGCTACCGCGGCGCGCTGCTGACCGGGCTCGGCGGCCTGCTCGGGGCGACGCTGATCCTGAACCTCGCCGGACTGGCCAGCGGGCTGGCCCTGCTCTGTCTGGTGCTGCTGCTGGTGGTCGTGATGGTGCTCAGCCGGATGATCGCCGAGGGTGGCCTGCTGTTCATCCAGGCCCCCTTCCGGCCGACCGACATGCTGCTGACGGCGGTCGGCACCGGCGCGTTGGGGCCGCGGGCGCTGACCGTGCTGGCCTTCTTCGAGCGCGTCTTCTGCTTCGATCTGCGCGCCGTGCTGTGGCCGTCGCTGCTCGACGCGTTCCGCCTGGCCGACGGTGCGGGCCTGCCGCGGCGGCAGATGACCCGGCCGATCTGGCTGGCGATCGGCCTCTCGATGATCGTCTCGTGCGGCGCGATCTTGTACACCGCCTACCGCTACGGGGCGATCTCGCAGCAGGCCTGGTTCATGATCGCCTCGCCGCAGCAGCCCTTTCAGCAGCTTGCCAGTATGCTCAACCAGCCGCTCGAAGCCCAACCAGCGCATCTCGCCACGGTCGGCCTGGGCGCGGCCGTGATGCTGGCGCTGTGCGTTGCCCGCAACCAGTTCGGCGGCTTCCCACTCCACCCGCTGGGCTTCGCGATGGGCCCGAGCTGGCCGCTGATCCAGCTCTGGTTCTCACTGCTGCTGGGCTGGGGCTGCAAGTCGGCGGTGCTCCGCTGGGGCGGCATGAAGGCCTACCGTCGCTGCTACCCCTTCTTCCTGGGCCTGATTCTCGGCGAGTTTGTGGCGGCCGGGTGTTGGGTGATCGTCGCCGTGCTCAGCGGCACGGGGACCAGTTATCGCTTCTTGCTGACCTGATGGGAGGCGGCTGATGACCCGCTGGGGTTGGCTCTGCTGTGCGCTGCTGGCCGGCCGGTTGCCGGCCGCCGAGTTCTGGGTCGCCCCGAGCGGGGTCGACACCGCGGCCGGCACGCTGGCCGCGCCCTTCGCCACCTTGACCCGGGCCCGCGACGCGGCGCGCCTGCAGCGGGCCAAGGCACCCGACGAGGCGATCACGATCTGGCTGCGCGGCGGCACCTATCCGCTGGCCGCCACGGTGCGCTTCGAAGCCGCCGACTCCGGCACCGCTGCAGCGCCGCTGACCGTCCGCGCCTGGCGCGACGAGCGACCGGTGCTCCGCGGCGGTGTGGCGCTGGGTGGCTTCGAACCGGCCGGCGGCAAGCTGCTGCGGGCTGATGTCGCGGCCCAGGGGCTGCGGGGCGTGGCCTTTCAGCAACTCTTCTGGAACGACCGCCGGCTGGTTCTGGCGCGTTACCCGAACTGGGACCCGCGAGAGCCGTTCACCAGCGGCTGGGCCTATGTCGACCCGCAGGCACCGACGGAGGGGACGCCGTTCTTTCCCACCGCCGCCGGCCGCCGGACGCTCCAGACGCGGCCCGAGGACTGGCGCACCTGGGCCGATCCGACCAGCGGCCGGGTTTGCATCTTCGCCAGCCACGAGTGGTGGAACGACCTGGTGCCAATCGCCTCGGTCGACCCGGCGGAGCGGCGAATCCTCGTCGGCAAGGACTGCTCCTATCGCATCAGCCCCCACGACCGCTACTACGTCGAAGGTCTCCGCGAGGAGCTCGATGCGCCGGGCGAGTGGTGGCTCGACGCCGCCGCGGGGACGCTCTATCTGTGGCCGCCAGAGCCGCTGGCCGGTGCCACGGTCTGGGCGCCGCGGCTGAACAACCTGCTCCAGATCGACGGCGCCCGCCACGTCACGGTGCAGGGCCTCGGGCTGGAAGTCTGCGACGGCACGGCAGTGCAGCTCAGCAACGCCACGCAGTGCCGACTGGTCGCCTGCCAGATTCGCCTGGTTGGCACCTATTGGGGCTCCGGAGTCAGCCTCGCCGGCGGGACCGGCAACCGCATCAGCGGCTGTGATCTGTCCGACATCGGCAGCCACGGCATCTCGCTGGGCGGCGGCGACCTGGCCAGCCGCACGCCCGCCGGCAACGTGGCCGAGAACAACCACGTTGCGCGCTCCGGCGTGTTCTACAAGCAGGGCGCGGGGATCACCGTCAACGGAGTCGGCAACGTCGTGCGGCGGAACAGCATCCACGACCTGCCGCGCTTCGGCATCATGGCCGGCGGCGCCGACCACCGGATCGAGGGCAATCATCTCTGGCAGCTCTGTGAGGAGACCACCGACACGGGGGCGATCTACTGCGGGGCGACGGACTGGCGGTCGACCCAGGGGTTCGTGATCCGCCACAACCTGATCCACGACGTGATCGGCCGCGGGCGGGTCAACGGCGAGTGGCGCGCGCCCTACTTCGCCTGGGGCATCTACCTCGACTGGAGCGCCTCGGGGACGCTCACCACCGGCAACGTGGTGCTGCGCGCGCCGCGCGGCGGGATCATGCTGCACGACGGACGCGACAACCGCATCGAGAACAACCTGATCGCCGACTGCGGGCTGCAACAGGTCGAGCTCAGCGGCTGGACGGTCGACCACTTCTTCTGGCAGCTCGGCCTCAGCCGCAACGGCTGGCTGCAGCAGTTCGACTCAACGGTCGGGCAGCCCAACTGGCAACGCGCCGACCCGCCGCTGCGGGACCCCCGCACGGCGGCGCTGCCCGATGGCCGCACGATGCACCACAACAGCGTCCGCCGCAACATCCTGCTGCCGCGGGGCGCGGCCAAGGCAATCCTGTACCGCGGGGTCGACCCGGCAACCAACCCAAGCGACCGCAACCTGGTCTGGCAGGAGGGCCAGCCGCCGCGCACGGGGCTGTTTGCGGTGCAGGACGTGCGCGGGCCGAACTTGCTGGCCAATGGCGACTTCGAGGAAGGCCCGGCGACGGGGCTGCCACCGGGCTGGACGGCGCGCCGGCCGTTGCCCGAGTCACGGGCCGAGTTGGTCGGCACGCCGGTCCACCAGGGCACTCGCGCGGTGCGCCTGCGGGGCGTCGACTCGCCCCTGCTGGAGCCGCGCCCGGCCTGGGAGCGGCAGGTCATGCTGGAGGGCGCCGCGGTCCGCGGGGCGCAGCCCGGCGCCGCGTACCAGGCCGCCGTCTGGCTCCGCGCGGCGGCGGCGGAAACCCCGGTGACCGTCGAGGCGCTCTGCTACAAAGGCGGCGCCTGGGACCTGCGATTCACCACGCAGGTGCAGGTCGGCACCGCCTGGCAGCAGGCCAAGGTCGCCTTCCGGCTGCCGGCCGAGGACCAGCCGGAGTACCGCCCCGGCCTCGCCGAAACGCTCTACCTGCGGGTGATCCTGCGCCGTGACGAGGGCGAGTTGTGGGTCGACGGAGCGACGCTACAGGCGGCCACGCTGCTCGACGAATGGGCCGCCTGGCAGGCCACCGGGCAGGACCGCAACTCGCTGGTGGCCGACCCGCGGGTGGTCGCCGCGGCCCGCGACGACTACCGCCTCCAACCGGACTCGCCGGCCTTCGGCCTGGGCTGGGAGGCGATCCCGTTCGACCAGATCGGCTGCTACCAGGATCCCGAGCGCGCCAGTTGGCCCCTGGCGATCCGCTGAGTCAGCCCGGCGGCAGCGCCCGCAAGGTCGCCACCAGGGTCGCCAAATCGTCGCACTCGATGGTCTGGCCGCACCGCGCGAGTTGCCATGGTTCCGGCGCGTCGCAGACGGTGACCACCAGGTCGGCGGCGTCGTCAATCTGGTAGCCGGCACGTTGCAGCGCGCGGCGGGTCCAGACCGCCCGCAGGCCGTGGCCATCGAGGCAGACCGCGCCGCGGCCGGCGACCGGTGCTTCGAAGGCGCCGGTCTCGGGGTGGAACAGCAACCCCGGCTGCTCGAAGGTGGCGGCCACCGCCCCGGCCAGCACCAGATCCTCGGGTGCGCCGGCCTGCAGCGGTTGGCCCGGCCGCAGCAACCAGAGCCGGTCGGCGGCCCGCAGCGCCAGGTCCAGGTCGTGGGTCGATAGGATCACCGCCCGCCCACCGCTTTGGGCCAGGTCGCGCAGCAGGCGGGTCAGCTCCAGGCGGTGCGGCAGGTCCAGGAACGCGGTCGGCTCGTCCAGCACAATCAGCGCCGGCTCCTGCGCCAGGGCCCGCGCCACCAGCACTTTCTGCCGCTCGCCGTCACTCAACTCGGCGACCAGCCGCTGTCGCAGCGCCTCGGCGCCGACCGCGGCGATCGCCCAGTCGATCCGTTCCCAGTCGCTGGCCCGCAGGCGGCCGGTCCAGTCGGTGTGCGGCTGCCTCCCGAGGGCCACCAGCGCCTCGACGGTGAGGTGCCCGACGCTGACCCGGTCGGTCAACACGACGCTCAGCCGCTGCGCGCGCTGCCACGGAGTCAGCCGGCCGAGTTCCTCACCGAGCAGCGCCACCTCGCCGGCCAGCGGCGGGAGCAGCCCGCAGAGGGTACGGATGAGGGTCGACTTGCCGGCACCGTTGGGGCCCAGCAGGCAGACCAGCTCGCCCGCGGCGACGGTCAGGTCCAGGTCGGCGGCCACCGGCCGGTCCGGCAGGTAGCCTACGCTCAGGCCTCGGGCGTGGAGCACGCTGCTCATGCACCATCCCCCTCGCGACGCATCCCGCGGAGCACCACCCAGGTCACCACCGGCGCGCCGATCAGCGAGGTGACGGCGTTCAGAGGCAAGACCTGGCCCTCGCCGGGAAGCTGCGCCACGACATCGGCCAGCAGAGCCAGAGTGGCCCCCAACAGCGCGCAGGCCGGCAGCAGCACGCGGTGATCGGCGGTCCGCAGCAGCCCCCGACAGAAGTGCGGCACCGCCACGCCGAGGAACCCAATCGGCCCGCAGTAGGCCGTCACGCTGCCGGCCAGCAGTGCCGCGCAGACGATGATCCCGGCTCGCGCACGGCGCACCCGCAAGCCCATGGTCGCGGCGTAACCCTCGCCCAGCAACAGCGCGTTGAGCGGCTTCAACAGCAGCGTGACGGCCACCAGGCTGAGCAGCACTGCCGGGGCGAAGGTGCCGAGCTGCTGCCAGGTGACTCCACCGAAGCTGCCGGCAGTCCAGGTCATGAAGGCCCGCAGGCGCTCCAGGCGGCTGAAGTGGACCAGCACCGTGACCAGCCCGCCGGTGGCGTGGCCGGCCATCAGGCCAACGATCAGGGTGGTCGCGGGGTTGCTGGCGCGGCGGGCGACGGCCAGCACCAGCAGCAGCACCACCGCCGCGCCAAGGGTCGCCGCGCCGACCAGGCTGAGGTTGCCCAGCACGCTGCCCGCCCCCAGGATCACCCCGCCACCGCCCAGCAGCACCAACGCCACGCCGAGGCTGGAGCCGGCGTGCAGCCCGAGGATGAAGGGGTCGGCCAGCGGATTGCGGAACAGCGTCTGCATCTGCAGCCCGCTGACCGCCAGGGCCGCGCCGGCCAGCAGCGCGGTGATCGCCTTCGGCAGGCGCAGGTCGTGCAGAATCACCTGCACCTGCGCCGAACCGCCGCCACCGCTGAGGTAGCGCCAGGTCTCGCGCAGCGGCACGTCGACCGCGCCGCAGGCCAGCGAGGTAGCGAAGGCCAGCAGCAACAGCGCCGCCAGCAGCAACAGCTTGCCCCAGGGCCAGCCGCGCGAGTTCATTGGGCGGCTCCGCGGGGCACGGGCTCGTAGTAGACCAGCCGATGCTGCGGCAGCAGCTCGGGATGCAGCAGCCGCACCAGGTCGGCCAGGATCACCTGCGGCTCGACGACCCCCTGCTCGTGGTAGGCGTTGCCCCCGCCGGCCCGCATCCGGCGGCTGTTGTTGGCAACGCGCCCGGCGCGAACCGCCGCGAAGCGCTCCAGGCGGCTGTCCTGCGCCAGCAGCCTGGCCAGGGTGGTCGGCTCGGCGGCCGGGTGGAGCCACCAGTCGGCGGCGGCGGCGCGGGCCAGGACCGCTTCGAATCCGAGCTGCAGCGCCTCGGTCGAGGGGTTGTCGGCCCAGGCGTAGCGGGCGCCGGCATCGGCCAGGTAGACCGCGCTCCAGTTGCCCCCGCCAGGGATGTACCAGGTGCCACTGAAGGCCGAGCCGCACAACACCAACGGGCGCCGCCGGACCTGGGCGGTGCGCTCCCGGAGCTGCTGGTAGTCGCGTTCGAGACGATCGAACCAGGTGGCCGCCTGGTCTTCGGCGTTGTAGAAGGCGGCGATGAACTTCAGCCACTCGGCGCGGCCCAACGGGGTGTTCTCGAGGTGGTCGGCGTTGAAAACCACTGGCAGCCCGGCTTCGCGCAGTTTGCCCCCGTGGTCGTACTGCGGATCACCCATGTCGAAGGTCATCACCAGATCGGGCTGCAGGGCCACCAGACGCTCGAGATTGACCTCGGCGCCTTCGCCCAGGTCGGCGACCTGCCCGGCGTCGTAGCGCTGGCGCACCGCCGGGGTCGTCAGGTACTGCTGCCCCGAAATGCCGACCAGGGTGTCGAGCTGCCCGAGCTCGACGAGGGTCGGCAGGTAGGTGGTCGACATCATCACCGCCCGGCGCACCGGCACACGAATCGTGTGATCCGCGATGGCGCTCGGCGGCGGGGTGGCGCCGTGGGGCACCAGCCACCAGGTCTCGGCGACGCCGTCACCCCGCCAGGAACGTAGCAAGGTGAGTTCTTTCCAGCCCGCGTGGAAGGTCACCTGGAAGCCCTCGGCGTGGCGCAGCGGCAGCTTCCGGACGGCGGCAACGGGGGCGCTGGCCGGTGGGGTTGCCGGGGACGGGGCGTGGCGACAGCCGCCGAGCTGACTGCCCAGGGTGGCCAGCAGAAGACCGAGCCGCAGACCGCGGCGGGCCGGGAGCGCAGTGGTCATCGTCCTGTCCTCGCAGGTCGCCCCGACGGCCGTCTCCTGGCTTCCGGGTCCACCGCCCCGCAGGCCTTCCCGAGCGCAGGCTCGGTGGCATCGTCCGCGGGTCGTCGCCGGTTACAGTTACGGGATAGCCACGGACTTGCACCGTGTTCCGCTACCGTCGGGCGGGACCGGCGGTACCTGCCGCCGGCCCCGGCTCATTGCAACCGACCGCGCCGCAAATGTCAAGGCCCGCCCGGGGTTGCCGCCGCAGTTGCGCCGGCCCGCCGCGGCGTCCTACAATGCACCCACCGCCGTGGCCGCGCCAAGCTGCCGCGCAGGAGGTGCTGTGATGCCGCAACGACCGACCCTGGCCACCGTCGTCGCTATCCTGGGGATGCTCTACGGCGCTTCGACGTTGGCCTGCACACCGCTCTCGCTGCTGTTTGTGCTGGCCCCGAGCGGGCCACTGGCCGAGTTCATGCCAGCCATGCCGGGCTGGTACAAGACCTTCGCAGTGATCAGCGGCGGGCTGGCGATCCTCCTGGCACTGGTGTTGCTGATTGGCTCGGTCGGCCTCTGGCAACTGCGCTCTTCGTCGCGCAAGCTGCTGATCGCCTGGGCGGTGCTCTCGCTGCTGGTCGCCGTGATCAGCACCCCGGTCTCGCTGATCTACACCCGCCAGATGCAGGAAGGTGTCGGTGGTCCGGCTGCGGCCGGCGCCCTGAGCGGGCTAATCGGCGGCGTGCTTGGCCTGGGGTTCTGCCTGGTGCTCTACGGCGGCATGATCTTCGCGATGACTCGCCCGGCGATCATCGCCGCCTGCGAGGGTGACGAGGTCGGGCTGCCGGCCGAGACGCCGGTCTGGTGACTCGCGGACGGGAGCCCCGATGCACGTGCTGCTTGACGCCCGCTGCGTGCTGAGCCCGAAAACTGGCGACCGCACCTACTGGCTGGGCCTGCTCGGCGCGTTGCCAGCGGCCGCGCCCGACTGGCGCTTCACGGCCGCCCTCGACGCGGCGCCGCCGGACGGGCTGCTGCCCGCCGCACCGAACCTGTCGGTGGCCGTGGCGCCCAGCCCGCGGGGCCGGCTCTGGTCGGTGCTCGCCCTGCCCCGCCTGGCCCGCGAGCTGGCGGTCGACCTGGTGCATCTGCAGTATGTCGGCCCGCCGTGGCTGCCCTGCCCGCTGGTGACCACCGTCCACGATTGCAGCTTCGAGCTCTTCCCGCAGACTTTCACCCGGCGCGACGGGGCCTGGCTGCGGACCCTGGTGCCCCGCACGGCGCGCCGTGCGGCGGCGGTGGTGGGTGTCAGCGAGACCACGCGCGATGACCTGGTGCGGCTGTACGGCCTACCGCCCGACCGCGTCTTCGCCGCGCCGAACGGCATCGGGTCGCAGTACCAGCCGGCCCCGGCCGCGGCCCAGGCCGCGGTGCGGGCGCAGTACGGGCTGCCCGAAACGTTCTTGCTGAGCCTCGGCGTGCTGCAGCCCCGCAAGAACCTGCTGGGGTTGATCAACGCCTACGCCGAGGCGGTGCGGCGGCACGGCCTGACCGCGCCGCTGGCGATTGCCGGGAAGGCCGGCTGGCTCTACCGCGAGGTCTACAGCCTGGTCGAGGGGCTGCGGCTGCAGGACCAGGTGCGCTTCCTGGGCTACGTCGCCGACGCGGACCTGCCGCCGCTCTACAGCGCGGCGACGTTGTTTCTCTACCCGTCCCTCTACGAGGGCTTTGGCCTGCCGCCGCTGGAAGCGCTGGCCTGCGGGACGCCAGCGGTGGTCAGCGACACGCCGGCCCTGGTCGAGGTGACCGGCGATGCCGCACCGCACCTGCCGCCGCACGACGCCGTCGCCTGGGCCGACTGCCTGGCCCGGCTGCTGGCCGATCCGGACCACCGCGCGGCGCTGGCTGCCGCCGGCCGCGCGCGGGCGGCGACCTACACCTGGGCGCGCTCGGCCCGCGAGCACCTGGCTGCCTACCGTTTCGCCGTCAGCGGCTGCCGCGCCGCCGGGAGACCGTGATGCGCCACGCTGTGCTGCTGCTCTGCGCCTGCTCCCTGGCCGGAGCCGCCGACTACCCCGACCGCTGGTTCTTCCTGACCCGCAACCTGTCGAACGACGCGCAGGTCAGCGAGTTTCGGGAGCTCGCCGCGACGGCTGCCGCGCACGGCTACAACGGCGTCTGCTGGTCGGGGCTGGAGGGCTGCCACAAGTGGCCGCCAGCGCAGTTGGCCCGCCTGACGCAGGTCCGGGCGATCGCCGCCGAGCACCGGCTGGAGCTGATTCCGCTGGTCTATAGCGTCGGCTACGGCGGCGGCGCACTCGGCTTCGACCGCAGCCTGGCGGTGGGTCATCCGGCCAAGGAGGTGCCCTTCCAGGTCACCGGTCGCAGCGCCGCGGTGCTGCCCGATCCCGGCGCGACGGTCGCCAACGCCGGCTTTGAGGAGGGCACCGGCGACCGCGCCGCGGGGTGGGCGTTTCACGACCAGCCCGGCCAGATCACCTTCCGCGACCGCGCCGTGCGGCACAGCGGCGAGGTCGCCCTGCGCTTCGAGAATCCCGGCGCCAAAGGGCTCGGGTCGCACGCGCGGGCGATGCAGGAGTTCACCCTGCAGCCCTATCGGCCGTACCGCCTGACGCTCTGGGTGAAGGCCGAGCAGGTCAGCCCGGCTGGCTGCGCGCGGATTCAGGTGATGGCCAACGCCCCGGGCAATCCGACGCTGGTGGCCCAGGAGCTGCCGGCGGCGACTTTCGACTGGCAGCCGCTGAACCTCACCTTCAGCACCGGCCGGCACGCCAAGATCCGGCTCTACTTCGGCTCCTGGGAAGGCCGCAGCGGCACCTTCTGGCTGGACGACGTCAGCCTGACGCCGGTCGGCCTGCGCAACGTGCTGCGCCGGGAGGGCTGCCCGGTGCGGGTGACCGCGGCCGACGGGGCGACGGTCTACGAGGAGGGTCGCCACTTCGAGCCGCTCGCCGACCCCCGGCTGCTCGACTTCGGCGACCGCCCCGACCCGCCGCTGACCTTGCCCGCTGGCAGCCGCATCGCCGACGGGGCGCGGCTGCTGGTGAGCTGGTACCACGCCCAGCACGTCGCCAACCGGCAGCTCAGCGTCTGCATGTCGGCGCCGCGGCTGAACGACTACTTCGACGCCGTGGCCGCCGGGCTGGCGAAGCACGTTCCAGCCGCCAAGGTGCTGCTCAGCATGGACGAAATCCGGCAGGGCGGCACCGATCTGGCCGACCAGCAACGCGGCCTCAGCATGGCGCAGATCCTCGGCGATTGCCTGACCCGGCAGCAGCAGATTCTACGGCGCCACCTGCCCGGGGTGACCTGCTACGTCTGGTCGGACATGCTCGACCCGCAGCACAACGCCCACGGCGACTACTACCAGGTGGAAGGGGACTACAGCGGCGCCGCCGACTTCATCCCGCGCGACCTGGTGATCGCCTGCTGGTACCAGCGCATCGCCCGCGCCAGCCTGACCTTCTTCAGCGCCCGCGGCCACCGCACGCTGGCCGCGGCCTACTACGACGCCGACACCCTCGACGGCAGCCGCGCCTGGCTGGAGGCGATGCGCGGCGTGCCCGGCGTGACGGGCATCATGTACACCACCTGGCAGTCGAAGTACGCCCTGTTGGGACCCTTCGGCGACCTCGTCCGAGGATTCCCAGCGCCCTAACGAAGTGGGCGCTTCCGTCAGCGCCCTAACGAAGTGGGCGCCTCCGCCAGCGCCCAAACGAAGTGGGCGTCCTATCCCGCGGTCCCTTCGCGCTCGAACCGCGGCCAGCGGTCCACCGTCCGGTGGTAGTGCCGCCGGCGGAGCCCGAGAGCCAGGCCGTTGAGCAGCAGCAGCCCGCTGAGCAGCCCACCGGTCAGCCGCACCCAGGGCTGCCGCCAGCGGCCGGGCAGGGGATCGGTGACCCGCTCGGCCAGCCCGGCGGTGCAGCGTTCGGCGGTCCCCTGATCCGGTCGCGGCGCGGCCGGGGTGTCGTTCCACGAGCCGTGCGGCTGGTCCCACAAGCCGTACATCGCCGCAGCGTCGCGCGGGCCATGCGAGTCGTCGGAGGGCTCGCTGCTGTTCCACCGACTGAACTGCAGCGGCGTCCCGTCGACCCACTGCCAGCGGCCCTCACCCCCGACTTCGCGCAACCCGAGCCACAGCCCGAAGGACTCGACGTCGGCCAGGTGCTGTGTCAGCCAGGTGTTGTGCGCGGCGCTGCGCACCACCGCCAGATCGCCGCCGGCCGCCTGCGCCAGGCGGCGGGCAATCGCCCAGGCGTCGGCCGCGGGAGTGCGGGCGTACCAGTGTCCATCCAACGGACACCGCTGCCAGGCCAGGCCGCCGCTGCGGTCAACCGGCGCCGGCAGCGTGGCCGCGCCAAGCAGCACGGCCAGCAGCAGGCGCCCGCGGAGCGGGGTGGCGCGCAGTGGCCGCAGCAGGCGCTGGCCGAGCGACACCTGCGCGCGGTGCCCGCGCAACTGCTCGCGGCAGGCCGCGCAACCGCGGGCATGGCGCCCCACGCGGCGCGCGTCGGAGCGATCCAGTTCGCTCAAACGGCCAGCCGCCTGGAGGCGTAGCCGCGGCTCTGGCGGGCAGGTCGCCCGCGCAGTGCGCGGCACCAGCGGTTGCTCGAGCGGCGTCGCCGGGTCTGGACTCATTGCACCACGCTCCCCGGGGCGGCGCGGCAGTCATCCGGACGGTCGCCACCGGCACCCGCGGGCATCGTAGCAACTGCGCCACCGGTCCGCAAGCGCTCGCCGGCCGGCGCGGCGCCTCAGGCCGGCGTGCAGCAGGCGCTGAGGACCTTGCGCAGGGCCGCGCCAACCATGTCCACGTCGTTGGGAGTCAGCCACTGGTTGAGCCCCAGGCTGAGGCAACGGTCGTAGAGATCGGCCGCCGTCGGGCACTGTTCGGCGCGGCAGGCCGGGCCGCAGGTCGTCAGCAGGGGGTACATGTCACGGGCGACATGCCAGTCGGGCGCGGCGCCGGCCCCGCGGTAGCCGACTCCGAGGCCCTCGGCTCGGAGCGCCGCGGCCAGTTGGTGGCCAAGCTCGTGCGTCGCCGGGAAGCAGCGCAGCATGTAGCCGATGTCGCCGGCCGGGTCGTTGCTGTGCTGCCAGGTGATCTCACGCCACTGCCCGAGCTGGTCGCGCAGGCGGTGCCAGACCGCGCGGTGGCGGCCGACGACCTGCGGCAGCTTCTGCATCTGCACCAGGTTGACGGCCGACTCCAGTTCGGAGAGGCGGTAGTTGCCTCCGACGAACAGCTCGCCCTCGTAACGCGGCGGGGCGAAACGGTCGCTGCGCCACAGCCCACCGCCCTCGGCGGCTTGCCGGACCCGGTCGTAGAGCCGCTCGTCGGAGGTCACGACCATGCCGCCCTCACCCCCGCCGATGATCTTGTAGGCCGAGATGCTGAAGCAGCCGACGTCACCGACGCTGCCGACCGGCCGGCCGCGGTAGCTGGCGCCGGGCGCCTGGGCGCAGTCTTCGACGACCTTCACGCCGTGGCGGTGGGCGATCGTGACGATCGGCTCGAGGTCGGCCACGAAGCCCCAGTGGTGGGTCGGCGCGACGGCCACGGTGCGTTCGTTGATCAGCGCTTCGAGCTTCGTGGGGTCCAACTGCAGCGAGGTGTCGACATCGCAGAAGACCGGTGTGGCGCCGGTCAGGGCGGCGGCCATCGAGGTGGCCAGGAACCCGGTGGCGGGGCAGATCACCTCCTTGCCCGGCCCGGCCCCGACGGCGACCATCGCGGCGTGCAGCGCGCTGGTGCCGTTGCAGGCGGCGAAGGCGTAGGGCACCTCGAAGGCCGCGCGCGCGGCGGCCTCGAACTGCTCGCCGCAACTGGGGCTGGCGCTGCCGTACCAGCGGCCGAGATGCGGCCCGCCGGGGGGCAGGTCAGTGTCGCTGACGGCCGCGGCCAGCCGCGTCAGGGCGTCCTCCGAGTAGCCGAAGCGGCGGGCGATCGAAAGTAGCTCGGCGGTGCCGAGCTTGGGCTCGCCCTGCGCCTCGTACCCGCTGATCGCCGCCGGTCCACCGTTGATGGCCAGTTCACTCATGCCCGTCTCCGCAATGCGCCGGTGTTGTACCTGAGAAACGGCCGCAAGGGAAGGCCTGCGGTCAGATCAGCTCGACCGCGTCGCCGCCGGCCAGGCTGGCGCGCAGCAACTGCTCGAAACGCGCCAGCAGCGCCGGCAGCTCGGCCGCGGTGACCACCGGGTACTCGGCGCGCAGGAGCGCCAGCGGACCGGGCGGCGGCGACGGCAGGCAGGCCTCGAGCAGGACCACCGTGGCGGGGGTCAACACCTCGGGCAGCGCCGCCGCCGATTGCAGCGTGAGCACCTGGTGGAGCGCCTCGAAGCGGTCGCCCAGCCGCCCCGCGAGGGTCGCCGTGAGGCGCTCGCGAAGGCGCCGCGAACGGGCCAGGAAGGCGGCCTGCAGCTCCTCGCGGAGGACCGCCAGCCGGGCCACGGGCGGCCGGTCGCCAAGCCGGTAGCCGCAAGCCTGACACCGTCCGTCGAGCAGGTCCGCGGCCGGGCACGGGCTGACCGCCGCCGCCAGGTCCGGCAGGGTCGCGGCGGCCGCCGCGGCGTCGGGCGGTCCGAGCGCCGCGAGGGCGTTGAGCCGTTCGAGGGCGGCGGCCAGGTCGGCCACCGCACCGGACTCCTGGCGCAAGGCAGCCGCGTCTTCTTGATACCGGGCGTGGCCGTCCTGCCAGGCGGCGCTGAACTGCTGCTCAAACAGCCGGCCCTGCGCCAGCAGGCCGCGCAGCACGCTGGGATTGGCCGCCAGCCGCGGCAGGTCGAGCTGACCGAGCAACGCCTGGCGGTCGCCCTCGAGCGGCTGCGCCGGGCTGGCCGCCCGCTCCAGCAGGCGGCGCAGCAGCCGCAACTCAGGCAACTGCGCGGCCAGCTCGGCGGCCAGCCGGAGTTGCTCATGGGTCGCCAGCCAGTCGGCCAGGTCGTCGCCGAAGGTGGCTTGCAGAGCGGCGTCGCAGCCCGCGAGGTGGGCCGCCTCGGCCAGCGGTTGGACCCGGCCGAGGGCCGTCTGCAGCGCCACGGGAGGCGCCCCGGGCCAGGCCCGGGCGAGGTCCAGCACCTCCGCGGCGCGGTGCAGCCGCTGGCGCAGCACGGCGCGCTGCTGCTCCCACGGGCCGCTGCCCAGCGGCTGCAGGTAGGGCTGCAGCTCGGCCGGACTGCGGCCGTCGGCGCGAACGAGCGCGAGCAGGTCGGCCGGGGCAAAGCTGGCCAGCGGCAGCTCGCGGAGGCGCGCCGAGTCGAGACGGACGGGGCCCTCGGCGCCGCGCACCTCGAGCTCCAACGGCAGCGCACTGCGGACGGCGAAGGCCAGCACGTGCCAGCGCGCCAGGTCGGGCGTGAGGCCGACCGGCGGCGCGGTCCAGGCCGCCAGCAGCGGCGGCAGGGCCAGGCGGCTGCCCCGCGCGGCGAGCGCCCCAGCAAGTTGCTCCCAGGCCGGGCAGGGCCCCTCGCCGCAGCCCAGCGCCGGCAGCAACGGCGACGGCCGGCCCAGACGCCAGTCGTCCCAGGCGGCAGCCAGGGCAGCGCTGTCGAGCGGCGCCGCCAGGGCTTCGGGCCGGCACCACGAGCGGCGGTCGGGAGAGAGCGCCAGCAGCCGCGGCGGCAACAAAGCCGGCAGCCACTGCGCTGGGGCGCTGGCCGGGTCGAGGTCGGCCCAGCCGGCCAGCGGCGGGTCGGCCAGCCACGCACCGGCCCGCGCGGCGGCGGTCAGGTGGTCGTGCTCCAGCGGCTCCCGCTCCACCAGCAGGGTGGCGGCAGCCAGCCGAACCAGCGAGTCGTCGTGCTCGGCGACGATCTGCCGCAGCAGGGCGCCGCGGCGCCAGAACTCGTCCTCGGCCGGTGTGGGCGGCGCCGGGCAGAGCACCAGCACCCGCGGATCGCGGGGCAGCTCGGGGTCGTCGCCGAGCTGCAGCCAGCAGCGCCAGCCGACCGCCGGTGGCAGCCCGGCGGCCAGGTCGGCGCGCTGCTGCAGCAGGCCCACCTGGCCGTCGTAGGCCACCTGTCCGGCGACCACCTGCCGGGGCCAGTCGGCCAGCCAGGCGCTCGCGGCGGCGTAGCGCAGGTCACGGCCGGCGTGGCGCGGCTGGGTCGCCGCCGCGGTGGCCAGGGCGCGGGCCAGGGCCAGCTCGTCAGGGGCCGACGGATCCCACTCGAGGCAGTCGCCGAGCCGGCAGCCCGGCCAGGTCGCCAGCGCCACCGCGGCCGCTGGCAGCAGGTCGTCCAGCAGCTCCCGCGGGGCGCTCGCCGGCAGACCGGCCGCGGCGCGCCACAGCAACAACCGCAGCAGCTCGCCGGCGGCAGGCTGGTCGGCCCCCAGCCGCTCCACCACCGCCGTGTTGCGGGGCACCAGGTCGGCCAGCCGGCTGGCCAACGGCGCGGCGGCCAGCAGGTCGCGCTGCCCGAGCGCGCGGCCGGCCGCGCGCGGCGCCAGGTCGCGCAGCACCACGGCCAGGTCGCCGAGCCCGCGCGCCACCAGCGGCGCAAGGCCGAGCAGCAGGGCCCAGGCGTCGGGCGAGAGGTCAAGCTGGCAGCGCGCGCGCAGCACCTCCGGCGCCGTCGGGCCGAGGTCGAGCGGGTGACAGCGTGGTGCGAGCTCGCCGGGCGGCGGGCGGAGCGCGGCGACCGCGACGCGCCACGGCCGGCCCCAGACCAGCGGCAGTTCGCGGGTCAGGGCGTCCAGCAGCGCTGCCAGCCGCGCCGGGTCGGCGGCATCGGCGTTGTCCAGCAGCAGCGCCCAGGGCTGCTCGCCGGCCGGCAGCCGGGCCTGCAGGCCAGCCAGTCGCGCCGCGGGCGGCGGCGCCTGGGGCGCCGGCAGGTCGTGCCGCGCCGCATAGTCGGCCAGCAGCTCGGCCACGGCCTCCGGGCCGCGTTGGCGGCGAACCTCGCGGAGGCTGCTGCCGAGTCGGGCGACGAACTCCCGCTCCAGCTCGGCGCGGGCCACCGCGCCGGGTCCGTGGTCCAGCCAATGCAGCCAGTCGGCGGCCTCCCAGGCGGGCGGCGCGGCACCCCAGCGGTCGGCCGCCGCCGCGCGCAACAGGTCCACCAGGGAGGTGCTGGGATCTTCGGTGGTGGCCAGGTCGAGCCCCACCGGCCACCACCCCGCCGCCACCGCCTGGCCGGCCAGCCAGCGCAGACAGTGGGTCTTGCCGCGGCCCGGGGGCGCGCTGATCCAGAGCGGGACGCCCGGCGACCAGGCCGCGGGCCAGCCGGCCGGGGCAACCGGCAGATGCTCCAACAGCTCGGCCGGCGTCAGCGGGTGGCCCGGTTCGGGCGGTTCGGGCTCGAAGGTCAGCAGGCGGCGGCGCAGCGGCATCGTGGCTCCGTGGCGCGATGGTAGCCGGCGGCCGGGCCCAGGGCAAGTCGGTGCGCCACCGATTGCCGACGGCGGCCCTTCGGATCGCCTCGCCGCAGGGTATAATGATGGCTGCGGGGGGTAACTCTGGAGGCTTGCAGACGATGCGAACGTGGCTCGCCCTGACGTTGCTGTTGTCGGCCGGCAGCGCCGCCCCGAACGATCGGGAGGTGCTCACGGCGGGTGTCACCGAGGTCGCCGCGCCCGGGGCGATCCCGGCGCCGGTGGCGATCTACGGCCAACACGCCTTTGCGGTGATCGCCGGCAAGAGCGGCGGCGCGCTGGCGGCGATTGTCGCCGCGACCCGCTCCGGCGCCGGCCGCGTGGTGGCGGTCGGCCACGACGGGCTGTTCGGCGCCAATCTGCAGCGCCGCGACAACGCAGCGCTGGCCACCAACATCGTGACCTGGCTGGCGGCCGGCAAGACCGCGCCGCGAGTCACCATTTGCGAACAGGGCAGTCTGCAGGCCATCGCCACGGCCGCCGGCGCGAAGGTCACCACGGTGCCGGCCGGCGGAGTCGTCGCGGCCTTGGCGCAGACCGATGTGCTGCTGCTGGGGCAGGGCGTGCTGAGCGTGCCGGCGCCGGTCGAGCAGGTCGACGCGGTCGCCGCCTGGGTGCAGCGTGGGGGCGGCCTGCTGGTCGCCGGCTGCTCCTGGGGCTGGCAGCAGCTCAGCCCGGGCAAGGACCTGCGGGTCGACCAGGGGGCCAACCGCATCGTGGCCCGGATGGGCCTGGCGCTGGCCGACCAGATGGTCGACCGGACCGGTCGCGAGGGCTGGGCCAGCGGCGGCGATCTCGACGGCCTGAACGCCCAGGTGGCCTTCGCCAAGCTGCTGCAGAAGTCGGCGGAACTGCAGGACAAAGCCAAGGCGACCCAGGTCGGCGCGACGCTGGCGCTGGCGCTGAACGCGATGCCGCCGACGGATACCTTGCTGCTGCCGCGGGTCAAGGAGCTGCTGGCCACGGTCGGCTCGAGCTCCGTGCCGACGGCCAAGACCCCGGTGGCCGCGAGCGACCCGGTTGGTCGGCTGGCGATCATCGTCGACAGCCGCCTGCGCCGCAACCTGGCGCCCCAGGAGATTCGGGCCCACCCGGCCGCGGCGACCTTCCCCGGCCTGGTGCCGCCGGCGGCCCCGCGGGTCCGCCAGGCGGTCAGCGTCGACACCCGCACCCCGGCCTGGCACAGCCTCGGGCTGTACGCGGCACCGGGCGAGGTGATCACGATCGAGTTGCCGGCGGCGGCCGCCAACAAGGGGCTGGCCGTACGGATCGGCTGCCACACCGACACGCTGTGGCACCTCGAGAAGTGGACCCGCCACCCGGAGGTCAGCGTGCGCCAGCCACTGGCGCAGCCGACCACCCAGGTCGCCAGCGCCTTTGGCGGATTGGTCTATCTGGACGTCCCCGGCGGCTGCCAGCTCGGGACCGTCAACGTGACGCTCGCCGGAGTCGTCGAGGCGCCGCTCTACCGGCTCGGAGTGGACACGGTCGAGACCTGGCAGGCCAGCCGCGCGAAGCTGGGGCCGTGGGCCGAGCTGGCCACCTCGAAGGTGATCATCACGGTCCCGACGGCGAACATCCAGGACCTGGTCGACCCGGCGCCGTTGATGCGCTTTTGGGATGAGGTGCTGGACGCCTGCGCCGACCTGGCGCAGCGGCCGCGCGAACGGGAGCGACCCGAGCGGTACGTGCCGGATCAGCAGATCAGCGCGGGCTACATGCACTCGGGCTACCCGATCATGACCTGGATGGACGCCGCCCCGCGCTTCGTCGACGTGGCCTCGCTCCGCACCAAGGGCGACTGGGGGATGTTCCACGAGATGGGGCACAATCACCAGTCGGGCCACTGGACCTTCGACGGCACCACCGAGGTGACCGTCAACCTGTTCACGCTGTACGTCTACGAGAAGGTCTGCGGCGTCCCGGTGGCCAGCAGCCGGATGAATGACCCGAAGCTGCAGACCGGCATGCAGGCGCACTTCGCGACGGGCGCGCCGTTCGAGAAGTGGAAGGGCGACCCGTTCCTGGCGCTGCGGATGTACGTGCAGTTGCAGCAGGCCTTTGGCTGGGAGACCTTCCAGAAGGTCTTCACGGCTTACCGCGACGCGCCGCGCGAGGGCCTGCCGAAGAACGACCAGGAAGAACGCGACCAGTGGCTGGTGCGCTTCTCGCGGCAGGTCAACCGCAACCTGGGACCGTTCTTCCAGCAATGGGGTGTCCCGACCAGCGAGGCGGCGCGGGCGGCGGTCAGCGGACTGCCGGCCTGGGACTGGCAGCCCTACCTCTGGACGATGGAGGGCCGGCCCGGCGGGTAGCGCGGCTGGCAGCCAACGGGGTCTGGGGAGGGGTGCCCGGTGAGCCTGAGCGGCGGTAACCCGTTCGGAACGAGCAGCGGCCTGCTGGCGGCGGCGGAGATCGTCGCCGAGCTGCTGGACTGCCCGGACCAGAGCAGCCTCTACCGGCACGCTGTCGAGCTGGTGCGGGACCACCTGGGCGTCGAGCGCTGTGCGGTGATGCTCCGCGAGGGCGCCCTGGTGCGCGGCACCTGGGGCACCGACCGGCACGGCGCACTGGTCGACGAGTCGGCGCAACTCTTCGAGCCGAGTGCCGCCTGGATGCGCGCTTTCGCCTCGGATGGCAGCGACTTCGGCGCCGTGGTGATCGAGCCGGAGACCTGGACCGAGTGGGACGGGCAGCGCACCGTGCCCTTCGGAGTCGGCTGGGTGGCGCTGGTGCCGGTCGTCGCGCATGGCCACACCGTCGCCGTGCTCGCCAACGATATGGCCCTCAGCGGGGCGCCCTACGATCCGGCGCGGCAGGCCCCGGTGGTGGCGGTCTGTCGGCTGCTCGGCACGGTGATCGAGAACCGCCTCAACACCACCGCCCTGCAACTGCGCGAGAAGCAGTTGGGGACCCTGCTCGCCAACCTCAGTGGCGGCGTGCTGGTGGAGGACGACCAGCGGCGGATTCTACAGACCAACCAGGCCTTCTGCGACCTGTTCGAGATCCCCGCCCCGCCGGCGGCGTTGGTCGGGATCGACTGCAGCCAGGCCGCCGAGCAGTCGAAGCACCTGTTCTGCGATCCGGAACGCTTCGTGGCCGGCGTCGACGCATTGTTGGCGGCGCAACAGACGGTGGTCGGCGACGAACTGGCACTGCTCGACGGCCGCATCCTGGAGCGCGACTACGTGCCGGTGTTTGTCGACGGCCTCTACCGCGGTCACCTCTGGCACTACCGCGACATCACCGCCCGGCAGCAGGCCGCCGCCGCGCTGCGGCAGGCGCTGGCCGACACCGCGGCGGCCAACGAGCAGCTCCGCGCGGCCAATGTCGAACTGCAACGAGCCACCGCCGTGGCCAACCGTCTGGCGGCCGAGGCCGCGCTGGCGAACCAGGCCAAGAGTGAGTTCCTGGCCAACATGTCGCACGAGATCCGGACGCCGATGAACGGCGTGATGGGGATGGTCGACCTGCTGCTGGACACTCCCCTGACCCCCCGCCAGCGCGACTTTGTCGACACCGCGCGATCCTCGGCCACGACCCTGCTGACGTTGCTGAACGACATCCTGGACCTCTCCAAGATCGAAGCCGGCAAGCTGACGCTCGACCCGCTGCCGCTGGACCTGCTGGTGGTGACCGAAGAGGTCGCCAGCCTGCTGGCCCCGCTGGCAGCCGACAAAGGCGTCGAGCTGATTCTGCGGTACGAGCCGCGCACGCCGCGCCATGTGCTGGCCGATGGCGGGCGGCTACGCCAGGTCTTGATGAACCTGGCCGGCAACGCGGTCAAGTTCACGGGTCAGGGCCATGTCTGCCTGACGGTGCGCGGGCAGACCGTCGACGCCACCGCGGCGCGGGTCCGGGTGGAAGTCCGCGACACCGGGATTGGCATCCCGCAGGAGCAGATCGCGCGGCTCTTCGAGAAGTTCGAACAGGCCGAGGCAGGCACGACGCGGCGCTTCGGCGGCACCGGGCTGGGCCTCGCCATCGCCCGCGAACTGGTGCATCTGATGGGCGGCGAGATCGGCGCCACCAGCCAGGTCGGCAGCGGTTCGACCTTTTGGTTCGAACTGCCGTTGGCCACCGCCGCCAGCAGCAGCACCACACCCGAGCCCCTCTCGGCGCGGCGCGTGCTGCTGTACGACCCGCACCCGCTGACCGCCGGCACCTGGCGCGAGCTGCTCGCCTCGTGGGGCGTCGACGCCGAGCGGGCCGGGGCCGCGGAGACCGTCGTGGGCCAGCTCCAGGACGCTCGGCAGGCGGGCCGACCCTACGACCTGCTGCTGCTGGGATGCAGCCCCGCCGATCACGGCAGCCACGAGCTGGTGGCGCAGGTCCAACGGGACGAGCGCCTGCGCGGGCTGCCAATCGCGTTGGCGGTGCCGGCGGGGGGAACCGACGCGGAGGCGCTGCCGAGCGACGTCACGATTCTCCCGAAGCCACTCCGCCGAGCGGCCTTGCGGGAGCTGCTGACCGCGCCAGCCAGCCCGCCCGGCGCCGCCGCGAGCGCGGTGCTGCCGGCCGGGGACGGGCTCGACGGGCACCTGCTGCTGGCCGAGGACAACCTGGTCAACCAGAAGGTGGCCGCCCTGATGCTAGGCCGGCTCGGCTGCACCGTCGACCTGGCCGCCGATGGCGAGGCCGCCCTGGAGCTGCTCCGACGGCGCCGCTACGACGCGGTCTTGATGGACTGCCAGATGCCCCGCCTCGACGGCTTCGCGGCGACCCGCCAGTGGCGCGAGGAAGAGGCTGCTGGCCAGCACGTGCCGATCATCGCGCTGACCGCCAACGCGATGCAGGGCGACCGCGAGTGGTGCCTCGCCGTCGGCATGGACGACTACCTCAGCAAACCGATCTCGACCGAGCAGTTGGCGCAGTGCCTGCGACGCTGGATCCGCGTCGCTGGCCCGCCGACGGCGCCCGCCGGCCCCTTCGATCTCGCCGCGCTGCATCACGAGTTCGCCGGCTTCGAGAGCCTGCTGCGCGACATCGCCCAGATCTTCATCAGCGACGCGCCGCGCCTCTTGACCAACTTGGAGGTGGCCCTCGCCCGGCGCGATGCGGCCGCCGCACAGCTCGCCGCGCACACCCTCAAGGGTTCGGCCAGCAACTTCCGCGCCGGCGCCGTGGTCGACCTGGCGTCCAGCATCGAGCTGCTAACCCGCGAGGGCGATGTCGATGCGCCGGTCAGCGAACTCCCCGCCCTGCGACAGGCGGTCGACGCCCTCTCAACCGCGCTGGCCGACTTCACCAACCCGCGCTGAGCGACGGCGCAACGGCTGTTTCACGTGAAACAGGGCTCCGGGTGCTCCGACGGCGACCGCTGTTTCACGTGAAACAGGGCTCCGGGTGCTCCGACGGCGGTGGCTGTTTCACGTGAAACAGGGCTCCGGGTGACCCCGGAGCCCTGCTGCAGACCGCCGGCTACGACTCGCCCTGGCAGCGTTTGCCGAGCAGCCAGCGCTCGCGTTGGATGAAGGGCCCCATCGCGAACTCCTGCTCGCACATCCGCTCGCGCTCGAAGTGGTCGAAGCAACTGCGCATGCAGCCGCGCGAGCCCTCAATGGCGTAGCTTCCGGCGCCCTCGCCGCCACCCCAGCGGATCAACTGGTTGTGGCCCTCCACCAGGCAGCCCGAGGGGTCTTCGGCGGTGCGGCGCCAACTGCCGTGCGCCACTGGCCAGCACAGCTTGTAGGCCGCGTCCTCGGTGACATCCTGGGTGGTCACGTCGAACTCCCAGCCGGGGAGCGTCTTCTGCAAGAACGGCGAGACTTGCGGATCACCGCCGTGGTAGCACAACGTGCAGCGCCCCATGTGGGTGTTGCCCCACTCGTAGACGTGGTCCTCAATCTGGATCCGCACGATGTCGTTGTCGTTGAGGTGCGGGATGGCGTCGGAGGGGCAGCCCTCCCAGCAACCCATGCACTGGTCGCACAACGTGTTCGGCGGCAACAGCGGATCGGGCTCCAGTTCCAGGTCGGTCAGAATCGCGGCCAGCCGCTGCCGCGGGCCGAACTTGCGGGTTAGGAAGACCTTCGACCAGCCAATCTCCCCCAGCCCCGCGGCCACTCCGGCGATCCGAATCGCCAGATGCACATTCGGCGCCACCGCACCGGGGCGCAGCGGCGGGTCGGGGGGCTGCGTCTCGGGCACGCCCGGGTAGTAGGGCACCGCTTCGAAGCCGTGGTCCTCCAGCAGGCAGGCCGTCTCGTAGACGCCGACCGGGATGAAGAAGCTGTTCAGCAGGCCGTGGTAACCGAAGTAGGTGTAGGTCGGCCAGTAGGTGCCTTCCTCGATGCCTCGCCAGTTGCCCCGCAGGATCCGCCGCGCCACCACGATCACCGAGCGGCACTCCGGGAAGATCTCGGCCGGGTGCATCCGCTGCGGCGCGCCGGCGAAGCGCTCGATGTTGGCCACGCCCACCAGATCGAGCCCCTGCGACTGCGCGAAAGCGACAATCTGCTCTTTGCTCAGCGTCGCTGCCATGCCCGCCTCCTATTCGCCCGAGGTCGCCAACGACGGCGCGCCGGTGCGGTCGATCTGCCAGGCCGGCCGCTTGCGGAACGGCGCCGTGAAGCCATTGCTGACCAGCCCCGCGCGCTCCAGGTGGTCGACGCAGGAGCGGATGCAGAGCGCGCCGAGCCGGTCGGGCAGCCCGGCCGCGTGGTGCGGGTTGGGCCGCGCGCCGTTCTTGCAGGAGCGACAGACCGCCGGGTTGCAGTGGCCCACGCGGTAACTCTGCCCGGCAATCGCCAGCTCGCTCTCGCTGCCGTCGTAGGCGCCCAGCGGGCAGGTCGTGCGGCACTCGCCGCACTGGTCGCAGACCGCCTGCTGCAACAGCGGCGTCGGCGTCAGCGCAGCGTCCGTGAGGATGATCTGGAAGCGCTGCCGCGGGCCGTAGACCGGCGTCAGCACCTCGCCGCACCAGCCGATCTCGCCCAGCCCGGCTCGCACCGCCGCCTGCCGCACGTCGATCATCACGTTCGGCGCCGGCAGATCGGGCCGCACCGCCACGCCCGAGGGCGGCGTCTGCGGCGGCAGATCCTGAATCGGCACCGCCTCGTGGCGGTGGTCCTCCAGAAAGGTCGCCAGCGCAATCGTGGTGATCGCCAGCATCCGGTCGGCCAGCCAGGACAGCCCGTACTGCCCGTACAACTCGAGCTGCGTGCCCTCCTCGACCCCGCGCAGCGTGCCGCGGGTGATCCGCTTGCCGACTACCACCACCGTCTGCGTCTCGGGAAAGATGGTGGCAGGATGATGCTTGGCAGGTACATCGTCGAAACGACTGATGGGAGCAAAGCCCACCAGGTCGGCGCGCTTGTCATGGGCGAAGTCCAGGAAGGACTGCGTCAACTCGGTCATGCCGTTCTCCGTTCGCAGCTCGCCGCGATGGCTGCAGCGCCCTCGCGCAGCAGCCGCAGCCGCGCTTCACGATCCGCCGCGGTGTCGCGTGCGGCCGGCAGGTAGAGCCCCACCGCCGCCGGCAGATCCGCCGCGGCCCAGGGCACCGGCACGGCATAGGCCACCACCAGCGCGGCGCGATTCTCGTACCGCAGGTGGTCGGCGGCCCGCAGCCTGGCCAGTACCGTTTCCCACCCGGCGGCCGCCTCGGGCCAGTGATCGCCGGGGTCCCCGAGCTTCCCCACCACCGCCGCCCGCGCCTCGCGCGACAGGCGGCTCAACAACAGGCGTCCGGTGGCCGTGGTGTAGAAGCGGTCATCGACTCCGATGGCCGCTCCCACCTTCAGCGGCTGCGCGCTCTCGACGGTCAGCAGCGTGTGCCGCCAGCCTTCGTGCGCCGCCGCCAGCAGCACCGTTTCACCAACCGCCCGCCCCAACGCCCGCAACGGCCCCTCCGCCGCCGCGCTCAGCCGCGCCAACTCCCCCCGCCGCCCCAACGCCACCGCCGCCGGACCCAACCCATACCGCCGCGTCCCCGGCTCCTGCACTACGTACCCGCAGGCCTCCAAGGTCGCCAACAACCCCCGCGCCGTCGGCTCCTTCAGCCCCACTGCCCCCGCCACCTCACGCAGCCCCACCCCCGCAGCCCCCGCCGCGTCCAACGCCGCCAACAATGCCACCGCTCGCTCGACCGCCTGGACCATGCCGCACCTGATTCAGTCATGCTGAAGCGCCTCAGCGATTGCGAAGCAGTATCGCAGGTTCGGGTGGGGAGAGTCAAGAGGGGAGTTGGGGGGGTTGGGGGAGCGGGCGGAGCGGACGGGTCAGCCAGAACAGCCAGATCAAGCAGCCAGCCCAAACAGCCGCAGCCCCGCGCGCCCGGGTGG
>JADZEX010000055.1 GCA_020850355.1 Fimbriimonadaceae bacterium | reverse complement strand
TGCCCGATGGCGCGGTCGCCGTGGTAGACAGCACGCTGGCGCTCCGCCGCCTCGACTCGGCCGGCTTCCACGATTGGCTCCCGCCCGGAAGCGCCAACGCGCCGCTCTTCCTCAGCCCCGATGGCCTGACCCTGGCCTACCTCAAACCCTTCGACCTGCCCCCCGGCGAGCCCATCCCGCTGACCAACGCCGTGGCCGTGCTCGACCTGGCCACGGGCGCCGAGCGTGTGCTGCTCCGCATTCCCGGCGTCACGCTGCGCCTCTACGGCTGGGCGGGCAGCCAACTGCTGCTTGAGATTCCGGCCTGGCAGCCGGCCACGGCGCAGGCGCCGGCCCGCCCGGCCGCCGAGATGCTGCTGGCCGCGCTCGACCCCGCGGCGCCCGCGCCGGTTGTGCCGCAGGCGCTGGCAGCTCTGCCGCCGCTGGCCTCCGGCGCGCGCTATCCGCAGACCTCCTTCGATCAGCAGTACCTGGCCTACGCCGGCCCGGCTGGCCTGGTCGTGGCCTCCTTGCCCAAGGGCGACTTCGCCGTCTATCCAGGCGCAGCCGATCCCGTCTGGACCGAGGCGGGCCTGACTGCTGAGCGCGCGGGTGCCCGCCAGCCTCTGGCGTGGTCCCCCGCCGACCTGGCCCCGGCGCCCGCTCTCAGCGGCCCGGTGGCCCTGCCGGGGCCGGCTGTCGCCTCCGCAATGGTCCCGGCCGCGCCAGCCGCCGCCAATGCCATCATCGTCTATCGGCCGGTGTTCGCCAGCACTCGCGTGTCGGCCTACTTCGACCTCGACCGGGCCGTCGGCGCCATTCGCGACTGGCTAGGCTGGGTGGGCGGCACGTGGATCTACGGTCGTGCCTATGACCAGCACAGCGGCTCAGACTATGACGGGCGCACCGGCGACCCGGTCTATGCCCCGGCGCCCGGCACGGTCATCCGCATCGTCGTCGATTGCGCCAACACCTACCCCAACGGTCCTCGCGTTTTCGGCACCTACGTGCGTCTGGCCCACGGGGTCCAAAGCGACGGCGCCAGTTACGAGACGCTGGTCGGCCACCTCCAGTGCGACGCCGTCTTCACGGGTGAGGGGACCAGCGTGCTCACGCTGCCCACTCAACTCGCCCAGATGGGCAACACCGGCTGGAGCAGCGGCGACCACACGCACCTCCAGGTCTATCGCAACGGGACCACCATCGACCCCTATGACTGGCACATCATCAGCGACACGCCGCCGGCCAGCACCCTGGGCGATGTGCAGGGCCTGGTGCGCGACGCCAACGGCCAGCCGGCCGCCGGGACCGCCGTCAAGATCAGCTCTGGCAGCCTGTGGCAGACGACGACCACCGGTCCCGACGGCCGCTACTACTTCTCCAATGTCCGCATCGGAGCCGCCACGCTGGTGGCCGTGCGCGGCCCGCGCTGGGCGCTGTTGACCGTCAACGTGGTGGCGGCCGCTGCCATCACGGTCCCCGACATGACCCTGTCCAACTGCGCCGGCGTCCTGGCTGCCGCCGACGGCTGCCCGGCCCTGACCTTCGACAACGCGGCCTACGTCGCCGACGTCACGGTGCCCGACACCGCCGTGCTGGAGCCGAGCAAGCCGCTGGTCAAGACCTGGCGGCTGCGCAACACCGGCACCACCCCCTGGGGACCCGGCTATCAGCTGGTCCACATTGCCGGCGACCAGCGCGGCACGCCCCTGGCCATCGACGTGCCCGCCACGGCCCCCGGCGCCCAGGTCGATCTGAGCACCAGCCTGACCACGCCCGCCGGCCTGGGCCTGAGCCGTGGCTATTGGCGGCTGCGCAACGACCAGGGTACCTACTTCGGCCCGACACTGTGGGTCGAGCTCAACACCGCGGTTTACTCGTCCGCGATCACGACATTCACGGCCTCACCGGCGAGCCCCTCCGCCGCCGGCAGCGTCCACGTCTACGCCCGCGTCCAGGGCCTGGCCAATTTCCGCGCCATGCGCCTCAAGATCGACGGCCTCGTCGTGCACGAGACGACCGCCGCCGAGCTGAACTACGACTGGGCGACCGCCGGCCTCGGTGCCCACGAGCACAGCCTGACCATCGAAGCCGCCACGCTCACCGATACGGCCTGGGCGCGTCCCGAGCAGCGCGGCCTGATCTATCGCCTCACCGCCGTGCCAGCCGCTGCGGCCGGTCCTGCCGCGGAGGCTTCCGGTGCCTCGTCTTCCGGCGCGCCCCCGGCCAGCGCCATCGCCGCGCCCGAGGCCCCGCCCAGCCCCGCGCTCCAGGCGCCCATCGCGGCCTCGCCCAGCCCCGCGCTCCAGGCGCCCATCGCGGCCTCGCCCAGCACGCCGGTGTACGTGAACAGCCGGACCGTGGCGTTCCGCTGGACCGCCTCGGCCGGCGCCACCAGCTACACCCTGCACGTCGGCGGCAGCGCCGCGCCCAAGGACGAGCCCGCCCCGCTGCTGCGGGAGGTCTTGGGCGCCGGCGTTACGTCGTACACCCATACGTTTGGGGCTGACTACGCCGCGCTCTATTGGCAGGTCACGGCCCACGACGCCAGCGGCACAAGCGCCTCCCCCGCCCAGCGCTTTGGCATCGACCGCGCCGCCCCTTCCTGCGCGGTGCAGAGCCTGTCAGAGACCACCGATAACACGACCCTCACCGTCATGTGGTCGGGCGCCGACGATCTCTCCGGCTTGCGCCATTACGAGGTGCAGTTCTGGGATCCGGGCCGCGGCCTGTGGCGCACCTGGCTGCGCACGCCGGCCGGCGCGGCGGCCTTCTCCGGCCAGGTAGGGCATCGCTATCACTTTCGCTGCCGGGCAACCGACCAGGCCGATAACCTTGGCAGCTACCCCGCCGGCGGCGACACCGCCACCCTGATCGGCAGCCAGGGCGGCCAGCCCAACCTGCGCATCCTCGACCTGGCCGCTGCCGCGAACCCGTCCGGCGGCGCCTGGGTGCGGCTCACCATTCAGAACGACGGCGCCGCCAGCACGGAGCGCGGCTTCAATGCGGACCTGTATCTCAACGCGCTCCCCGCCGGTCCGGGCGACTATGCCGGCAGCGTGCAGTTGTGGGTCAACGAACCGCTGGCGGCCGGCGCCACGCGCACGCTCCACGGCCAGGTCTTGATTGGCAGCGGCCAGGGCGCCCAGACCTTCTACGCCCAGGTCGATTCTGGCGGCACCGTGGCCGAGCTCAACGAGGGCGACAACCTCCACGCCGCCGGCGTGAGCCTGTGCGTGGCGGCCGAGGACGTTT
>JADZEX010000054.1 GCA_020850355.1 Fimbriimonadaceae bacterium | reverse complement strand
CGCTCTTCACCCCGACCAGCCCCCCGCCCCGCGCCTGGCTGCGGCTCGATGTCGCCTGGGGCGGCCAGGTCGACCTACCGCGCTGGTACCGCCTGGGGCCGGTGGGGGAGTAGCGCCGGGGGCGAGCCGTTGACAGCCCTGAATCGAGCGATTAGCCTCTGCACCACGGGTGGGGCGAGGCATGGCATGGACCAGGTTGAGGTGGTGCTGCGGCTGAGTGGCAACCTGCGCGGCTCCGGCCAGGAGCCGACGCCGCTGACCGTCACGGTCGGCGACCTTGCCAAGATCCTGGTGCCGTTCGAACGTGCCATCGTGGCAGCGGCCGGCGGCGGCCGCGGCTTGGGGCTGGCGCTGCTGGGCCACGAAGCAGGCAGCAGCCGACCACGCCTGGCGGTGCCGGCGGCGCTGCTGCCTGGCCTCCGGGCGGTCTGCCGGGCGGCTGTGGAAGGTGCTGGGACGGGGTTGCCGCCCAAGGCCACGCGGGCTCTGGCGCAGCTCCGGCGCCAGAGCGCCCGACTCGGCGTTGCCGTGACGCTGGTCGGCGAGCCCACTGCCGGGCTACCGGAAGTCTGCCTGGCCGACCCGGCCGCCCCGCCACCACCAGCCGAGCTGACCGAGCAGACCACCGTCTACGGTCGCCTGCTGGCGATTGGCGGCGCCGGTCCACGCAAGCACGCCACCTTGGCGCTCCGCGAAGGTGGCAACCTGCACGTCGCTCTCGATGAGACGCTGGCCCGGCAGTTGGCGCCGCGGCTGTTTGAGGTCGTTGCGCTCGAAGGCCGGGCGGTCTGGGACCTGGGCACTTGGACGCTGCGGCGCTTCCAGGCAGAGCTGGTGCTGCCCTACACCGAGACTGCCGCCAGTGCGGCCTTCGAAGCGCTCCGGGAAGTTGTCGGCGATGCCTTCGCCGGGATCGACCCGGATGCCTGGATCCGGCAGGTCCGCGGGGGTGGCGGCGCGTGACCTTCTGTCTCGACAGCCAGTGCATCATCTGGGCGCTGATGCGCGAGGACTCTCAGGCGCCCGCCCGGGTCGCTCAGGGCACCGCCTTCCTGGCCTGGGCCGACACCGGCGGCCACCGGATCGTCGTGCCCAGCGTGGCAGTGCATGAGGCGCTCGTGAAAGCCCAGCCCGCCGAACGGCTGGCCTGGCTGGCGCAGTTCCAGCAGCGCCTCGAGATCATCAGTTACGACGCTCGCCGCGCCGTGCTGGGCGCCGCGCTGGACCAGGCCGTGACCAGGCCGCCGGGGGCCAACCGCTACAAGCTCAAAGTGGACATCATGATTGCGGCGTCGGCGATCGGGGCTGGCGCCGATGCCGTGATCTCGTACGACCCGGACCTCCGCCGGATCTGCGCAGGACGCCTCGCCGTGCGTGGCTGAGACGCCGGGGCGCCCTTCGGCTGAGCCGCCCCGACCCGCTGCGCCCTCCGCCTTGCCCTCCCGACTCCGCACATGGTAGGATGCTCCTGCGCCGTGGCGGTGCAGGTGTTCTGATGTCCAGCGCTCCGTCTGCCACCGGGATCGAACGCCAGCGGGGGTTGACTCCGCGGTCGCTACTGCTCGGATTGGCGATGGTGGCGCTGGTCTGCCGCTGGATCCACCAGGCCGAACTGGTTGTCGGGCAGCGTGGGCACTCGGCCTTGGCCAACACCTCGATTCCGCTCGGCGCCTTTGGCGGGCTGCTGCTGGTGCTGGCCGGCAACGCCCTGATCCGGCGGTTGCTGCCGCGCTGGGCGTTGGCGCGGGGCGAGGTGCTGGTGGTCTATGTTATGATGACCTGCGCCACGGTGGTCGCCTCGTCGGGGGGCATCCATTTCCTGGTGCCGGTGATGCTGGCGCCGTTCCACTTCGCCACTGCCGAGAACCACCTCGATCTGGTGGTGCCGTACATCCCCAAGTGGTTCGCGCCCCAGAGCCCGCAGGCCATCGCCGACTTCTACCAGGGCAACGCCCCGGTGCCCTACCAGGCCTGGCTCGTGCCGGGGCTCGCCTGGACCATCTTCCTGCTGGCGTTCCTGGGCCTGACGGTCAACCTCAGCGTGCTGCTGCGGCGGCAGTGGGTCGACCGCGAGCGGTTGACCTTCCCGACCGTCGTGCTGCCGCTGGAGCTGACGCGCAGCGACGGCGCGCTGCTCCGCAACCCGGTGCTCTGGGGCGGCTTCGCGGTGGCCTTTCTGCTGGGGCTGATCAACAACCTGCACGCCAACCTGCCGGCGGTGCCCGACCTGAACGTCCGCGTGATGCCGATCGACGCCGCCTTCAGCAGCAAGTTCGCCCAGGCGATGCGGCCGGTCAGCGTCTCGTTCTACCCCTTCGTGATCGGCATCGGCTACCTGCTGAGCCTCGACGTCACCCTGAGCTGTTGGCTGTTCCTGTGGATTGGCAAGCTGCAGGCCGGGCTGGCGGCGCAGCTCGGCCACTCCGACATCGGCACCGGGCTGGGGCGCTTCCCGTACCTGCAGGAGCAGGGCGCCGGCGCGTTTCTGGCGCTGACCGCCTTCAGTCTGTGGTTTGCGCGGGGCACCATCCGCGAGATGCTGCAGACCGCCTTCACGCGGCGGCGGCCGCTGGACGACTCGCAGGAGCCGCTGAGCTATCGCACGGCGTTCCTGGGCGCGGGCGGCTGCCTGCTGGTGCTGCTGGCGTTCTGCGCGCAGGCCGGCCTGGCGGTCGGGCTGGCGGCGGTGGTCTTTGCGCTGTCGCTGGCGGTGTTGGTGGCGGCGACCCGGATCCGGGCCGAGACCGGCAACGCCTGGCTGTTCGGGCCGATGATGGACCCGCACCGGCTGATTCTGGCGGCCACCAACGGCCGGCTGGGGCTGCGCGATCTGACCATCATGGCTTTCCTGCGCAGCCTTTCCAACTTCGACATGCGCTGTCAGTCGATGCCGCATCAGCTCGATGCCTTCAAGATGGCCGACGTCGCACAGATCCGGCCGCGGCAGGTCTCGGTGGCCATCATCGTGGCGCTGGCTTTCGCGATTCCGGTGGCGCTGGTGCTGGCGCTGCAGGTCTGGTATGCCCAAGGCGCGCTGGGCCGCGCGGAGCCCTGGCGCACCACGATGGGGCGGACGATCTTCGAGGAGATCGTCAGTGTCGTCCTCAACCCGCCGCGCAGCGCCGCGGCGCAGCTCGGATTCGTTGGGGTAGGCTTCGTGGCCACGATTCTGCTGACCGTGGTGCGGGCCACCTGGGTGAGCTGCCCGCTGCATCCGATTGGCTACGCGATGGCCGGGACCAACACCATGAACAGCATCTGGATGCCGTTCTTCCTGGCCTGGCTGATCAAGTCGGTGACCCTGCGCGTGGGCGGTATGAAGGCCTACCGGCGCGCCATCCCGTTCTTCCTGGGCCTGATTCTGGGCGACTTCCTGTGCGGCGCGGGGGCCACCCTGCTGGCCTGCTTCCTGCCGCAGCTCAAGATCTACCCGATCAACTGGTGAGGTGGCGATGGTCCGGCTCACGAAATCGGCGCAGCGCCTGGAGTTGACCGCTCCGGCTTACAGCCTGACGTTCGACCGCGAACGGCCCTGGACGGTGACCCTCGGCACCGGCACGGGCGAGCCGCTGGCCGACCTGTTCGTCGCCTCGAGCGTCGACACCAGCCTCGGACGAGATGACCTCGACCGGCCTGGCGAACCCGAGCTGTCGCGCCAGGGGACCGTCACCACGGTCACCTTCCGCAGCCGCTCGGCGTGTTGGGACCAGAAGGTCTACCAGCTCTGCTGCACCGATGGCGAGCTGACCTATCAGGTCGCGGTGAGCGGCAAGGGCCGGGTCGATCAGGTGCACTACCTGCAGGGCACGCTGGCCAGCGACGCCGCCCGGCTGGGGCTCGGGCCGAGCCGCTTCCGGGCGGGCTACGAGCGGCCCTACGGCGACCTGGCCCGCGGCTCGCGCCCGCACTTTGGGGCCTACTTCAGCCCGCGGCCGACGGCTGCCGAGCGCGACCTGCGGCTGCCCGTCGAGGAGGACTCTATCGACCTCTGCGACGACCCGCTGCGCCACGGGGGCTGCGACAGCTTCTTGCCAGCCTTGTGGGGCACCGCCTGGGAGCTGCCCGACGGGCCCTGGACGGCGGTCGGCCTGGCGCCCGAGCCCGCTGCGTTGCAGTTCGGCGCGTTCCGCTACCGTGGTGGCAGCAGTTTTGGGTTCGACCTCGACTACGGCGGCCGGGTCGCCGTCGAGGGCACCTGGCAGGCCCCACCGCTGCTCTTCACCTTCGGCGCCCGGGACGTCTACGGGGCCTTCCGCGGGCAGGTCGCCGCGCTCGAAGGGCGGGGCCTGGTGCATTTTCCCGACGGGCCCTTCCCGGCCTGGTGGGCCGGCCCGGTCTACGACACCACGGCGCAGCAGTGCTGGCTGGCGCGCGGGCGGGAGATGCAGGCTCAGAACACGCTGGCCAACGCGCTCGATGCGCTGGCGCTGCTGGAGCAGCAGGGCCTGCGGCCGGGCACCATCTGCCTCGGGCCGGGCTGGCAGGACGACACCGGCCGGCCCGATCCGCTGCGCTGGCCTGACCTGGCGGGGTTCATCGCCCGGCAGCACGAAGCGGGGCGCAAGGTGGTGTTGACCTGGACGCTGTTCGGTCGGCTGCGGCTGCACCCGACGGTCGCCCGGCAGACCGTGGCGCCCGACGGCTTGGACGCCGATGGGCTGCGGCTGATCGATCTGGCTCCCCCCGACGGCAGCACCGGCACGCTGCGCAGCCACCTGGCCGCCGTGCGGGCGGCCGTGCGCGAGGTCAAGCCCGACGCGCTGATCGTCGCCCCGACGGTCAACCCGTACTTCGCCGATCTGGTCGACATGGTGCCCCTGGGCGGGCTCTGGAGTGACCGCCACAGTGTCGTGTCGCTGCTGCGGCATCGCGCCGCCCTGGCGCGACTGGTCTCGCCGCACTGGCATCTGGCCGTCGAGGACCGCCACGCGCCGAACCTGGAGGCGTGGCGCGAGGTGGTGCAGTTGCAGCCCGAGCTGGGGGTGCCCTGGTTGGGCTGCGTCGAAGGCCTGGAGCAGTGTGCCGCGCCGCTGGAGCCGGCTGATCTACGCACCGTCGCCGAACGTTGGCAGATCGCCGGCTGGTGAGGCGGGGGGATCCTCGCGCAGGTGGTGCGCGGCCAGGGCCAGGCAGGCCTGGACCCGCTCGTGCGGCAGCAGGCCCGCCGCGGCCCATTCCCACTGGCTGACGCTGCCGCCGGGCAGCAACTCGCGGCCCGGCCACGGTGTGCGACCGACGGCGCGGCGCTGCACCTCGTGCGCCCAGAGCCGGCCGTCGCCACCCAGCAGCGGCTGCTGCAACGCGGCGTAGACCTCCGGCAGGCCCGCCGGCCAGTGCCGTGCCCAGGAGACCGCCAGCACGTCAGCCAGGTCGCTCCGCACCGCCGCCGGCAGGGCCTGCTGCCACTCCGGGTCGGCGGCGTCGCGCAAGGCCCGGCGCAGGACCGGCCGGACCGCGGCCGCCGGCCAGGGCGCAAACTCGACCGCCGCGCAACGGCCGGCGGCGCGTAGCGGCGCGGCACTCAGGCCGGCGGCCGACCCGACCGCCGCGCTCGGGTCCTGCCAGCCCCAGAGCCGGCAGAACGCCGTCATCGTCGGCAGGTAGCGCACCAGACTGCGCTGCCCCTGCGGGCTCCAGGCGGGCGCATCCAAGACCGACCGCAGGATCCCGAAGCCGAGCTCCAGGTAGAACAGCGAATCCTCGTTCACCGGTCCTCGTCCTGCGCCGTGATCCGCTTGTACGGCACGTCGACCAGCCGTGCCTGGGGCGGCATCTCATCGGCCTGCCGGTCGTCGTCGGCGCCCCGCGCCAGAGTGTCCACCTTGCTGACCGCCGCCGCCACGGCGTTGGCGACCGGGTCCTCCGGCCGCTGCAGGAACACCATGTGCGGCACCGGCCGGCTCGGCTTCTCGTCGCTGTGGCCGGTCACGAACAGGCTGCCGTTGTAGTACAGCGAGCTGCTGAAACCCGAGTCCAGCAGCGCCGCCTGGACCACACCCAGCTCGGCCAGACAACGCGCGATGGTGGCGCTGGACTGGCTGGAGGGCGAGGCCGCCAGCACCGGGCGCCCGCGGCGGTCGATTCCAAATACCGCCCGCCGCCGCGGATCGTGATGGTCGCGCGTCGCCGCGGCGTCGATCTCCTCGCGGCTCAGGGCCTGCCCGTTACGCACCAGCCAGGCGCCCCCGATGAAGGCGTCCGAGAGGTCGGGCACAATCCGCCGCAGGGTGCTGCCACTGTTCATCAGCGCCGCGTTGAACGGCAGGAAGCGCAGCATCGACGGGCTCATCAGCACCATCGGCCGCCCTTCCAGCCGCGCGTTCTCCAGGTCGCTGCCGGGGACGAACCGGCCGTACGGCAGGATGCTCTCCGGCTCGGCGACCTCGGTCTCGCGCCATAGCGCCTCGTTGCGGGTGGTCGTCCAGGTGGACATCACCGGGCCGATCATCTGGTTGCTGATGTCCCGCACGTGCGACATCTGGAAGAACCCGCCGTTGATCCCAGCCGGCGCGCCGAGCGCCCGGGCGACGTCGGGCACGCCGTAGCGGAAGTCGGCGTGGACGGTCGTCGGGCGACCGCCGGTGACCCAACAGAGCGGAATGCGGTTGCCGCCCTCGCGGAAGATCCGCCGGTGAAAGACCACCGGCTGGGTCAAATCGGGCGGCGGGTTCAGCGCCGGCACCGCCAGCGTCATCTCACCGGTCGCCCGGCTCAGCGCAGTCGCCAGGTCCTGGCTGGCGTAACGGTTGATCTCCATCACGTTCGGCGATTGCGCCGACCCGCCGGCCTCCATCGTGAAGCCGGCCACCAGCCCGGCATTCTTGCAGGTCGCAATCACCTCGGCGTCGCGGTCACCAATCGGATAGCAGATGAACTGCGCCGGCACACCCAGTTCGGCTTCCAGCGTGTCGCGGCAGTCGAGGATCTCGCGTTGCATATCCTTCGCTGGGATCCGGGTCAGGTAGGGGTGGCTGACGGTGTGAATCTGAAACTCGAACAGCCCGGTGGCGTGCATCTCGCGCATCTGGTCCCAGGTGAGGTGGTCTCGCTGGGTGCGCCGGCCGACTGTCGAGGTGACGATGAAGAAGACCGCCGGCCAGCGCCGCGCCTGCAACCGCGGGTAGATCAGGTCGTAGACACTGCGGTAGCCGTCGTCGAAAGTCAGCAGCACCGGCTTCTTCGGCAGCGCCTCACCGGCCGTGAGATAGCGCCACCATTGCCGCAGGCTGATCGGCGTCGCGCCGGCCTGCTCGATCTTCGCCAGATCGGCCTCGAACTCGGCGACAGTGATGTCGAACCAGACGCCCTTCGGCGGCTGCACCACGTCGTGGTACATGATCACCGGTACATGCGCCAGCTTCGCCAGCGGGTCGATCGGGCGAGCCTCCAGCCCGTGCCGGCGGCCCTGCCAGACCACCCGCAGCGGCGGCGCCAACGGGTCGGGGCCCAGGTCGGGCGCGGCCAGCCGCCGCAGTGCCGAACGTGGGCCGGAGTCGTCGTAGGTGGCCGGCCAGGTCGGCAACCCCCAGAGCGGCGCCGCGCGGTCCAACAAGGGCGCCACCGCCGGCGGCAGCAGGCCGAGCTCGCGGGACGCCCGCGCCGCCGCCGGATCGACCGGCCCGGAGCGCTGCCACGGCAGCAGCGGCAACGTCACGCTGGGCAGCGTCCAGGCAGTCTGCCGCGCCCCAGGAAGCGGCAGCAGCAGCCCCACCAAGGCCCCCAGCGCCACCGCCCCGGCCAGGGTTCCCAGCACCACGCCCCACCGCGGCCCGCGCCGCGCCGGTTCGCGCCGATAGCCAGCCGCTTGAGCGTCCAACCACGACTCCGTCCCCGACCGCCGCCCGGCCGGTCTGTCTAGCATACAACAGGACCCGCCCCGGCGCCGCGGCAGACGCTCGAACCGTCCGCGGTCGGCCGTCCAACTGCCAGCGAGCGATGTCCAAGAGGCCCTAGATACGGCTGGTGGGATCATCCGAGATGTAGCGTTGGGGATTGTCGAAACATCGGGACAGTCATCTGACGTGTCGTGGAACGGTGGGAGAATCGGCCTCGATCCAGACTTGCTGAGTTCGGTCTTGAGTTCGCGGCCGGCGTGTGCTACCTTGCCCAAGCGCCAAGGAGGGTGATGGGATGGGCCAATCAACGTCGGAGCCTCAGCGGCTGGTTCTGTTGCCTGTGGAGCTAGAGAGCCCATTCGGCGCCGTCACCGCGATGCTGGACCGGCTGGCTGCCGAGGCTTGGCCGGATGGAGCCACGAAGTCGACGGCACAGTCCCGCGATGACTGCCAGCAGCGCCGTCAGCAGTTGCTGGCCGCGCATGCGCAGTCAGGCCGGCCTGGTGGCCGCGGCGGCGGCGCGGCCGAGCGTCTCGAGTCCGAGCGGCGGCATCGCGCCTCTTGGGGCGGTCTTGGGATCCCGCGGTCAACCACCATCTCCATCCTCGGCGGCCGCGGCTCAGGCAAGTCCACACTGCTGGCGGCGGTCGCGAGCCATGCGAACGAGGTCCGGGGTGATCTGGTGCTGCCGACCGTGTTCCCCGAGCGGCTGGCGTCGACCGACCAGGTCTTGGGCTGCTTGGTCGAGTACCTCGAGCCGGCCCGCGAGTCTGCGTCGAAGCACCTGCGGGAGTGCTGGGAGGAACTCAGCGAGGACTGGCCGGTGTACCTGGGCGACTTCGGCAAAGCGCTGCGGAGGCGCGGGCTGACCGGCTTGGAGTACGCCGAAGAGGTCCATCAGATCGCCGAGATCCGGCGGCGCTGTCACCAGAACCTGTTCGGCCTCGTGGACGGCCTGCTGCGAGAGTGGAGCTGCACCGACGACCAGAGGCCGTTGTTGCTGCTGCCCATCGACGATGCGGATCTGGTCCCCAAACGCCTGCCCAGCCTGTTCCGGGAGATCCGCTGCTGCGCCGTGCATCCGGCGATTGTGCCGTTGGTCTGCGCCAGCGCGGACAGCCTTTGGACCGCTGTCTGCCAGACTGCCCTGCCGCATAGCCGCAAGGAGGCCATCAAGTGGGCCACCAAACGGCACTTGCTGCAGCGCGAAGAGGTCACCGACGGCATCCGCCGGCAGATGGACAAGGCCTTCCCGAACCACCTGCTGGTGCAGTTGAGCGAGTGGCCGGTCCGTGACCGACTGCGCTTCAAACCCAGCGCCGACGAGAGCAGCCTGGTCGATCTGCTGCGGAGGTTCGACCTCGGCGCACGCGACAATGGTCCCCGCACCCTTGGCGACCTCTTTGACATCGGCCCGCTTCTTTTGCACCTGATCCCCGACGCCGGGGACCGGACGGGGCAGACTCCGCCACTGGACCCGACTTGGTACGCCGAGATCCTGCCGCCGACGCCCCGCGAGCTGTGGCAGGTGTACCGCCAACTGCAGCGTCTGGCCGACGACCCCGCGCTGGATGCACGGGGGAAGACGGGGGAGGCCATCCGGTGCCTGATCGACTGCCGGCTGCGCCTGGCCAACCTCGAGTTGCCGTCCGACCATCGGGAGCACCTCCGCTGGACGCAACGGCAGGACGGGCTCGGGGTGGAGATCGACTGGCGCAACCTCACTGCAAGAAGCCGCTACGGCAGCCCCGTCCTACTCGGCCGGAGTCGTACCGTCGGCACAGAACAGGTGCAGACGAGGGTGCGGCTGCGGCTTGGCGTCACTTTTCGTCCGGACAGCGACCTCGTTGCTGTAGGCGGAGGGCCGGCCGAGCCTGGGACCATGCCGGCCTGGTTGCCGCAGGCGATGGCCTTGATCGGCGAGGCTGTCAGGCGCTGGGAGGTCATCGGATGCGACTTGGAATCCGGGTTGCCGCTGGCCTGGTCGGAGTGGCGACCGGTGCTTGTGAGTGGACTCCCGTTGCAGTTGCCGAACGAGGACCCTGGGGCCAGCGACGAGAGCCACCTGGGTGCCCCTTGGCATCTGCCACGGACGAATGGCGCGACGGACTGTGAAGTCTACCGCCGCTACTGGAACCACTGGCGCCATGAGCTAACGAAGCTCGACCCAGGCGTCCGCGAAGACGATGATGCACTGGAGTGGCTCCTGTTGAGTCACCTTGAGTTGGTTGCGGCAGTTCAACGGCTGCATCTGTCGGTTCCAGGCGACGATTCCCCGCGAGCGGCGCTGCCTGCGCTGCCGCAGGACCTCGACGCTAACCTCCGCAACTGGCAGGCCCAAGGTCGTGGCGAGGCGCTGGAGCGCGTGAAGACCGCGCTCCAGGAAGTTGGCGAGCGGCTACAGGAGGAGCCGAGGGAGTTGGCGGACTACGTCGAGTGGCTTGTAGTTGCCATTCCCGAGCTTGCGCAGCCGAAGTGGTGCCCGGCGACCACGATACGCCAGCAGATCATCGAGTTGTGGATTATTGCACTCGCCGCTGCGGGCCAGGACGTCCGACTGGCCTACCAACGAAGGTGTGAATACAGCAACTACCTCAGGTCGGCCCTCCAGCGCAGGCCGCCATCGCGCCACGCCGCATTGGACCTGGCTTCGCTGGACGAACTCGATTCGCAACTGGCCGAACCGTTCGCTAATCTCGGCTTGGCAGGTAGTCCGAGCTCGTCCTCCGCGGCGACCGGGAGCGATCCGGCTGAGCCGTCAGGTGCGGATCCGCTTGAGCAACGCGCCGCCGAACCGGCCGCCAGCGTCGCTCGGGAGCCTGGCGCGGCAGATGCGGTCGAGCCGGGCGGCGCCGCGGCGCCGACCTCAGCGACGGACGGCGAACCTGTTGGGCCAGCGGTCGCCGGTGAGATGGCGTTGAACTCGATGGTAGCTGACGACTTGGCCGCGAGCGCCACTCTGCCCTTCTGCGAGATCGCCGACAAACTCGAAGCCTGGCTCAAAGCAGGTTGTGGAGTGGTCGAGCTGCTCGTCCTAGCGCTACCACTGCTTGAGCAGATCGGGTGCCCAGAGCACCTTCTCGGCTTCGTCCGCCTGGTGCGGGACTTCCGCAAGGGCGACGCTTACCGAGTCTGCCAAGAGGTGCTGAATCTCATCATTAAGTGGCTGAGACAACAGCGCGGGACCACTGAGCAGACGCCTCAAGAGGAGGCTCCGCTCGCCACACCCGACCAACCTGCGGATCGCCGCGGCTTGGCCTCAGCCGCCAGCAGCCTGGCTGATCCGGACGCCAGCGTCGCACCGGAACTTGCCGCGGTACCGCCGGCGGCGACTGCGGACGATGCGGCTGAGCCGTCTGCCCCGGAAGCTGTGGAGCCGGACGCCAGCGCCTTGGCGGAGCCGGTGGCGGAGGACGTTGTGGAGCCGGGCAACAGTGCGGCAGCGCCTGCGGCGACTCTTGACGACGGGGCTGAGGCGGCTGCCGTCGATCCGGATGAGCCGGACTCCAGTACCCCCGAGCCGTTCGTCAACGACGACCTGGAGGCCGACGAGCCACCCATCGACAGCTCGGACCAGCCGGATCCCGCGGCCGGCGATCGCGAACCATGAGCGCGCCGTTGGACGTCTTCGGAAGTGCGGCTCGGGCCTGGCTCTGGACGCACCCGGCGGCTCTCCGCCGACCGGGTGCGGACTCTGGGCAGCTTGGGCAGTTGGCGGACGACTGGCTGCGCCAGCCGCCGTGGATCCAGTACGGCGGCGGCGCCGAGCTGTCGGACTGCCGCAAGGCAGCCTGGCAGGCGGCTGACGCCAGGATGCCGTTGGCGTTGGCGGCGCTGCTCGGTGAGGCGCAGAGCTGCTTCGAGCCGACGCGGCTGGAGGGCGGCTTGCGGTGCCTGCTGACGCCGGCGGATCTGGCGGTGCAGCGGCAGATCTGGCCGCTGGCGCTGCTCGAAGCGGCGGCCAGCGCCAGCGCCTGTCGCGGCGGGCCGTTGGTGGTCCGCACGGCCCTGCCGCCGCCGCGGCAAGCGGCCAGGTTGGCGCCGGAGGGGTTGCTGGACGGCCATGTTCACCTGGGGGCTGGTGCGCCGCCCAACGGGCTGACCTGGGCGGCGATTCAGCGCGCAGAACTGCGCGATCTACCTGCCAGAAGAAGTGCCGCCGAGGCGCGCTGGGTCGTAGGCGGCGAGCAGTTGCAGCTCGACGTGCTGCTAGTCGCCGCGCGCTGGGGGTTCCAGACTCTCGAACGAGCCGCCATGGAGGGCTGCGCTGTCGACATAGTCATCAAGCGAGACCGGGCTTTCGCGGCCTTGGGGAGCAGTCTCGACGCATACTGGGAGGTGCTGATCGCGGCCGCCCAGACCGACCCGGCCAACTGCGGCAAGTCGCCGGCCTGGCGGCGGGTCTACCGTTTTGCCCAACGGGTCCGGCGGGGGAGTCTGCCGCCAGACGGCGAGCGCTGCTTCCGCGAACGCGTCGGGGCGGCGTTGCACGCCTGGTTCCAGTCACACCCTTGGCCAGCCGAGGCGAACTGCCACACGGTGCTTCTGACGCAGGTCCTGCGCATCATTGGAGTCATCTACCGCGGTCTGGTCGCGCTGCCCGACACCCAGTCGTTTGATCTCTTTGATGCGCACTTCGCGGCATGGCGCAAGGTCAAGAAGCACGCCGAGGCCGACCTGGTCCAGGCGGCCCTGCGCTGGATGGCCGCCCGGCCGGCCATTCGCGGAGTGGAGTGGCGGGTCGGGCCGGAGAAGACGGTCGACCAGTTGCGGACCGAGTTCCGGTCCAAGGTCAAGAGCTGCGAAGCCTACCTGCACGACCGCGACGCTGACGGCAACCCAGCGCGCTTCCTGACTGCCCGGTTCGCGATCCACCTGCTCCGAGAGCCGGACAGGCGCCCGCGACGAGGTGCCTATGTGCACCCCGTGCATCTGCGTTTCGAGGGGCTCTGGCAGCAGGCGAGGGCGGTCGGGCAGTTCCTGGCGAAGCGCCCGAATCTCACCAGGTGGGTGGGCACGGTGGACATTGCCGGCAACGAGCGCTCCCTGGCAAACTGGGTGATGGCGCTGCTGGTGAACCGCACCTGGACCTACTACTACAGCCTGTGCGGCCCCGCAGCGCCGCGGCTGAGCTTCATCTGCCACGCCGGTGAGGGATTCGACACGCAGCTCCAAGGACTGCGCCGACTCGACGAGTTGACGCAGCGGGTCTGCTTCGACGGCGTCCGGCTACACCCGCAGCGGGTGGGTCACGCCCTGGCGCTCTCCCACCGGCCGTGCGACACCGCTGTGCGGGTCGACCGCCAGGAACTGGTCGACGATCTCGTCTGGCTCTGGGCCCGCGCTCGGGAGGCGCTCAGCCAGCGCTGCCTGGCGCAGTTGGAGGACCGGCTTGCCGCTGAGGCCAGCGACCCGAACGGCGATGGTCGCAGCCCGCAGACCCTCTGGCAGGCTTACCAACTGCGCTACGAGCCCACAGCGTTGGCGCGGGTCGGACTGCTCGCCGAGGCCCCTCGGCACTGGCGTCTGCGGCGCCATGTCCACGCGCCCGACAACTTGCCAACTGAGTGTGACCGGCTGCTGGCCCGCTATCTGACGCGACCGCTCGCTGGCACCGTGCCGTTGTCCGAGCTGCCCTGGCTGCCGGAAGCGACGGCGGCCGCGCGCGAGGTGTTGCTGCGCGACCTGGCGCAGTTGGACCTCACCGTGGAGGTCTGCCCCACCTCCAACCTGCGGATCGGTGCGATGCGGTCGCTGCAGGAGCACCCGGTGTTTGACTGGTCGCCGCCGCACTCATCGGCCTTGCGGTTCACCGTCAACACCGATGATCCGTCGCTGTTCGATTCAGCGGTGGACGAGGAGTATGAGGCGCTCTTGCAGGCCGCCTTGGCGCGCGGGCAGACCTACCCTGAGGCCCGCGAGTGGTTGCAGCGGAGCGCTGCCGCGGCGGCCGACGACAGCGGCAGCGACCAGCCGTGGCCGACCGATCGGGAGCAGTTCGGCCAGCTGTTGGATCGTTGCTGCCGCGAACTGGCTGGCCGTCGGCGCCGCGCTTGACCCGACTGCCGTTCTAGGCTACCTTGGGCCGACCTGATGGGAGCGGCGAACCGCATGGATCCCCTGGTCGAACTAACCGACTTGCAGCGCCTGCTCGACATTGTCCAGCGCCACGGCCTGGAGTCGCTGGCGGTGCGTGAGGACGACCTCGAGATCAACATCACCGCGTTGCCGGCGGCCGAAGTGGCCGCGGTGCTGGCGACCGTGGCGCCGGAGCCGCTGGGCGACGACCGGCCGAGCCACTGGATTCCGCTGAAATCGCCGATCACCGGGGTCTTCTACCGCTCCTCGTCGCCCAACGAGCCGTCCTTCGTGAAGGAGGGCGATGTCGTCGAGGAGACCGACACGGTGTGCCTGATCGAGGCGATGAAGATCTTCAACGAGATCTCGGCCGGGGCCCGGGGCCGGGTCGTCCGGGTGGTTGCCGCCAACGAGCAACTGGTCGTGACCGGCGAGACGCTGATGGAGTTCGAGCCGCTCGACGGCCATTCCTGACCGCCCCTGGCCAACGCGCAATCCTGCCCTGGGAGGTGCTCGATGAGTGGTTTGCTGCACACCACGCTGGCCGGCCGGCAGCCCGACCATTCCGGCAAGGTCCGCGACATCTACGACCTCGGTGACGCCCTGCTGCTGGTCGCCTCGGACCGTATCTCGGCGTTCGACTGCATCTTGCCGCGGCCGATTCCCGCCAAGGGGCGGATCCTCACCCGGCTGACCAACTTCTGGTTGGACCATTGCGACCGGATCGGCCTGCGCCACCACCGCCTGACCGCCGACGAGGCGCAGTTCCCGGCCGAGTTCCAGGCCTCCCGCGCCGACCTCGCCGGCCGCTCGATGTACGTCCGCAAGTGCGAGCCGATCCTGGTGGAGTGCGTCGCGCGCGGCTATTTGGCCGGGAGTGGCTGGAAGGAGTACCGCACCGACGGCACGGTCTGCGGGATCCGCCTGCCGGCCGGGCTGCGCGAATCGGACCAGCTCCCCGAGCCGATCTTCACGCCGGCCAGCAAGGAATCCGACGGCCACGACATCAACATCTCGTTCGAGCAGTGCGTCGAGCGGATCGGCCGGGAGCTGAGCGAGACGCTGCGCGACGCGACCATCCAGCTCTACCGCTCGGCCGCCGAGTTGGCGCGAGCGCAGGGCGTGATCATCGCCGACACGAAGTTCGAGTTCGGGATCTTGGACGGCGCGGTGATCCTAATCGACGAGATCCTGACGCCCGATTCGTCGCGTTTCTGGGACGTCGACGAGTACGCCCCGGGGCGGGGCCAGCGGTCGATGGACAAGCAGGTCTTGCGCGACTGGCTGGAGACGCTTGACTGGGACAAGCAGCCGCCGGCGCCGGCGCCGACCGACGAGGTGGTGGCGCTGACCGCAGCGCGCTACCACGAGGCGTGGCGCCGGATCACCGGCCGCGACTTGTAGCCGCCGATGCCCCACCTGCTGCTGGTCCTGAGCGGCCTGGCCGACGATCCGCAGGACGAACTGGACGGCCGCACGCCGTTGCAGGCGGCCGTCACGCCCCACCTTGACGAGCTGGCGCACCGCAGCGAGGTCGGGCTGCTGCACCTGCTGCCGGAGACCACTCCCGACGAGCCGGCGATTGGGTCCGACCAGACCACCCTGGCGCTGTTGGGCTACTCGCCGGCGGCCGGCGGCCGCGCCGCGGTCGAGCTGCTGGGCGCTGGCGCCGCGCTCGGTCGCCGCGACGCGGGGGTGCGCCTGGACCTGCTGACCTGGGGCGCCGAGCTGGAGCGGTTCCCGCTGCCCCCGTTGCCGGAAGACTGGGACGCGCTCGGCGAGTCCCTGGCCCGCGCGCTCAGCCGGCCCGGGTTGGCTGTCAAAGCCGTGGCGCCGAAACGTTGGCTGGGGCTCTGGGAGGACGGGCCCGTCGAGGCGCGCTGTACGCCGCCGGGCGAGCTGGACCCCAGCCAGCCCCTCGAAGCGCAGTGGCCGCGAGGCGAAGGGGAGGACGAGCTGCGGTGGCTGGTCGACATCAGCCGCGAGGTCCTGGCGCGCCACCCGGTCAACCAGCGGCGCGCCGGCGATGGGCTGCCGACCTTCGATGTGGCCTGGCCCTGGGGCTGCGGCCGCGCGCCGGAGCTGCCGGTGTTCGTGCTGCGGACTGGGCAGGTGGTCAGCGTGCTGACCCGCAACCTGGCAGTCCGCGGGGCGGCCCGCGCCGCCGGGGTCTCGGTGCTACGCCGGACCGACGAGTTGACCGCCGAAGCGATGTTGGCCGCCCTGGACCATGCTCCGACGCTGCTGGTGCATGTCAACGACGCCGACCGCGCCGGGCACTTCGGCGACGTGGCCTACAAGCGCGACGTGATCGCCTGGCTGGACCGCGAGATCCTAGGGCCGCTGGTGGCCAAGACCGGCCGTGATGACGAGCTGGCGATCACCATCGTCAGCGACTACGCCAGCCTCTTGGCGACCCGGCGGCACGCCAGCCGGCCGGTGCCGTACCTGGCCTGGCGACCCGGCGCCCGCATCGCAGGGCCGCGCGAGTTTGACGAGTTCAGCGTCGCCGCCGGCCGGTTGCGGCAAGGGGCGGTCGATCTCCGCGGCTGGCTCTGGAGCCGCTGATGCGGGACCTGCCGGACCGCCTGGCGGCCGGCTGGGAACCTGACTGGCTGCCGCCGCGGGCCGCCCTGCTGGTGGCTGTCAGCGGCGGAGCCGACAGCGTCGCGCTGCTCGAGATCCTGCACCGCCGGCACGCCGGGCCGCTCACCGTGGCCTGCTTCGACCACCGCTGGGGCGACCACGGCGCCGCGGCCGTGGAGCTGGTGCGCGAGCTCGCGGCGAGCCGCGGCCAGGGGTTTATGACGGCCGCCGCGGGCACGCCGGCCCCCAGCGAGACGGCCGCCCGCGAGCAGCGCTGGGCCTTCCTGCGGACCGCCGCGGCCCGTGCCGGCGCCGCGCGGATCGCCGTGGGACACACCGCCGACGACCGCGCCGAGACGATGCTGCTGAATCTGTTGCGGGGTTGCGCGCTGAGCGGCCTGGCGGCGCTGCCGGCGCGCGACGGCCAGGTGGTGCGGCCGCTGCTGGCCGCCCGGCGCGCCGAGCTGCGGGCCTGGGTCGAGCAGGAGTGCCTGCCGTTTCTCGACGACCCGACCAACGCTCTGCCGCTGACCCCGCGGAACCGCCTGCGGGCGGAGGTGCTGCCGTTGCTGGAAGCGGTCCGCGCCGGGGCCGGCGCCAACCTGGCCGCCGCGGCCGGGCGCGTCGAGGCCGAACGCGCCTGGCTGCAACAGGTCACCAGCGAGCTCGCCACCGCCCGGTCGGTGCCGCTGCCAGCCGCCTGGCTGGCCCCGCCCGAGGCGCGCCTGCTGCGGTTGGACGGCTGGTCGGAGCTGCCGCCGGCGAGCCGGGCCTGGTTGCTGCGCGACGCGCTGGCCGCGGTTTGTGGCAGTCTGGCGGGCAGCGGCCACGACGACTGTGAGCGGCTCGACCAGTTGGCGCAACAGCCCGGCCACGGACCGCTGCGGACCGCGCGCTGGGTGGCCTGTCGGTCTCTGGCCGGGCTCTATCTGGCCCGGCCCGGGCGTCGCGAGTGGCAGGTGGTTAGCGGCGCCGCGACGGCCAGCAGCGTCATGCTGCGGCCCGCACCGTTCACCTGGCGCCGTCGTCAGCCGGGCGATGCCTGGCAGCCGGTCGGCCGCGGTGGCTCGCGCAAGCTGAGCGACCTGCAGCAGGAGCGGGGCATCCCGGTGCTGCTGCGCGACGACCTGCCGGTGCTGCTGGCGGACGGTCAGCCGGTCTGGTCGCCGGGGGTGCCGCCCGATCAGCGTTGGTGCGGCCCGCTGGCGGTGGCGCTAGTCCCCGGCGAAGTGCGCCTGGAGCACGGCGACGAGACCGTCTAGCGTTGCTTCGGCCGCCTCGACGGTGGGCGGCAGACCGAGCTGCCGCAAAGTCGCCGAGGTCTTCGGGCCGATGCTGGCCAGGCAGACCGCGCCGAGGTCGGCGTCTGGCAGCAGTTGGCGGAAGTTCTCGGCGGTGCTGGACGACGTGAAGGTCACCGCGTCGATCTCGCCGGACGCCAGGCGCTCGGCCAGAGGCGCGGCGTCCGACGGGTCGAGGACGGTGTCGTAGAGCGGCAGCACGTCGACCGTCGCCCCCAGCGCCCGCAACTCGGCGGGGACCGTGTCGGCCGCCTTGGCCGCGCTGGGGAACCAGACCCGCGCCGTGCCAGCGCCGGGGAACTCCCGCGCGAAGTCGGCGGCGCTGAAACTGCGCGGCACGAAGTCGGCCCGCAGACCGCAGCCGGCCAAGGCCGCGGCGGTCGCCTGACCGACCGCGCCGCAGCGTACCGCCGCCAGGGCCCGCGCGTCGCCGCCCGCCGCCCACCAGGCCCGCCAGAACAGCTCGACCGCGTTGGTGCTGGTGAAGACCACCCAGTCGTACGGCACGCCAGCGTCGAGCGCTGCCCGGACCGCCGGGCCGACCTCGCGGGGGACGATGCGGATCACCGGGAACTCGAGCACCTCGGCCCCGAGCGCGGTGAGCTGCTCGCTGATCTCCGAGGCCTGTGTCCGCGAGCGCGTCACGACGACCGTCCGGCCATGCAGCGGGCGCGTTTCGAACCAGCCGAGCTGCGACTTGAGGGCCACCACCTCGCCGACCACCGTCACCGCTGGCGGCTGGATGCCGCTGTCGCGGACCACTTCAACAAGGTCGGCCAGGGTGCCCTGCACGCTGCGCTGGCGCGGCCAGGTGCCCCACTGCACGACCGCCGCCGGCGTCGCCGGATCGCGGCCGGCGGCCAGGAGCTGGTCGCGGATTTCGGGCAGGTTGCCGATGCCCATCAGGAAGACCAGCGTGTCGGCCCCGTTGGCCAGCCGGGCGTAGTCGACCTGCGTCGCCGCCTTGTCAGGATTCTCGTGGCCGGTGATCACCGCGAAGCTGGTGGCGACGTTGCGATGCGTCACCGGCACGCCGGCATAGGAGGGTGCGCCGATGGCCGAGGTGATCCCCGGCACGACCTCGAAGGGCACGCCCGCCGCCAGACACGCCAAGGCTTCCTCGCCACCGCGGCCGAACACGTAAGGATCGCCGCCCTTCAGGCGACAGACCAGCCGGCCGGCGAGCCCCCGGTCGACCAGCACCTGGTTGATGCCGTCCTGGTCGAGCGCCACCTGGCCAGGAGCCTTGCCGACGTAGACCCGCTCGGCCTCGGGCCGGGCCCAGCGCAGGTGGACCGGGTTGGCCAGCCGGTCGTAGACGATCACCTCGGCGCGAGCCAGGATGTCGCGGGCTTTGAGCGTCAGCAGCCCAGGATCGCCGGGGCCGGCGCCCACCAGGAAGACCTTGCCGACTTGCATCGCGGCCTCGCGGCGGAGAGTCAGGAGACCGGCGGTACGAGCAGCCGCTCTTTGTTGTAGATGAAGTCCTCGCGGCGGTACTCGGCCAGCTCAAAGTCGCTGGTCAGCACGATCGCGCCGGTGGGGCAGGCGTCTTCGCACATCCCGCAGAAGATGCACCGCAGCATGTTGATCTGGTAGATCGTCGCATACCGTTCGCCGGGCGAATAGCGTTCGGCGGTGGTGTTCTGCCCGGCTTCGACGTAGATGCACTCGGCGGGGCAGGCCGCCGAACACAGCGAGCATCCGATGCAGCGCTCCAAGCCGGCGTGCTCGCCGCTCTCGTGTCGCCGCAGGATGTGCCGCCAGCGCGCGCGGTCCGGCAGCGGCTTGCGCTCTTCGGGGTACTCGTAGGTCACCGCCTCGCGGGCGATGTGCTTGCGGGTGGTGGCGAAGCCGACTTTCAGCGGCTCGACCACCTCCAGCACCTGTTGCAGGAACTCGCGCATCAGAACCTCACCTAGGCGGCGGCAGGCGCCAGTTTGCCGGTCTTCCGGAAGTACAGCATGAGGCCCACGCCGAGGTACGTCAGCAGCACCAGCCAGCGGTAGATGTCGACCGGGTCGAAGCTCGGGACCAACCCGCGCGGTCCGCCGACCAGGCCCGCCAGGCCGTGGTAGACGCCGGTCACCGCGACCCACGCCAGGGCTACCGGCAGGAGCACCATCCAGCCCAGCTTCATCAACTGGTCCCACCGCATCCGCGGCAGCGTGAAGCGCAGCCAGATGAAGCCGGCAATGCACAGGAAGACCTTCAGGCCGAACCAGGCCAGCGGCATCAGCGCCCCCAGCACCGGCACGCTGGAGACATTCAGCGCGCCCAGTAGGGGAATCCCGGCGAAGGGGCTCAGCCAGCCGCCCAGGAAGAGTGTCACACCGACCGCCGACAGCGTGGTCATGTGGGCATACTCGCCCATGAAGAACATCGCAAAGCGGAAACTGCTGTACTCGGTGTGGAACCCGCCGGTCAGCTCGGACTCGGCCTCCGGCAGGTCGAACGGCGCGCGGTTCGTCTCGGCAATCGCGCAGACCACGAAGACCAGGAACGCCGGCAGGTGCCACCAGGCGTTCCAGCTCAGCAGCCCGAGCCCCTGTTGGCTGGCGACGGCCGTCCGCAGGCTCAGCGTGGAGGCCCCGCTGGCGCTCGCGAAGACGCTGTTGGAGAGCACGATGGCGACCACGGACAGCCCCAGCGCCAGCTCGTAGCTGATCATCTGCGCCGCCGAGCGCACGCCGCCGAGCAGGCTGAACTTGTTGTTGGAGGCCCAGCCGGCCAGCACGACGCCGTAGACCGCCAGCGACGAGAGGGCCAGGATCCAGAGCACCCCCACGTTGGCGTCGGCGACCTGGGCCGGAATCGTCGCCACCACCGGCCCCCCGAAGAGGTACTGGCGCACGTTGAGGTCACGGCCGAAGGGGATCACCGCAAACGCCGCGAGGGCTGGAATCAGCGCCACCACCGGGGCCAGCAGGTAGACCAGCCGGTCGACGTGCGAGGGGGTGATGTCTTCTTTGAAGAGCAGCTTGACGGCGTCGGCCAGCGGCTGGAACAGGCCGGCCGGCCCAACGCGATTCGGGCCGAGCCGCTGGTGGATGCGGGCGGACAGCCGCCGCTCCAACCAGATCCAGATCGGTACCGCGGACATCACCCCGATGATCACCAGCAACGGCATGATCAGGGCGCGGAGGATGAACTCCCAGCCGGCATCCATGGGGTAGCGCTCTCCGGCCCGTAATCTTACGCTGCCGCCGCAGCGGCGTCAACGCGCGCGGCCGCCCTTGACCGCCGCCCGCCGCGCTGCGTATGCTCAGGCCACGGACCCTCACGATGGCACTGCCCCTGGACCCGGCGACCGTCGATCGGCTGGTGCCGCGCGGCATCGGCGCCTGGTCGTTGGGTCGCCTGCTCCAACGCGAGGGCGAGGTGGTCCTGGACGCCGTGCTGCAGCGCCTGGGCGAGCCGCTCAACGACCCGCGCGAGTTGCTGCAACTGGTGGCCGAACAGGCCCGCCAGCAGCCGGCCCGGCTGCAGACGCCGGAGCGGCTGCGGGCACTGGTCGGCGCGTTGGGAGCCGTCGACCTGCGGCGCAGCAGCGAGCCGAACCTGCCGCATCGCGAGGACGGTGGCCGGCTGCTGCAGCTTGCTGCCCTCGAACCCCTGCTGCGGGTGGCCGGCGCGGCGGTCCAGCCGGCGCTGCGCGAGTTGCTGGACGGTCCATCGCGCGGGGCCGTGGTGGTCGAGCGGCGGGGCCAGCCGCCGGTCGCCGTGGGGGCCAAGATCAGCGCCTTGCGGCTGCTGGCCGGCCACCTCACCGCCGACGATGTCCCGCGGCTGGCGGCGCTGGTGCTGACCGAGGACCCTTGGACCGCCCTGGCCGCAGCGGTGCCATGGCTGGCGCTGGCCGGCCCGGCCGTGCTGCCGGCCGTCTTGGACCAGCTCCTGGCGGCGGCCTGCCACAGCGAAGCCCAGGTCGATGCGTTGCTGCTGCCAACCCTCGCCGGCAGCGGCGCGGCGGCCGCGGAGTGGGCCGTGAGTCGGCTGGCCGACGACTCCTTCGTGGTGCGGCACCGCGCCGTCAAGCTGCTGGTGCGGATCGGGCCGGCGGCGGTCGAGCCGCTGGCCGCCGGCCTGTTGGCCGCCACCTCGTGGCTGGTGATCGAAAACGGGCAGGAGGCCCTGGGCCAGCTCGATCGCGGCCGGCTCCACGACGTGCTCCGCGAGCGGGACCTGCAGACCCGGGGGCTGAGCCGCGCCGCCGCGCCCGGCGACGCGACGCGCGGCCTGAGCCGACCGGACGACGCCCGATGAGCCTGGCCCTCGGCGCGGTGATCCTGGCGGCCGGCCGGGCGAGTCGGATGGGCGGCCGCAAGCTCGACCTGCCGTGGGGTGACGGCACCGTGCTCGGCGCGACCATTGCCACGGCACAAGCTGCCGGCGCCGCGCCGGTGGTGGTGGTGCTGGGCCACCAGGCCGACCGCCTGCGGCCGGTGGTCGCGGCGGCCGGCGCGGCCTGGGTTGAGAACCAGCGCTACGACGACGGCATGTTGAGTTCGGTGCTGGCGGGTCTGGCGGCCCTGCCGGCAGGGCGGGGCGCGTTCCTGTTGCCGGGCGACCAGCCCCTGGTGAACGCCGCCACCTACCAATCCCTGGCCGCGGCCTTGGAGCCGCCCTGGGGGCTGCTGATCCCAACCTGCGGCGGCCAACGCGGCCACCCGCTGCTGCTGGCGGCCGACCTGTTCGGGGCGGTCGCCGCGCTCGACCCGCAGGTCGGGCTGCGCCAACTGCGGCAGCAGCAGCCGCACCGGGTGCGCCTCGTCGCCGTGCCCGACCACGGCATCCTGACCGACCTCGACACCCCGGCCGACTACGCCGCCCACCAGCCGGCGGGGCAACAAAAACGCAAGAACTGATTTCGGATTCACCCTCAAGCGAATCGAGAACCGGCCGAAACCAGAGTCAGCAGTGGTCTACCTCCCACTTGCTTTCAGGAATCGGGAGGACCAGTCTTTGGAGACGAGCCATGGCCAACTTGGGCGGAAGCGCTCCTCTCCACGCCACGTCGAGGGTACCGACCTCGTATCGGACAGGCGCGGCGGGAGCCGAGCAGAGCGCTGTGACCGCCACGACGGTCACGTTGTACAATCGCGAACAAGGTGAGCTGAACCACCAGCTCCGACGCGCCTCGCAGCGCGGCGAAGTGGTCACCGAGGCGCGCATCGAGTTGGAGTTCGAGCTGCGCGGGAGGCTGCTCGCGGCGCGCGCCGCCGCCACCAGTTTTGCCAGCAAAGAGCCGGCGCCCGAGCTGGTGGAGCTGGCCGAGCAGATGCGTCGCACCGCGCCAGAGGAGCCAGCCAAGCCAGCCCTGCCCGAGCAGGAGGCCGCCGAGCTGCCGCAGACCGCTGGCGGGCAGAGCCAGGATGCCCTCGGGGTGCAGGCCCTGATGACCGACCAGATGGCCCGCGTCAACCACGCCCTGGTCAGCGGCCGGCCGGCGCCAGAGCCCGAGGAGCCGCCGCAGGCCCTCGACGCCACGGCCTAGCCGGCGGGGTCCACGCGACTTAGACCACGTTCGGGGTCGCCGTCCGGCCGGGCCAGGCTCAGCCCGCGGGCGGCGCTCTTGGCTTCGCGGCGGGCCGCCCGCAGACGCTCCGGGTCCAGGGCGGTCAGGGCCTGCTCGGCGTTCTGTCGTCCCCGCCAGTCGGCGCAGCTCCGCCAGTAACTCGCCAGCGGCTCCACCGCCACCTCGCCGAGCGCCACCAGCAGACAGCCGGCGCGGTGCCGCTGGCTGTACTCCGCCGCCGTCAGCAGGCCCAAGGCCGGCGCCACCGCGGCCGCGCCGAGCGGTGCCAGCACCTGCGCCAGCAACTCGGCCTGCCCATAGTCGGCCCCCAGCCGGGCCCGCAACAGCCGCGTCACCACCTCGCCCGCCACGCCGCCACCAGCGATCCGACACCAGGCCAGCCCCGCATGGGCCGCGGTGAAGGTCTCCTCCTGCGTCAGCAACTGCCGCAGCAGCGGCTCGTCAGCGGTCGTCCAGTGCGACGCCAGCAGCCGCAGGGCGACGATCTTCGGGCTGCTGCAGGCGCCAGCCTGCACGGGGTTGCTGGCCGCATCGACGAACTCTGCCAGGGCTGGCTGCGGGGGACCTTGCAGGACCAGTCGCAGCGCGGCCGCCACCGCCGCCGCGCCGGGCGCCAGGAGGTGCTGCAGCAGCACCAGCGGGTGGTCCGGCGGCAGCTCGCGCCAGAACAGCCAGGTCCGCCCATCGCGCGCGGCGGCGGCCTGCAAGGCGGCGGCCAGCGCGGCGGCGCGGTGCGCTGCCGCCAGGTCGCCCAGACACTGGTGGTGGCCGCAGTACTCGCTGGTCCGCAGCAGCGCCAGCTCCGGGTGGCCCGCTGGCAACTCCGCCTCGCGGCGGAGCCGCGTCAGCAGGGCGTCAAGCAGCCGCGAGTCGGGCTGTCGTTTGAGGCGGACCTGCGTCCACCAGCCCAAGGACCCGTTGGTAGCGAGCTGCGTGATCCAGCCGTGGTCGTCAGCCATACCCCAGGGTAGTCGGCGCGGCGGGCACCTGGCAAGGGTTCACGGCTCGCTGCGGCTCAAGCCCAGCGCCGGGTCGGCGCTGTCGCGGGCCAGCGAGAGGCCGCGCTCGGCGGGGTCGGGGGCGGTCTGCAAGCGCCGCAGCCAGGCCGGGTCGAGCGCCGCCAGGACCTGCGCGGCGCGCTGCCGTGGGGGGCCTGGACAGGCCTCGTAGCAGGCCGCCGTGGCCGGCACCGCTGGGTGGCCGAGCTGCCACAGCAGCGCCACCGCCTGCGCGCCGCGGGTCTCGTCGGAGTCGGCCAGCCAGCTCACCGCTGGCGGCACCAGATCGGCGCCCAGCGCCGCCAGCGCGCGCAGGTACGGCCCGCCTGCGGCGCTGCCCGGGGCGCTGCGACGGAGGCATTCCGTCACCACCAGCGGCGCGGCCGCCGCGCCCTGCACCTGGTGCAGCGCCACCCCGGCGGCGAGGGCGGTCCAGGAGTCGCCGTTGCGGAGCAGCTCCTCCAGCAGCGGCACGCGGTTGGCCAGGACTTCGGGCGAGAGCAGCCGCAAGGCCACGATCTTGGGGCCGGTGTAGATCCAGTCCCGCCACGGATCACCGGTCCGGGCGGCCAGCGGGGTGAGGGTCGTCCCCCCGCCACCGGCCGGGCCGCGCAGCAGGCTGACCAGTTGCGGCACCACCTCGCCAGCGCCCGGCGCCAGCAGCTCCTCGAGCCGCCGCAGCCGGAGGCCCCGCAGGTGCGGCAGGCGGGCCGTCGAGCTGCTCGCGGCCCCGGCCGGCAGCCCCTCGCGAGCCAACTCACTGGCCAGCACCGCGGCGCGCGTCGCGGACCGGAAGGCCTGCCGGCCGTACCACCAGAGGTACTCCTGCAACCACGCCAGCGCGGTGTCACGCGGCCCCCGCCGCGCCCCCGCCGGCTCCCGCTGCAGACGCGCCAGCAGCGCGTCGACCAAGGCCTCGTCGGGCCCGGCCCCCAGCCGCCGGCGCGCTCGCCAACCGAGCCGCCCAGCGGTCGCAATCTGCTGCAGCAAAGGATCGCTTCGGCGCATACCCCGGATCCTAGGCGTAGCCCCCGCGACTGGTCAAGAGCCAGCCCAGCGCCGGCGTGCGGGCACCAGCCGGCCCGGCCTGAGCACGACGGCTGGCGCGCGGGCGGCGTGGCCCGGCACGCCTTGCTCGACACACGCCGTGGCTCAAGGGACGCTCACCTGGCGGCTTGGCGAGCAGATCGCTCGCGTAGCGGCTGCGCCGCTGAGCTGGAGGTCGTTCGGGGCGCCACCTGCGGCTGCTCCGGGACGTATTCAGCCGTCACCAGGTGCCGCCTGCCCAACGCAAGCTGCGCCGAGTCGGCGCCGCGGCCAGGACGATGGGCGAGTGCAGACAAGCCAATCACAGACTGGCTAGCGTCAAACGGTGGCCGCATACCGCCGCGCCATCGCTGGGCAGACCATGCGGCCGGCCAGACGGTAGCCGCCATCGCCCGGGCTCACCTCGGCGACCCGGTCGTGCCAGTCGAGGCGGGTGGTTGGCCGAGGTGCCGCACCGGCTTTGGGTACAACCTCGCCGGGCTCGAAGGGGCTGCCCGGGGTCGGGTCGACTCGCTCCAGGCCGAGCGCTCCGAGAGCCCGGCGGCCGGCGGCCTGGTGGTCCCAGAGCCACGTGGCCAGCGCCTCGGCTTCGCTCGTAGTGAGCAGCGCGGCTAGTTCGTCTGCCAACTGAACAGCCCGAAATGGAGTGTAAAGAGCGCGGTCCAGGCGGTCGCGATGGCTGCGCACCCACTCTGCCAACTGGCCGCGCTTGTGCGCCTCGGCGAGCTGCGCCGGTAGCTGCGGCAGGCAGTTGGCAGCGGCGAGGAGTCCGTAGAGGTTGGCGTCCGGGTTGGAAACGCCCGCCAGCCGGGCTAGCACTGCCGGCACGTCGGCAGACCGGGCCAATGCGACTGGGGTGGCCTGCGGCGGCCGGGCGACCGTCGCCAGCCGTTGCAGCAGGCCGCGGCGGAACTCGGTAGCGAGCCGTTCACCCGGCGTGAAGGCGCGCAGCCAGATGGCGAAGTCGTCCTGGTGCAGCAACTCCCGCCAGGCCTGCTGTCGGGCACCAGGCAGGGCTCGAAAGACGCCTTCCAGGGCGGTTCGGCAACTGCCGGGGAGGCGCGATTGCGCAGCCAGTTGCCGGAGAACGGTGCACAGGTGCTCGTCCAGCGCGCTGCTGGGGTCAGGGTGAGTCAGTTGTGCGGTCGCCAGTGTACTCATATTGCCGCGCCAATGCTGGGCAGATGACCCGCCCCGCCAGCCGGTAGCCGGCATCGCCGGGACAAACCTCGGCGACCCGTCCGTGCCAGTCAGCGCGTCGAGTCGGCCGCACCGCCAGACCCGGCTTCGGCACCACCTCGCCGGGGTGGAACGGGCTCCCTTGCGTCGGGTCGATCCGTTCCACGCCCGCTGCACGCAAGTTAGCCAGGGCCTGCGTCCGACGTTGGCCGACCTCGACCACCAGAACCTGGGCCTCGTCGGCGCCTAATGCGGACTCAACCAGCGCCAGGTCAAGCCGCTCGTGCAGCGCTCGGTCAAGCCGGTGGCGAAGCTCGCGCAGCCGCTGGCCCTGGTCACCAGACTCCAACGCGCTCATGACTGCTATCGGCACCGCCTCAAGGTCCTTAAGCATCGCCACGAGAAAGTCGAGTCCGGACCTGGGCTCGCCTGACTCCATCTGCCGTAGCAGCCGCTGCCAAGGTGGTTCGTCCTGGTGTGTCTCGCCGCCGGGCGCGCCGTCGTCGGTTGGTTCCGCGACCGCTGGCGCCGTCTCGACGGCCGCTGGAGCAGCGACCAGCGCCGGGGCGGGGCCCTCTTGCGCGCACCCCACGTCGGCCGACTCCGCGGCGAAGTTGGGTGCATCCGACTCGGGCGCCGCGCTGTCTGCGGCCGGTCCCACACGTTGGAGTTGGTAGGCCCCGGCGTGGAGTTGGTGGCAGAAGAGGTCGAGCGACTCGCACAACCTGGCGAGTGGCAGGTCTCGCCCCAATGGCTGGCCCTTGGCGGCACGGTAGAGCTCGCGGTGGAGCCGTCGCAAGAGGTCCTCCAGCGCCGCGGCCTGCCGGCTGGCCTCCTCAGCCGGCCCGGAATCCGGTGCCGTCACGTCGACCGGCGTGCCACCGGCTACTGCCTGCGGATCGTCATCGGGCGCCTCCGGCAGCGTGGCGGATGGCGGCCGTCCGAGCAGCCTCTTGAAGAACATCGCAACTCCTCAGCGCTGGGGAATGACAACCTCACTCGCTTCGTCCGCCGCAATCGCCACCGGCTGCTGGTCCGCGGCCAAGAGCCACCTGGCCTCCAGTCGGATCGAAGGCTGCGGCCAGCGGACATAGGCTAGCGAGGCCCGAATCTGGAGTTCCGGCGAGCGCGGCAGCCCCGCGCGGCTGAGCGCGTCGGCCGCCTGGAACCAACCGACTGGCACCCGCCGCACGACGCGCTCGCCCAGCAGCACTTCGAACAGCAGGTAGCGGTCCCGCTCCAGCGTCAGCGCCTGGGGCGGTAGGGCGTATTGCTGAGTCTGCGAGGGCGGGGTGCCGGAGTCCACCGCAACCTCGGCCCGCACGCGTGGCTCGGCACCTGGCCGCCAGTCGCTTGCGCGCAGGGTCACGGTCTCAGGCAACGGCAGCTCCACGCGCAGCCGCGGGAACAAAGCGGCGCCGCGGGCCACGTGCAGCCGCCGCAAGTCGGGGTCCACCTGCAGGAGCCGCTCTTCGCTCAACCTCAACAGCGCCAGGGCTTCGCGGAAGCCATTCGCCAAAGTGGTGCCGCCGACGGCGCAGACATGATCGAGCTGCCGAATGCCATGTTCGCGGGTGTGCCGTTCGAACTTCACCCGCAGCTTGGGCTGGTGGGCGAAGCCCAGGGCACCGCCGTCTTGCATCTCTAGGAACTCGCTCCGTTGACGTCGGATCAGGTCCTGAACGTTCAATGGCCGGCCGCTGAATGTCCCGGCGCAGTCCTGGTGGAGGTTCTCCACCGGTGTACGGGTGGTTACGTCTGCCGGCGCTGGCGGGCTGGTCTCGCTGAGGTGTAGCTCCTTGAACCGAACCACCTGACCCAGCAGCCGGCTCACCGTGATGTCTTGTTTGGCGCCACGGAACCGGAGCGGTATGTCACGGTGCGCCGGATCACTGAGCACCTCGAAGAGCGAAACGGCTTCCGGCTCTCCACTCGCCCTGCGGGCTCCGTCAGGCAGGTCGCCGGCTGGGCCAATGTCGGGCCCTGAAGACCCGTGGTCAGCGCTGGTCCACTGACGCAGCAGCTCCTGGTAGAGGGTTGTGTCGAGCTGGTCGCCACCCCACACATAGCCGATGGGCGGTGTCTCCCGGAACTGCCAGGCGGTCCCTCGACGCCGTGCTTGGATGAAACAGATGTCGGTGGTGCCGGCCCCCACGTCAAAGACGCACAGCCAGTCGTGGTCGTGCAGGGTCTGGCCGCCCGCGGGATCCGCCGCAGCGCGCCGGGCCTCGCAATCGAGGATGTCCACCGCCGCGCAGAGGGGCTCCAACTGCACTTGGAACTGGTGGTGCTCGAGGTCGAAGAAGTCACCCGCGGCGGCGGCCGCCGCGATGGTGCGGCGCTCCTGCTCGGCGCGCTCGGCCTCGTTGCGTAGCACCGGCACCGAGAGCACGAAGGTGCAATCGCTCAGGTCGACGGGAGAGCGTTCTTGCAGGGCGCGGAAGATCTCGTGGAAGTACTCCTCGACAACCCGGTCCAGCTCGCCGGCCGCCAGGCCCAGCGGGTTGGCCGCATGCAGAAACAGCTTCATACCAACGTATAGCTGCTGGCCGCGCTCGTCTTGCCAGTAGCCGCTGTTGTGGCTGCGGACCCCGACATCCGAAACGACAGCCGCCTCTTCGAGGGCAGCGTCGCCGAAGGCCAGGATGCCGCTGCCATCATCGAACACCGCGGACGGCAGGTAGCGTGGATCGAGGCCCGACGGGCGATTCCACTCCAGCATCTGCGGCTCGGGCTGGTTGACCCGGTTGTCGACCCAGGCAACGGCAGTCTTGGAGGTCCCGAAGTCGATGCCGACCGTGAAGGCTCGAGCCGGCTGGATGGCACTCGGCGCGGGCTGACGTTCGAGAACCACGCGCTGTTCCGGCAAGCCGTTGGCGCGGAGATACAGGCAGCCCCGAGCCGGGCGATCGGTCGTTGGTCGGACCGTGACCACCACGCAGCCGGGCCCGCAGCGGTCCTCGCCGCCGCGGGCCGCCTTGAGGGTCACCCGGCCATGCGGGGCCCAGGCGAAGGCGGCGTGCAGCACCTCGAACGGGCCTTCGCAGTGCAGTTCGACCGGAAGGTCGATATCGCCCCAGTTGGCGAGCTCGAGCTTGGCCTGGTCGACCGCATGACCGAAAATCAGGGCGTCAGCGTTGGTTACCAGCGGCCCGGCTTGGACAACCTCGACGCGGATCGCGAGATCTTGCTCAGCCCAGCATTCGTGTGCAGGCAGGTCGCGCGCCATGCGTTTGGCACTGGGCCGGCGGGTGAGCGTCTGGAGCAGCAGCCGGGCACGTTGGCCATGCCGCTGACAGGCGCTGGCATCGACCGTCAGTCTGACTTCGCGAACCGCCCCCACCTCAACTCGGCCCCTGAGATCGTCTCGCGCGAGCCCGGGCAGCACGGTGTCGTCGGGCAACTCCACATTGTAGTAGAGCGCGCCAGCGGCTCGGGGTCCACGGTTAGTCAACAGCAGCACCACCTCGCCCACGGCGCCGGGTTCCAGTCGGAGCAGCTCTGGATTCAGCGCAACGGACGCGGAGTCGCCGTCGAGGACGGCCAGCGGCCAGCCGCAGTGTGCGCAGAAGGCCCTCGGGATAGTTAGGACTACGCCGCCGTCGGCTACCGCGTCGGCCGTTGCCCGGCCCTGTACTTCCTTATCACAATGAGGACACGTCATCGCTCGCCTCCGCTGCCGAGTCGGCCAATGGCAACCCAACCGACAACACCGCGGGGCGTCGCTTCCGCAGCGGCGAAACCGCCACCGGCAGAGTGATCGCCCAGCCAGCTTCCTGCGCCACGGCCCAGGCCGTGGCATCGCCGACCGACCGTTCCCAGCGCTGGGCGCGCGCCCGATCCCAGACGGCCGTGGCGCGGCGCTCCACCGCAGCCAGTTCGCCCAGCCCTGGCGGCGGGCCCGCCGCCAGCCAGCCAAGCCAGGTGTCATCGGCCAGCAGGTCCCCGCTTGCTGGAAGACTCTGTGGCCTGGCGCCGGCCACCAGTTGTAGCCACCAGGACACCTGTTGCAGCTGCGCCCGCACCCAGCGCACCTCGCCAGCGGCATCCGCCGGGAGCGTCGCCAAGAGCTGCCTGACGCGGCGCTGGGAGCCGGACGCAGTGGGCCGCCTTCGCAGCTCCTGAAGGAGCTGCACGGCTGGGACCAGGCGGACATCGTCGTGCAATGGCGCGGTATCCAGAGCTGCAATGGCGAGCAGCGGCGCGGCCTCGGCCGGGCCCAGCTCAGCGGCCGCGACGGCCGTCTGCAGTGCCGCGTGGCGCCGCAGACGGGCTGCCAGGACGGCGCCGGCGGCGCAGATCGATCGTCGTGCATCGAGCGCGCCCTGCCGCTGTGCCGGTGTGGCCTGGCTGCTCAGCGCGAGGCGGTCCTGGTGGACGGTCTGCATCGCGAGGGCCAACGCCCAGGACACCTGATGTTCGGCGAGACCCCACGGATCGGCCAGCAGGCGGCTGACGTTACGCCACGCAGCGGCCGCCGACGATGCGGGAGCCTCCTGTGCCTCTGCCGCGCAACGGACCCCGCGCAGGAGCGCCACGCGCTCGCGAACCAGTTCGGCTGTCGTCTGCACGAACACTCCTAGTGGCGCCGACCATCGTTGCCCAAAGGCAGAATGGTCAGCGGATCCTGCTCGTCCTTGTCAGCCCGGTGGAAGATGATGCGGACGTCCACCCGACGGTTCTCGGCAACCTCCGCGCGCCGGTCCTGCGGGTTCTTCGTCGGGTAGTCACGGATCGGTCGGTGGTAGTTGTACGCCGCAACCGACAGCAGGTGAGCCGGTAGCAGCTTGTTCTGGATCCAGAAGTCGCGCACCGACTCGGCGCGCGACCTGCTCAGCGCCCAGTTGTCGGCGTAGCTGCCGCTGAGGTCGGTGTGGCCCTGGATTTGGATCTCCAACACTCGGCCCTTGCCGGTGTTCAGATCAGCGGTCTCGACCACCGGCCGGATGGAGTCCGCGAACTTCCGCAGCACGACCTTGCCGCGCGCCTGTAGTTCGGCTCGTCCAAGCGAGAACAGCACGTCGTTCTGGAACCGCACGACCAGGCTGTCTGTGCCGAACACCATGCGGTACTGCGCCGCACCGCGCAACCGCTCCTCAATGCTCTGGCGAGTGTCCTGGATCCACTTGCGGGCTTCGCGCTCCTGCGCGGTCAGACCTGCATCGTCGGCAGGGCTACTCTGAGCCGCTGGTGCTGCTGCCACGACCGGCGTCGGCGTGCAGGTCGGGCAAGCGCGAATCTTGTCCTGGAGTACCTGATGGGCGGCCTGCAGCTTCTGGTACTGCACCGTGCGGTAGGCCAGGGCGACCGTCAAGCACAGGATGACCGACACGGTGATGTCGCTCAACACCACGAAGGGGTTGACGCTCTGCCGTGTACTGGCATGGCGGCGGTGAGTGCCGGTCGGCATCTGCAGCTACCTCCTGGCGCTCAGCGCCGGCCGAACCAGCGGCGCCACCACGGCCGACGTTCGGCTCCGGCTGCTGGCTGACTCGGGACAGCCGCCGCCCGTACCCCCGCGGTGATCGCCTCTGAGAGTTGGTCGGCGGTGACGGGGTTGGGCGTCTCAGCCAGTCGTCGCTCGACGCGGTCCAGCCGCGATGAGACCCGTTGCACGGTCTCCGGCAAACCTGCCAGGCCCTTCAGCGCGCCCTGCAGAGCGGTGGCCAAGGCCTCGGGCGACCAGTCAGGAGCTCGCTCCGCGGTGGCCCGCGTCTGCGCCAAGGCTGCCTGCATCGCCCCAACCGCGACCGTCAGGTCATCTCGCGCGACACGTTGGCTGTCCGCCAAGGTCGTCGCCAGGTGCGTGAACTGAAGCGAAGACGCCGCCAGGCTCTCCAGCGCCTGGCTGATCTGAGTCCTCTCCGCAGCCTGTTGCGCAACCAACTGGTGGTGCGTCTGGTCGAGCCTGACCAGCGCTGCCGAGACGCTCTGGAGCGCTCCCTCGAGTTCGTGCCGTTGCGCTTCCTGGTCCTGCCGGAGCGATGCGGCGACGCTGGCAAGCTCTGCGGCCGAGGCTGCCAGGTTGGCCAGGTCCGGTGGCGCTGCGGTCAGGGTTGCCGCCAGGGAATCGGCCAGGTCCTGAGCCGTCTGATGCTGCTGCGTAGCGACCCGCTCCACCATCGCGCGCTGCCCGCTGTTCATGGCTTCCAGCGCTGCAACCTGCGTGGACACCTGGTCGAAAACCATCTCCAGACGCTCGCTGTTTGCACTAGTTTGGGCGACCAGTGCCTCAAACCGGGCAGAGGTCGTCTCGAGGGCCTTGGAGTTGCGTTCGTACTGCGCCACGACATCCTGGCTGAAGACCTCGCGCAAGCCGCTGACGGCATTGCTGACGTCGCCGCTGGCGGCCTGCAGGCCGGCCATGCCATCGGCCATCTGCTGCGCGGCGCGGTTGGCCGGCTGCAGCGCCTCTGCAAGAAGCGCGGACTGGGAGACCACCCCTTCGAAGCCACCGCGGATGGTGTCAGCCGTGCCCTCAAGACTGGCCGCCATTTCAGCCAGCCGGTCGACGGCCGGACCGACTTGCCCAATGTCCTGACCGAAGCGTGCCAGGCCGCCGAGCGCCGCCTCCAACTTGGTGGCGCCCGCGTCAAGCGTCTGACGGAACAGGTCGGTCGCGTTGTGCAGACCATCGCTGATCTCGCCGGCCCGCAGCTTGCGGACCTCCTGATGCAGCGTGTTCACGGAGTCGCTGAAGGTGGTGGCGTGGTCGCCCATCTTGGCGGCCGCGTCGCCGAGGGCCACGGCCGCTTCGTCGATTGACGCCGTCTGGGCATTCTCGGCGAGGTAACGTGTGAACGATCCGTCGGCCTCGCGGCAGGCCATCTCCCAGGCGTCCAACGCACCGCGGGCGGCGTTGTTGAGCAACAGACTGACGAGCACACCCAACCCGGTCGGCCCGAAGGCCAGCGCCATGCTCCGGAACTGGGAAGTCGCTGCATCGCCTTGCGCACCCAGCGATCCGGCCAACTGCCAGACGCAGAGCCCGAGACCGCTGACCGTCGCCAGCAGCGAGACCAGGACGATCTGCTGTGGGATCGCCACCACCTGCTCGGCGAGCGGCTCGTGGATCGGGTCGAGAGTTTCGCTGACCAGGACCAGGCCGTGCGGCTTGTCGGTCAGCAGCCGCAGGTCACTGAACCGGTCGTGCGCGAGATGGCGCCCCCGATCGACCTGCGTGGCGCCTGCTTTCTCCGGCGGCACCCCCTTGATGGCGGCAGCGGCGCCGGACTCCAAGCCCTTGGCCAGCTCGCGCAGCGCCCCGCAGCGCTGCAGCCCCAGCCACCACAGCCACAGCTCGATCCCACCGGCCAGAACAACCACGGTCCACGCGACTGCCATCCGTAACCCTCAACCTTCTTACTGCGCCGCCACCCCGCCGCGCTGCTGCTTCAACACGTTGTCGAGCAGGTGCACGGGCAGGACCGAGCTGGCTTGCTCTGCCTGGCCTCCAGCGCCGGGCCTGGGTGCCTCTCCCGGTGGCTCAGCGCTGAGGCCGATCACTCGGCCAGACCAGGCGTCCAGCACCGGGCCGCCCAGCATCTCGGCCGGCGTGGCCACGCCGTGATCGGCCCGCACCGCGCCGAGGCCGGGCTCGCGCCGCACCGTCACGACCCGCGCATAGAGCCGGGCCAGTTTGGACTGCGTACCAGTGCTGTTGCTGCCGCTGGAGGCCCCGCAGACCCACAGCGGGCGGCCCGGCTGCACCGCTTCCGGATTGGTGTCGGCAGGCAGCGCGGTCAGGGTTGCGCGCTCCAGCGCTATTTGGAGCAGGGCCCAGTTGCGGCGCAGTTGGACGGTATCGTTGCCGTGGCCTGGCTCGGGTCTGCCGTAGTCGACCAGCCGTGCCGGCAAGTCGACCAGGTTCCCGTCGCCGCCGATGGTCAACGTCCGCGACTGCGGTGGTCGCTCGAGGCCCTCCGGGAATGCCGCGTCGCGGGTCATCAGGATGAAGCCTTGCGGGTCATAGACCCATCCCGAGCGCAGGTATTGCTTGCCACTCGCGCCGACCACGGCGATCTGCGCCACGGCTGCCTCGGCCCTGCGTGCCACGTCCCCGGCCGGCCAGGCCAGCAGGGCGCCTCCCAGCAGCAGGGCCAGCAGCACCAGCAGCACGAGCACACCGGTCGCGGGTCGTGCCGCTGGTACTACTGCCACCCGCCGCGGCCGAGTGCCCAGGACGCTGTTCTCCTCGCTGTAGAAGTAAGGCATCAGGCTCTCCTCAACGCGCCGTGGCGCCCGAGTTGCTGCCCAGGCAGCGCGGGCAGTACGTGCCGGGGGCGGGATGATCGTTGCCAATCCGCTCGCCGTCGAACTTGCAGTGCCATCCGTCAACCTGAGCCCGACCGCCGGCTGGCAGGTCCTCGCCCTGCCTGTAGAAGCGTATATTGCCTTCCTCGCTGGGCATCACGGGCAGGCGGTAATGCTGCACGAAGCTCATCAGAAACGTCATGGCTTCCTCGAAGCTCACGTTTTCGATGCACACGCCCGAAGGTCGTCCGCCCTCTTCCCAGACATCGAACTGCCGCTGCTCGCTGCCGGCCGGGCGGCTGTTGTGGAGCTGATTCGCCCGTGCATAGACCTCGTGCAGCCGGACCGTGGCGGCATCGGCATGGTTCAACAGATGACCGCGGATCTTCAGATCCAATTCGCGCCGGTCGCGATCCGACTGCGCCAGCCTGGTCGCCGCCGCCACCAGGTCCGCGGGCAGATCGACTGGGTTCTCTTTGGTGAAGCCGCTTGCCTGACGCTCCGCCCAGGTGAACCGAAAGCCGCTCTGCTTGCCGAGCGTGAAGATCACCTCGTTGCCAAGGACCAGGCCGCCGAGGATCATCCGGCAGGCCTCGCGCAACAGCAGGGGGCCGACCGGCGGGCGGATCCGTTGATCAGTGACCGGCGGGGATGCGGCCTGATCGATCAACCGCAGCACGGCGTTGGTGTCATAGCCGTTGATCAGCGCCGTCGGGATGCCGGTGCGGTGGCGCTCGATAGCGAGCATCGTGCCAATGCCATCGGCCTGTTGTGGTAGCCGGAAGGCCGCCGGGGAGGGATCGGTGAAGCGGTAGGACGAGATTGCCTGCCGCTCCAGCTCGCTCGCGAGGTGGCCGTACTGCCGGCAGCCCGGATCCGCCAGGTAGAACCACTGCTCGATCTGCGCTGGGAACATTGTCGTGTTCTTGAAGAGTGGGTTGTTGTGATCGAACTGCAACAGTGGCGACGACTCTTCGTGCAGTTGAGCAGCCAGTTTCTCTGGGGTCAGTCCACTGTGAAGCAGCAGCTCATCGACCTGCTGGTCATAGGGTCCATCCGCCCGGCTGCCGATGCTCTCGAACAGACTGCGCTCGACCTCCTGCAGGGGAGCCAGATCCACGGTCCGACCATCATGCTGCCGCGGTACGTCCCGCGCCAGGAGCGTTGGTTGGCCGTCCACGGTATCGGGCAGCCCCTGTCGCACCAGCCTGGTGAGGTCCTGGTACAGTTGGGTCTCACGCAGTTGCTGGCCAAGCTGCGGCCGCACCGGACCAAGGTCGGCAAACCTCCGCACCAGGTCGTCACGACGCAGTACGGACCTCTGCTCCTCATCGGTCAAGACGTGCTCTGGGGCATCGTCGCGTGGCGCTGCCGCCGCCCAGGCCTGGAACCACGAGGTCAAGTACTGCAGCCGGGGTTGCATCTGGGTGCAGGCCGTTTCGACCGCCTGCAGCACCGCCAACCGAGCCTCCAGGACCAGCTTCAGCAGCGCGCTGTTGGCTACTTCCCAGGCCTGACACCGCCAGGGCCCAGGGTCGACGCCCGGAGCGGCAAGCCGGTGCGGCCAGAGCAACCAGTCCCGCTGCGTCGGCCGGGCACTGGTCTGCAGCCCGCTGACCGGAGGTGGCGACGGGACCTTCTCACGGCAGTGCTGCACATGAGCCACCTCGGCGGCCAGGCGAGCGGTGAGTCGGCTGACGACTCGAAGGGCCGCTGCCGGGCCAGCGTTGGGGTCGAACGCGAGCCCCAGCAACGCCATCGCCAGCGCCCCCGGCAGGCCCCGGTCGTCCCATCCAGCCAGTCGGTCGCGCTGGTTGCGCACGGCCGCGAAGACGCTCCCCTCGGCGTAGGGCTCTGGCTCGCGAGCCTGCACCGGGCGGCACAAGGCAGCGCACTGGTTGCCGACCGACGCCAACCAGTTCTGGGCCTCGCTCGCGGAGCCGTAACCAGCGCGCTGCGGCGTGGCGGCCTCATCCAGCGCCCGCCGCGGGTCGAAGCCGCGCGCAGTCGGCTCGAGCAGCGCCTGCAGCAGCGGGTCGTCGTCCGCCCGCACCGCGTAGCCGCTATCGGCCAGCAGCCCCTCGTCGGCTGCGAGTCCGAGCCGCCGGGCCCAGCCGGCCAGCAGGTCGTTCGCCGCAGGCTGCTTGAGGTCGTCGCCGTCGGCGGCCTCCGGCAGCGTGGTCCAATCGCGGGCCAGCGTCCGTACCGCCTGGCCGTAGGCCAGAATGTGGTGCATCGCGGGCGGGAATTCGCGGACCGCCACGCCGAAGGTCAGGTAGCTGGTCGGGTAAACCTCATCATAGCGGGCCAGGTCCACCGTGGCTGCCAGGTCGATGCTGCGGGACTTCAGCTCGCTTCGTTCGACCCGTTCCACGGCCGGCGCCTTCTTCGGCGTGCCGCCCTCCAGGCGGGTGGCCATCCCGCGGTCGCGGGCGGCGTAGACGGTCTCGGCGAGCAGCATCTCCGCGATCTTCTGTTCCTGTCGGTTCATGCTGACAGCGGGGTCTGCCGGGTGCAGGTGCCCGCTATGGTAGGTAGCTGGCTGCACCAGGTAATGCGCGTCGTACGGCGGGCGCTCCGGCAGATGGTACAGCGGGTTCTCGCGGTTCATCCGGCTGCGGTCCAGCGGGGCCGCCGGGAACGCCAGCGGGTAGGCGGCGCTGTAGTTGCCGTGCCGGCTGAGGTAGTGGTTGAGCTCGGTCAGCACGCCGGCGGAGTTGGTCCGCCGACGATCGCTGTCCGGCAGCGCGGTGGAGGCGACGCTGACGATCGCGATCGTCCGATAGAGCTCCTCGTCCACGCTCTGCAGCATCAACGCTCGACGCACGAAGTAGCCCATGTCAATGAAGGTCGAGCTGCCCGTGCCCCCGCCCGCCGAAGCGACCACGATGATGCTGATCTGGGGACCGACGCCCTGCACCGCCACCCGCAGGTAGGCTGGGTACACGTTGGTCAACTCGCGGGGCAGGCCGCCCGAGCGGGCCGTGCGCAGGCTGGCCACCTTGGTCTGAATCCGATCCTGCAGGCGGCGCAGTTCAGGGCTGACCAGGAAGCTGATGTGGCCCAGTTGGCGGTTCCCCCCGGCGCCGTTCACGGTGCCCTTCTTGAGCAGCTCCAACACGCCATCGTGGACCCACTCGCCGAGGCGCAACTGCTCCGCCAAGGAGCCCCGCAGATCGGCGACTTGCTGGCCAGTGGTCGGTGGCAGACCGATGCCCACGCCATCGTCGCCGCTGGTCTGGCCGTTGTCCTGGTCGGTGTCAACGTACAGGTACTCCAGGAACGGCATCTGATCGGTGCCGACCCGCTGGCGGAGTCGGCGACGGTACCGCTCCAGCACGTTGCGGCCGGTGCCGCCAAGCGCGATGAAGAGAGTCGGATTGACAGCGATATCCACCAGGCACCCCCCTTTCAGTCGACGACCGGTGTGGCCGCCGGACGCCGGTAGAACCAGACGATCAACAGCCAACCCAGTAAGAGCACCAGGACGACGCCGCCGGGCAGTGGCGGCACGCCGGTCCAGAACGCCACAACATCGCGGGTACGCGGCAGCAGGCTCGCCGCGAAGCACCAGCCGAGCGGGCCGCCGAGCGTGTGACCGCCCCGGATAGCGCGGTGCGCATCGAGCTGCACCACGTCGCGAAGCAGCCAGAACAGGATCGTATGGCCGGCCAAGAGGCCGACGGCCACCACCGCCAGTGCCAGCCAGAACCCAACCGGATCTGCCATCCAGCCCTCCTCATCCACCCCGCTGTGTCAGCCGCAGAAGGACTCTGGCGGCGGCGCGGGAATCCACTCCTGGTGTCGCTCAGTCCGACCCACCGTCAGCAGCAGCAGCAGCCCACCGCAGACCAGCCCGCCGCCCAGCAGCAACCACCGACCGGCGTTCGCCCCGGCGGCGCCGATCTCCAGCGTCAGCGGCTGGCGCCGCAGTGGGTCGTGACCGTTGGCCCGCAGGAACTCCAGCTCCACCGGTCCCTGGCCGCGCCGCACCTCAACCTCGCGCACCGCGGTGACCCGGCCGGATTGCCGCAGGCGGTACTCCTCCGTGGTGGCGAGGGTCACGCCATCCTGCGTGACCGCCAGGCTGCCCAGAGCTTCATCGACCCGCCCGTCTGCGCTGTCGAAGTGCATGAGGTAGCCGCCTGGCTGGCCGATGCCGGCCCGCGCGGTCAACGGCTCCGACTCGCCGGGCGACAGCAACACCGCAGGCGTGCCGTCAGCGACGCTGCCTTCCCAGTGCAGGTGGACCTTCTGCTGGCGTTCGCGCCAGCCCCAGCAGGTGGCCGACAGCCCGGCCAGCAGCAGAACCACGCCGCCCAGCAGCCACCCGTGGTGCGGTTCGACGACGGTCCGGCTGCGCGGCTGCGTGGGCGCCTCCGGCTGCGGTAGTGAGCGGTTGCCGGCCAGCGCCAGCGCCCCCGCTGGCAGCTTCGCGGCGCCGCAATGAAAGAGCTCCAGCCGCACCTGCCGGCCGTCGCGATTGACCGATTCGAGGGGCAGATGGACGTAGAGCAGGCCCGCCGCCGTGCGTCGGACACCCGGCACAGCGAGCTGCGACCGGGCCAGCCGCGCCTGCTCGTCGTCATCCATCCGGTCGGTCAGGATCACCCCGATGCCGTAACGCGGCGCCGCCGCAGCGACCCGCCGCAGCGTGGCCTGGAGGGCACCGGTCAAGGCTGTGCCACGTCGCCCGGGCCGTGGGGTCAGGCCTGTCAGGGCGGCCGACACGGAGCCCCGTGGCACGGCCTCCTCAGAGCCTGTCGCGTCGCCCACCAGGAACGCTCGCCGCGGGGCGTCCGGCAAGGGCGGATCGACCTGGTCGTCGAACGGCAGCAGCAAGACCTCGTCGCCTCGCGCCACCACCGTGTTCAACAGATCAGCCAGCGCCGCTTTGCCGCCGTCCAGCAGAGGCCCGGCCATACTGCCAGAGATGTCGAGTGCAAACACCCACCGCACCGCGTGGCTACAAGCTTCGCTGCCGTAGTACGTGCGCAGCTCCCGCGCCGCCTGGAGCGACAGCGGCAGCTCACTCCCGGGCTGGCCCCAGCAGGGCACCAGGCCGAGCAGCAGGCCGGTTAGCAGGGCGCGAGTCATAGCTTCGGGCTCCGCACGTGGACGCGGCCTTCTTGAAGGTCACACAAGTAGAGGCCACGACCATCCCACTGAAACACGATCTCCTTGGTCGCCATCAGCTCCGTGAGCCGCAGCGGGGGCTGCAACTGCTGGGCTGTCTTGGCCGAAACCAGGCTGTGATGGACCAGGGTGTCGACCCGCCGCCGGACGGCGATCAGGTTGTCTGGCCCGAGCCGCACCGGCTCGAAGCCTTGCAGGTCACCACCGTCGGCGAAACTGGCACCCTCAGTGACGTCATCCAGCCTGGCCAGACTGCTCCAGCCAAGGCACAGTCGGGTACCGTCGCCATCGCCACGCCAGGCGTGGTAGAGCCGGTCGCCGCTCCAGCACGGCGCATGGTAGTAAGACTCTCGCCGGCCCTGGCCGAGGGGGCACTCGGTGAGCGTGGCGTTGGGCTGGAGCGGCACCTGGTACAGGGCAGTGACTCGCGTCTCCTGGCTGTAGGCAAAGCAGGCGAACGCCTCTGGTCCGCTCGCGCTGGGTTGCCAGACGGTACCCGGCGAGAGCTGCAAGCCAGCGGCATTATCGATCAATGGTTGGGGCCACGGCGCGCCGTCGTACGGTACCACGCGGACATGGGCATCCGCCGTGATCACCACAAAGCCCTCCCGCCACGAACCGACCCAGGGATGCTGGTTGTCGTGCGAGGGGATGCTGCCCAGCGAATAGCTGTCCCACCGCGCGTCGCGCCCGAGCCGGGCCAGTTGAGCCAGATCCACGCGGCAGGCGACGATCTGGCCGTGGATCTGGCGCACCAGCAGCAGGCGGTCGGCGGCCATGGCCACCACCGTGTTGGCCTGGTCGTCATCCCAACTGTGCTCAGCGAGCGGTTGGCCCGTGCCGCCGTGCCACAGTCGCAGACTGCCCGGCCAGGTCGCCAAGACGGCCGTCTCGCTGATCTGCAGCCGGGGCCTCCAATCGGGGCCGGCCGCCGCCGGCAGCGCCGCCGAACGGGACGACCAGCCTGCGGCGCGGCCGAAGTCAGGGAGCGTGCGACAATCGAGCACGAGCTGGCCGTTGCTGGCGTAAAGGAACCACATACGGCCGTGGCGGGCCGCCACGCTGAGCAGAGGGAGGCCGGCGGCAGCGGGTTGGTGTTGCGTCGACTCCGCTCCGCCGGGGGCGAGCTCGTGAGCCGCCTGCCAGCTGCCGCTGGAGGCCAGCAGGTCCAAGGTTCCACGCAGCCTGGCATCGCCGACTCCGCTGACGACGAACGGCTCTGCGCCGTCGCGGCCGTAACGCACGACGTGGCCACAGCGAGCCGTGAAGGCGGCCTCGCCAATCGGTGCCGAGTCCTCCTCGCCATCCTCGGCCGTGACTACGAGCCGTAAGGGCTGGCCTGTGTACGGGCAGTACCGCCAGGTCTCTGCGCGCACCACGTCAACGCGGCTGGCCGGCGGCAGTCCAGCCGCCGCCAAAAGCCCCTGTCCGCGGGGTTCGGTTGCTTCCATGCCCACCCTTGTTCTGAGCCCACCCAACCGCGCTGCACGGTGGCCAAACGGACTCGGACCTCGTTTTGGTCGGAACCTGGCAAGCTCCTGCACGGAGCTTCCGGAACTCGACCGAGCGGTCCAGTACGCTGTCTGACGCGCAGGTCCTTTCTCGCTTCGAAACTGAGAGGTCGTTGCGCCCCGTTGTGCAGGACTCGCCATCCTCCCCGGCTAAGCTCAGCGCGGCGTACAGGATTGGCCGGCTGGAGGGGCCATGGCGACGGGTCGCACAACGCAGCAGCTACTCGGCGACGGTGCGGTGCAGGAAGCCCTGCAGCGGGCGCGGCAGGACCTGCGGTCGGGTCGCCGGGATGCGCTGGCCTGGACCTTCCTCGGCGCCGCAGCCAGCCGCGCGGGGCGCCATCGACTGGCCTTGCGGGCCCTCAGACGGGCTTGCGGGCTGGCCCCGGAGCGCGCTGCGGCGTGGTACAATCTGGGCGTCGCGTCCGAAGCTGCCGGACGCCACAGGGCGGCTGCCGCGGCCTACCAGCGCGCGCTGGACCTGGATGCGAGCCACGGGGCGGCGACGGCCCGGCAGGCGCGGTTGGCGGCCCGCCCGCCGAATCCGCCGAGTGGGCGCCGGTTGGTCGGTCTCCTCGGCCGGGGCCTGCGGACAGCCATCAACCGGGTCATTGGGTGGCTGCCGCGCCCTGCAGCCACTCGCGAGCGGCAAGCACCAGTCGGAGTGCTGCGGTCCTGGCACGGCACGGTTGCTGTGGTCCTCCTGATCGTCCTGGCGCTGGCGCACAGCGAGCCGCCATCGCAGGCTCGCTCCAGCCTGGAGCAGGCTGTTCGCCCGGCAACAGGTGGCACGGCGGTGGCGCCGCCGTCCCTGCCAGAGGTGCGCCTGGCGCTGGTCGGTGATCTCCTCCTGACGCACGCTGAGCGGCCCCTAGCGGAGGTACGGAACTCCCTTCGGGGTGCCGATGTGGCTTTCGGCAACCTCGAGAGTCCCATCTCAGCGCGGGGCTCAGCGACGCCACTCAAGCTGGTGGACGGGCTGCTGCTACGGAACGAGTATGTGTTCCGAGCTCCGCGCCGAGCCGCTGACTGGTTGGCCGACGCCGGGTTTGACGTGGTGAGCCTGGCCAACAACCACACCATGGACTATGGCCCGGTGGCGTTGCGGGACACGCTCCGCCTTCTGGCCGAGCGGCGGATCGCGGGGCCTGGCGCGGCGGAGCGCCGGCCGCCGGTCTGGCCGGCCAGCGTGGTGACGGCACGCGGGGTCAAGATCGCGTTTCTGGCCTATGTGGCGGCTGACACCCTGCCATCTACGACGCACTTTGCAGCCACGCCAAAGCAGCCCGGGCTGGCCTTTGTCGCGGGTGACTCGGCCGGCCGGCCAACCGCCTTGACGGCCTCCGGCCTGTGCCGCGACCTGGCCGCAGCGCGGTCACAAGCCGACAGCGTGGTAGTCTCTTTCCACTGGGGCGTCGAGACGCAGCCGAGTCCAACCAGGTTCCAGGTCAACCTGGCCCATCTGGCCGTGGATGCGGGAGCAGACGTCGTGGTGGGGCACCACCCGCACTGTCTGCAGGGGATCGAGGTCTACCGCGACAGACCGATCCTCTACAGCCTCGGCAACTTCGTCTTCCCGAACAACCGAGACCTCCTCTGCCGCACCGTGCTCGCTGAGTTGCGGCTCCAGGGCCGCCGGTTTGTAGACTGCCGGCTGAAGCCGGTCTACTTGGTCGACGGCATCCCGCAGTGGTCTGCCGGCGCGCAAGCCCGCGACACGCTGGTGCGGCTCCAGGAGCTGTGCCAGATGCAAGGCGCCTGGACGAAGGTCGTGGCGTCGCCGGATGGCCCCACATTGATGGTGCCGGCGCAAGCCGGCTTGCCACCGCCTGCGGGCCAGCCAGGCCACTTGGTGACCGTCCGGAGTGTCGTACCGCACTGTCTGGTGCAACTGCAGTACACTCGCCCACATCCGCGGTTTGGGGCTCCACTGTACCCACCCGACGCTACGGCGTGGCTGCGGCAAGGTACGGCGCGGAAGCTCGCTGCGGCCCAGGCGACGCTTAGCCGGCACTGGCTGAGGCTGGTCATTTGGGACGCCTATCGGCCTCTCAGCGTCCAACGTAGGATGTGGCAGCGGGTTCCCGACCGGCGCTTCGTCGCCGATCCGGCTGCGGGCTCGGCCCACAACCGCGGCGCCGCGGTCGACGTCTCGCTCGCGGACACGTACTGCCAGCCGCTCGCTATGCCAACGCCGTTCGACGCCTTCGGGCCGTCGGCTGGGCTGGGAGCCACCGGCCTGCCGCCGGCTGTCCGGCAACGCCGCGACCTGCTGCAGCAGGCCATGCTGCGAGCTGGCTTCCGTCCCTTGGCGAGCGAGTGGTGGCACTTCGAGGACACCTCGGCAGAGCATTACGCAGTGCTTGACGTGCCGTTCGATGAGCTGCAACGCAGCCGCACTGGCGTCGCTCGGGTCGACCACCGTTCACCCGGGGCACCCCGCGGCAGTCAGCCGTGAGGCGCTCAACGAGAAACTCTGGCTTAGCTCCGGCCAAGCAGCGTAGGATTCTGGCGCGAGTTCCGGACCCCCCAGAGGGAGTGCTTACCGTCGTCAGGACCCCGCACAGGCAGCCGGTAAGCACATGCCAGTTACCATCGATCTCCGTGTACACTGAGTTCTCACCCGAGTTGCATCGGCGCGACGCGGTGCAGCAGTGACGTCGGCTGGGGCTGGTCCTAGCCACACGGTCGAGAGGCACACCTTTGCCTGACAGGCGCCACGGCTGGTGCGCCTAGGAGCCCGTTGCGCATCACAGGGGATCGACATCCGGATCGTCCTGTGATTCCACAGGCGCATGGGCAAGCTCTACCGTCGTTGGACGCCGGACCAGGAGTACCTGCTGCCGCCGTCGCCGCGCGACTGGCTGCCGGCCGACCACCTGGCGTCCTTCGTGCTGGACCTGGTTGCCGAACTCGACCTGAGCAGCATCCAAGCCGTCTACCAGGCCAAAGACCCGCGCGGCACCCAGCCCTGGGACCCGCGGCTGCTGGCCGCGCTGTGGCTGTATGCGCTATGCGTGGGGGGCTACTCGTCGCGGCGCATCGAGCGCGCCACCCACGAGGATGTGGCCTTTCGGGTGCTGGCCGCCGAGGCGCATCCCGATCACACCCGCCTGTCGGAGTTCCGCCGGGTGCACCACGCGGCGCTGGCCGGGCTGTTCTGTCAGGTGTTGCGGCTGTGTGCGGCGGCCGGGCTGGTGAAGCTGGGCAACGTGGCGCTGGACGGCACGAAGTTGCCCGCCAACGCGAGTCTGCACAAGGCGATGAGCCACCAGCGGATGGTCCAGCGCG
>JADZEX010000111.1 GCA_020850355.1 Fimbriimonadaceae bacterium | reverse complement strand
TTCTTCCCCGTTGACCGGAGCGCGTAATCGTCAGCCATGTTCTCCCGCCAGCGCGAGACAGCGTTGTTGAGCGGCATGGTGACGAGATCATACGCGCCGATGATGAGTCCCAGGGCAGGCAACGCGGCGACATCCGCAGGCGACGTGAAGCCGAACGCGCCAATCGCCCAATTCAACCCCAGCGACGCGAGATACAGTCCAAGCGTTGTGCTTGCAATTCCGAACGCGACCAGCACGGCAATATCGCGGTTGACGTGATGCCCCAACTCGTGGGCAAGCACGGTCTCCACTTCGTCCGCAGAAAATTCGTTGATGAGCGTGTCGCCCAAAATGATTCGGCGCGTGTTGCCGATGCCCGTCAGCGCGGCGTTGGCGGATTTTGTCCGTTTCGACATATCGAACTTGAACACCCCGCGGACTTTTGTATTCGCGCGTTCGGCAAGTTTCAACAAACGGTCCGCCAAATCTTTGTGTTCATCGCCAAGCGGAACATATTTATTGAACAACGGCATGATGAGGATCGGCGCGAGGTTGATGAGCAACACATTGAAGACGAGCAATCCGCCCGCCGCCCACAGCCACCACAAGTCGCCAGTGACTCGCAGGGCGAGATACAGTAATTCGATGAGAATCAAGCCGAGGGGCAGTCCGACCGCCAGCCCTTTGATTTGGTCAACGATCCAGCCTTTGAGAGTCTGGTTCGATTGACCGAAGCGATGCGGCAGGACAAATCCACTGTAGTAGCCGAGAGGAAGATTCAGGAGGAAGAAGACCCCACCAAAGATGGCAACGAACGCGGGGACGAGGAGCCAGGGGTAAGTGAACAGTGACCAGTGATCAGTAAGCCATGTGCGGAGCGAAATCGCCCAGCCGAAGTAAATCCACGCGAGGAAATATGCCGCGCTGAAAATTGTATCCACCAACCACAAGCGACGGCGGATGCGCGCGTATTGCTTGGCTTGCTTTTGTTTTTCAGGGTCGAGGGTTGTCATTTCGATTTGCGATTTGCGATTGATGATTGGAGACCGATCACTTATCACTGATAACTTATTACTGCTCACCGACTCATCTCGCTTGCCAGCAACGCAATGACCTCATCGGTCTTCATCACATCGCCATACGCTTTGAGCGCCGCCATAAATGATTTGTGGACGTGATCGGCGGGAACGACGGTATCGTCAAATTTCAAATCTTTGGTGGCGCAAGCGTCTTCGGCGACGATCACTTTGAAACCCAGATCGCTCGCGGCTCGCGCAGTTCCGTCCACGCACATGTGACTCATCATGCCTGTGATGACGACGCGTTCCGTTCCCCACTGCTTCAAAACATCAAGCAAGTTGGTATTGAGAAACGAGTTGACCTCGTTCTTATACACAATCGGCTCACCCTCAAAATGCGCGACCGAGTCGTGAATGTCCGAGCCTTCGCTTCCTTTCACAAAGAAAGGCGCGTCGGGACTCTCTTCGATGTGCTGAATATGAACGTGTCGTCCGCCATGCTCGCGGAAGCACTGGAGCAATTCATACGCCTTCTTCGCCGCCGCCAGCGGGTTCACCA
>JADZEX010000053.1 GCA_020850355.1 Fimbriimonadaceae bacterium | reverse complement strand
GTCTCGATCTTCCACGGAGCGGGTGTCCTTTCGGGGAGGTAGTGCTCTATCCGTTAGGACTCCGCTCCGTGCCCATTAGCTTCACCGCCGGGGCCGTCCCGACGGCCCCAGGATCTGACATGCACCCAGTCAGGCGAGCCGCGCAGCAGAATCCCTGGTCCGCCCGCTGGACCTCAGCGCACGCGGAGGTCGTCGCCGGTCGTGGCAGTCGGCGGACCTTGGAGCGGCTCGGCGAACTCCAGCTTGATCACCATCACGCTGTTGGCGTACTCGTTGGCCGGCAGGCCGCAGAGGCGGAGGTAGCCGGTCTGGTCGAGGTGGTCGGTAGGCGCCAGGTTGGTGGCCCAGGCGACTGGCCGGCCGTCGTTGAGCAGCGTGGCGCGCAGTGGCGCAGTGGTCAGCGGCTTCAGCTTGACGCTGTCGCCGATTGGGCCGACCAGGTGCACGTAGAGCGTGCGGTCGCGGGCGGTCAGCAGCAGTTGCGGGTTCGGCACGAGGTGCGACGCCGGCCGCGTGGCGGTGAAGGCTTCGCCAACCGCGGCTTTCCAGGCACCGAGGCGGCGCAGGATCGCCGCGCTCTCCGGCGGGATGCTGCCATCGGCTCGGGGGCCGACATTCAGCAGGTAGTTGGCCCCGCGGGCCAGGTAGCGGTCAAGGCTGCGGAGCAGGTGGCCGTCGGTGTAGTAGCTCTCCTCGGCGCGGTAGCCCCAGCTCTCCAGGCCGACCGACTGACAGGCCTCGACCGGGGTGTCGAAGCTGCGGGCGGGGTCCTGCTCATAGTCGCGCTCCGGGGTTCCGAAGTCGCCCGGATCGAAGCCGCGGTTGTTGATCACGGCCTGCGGCTGCAACTCGCGGATCAGCGCGTTGACCGACTCGTCGAGATGCTCCGGGACGTTCATGTCCCACCAGAAGCCGTGCAGCTCACCGTAGTTGCTGCACAGCTCGCGCACCTGGGCCTTCAGGAAGAGCATGTAGCGGTCCCAATCGGGCTCGTCCCCGGGCTTCGGCGCGGCCAGTTCGTGGTGTCGGCCGAGGTTCGGGTAGTTCGGCTGGTGCCAGTCGGCGACGCTGTAGTAGAGGCAGAGCGGCACCCCGCGGCGGTGGCAGGCGGCGGCCAGTTGCCCGATGATGTCCCGGCCGTAGGGGGTGTTCATCGTGTTGAACGGCGTCTGTTGGGTGTCCCAGAGGCAGAACCCGTCGTGGTGCTTGGTGGTCACACAGAGATAGCGCATCCCAGCCTCGGCCAGCAGATCCAGCCAGGCGTCGGGATCGAAGGCGGTGGGGTTCCACGCGGCCTGCAGCTTGACGTACTCGGCGGCCGGCACCCGGCCGCGCCACTGTTCCTGCTCGTGCCAGCCGTGGATGGCATACAGGCCCCAATGGATGAACAGCCCATAGCGAGCTTCGAAGAACCAGTCGCGGCCGTCGCCGAAGCGGGCGATACCCGTACTCATGTCCGTCCCTCTCGTCTCACCCGTGCAGCAGGTCCTGCGCCAGGATGCGCTCCGCCAACTCCATCGTGCGCAAGGCATCGCGGAAGCAAGAGCCGCCGGGCTGCCCAGCGATCAACTGCGCCGCGAAGGCCGCGTGCTTCGCCCGGAAGCCGCCGTGGATGTAGAACTGATCACTGCCGGCGACGTCGTGGGTGTGCCAGGCCACGCCGGTCGTGTCGCCGTCGGCGTAGACCGTGCCGAGGCCTTCCAGGTCGATCTCGGCGCAGATCGCCGGGGCGTGCAGCTCGACGTCGAAGATCCGCCGGCCGCTGGTCCAACTGTTCAGCAGTACGCCGGTGACGCCGGTGTCGAACTCCAACAGCGCGGCGACGAAGTTGATGTCGGGGGTGCCGACCCGCCGGCACTGGCTATGAATGGCGACCACCTCGCCGCCCAGCCAGCGCAGGGTATCGAGGCCGTGCACGCTGTCGTCGAGCAGATGGTCGCGCGGACCGACGAAGGGCCGGGCGTCGCACTTGTAGAAGCGGCAGACGACGTGGGTCAGCGGGCCGCGGGCGAGGCATTCGTCGCGGAGCTTCACCAACAGCGGGCAGCAGCGGCGCTGGAAGCCGACCTGGGTCAGGCAGTCGTGCCGCTCGGCCAGCCAGGTCAACGCCCGCGCCTGGTGCAGGTTGAGCCCGAGTGGTTTCTCGATGAACAGCGCCCGGCCCTGTTGCAGCAGCCAGACCCAGGCGTCGTAGAGCTGGTGCGGCTGGCCGATGGCGTAGACCACGTCGGGCGCGGTCTGCTCGACCATCTGCCGATAGTCGGCAAACTGCGCGGGGATCTGCCAGCGTTCGGCGGTCTCGCGGCAGCGCGCCGGGTCGAGGTCGCAGCAGGCCACGACGTCGATCTCCGGGAGGTCGGCCAGCGCCGGGTAGTGGACCCGGTTGGCCATCGCCCCGCACCCCAGCACCGCCGCTCGGATGGCCGCCATCTTGCCCTACCCCTGTCGTCGTCGCCGCCAGCACTTCACGCCGCGGCGCTCGATGCCGACCTGCAGCAACTGCACGCCCTGCACCGCCTGCAGCGCCCGGATCACCCGCCCCACCGCGTCGGGCTCGGCCAGCAGGGTGACGGTGCCACCCATCCCGGCACCGTTGACGTTGGCCGCCCGCACGCCCAGGCCGCGGCTCATGTCGACCACGTCCCGCATGATCGGCAGGACCATCTCAGGATGCAGCAGTCCCTGCGCCTCCCAGGTCAGGTTCTGCGCCGCCGCGAAGGCGTCGAAGTCGCCCGCCGCCAGGGCGGCCTGGTAGGCGGTCTCGGCGGCGGCCAACAGCTCGAAGGCCCGGACGGAGTCGGGATGGCCCTCTTGGAGCCGTTCGAAGACCCCCAGGTGCGCGACATGCGAGCTGTGGGGCTTGCCGAAGTCGACCACGATCAGGCCCGCATCGAGGGTGTCGATGAGGTCCTCGGGAGCCGCCAACGGCAGCAGCTCGACCTCCTCGGCGGCCCCGTCGAAGGCCGTGCGGTAGTTGCCGAGCCCGCCCTGGACGGCCGCGCCCTGATCCTGGAAGCCGCAGCTCAGGCCCAGCAGGTGCGTCTCGGGCAACCGCGAGGCGTAGACCAGCTCGGACGGTGACAGGCTGCGCCCGGCCGCCTCGGCCAGCACCCGCACCAGAGTCACGGCCAGCGCCGCGGAGGTACCCAGGCCAGTTGCCGCGGGGATCCCCTTGGCGGTGCAGGCCAACTCCAGCCCGAGCGGCGGATTGGCGGCGTGGATCATCGCCCGCAACAGGGCGTGCGGCTCGCGCGGGTCGGGCGGCCGCAGGATGTCTTCCCGCCGCAGCCGCAGGTCGATCCCGACATCGGTCGCGACCAGCCGCACCAGATGCGGATCGGCGCCGCGTTGGATGGTGGCGAAGGCGTAGGCCGTGACCGCCGCATTGGAGCAGTCGCCGCCCCCACCGCGCGCGACATCCCGCCAGCCCGTCCACATCCAGCGCATCGGCGCTCGCGCCAGAATCGCCTCGTCCGGTCCCAGCGCGGCTTCGCCACGGAAGAGCGGGTAGATGCCGGCATACCGTTCGGCTGGCGTCAGCATGGGCGGGACTGGACCTCCGAAAAGGTGGTTCGCGGGGCGGGAGCGGGATCCTGCTGGCGATGGTCGCCTGGCCATGAGAGGAGCCGGCCCGCGAGCGCCGTACCCACCAGGGCGGGGCAGGTGGATGAGAGCGGCCGAGTACTACCAGACGGTGCAGCGCTGTCGCGACCACGCGCAGGTTCTGGACGCCGTACGGGTGGCGGTAGCCGCGTCGAGGCCAGCACCCGGCGGCGCTCCTGGCGCAGACCCGGCGGTGCTGTTGGAGTTCTTGATCGTCCGCGGGTTCGAGCTTGACCTGGGGCCGGCAGCCAGCAGCGGTGCGGCCGGGATGAGCTGGCTGAGCAGCGCGACTTCGCGGGTTGTTTGGCCCTTCGGCGTGAGCGAGGCCGATGCGGTCGGAGCTGGGAGCAGCCGGGCAGTGGAGCAGATCGACGGGGGAGTGCACCTGCCGCCCTTGTCCTGCCTTTTTGAGACCAAGAGCCGTGCTGTCGAGAGTGACATCGAGCCGGTGGCGAAGCTGGTGGCTCGCCTGATGCGGCGGCCGGCGGGCGTGATTGGCGCGGTGTTCAGCCCGGCGGGCTTCACCCAGCCGTGTCGGGTGCTCTCGCGGAGCCTGGCGCCAATCACGGTGCTCCTCTGGACCAGTCAGGACATCGAGACGGCGCTGCAGCATCCTGAACGCGGCGGGCTGGTGGCTGGCCTGCTGTGGAAGTACCGGCAAGCTGTCGACAAAGGCGTGCCCGATGCAAACCTCGCGGAGTGGCAAGACTGCGGTCCCAGCGACCGTCTACCGGGGTAACGACTCATGAATGGCCTCTTCGTCCTCTGCGCCTCCGAATCCGACCGCGGCCTTCTGGAGCGCCTCCTGGGAGGGCTGGCAGCCGGCCTTGAGATGATCGCCTGCGGCACTCGTTCGGACGCCGTTTCGCGGGCGATCAGCAAAGTGGTGCTGCGCGAACAGCGCGTGCTGTTGGTGGTCGATGCCGGGACCACCGACGTGGCTGCAGCCGCTCACGAACGCCGTGGGATCTGCGCGCTGGCGGAGGGCCGACCGGACCAACTGGCCGTGGTGCTGGCGGTCCCTGAGATGGCTGCCTGCTACCTCGAATCGCCGGTCTTTGTCCAGCGCCACTTGCCGGCGCTCGACACACCGATCGCCAGGCGGTTCGCGTCACTACAACCTGGGGAGGCGCTGGGGCTGCTGAACCCGCGGTTCGCGAGCGGTCCCGAGCGACTCTTACGGATCCTGGATACTGAGCCCGACGTGCTGGCCGAGTTACGGCAGACCGGCTTCTGCCTGGAGCTGATCCAGGCCCTGCACACCTTGCGCGAAGCGGGCGACTTCGTTCGTCCCACCGCCCTTTGACACCCGCCGCCGACCATGCTACAACCAGCCCGCCCGGAGACCGGCCGTGGTTCCGTTGTGGTGGCTGCCGCTGCTGACCGCTGGGGAAGTGCTCCAGCCGATCGACACCTTTGCCGACCTGACCGGCTGGACGCTCGCCAAGGACGGAGGCGTCGGGCTCAGTTTCGCGGCCGAGCGGACCGTCGTCAGCAGCCCGCCGGGGGCGCTGCGGTTGACCTTCCGACCCGGGGGCGGTTCGCCCTGGGGCAACGTCGTCCACGCGGTGCAGGTGCCGCCGGAGGCGCTGGCGGTGCAGTTTCGGCTGCAGGTCCGTCAGGCTGAAGGCGATGCCGGGCTGTTCGTCTGGCTCTTTGAGCCCGATGGCGATGGCTGGCTGGCAGCGGTGCGGCCGGGCGACCAGCCCCTGGCGGCCGCGCCGCGCAACACCTGGCTCGACGTGCGGGTGCCGGTCGGCTCGTTCCATCACGATCCGCGCGGCGACCGGCGGCGCGGCTTCCTGGCGGCCGACCGGATCTACCTCGGCGTCAACAACGCGCCGCTGGAGGTGGTGATCGACGACCTGGCCTGGGTCGTCGCGACCGACCGCGCCACCGCGTCGCTGCCGCGGAGCGAGCGCTTCGAGGTGACCGCGGGCGCGCAGGGCAACGTGGTGCTGCTGGACGAGCCGGCGCTGCCGCGGACCGCCGGGGCGCTGGACCTGACCGCGGCCAGGCAGGCCCTGACCGCCGCGGGCTACGGCGTGACGCTGGCGAGGGCCGGTGATCTGGCCGATCCGCAGCGCCTGCAGCGCGGACAGGTCGACCTGGTGGTGCTCCCGGCCCCCGCCTGGCCGGCAGCACTGCGCGAGAACCTGCTGGCCTATCTGCACGCTGGCGGCGCGCTGCTGACCGTCGGTGGCTACGCCTTCGACGACCCGCAGGCCTGGTCGGGTGACGGCTGGGTGCCGGTCGGCAGCGAACTGCTGGCCCGCGAGGTCGACACCGGCCGGCCCGACGCGCTGCTCAACAGCCGGATCGGCAAGCCTGGCGACACGATGGCCCTGCCGGCGGACCGGATCGGGCTGTTCGATCCGCGGGACACGCTGGAGCTGGTCGACCACGCCATGGTCGGCGAGCGCCGCGTGCGGGCCCCGCTGGCCGGCTGGGCGGCGCAGAGCCTGGCTGGCGAGAACAGCCCGGTCTTCCCGACGACGCACGGCGAGAGCTGGAAGATTGGCCAGACCTACGATCGCCTCGGCCGACCGCGCGGCGCCCTGGGGGTGGTCTGTCAACTGTTCGCCGGCCCCTTCGCCGGCGCCGCCTGGGGTGCCTTCGGCGTCAGCAGCCACAACCTGTTTGCGCCCACGATGTTCGGCCCGGCGCCGCTGCTGCAGGCCGTCGAGGCGCTGGTCGCGGGGACTTTCGTCCACAGCTTGACGCTAACCCCGGTCACCGTCCAGCCGGGCGAGCCGGTGCGGGCAACCGTGCAGGTCCGCAACCGCGGCCGCCAGCCGCGGACCGTGACCGTGGCGGTCGGACCGGCGGGCCAGCCGCCGGCACGGCAGCCGGTGACCGTGGCAGCCGGGCAGCAGCAGCCCGTCACGGTGACGCTGCCGGCCGCGCCGGCCAACGCCGCGGTGGTGCCCGTCGAGGCCGCCCTGAGTCAGTTCGCGGCGGGCGGTGCCGTGCGCAGTGGGTACTGCCAGACGCAGCCGGCGGTGGTGGCCAGCGGCGCCCGGCTGGTCTGGCGCAACAACCGCTTCGAACTGGGCGGCCGGCCGGTCTTCCTGGGCGGCACCAACCAGACCGGGCTGATGTGGGCCACGCTGCGGGAACACCCGGCGACCTGGGCCGACGACTTCGCCAACCTGCGCGACCAGGGCTTCGTGGTCTGGCGCATCCTGCACTTCTCGACGCACTCCCGCGACGCGGCCGGGACGCCTCCGGAGCGCAATCCGGTGCTGCTCGCCGCGCCGCCGCCGGCCAGACTGGTGCAGCAGACCGACGCCATCGTCCAGACCGCGCAACAGCAGGGCGTGGTGATCCTGCTCTGCGCCCATGACTGGATGGGCGTCTCGTTGAGCGACGAGCAGTTGGCCGCGCAGCGCACCTGGAACCGCTTCTGGGCGGCCCGCTACAAGGACGTCCCCGGCCTGATCTGGGATGTTTCCAACGAGCCGTCGGTGAACTGGGGCAAGCCCCCCGAGCCGCACGTGCTGGCGCTCTGCGACACCTTTCTGACGGCGCGCTTTGGCACCCTGGCGGCGGCCCGCGAGGCGTTGGGGCTGACCGCCGAGCAGCATCTGCTGACCCATCCCGGCAGCGGCGGCTGGGACGACCAGCGGGCGGTGCTGACCGAGCAGTTCCGGACCTGGCTGCTGGACCGCTGGGTGGCCGCCAACCTGGCCGGTCTGCGCGAGGGCGACCCCGACGCGGCGGTCACCGTCGGCTACCTGCAGATGCGCCACAACGCCGACAAGGTCAACGGCGCGGCGCGGCTGACCTTCAGCAACCAGCACAGCTACGACCCGGCCCGGCAGTTCGCCGCCTCGCTGGCCTGGATCGACCGCCGCGCGTACGGCCAGGGACTCAGTCTCGGCGAGTTCGGGTCGGTCAGCACGCACAACCACCGCGCCGCCGGCGGCCACGGCGACAAGCGCGGCGAGGACGCCAACCGCTTCGCCACGACCTTGGCGACGACCCTCGGGATGGGCGGCGCTTTCGCCGCCAACTGGTGCTGGCGCGACTACGACGACGTGGTCTTCCCGTGGGGCCTGTTCCGCGCCGACGGCGTCCCGCGGCCGTGGTTGGCTGAGTTTCGGGCGATCACCTGGGCCAGCCGGCTGGTCGCCCCGCGCGACGAGCTGCCGGCCCTGGCGGTGCTGCTGCCCGACTCGCAGCGCCTCGGGCCGCGGTTCAACGAGTTCGACCGCGCGCTGACCGGCGTCTTCGAAACGCTGCTCGGTCTGCAAACACCGTTCTGCGTGCTGCACGAAAACGACCTGCGGCAGATTCCGGCGGCCGTCCGGCAGATCCTCTGGCCGCTGCCTTACTGTCCCGAAGATACCGCCTTCGAGGCCGTGCGGGCCTGGGTCAACCGCGGCGGCCAGCTCTACGTGTCGGGCGGACTGGGCTACGACGCTGGGCGGCGGCCGACCCGCGAGGCGCGCTACGGGCAGCTCAACCTGCCGCCGCAGCCGGCCCGCGACCCATTCTCCGTGGCGGCTAGCGGGGCCGCTCCAGTGCAGGCCGAGGTCGGTGCCGGTCGCGTCTGGTTCGTCCCCGAGCCGGCCGAACTCGGACCGGCCGACCGGCTGCGCGAGGGCTACGCCCGGTGGCTGGCCGCGGCCGGCGCCACGCGGCTGCCGGTGACTCCGGACGACCCCGACATCCACACCTTCCGGCTCCCGGCGGCTGATGGCCTGGCGCTCTGGAGTGTCACCAACTGGGGCACCGCCCGGACGATTGGCCTGGCCGGCGGGCAGTTGCCCGTGGCGGCCAACCAGGCCGGGCTGCTGATCCGGTCGACCACCGGTGTCCGCGCCGTCTTGACCCACGGCCCGGCCCAGTTCGCCGGCGCCGCGCTGGCGAGCGGCCCGGCGCTCTGGCTGGCGCTCGACGACCGTGACCTGGCGGCCTCGCGCAGTCTGCTGCTGCTGCCCCTGGCGCCCGGCGAACTGCGCCTGCGGAGCCCCGGCTGGACGCCGCTGACCGCCGCCGGCGAGATCCGCGCCGGGCGCTGGCAGCGGCTCGACCAGCCGGCGGTCAACCGCCGCGGCGAGGAGCTGCTGCTGACGGCCGATGCAACACTGGTCGGCACGCCGATCCTACTAGGCGATGCCGCCGGCCTGGCAGCGGCCCAGGCCTGGCTGGAGCGCGAACTGGCACGGCGATAGGTGTCTCGGGAGGCAGACCATGGAGCGACCGGCACGGATCGGTATCTTGGGCGGAGGCGGCATCCTCGGCGCACATCTGCCGGCCTATCGCCAGCTCGGGGCGGCCTGCGAGGTGGTGGTCGTGGCGGAGCCCGAGCCGGCCCGGCACGCCGCGATCCGGCAACTCGCGGGCTGCGACGTGCCGATCGTCGCCGACTACCACGAGGTGCTGGCGCGGCCGGATGTGGATGGGGTCGACATCATCCTGCCGCACCACCTGCACCTGCCGGCCACGCTGGCCGCGGCGGCGGCGGGGAAGCATGTGATCACCGAGAAGGTGATGGCCCGCAACATCGCCGAGTGCGACCAGATGATTGCCGCCTGCGACGCCGCCGGGGTGACGCTAACGGTCTGCCATGACCGGCGCTACCACGGCGAGTGGCAGGCCCTCAAGGGGATCGTCGAGACCGGCTGGCTGGGGGACATCTTTTTCTGGAAGCTCGACCACAACCAGGATGTCGTGATTCCGCCGAGCAGTTGGGCCCATTGGCGCGACGGCATCGGGGGCGGCTGCATCATGTCCTGCCTGACCCACCAGATCGACGCCCTGCGCTGGTACGGCGGCGAGGTGGCGCGCGTGACCTGCCTGACCGCGGTACGACCCGAGCGGATGCAGGGCGAGTTCGCCGGCGTGGTGGTCGGCCAGATGGCGTCGGGGGCGCTCGCGGAGCTGTCGATCAACTGGTGGACCCGCTCGCACCAGGGCGCCAATCGGCTGTGGTACGAGATGGTCCAGGTCTGCGGCAGCAGCGGCGAGGCCTACCGCGTCGACGGCCGCGGGACCTTCGTGCGGATTCACGACCGCGACAACCAGGCGGCTCGCGAGCGCTTTGGCGAGGCTGTCTGCGATGGCTTCGTGGCCGTGCCCGCGGGCGATTGGGGTGGCCACCAGCGCTGCCTGGCCGAGTGGGTGAAGCTCCTGCGCGGCGAGCCGGCGGCGATTCTGACCAGCGGGCGCGAGTGCCGCGGCACGGTGGAAGTGGCCGAGGCGGCCTACCGTTCGGTCGAGACCGGCCAAACGGTTGCCCTGCCGCTCGACCCGCAGCCCTGGAACCCCAGCGGGATGCCGGCCAACCTGCGCGGTCTCACGGCGGCCCGGCAGCCCGACTACCACATCGACCACGGCGCCACCCGCGACCGCTGAGGAGAACGCCGATGCGCGTCGGTTGCGACACCTTCACGCTGCGTGACCTGCGGCTGACGCCCTCGGAGCAGCTCCACTGGCTGCACCAGCGTGGTTTGGAGGGCGCCCAGTTCGGCGGGCTGCGGGGGCTCTCGCCGCAGCTCGATGCCGGCGCCCTGACGGCGCTGCGCGATCAGGCCGAGGCGTTGGGGATGTACACCCACGTCTCGCTTTCGCACTCCTGCAACCCGCACCTGGTGGCGCTGGCAGCCGACGAGCACCGGCGGCTGCTGAGCGCCGAGATCGCCGCCGCCGCGGCGGTCGGCTGGCACGAGCTGCACGCCTCGCTCGGCGGTGGCGAGGAGCGCTACCTGCACGCGGTGCCGTGGACGCAGCAACTGGCCGACAGCGCGGCGTTCCTGCGGACGCTGACCCCGCTGCTGCGGCAGCACGGCTGTCGCATCAACCTGGAGACCCACGGCGACTGCACCACCTTCGAGCTGGTCCGGCTGATCGAAGACCTGGGCCCCGATGTGCTGGGGATCTGCCTCGACACCGCCAACGTGCTGTGCCACTGCGAAGACCCCGTGCTGGCGGCCCGGCGCGCCGCGCCGTACGTGCATCTGACGCACCTCAAGGACGGCGCGCTGTTCTTCACCGACCGCGGCTACGGACGCCAGTCGCTGCCGCCGGGGCGCGGGATGCTCAACTGGGAGGTGATCCTGCCGGTCCTGGCGGAGTTCTCGCCCGACCTGCCGCTGTCGATTGAAGACCACAAGTGGCTGTTCTATTTCCACTGTTTCGAGCCGCACTGGCTCCGCCTGCACCCCGACCTGACGCGCGAAGAGCTGGCGGCGGTGTTGCGGCTCGCCTGGCGCTGTGAAGAGGCGATGCGCAGCGGCCGGCTGCCGCAGCCCGTGGAGTACGAGCAGATCCCCCACGTCGATGAAGTCGACGCGCGACTCCGCGCCGGGGCGGCCTACCTGCAAGAGCTGCTGACCCGCCTCGGCCTGCGTGACCGCGGCCAGGTGACGCGGCCCGCCAACCTGGGCTGCGGCCACCCCTGACCCGCTACTCGTGGCGTCGCACCTGCACCTTGCCCTGCTCGTCGACCGCCACCAGGACCTGCACCAGCGGGGCTTGCGAGCCGGGCAGGTGGGCGATCAACAGCGGGGCGACCTGCTCTTCGAGCAGCCGCTCGTTGCTCCGCGGGCCGGGCGCGCCGATGGTCTTCTGGGCCAGCCAGGCGACCAGCGAGTTGTCCCAAACGACCTCCAGCCGCTGTGCCGCGTAGCGGCTGGCCAAGGTGGTCAGCAGCCGGCGCGTGGCCTTCGCCTGGTTGTCGGCCAGGCTCTCGTCCGGCCCGGCCAGGATCACGTCGATCTGCTCGAGCAGGCTTGGCGTCAGTTGCTTGGCAAGCTGCTGCCGCAGATCGACCGGCGCGGCGGTGGTGTTCTGGCGGAAGCCGACGGCGGTGGTCTCCTGCTCGCCGAATCCGGCGGTCAGCAAGATCAGCGCATCCGAGAGGTAGACCCGGCGCCCGTCGGCGAGGGTGCAGTAACCGGCTGCCAGGGCGGTGGTGAGGTAGCTGCGGACCTCCCAGGCGCAGAGGTGGAAGTCGGTCAGCAGCAGGACGCACCACGGCGTCTGCGCGACCTGGTGCAGCGGCAACTGGTCGCTGTACCCGACGTAGCCCGGACCGGAGCCGATCAGGCTGCTCAGTGAGTGGTTTTCGGTCAGGCCGGCGAGATCGATCCGCACCACCCGTTCGGCGTTGCCGAAGAGCGCCTCGGCGATACCGGCGGCGAGCATCCCAGCCTGCACGGCGGCGTGCCCGACGGCCAGCACGACCGCGTTCGGACGGCTGGGGTGCAGGTCCAGCCCGCGCAGGGTCACCTGCAGGCGGCGTTCCAGATCGGTCGCCTCGCTGGCCGTCACCAAGCCCTGCTCGCCGAGCACTGCCGACAGCGCGGCGATCCGCTGGGTCGGCTCGGTGGGCATGCCGACGACGCGTTGGGCCACGGCCGTGGCGTCGTCGAGGGTGACCTCTTTGGCCGACCGCGCCAGCGCGTGGGCGAGGCACTGCTCCAGCAGGTCGATCGCCTTGTCGGGGAAGAAGCGGTTGGCCATCGTGCGGCTGCTGAAGTCGAGCAGCCACGCCAGCACCTCGTCCGACACGCTGACCTGCCGCTTGGCGACCAAATGGTCCCGCGTGCGGCGCAGGATCACCAGCGTCTGGGCCAGCGTCGGCTCGTTCACCCGGACCGGCTGCAGGCGCCGTTCGAGCGCCGCGTCGGGCTCGACGAAGCGGCGGTACTCGCCGTCGGTGGTGGCGCCGATCAGGGCGATGGCGCCGCGGGCGAGGGCTGGCTTGAGCAGGTTGGCGACATCGCCAGTGGGGTGGCTGGAGGCGGCCCCGGCCCCCACGGCGGTGTGAATCTCGTCCATGAAGAGGATCGCGTTGACCGCTTCGGCCTCGCGTAGCACCGCCTGCACCCGGGCTTCGAGGTCACCGACGATCCGCGCGCCGGCCGAGAGGCTGGCGGCCGGCAGCGACAGCAGCCGGCGGTCCCGCAGGAGGTCAGGCACCTCGCCACGGACCAGCCGCTGGGCCAGCCCTTCAACGATGGCGGTCTTGCCGACGCCGGCCGGGCCGACCAGCACGGGGTTGCGCTTGGTGGTGCGGCAGAGCACCTCCATCACCAGTTGAATCTCGTCGTCGCGCCCGACCACCGGCGCCAGCTCGCCTGCCTGGGCGGCGACGGTCAGGTCGACGGCGAACTGCCGCAACGTCTCGCCCAGCGGCTCCACGCTGTCGTAGCCCGGCGCGCTGGCCGACGGCGCCGCCACACTGCCCAGGCTGGCCACCACGGCCGCCGCCGGCGCCGGGTCGGCGCCGAGCTGCCAGCCGGCGGCAACCAGCACCGCCGCCGCCAGGTCGTCCAGGTCCACCGCCGCGGTGCCCCGACTCTGCATCCGGGGGAGCGCCTGCTCAACCAGCGTGGCGGCACTCAGCGCGGGGCCGGGCTCGCGCCGGCCGAGGGCCACGTTGACCTCTTCCAGCAGCAGGTCGCACTGCGGCGAGAGCGCCGGAAGCAGCGCCGGGTACTTCACCAGCAGCGTGCGCAGCCAGTGCTGCACGCCCAGGTGCGGGCAGGGATCGCTCTCGAAGAGCCGTTCAACCGTCGCCAGGTAGGCTCGCGCCAGCGGCGTCACCGCCGGTCCGTCCGTCGCCGCCATCGTGCCCGTCCTCCCACTCACCGCAGATCAACCAAGGAGTCCAGCGATTCGTTTCGCCGCGCCGGCGCCGGGGCCTGCCCGGTGGCGCGAGGCCGTCTTGGGTAGATACGCTGCGCGGCGCGCCTGGCTGTTACCGACCTGTGAACGACGGCGTGGCAGGACGTTGGTCAGAAGGCGACCGCCGCGGCGATGGCCCGCAGCATCGTCGGCACGTCGAACGGCTTGGCGATGAACTGCAGGCGCTCCTGAGCCACGCCGCGGTGCGCCACGACCTCGTCGCTGTGGGCCGACATGAACAGCACCCGCAGCGCCGGGCGGTGCTCCCGGGCCTGCTCGTAGAGCTGCCGGCCACTGAGGCCCGGCATCACGACATCGGTGAACAGCAGGTCGACCGGCACCCCGCGATCCTGCAACAGCTCCAGGGCCGGTCCGGAGCCGAGCGCCGTGCGGACCTCGTGGCCAGCCTGCCGCAGCGCACGGGCGGTCAGGCGGACGACCGCCGCGTCGTCGTCGACCACCAGCACGCGCAGCCGGAGCGGCTCCGGCCGGTCGACCGGCGGCGCGGGTTCGCTGGCCGGCAGCGCGACGGCCGTGGTGGGGAGTTGGACCATCACGCGGGTCCCCGCCCCGGGGGCCGAGTCGACGCGGATCTGCCCGCCGTGCTGGGTCACAATGCCGTGGCAGGTGGCCAGGCCCAACCCGGTCCCATGGCCTGGCGGTTTGGTCGTGAAGAACGGCTCGAAGACCCGCGCCAGCGTGCTGGGGTCCATGCCGACGCCATTGTCCGCGACGGTCAGCTCAACCTCGCTGGCGGCGGTCGCAGGCGGTGCCAGCACCCGGCCGGTGATCCGGATCCAGCCGCCCTCGGGGAGCGCGTCCTGGGCGTTCAGGAGCAGGTTCATCAGAACCTGTTCCATCTGCCGGCCATCGGCCAGGACCGCCGGCAGGCCGGGCGGCAGGTCGAGTTCGAGCTGCACATCCTCGCGCAGCGCGCGCCGCAGCAACGGCCGGAAGTGCCGCACCAACTGCGCCAGGTCGAGCGGCTGGAGGTCAAGCACCTGTCGGCGACCGAAGGCCAGCAGGTGGCGCGTCAGGTCGCGCGCACTCTCGGCGGCCTGGACCACATCGTGGAGGTCGGCCTGCCGCGGATCGTCCAGCGGCAAGTCGTGCTGCAGCAGTTGGCCGTAGCCCAGAATCGGTGTCAGCAGATTGTTGAGGTCGTGGGCCACCCCGCCCGCCAGCCGCCCGAGCGACTCGACCCGCTGCGCCTCCTGCAACTGCGCCGTCAGCCGCCGCCGCTCGGTGATGTCCTCGATCGTCGACAACAGCGCCAGCGGTTCGCCAGCCAGGTCGCGCAAGAGGCGCACGCGAAGGTGTCCCCAGACCGTGCTGTCGTCGGACCGCAGGTAGCGTTTGTCGGTCTGGAACAACTCCACCTCGCCGCGTAGCAGCCGGGCGACTCCCTGGTGGTGCAAGGCCCGGTCGTCTGGGTGCGTCAGCGCATCAACCAGGCAACCGCTGAGCTCCATCGCGCTGCGCCCCAGGAAGCGGCAGAACTCGGCGTTGACCCGCAGCAGCCGCAGGTCGAGCGCGGTCCAGGTCATCCCCAGCGGCGCCTGGTCGAACAGCAGCCGCAGCCGTTCTTCGCTCTGCTGGAGCGCCTCTTCGGCGGCGGCGCGGGCGGTCAGGTCGACCCACGACACCAGGACCCGCTCCCAGGTCTCACGGCAGTCCGGCGGCACCGCCAACCGCAGCGCCAGCAGGCGCTCCACGCCAAACTGGTCGCGGATCCGGAACTCGCCCTCGTAGCGCGTCGCGCCGCTGGCCAGCGCGGCGACCTCACCAGCGAAGCAGCGCCAGGCCTGGTCGGTGAAGTAGGCCGGCAGCGCCACCAGGAGATCGTCCCGGCTGCCGACGCCGAAGAAGTCGAGGCTGGCCTGGTTCGCGCTGACCACGCGCACCGCCGCGGCGCAGGCTACCAGGTCGTCGCGGTGGTGCAGCAGATAGCGTTCGAAGTCCGTCACGCCCGCCGCCCGGAGCTGCTCGACCAGCCGCTTGACACCGCCGAAGTCCTCTTCCCAGACTGGGATCGCGCCATCGTCGAAGAGCGACTGCCAGCGCGCTTCGCTAGCCCGCAAGGCGTCGCTGGCCAGCCGCTCGGCCGTCACGTCGGCGGCGCAGTTGAGCGTGGCCGGACGACCCTCCCACTCGATCCGCACGGCGTTGATCCGCAGCCAGCGCCGCCCAGCCGGCGTGTCCACCTGGCACCCCCCGCTGACCTGCGCGAGTGCCTGCAGGACCTGGTCCTGCCAGGTGCGGCTGTCGGACCGCAGCTCCGGCGGGACGAAGTCGGTCGCCAACCGCCCCAGCATCTCCTCGGGCCGCAAGCCGAACAGGTCGGCGGCGGCGCGGTTGACGAAACAGAGCTGGCCGTCCTGGATCACGTAGATCGCCTCGCCAGCGTTCTCGACCAGCTCGCGGTAGCGCCGTTCGCTGCGTTCCAGGGCCTCGGCCGCGGCGCGCCGGCTGGTGACGTTGTGATGGGCGACCAGGGCGCGCGCCGGGCCGGGGCCGGGGAGCCGGACGATCCGGCCGACGAACCAGCGCTGCTCGCCGGGCGAGTGGCAGGCGTACTCGAAGTCGGCGGTGGGTCGCTCATCGGCCAGGACCTGCCGCAGCAGTGCCGCGACCCGGCGGGCGTCCTCCACGTCGGGCCCGCTGGCCGCTTCGCAGACCGCCAGGTAGTTCGCTCCTTCACAGGTCGCGGCAGCGCTGGCGTCGGGAGTGAGGGCCCGCCAGGTGGCGTTGACCCAGACGATCTGCCCGCTCTCGTCAACCACCGCCAGGCTGGTGGCGGAGTGGTCGAGAAGCTGGACAGATTGCGTCAGCGCAGCCCGTTCCGCCCGTTGCTGCGCGCTGCGAGCCAGCTCGCGGCGGACCACGGCGACCAGCCGTTGCGGCTGGTCCGGCGCCACGCACTCGGCGATGCCGCCGTCCAGGGCGGCGGCATACCAGGCGTCGTCGCCGGTCCCCACCAGGATCACCGCCTGGTCGAGTCCGGCGTCGCGCAGGCGGACGGGCAGTGTCCCAGCCTCGGGCAGGTCCGCCGCGCCGAGCACCAGGTCACCGCAGCCGGCTCGCAAGACCGCGGTGAGGTCGTCCCAACTGGCCACCGGGGCAAGCGGCGCCAGGTCTGCGGCGGCTGGCCACGCCGCAGCGACCGCCTCCCGCACCGCCGCCGTCGGCAGCCACGCCACGACCTGCGCTGCTTCCACCATGGCTGACCCCCATGTCGGCCGTCGTTCTGAACCATTCTGTCATGTCGGCGCGCGCCGCGCTAGCGAATCAGAGGTCCAGTCGGGCCACCGTCACGCCGGCCCCGCCCATGTTCTCCGGGGGATGCTGGAAGCCCGTGACATGCGGATGTCGCCGCAGATAGTCCTGAATCACGCGCTTCAGCGTGCCAGTGCCCTTGCCGTGGACGATCCGCACCTCTGGCAGGTTGGACAAGATCGCCTGGTCGAGGTAGCGGTCGACCGCCAGCAACGCGTCATCGACGGTCTGGCCGCGGACGTGGAGCTCGAGGTCGGCGGCCGGGCTGCTGATCACCCGGCGTCCGGCGGGCGGGGCGACCGCCTGGCGCTTCTGCCGCAACACCACCTCGGCGGCCTCGACCGCCATGCGCATCGCGCCGACCTGGACCTCCAGTTGGCCATCGGCCGCGACGCTGACGACCTGGCCGTTGACACCCAGGCGCAGCACCTCGACCGTGTCGCCGAGCGCCGGCGCGCCGGCCGCCGCGGGCGCCACCGGCCGCGTGGCGGTCGCGCTGGCCTGCGTCGTGCGTGCTTCGCGGGCGCTTTGTTGCAGCCGGCGGAGCTGCTGCCGCGCCTGCTCGGTCGGCTTGCCCTCGCGTTCGGCGCGGCGCAGGGCAGTCAGAATCTCATCGGCCTCGCGCTGCACCTGGGCCAACAGGCGGGCGGCGTCGCGTTGGGCGGTCTCGCGGATCTCGCGCTCCAGGTCGCGCAGGCGCTGGCGTTCGCGCTCCAGCTCGCGCCGCTGGTGGCTGGCCCGTGCGGCCTCGTGCTCGGCGGCCTGGACCTCGCTGTGAATGCGCTGCTGGCTGGCCTGCATCGCCGTGATGATCTCGCTGGCGTCGTGGTGTTCCTGCGGCAGCAGCCCGCGCGCCGTGGCGACCACCTCGTCGGGCATGCCGTACCGCCGGGCGATGTCGAAGGCGTGGCTGGCGCCGGGGATGCCGGTCAGCAGGCGCCAGGTCGGCGCCAGGCTGCCCCGGTCGAACTCGACGCTGGCGTTCTCGACGCCGGACGTCTGGTAGGCAAAGTGCTTCAGCGAGCCGTGGTGGGTCGTCGCGACGACCCGGCAGCCGCGCTGGTGCAACGCCCCCAGCACCGCCTCGGCCAACGCCGCACCCTCGGCCGGGTCGGTCCCGGCGCCCATCTCGTCGAGCAGCACCAGGTCGCCCGGCCCCGCCGCCCGCAAGATAGCCACGATCTGCTTGAGGTGCGAGCCGAAGGTCGACAGGCTCTGCTCCAGGCTTTGCTCGTCGCCGATGTCGGCAAAGACGTCGCGGCAGAGACCGACCCGGCTGCCTGCGTCGGCGGGAATATGCAGCCCGGCCTGGGTCATTAGGGTCAACAGCCCGACGGTCTTCAGGGTCACGGTCTTGCCGCCGGTGTTGGGACCAGTCACCAGCAACGTCGAGTGCGCCGCACCCAGCTCCAGCGACAGCGGCACGGTGCGCTCGCCGAGCTGGGCCACCAGCAAGGGGTGCCGCGCGACCCGCAGGTCGGTGTGGCCGTTCTCGTCGAGCTCCGCGGCGACCGCCCGGAGCCGCACCGACAGCCGGCCCTTGGCCCGGATCAGGTCGAGCCGCGTCAACAGCCGCAGGTCAAGCTGCAGGTGCGGTTTGGCGTCGCCGACCAGCCGCGAGAGCCACGCCAGCAGGCGCTGCACCTCGTCGCGCTCGGCCAGTTGGGCCTCGCGCAGATCGTTGTTCAGCCGCACCACCTCGGCCGGTTCGACGAACACGGTCTGGCCCGATTGGCTGCGGTCGTGGACGATCCCGGCAAACTGCCCCTGGTGGCTGGCCTTGATGGGCACGCAGTACCGCCCCTCGCGGAGGGTGATCACGGCGTCCTGCGCCGCCAGGTCGCCCGGCAGGTCGGCCAGGATCCGGCGCAGGGCGTGCTGCAGCCGGGCCTGCACCTCGCGGATCGCCTGACGCGCGCGCCGCAGCTCGGACGAGGCGGCGTCGGCCAGCTCGCCCTCGTCGGTCAGACAGCGCTCCAACTCGGCGGCCAGCTCCGGCAGCGGCACCAACTGCGCCCCGAGGTCGGCCAGCAGCGGCAGCTCGGCGCGGTCGGCCAGGAAGCGTTGCACCCGTTCGACGCAGCGCAGCGTCTCGGCGACCCGCCGCAGCTCCCCGCCGTCAGCGACCTGGCCGATGCCCACCGCCCGCACCAGGTCGCGCAGGTCGTGCAGTCCACCGAGGGGCAGGTCGTGCCCACTGTCGAGGATCCGGCGCGCCTCGGTGGTCGCCTGCAGCGCGGTCCGCACCCCGTCCGGGTCGGTCGCCGGCGCCAGCGCGGCGATCGCCTCCAGGCCAAGCTCCGACGCCGCGCCCGCGGTCAGCAGGGCGCGGACCTTGTCAAACTCCAGCACCTCCAGCGCGTGGGCGTCCATGGCGACAGTATACCGCAGCGGGCCAGCGCGCTGGCCTACCCGCCGCCGTGCCGTTGGTGCCAGAGGTACAGCAGCGCGTCGATGTCGGCGGCCGGCGGTCGCCGGGCCAGCGGCGTCTCCACGCGCAGGCCGGCCGCCGCCCAGGTCTCGAAGGTCTTGGTGACGTCGCTGCGGAGTTCGGGCAGCACCGGCCGCAGGCCCGTCGCCGCCAGCAGGCGGCCCTGCACCGCGGGCGAGCGCAGATAGGCCACGAAGGCGCGCCCGCCGGCTGCCAGGTCGGGGTCCAGACTGCCGCGGTCGAGCAGCGCCAGCGGCAGCTCCTCGCTGCTGGTCGGGCTCGGGTAGAGCACCGCGAAGTCGGCGCTGCTGGCGCCGGCCTTGAGCTGCTTCACGGCGTTGGCCTCGTAGGCCAGGCAGATATCCACCGCGCCGGGACCGGCGCTGAAGAAAGCCTCCAGGGCCTTGCTGGTGGTCTCGGGGTAGTCCTGCACCGCGCCCTCGATGGCGTCCAGACGTTGCCGCAGCAGGGCGGCGGTGGCGGGCAGACCCGGTGTGGCGCGGCGCAGCTCCGCCAGCAGCAGCCACAGCGCGGTCTGGCCCGAGTTGCTGAGCGTCGGCTGGGAGTGCAGCAGCTTCAGGTCGCCCCACTCCGGCTTGCCGGCCACCGCGCCCCAGCCGCGGGCGCCCAGGTCGGCCAGCAGCTTCCAGGTCTGGCCGCGGTAGGCCGGTTGTTGCATCAGGCCCTGCAGCACCGCCGCGCGGTCGGTCCAGGTGACCAGCACGAGGCGCGTTTGGGCGATGGTCTCACTCTCGCGGATCAGGTCGCCGGAGTGTCCCTGGCTGCGCCAGTCGCGCTCCAGCTTCTCGATCCAGTAGGCGTCGGCCGGACCCCACAGCACCGGCTCGGCCTTACCGTAGAGAATGTCCTGCTTGCCGCCGCGCGAAGGCTGCGCCGAGAGTTCGACCTGCCAGCGCCCGTCGTGCTGGCGGTTGAACTCGTTGGCGGCCTCCTCGATCCAGCCGCGGGCGCTGCGTTCGTAGTAGACCAGCAGCCGCTGGCCTTTGCCCAGCGGCTCCTGCGAGGCCGGCGGCGCAGCCGGCTCGTGCTGGGCCGCCGGCTCGCTCGTGACCAGCGGATCGCTCGGACGACTCCCGCCAGCCCGGTTGGCGCGGCCTTGGAAATCGCGTACCAGCAGCAGCCCGCCGACCAGCACCAGGGCCATGCAACCCAGGGTCACCCCCCAGTTGGTCCGTCCGCCGCCTGCGTCGGTCGCCATCTGCAACTCCACCGTCATTGTGCGACCGCATTGCTAATGTTCTGCTAACGCGGGCGGGCGGACCGTGGCTGGCGCCAGGCGCAGCCCGGCGGCGACGTGCGGCTGCCAGGCGGCGGTCAGTGCGGGTTGTAGCGCGGGCAGCACCGGCCGCAGGCCACTGGTTTGCAGCAGCCGCCGTTGGGCGGCCGGGGTGCGCAGGTAGTTGCCCAGCGCCTCGGCGGTGGCGGCGGCCGAGACCGACGGGAAGCCGCCCCCGACCGTCACCAGGTAGAGCTCACTGGCCACCGTCGGCTGCGGGTAGGCGACGCCCAGCGCGGGCCCGCTGGCGGTCTCGCGGAGCGCCTGCCAGGCCTCGGCTTCGGCGCCGACGTACAGGTCGCCGTCGGCGGGCTCCGCCCGCAGCGCGCGCAGCGCCTTGCGCGTCTCGCCCGGCCGGGCGGTGGCCAGCGGCTGGATGGTCTGCCAGAGCCGGTGGGGCGCGCCGGCCGGGCCGGCGGGCTGCTCGGCCGACCAGAGCGCCGGAGCGCTGTCGGCGGTCCAGCCGTGGCCGGCCGGCGCCAGCAGCAGTCGCGGGCGGCCCCACTCGGGGCGGCCCCCCAGCGGCCCCCAGCCGCGTTGCGCCAGCGCGGCCAGCAGCGCCCACGAGCGGCCCCGCCAGAGGCGGCTGGCGAGCAGTCGGCGGAGCACCGCGGCCTGCTCGCGGCGGGCCAGCCAGACCAGGCGCGTGCTGCCGATCACAGTCGCCCGTGGCTGCAGGTCGGCCGGCAATCCCTGACGCGCGGCGGCCGCGCGAAAGCTCGTGCGCCAGGCCGGGTCGGTGGTCAGCCAGGCGGCCACCAGGCTCTGCCGCCGGTCGAAGGGCAACCGCGGCAGGTCTTCGTGGAGCGGGTGGAAGCCGACCTGCAGCGAGGCGAAACAGATCTCGCTGAAGCCAGGAATCAGCGGGCGCAGGACCCCACTGAGCGCCGGGTCGGCGGCCAGTTGCAGCCCCTGCGAGGGACGCCCGCGGGCGCCCTCGGGCCGCCGTGTGGTGGGCGCCGCGGCGGCGCGCTGGCGGGCCGCCGTGACCTCCTGGCGGACCGCCCAGCCCCCGGCCAGCAGCAACGGCAGCACGGCCGCCAGTCCAATCCACTGCGCTCGGCGTACCGCTCCCGGCGGCGGCTGTCGGCCCATCGACCGCCTCCCTGTGGCCCTCCGGCTGACTTCTCAGTATGGCGCCGCCGGCCGCCACGGTGTGGTCATTGCTGGAAACTGGAGGTCGGCACCCCCAGCAGCCAGCCGACCAGCGGCCAGGTGCAGCCCGCCAGGTAGTCACCCAGCACCAGACCGATGAAGAACGGCAGCAGCCGGCGGTACAGCTTGACGCCGCCGTGACGCATCACGTTGACCTTGATCAGCCAGGCCACCAACAGCGGCAGCCAGGTGGTTCCGATGCTGTAGCTGCCGGCCACCGCCAGCCCCAACGGGTGGAACGGCCAGCCCGCCCAGCGCAACCGCGCCGCCTGCAACAGCAGCGCCTGCAGCCCGCCGGCCAGCAGCGCGCCGCAGGCCGGCAGGTCGGGCTTCAACGGCGCCGACAGCCAACTATCCAGGCGGCGGAACGCCTCGGTGCCAAACCAGGCCATGTGCCCAGCCATCTTGGACGAGGCGCCCCAGCGGTAGCCAAGGTCCAGGTGCGCCCAGAACCCGACCAGCACCCCGACCACCGCCGCCAGCAGCAGCGGCGCCAGGAAGACCCGCGGCGCGACCTGTTGGCGCTCCGCAATCTTCAGCGATTCGACCTGCGGCGCGATGGCCAGACTGCGGTAGGCGCGGTTGAACCAGAAGAAGTAGGTCAGCACCGTCAGCTCGCGCGGCTTGAAGGCCCGCGGGCCGAAGAAGGTGGTGAGCAGCCGCTCCGGGCCGGCGTTGTGCAGATCATGCGCCGGCGGGGCCAGTTCGGCCCGCATCCGGGCGCAGGCCAGGACCACCAGGAAGTAGAGCGCGAACCCCGCCGCGGCGATCTGCAGCGGCAACCCGGCGTGGCGGAAGCAGGCCACCAGGTAGCCAACGCACACCAGCAGCAGCAGCAGCGCGGCGCGGTAGCCCAGCAGCTCGGCGCGGTCCGCCGTACCGGGCTGGCGGACCTGGCGCAGCATCCAGCCGAGGTAGTGGCGCCCGGTCCAGACCGCGGCCAGCGCCACAGCGTAGTAGGCGCCGGCACACTGCTCCTCGACATAGGGATAGCGCGGCACGGCGCCGGTCAGACCGAGATAGGCCCCCGCCAGGCGCTCCAGCTTGAACCAGAGGTAGCAGAACCAGCACGAGAAGAGCAGGTCGACGGGTAGCAGAAACCCCAGCCCGATGGCGAACGGGTACATCGAGACTGGGGTCCAGCCGAGGGCATTCCAGGGCGGGCTGCTGAACTGCGGACCGAGGTCGACGTACTTCACCGGAAAGTGCGGCGCGGCCGGGATGAACGACTGCACGCCGTTCAGCAGCGTCACGCCGGCCCCCACCAGCAGCCCGTGCCAGAGCGCCCGCTGGCGCCAGAAGCCGGTCGCCGGGTCGCAGATCGCCAGCGGCACCATCACCAGCGGAAAGGCCAGCCGCTCCTGTTCGACCCAGCGCCGGCGCAGCAGGCTGGCCAGCGCCAGCATCGCGCCCAGCAAGGCCAGGGCGAAGAGGCTCCAGTAGGTCACCACCGGCAGCCAGGCCCGCAGCACCCGCGGGTCGTAACAGGTGGCGTTGCCCTCATACCAGCCGCGCAGCGCTTCCGCGTCGCGGACCACATAGCCGGGCGGCAGGTAGGGCAGGATCTTGGTGGCCCAGTTGTTGGAGGCGTCGGCGAAGCGGGTCGGGTGGCCGAGCATCGGGACCAGCACGTCGAGGAAATCGACACTGCTGATCGAAGAGCCGATGCTGAGCATCGCCGCGACCACCAACAGCTCCAGCGGCGTCAACGCGGTGGCCGGCCGCAGGCGAGCCAGCAGGGCATTGAGGGCGGTCAGGCCGACCAGCAGGAAGACGACGTTGGCATACAGCGAAAAGGTGGTCGGGTACGGCCCGCCCGCGCGGCCCATCTCCATTTGGACCAGCCAGAAGGCGTTCAGCGGCAGCAGCAGCAGACCGACCAGCAGCGCACGGGCGCGCGGGCGAACGTCCGACGTTGGCGGGGTGGCTTGGGACACGTCGCGCAGTTGGCCGCAGGTGAAAGGCTCCCTGCAAGAGGAACTGCGGACGGCCGCGCGAAGTCAGGCTGGCGGCAGGAGCCCGAAGAGGTACCAGATGGTCAAGACACCCGGCGTTTCGAGGCGGCGTTTCGTGGGGGCGACAGCCGCCGCGGTCGCCGCACCCTACTTCGTACCGAGCAGTGCGTTGGGGCAAGGTGGTCGCCCGGCGCCGAGCAACCGGCTGACGCTGGCCATGATCGGCATCGGCAACATGGGCGGCGGGCATCTCGGCGCCTGGCTGGGCCGGCCCGATGTGCAGGTGGTCGCCTGCTGCGATGTGCGGCAGGACGTTCGCGACCGCTGCCGTACCCAGACCGAGCAGCGCTACGCCAGCCAGACCGCCAGCGGCACCTTCAAGGGCTGCGCGGCCGATAACGACTTCCGCGCCGTGCTGGCGCGCGACGACATCGACCTGGTCTGCATCGCCACCCCGGACCACTGGCACGCGCTGATCGCGATTGAGGCGGCCAAGGCCCGCAAGGACATCTACTGCGAAAAGCCGATGACCTTGACGATTCGCGAGGCCCACGCGATGCACGCGGCGATGCGGCGCTACAACCGGGTCTTCCAGCTCGGCAGCCAGCAGCGCTCCTCGCGGGAGTTCCGGCTGGCCTGTGAGATGGTCCGCAGCGGCCGGATCGGCAAGGTCACCAACGTCAACGTCAACGTCGGCGGGCCCTCCGGCCCGAAGGAGTTCCCGGCGCAGCCGATTCCCGAAGGCTTCGACTGGGACCTGTGGCTCGGGCCAGCGCCCTGGGCGGAGTACAACTTCGAGCGCTCGTCGGGCAACTACGGCGGCGGCTGGCGACAGGTCCGCGACTACAGCGGCGGGGCGATGACCGACTGGGGCAACCACCACTTCGACATTGCCCAATGGGGCCTCGGCCGCGATCTCAGTGGGCCGGTCGAGATCTTGCCGCCGAACCTGACTCCGAACCGCAAGCTGGTGATGCGTTACGACGACGGCATCACGCTGACCCACGGCGGCGGCGGCAACGGGGTGCTCTTCGAAGGCACCGAGGGCAAGGTCGAGGTCAATCGCGGCTACCTCAAGACCTACCCCGAGAGCATCATGGCCGACCCCATCGGCGCCAGTGAGGTCCACCTCTATGAGAGCCCCGGCCACCACGAGGATTTCCTGCGCTGCGTCCGCAACCGCCAGCGGCCGATCTGTGATGTGGCCATCGGCGAGAGCACGATCACCGTCTGCCACCTCGGCAACCTCGCCTGGTGGCTGGGCCGCAAGCTGACCTGGGACCCCGATCAGAAGACGATTGTCGGCGACGCCGAGGCGATCCGCATGATGGACCGCCCCCGCCGCGCGCCGTGGCGGTTGGATGTCTAGCAGAGCGACGGGAGGCTGAGATGATCTGGCGACGCTGTCTACCGCTGCTGCTCCTGGCGCTGCCCCTGGCTGCGCAGGATGCCGACCTGGCGCTCTGGACGAAGCACCTGACCGGCGCCGAGACGGCGCCCGCGCGCGACGCGGCCGAGTGGCAGCGGGTCGCCACTGCCGTGGCGACGCCGCTGGCGGCGGCAATGGCCGACGAGGATCCAGGCAAGCGCCAAGGGCCGAAGAACGCCTTGGAGCAGATCGCCCACCAGGCGGCCCGCCCCGACGCCGAGGCGCAACGCGCCGGCGTGGCGGCGGCCTACGCCAGCCTGCTGGGCCCGGCCACCAACTGGCGGGCGCGGCAGTGGCTGCTGCAACTGCTGGCCAACTGCGGCCGCGACGAAGTGGTCGACGCCGTCGCCAAGCTGCTCGACGACGGCGATGCCCGGATCGCCGAGCAGGCGCGGCTGTGCTTGGAGAACAACCCCAGCACCGCCGCCAGTGCGCTGCTCCGGGCTCGGCTGGCCGCCTCCGGCACAACCGCGCAGCAGGTTGCTTACCTCAATGGTCTGGGCTACCGCGTCGACCCGGCCGCCACCCCGGTGCTGGCGAAGCTGTTGGCCCACGCTGATGACGCCGTGGTGCAGGCGGCCGCGGCGGCTCTCGCGCGGACGGCCGACGGCGCTGCCGCCGATGCGCTGCAACAAGCTCGCGGGACGGCCCAGGCGACCTGCCGACCGGCGGTCGACGACGCCCTGCTGCTGGCCGCCGAGCGGATCGCCAAGAAGGGGCAGCGGCCCCTCGCCGAGCGAATCTTCCGGGCGCTGTACGTGCCGGCCGAGCCGCCCCGGGTGCGCCTCGCGGCGCTCCGCGGGCTGGCGGTGACGCTGGGCGAAGGCGCCATCGACCTGGTCTTGGCAGCGCTCGGTTCGCCCGACGCCGAGACCGCCACGGTGGCCGCGCAGTTGGTCGGCGATCTGCCCGGCGCGCAGGTCAGCCGGGCCTTTGCCGCCAAGCTGGGTGACCTGCAGCCGGCCGCCCAGGTGGTGCTGCTGGGCGCCCTGGCGCAGCGGGCCGACCCGGCCGCCGCGCCGGCGGTGGTGAAGCTGCTGAGCAGCCCAACCGCCGAGGTGCAGGTCGCCGCGGCCAATGCCCTGGCGGCGATCGGCGGCGTCGAGGTGGTGCCGGACCTCGGCACGCTGGCCCGCGGCGGGGCGACGCCGGTGGCGCAGGCCGCCCGCAACGCCCTGGCGCGGCTGCGCGGGGCGGGGGTCGATGCCGCCATCATGAAGCTGATCCGCGACAGCCAGCCGCCGTTGGCGGTGGCGCTGTTGCAGGCGGTGGCGCTGCGCCAGGCGCGCGACGGCGCGGCCGCCGTGCTGGGGCTGCTGCAAGAGAAGCTGCCGCCCGCGGTGGCCGCGGAGGCAGCCCGCGCGCTCGCCGCGCTGGCCGGACCGGGGGATTTGCCCGCGGTCTGCCGGCTGTTGGTGGCGTTGGACGCGACCGGCGCCGAGGCCGCGGCGGATGTCGTGCGCAAGCTCCTGCCGCAGGTCGCCACGCCGGCCGAGCGGTCGGCGCCGCTGCAGGCCTCGCTGGCCGCCGTCGCCGCGGACCGCCGCGGGCTGCTGCTGGGGCTGCTGGCTCAAAGCGGCGACGCCGCCGCGCTGCCGGCTCTGCGGAGCGGGCTGGCCGGCGACGCCGACACGCAGATCACGGTCTTGGAGGGCCTCGCCGAGTGGCCGGACGCGGCCCCCGCGGCCGATGCGCTAAAGGTGCTGCAGACCTCGACCGAGGCCCGCGTGCGGATCGCCGCGCTGGCCTGTTATGTCGGGCTGCAAGTGGCCCATGGGCGGCGAGCTGGGCAGGAGGCCGCCCTGGCGGCCTGTCGCGAGGCGCAGGCCAAAGCCGCCGGCGATGGCGAGAAGCGGCAGGTCCTGCGGCAACTCGGGACCATCCCGTCGGCTGCCGCGGTGGCGCAGATCGGTGGCCTGCTGGACGACCCGGCGCTGGCGCCGATGGCCGGCGAGACGCTCTTCTTCGCCGCCGGGCAAGTCGGCGCGGCGTTCCGTGACGACATGTTGCCGGCGCTCCGCAAGGCCGTCGAGAAGACCGCCGACGCCGACCTCAAGGGCAAGCTGCAGCAGTACGTGGACCTGCTCCAAGGCTACGGCGAGCGGGTCTCCTGCTGGCAGGTCAGCGGCCCTTACGGCGTCGACGCCGGCGACCGTTTCAATGCCGCCTATGCCCCCGAGAAGCCCAACACGCCGGCGACTTGGACCGTCGTGCCGACACCGCAGGTCAAGGGCGGCGGGCTGGTCGACTTCCAGGCGATGCCGTTGCGCGGCGACAACCGCTGCGGCTATCTGCGCACGCGGGTCTTCCTGGCCGAACGCACCGAGGCGCGGCTGGAGCTGGGCAGCGACGATGGGGCGAAGGTCTGGCTGAACGGCAAGGAGGTCCACGCCAAGGATGTCCCGCGGGGGCACACCTTCGGCGAGGACAAGGTCGACGTGCTGCTGGAGGCCGGCTGGAACGAGTTGCTGCTGAAGATCGCCAACGGCGGCGGCGACTGGTCGGCCAGCCTGCGCATCGCCAAACGCGACGGCAGCGCGCTGGCCGGGCTGAAGTACGAGCTCGGCGAGTAGGCTCGACAGCGAGGAGAAGGTCGTGAGTGAGACGACGGTCAACCGGCGCGACTTCGTGACGCGCCTGGCGGTCGGCGCGAGCCTCGGCGTGGCCGGCGCGGCGGTGGCGCAGGCCCCGCCGGCGGCCACCAGGCCGGAGCCGCCGCTGACCCCGGGCGGGGTCTACCGGGCCCACGACGGCAAGCGGCCGCGGCCGGAGGTGATTCAGCCGGGCACCGCCTCCACGGCGGCCGCGGCCGGCCAGCCGCCATCCGACGCGGTGGTGCTGTTCAACGGCACCGACTGGAGCAAGTGGGAGGTGCAGGGCAAGCCGGGGCAGGAGCCGGGCTGGAAAATCCAGGACGGCTACGCCGAGGTGGTCGCCAAGACCGGCGCCATCCAGACCCGCGACCGCTTCGGCTCGTCGCAGATCCACCTCGAGTGGGCGACCCCCGCCGAGGTGAAGGGCAGCAGCCAAGGTCGTGGCAACAGCGGCGTCTTCTTCCTCGGCTTCGGCGAGGTGCAGGTGCTCGACAGCTACCAGAACGACACCTACCCGGACGGCCAGGCCGGCGCGGTCTACGGCAAGTACCCGCCGCTGGTCAACGCCTGCCGACCGCCCGGCGAGTGGCAGACCTACGACCTGATCATCGAGGTGGCGCAACTGGACGCCGACAAGAAGGTCGTCCGGCCGGCGCGGTTGTCGGTGATCCACAACGGCGTGCTGCTGCATCACGCGGTCGACCTGGCCGGGACCCAGCAAGACGGCGTGCTGCAACTGCAGGACCATGGCAATCCGGTACGGTACCGCAACCTCTGGATCCGGCCGCTGCACACCTACGACGAGCACGCTGCGCTGCCGCCAGCTCCGCCGGCTTTGTGATGCGCGAACGGCACGACCGCGAGCAGTACTTCTTCGACCCGGCCACCCTCGACGCCCTGGCGACCTGGGTGGCCGGGTTCGCCCACCCGGCGCTGCTCTGCGCGCCGCTGCTCGGCCGCGTGCTGCACCAACGCGGCGTCGCGGCGACGGTGCTGGACATCGACGAGCGCTTCGCCGACTTGCCGGGCTTCGTGCGCTATGACCTCCACCGCCCGCGCTGGCTGGACCGGCAGTTCGGCCTGATCGTCTGCGATCCGCCGTTCTTCTCGATCAGTCTGGTCGTTCTGCGGCGAGCGTTGCAGATGCTGGCCAACCACGACCCGCAGCAGCCCCTGGCGGTTTCCTTCGTGGTTCGACGCCAGGCCCGTCTGCTGCACTCCCTGGCCGGCTTCAACCTCCGGCCGACGGGTTGGCGGTTGGGCTATGCGACCGTCGATCCCAGCGAGCGCAACCAGATCGAGCTCTACAGCAACGTCGCCGTGCCGTAGCAGGAGGTCCCCAGGGCAGCCGGAACCTGGCAGCGCTGGGAGATGGCGACGATGGCAACGGGTGCTCGACGGCTGGTGCCGGTCAGTTGGCGCGACGTCACGGTGGCCGCGGGGTTCTGGGGCCCGCGCCTGGCGACCACCCGGGCCGTGACCTTGCCGCTCGAGTACCAGCAGTGCCAGCAGACCGGACGGATCGACGCATTTCGGCTGGCCTGGCGCGACGGCGATCCGAACCCGCCGCACATCTTCTGGGACAGCGACGTCGCGAAGTGGATCGAGGCGGCGGCCTACAGCCTCGCGGTGCAGCCCGACACGGCGCTGCAGGCCCAACTCGACGAGGTGATCGCCCTGGTCGTCGCGGCGCAGCAGCCGGACGGTTACCTCAACGTCCACTTCACCGTGGTCGAGCCTCAGAAACGCTGGAGCAACCTCCGCGACTGGCACGAGCTGTACTGCGCCGGGCACCTGATGGAGGCCGCCGTGGCGCACTTCACCGCCACCGGCGACCGCCGACTGCTGGACTGTCTGGCGCGCTATGCCGACTACATTGGCACGGTCTTCGGCCGCGGCGAGGGCCAGCGGCGGGGGTATTGCGGTCACGAGGAAGTCGAGCTGGCGCTGATCAAGCTCTTCCGCGCCACCGGCGAGCCGCGCTACCGCGACCTGGCCGCCTATTTCATCGACGAGCGCGGCGCGCAGCCGCACTACTTCGACCTGGAGGCGGCCGAGCGCGATCAGAAGCCGTTGGCGCCGTGGTATGGCCCGCGGCACGAGTACAACCAAAGCCACCTCCCGGTGCGGCAGCAGACCACCGCCGAGGGGCACGCCGTGCGGGCGATGTACCTCTACAGCGGCATGGCCGACCTAGCGGCCGAGACCGGCGACCGGGACCTGCTGGCGGCGCTGCACGCGCTTTGGGCCGATGTCACCGAGCAGAAGATGTACGTCACCGGCGGGGTCGGCAGCAGCGGGCACGGCGAGCGCTTCACCAGCGGCTACGACCTGCCCAACCAGACCGCCTACGCCGAGACCTGCGCGGCGATTGGCCTCGTCTTCTGGGCCCATCGGATGCTGCAGCTCGAGCCCGATCGCCGCTACGCCGACGTGCTGGAGCTGGCCCTCTACAACGGCGCGCTGAGCGGCATCTCGCTCGATGGGCGGCGCTTCTTCTACGCCAATCCGCTGCTGGCCGACCCGCAGCGGCACCAGGGCTCGTTTGCCGTCGAGCGCCAGGAGTGGTTCGGCTGCGCCTGCTGCCCGCCCAACATCGCCCGGCTGCTGACCAGCCTCGGCGAGTACGTCGCGGCCGTGGGCCAGGGCGCCCTGTGGGTGCACCTGTTCGTCAATGGCGAGATCCGCGCCACGGTCGCCGGCGCGCCGGCCACGGTGGCCGTCCGCACGGCCTATCCCTGGGAGGGCGAGGTGCGGCTGCAGGTGCTCGCCGCCCCCGCCGCCGGCCTGCCGTTGCGGCTGCGGATCCCGGCCTGGGCCGCCGGGGCGACGCTGGCGGTCGACGGCGCGCCGTGCCCGGCCGTGGCCGACGCCAGCGGTTACCTCACCACCCCGCCGCTGCCGGCCGGGGCCACCGCCGTGTTGACGTTGCCGCTGCTCCCGCGGCGAGTCTGGGCCAAGCCCGAGGTGCGCGAGGACAACGGCCGGGTGGCGCTGTTCCGCGGTCCGCTGCTGTACTGCCTGGAGGAGCTCGACAACGGCCCCGGCGTCGACCAGTTGGCGCCCGTCGGCGAGTTGACCGCGGAGTGGTGCCCCGACCTGCTGGGCGGCGTCACCGTGCTGCGCGGCCAGGGTCGCCGGAGGGTCTCGTGGTCGGGCGAGCTCTACCGCAGTACGCCGCCAGCCTGGGAAGAGGTGGCCTTGACGGCTGTGCCCTACGCCCTGTGGCAGAACCGCGGCGTCGGGCAGATGGCGGTCTGGCTGCCGGACGCGGGGCAGGCCTGACGATGGCCGACACGCTCACCCCGCGCGAGCGGTTGGCGCTGACGATGGCCCATCGCGCCGTCGACCGCCCACCCCTCGACCTGGCCTCGACCGACATGACCGGCCTCGAGGGAGGCCCGCGGGCGCTCGCCCCCCTACTCGGCCTGCCCGCCGGCGACGACGCGGCGGCGCTCGACGAAGCCGTACTGCAGGCCCTGGAGATCGACTTTCGCTGCGTCGGCGGGGTGCTGACGCCCGCCAACGACCTGGCGCGGCGGGTCTCCGACACCGAAATCGTCGACGCCTGGGGCATCGGCTACCGCCACAACGGGCACCACTACGAAGCCGTCGGCCGCCCCCTGGCCGGCGCCACGTTGGCCGATCTGGAGCACTACCCCTGGCCTGATCCCGACCGCCTGGATCCCGACCTGCTGGCCAACCTGGCGGCCCGCGCGCAGTACCTGCGCGAGCAGACGCCCTACGTGGTGGTCGGCCGCCACCCCTACTACGGGGTCTTCGAGCTGGGCTGCTGGATGTGCGGCTTCGACGACTTCCTCTATCGGCTGGCCGGCGACCCCGAGTTCGTGCACCGCTTCTTTCAGATCATCCTGGACTACCAGCGGCGGGTCAACACCCGCTACTACGGTGCCGTCGGCCGCTGGCTACACCTCACCACCAGCGGCGACGACTTCGGCATGCAGACCCGCCCGATGCTCTCGCCGACGATGTTCCGCGAGCTGGTGATCCCCTACTTCGCCGCGCGCGTGGCCGATCTGCGCCGTTACACCGACTGCTGGTTCTTCCACCACACCTGCGGCTCGGTGTTCGAGCTGATCCCCGATCTGCTACAGGCCGGGATGCAGATCCTCAACCCCATCCAGCCGCGCGCCGCGAACATGGAGCCGGAGCGCCTCAAGACGGCGTTCGGCGACCGGCTGGCGTTCTGGGGCGGTGTCGACACGCAGGAACTGCTGCCCCACGGCACCCCCGCCGAGGTCGCCGCGACCACCGCCACGCTGGTCGATGTGCTGGGCCGCGACGGTGGCTACATCCTGTCGGCGGCGCACTGCATCCTGGAGGACGTGCCGCTGCAGAATGTGGTGGCGATGTACCGGTGGCGGGAGGTGGTGGGGGCCTGAAGGCCTGTCGCTGCGCCGCCATCCGGCACGGACTGCGGGGCATGCAGGCGTCGTGGCGCGACGGTTCAGGCTGCCTCGTTCGCCAGCAGTACCGGCACCGCGGCCGCCAGGCGTTCCAGGAAGCGCAGCGACTGGCGCCCCTCGCCACGACGGAGGCGGGCCAGCAGGCCGAAGTCGTAGTCACAAGGCGGCATCCAGCGTGCGGTGTCGGCCCAGGGGTACTCGACGTTCGGCCCGCCGCGCGCCACCTGCGGGTGGAGGCGTTCGATCTGCTCATACCAGGGGTGGAACTGCCGCAGGCAGCCACTCAGCTTGTCGGGATCGATTGGCAGCGCCTGCCAGACCCGACGCCGGCCGCCGAGGGCGATCGCCAGTTTGGAGAGCGAGACATGCGACAGGCGGCGGTCCGGACCGCTGCGCCGATAGTCGGGATCCAACGCATACAAGATGGCCTTCGCCAGCTTCTCGCCCGCCATTTGCAGCAGGTGCAGCACCTCGCACTCGGCGACCTGCGCCCGGTCCTGCTCTAGCATTGCGCGGAACGTCCGCAAGTCGGCGAGGCCCTGCGCCAGCAGCGCCTCAGCTTCGGTCACCGTTCAGCTCCCGATGACGCTCCACCTGCCAGCCGGTGGGCAGCCGCATCGTCGGCTCGCCGGCGATCACCTGCGCCCACTCGGCGCGAGTCAGTTGAACCACGGTGGTGCGGTATGGAATCTGTCGGTCGGCACCAAAAGTGATCGGCCAGACTTCACCGGTCGGCAAAAAGGCGTCGCTGACTTCCACGAGGCGGATCTCGTCGGTGCCGTCGTCGGCAATCTCGTAGACCTTGAGGTCATCGCCGACCACCGCGCGATGGGCCGTGGCCAGCTCGCGGGCGGCCTGCTCCAGGGTTGGCTGCATCACTGGCCTCCACCTGTGAGTCTAGCACCACGCGCCAGGCCAGGCAACGCGCGCCCATCCGCGGCCCGCCTCACCGCCCCTCCCCCAGCGCTGCGCAGACCGCCGGCGGGTAGGCGCCGCCGTAGAGCATCTGCGGCACCGCCGCGCCGTCGGCCGTGAGGCGGACGGCGGCGGGGGAGCCGGCCAGGATCAGCTCCCAACACTGCCCCCCGGGCGCGGTGGGCAGGATCGTCAAGACCGTCTCGGCCTCGCCGGCGACGCTGCTGGCGGACCGCCGAGTCTGGCCGTCGGGCGAGGTGGCCTGCAGGGTCACCGCGCCGCCGTTGACCGGGGCCAGGTGCAGCCGCACCTGCCTGGCGCCGGGCGGGACCCAGCACCAGTAGCGGGCGCCCTCGCAGGGCAGCAGGCGGTTCGCCAGCGGGTAGGCAACCGGCAGCTCCGGCTCGCTGCGGACCGGGGCCATCACGCGGCCGAAGCTGCCCTCGCCGCCGAGTTCGCAGCGGTAGACGCCGGTCCGGCCATCGGCCGGCACGCGCTGCGAGAACTCGCGCTCGCCCTGCGGCACGCGGGCCGTCTCGCGGTGCAGCTCGCCGCCGTCCGGGCCCAACACACGGAAGAGGTAGGTGCGCTCGGGATAGGTGTGGCTGGTGCCCGCCCGGATCGTGAACGGTTGGTCGGTCGCCTCCCACAGCAGCCAGGCGGTGGTCTCGATCTTGGTCGCCTGGCCGTCGATGGTCGGCCGGGTCCGTTCGAAGAGGAGCTGGAAGCCGGGACTGCTCGCCAGCAACGGATCGGGCGCGACCGGCTGGCCGTGGACCGCCAGCGCCTTCAGAAACGTCGGCAGCCGCTGGATGACATAGCCGCTGAGCGACACCTGGCCCGTCATGATCAGCCCGCGCAGCAACTCGTCGTCGCGGTTGACGCTGGCGGCGACGCGGTCCAGCTCCCAGACGCCCCGCCCGAGGTACTTCGGGTCGCGCGTCACCAGGTAAGCGTACCCCAGCACGTTGAGGTACTCTTTGGTGCCCCACAGCGAGGTCATGTCGCCGAACCCGGCGAGGTAGGCGTCGGCCCAGGCCAGCAGCGCGCGTTTCGCCGGCTCGCTGTGGGTGAGGTCCCAGTAACGCTCGATCCACGGCGCGTAGTTCTCCCACTCGGGGAAGGCCCCGACGGGGATCACCTGGTCCTTGTACTGCGGCCAGTAGCTCAGGACATGGTCGCTGTATTTGACGTCCTGCCCGTGGTTCTGCACCTTGGTGGTGAGATGCGTGAAGAAGGCCTCGATGATCGGTCGGTAGCCTTCGTCGTGGGTCTCGGTGTAGAGGTCGATCAGCGCCGACATGGTGCCCGTGCCGGAGCGCGACCCGAAGGGCTGGGTGAACTTGGCCTCGACCGCTTCGCCCCAGTCGGTGGCGACCTCCAGCCCCCAGCGGTCGCCGGTCAGGTGGTAGTACCAGAGCGCGAAGTCGGTCATCGAGTTGTAGTCCATCAGCCGGTTGCCGCTGTGCCAATGGACGATGCCCTTGTAGTCGTTAAGCGCCCCTTTGAGCTTACCCTGGGGGTACTCCAAGGCCTCGAACTCGGGGGTGCTGTAATGGCAGAAGTCCAGGTCCAGCACGTGGCGCGTGTTGCGCTGGGCATAGCGCAGGTAGCGAACCTCGCCGGAGCGGATGTAGAGCAGCCAGGGCACCCGCGGTGCGCCGTGGTGGGTGTTGCGCCAGCAGCGGTAGGCGTCGGACCAGCGTCGGGTGGCGGTGTTCCAGGAAGTGTGGCTGTCGCCCCAGTTCCACATCCCGTAGTCGCGGGTGAACGCCTCCAGGCGCCGTTCGGCGTCGAAGTTGTCGCGAATCAGGGTCTCGTACTGCCCGAAGCGCGCTGCGTCGGCGGGCTGCAGTTGACCGAACACACCGGAGTCGCAGAGCCAGGCCGGGTCGGCCAGCGCCGCGGGTGGATCTTGGAACAGGCGGGCCTCGCGGATCGCCGCGTCGGGCGCGGCGGCCGGAGGCGCGAAGGTCAGCAGCAAGTCGAAGGTCTTCGCCAGACCCATCGCATTGGCGTTGGCCGACGAGCGCAGGTAGCGGTAGTCGTTGTCGCTGAGCCCTTGCTGGTGGTTGACGAAAGCGGCGGGCGGCTGGAAGTCGAGCAGCTCGCCCTCGTGCGCGAACCAGAGGTACTGCAGGTTGGCGTCGTCGACCCGACGCCCGGGTTTGGCGCGGCCGTGGGCCGGCCAGAGGTGGAAGGTCAGCCCATCGGGCGCGACGGAGAGCTCCTTCGGAAACTGCTGCCGGAAGTCGCGGACGGTCAGCCCACAGAGCGCCGCCGGCCCGCTGGCGAGAACCAGCCCGAGCGGCTGAGCCGTCGGCGGGGCGGTGCCGGTCAGCAGCCGGTAGCGGTCCCAGTCTTCTTGCACCAGCCCGGCCTGCGGCCCACTCGGCAAGCTCAGGCTCTGGCCATCGGCCAACACGAAGCGGGCCTCGCGCGACGGCAGCGGCAGGCGCCAGCCGAGGTCACGGAAGCGCAGTTGACGGCTGTCGGCGGTCTGCACCCAGGTCAGCGCCAGGCGGACCGTGCTCTGGCCGGCGTGGAAGTGGTGCCGCGCGATCACCTGCCCCTCGCGACGGCCCGCGGCGTTGACGAACCAGGCACGGGTGGTGACGACGGTCCGCAGCGGCCCGGCCAGCTCCACCTCGACCGTGGCCTGCGCGTCGGCTGCCGCGGCGAAGCGCTCGCCGACATCGCTGACGAAGTAGGCGCCCGCGGCGGCCGGCGACAGCAGCTCTGCCCCACCCCGTCGCAGGCTGCTCCAGACCCCGCCCCGCCGCCGGTCGAAGGTCACCTGCAGCGCCCCGGTGTCGACCGCCAGGGTGTCCGGACCGGGCGTCACGCGGATCCCCGTGGGCTCCTGCCGGCTGACCCCCGGCCCGACCTCCAGCCGCAACGCGCGACCGGCCGCCGGGAGGTCGAGCTGGCAGTCCAGCAGCACCCAGCGGACACTGCCGTCGAAGTGGCGACTGTTGCAGACGATCTGCGCCGGCACCTCGCGGCCCGCGGCGTCGACCAGCCGTAGTTGCGCAGCGTCGCGCAGCACCCCGGGCGCGAAGGGCACGCCGGTGGTGACCGGCCAGGCCGTCGCCGGCAGGCCGCTGGGGTTCTGGACGGTCAGGCCGACATTGACGGCCGCGCTGGCCGGCAGCAGCAGCAACAGGGCGCAGAGGCGCATCGGACGCTCCCGCGCTGGTTGTACCGCAGCGCGCCGCCGATCGCAAGCCGGCGCGGCTTGACCGGCGGCGGCTTCGTGGGATAATCGCGCCGTCATGCCACTCCTCGAGGTCCGCGGTGTCAGTCGCCTGTTTGGGGTAGACGTCGTGCTCGATCAGGTCGACCTGCTGATCGAACGCGGCGAGCGGATCGGGCTGGTCGGCGCCAACGGCAGTGGCAAGACGACGCTTTGTCGGCTGATCCTCGGCTGGGACGAACCCGACGGCGGAACGGTCACGACATCCAGCGGAACGCGGATCGGCTACCTGGCGCAAGACCCGCGGCTCGCTCCCGAGCGCACCATCCTCGACGAAGCGACCGAGTCGTGCGCCGACCTGCGGGCGCTGATTCATGACTTCGCGCTGGCCAGCGAGGCGATCGCCGAGGCTGCCGACGACCCCGTTGCGATGGACCGCTGCCTGGCCCGCCAGGCCGAGCTGCTGGCCGAGCTGGAGGCCCGCGACGGGTTCGACTACGAGCAGCGCCTGCTGGCGACGCTGGGCGCCCTGGGCTTCGGGCCGGCCGATCTCGACCGGCCCGTGCAGCAGCTCTCGGGCGGCGAGAAGAGCCGCCTGGCGCTGGCCAAGCTGCTGATGACTGGCTGCGACCTGCTGCTGCTGGACGAACCGACCAACCACCTCGACATCCGCATGACGGAGTGGTTGGAGGAGTTCCTGAAGCAGTTCGCCGGCGGCGTGATCGTGGTCTCCCACGACCGCTGGTTCCTCGACAACGTCTGCCAGCGGATCGCCGAGCTGGAGGATGGGCACCTCACGCTCTACACCTTCGGCGAGGGTGACGCCAAGCTCCCGCCACCCGACGACCCGGAGTTGGCCAGCGGGGCCGGCAGCGGGCACTACGGGGCCTACACCCACTTCACCCGCGTCAAAGCCGAGCGGCGCGAGGCCGAGTGGCGGGCCTACGCCTCGCAGCAGAAGGAACTCAAGCGACAGGAGGCCTGGATCCGCTGGAAGCTCAACTTGCGCCGCCACAGCCACGTCGTCGCGGCGCGCAGCCGGCAGAAGATGATCGACAAGCTCGACAAGGTCGATCGCCCGGCCGACGCCCTGCCGGTGGTGCTGCTGAACATCGAGCCGCTGCACCGCGGACCCAACGATATCGCCGAGTTCCGCGAGCTCGGCTTCGGCTACACCGCCGAGCCGCTCTTCGAGGGGCTCACGATGCAGGTGCGCCGGCTGCAGCGGATCGGCATCATCGGCCCCAACGGCTGCGGCAAGAGCACGCTGCTGAAGCTGCTGCTGGGCGAGCTGCAGCCGACCACCGGCCGGGTGCGGGTCGGCGAGAGCTGCGAGGTCGGCTACTACCACCAGGAACACCGCGACCTCGACCTGGGCAGCACGCCGGTCGAGGAGATCCGCAAGGTCGCCCCCGACCTGGCACTGCCGCAGATCCGCGGCTACCTGGCGCGCTTCCTGTTCTTCGGCGACGAGGTCTTCCGGCCGGTCGACACCTTCAGCGGCGGCGAGCGCAGCCGGCTGGTGCTGGCCAAGCTGATCCTCGGCCGGCCCAACGTGTTGCTGCTCGACGAGCCGACCAACCACCTCGACATCCCCAGCCGCGAGGTGCTCGAGGAAGCGCTGCGGCAGTTCCAGGGCACCATCCTGGTGGTCAGCCACGACCGCTACTTCCTTGACCAGACGTGCCAACGCCTGCTGGTCTTCGCCGATGGCGAGGTGGCGCACCACGAGGGCAGCTACAGCGACCTGGCCGCCCGCCGCGAGGCGCACCGCCGTGAGCGCGACGAGGCCGAGGCGCGGGCCAAGAAGGACCGCTACCGGGCCCATCTGGACCGCGAGAAGGAAGCCCGGCGCGCTAAGCAGGCCCGCCTGCGGGCGACCGGCGGGCGCGATGTCGGCCAGCTCGAAACCGCCATCGAAGCCGCCGAGGCGCAACTCGCCGGGCTGCACGAGCAGTTTGCCCAACCCGACTTCTACGCCGACGGCCAGCGCGTGCGGCAGGCCCAACAGGCCGAGGCCCAGCTCCGCGGCGAGATCGCAGCGCTCTACGAGCAATACCAGTATCTGCTGGAGGGCGGCTGACCGCGCTACGCCCCAGCCGGCCGGCGGCGACAGGGATTCGGCGCGGCGCGGCGAAGGTACCGCCAGGAAGCCGTCTTGCGACTCTGCGTCTATGGCCTGGTCTACACCCTTGGTCTGACCCGCGACCCGGCACGGGCCAATCCGCGGCCCTGGACGTTGGACCAACTGCTGGACTTCGTCGAGGAGCTGGGCTTCGACGGCGTCGAGCTGCCCGCCGCGATGCTGCCGCCGGAGGTCGTGCCGCGCTTCCGCGAGCGATGCGAGCGCGCCGGGCTGACGCCGGTGATCGCTGGGCGCAACATCCTCGAAGGCTGGCGTGAGGAGTTCGCTGCGGCGGCCGCGGTCGGGGCACGGCTGGTGCGTTGCACGGTCAGCCGCCTGCTGGAGGGTGACCGCCGCACGCTCGGCCTGGCCGGCTGGCGACAGCACCTCGACCGGACCGTCGCCGAACTGCGTGCGCTGGCACCCGAGCTGGAGCGCTACGACCTGCGGCTGGGGATCGAGAATCACCAGGACGCCACCAGTTGGGACCTCCTGGAGCTGTGCGAGCGGGCTGGCAGTGAGCGGGTCGGCATCACCCTCGACACCGGCAACCCGCTGGCCGTCGGGGAGGATGTGCTGGCCTTCGCCGAGCGCGTCAAACCGCGGCTGGTGCACCTGCACTGCAAGGACTACCACCTCTTCCCGACCCCCGAGGGCCTGCGGCTGGTGCATGCGCCGTCCGGCTACGGGGTGGTCGACTTCGCGGCGCTCTTCGCGCTGTTGGCCGACCGGCCCGACCTTTCCCGCAGTCTGGAGCTGCCCGCCCTGGACGCCCGCCACGTGCGGCTGCTGTGCGACGACTGGTGGGCCGGCTACCCGCCACGCGACGTCACCGAGCTGCTGCCGGTGCTGCGCCTGCGGGAGCAACGCGCCAGCCGCGGGGAGTGGCGCACGCCGTGGGAGACCGGTGACCTGGAGCGCCTCGCGGCCTGGGAGCAGGAGCGCGTGGTGCAGAGTGTCGGCGCGCTGCGCGCCATTCTGGGAGATGCCTGGTGAGTCAGCCGCACGTCCTCGATCTGTTCCGCCTCGACGGCCGCGTCGCCCTGATCACCGGCGGCTCGCGCGGGCTCGGCAAGTCCATCGCGCTCGGCTTCGCGCAGGCTGGTGCGACCTGCGTGCTGGCCGGCCGCGACGCCGCCGTTGCCTCTGCGTCCGCCTCCGAGCTCAGCGCAGCCAGCGGCCAGACCTGCCATCCCTGCGTCGCCGACGTCACCGATGAAGCCGACGTCGCGCGGATGGTCGAGTGGACGCTCACGAAGTGTGGCCGACTGGACATCCTGGTGAACAGCGCCGGCATCAACATCCGGCACCCCATCGAGGAGTTCGCCCTGGCGGAGTTTCAGCGCGTGGTCGAGACCAACCTCACCGGCACCTGGCTGGCCTGCCGCGCCGTAGCCGCGCACTTCAAGGCCCAGGGCAGCGGGTCCGTGATCAACCTCGGCTCGGCGCTCAGCGCGGTCGGGCTCGCCGAGCGCTCGGCCTACTGTTCGTCCAAGGCGGCGGTGATCGGGTTGACCAAGACCCTTGCCCTGGAGTGGGCCGGTTCGGGGGCGCGCTGCAACGCCATCTGCCCGGGACCGTTTCTGACCGAGATGAACCTGCCGCTGCTGGAGCAGCCGGAGCGCGCCGCGGCGGTGGTCGGTCTGACGGCGCTGAACCGCTGGGCCGAGCTGCCGGAGATCCGCGGCGCAGCGCTCTATCTGGCCAGCGACGCGGCGAGCTACGTCACCGGCACCACCCTGTTCGTCGACGGCGGCTGGACCGCCCGCTGAGGAGAGCCCGGCATGTTGGATCTGACTCCGCTCGAACCGAAGCTCCGCGGCAAGGTCGCCGTGGTCACCGGTGGCTCCCGCGGCCTGGGCCGGGCCTACTGCCACCGGCTGGCCCGCCTCGGCGCCAAGGTGCTGGTGGCCGACATCGATCTGCGGGCCTGGGCCGAGTTCGACGAGCCGCTGGCCGCGGAATCCGTCGCTGCCGAGTGCCGCACCTGGGGTCAGCGCGCTGCCGAGTTTGAGGGCGACCTCAGCCAACCCGCCGCGGCTCAGGCGATGGTCGACACCGCCGTGGCCGAACTC
>JADZEX010000052.1 GCA_020850355.1 Fimbriimonadaceae bacterium | reverse complement strand
GTCTCGATCTTCCACGGAGCGGGTGTCCTTTCGGGGAGGTAGTGCTCTATCCGTTAGGACTCCGCTCCGTGCCCATTAGCTTCACCGCCGGGGCCGTCCCGACGGCCCCAGGATCTGACATGCACCCTTTCGCAGCTTCGAGACAGCGGCCCCGGGGTGGGGCAGGATCGCGCCGGGCGGCGGTCTATTGGCGAGAGCCCGCGCGGCGGGTGGAGGACTTGCTGGTATGTCGAAGCCCCTGACCGGCGTGATCATCGGCGCCGGGCATCGTTCGCTGCTTTACGCCTCGCACGCCCTGCGGCATCCCGACGAGCTGACCATCGTGGCGGTCGCCGACCCGGACCCGGTGCGGCGGCAGGTGGCGGCCGAGAAGTACGGCCTGGCGCCGGAGCAGTGCTACGAGACCGCTGAGCAGTTGGCCGCCCGGCCGCGGTTCGCCGATGTCGCGATCAACGGCACGATGGACCGGCAGCATGTGCCGACCAGCCTGCCGCTGCTCGAGGCGGGGTACGACATCCTGCTCGAGAAACCGATCTCCCCGACTCGCGATGAGCTGCTGACGCTGCTGGCGAAGGTGCGGGAGACCGGTCGGACGCTCTGCATCGGGCACGTGCTGCGCTACGCGCCGTTCTATGTGGCGGTCAAAGAGCGCCTCGCCGCCGGCGAGATCGGTCAGTTGCTGAGCGTGCATACCCACGAGATGGTCAGCTACCACCACATGGCGACGGCCTTCGTGCGCGGCAAGTGGCGGCGACAGGACACTTCGGCGCCGATCTTGTTGGCGAAGTGCTGCCACGACCTCGACCTGCTGGCCTGGTTCTGCTCCGGCAACGCTCCCCAACGGGTCGCCAGCTTCGGCTCGCTGAGCTTCTTCCGCCCCGAGGCGGCCCCGCCCGGCGCCGGCACGCGCTGCCTCACCGACTGCCCCATCGAACCCACCTGCGACTACTCGGCGCACAAACACTTCATCGAAATGGGGCTCTGGCGAGCCTACGCGTGGGAGCCCATCGAGTACCTCGGCGACCCGACGTTGGAGCAGAAGCTGGAGTCCCTGCGCACCGACAACCCCTACGGCCGCTGCGTCTGGCACTGCGACAACGACGTGGTCGACCACCAGAGCGTGCTGGTCGAGTTCGCCGACGGGGTCACCGCCACCCACGACCTGGCCACTGGCACCTCCCGCCCCTGCCGCCACGTCCACCTGCGCGGCACGCACGGCGAGCTTGAGGGGACCATGGAGGACGGTCGCTTCGTGGTCCGCCACCACGACGTCCGGAAGGGCAGCGAGTACCGCGAGGAACTGGTCGACCTGTCGGTCAGCCGCGACATGCACGGCGGCGGCGACTATCGGCTGGTGGCCGACTTCGTCCGCGTCGTCCGCGGCGAGACCCCTTCGCTGAGCAGCACCAACATCATGGACTCGGTCAACGGCCACCTGATCGCCTACGCCGCCGACGACGCCCTGCAAACCCGCCGGGTGGTGGAGCTCGCCACGGTCTAGCCGGCCGCCAGCGGGGCGAATAAAGGGGTCAGGACCATTTTCTGGGTACATCCCAATCAAAGGGGTCAGACCGAACGGCACTGACATTTCACGTCGCGCGACGGCGGAACGACGGGGGATGTGGTGGCCGGCTGAAGCAAACACGGCTGGCAACGGTCGATGGGAGTTGGAGACAGCCCACCTGGCCATCGCCAGCCGCCGTGCCTGTTCGCCGGACCTGAGGGGACCCCTGGCCGGTCTGCCGCATCGTGTGCTGCAACGCGATCTGCCCAACGAGGTCGTCGCGCAGGTGGCCGTCGCCGGTGGGGTGCAGGGCTATCGGCGGATCTACGACCCGCTGCGGACGTTGCGGGCGATGGTCACCGCCGCACTGGCCGGCGATGCCAGCCAGGAGGCGGTCACCGAGCGGCTGGCGAGCCATGTGGAGCTGGGTACTGGCCTTCAACCTCGTCCGCTGCCTGCTGTGCGAGGCCGCCAGCGAGGCCGGCTGCTCGCCGTACGAGCTGAGCTTCACGACGGCGCTGGCGGTCCTGGAGGCAGCTTTGGCCTGGCCGGCCGGCGACGACGCAGGGCTGGCCAAATGGGTTCTGGCGCGGGTGGGTGCGAATCGCCTGCCGCGCCGCGCGAACCGGCGGCGCGACGAGCCCCGGCGCACCAAACCGCGGCAGCGGGCGGACAACCTGCTGCGTCAGCCCCGGCACCTGTACCGCGAGCACCGCCGTTGCCGGGCCGGCTGAGGCCAGCGCGGCAATTCCAGCGCGCTGCTGCGGCGCCGCGGCACGGCGGCGGATGGCGACATGTCAGTGCCGTTCGGTCCTGACCCCGATAACGCCCCGCCCCCCACTACGGCGACCCGTGGGGGGACGAACGATTCGGCTGAGCCCTACGCCCGCCGGCCCGGCGCAGAAAATGGTCCTGACCCTTTTTCTGCTCAGCCGCGGGCGAGGGCGTGTTGCAGCCAGGGCTCGCGGACCTGGTGGTCGTGGGCCAGGCGGAGGATGGTCAGCAGGAGGCGCGCGGTGGGCGGGTCGGCGGTGAGGTCGGCGGGGAGGGTGACCGTCGGCGGCCAGGCGGCTTCGTGTGGGGCCAGGTCCAACTCCTGGCCGCGCCGCCCGCGGAGGCTGCCGTCGGTGAGCTCGAGGCGGTACTGGTTGTGCTGCCCGCTGACCCGCACGGTGGTGCCGTCGAGGGTCACCGGCGGCAGGTCGACGGTGGTGCGGGCGACCCACTCGGCGCGCTCGGCGGCGGTCAGCGGCAGCGGGTGGGCGACGCCGGGGCCGTTCAGCAGGGCCGTCACCAGGCGGTGCAGTGCGTAGAGCAGCTCACTGCGCAGCCGCGGCGGCAGATCGCCACAGCGCGGCGTGGTGCGGCCGGCGCGGAACTTGACAGACTCCACCTGGCAGGTGGCCGCACTGGCCCACGGCGGCAGCAGGTCATCGAACGTGACGATCAGCAGCACTCCAAGGCCCTCCCGGGTCCAGCTCAGGCCGCTGTCGCCGTAGTAGGCCCAGCCCTCGCGGCGCGCCGCCGCCAGCAGCCCAGCCGCCGCCAAGGGGTGGCCGCGGTAACGCCGGAGCTCCAGGCAGCCCTCCTGCTCGGCCGCGGTGAGCCCGAAGGTGGGGCGGTCAAGCTGCCGGAGCGGCTGCGGGCCGAGCCGCTCGCGCCAGCGGGCCAGGTCGCTGGCGGACAGGTCCAAGGGGTGGATCAACCGCAGTTGCACGTTGCTGGCCAGCGCTTGCGGCACACCCTCGGCGGTCTGCAGCCGCGGGCCGTCGTGCGCCTCGAGCAACTGTGCCGGCCCGGCCGGGGTCGACCAGAGCAGCGCCCGCAGCGGCGGGGACAGCAGCGGGTGCGCCAGCAACGCGGTCAGCTCGGCCCCGCCAAAGATCTGCTGCAGCAGCAGCGCCCGCTCCAGGATCTCCGGGAACTGCTCGACCTGGGCCCGCAACGCGGCAACCTGCGTTCGGAGAGCCACCACGGCGGGGTCCTTGGCGAGTTCGGCGGGCACCCGCCGGAGCATCCTGCCGTCTCGTCGGACCTCCAGTTGGGGCAGCCCGGCGACCAGCGCAACGGTCACCACGGCGCCGGCGCTGGTGAGCGTCGGTGGGTCTCGCAGCAGGTCGCCGGCGGCCGCCTCGAGCCCCCAGCGGAGCCGTTCCACGGTGCCGTACCCAGCGCTGACAGCGAGGTACTGCAACCCCAGCTCAACCGCCGCCAGCAGCCCGTAGCGCCGGGCGCCGGCAGCCTTGCCGACGGCGCGGCGGGCTGCTTCGAGGACCTGGTAGCGGCTCGCCGCGGCCGCCTGGTTCGGCACCGGCAGCAGCCCCAGCGCAACCAGGTCGGCGGCCTGCGGCCGGCCGGCCAGACGCGCCGTGAGCGATGCCGGTTCGACCCGCCCGCGCAGCACGTCGGCTGCCAGCAGTGCGGCCTGACGGGCGGCCGGCTCGCCGACCCGCCCGCTGACCGCGACGAGCTGCTCCCAGCGGGCCTCGCCCAACGCGGCGTAGCATTGTCGGAACCAGGCCGCGTCGATCGCCCCACCGCGGCGGGCCTCGCCCGACAGCGTGCCGAACGGGGCGCAGCCCGCGTCCCAGGCCGCCAGCTCGTCGTCCTGGTAGGGATCCTCGAAGCTGCGCGAGTGCGCCAGCAGCCACCAGACCGCCGACTCCAGTGCCGGCCAGTCGAGCAGCCGCTCGATAGCTGGGGCCCACTGCGGCGCCAGCACCGCCACTTCCAGCCAGCGCGCGACGGTCTGCGAGGACACCCGCAGGCGCTCCGCCGAGATCTCGGGGGTTTCCTCCGGCAAGGGCCAGACCGCCACCACCCAGCGGCTCCGCCGGGCGGTCGCGCCGCTGTAGAGATCGGGCCGTAACTTCTGTTTGCGCAGCGCCTCGAGTAGCCGGCAGAGCACACCGGTGCCGCGGAAGCCGACGCTGCGGCGCAGCGCATCGAGGCGCTCGCTGGGCTCCGCCGAACCGTCCAACTCAGCGGTCAGCAGGTCGGCCCGCACCTCGTCGAGCAGCCGCTGCAGGCCCTCGTCGGCGGCCGGGCCATGCGGCGGGAGTTGTAGCAGCCGCCCGGCGAGGTGGTCCGGCGCGGCCAGCGGACCGGGGCCACGCAGATGCTCCAACACCGCGGCGCGGCCGATCACGCCGGCGGCGTAGCCGTTGGCGATGTCGCGCGCGGTCGGTCGCACCTCGACTCCACCCCGCTGGTAGCTCTCACCCGCGGCCCAGGCCAGCGTCTGCCAGAAGCGCGTCTGGCGGCCGGCCGGCCAGTCGTCCGGCTGCACCACGCGGTAGCGTTGCAGCCCGCCCAGCACCCGTTGCAGCGTTGCCGCCGCGGCGGGATCGCCCGGTCCGCTGCGGGCGAAGGTGGCGGCGCAGGCGGCCTCGAACGCGGCCAGCAGCCAGTCGGCCGAGCTGGTGGGCTGATCGAGGGCCAGCAGCCAGGTACACAGGCTCTGCAACGCGGTGGTCAGCGCGTAGTCGGTAGCCTGGTCGCCGGCGAAGTGCCGCGGATGCCAGCCGCCCGGCAGCCGCGGGTCACAGGCCACCCGCAGCAGCTCGCAGCCGTCGGCGTCGCGGGCGGCGTCCGGCCGCCCGCGATAGGCTGCCAGCCAGCGCTCGGCCAGCGGCAGGTCGGCCGCGTCGAGCGGCTCGCGCAGCGTGTAGTCGTCCAACCGCAGGGCCGGCCAGACCGCGACCTGGCCCGGCTGCCCGTCGTCGCCGTCGGCGCGAGCCGCTCCGGCCAGGCTGTCGAAGCAGTCCAGCAACAACCGCGCCAGGGCCTCCGCCGCGGGGCTCCAGAGCGGCGGTGAGACCGCCTGCGGGGCCACCGGCAGCGGCTGTCCGGACTCGGTCGCCGCGGGCGGCGGCGGGCTGATCTCGAGAGCCGCAAGGCACTGCCGCTCGACGGCGTCGAGCGACGTCTGCCGACCGGCCCACGCGGCCAGCAGCGCCCGCGCCGTGGGGTCGCCCGGGCTGCCACCGGCCAGGCGCGCCAGCAGCTCGACGGTCGCCGTGCGCCGCGAGCGGTCCGCCAGCCAGGCGGGCGCCGCCGCCCGCAGCAGCGCGGGCGGGGCCGTGGCCAGCAGTTGGCGCGCCTCCAGGCTGCCGTCGCGGCGCAGGGCCTCGCTCAGCACCGTGACTTCGTCGGCTCCGAGCGGCAGGCCCCGCAGCAAGGCTGCGGCGGCCGTGCGCGCGGACCGGTCGCCACGGACCAGCTTCGCCAACTCTGCCCGACGCAACGCCGGGTCGGCCGCCAGGCTGGCCGTGGTCAAGTGCGGCGCCGTCAGGCTGGCCGCCAGGGTGGTCGGCAGGAGCTGCTCGCCGAGCTGCTGGATCCACTCGGCCACTGCCTGCCGGGTGCACACTTCGAGCCAGCCGGGGAAGACCAGCCAGGGCCCGAGGCTGCCCTGGGCCGGCTGCTGCGCCTGCAGCGCCGGCAACCTGGCCAACAGGCGAGCCGCCAACTCAGCGCGGGTGGCGCCCGCCAGGGCCATTTGGGGGTCCCGCCAACCGCTGCCGGCGCGCGGCGGGACACCCACCTCCGCTCGCAGCCGCTCGACCTGAGCCACCAGCGGCTCCGCCACAGGCCTCTGCGCGAGCACCCAACTGGCGGCCCTGGCGGCGCAGCAGGCGATCCGCAGGTCGGGGTCGCCGACCGCCTCCACCAGGGCGGCAACACTGGCCGGCAGGCCACTGGCCGCCAGCCACCGCACGGCCGCGTAACGCCGGGCCGGGTCCTGCGCGGTCAGCAGCCCCACGGCCGCCGTCGCGGTCGCCGCGCCGTCGTGCCAGCCGCCAGCCACCAGCGCCAGCCAACAGTCGGCGGCACTGCCGCTGCTGCGGGCCCGTTGCGCTGCCGCTGGATCGCCGAGGTGCTGCAGCGCCCGGCCGAGCGCCGCCGGCCGCTGCCTGGCAGGCAGTGCCGCCTGCTGCAGGCCCAGCAGGTGCAGCCCACCGTTGTCCCACCAGACCGCCGGCAGCCGATCCTCGTCGACCGCGGCCTGCCAGACCTGTCGCTGCACCGCCAGTCGGCCAAGCGCCGCGGCGGTGAGTACTTGCTGGCGCACCGCGTCGGCGGTGTCGGGCGCTCGCAGTGTCGCCAGCAACGCCGCGAGATGGGCGTCTTGTCCGCCCACCGCCCAGGCCACCAGCACGGCACCACAGAGCAGCCCGCCCCGCGCCACGCGCCGGTCGAGCAGCTCGGCGGCGGCCATCCCGACCGGCCCACCGGCCGCCAGCGCCGCACCCAGCAGTAGCCCGGCGACCGAACCGCCAGCGTGGTAGTGATCGTCCGCCGGCGGCAGTTCGAGCGCCGCCAGCGCCGGCATGTCCAGCTCCGCCGGACCGATCAGCCGCAGCAGGCGCGCCAACCAGACCAATCGCTGGGTCTCCAAGAGCGCCTCGCCAGCGGGCAGCCGGAGCAGCAGGTCGTGCCAGCGACCGAGCTCGGGAAAGAGCTGCCAGGCGGCTTCGACGGTCGTGGCGCAACGTGGGCAGAGCAGCCGCCACAACGCCGCCCGGTCGGCAGCGCTGGTCACCGGCAGGCCCTCGCGGCCGGCCAGGTCAAGGCGCCCCGGCGGCGTCGCCGGCTCGCCCGGCGGACCGAGCAAGACTCGCCCTAACTCCGCCGCGGCCGGCGGCAGCCGCCGCAGCTCCGCCCGCCGCTGCGTCAGCCAGGCCTCGGCCGACCCCTCCGCCGCGGCACGACCCCGGCCGAACCAATCCCCAATCCTGCGCATTGCACCACCTGCCCACAGTCGTTGTGCGCTGGGTTCACCGGGCAGCGAAGATTCCTGCACGGCCCGTGCAGCGACGTGGCGGGAGTGCGGCAGGTCGGCTAGGGCAGCAACCGCACCTCATTGTCTAACCCTCCAGGGCCCCGGCCAGGGGCCTGGAGGGATGCCATGACCGCCGCCGACCTGGATGCCTGGGCCGGCGAGTTTGTCGCCTTCGGTGACCGCTTCGCCGACCTGATCGCCCGGCCCGAGCCCCGCGCCGAGGACGGGCGCTATCTGCGCGGGCTGCTTTTGCCCGTCGAGCGGAAGAACGGCTGGCAGCTCGCCGAGGCCGTCGGCAAGCGGATCCCCGACGCCACCCAACGGCTGCTCTATCACGCGCGCTGGAGCGCCGCCGCCGCGCGGGACCGGCTGCTCGGGTTCGTGATCGAGACGTTCGGCAGCCCGGAGGGGATCCTGGTGCTCGACGAGACCGGCTTCCTCAAGAAGGGGGACAAGCCCGTCGGGGTGCAGCGGCAGTACTCCGGCACCGCCGGCAAGGTCGAGCATTGCCAGCTCGGGGTCTGCTGCGGCTATTGGACGCCGACCGCGCGGGTGCTGGTGGACCGGGCGCTGTATCTGCCGCGGTGCTGGTGCGACGATCTCGAACGCCGCCAGCGGGCCAAGGTGCCCGAGACCGTCGAGTTCGCGACCAAGGCGGATCTGGCCGAGCGGATGGTGCGTCGGGTGACCGGCGCCGGCCTGCCGGTCGCCTGGGTCACCGCCGACGAGGCCTATGGCGACTGCTCGGAGTTGCGCGCCAGCCTCGACGAGCTCGGGCGACGGTACGTGGTGGCCGTCAGCTGCGCCACGCCGGTCTGGACCACGCGGCCGGAAGTTATCACCGGGCCGCGCGGCGGGCGGCGGCTGGCCGACGGCGCTCCCGCCTGGGAAGAGGCCCGACAACGCCTCGCGAGCTGGCCCCAGAGCGCCTGGCGGACCCTCACCGTCAGCCTCGGCGAACAGGGCCCGATCACCTCCGACTGGGCCGCCGAACGGGTGGTCGAGAGCCGGGGCGGCCGACCAGGCCGAGACCTCCAATCCGCCGCGCTCGACCACGATGCGGCCTCCCAGATGGTCGCGCAGCGTCTGCTCTGCGGTCCGGCGATCCACGCGTGGCACCGTGCTGACGGTCAAGCGGCGGT
>JADZEX010000051.1 GCA_020850355.1 Fimbriimonadaceae bacterium | reverse complement strand
TGGTGCGGGCAAGAAGATCGTCGCGCTCGACGTGTTGAACGGTCTTGCCGAGCACGAGGTGATGGTCCCCGTGCAGGCCCTCGGCGAGTTGTTCGCGGTGCTCACGCGGAAGGCTGGGCGGAGTGCGGCCGATGCCCGGGCTGCGGTGCTAGGCTGGTACGACAGCTACGGACCGATCGAGACGTCGCCGTCTGTCATGCTCGAGGCGATGGAGTTGGCGACCACCCATCGCCTGGCGTTGTGGGATTCCGTGATGCTGGCTGCGGCAGCACAAGCGGACTGCCGCATGCTGCTTTCCGAAGACCTGCAGGACGGGTTCACGTGGCGCGGCGTCACGGTCCAGAACCCATTCGGCACCATCGAGATCTGATGATGCCGAACGGGCACGCAATCACGTTCCCGGATTGAACCAGGCCCCTCGGTAGTCGATGGCGCCGACACCGAAGTCGAAGATGACGCTGACCTCGACACCATCGACGCCGGAGACCGGGCCGGTGGTGACCTGGGGTCCCTCGGCGCCGTTGAGGTAGCCGTAGACATAGACCGGCGTCGCCAGCGGGTCGGCGAACAGGTACCAGCGATTGCTGGGGATCAGCGGCTCGACCAGCGGCTGGATGAAGCCGGCATAGACGTTGGCGTTGCTGGTCTGGGTCGCGGATACCGCGACAGTGAGCTGGCGGGCCGGCAGTTCCTGGTTCGGACCGACCAGCAGGCGCATGGCGGAGCCGAGCGCGATGGGCAGGCCGTCGAGAGTCTTCTGCTTCATCACGGCGGCGCGGCCCGTGGCGACGTTGGCGAGGTCCAGCGCCGTTCCGGCCGACGCCTTGTTGCCGCGCGCCGCCGCGGTGGCAAAGACCGGGGCGGCACCCGTGGCCAGCGTCGGCCCGTCGCCATTGGCGCTGTTCAGCAGGGCGTAGGCAGTGGCGTTCTCGAAGTCCGCGACACGCCGCCCGATCGCGGCGGCGAAGTCGGTGAAGGCGCCGAGATCGTCGTTGACCAGCATCGGCCGCGTGACGCGGATGCGGCGGGCGAAGGTCTGGAGCAGGACAATCTCCTGGCTCTCGGACATGGTCCCGGCCTGGATCTCGCCGTTCTCGGCCAGCGGCAGCAGCGTCGGGAAGTCGCCGACGCGCAGGTGCCGGTGCGGCTTGAAGTCACGGAAGTCCCGCCGCAGGAAAATTTCTCGGTAGGTCGGCCGGGCCGGCTGATAGGCGGCGAGCAGCATCTTGTTGGCGGCGGCGGACAGCAGCAGCGGGAAGTCCGACGTGGTGTGAAAGGCGCGCTCGGCCAGCTGGACCGGGTTGCGCGGGACGTTCCGGTCGCCCCGGCGGCGCAGCAGTTCGGCGACCATGTCGGACGGGCGCCAGCCCATGAACTCCGCGTGGCGCCCCGAGCCGCCGGGTTGGTAGCCGGGCATGGAGCGCGCCGCCAGGGCCTCGGCCATAGCGTCAACCAGCATGGCTGGGTCGTCGTTGGCGGGGCCGCTCTCGGGCCGCGCAGGTAGGCTGGGCTTGGGGGCAGAGCTGGTGAAGGCCTCCCACAGCCGGGCGCGCAGCACCTCGGGCGAGACACGCTCGCGGATCGCAGCCTGGCGCAGCGTGCCGACCAGCTCGTCTGCGAGCAGGCCGCGGGCGGCGGCCAGCACCGGCTCGTAGCTGGCGATGCGCTCGCCGGCCGCGCGCTCCGCCTCGGCGCGGATCACCTCGACGTCGGGCACCGGTGCAGCGTGTACCGGCGCCGCCACCGGCTGCGGCGCAGCGGGCAGGGCCGCGGGCGCGGCCTGGGCAGGCGGTGCCGTGGCGGGAGCGTCGGCGGGCGGAGCCGTGTCAGGCGCAGGCGTGTCCGGCATGGAAAAAACCTCTGGCAGGGCGGGTTCGGTGGCGGTGTGCGGGGCGCCCTGGCTCCCCTCACCGCGAATGGCAGCAGCCGGGTCGACCGGGACCGGCACGACGGAAATCTCGAAGGGCTCCCAATCCACCGCGCGGTGGACGGTCGCGCCGGTTGCCGGGTCGGGTGTCGGCTCGTAGCGATGCACGCGGTAGCCGACGCTCACACCGCGCAGCGTGCCGTCAGAGATGCGCTGCCAGACCGGTTCCACATCGGCCGCGGTGCTGAACTGCAGCTTGGCATAGCCACGACCGCGCTCGAGGCGGGCGGCGACAACTCGTCCCAGCACGTCGCGGGCATCGCCACGGCGGTGGGTATTCAGCACCGGCGCGCTGCCGGAGCGGAGTGCCTCCATGCGCACCGCGTTCGGCGACATCTCCAGCTCCTCGGTGATCAGGCCGAGGTGCTGCACGTAGTTTCTTGCGCGGGCGCCGGTGGACCAGACCACCTCAACGGTGCGCGCCTGCCGATCGACGGTCGCGGGCGCGGCGATGGCGCGGTGTGCGGTGATCGGCGCAACCGTGTTTTCCGGCGCGGGGTCATCCCCGCCCGGGTCAGAAATCTCGGTCATGTTCAAGGCCTATGGTTGGGCGGTGGCAGCCTCGGCGCGCGGAGCCGCTGCCCCTGTCGCCGCGATCTCGATCGCCGCCATCTGCGCGGCATCCTGGGCGCTGCCCGACTTGGCGACGCGACGCGGGTCGGTATCGAGCGACAGGCCCGCATCGTCCAGCAGCGCATTGGCCTCGCGGATCATCTCGACCGCCTGGCGGAAGTCGTAGCCGAAGGCGCCTGCCGCCTCCGGCTGTGGTACGAAGCCCGCGCGCACCTGCGCGATCAGGGCCGTGGTGTCCTTCAGCGGATCGATCATCTCATGCGCGGGCGGGACGTGGCTGACATCCGCGGGAATTTCGGCCTTCCACAGGCCGAGCAGCGCGCCCTGGGCGTGGAACCGCTCGGCGATGGGCCGGACCAGCATCGGGATCAGCATGCCGTAATGCACCTGCTCGCAGAGCCTTCGGAACTCGATCTTGCCGGCGCGGAGCGAGGAGTAGTTGGCCTGCGTCAGGTCGCCAGAAACCTGGTCGTAGGTCAGGCCGGCGCCGACCGCGGCAGCCTCCAGTGCCCGTTTCGCGAAGGCCGCGTGGCTGCCGCCGCCTGACGGGTTCACCACTTCCACGCTGCCCATGCCGCGGCGATACAGGATCATGCCGGGTTCGAAGGATTCGACGGTACGGCCCTGCGCGTCTTTCAGCAGGCCCGCGGCACTACCCGTGAGTGCCTCCTCGCCTTCCTCGGTCACGACGGCGGCGAGGCAGGCTTCGATCTTGGCCTTCATCAGCAGGGCAGCCTCATAGTCGCCCAGGTCGCGCAGCCGCAGCAGGATCGGCGCCAGCCACGACACGTCCCGCAGTTGGCCGGGGCGCCGCTTCCGGTAGACGTGCAGCACGTCGCTCGCAGGGATCCGCTCGCTGCCGAGCCAGGCGGCACCCGGCAGCAGCCAAGAAGCTCCGGGATGCACCCGGTGCAGCCAGTATCCGACCGGCTCGCCTGCTTCGCCGAGGGCAATGCCCTGGATGGTGGGCGCGCCGGCGACGATGCCATTGCGCGCCGTGTCGAGATGGTCGCTCTCCAACACCTGCAGTTTCAATCCGATCAGGTTCCTGGCGGATGGCACGGCCAGGAGCAGCCGGACAAAGCACTCGCCGCTCTCGACCACGGCCCGCATGGCCAGCGCCTGGAGGCCATACAGGTCCAGCCGGCCTTCGGCATCGCAGGCCGTGCTTTCGGCCCAGCGCCGCCATGCGTCGGCGTGTGCCTTGTCCGGCCAGCGGGTGGTGATGCCAGCGCCGACCGCATTGCCGGTCCATAGATCGACGATGCGCGTGGCGTAGGGGTCGTTGCGGACGGCGTCGCGGGCACGGCGGGCAACCGTGGCTGCGGCCGCGCCGACCTCCGTGGTGGCGCTGCCGCCAGACGGCGCCCACTGCGTGGAGGATCGCATTTCCTGCGCCGCCGCGTATCCTCGGAACGCGCGCCAAGCCGTGCGGAGGCGGTCGATCACCTGGTTCCCTCCCGCGAGAAGCTGGCCAGGGTGATGCTGGGCCGTCGCGCCGCGCTGTTCTCAGCGCCGTGGCCGGCGATCAGCGCGCGGGCAATCTCGTCCAGGCTGCGATACTCGACCGTGCGCCCCTCGACCGAGACGCGGGTGGTGCCGCCGGTGAAAGCATCCGCCAAGCCGCGCCAGCGCGATCCCGTTGGCTGCGCCAAGGCCCAAGCGAGGACTTTTGGGTCGAGCATCAAGGCTCCTCAGCGCAGCCAGCCATGGCGCGGCGCGAGCCAACTGCTCGCACGAGGTGCAGCAGCCGGCGCCGCCGCGAGCGGCGGCATCGGCGCGGCGGCAATCTGTTCCGATGCTGGCTCCGCCACGACGGCGGCAGCGTTCGACACATCCTCGCGCAGCCGGGCCCAGAACTGCTCGCCATACCGGTCGGCACCGAGCAGCCACAGCGCGGCACGGGCGAGCACCGCGCAGTCCAGCGCCTCGTTGCGTTCGCGCAGCTTGGCCCATTCCTGCCGGGCAAAGCCGCGCCGATCCTTCACCGTCTGCAGCTGCTCAGCGACGAGCTGCTTGACCCACGCCACCTCGATCGCGCGCGGCAGATGCACCCAGCCCGGCGGGAACTCGTGGGCCTCGCCACGGCCGAGCCACAGCCGGCGGTAGAGGTCCGCCTTCCAGGTCGAGACCGAGACGGTCCAGAGTTTCAGCCCGCGCCGGAGCTTGCGGCCATCGACCATCGCATCCACCGGCGTCGGCCCCTGCACCGGCTGCGCTCGGTTCCAGCCATCCACGCCCTTGGTCGGCGCAATGCGCGGATCCCGCAGCCGGCGCAGGTGGCCATAGACCGCCGCGGTGTCGCGGCCGCCGGTGTCGACGCAGGCCTTGGCGATACGAATGGAGCCGGTCGAACGGGGCCAGTCGCGCGCGAGCAGCGTTGCCAGCGCATCCCACGGCTCCCGCTCCCGCGGGCTGCCCTGGATCACGACATGGTCCACCAGCCAGGACGAAACCCCCTCGGCCCAACCCCAGATGTCGCATTCCAGCCGGTCGTCCTGGACATCAACACCGGCCGTCAGCACCAGCGCGCCGTCCGGCACCACGCCGAGCAAGAAATCCTCGCGGCGCTCGACCAGGCGCTCCCAGTCCGGCGCCTCGCCCTGCTCCTGCCAGGTTTCGCCAAGCACCGTGTTCTTGAAGGTCTTGAGGTCCTCGGCCTTGCCCTGCGCCGCCTCCCAGTCGCGCGCGATCTGCTCCCACGACAGCCAGCCCACCGGCGAGTACAGCGCCGAGATGTGGAAGCCTACCGTGTGGGGGTCCTCAGCGACGGCTGTTGCCCGCCATGCACCCCCGGCCAGCATGGCCGTCTTGTGGTGTTCCTCGATGCCGGCGTCGCAGGCCTCGCAATGATATCGGACCGAGCGCGGGTCACCCTTGTCCCAGCGGAGCCGCTCGAACTTCAGCCACTGCATCTCGCTGCAGTGCGGGCACGGCACGAAATAGCGGCGCTGGTCGGAGGCCGCATACTCGCGCTCGATCCGGCTGCGGCCAGAAATCGTCGGGGTCGAGACCAGGAACGCCTTGCGCCGCCAGCCGAAGGTTCGCGCGCGGGCCTCGGCCAGGGCGATGGGATCGCCCTCGCCCTCGACGTCGCCCGGATAGGCGTCGATCTCGTCGAGGAACAGGAACCGGGCCGTCATCGAGCGCAGGCCGACCGCGCTGTTCGCACCGGTCAGCACCAGGATGCCGCCCGGAAACTCCTTCGACAGCAGCGTATTGCCGGAATCACGGGCCCGCGCCGGCGCCACGCGCTCCTTCAGCGCAGGCGTTTCCTCCAGCAGGGGATCGATGCGCTGGCGCGAGAACCGCTTGGCCAGCTCGACGGTCGGCTGCACCGCCAGCACCGGCGCCGGCACGTGGTGCAGGATGTAGCCCAACCAACAGTTGCCCCCCTCGGAAGCTCCGACCTGAGCCCCTTTCATGAACACCACGCGGCGGGCGGGATGCACCGCCGATAGTGCGTCCATGATCTCCCGCAGGTAGGGCGTGCGCGACGTGCGCCAGGGCCCCGGCTCGGACGACGCCCGGCTGCTCAAAACCCGGTGGCGATCGGCCCAGGCGGAGACGGTGAGCTGCGGCGGCGGCCGGAGCATGCTGCCGGCACGCCGGCGGACATGCTCACGCGTCCGCGGCCCGATCCCCTCCGAGGCCTGCTGGATCGAAGCGATCGGCAGCCTCCGACAGCAGGTCCGAAATGTGCTGCTGCAGGATCGTCTGCAGCAGGTGCGGGTCGATGCCGAGCTCGGCAGCGATGACGCCGGAGACCCGGGCCGGCCAGTTCAGCAGCGCATCGCGCATCGTGCCGGCGATCTCGTCGATCGTGGCGTTGGCCTCGGCCACATCGAGCAGCCGGCGCTTGTTCTCGTCCAGCGCCAGGCGCTGGGCTTCCACCTTCAGCGCCAGCTGCGCGACCTTCAGCCGGGCGTAGGGCGTGCCCTCGGCGCTGCTCCCGGCCGCCAGTGGCGAGCGGTGCGGGTCGGCTGTCTCGACCAAGCGGCGGCGGGTCTTGTCCACGTCCCAGCTGCCGTCCGGCTCGCGCACGATGCGGCC
>JADZEX010000050.1 GCA_020850355.1 Fimbriimonadaceae bacterium | reverse complement strand
TCTCGATCTTCCACGGAGCGGGTGTCCTTTCGGGGAGGTAGTGCTCTATCCGTTAGGACTCCGCTCCGTGCCCATTAGCTTCACCGCCGGGGCCGTCCCGACGGCCCCAGGATCTGACATGCACCCCGGGTGGGCGGGAGTGGCGCGACGGCAACGATTCACCACCGCCGCAACAGCACGCGCTTCAGGCTGATCAGCGTGTTGCTGGCCTGCGGGTGGCGGTCGACGATGGTCAGGGTCAGGCGGTGTGGGCCGCCGGTCAGATCGTGGGTGCCGAAGGCCACCGGCACGCCGGTCTCGTCGACGCCGACGGTGTAGCCGTCGAATCGCTCGCCGCAGCGCTGGCCGTCCAGCGCGACTTCGACCACGCCGTAGCTGTAGGCCTGCACGAACTCCAGCAGCAGCTCGTAACGGCCGGCGGGGATCGCGGGCAGGTCGAGGTGCAACTGGCTGCCAATCTGGGTGGCCCCGAGGAACAGCGAGCCGAGGTCGTCGAGCTTCTTGATCACCGTGCCCGGGCTACTGCTGGCCGGCAGCTCGCGGGCTTCGAAGGTCAGTCCGACGAAGGGCGGCTCGACCGCGCGGGAGAGCACCACGGTCCGTTCGCCCTGGCCGTCGTCGAACGGCAGCGTCAGCACCAGCCTGGCGGTGGTCAGGCCGCTGGAGCCGTCCTTCTTGTACGGGTCGTGCTGCCGCACCGGCCAGCGCAGGCTGGCGCCCGGCGGCACCGTGACCCGCAGGCCGGCATAGGTGAAGCCGGCGGCCAGGTCAGCCGGCCCGAGCCGCAGGTCGGCGTCGTCCAGCCGCAGGGCGCGGCCGTCGGCCAGTTGCAGGCGACCCTTGCGGGGCAGCAGCGGCAGGTGCGCCTCGACGCGCCGGCCAGCGCCCGCCGCGCGCCAGGTCACGGCCAGCGAGTCGTCGCGTGGCGCGACGGTCAACCCGCAAGAGACGCCGCCGACGGCGCCCGCCCAGGTGGTGCTGGCGGCGTCCGCCAGGTCGAGGCGGGCGGTGGTCGGGTACCAGGCCAGGCCAATCGCCGGCCGGAAGTTCGGCGCGGTGTCGCCCGACCGGTGCGCCAGCAGCTCCGGGTCGCCGACCGTGAAGGTCGACCAGTAGGGCTGCAGCTTGGTGTTGCCGCCGCCGGCGACCAGACCGAGGTCGTCGTGGTAGACGTCCAGCAGGTTCTGGCGGTCCTGAATCCAGCGGCTGTTGAGCGGCTCGCAGGCGTAGCCCGAGAGGCACCAGGCCCACGGCCGGTGGCGTTGCACGACGGCCTGATCGGACCCAATCACCGCGCGGCCGCGGTCCCCCGCGGCGGCTGGCGGCTGGCCGCTGCCAGCGCCGCCGAAGCGCAGCATCGCCGCCGCCCAGTCGGCGTTGACGACCTTGCCCGGCGGCAGGTAGGGCGCGGTCTGTTGGGCCAGGTAGCCGCGGCCCGCCGCGGTCCAACTGAACCCGACATTGCCGATCTCGCGGCCGGCATGGTAGATCTGCCGCTCGTCGATCGCCGCCACGGTGCTGCCGTCGGGCCAGAGCACGTTGCTGTGAAAGCGCGCGGCACGCTCCAACGCCGGCAGCACGGCGGCGTCGCGAGAGGCGGCGTAGTAGATGCCGAGGGCGTCGACGTAGACCTCGTTGTAGCCGATCACCGGCCCGAGGTGCTCGCTCCAGAACCCGGCCGGGTCCTGCGTGGCGACCACCCGCTGCATCATCCCGCGGGCGGCCTCGCACCAGGTCGGTTCGGCGAAGGCCTGCCCGGCGAGGTAGAGGCCCATCGCGTGGTGGCACGGGATGTTGTGGACCGGGTCGTCCATGTAGGCCAGGATGCCGCGGAAGCCGAGCCGCAGGCCGCGCTCCCAGACCTCGCGCGAGGCGGCCGGCAAGGCCTCGCCGACCAGTTGGTAAGCCCGGATCCAGCGGCTGTAGGTCCAGGGCATGTAGATCTGGCCCCAGGTGCTGCCGTCCTTCTTGCGAAAGGTCCAGCGCCCCTGCGGGTCCTGGTCCTGGGTCAGCGCCTCGCCCCCTTTGGCGATCACCTGCAGCAGGCGGTCGCTGTGGTAGTGCGGGTTGGCGGGGTCCTGCAGCGACCAGGCCACGGCCAGCGGGAAGAGCACGTTTTGGTCGCCACAGATCCAGGGCTCGCTGCCGAAGCGGCCGGTTTGCGGGTGGTAGATCGGCAGGGCGGCGTCGACACCGGCCACCAGGCTGCGGACCAGCAGCTCACGGGGCGGCCAGTCGGCCGGTGCCTGGACGCTGCAGGCGGCCAGGGGTCCGAGCAACAGACCGAGCATCATGGGGCGCTCCTCCGGGCCGCGTCAGAACAGGTTGCCGATGGCGAAGTAGACCTGCCGGTTGCCGCCCTCGCCCAGACTGGCGGCGATGGCGGCGGGGCCGAGGATTGTCTCGCCGACCAGCCCCGCCGAGAGGCTGTGGCGGAAGGTGGCCTCGCCCAGCCGCTCGCAGGCGCTGCCCAACTCGTACCAACTGCCGAGGTAGTACCGTCCGCCGAGCAGCGGCGGCAGGCTGCCGAGGGGGTGCAGATAGCCTAACGCGCCGTAGACGTAGTGCGAGCCGCGGAAGACGTCCTGATCGTAAGCACTCAACCGCAGCGGCCCGCCAAGGGTGTAGGTGGCGTAGGTCGGCGCGGTCTTGTCGAAGCTGCTGCCGATCCGGCCGAGTTGCAGCAACGATCCGCGCCCGAGGCGTTGGAAGGCGCTGACCTGGGCCTGCCACTGCAGCATCGCCTGCTCGCCGCCCAGGGCGGTGGTCCAACCGCTCAACTCGGTCTCGGCGCGCCAGCCGCGGGTCGGCACGTAGGGGTCGTCGTGGCTGTCGTAGACGTACCGCAGGCGGACCCGGCTGGTGGCATCGCCAAACCGCGGCAGCGTCGGGTCGCCGACCGAAACGCCGCTGTTGACGTTGGCGTACTCTACCCCGAGGCGCAGTTCGCTGCGCCGGCCGAGGTTCAGACCGAGGTCCAGCCCGCCGCCGATCCGTTCGGTGCGGAGGCTGGCGATTTGGCTCTCGGCGCGGTACAGGCCGCTCCGGTCGTTGGTCACGAAGGCACGCGGCGCCAGAAACAGGTCGCTGCCGCTGAACGGTCGGTAGTACTCGCTGGCCAGGCTGAAGGTGCTGCCGATGGAGACGTCGGTCCGCCATTCGCTGTCCCAGCCGCCGACCCCGAGGGCGGTCAGCCGGGCCCGCAGCGAGACCTCGAACTCGTTGCTGGTGCCGCCGGCGAGGTTCAGGCCGGTGTTCAGGAAGGGCGGCCCGGTGGTCTTGTCAACCGCCCGGATCCGCAGGCCAAAGGTCCCGTCGCGCCGCACCGCATCGTAGCCGAGGCGGGCGTAGCGGCCCTCACCGTAGAGCCGGCCGAGGTCGGCTTCCAGGCGGCGCAGGTCGACCGGCTGTTCGAGATAGCGGTCGAAGCGGGTGGCCAACTGCTGACTGGTCGCGGGCGCGGCTTCGACCTGCAGGAAGGTCGGGCTGACCGGCGGGCTCGGTCGCCGCGCGGCACGAGCGGCCTGCCGCTGCGCCCAGGTGGTTTCGTCGACGCTGAAGCGGAGCAGGTCGCCGGCCTTCTGCTCGCAGGCGGCGCGGCCCTTGGGGATCAGCTCGCCGACCGCGCCGTAGTTGCTGGAGCTGTAGCCGACCAGGTCGGGAACCAGGGCGACGTTGGCCAGCCCCAGCGAGGCGCGGACGTTCTGGATGATCATCACCCCGACCGCCTGGCCGACCACGCCGGTCAGTGAGTTGAGGCTCTCGCGGTCGCCCAGCGGCGTGCCGACGTCGACGGCGATGATGATGTCGGCGCCCATCTGCTGCAGCACGCTGGTCGGCACGTTGTTCAGCAGGGCGCCGTCGGCCAGCAGGCGCCCCTCGCGCTCGACCGGCGTGAAGACGCCCGGAATCGCCATCGTGGCGCGCATCGCCTCGGGCAGCGAGCCCTTGTCGAGGACCACCGCCTGCCCGTCGAGCAGGTCGGTGGCGACGCACCGGAACGGGGTAGGCAGGCTGTCGAAGCTGTCGAGCACGCCGAACGGCCAGGCCAGCCGGCTGAAGAACAGCCCGACGGGATGCCCGGCGTTGAGGCCCTGCGGGGTGCGGACCCCGCCGCGGAGACCGAGCTCGAGCCGCGCCGAGTACTCCCGCGCGTCTTCTTTACGCCGGAAGCTGCGATCACCGTAGCTGGGCATCGGCTGCAGCAGCGCGGTCCAGTCCATTTCACCGAGCAGCGCCTGCAGCTCGTCGGGCGTGTGGCCCATGGCGTACATCGCGCCGACGATGCCGCCCATGCTGGTGCCCGCCACGTAGTCGACCGGAATGCGGTTGGCCTCCAGCCATTGCAGCACGCCGACGTGCGCCAGGCCGCGGGCGCCACCGCCGCCGAGCGCCAGACCGATTCGCGGCCGGTCGCCCTCGGCGGCCAGCGTCATGGTGAGGCAGCAGATCCCCAGCAGCCACCATCGTCGCATCGTCGTGATCCTGTCCGGCGACTTCGCTGCCTACGGCTGGTTTCTTTCTGGCGGCAGCGTCAGCCGCCAGACGTCGTTCATCAGCGGCCAGGCGTTGCCGGCCACCACCCAGAGACTCCCCAGGTTGACGTAGACGCTCGGCTCGTGGCGCGGCGACCAGCCGGTCGGCGAGACCACCTGCCGCCAGGTGACGCCGTCGGCGGTTGCCCAGGTGTCCGCGAAGTTGGTGCTGTTGACGTTGTCGTGACCGCCGATGATGAACAGCAGGCCGGCGTACTCGCGTGCGATGAACCAGTGCCGCGGCGCCCAAGGCGCGTGCTGCAGCAGCCGCTGCCAGGTCGCGCCGTCCTCGCTGCACCACACGTCGTCATAGGTGATCATCGTCTTGTAGCCCTTTTCGGGCGGGTTGTTGACGCCGCTGGTGCGCCCGCCGCAGAGCCACAGCTTGTCCTGAAAGACCGCCACCGCCGCCGCTGAGCGGCTGCCGAAGGGGGCCGGATTCTGGACCAGCGTCCACTCCTTGCCATCGGCGGTGGACCAGACATCGGACCCGCTGCCGAGCTGCCAGATGCGGTCGCGCCAGACCACGCACTCGCCGTAGCCGCGCACGCCGAAGGGCGTCTTCGCGGCCACCTGCGTCCAGGTCACGCCGTCGCTGGAGTTCCAGACCGAGCCCTTGATGGCCCACATCTTGTCCTGGAAGACGACCATCTCGCTGTACCCGTCGTAGGGCGTCTGGTCGTTGACCAGCGTCCAGTTGACGCCATCGGCGCTGCTCCAGAGATCGCGGATCAGGACATTGCCGTTGTGGAAGGCATTGCTGATCCAGAACTTGCCCGCGTAGACCAGGTCCTCGGACGTGTCGCGCGGACTGAAGGCAGTGGTCTCGGCCAGGCGTTCCCAGTTGGCTGGCAAGGGGTCGCCGGTCGCCAGCACCAGGCTCAGGGCGGTGGGACCCATCCAGAGGGGCATCGCGCGTCTCCGGATGCGGTTGTACCACAGGCCGGCGAGCGAGAGGAAACCGCGACCGACTCCGAACCTGCGGAACGACGATCCCGTCGCGCGGAGCTGCCGATGTCGACCCGTCAGGTCACCTACACCGTCGAGCCGCTGATCCTCAGCGAGGGCTACGACCGCCAGACAGAGTGGTTCCAGCCCCGCGCGGCGCTGCTGCCGCCGCACAGCGTGGTGGTCACCGCCAGCCAGGCGGCGCTCTGGGGCAGCGACATCTTCCACGCCATCTGGGAGTGGCGCTCCGACGATCTCGGCCGCACCTGGCGCGGGCCGCGGCCACATGCCAGCCTCGATCGCCGCGAGCTGCCCGGCGGCGCAACCGTCGCGGCCTGCGACCTGACGCCGGCCTGGCACGCCGCCAGTGGCAAGCTGCTGGCGACCGGGCACACCGCCTGCTACGCCACCGGCGAGCAGGGCAAGTTGCTGGCCGACAACTCCTTCCCGCGGCACCCCTGCTGGTCGGTCTACGACGCCGCCGCGGAGCTATGGGCGCCCTGGCAGACGCTCGAGCTGCCCGACCGCGACCGCTTCTGGTGGGCCGGCGCCGGCTGCACGCAACGCTGGGACCTGCCCAGCGGCGAGATCCTGCTGCCGATCTACACGATGGACCGCGCCAGCGTCGGCGGCAACTTCTGGCACAGTTGCTTCCGCGCCACGGTCGTGCGCTGCGCCTTCGACGGCACCACGCTCAGCCTGCTGGAGCAGGGCGACGAACTCACCATTGGTGATCCCCGCGGCTTCTGCGAACCATCGCTGACGCACTGGGGTGAGCACTACTACCTGACCCTGCGCAACGACCTGCGGGGCTACGTCAGCCGCAGCCGGGACGGGCTACACTACGAGCCGCCGCGACCGTGGACCTTCGACGATGGGCAAGAGCTCGGCAGCTACAACACGCAGCAGCACTGGGTGCGGCACGAGGCCGGGCTGTTCCTGGCCTACACGCGCCGCGGCGCCGGCAACGACGAGGTGATCCGCCACCGCGCCCCGCTGTTCTGTGCCGAGGTCGATCCCGACCGGCTGGTCGTGCTGCGCGACACCGAGCAGGTGCTGGTTCCCAACCGTGGCGCCCAGCTTGGCAACTTCGGCGTGGCTGCGATCAGCCCGGACGAGACCTGGGTGATCACCAGCGAGGCGATGCACGGCGACGCTCAGGATCCGTCCAACCTGGAACTCACCGAGTCCCGCGGCGCGCGGCAGCGAGTCTGGATCGCCCGGCTGCGGTGGCAGTTGGCCTGAGCGTTGTTTCACGTGAAACAGCGCCCCCGCGGGGCGCTCGACTGAGGAGCAAGACCATCATGCGGGGCTGCTGGCTGCTGCTGCTGACCGGGACGGCGACGTTGGCGGCGCCCGACGCAGCGGACTACTTCACGCCGACCGCCGGGCTGCTGCGCTGGCACACCACCGGGGTGCTGCGGCCGGACCAGGGCAGCCTGGAGTTCGTGCTGCAGTTCGACCGGCCGCGGCAGGAGTTCGGCAATACCTGGGAGTTCCTGTTCAAGGTCACCCCGGCGCGGGCCATCGGCAGCGGCGCCAACACCCTGATGGGGATCTTCATCCCGCCCGAGCCCGACCGTGGGCTGGCCGTGCTGCTGCGCAGCAGCCGCGACTACCAGCGGGTCGACCTCCCCGACTTCGACCCGCCGGTGGGCCGGCCCTTGAGGCTGGCGGTGACTTGGAGCGATCTGCTGCGGGTCTATCTCGACGGCCGCCTGGCCGGCAGCACCAAGCTGCGGGGCGGGGTCGAAGAGTCCCTGCTATCGTACGACCTGAGCATCGAGCGCTTCGCTCCCTATCATACCCAGGCCGCCCGGATCAGCACGCGGGCCCGTAGCGCTGACGAGCTGGCGGCCGCGGCGCGCGGTCCGCTGACGCTGGATGCCGACACGGCCTTGCTGGCCACCGACGGCCTGCAGCGGCGGCAGACGCAGACCACGCGCTGGCAACGCGAGAGCGGTTACCGCGCCCTGCGGCCAGCCTGGCGACCCGAGACGCAGGTGGTCACCGCGGGGCAGCCAGTCAGCTACCCGCTGGTGGGCCTCAACGCCGGCCCGGCGGCGGCGACCTGGGGTGTCCGGTTCGACATCCAGAATCCGGCCGGCCAGACCATCGCCACGGCGCCCGAGCGGGTCACCATCCCGGCCGACGGCGGCCACCATCTGGTCGAGCTGCCCTTGCCGTTGAGCCGCCCCAACTGGTACCGCGTGGTCGCCCAGGTCAGCAGTCCCACCGGCGAGACCGCCGAGTACCGCAGCGCCATCGCCGTGGTGCCGCCGCTTGACCCGACACCCGGGGCGTTGGCGGGCTACTATGGGCAGCACCAGGACTGGGACTGGAGCACCGTACCCTGGCAGCAACTCGGCGTGGCGGCAACGCGCTGTTGGGCCGGCGGGTCGGTGTTTCTGTGGCACCATGTCGAGCCGCTGCCCGGCCAGTTCCAGTGGGACCGCGCCGACGCTCACGTGGCCGCCTGCCAGTCCGCCGGGCTGGAGGTGCTCGGGCTGCTCGGCTACCCGTCCCGCTGGGCGGCGGTCGAGTCGCCAGCGGAACTGCAGGCGCAGCATATCCTGGCGAAGCGCCCCGAGCGGTGGCGACCGGCCGATCTGGCGGCCTGGGGGCGGTACGTCTACGAGACCGTCAAGCGGTACGGCGACCGAGTGCCGGTCTGGGAGATCTACAACGAGGTCAACTTCTCGCCGCCGGGTCTGCCGGCCACCTTCAGCGGCACGCCCGAGGACTACCTGGCCCTGCTGCAGACGGCCTGGCGCGAGCTGCGGCGCGCCAACCCGCGGGCACGGCTGGCCATCAGCGGCTTCTCGGCCGATGTCAACAAGGCGATGCCCAGCCGACTGCTCGCCCTGGGTGCCCTGGAGCATTGCGACATCTTCAATGTCCACGGCTACAGCGGCACTGCGGGCGCGGCGAGCTGGGTCCGCGAGGCCCGCGCCCAGCGGCCGACAATCCCGCTCTGGCAGACTGAGCAGATGTGGCACCAGGTCGAGGACGGCAGCAAGCGGCTCTACCTCAACGTCGCCAGCTGCCTCGACTTCCTGGCGGCGGGCTACGAGCGGTTCTACCAGATGGGCACCACCGAGCTCTGGTTCGACAAGTACACCCGCAGCCCGACGCCCGACCTGCAGGGCCTGGCGGCGTGGCAGCAGCAGCTTCGCGCCTGTGACCGCTACCTGACGCTGGAGACCTTCCCTGGCAGCGCGGCTTTCGGCCTGCGCCACCGCCTGGCCCGTCGCGATGGTCGAGTCTTGACCGTCCTCGGCTCGGAGGTCGGCGCCAGTGAAGTCGTCGTACAGAACCCCGACGCGACGGCCTGGGACGTGCTCGGGCAGCCCTTGCCGCTGACGCCGGGTGCTGCTGGACGGGTGCTGGCGATCCCGCAGTTGGCCTATCTGGTCTCGGCGCAACCGCTCCAGCTCAGCGCCGGCCGGCTGACCGCGGCGGCTCCGCTGCTGACCAATCCCAGCTTCGAGGAGACCAGCGGCGACATCGGCATGGCTGGCCTGGCTGCCGGCCGGGCTCGCGACTGGCTGTTCCGCGACAAGAGCTACGACCCGGCCGGGCAGGTGCTGCTGACCCACGACGCTCACCACGGCAAGCTGGCCTACGCCGTCACCTCCAGCGGCGCCGGGCGGGTCTACCTGTTCCAGTACACCAAGGCCCATGTCGCCGGCCGCTACCGCCTGACGGCCTGGCTCAAACGCACTGCCGGCGGCCCGCCTGCCCGGCCCTACTTCTTCACCTACGACATCGCGCACGAACAGGTCGCCAACCACGCCTTGGAGGGCGTCGGCGGGGAGTGGAGTCAGCAGACCTGGGAGTTTGACCTGCCGGCGACGGACAAGCTGGCGGTCGGCGTCGGGATCGAGGGCGGGGCGGGGACGGTGGTGGTGGATGAGGTGGAGTTGGAGCGGCTGGAGCTCGGCTAAGTGTCACGTGGCGGCTGATCCCGCCGGTCCTGGAGGACAATGACGAGATCTGGGACCGTAGTGGACGGGTTGGCGTCCGGCTGGTTGCCGACGTCGTCGTGGTGCTGACGCAGCACTCGGGCGTGGTGCAGGGCCACCTTGAGCTGAGCGCCGCAGCTTGCATAGACCGGGCCGGCCGTGTCGTAGCCCGCCAGGTGTGTGCGGAGTCGAGCAAAGGCCCCGGCGGTGGACAGCGGGGCGCTCGTGTACTCGTAGTGCAACACCAGCCAGAACTCGAAGCACGGATTCGAGACGGCGCACCGGAAGCCGAGCTTGCCGGCCTGCGCGTAGGCTGTCGCGTAGTCCTCGTGCTGGTCGCGGTCAAACACGCACCAGACCTGATCGTCTCGCAGGCGGTGTCGCTTGGCGTGGCGCACCACCGCGGTCGGCCCCGCGCCCGCCGCCTGGATCACCGCGGTGCTGCGGTCAAGGCGCAGTTGGCGGCAGAGCGCCTGCAGGTAGCCGGGCTCGGTATGACTGCCCTCGCAGACGATCAGCAGCCGGGGCCGCGGCGGCAGGCCGCGGCTGGCCCGGCCCAGGGACGCAGACTTGGCGCGTCGGCGAGCCGCCATGGTCAGGTCGCTCCACTGTCGAGATCGCCGACGGCCGGGATCGCGCCATAGCGACCACGGAGGTAGGCAGCGCCGAAACGGTCGTCCTTCCGGACAATGTCCTTCCGGAAGTCCCAGAGCGAGTACAGCCTGGTCGCTTGATCAGGGCCCTTTTCCGCGAACCAGACCTGGTCTCGCCGGAGCAGTTGCTGGTCCAACACGGCCGGGTGGTGCGTCGCCAGGATCACCTGCGAGTGGCCAGGTTGCCGGTTGATCAGCCCGAGCAGTTCCTCCACCAGCACTGGGTGGAGCTGCGAGTCGAACTCATCAACCAGCAAGAGGCCACCGCCCGCCTGGCGTTGCTGCAAGCACGCGGCAACCAGTGCCAGGAACTTCAGCGTGCCCTTGGACTCCGCCGACTCCGAGAAGTCGACTAGCACGCCATCCGCCCTCCAGCGGCTGATCACCAGCCGCAGCGCTGGCCCAACACTGAGCTCGGCCTCCGCGCCTAGCACCGGCCGCAGCGCGTCCTCGATCGCGCGGCGCTGGACCTCTTGGGCTTCGGGGAGTGTGGTTGCGGCGATCCGCTCGATGCCGAGATCCGCCAGGCGGGCGATCTGTGCTAGCGTCGCCGCCAGCACAGCGTCGCCGTGGACCTGGCGTGCCAGGTAACTCCCTGGCGCTTCGATGGAGTGCAGCACACCCACGGCAAGCATGTCTCGGAACCACTTCAGCAACGGGCGGGCCCCCGGCGCGTTGTCCTGACCTGACCGTGACAGGAACAGGGCGTTCTCCCTGGTCCGGCCAGCCAAACCCTCGTCACCGTCCCACGACGGACCGACCTGGATGTTGCCCTCCCGTCGCTCGAATAGCCTTCGGGTCCGGACCCGCACCGCGTCAAGCCACTCCTCAACCACCTGCTCGCCGTTGACGCTGAACCCATAGTCGTACCGCTCTGGGCCGATCGCCAGCGATACCTCGAAGGTCGAAGGCGAGCCGGTTGGCCCGCGGCCCAGGAGGAACGGATCAACCGTAATGGCATCACCCATCTGCCCGCGAGCCGAATCCAGCACGAACCGGCGCATCCAGGCCAAAGCCCCTAGGAGGTTGGTCTTGCCCGACGCATTGGGACCGAAGATCGCCGCGCTCTTCAGCGCCTGGGTCGGACGGTGAAGCTCCGTCGCCAGGACACTCCCGGGGCTGGTGTTGTCCTTGGAGGCCACCATGCTGATGGTCTGACGCTCATCGAATGAGCGGAAGTTGGTGACCGAGAACTCCAACAGCATGGATCCGCTCCATCGGGTGCACGCCAGTACGGCGCGCCTCCTAATGGCCCCATCGTGACCAACTTGGGTCAAAATGTCAAGGTTGGCCTGGCGAGTCGCCCTACTTTACTCCTCCACCGCCTCCCCCCGCATACCCACCGTCACCCGCGCGCGGCCGGCGCCGGTCTGGTGCCAGCGCAGGGCGTTTGCGCCGGGGTCGCAGCGCAGTGGGGTGCCGGTTGGGGCGATCTTCGCCAGCACCTCACCACGGGGGCCGTACTGGGTGGCGCCGCTGGCGTCGTGCTCCAGGTACTGGCCGGGGGTCAGCGTCACCGGGTAGTCGGTGGTGCGGTCGTCGATAGTCAGCGATGGGTTGACCACCGCCGCCTGGTCCCAGGGCAGGGCGCGGATCGGGGAAAGGTAGAGGTTGACTGGTTGGTTCGGCGGCAGGTTGTTGAGGTAGAGGGTCAGCGTGGCGACCTGGTCGTAGCGCAGGGCTTCGCGGTAGATCGAGTAGATGTCGCCGTAGGGCCAGCGATAGTCGCCGTACCGGGCGGCCTCGGGCTCCGCGAGCTCGACGTAGCGCCAGCCCTGGAAGTCGATCACCTGGTAGTGGTCGTTGATGGCGTGCGACAGATGGGGCGGGCTGGTGCGCTGCACGTTGAGCAGCACTCCCGAGCCATCGCCGTGGACCCAGAGGCCCATCGCCGGGGCGGCCGTGAGGTTGAGCGGCGGGTCGTAGGTCTTGGTCAGCCGGGCCCAGGCGCCCGCGGCCGCGGGTCGCGTGCTCCGGGCTTGCAGCCAGCCGCTGCTCGCGGTGCCATGAAGCTGGGCGGTCGAGGGCGCCAGGCTGACGGTGACACCGGCCGCGGCAGCCGGCGCGGCGAACTCGTCGGGGCGGTCGAAGGCCGCCAGCACGGGGTTCTGGGGCGCCTCGTACGGGCCGGTCGCCGACAGTGCCTCGAGGCGCAACGTCGGCGCCTGCGCCGCGGCGGGATTGGTGATCTGCCAGGCCGCCGACGGAGGCACCGCCGGGCTGACCACCTGCCGGGCGCGGTGCCACTCGCGGAACTGCGGCGGGCCGTGGTCGGCGGGTTCCAGGGCGAACTCGCGCCCCGGCTGCGCCAGTACCTGCCGCACTGTGGGGCTGACCGTGCCGGCCCGCCGCAGTTCCTCGTAGCGCCGCACGATCGCCGCCAGGCGCGGCAGGGCGGCAATCGTCGGCGCCGTGGTCGGGTCGATGCCCATGATCGACAGCCCACTGTCGGTGGCCAGGGCCTTCACACAGAGGTACTCGATGTCCTCGGCGAAAGTCGGCTCGCCCTGCGGGGCCTGCCAGGTCTTGAAGGCCCACCAGCCGAGCTGGGTCGGCAGAAACATCGCGGCGCAGTTGGCGTTGCTGGCGAGGTGGCGGTCGATGAACGGCTGGTGTCCGCGGTTCGGGTGATCCCAGGCGCCCATCCGCGAGCGCAGCGGCCAGAGATGGTGGTGGAACGTGCTCATCTCGAAGATCGCCGGTCGCTGCAGCCGCTCGGCAATCGCCCAGGCGAACTTGCCGCCGTAATGCCAGCCCCATTCGCGACCGGCGATGGCGTCCTCGCCGTCGAGCGCGTCGAGGTAGATCATGTCGAAGCCGGCGGCGTTGTAGAACTCCGCGGTCTTGGCGGCCACCTCGGTCAACAGCGTCGAGTCACCGTCGGGCAGGAACAGGCCGAAGCACTCGCGCAGGTGATGCACCGGCGCGCCCGCCGCGTGCCCGGCTGGGGTCGTGCCGTAGGCCCCGCGCCGACAGCCGCTGAAGCCGAACGGGGCCTGCTGGGCGACGGTTGTGTAGACAACCAACTCGTCGTCGATCTGCACCGTGGCGCTGTTGCGGACGAAGAAGCCGGTGGTGGACGACATGCCCTGCGTGCTTTCGGCGACCGGCACGGTGGTGGCGTCGGCGGGTAGCGCCGCGGCCAGGGTCAGGGTGCGGTCCTTGCCCAACCGCGGGTCGGGGCGGGGAGTCACCCAGGGGCTGGTCTTGTCGATGAAGAAGGCGTAGGTGTGCAGTCCGGCCAGGATGCCCGCGGCGTGCAGCTTGTCGAGCACCAGCTTGACGTCGGCGACGCCGTTCGGGTACAGCTTCGGGTTGGGCCGGCAGTCGCCAAAGCGGAACGAGGTGCCGCCGTGGAAGTCTATCTGCGTCGCGCCGATCGACTGCGCCACGGCGATCCACTGGTCGACCGTGGCCGGCGTCAGGTCGCTGAAGTTGAACAGGTAAGAGCCCCGGTTGGCCGGGCTGTCGAGCGCCCAGGGCCCGCCGACCGCGGTCCGCGGAACCGCTGGCGCCGCGGTGATCATGGCCTTCAGCTCGTCGCGCAGTTGCGACCGTGGGCCGACGAACAACGCCACCGCGGCGCCGACCAGGCCGGTCCGCTGGTAAGCCACCGCGCGCAGCGGGCCGCCCAGACCGGGCAGCTCCTGGACCCGCGTCTGCAGGTTGAGCGCCAGCGCACAGGTCGCCGGCGGGTCGGCCGTGGCGGGCGGCGGCAGCGGGAGCAGGTCGACCAGTGTCAGTTCGTCGGGCGCTGGACCGCTGACCGCGGTGACCTCCCAGACCCAGTGCCGCGGCTGGCTGGTGACGCGCAGGTCGACGGTCGGGCCGGCGGCGCCGAAGACCAGCCGCAGGCCGGCGGCAGTCCGCGTCAGGGTCGTCACCGGTTGCGTCACCGTCCCCTGTCGCACCGTCGCCAGGGGGCGGCCGGTGGCCACCAGCTCGCGGTCGTCGCGCCGGTCGCGCAGGCTCAGGACCCGGCCGCTGGCGTCACAGCGTAGCCGCGCTGCGGTGGTCTCCAGCACCACCTCCTGCCCGGCCGCCGGCAGCAGCAGCAGACCGCAGACCGCCACAGACCATCGCATCGTTGTCTCCCACATGCCGCTGTTTCACGTGAAACAGCCACCGTCAGCGGGGGCGGCTGCCGTAGCGGGCGTTCGGCGGTTCCAGGATCGCGCGCTGCCGCTCGCTGAGGTCGGGCCAGCGCGTCGCGTCGTAGTAGCGCGCCGACCAGCTCAGGGGATGCGGGCTGTACTTCATGAAGAGCGTCCGCCGCTCGTCGGCGCCGGTCCAGGGCAGCGTGCCGTGGGTCAGCGCCTCGGTGAACAGCACCGCCGTGCCCGCCGGTCCGGTGACACGTTCGACGAACGGCTGCGCCTGCTCCAGATCGCGCCACTCGGCAGGGTACGGGTAGTTCGACTTGTGGCTGCCCGGGACGCACCCGAAGCCGCCGTCGCCGGGCGGCACATCGCGCAGGTTGTAGGCCACGACGCAGAGTCCGTTGTAGCTTCGGCCATCGGCGAAGCGGTAGTACTGTGCCGGATCGAAAGGCGTCGCGCCGCCGTGCAGGGTGGCGCCAATCGGCCCCAGCCCGCGGCGGATCACGTCCAGGTAGTCGTGGTCGAGCCGGAAGCGATCGCCCAGCAGGGCCTCCAGGTAGGGCACCACCGGCGGGTTGTCGAGCAGCGCGCGGAAGGTCGGCCCCCAGTCCAGCAGCCCGCCCCAGCGCTTCGTGGTCAGGTCGGCCGGCTCCGCGGCGAAACGCTGGTCAACCGCCGCGTTGAGCGTCGCCAGTTGCGTCGCGTCGAGGGCCTGCGGGATCGTGATGTACCCGCGCAGGTCGAACAGATAGCGCTCGTGAGTCGTCATCAGCGGCTCCCGGCAGGCGTTTCGGCAGGCCGCTCGCCGACACCTGCTACCAACCCCGCCCGCCCGCGATTCGGTCTTGACAACCACCTCCCTGTCGTGGCAGTCTTTAGATATTCGAATGGTTGCGAGGTGCAACGGTTGAGTGAGGCAGCGGCGGACGACGCAGCGCGGCAACTGCTCGATCTGGTGATCGCGGCGATGCGGCATTTGCATCGGCTGCGGCGGGTCGAGTCGGGCTTGTCAATGCCGCAGTTCAAGCTGCTGATGACGCTCAAGCGCAAGGGTGAGTTGAGCATGTCGGCCTTGGCCGAGCGGCTCGACCTGACGCCGCCGTCGGTCTCGCATCTGGTAGACGCCCTGGCGAGCCGCGGGCTGGTGGTCCGCGAGGGTGATGCCGCCGATCGCCGGCGGGTGGTGGTCCGGCTGACCGCCGGCGGTGCCGCGGTTCTGGCGGCGCACTTCGAGGTCGTCCACGACCACTTCGCCGAGCTGTTGGCCGAGCTGGACGAGGCCGAGCGGGCGGCGTTGGGCCACCTGGCGGGACGTCTGCAGGCGATGTTGCGGCTGGAGCCGGCCGCGGAGTGTCTCTGATGGCAGTGACCGGGAGGGTGCGATGGGCTGGGTGACGTGGTGCTGCCTGCTCGCGCCGGTGCTGGGGCCCTTGCCGCCGACCGCCGCGGCGCTGCCGTCTGCGATCAGCGTTGGCGCCGAGGGGCCGGTCACCGCCGCGCCGGCGCCGCTGGTGTTGACACTGCCGGATGCCCTGAAGCTGGGCCTGGCGCGCGACCGCGCGGTGCGCATCGGCCAGCTCGACGCGGTCACCGCGCGGGCGGCCGAGACGCAGGCTTACGCGGCCTACCAGCCGAGCATCGACCTGCTCGGCAACTACTCGACCTTCGACTCCGCCAGCGCCGGGTTCGCCAGCGGCGCCGCCGGGGCCAGCATCAGCCACAACGTCAGCGTGCGGGTCGAGCAGATGATCTTCGACACGGCGCAGGCGCTCTACGGCATCTACCGCACCCGGCAGGAGGCCCGCGCCGCCGAGCAGCGCGAGCTGGAGGCGCAGCTTACCGCGGCCAAACGGATCGCCGCCGACTTCTACGAGGTGCTCCGCACCGGCTCGCTGGAGCGCCTCGCGGAACAGGTCCTGGCGCAGTCGCGGCGGGAGCTGGAATTGGCGCGGGCGCGCGCGGCGCAAGGCAGCGGCGCGCGGCTCGACGTGACCCGCGCCGAGGTGGCGGTGGCCAACTCGCAGGTCGAGCTGAGCAGCGCCGGCGGCGACCGCCGCACGGCGCTCAGCAAACTGCGTTACGACCTGTTGCTGCCGCCCGGCACGCCACTCGATGTGAGCGATGCCTGGCTGGTCCCGGCCGTCGAGGAGTCGCTCGCCGAGGCACTGGTCGCGGCCCGCGCCGACCGCCCGCAGATTGCCGCCGCGCAGGCCACCAGCCGGGCCCGCCAGCACGCCTTGACGGCGGCGCGGCTGCGCCGCTGGGCGACCGTCAACGTCAATGCCAACTACCAGAAGTTCTTCGAGTCCAGCCGCGACGTCACCAGCGAGTACCAGATCACCGCGGCGGTGACCATTCCGCTGTTTGACGGCCAGGCCGGCGAAGCCGCGGAGACCGCCGCCGAGGCAGCCTACCTGCGGGCTGGCGAGCAGTTCCAGCAGCAGCTCGAGACCGCCTCGCTGGAAGTCGAGCAGGCGCATCTCTCCTGGACCACCGCCAGCGAGCGCCTGGTGGCCGCCGAGGCCGCCGCCCGGCTGGCCGCCGCGACGCTCAGCCAGACCGAAGAGAGCTACCGCCTGGGCGTCGCCAGCTTGTTGGAGCTGGCCGCCAGCCGGACCGAGTACAGCCGCGCCGAATCGAATCGCATTCAGGCCAAGGTCGATCGCGACCTCGCCAGCATCAACCTGCGGGTCGCCGTCGGGCGCCTGCCGCTGCCAACCGCCAACCAGGGAGAGAGTCGATGACCAAGGCCCGACGTAATGCCGCGATCGGCACTCTGCTGGCGGTCGCTGTGGTCTGGTACTTCTTCGGCCGCAGCCGGGGCGACGCGGAAGGCGCGGGTGGCGAGGCTGCCAAGCCCGAAACCGCCAAGGTGACGCGCGGCGAGATCCGCGCCACCGTGGTCGCCACCGGCAGTATCGAACCCGAGACCAAGGTGGAGGTCAAGGCCAACGCCGGCGGTGAGGTCATGTCGCTGCTGGTGGACGTCGGCGACGCCGTCAAGGCGGGCGACCTGATTGCGATGATCGACCCCGAGGACAGTCAGACCGCGGTGCGCACCGCCGCCGCCGACCTCGACGCCGCGCGAGCCAATGTGGCGCAGGCCAGCGCCTCAGCCGCCTACGAGGCCAGCACCGCGCCGGCCCGCTACCAGGATGCGATTGAAGCCGTCAAGCTGGCGCGAGCACGGCTGCGGCAGGCCGAGCAGAACTACGCCCTGGCCCGCAGCACCACCGCCGCCGAGGTGGTCTCGGCGCAGGCCTCGTACGCCGCCGCCGGGGCGCGGCTCTCGAAGGCCGGCACGACCCGCCAGATCGACACCACGGTCAGCGGCACCGACCTGGTGGGGGCGCAGCAGGCGCAGGCCGAGGCCGCCTCGCGGGTCGGCCAGGCGCAATCCAGCCTGGAGCTGCAACAACGCACCTACGAGACCGGCCTGACCCGCGCCAAGGAAGCCCGCGCCGCGGCCGAAGCGCGCTTGCAGTCGGCCAAGCTGCAAGCGGAGACTCGCCCGGTGACCGCCGGCGCGCAGGTCCGCGAGGCCGAGGCGGCGCTGGTCAGCGCGCGCGAGCGGCTGACGCGGTTGCAGGCCACCACCCTGCCGGCGGGCGCCGCCCAGGCCCAGGGCGACTATGAAGCCGCCAAAGTCACCCTGCGCAATGCCCAGAGCGACCTCAAGCGGCAACAGGAGCTGCTCGAAAAGGGCTTCGTGGCACAGCAGGCGGTCGAGACCAAACAGGTTGACCTGGCCGCCGCCGAGGGCCGCTTCGAGGTCGCCCGGCGCAACTGGGAGTCGCTGCAGACCTCGCAGCAGGCCGATCTGAACGAAGCCAGGTCGGCGGTCGCACAGTCCGAGGCGGCCCTGCAGCGGGCCCGCAGCAGCGAGCGTGAAGCGGGCACCGCCGGCTACGACGTCACTGCGGCGCAGGCGACGCTGGCGCAGGCCGACGCCGACCTTGAGGCTGCCAAGGCCCAGGCCAAGCAGGTCGACTTGCGCCAGCAGGAGCTGGCAGCCGCTCGATCCGCCTTGGCGCGCGCCGAGTCCAGCACGCGGGCGGCGCAGGCGCGGACCGCCACCGGTGACCTGCGGCAGCGCGACGAAGAAGAGGCCGCCGCGGCCCGCGAGCAGGCCCGCGCGGCCAGGTCGCAGGCCGAAGCCAACCGTCGGCAGGTGGCTCTCCGACAGGACGATGTGGAGGCCGCCCGGGCGCAGTTGAAGCAGGCCGAGGCGGCGCTGCTGCAGGCGGCGGTGCTGCCGCTGCAGGTGGCCGAGCGACGCAGCGCGGTACGCGGTTCACAGGCCGCCATCGCCCGCCGCAGCGCCGAGCTGCGGAACGCGCAGGAGCAGTACGCCGACACCATCATCCGGGCCCCCCGCAACGGCGTGGTGATCGAGCGGTTCGTCGAAGAAGGCACCATCATCACCTCCGGCCGCTCATCGATTTCCGAGGGCACCAAGATCGTCACCCTGGCCGACGTCACCCAGCTCTACTGCCTGGCCGAGGTCGATGAGAGCGATGTCGCCGACGTCGCCACGGGGCAGGCGGCGGAGCTGACGGTGGAGGCCTTCCCCGAGGCCAAGTTCGCGGCGACCGTGCGGAAGGTCTACCCGCAGGGCAAAGTCGAGTCGGACGTCACGCTGTTCACCGTCGAGCTGGCCGTGGCGCCGTCCAAGACGCTGCTGCGGCCGGGGATGACCGCCGAGATCGAGATCCTCACGGCGGTCCGCAAAGATGTCCTGCTGGTGCCCGCCGAGGCGGTCAAGGAAGGTCCCAAGGGCTTCGTGGTCGAGGTGATGCGCGGCGAGACCCCGACCGAGGTGGAAGTCAAGACCGGGATCCAGTCGACCGACCAGATCGAGGTCACCGACGGTTTGAGCGAGGCCGACGAGGTGGTGATCGCCGCGGCGCCGAGCGATGAGGGTGACGGTGGCGGCAAGGGCGACAAACAGAAGGACTTCAACAAGTCGGTGATGCGCGGCATGAAGGGCATGACCGGACAGGGCGGGATGAAAGGCATGCCGCGCTCGCGGTAGCCGGAGAACCCCATGAACCTCGTCGAAGGGTTGCGGATCGCGCTAACGGCGTTGGCGGCCAACACGATGCGGTCGGTGCTGACCACGCTCGGCGTGGTGATCGGCGTGGCGGCGGTGATCGCGATGGTCGCCCTCGGCACCGGCGCGCAGCGCGATATTCAGGCCAACATCGCGAAGCTCGGCAGCAACCTGCTGTTCGTGGCGCCGGGCCAGGCCGAACGCGGGCAGATCTGGCGCGCCTTCGGCTCGGCCGAGACGCTGCCCGTGTCCGAAGCGATGCGGATCCGCGCCGAAGTGCCCGAGGTGGCCGGCGTCGCACCGGAGCTCAACCGCAACGCGCAGGTCAAGTACGGCTCACTGAACGGCGACTTCCGGATCGTCGGCACGCTGCCCGATTACAACTTCGTGCGGAGTGCCAAGTTCGAGCAGGGCAAGTTCTTCACACGTCTCGATGAAGAGGGTCGCCGGCGGGTCTGCGTGCTGGGTTACGCCGTCTGGGAACGGCTCTTCCCGAACGGTGGCTGGGCGGTCGGCAAGCGCATCAAGATCAAGAGCATCCCCTTCACGGTGCTCGGCGTGCTGACCGAACGCGGCGGCTACGGGCGCGAGGACGAGGTGATCGTGATGCCGCTGAGCACCTACCGCCAGCGGCTCGACAACTCGCGCTACGTGCGGCTGATTGCGGTCACCGCGCGCGAGGGCGTCGACAACGCCGCGGCCGAAGCGGCGCTCCGCAAGTGGCTGCGGCGGCAGCACCGCCTGCGGCCGGGCGAGCCCGACGACTTCAGCTTCGCCAGCCAGCAGGACATTCTCAATACCGTGCAGGAGAGCTCGCGGATCTTCACCCTCCTGCTGGCCGGCATCGCCAGCATCTCGCTGGTCGTCGGCGGCATCGGCATCATGAACATCATGCTGGTGACGGTCACCGAGCGGACCCGCGAGATCGGCATCCGCAAGGCGCTCGGCGCGCGGCGGCGGGACATCCAGTTGCAGTTCCTGACCGAAAGCGTGGTCCTGAGCGTCTTCGGCGGCGGGCTGGGGGTCGCTCTCGGCGTCTGGTTGGCGAACCTCGTCAAGAGCTTCGGGCTGAACGCCTACGTCTCGACCAGTTCGGTGCTGCTGGCCTTCGGCTGCGCGGCCGGCATCGGCATCTTCTTCGGTTACTACCCGGCCAGCCAGGCCGGCAAGCTCGACCCGATTCAGGCGTTGCGCTATGAGTGAGAGCCCTGTCACCGCGGCCCGGGCCACGCTGGAGCTGCGCGGCATCAGCAAGATTTACGACACCGGGGCCGAACGCGTGGCGGCCCTCGGCGGGATCGACCTGACCGTGCAGCGCGGCGAGTTTGTCAGCGTGATGGGGCCGTCGGGGTCGGGCAAGTCGACCCTGATGAACATCCTCGGCTGTCTCGACCGCCCGACCGACGGGCAGTACTTCCTGGACGGCGAGGACGTCGCGACCTTCGAGGACGATGCTCTGGCGCGGGTCCGCAACCGCAAGATTGGGTTCGTCTTTCAGAGCTACAACCTGCTGCCGCGGACCACCGCGCTGCAGAATGTGACCGTGCCGTTGAAGTATGCTGGCGTCGCCCATGACGAGCAGCTCCGCCGCGCCAGCGCGGCGTTGGCGCTGGTCGGCTTGAGCGACCGCGCGCACCACAAGCCCAACGAGATGTCAGGCGGGCAGCAGCAGCGCGTGGCGGTCGCCCGGGCGCTGGTCAACAACGCGGCGATCATCTTGGCCGACGAGCCGACCGGCAACCTCGACACCCGCACCAGCGAGGAGATCATGGGGCTGCTGCAGCAACTCAACGACCAGGGCGTGACGATTGCGATGGTCACCCACGAAGAGGACATCGCCCGCCACTGCCGCCGCATCGTGCGCTTCCGCGACGGGCACATCGAGCACGACGAGCCGGTCGGCGACCGCCGGATCCTGGCGCCACGGCGCGAAGGCTAGGCAGCTTGCGCGCTACCGGGCGGTGGGTATACTGCCGCCATGCTGGTCGACACCCACACCCATCTGCAGTTTGAGGCCTACGCCGCCGACCGCGCCGCAGTGGTGCAGCGCGCCGTCGCGGCCGGCGTCGGCCGGCTGGTCGTGATCGGCTGCGACCTCGCCAGTTCGGCCTTGGCCGTCGAGCTGGCGGCAGCCTGGCCTGGCACCGTCTGGGCCGCCGTGGGGGTCCATCCGCACGAGGCCGCCAGCCTCGATGCCGCCGCCCTCACCGCGCTCCGCGAACTGGCCCAGCGGCCTGGGGTGGTGGCGATTGGGGAGTGCGGTCTGGACTGGTTCCGCGACCGTTGCCCACGCCCGGCGCAGCTCGCCGCGTTCACCGCGCAGCAGCAGTTGGCGGTCGAGCTGGGCTTGCCGCTGGTGGTGCACTGCCGCGAGGCGCATGATGACGTTTATGCAGCCCTCCGCGCTGGGAACGGATTCGCTACGCGGGTCGTGCTGCACTGCTACACGACCCGGCCGCAGACCGTGGCGAGGTTCGTCGACGCCGGCTGCTACGTCGGTACCGACGGGCCGTTGACCTACCCGCGGGCCGAGGACGCGCGCGAGGTGGTGCGGCTGGTCCCGCGGGACCGGCTGCTGCTCGAAACCGACTGCCCGTTCCTGGCTCCGCAGCCGTACCGCGGGCAGCGCTGCGAGCCGGCCCATCTGGTGGCGGTCAACGCCGCGCTGGCGACGGTCTGGGGTTGTGATGAAGCGGCTGCCGCGGCGCAGACCACCGCCAACGCGGCCGCGTTCTTCGGATGGGAGTGACCATGCTGCGGCGGATTGGCCTGCTGCTACTGCTCCTGCTGGCCGGCGGCGCCTGCCGCGCCGACGACGCGCAGGCGATTGAGAAGCTGGTCGCCGGCGATCTGGCGCTGCAGGCCAGAGGCCTGGAGCGGGCGTTCTACGAGTGGAACCTGGGCTACGGCCTGGCCAACAGCAACTACCTTTCGATCGAGGCCCTCGCCCGGCTGGCCACCAACAGCCCGCTGGGCAGTCGCGAGCGCGCCAGCACCGTCGGGTTGCTGCTCGGCTGGTTCGAAGCCACCCCGCCGCGCTGGCTGAGCGACGAAGGTCGCCGGATCGTCGCGCAGAGCATCGTTCAGCCACCCGACGGGCTGCCGCGGGCGCAGCTCGAGCAGCTCGGCTCGCGGGCCGTCAGCTTCACCAGCTTGCCGACCGGACTCGGCTTCGTCGGCAAGCGCCACTACTGGATGGTGCAGCTCTCGCGGCTGCCGCCGCCGGTCGACCAGTACCGTCTCGACGACGAGCTGGTGCAGCGCGATCCGGACTGTCTGCCGGTCGACCGCCTGGAACTCGGCGGCGGGCGCTGGAGCGTCGTCGAGCCGCGTGAGGCGGCGAAGCGGCTGCCCTTGCCGGAGCAGCGCAAGTGGCAGTTCGACCGCTGCCTGGTCGGCTACACCTACGAGCCGCTGGTGACCTACCTCGACGACCTGGGCCGGCGGGTCAGCTCGCCGATCACGCCCTGGTACGATTGGCAGCAGGCCGTCTGGCAACAGCGCTTCCGGCTCTTCTATCCCTCCCCTGAGCTGGCCGGGGTCGACCTGCAGGCGACCGCCGAGCAGCTCCTCGACACGCTGCTGCGGGTCCACTGGCTGGCGGTCGAGACCCTCGGACGCGAGCCCTGGGACGGCCAGCGCGCCGACCAGGTGGTCGACGTCTGGCTGACCCCAAACCTGGCCACCGAAGCGCTCCACGCCGGGGGCGAGCGGTGGCTCAACAACCTCTATTTCTACCAGGCCGCCGCGCCGCGCCAGCCGGTCGAGTGGGTCCGTGAGACGGCCCACGAGTTCGGCCACCTGGTCCTGCCGCGGATCGGGCGGTACACCAACACGCAGCAGTTCGAGGTGTGGCTGGACGGTCCCCTCGGCGAACGGCTGCTGCTCGGGGCGCTGGCCAGGCAGTTGGCGGGCGCGGCGCCTGAGGAGCTGGGGGCCTGGATGGCCGAGCTGAAGAAGACTGACTTCTTCACGGCCTACCGCCGCACCGACTGGGAGCCGCTCCGCCAGGTGGCGCTGCAGGCCGGCCCCAGCAGCTCGCTGCGGACGACGCTCGACGACCGCGGGGCGGCCTGGCTGATCGGCTGGCTGCTGGACGTCGCCGAGCGCCACCCGCCGCGGTTCCTCTACGACCTCTGGCGGCCGCTCGCCAGCAATGCCCAGTACAGCGCCGAAGCGTTGCAGACCGCCTACCGCAACCGCCTCAAAGAGCTGCGCAGCTTCCGCCTGAACGCCGCCCCGCCGCCGCGCAACATCGGCGATCCGCCGGCGGTCGCCAACGACGAGGGCCTCTTGCTGGGCGAGACCCAGCAGGTCGAGTACCAGGTCTGGCTGGAGCCCGGCGACTGGCAACTGCGCCTGCTGACCACGCGGCCGGGCGCCCTCACGGTGCAGCACGGCCCGTTCGCGGCGCGACTCGTCGAAACCAGTCCCGACGCCACCGCCACACCGGCCGTGACGATCCCCTCCGAGGGCGGCTGGACGGCCGTCCGGATTGGTGGCTTCAGCAACGAACCGGCCCCCCTGGTGGCCCTCGACTGGAGCCGCCTGCGCCGTTAACCAGACCCGCCGGCGCGGCTCCAGGAGCCGGCTGCGGGCGAGCCGCCAGCAGTCGCTGCGGAGTTGAACTGAAGTTGACTTGGGGTTGTTCGAGGCTCTTGCAATCGGCTGGTCAGACCGACGATACTAAGGGGGTTCTGACGGGCTGCTGGTCGGCCGCGCGAGGTCTGGTCAGCGGGCTGCGGCCCGCCCTGACTCGACCGCGATCGTAGCCGGTCGGTCGCCGCTCGGAACAAGGAGTATGTCATGCGAACGAGAAAGACAGGCTTCACCCTGATCGAGCTGCTCGTGGTGATTGCCATCATCGCCATCCTGGCGGCGATCCTTTTCCCGGTCTTCGCCAAGGCCCGCGAGAAGGCTCGCCAGTCGTCCTGCGCCAGCAACCTGAAGCAGATTGCGCTGGCCGCGATGCAGTACCGCAACGACTACGACGAGCGCAACGTGCGGCAGCAGTGGCAGCCCGGGCAGGACGTCGTCAACTACCCGCTGGGCAACCCGGCGACCTACGCGATGTCGTACGCCGCCGCGCTGACGCCCTACATGAAGAGCGTCCAGATGCTCTACTGCCCGTCGTCCACTTCGGGCTACAACAGCTATGGGCTGAACATGTGGATCTCGCAGCGCGCCGACGCTGAAATCGCCGATGCGGCCTACGGCGTGGCCGGGCGCGTGCTGATGTCCGACGCCGTCAGCGCCTACATCGACGGCAACAACAACATCAACCTGCGCTACCGCGGTGTCTCCTACGCGACGTATCCCGAGCCCCGGCTCTACGCCTGGCACAACGAAGGCCTCAACGTGGCCTTCTACGACGGCCATGTGAAGTACCAAAAGGGCATCGACATGTTGCGCGACCAGTGGACGCCCGGCCAGACCGGCCCGGTCGGCTACAACTGCGGCGGCTCCAGCAGCACCTGCCCACCCCCATAGGCAGTGCGGATCGTCTGTGAGAATCCCGGCCCGCGGCCCACGCCGCGGGCCGGGCTGGTTTGGGCGCCCCCAGCAAACCACGCCACCCCCTTGACAACGGGGCGCGTCTTTCGATATGGTGGGAGCTGGTTCCAGGAAATGGAAAATGAGTGAAGCGCCGATCCAGTCGATTCAACGCTCCTGCGCGGTGCTCGATCAACTGGCGGAGGCGGCGGCGCGGGGCGAGGGGGTTGGGCTGCAGGTGGTGGCCGAGGCGTTGGGCGTGCCGGTCACGACGGCCCACAATCTGTTGAAGTCGCTGGTCGCGTGCGGCTACGCCGGGCGGGGTGAGCAGCGCCGTTACACGCTCGGGCCGCGGGCGCTGGACCTGGCGAGGGCGGCGCGGTTGAGCGCTGGCGGGCTGGCAGCGGCGGCGGCCGAGGCCGCCGAGCTGGCCGAGCGGACCGGCGAGTCCGTCGTCGTGACGACGCTGGTGCATGGGCGGCGGCAGGTCCTGCGGCGGTTCGAGGGCTCGGCCGTGGTGCGGGTCAATGCGGCCTTTGACGACCAGGCGCCGCTCTGGGCGATGGTCACGGGCCGCGTCCTGGCGGCCTTCGCGACGCCGGCCGAGCTGCAGGCGGTGCTGGCGCTGGGTCCGCCGAGCGCGGCCTGGCCGGAGCTGCACCGGGCCAGCGACCTGGAGCCGGCGCTGGCGGCGATCCGCGCCGCGGGGCTGGCCGAGGCGATCACCGGGCAGCAGGAAGTGGTTTCGATGGCGGCGCCGATCCTGGACCGGCAGGGCCAGTTGCTGGCCGCGCTGGGGCTCTACCTGCCGGCCTTTCGGGCGACCAGCGAGGCGTCCGCCGGCCTGCGGGCGGAGCTCCTGGCGACCGCTGCACGGGTCACCGCACGACTGTGAGGGCAACGCGAACGCGGAGGTAGCGATGAGCAGCGAACGACGGGTGGACAGCGCCCTGACGGCACGCGTCAAGGCCTTTGCCTTGGAGGAGTTGGGGGCCGACCTGGTCGGCGTCGCCAACATCGAGCGGTTCGAGCACGCGCCCCTGCTGATGTCGCCGCAGGGCATTTTGCCGACGGCGCGGTCGGTGGTGGTGATGGCGATCCACCATCCCGATGCCTGCATTGAGCTGGGCGGGTTGACGCATCCGCAGGAGATCGGGCCGTACCGGGTGCAGTACCTGATGAACCAGCGGCTCGACGAGATCAGCTACCGGCTCGGCCTCTGGTTGCAGGCCCGTGGCCACCAGGCCGTGCCCATCGTCAGCAGCAACATCTGGCGGTACAAGGGCTACCGCAACCTCACCGAGCACTTCGCCCCGGACGTCAGCCACCGCCATGCCGCGGTCGCGGCCGGCCTCGCCGATTTCGGGTACAGCGCCCTGGCGATCACCCCGGAGTTCGGCGCCCGGCAGCGCTTCGTGACCGTGATCACCGACGCCGAGCTGCAGCCCGACCCGCTGCTGGACCCCCACAGCGTCTGTGACGACTGCCGGCTGTGCGCCGACACCTGCCCCTCGGGAGCGCTGACCAAGGAGCTTCGCGGCACCAGTGTCGTGCGGATCGAGGGCCGGGAGTACACCTACGCGGACAAGAACCTCTGGCGCTGTTCGTGGGGCGAGCACTTCGACCTCGACCTGGACCTGCCGATCCCCGAGCAGGTCGACGAGGCGGTGATCTTGGACATGGTCCGGAAGCACGGCCGCCGGGGCGGCGAGATGGGCTGCTGTCTGCGTTACTGCATGCCCGAGGAGCGGCGCTACTGGGAGCAGTCGTACACCAACGCGCCGCGTCGCAAGCGCAACGCGCCGACCGACGACGAGCCGAACCGCTGTTTCGACCAGCAGGTGCAGGCCATCGCGCAGCGCCAGGGCGTGGACTTCGTGATCGTCCAAGGCCCGGCCGAGTTGCGGGCGCTGGGCCTCGAGCTGGAGCCATTCCTGCCGGGCGGCACCCACACGGTCACCGTCGGCTACCATCTGAAGCAGCCCGCCGGCGCCGATCCGGCGGCCTGGATGCGCAAGTACCAGCGCGAAGGCGCGGCCTACGACATCACCCGGCTGATCGAGCGGCGCGGCTACGACGCGGTGTGCTGCAGCGCCTTCCCGGAGGAGCGACTGCAGGCCGCGCTCACGGGCGTGCTGCCGGGACGGCGGGTCGAGACGGCGACGGTGGTCACCACGGCGCCGCTGCCCGCGACCAGCCTTGAGTTGCCGGTCCCGGCCGCCCCGCGGGGCGACCTGCGGCAGCAACTGGAGCTGCTGCTGCGCGAACACGGCGCCGACCTGGTGGGCGTGGCGCCCGCGGCGCGGATCGCGGCCCTGAAGCCGCACCTCGCGGCGTTCGAAGGGATGCGCTGCCTCGACGCGGTCGACCAGTCGGCACCGTTCGAGCCCTACGAGCCGCAGGTCGCCGAGCGGCGCTTGACCGTGCGCACGCCGGACGACCACCTGCACGGCGCGCAGAGCGTGCTCGTGTTCGGAATCCGACTCCCGGCGGCGGCGATCGAGCGCTGTGCCGAGCCGCCGGCCGAAGCGGTCGGGCCGTACGCCTTCGCACAGTACGAGTCCGCCAATGCGCTCTACCGGATGGGCTTCCTGGCGCAACGGCTGGTCGAGGACGCAGGCTACCAGGGCGTGCTGAGCAACGACCTGACGGGGACCGGCTCGGTGGTCGGCAATCCGCGCGGGGCGCAGCCCGACGCCTTCTGCAACCGCTTCGAGGCCGTCGCGGCGGGGCTCGGCCGGCTCACCAAGGCCGGCTTTGTGACGACCGCCGAATATGGCCCGCACGTCCGCTTCATGGCGCTGGTGACCGACGCCCCGCTGCGGCCCGACGCGGTCGTGACCGCGCCGCTGGCGGCGGCCTGCGACGGCTGTGAGCGGTGCCTGCAAGCCTGCTCGACGAGTGCCTTCAACGAGCCGCTGGAGCTGCCGCTGGACGGCCTGCTGGAGCGCTTCCACCCGATCGAGCGGACACGCTGCGACTGGGCCAAGCGGTACTCGCTGATCGGCGAGGAGGGCGTCAACTACCTGGGCTGGGACCTGCATGTCGAGGCGCCCGAGCTGATCACCTCGGAGCACCTGGGGACGGCGCTGCGGCAGCAGCCGGCGATTCCGAAGTACCGGCCGTGCAACTTCGAGAGCTGCTGGTTGGCCTGCCCGTTGACCCGCCCGGTGGCCGCGCCGGTGGCAGGTTAGCGCGAAGGTGGCGCCGGCGCGAGCAGTTCCCCAAAAGCCGCTTGCGCGAAAGGCGCGCCGCTGTGGTACAATCCCGCAACCCCCGCCGAAGGGGCGGGACGTACGTTCGGAGACCTGACCGTGACGCGCACGCAGCCTTGTCCAGGCCGGTCGTGAGAGTCACCAGCCTGGGGAGTTCGATGAAGATCTACGTGGGAAACCTCAACTACCGCACCACCGAGGACACCCTCCGCGAGTTGTTCGAGGAGCATGGCGACGTCAGTGAAGTGGCGGTGATCACCGATCGGGAAACGGGCCGCTCGCGCGGTTTCGGGTTCGTGACGATGACCGACGAGGCTGCCGGCAAGGCGGCGATCGAGGCGCTGAACGGCAAGAACTGCGACGGCCGGTCCCTCAACATCAATGAGGCCCAGCCGAAGGGCGACCGCGGCGGCAGTGGCGGCGGCGGCGGCAGCCGCGGCGGCGGCTACGGTGGCGGCAGCGGCGGCAGCCGCGGCGGCGGCTACGGCGGCGGCAGCGGCGGCGGCTACGGCGGCAGCGGCGGCGGCGGCCGGGGCGGCGGCTACGGCGGCGGCGGCGGCGGCAGCCGCGACCGCTGGTGAGCTTCGCCTCAGCCAGCGCTCTGCAGTAGCAGCCGTACCGCGAGACAGGGCGTGCTCGTGACTTGTTCAGCCGACCGGTTCGCCGGTCGGCTGAACTGCGTCTGGGGTGCAACCAGACCGCGGCAGGAGACGTCGGAAGGGTGTCGAACTCGCCTGCCGGGGGCAGGTGCCCCCTGGGAGACGGCCATGCTGCGTCTGCGTCGGTGGTTGGTCGTCGGTCTGTGCCTGGGCTCCCTGAGCGCCTCGGCACACCTCTGCAACAACATCTACCGGACGCCCGACCGGGTGATCGTGAAGGCCGAGAAGCCCGTCGCGATCGTCGATCAGTCCGACGAGTTTCGGGTGTTCTGTCAGAACAACTACCACACCTACCTGCACAACGTCCGGCTGGCGGCCCAGATCGAGGGCGGCGATGGGGTGCAGGTCGACATCCAGCCCGCGGCGGTCGCCGAGATGACCGCCGGGCAGCGGGTCTCGTTCAACGTCAAGCTGACCGTGGCGCCCGGCACCCCGAAGGGCGGGCGGCGCCTGGTGTTCGCGATTTCGGCCAACGAGATCGGCTTCAAACCCCTGGCCGAGCCGTCGGTTGAGGAGCTGCGTAGCGCTTCCCAGAACGGCAACCACTCGCCGGCCATCATGGCGGCCGAGTCGCTGATCCGGCGGGGTGATCCGAGCGGCTTCGAGAAACTCAGCAGTTGGGCCCGGCAGGACAATCCCGACTACCGCGGGCGTTCGATCCGGGCGCTTGGCAAGGCCGGCAACAAAGAACACATCGAGTTCCTGCGGACGTTGCTGGCGGAACGCAACGGCTGGATCCGTGGCAACGCGCTGCTGGCGCTGGGGCTGCTGAAGGACGAGCCGACCACCTTCCTAAGCAACACCGCCGACCGCGACGCCTTCGTGAAGGCGGCGGCGCAGGCCGGGCTGGCGCTGGCCGGCTACTCCGGACCGCAACTCGACGAGGCGCTGCGCGGTGGATTGAGCGACCCGAACGTCTACGTCCGGATTGCCTGCGGCTGGGCCCTGGCGGCGCAGCGCGACAAGACCGGCGTCGCGGCGCTCGACGCGGCCTTCCGGACCAACGACCCGCAGCAGCGCACCACCGCCGGCGATGCGCTGGTGGACGTCGCGAACCGCCCGACCGTGGCGGAGTGAGCCGCCCCACGGAGGGTAGCCGATGATCGGCGCGCTCTGGGAAGGCTGGTTGCTGGGCCTCTCCAGCGGCGCGGCCTGCCTCGGCCTGTGCGCGCCGTTGCTGCTGCCCTGGCTGGTGGTGCAGGGGCCGCAGCCCTGGGGACAGCGCTGGTGGCAGCTCGGCGAGTTCCTGGCCGGCCGTCTGACCGCTTACCTGCTGTGTGGCCTGGCGGTGGCGGCGGTCGGGCAGCGGTTCGCCGGCTCGCCTGGCCTGGCGCGCTTCAGCGGGCTGTTGACCCTGGCGCTGGCGGTGCTGCTGGCGGTCCATGCCGTGCGCCACAGCTTTCCCGAGTGGCGGCCCTGCGCCGCGCTCTGTGGCCGGCCGGCCTGGCGCCGGGTACCCCTCTTGGCGGGGCTGCTGCTCGGCCTCAGCCCGTGTCCGCCGCTGTTGCTGGCGCTGGCGCGGCTGCTCGGCGACGGTCGCCCGGCCGAGGCCGTGGCGCTGCTGCTGGCGCTCTTCGCCGGCACCACGGTCTGGCTGCTGCCGCTGCTGGGCGCCAGCAGCCTGGGTCGCCGCGAGCACCTGCGCGGGCTCTCGGAAGTGGCCATGCTGCTGAGCGCGCTGTGGTTCGGCCTGCGCGGCGCTGCGGCGCTGTTGGGAGGGAACTGATGCTGGCCTGCGCCCTGCTGGGAGCCGTCTGCGCCCTGGCCGCGGAGCCGGTCCCGGCGGCCTGGCTGCCGGAGACCATCGGCGGGGCCCGGCGGATCGCCGGAGTCTCGATCTACGACCCGGTGACGGTCTTCGACTACATGGATGGCAAGGCCGAGATCTACCTGACGTACGCCTTCCGCCGGCTGGTCGTGGCGCCCTACCAGGTTGGCGAGCAGCAGGTGCAGGTGCATCTGTTCGACATGACCACGGCGGCCGAGGCCTTTGGAATCGACTCCAACCTGCTGGCTGGCGAAGCGGTGCCCGGCCTGCAGGCGGCGCGCTACCAGGACGGCGTGCTGCGCGGCTGGCAGGGGCAGGTCTTCCTGAAGGTGGAGGCGGAGGGCGACCAACCGGCGGTCCGGCAGTTCGCAGTGGCAGCCGCGCAGCATCTGGCCACCTGTCTGCCGGCGGGCGAGCCGTTCCCGCCGCTGGCCGCGGCGTTGCCGCGGGAGCCGCTGAAGCTGCGCGAGCTGCAGTACTTCCACCAGCAGAGCAACCTCGACGCGTTGTTCTACATTTCGACCGAGAACGTCCTGGGGCTGGGCCCGGAGACCAGTGCCCTGCTGGCCGCCGGCGAGCTGGCGGCGCGGCCGCTGCGGGTGCTGCTGGTGGAGTACCCCAGCGAGGCTCTGCGAGATCAGGCCCTGACCGCCTATCGCGCCAAGGTGCTGTCGGAAAAGGCGACCGCACGGGGCGCCGCGGGGACCTTTGAGGAGCTCGACCCGGGCTTCTGGAGCGGCGTCCGGCCGATCCGTGGCCCGGCCGGCCAGCCGCGGCTGGGGTTGGCGCTGGAGGCCAGCACGTTGCAGGCCTGTCAGGAGGCGTTGGCGCTGCTGGCGACGAGTGCCGCGGCGGGCTGAGACGGGACGCGAGGTGGCGATGAACCGCATCACGGTGACCCGGCGGGCCGTGCAAGTCGTGTTCTTCATCCTGCTGATGTACGGCGCCTTCATCTGGCCGCGGCACTACGAGACGCCGCTGCCGAAGGTCCCGGCCGGCGTGCCGCGCACGACGCTCTACAACCGCAACCGGATCCTCTGGGTCTCCGGCAAGGAGTCCGTGGTCGACCTCTACCTGCCGGCGCTGGCCTGCCGCTTCACCGCCAAGGGCGGGCTCTTCAAGTCCTGCATCCTGCACTTCTTCAGCGAGAACTTCACCTGGCGCACGTCGCTGCAGATCATGCTGCCGCACATCGTCTGGCTGGTCGTGCTATGCCTCCTGCTAGGACGCTTCTGGTGCGGCTGGATCTGTCCGATGGGCGCCCTGATGGACGCGATGACCTGGCTGCGGAAGCTGACCCGTTGGAGACAGATCCACCTCACCCCACGGTGGGAGCGCTTCCTGTTCTACCTGCGCCACTTCCTGGTCTGGTTCACGGTGGTCGTCTCCGTGCTGATCGGTTACCCCTGGCTGGGGCAGGGCGCCAACGACGCGCTGTTCCTGATCTACTGCCAGATCTGCCCGGCCCGGTTGGGCTACCCGCCGCTCGGTCTGGTCAACCCCTGCTGGACCGACAACACCAACAGCATCACGATGTTTCTGACGGTGCTCGGCTGGTTCTGCTTCGGGCTGTTTTTCCTAAGCTTCGCCATCCCGCGCTTCTGGTGCCGGATCTGCGCCATCGGGGCGCTGGTCGGGTACTTCAACCGCGGGGCGCTGCTGACGCTGGAGAAGTCGGCGCAGAAGTGTACCTCGTGCGGTACCTGCCGCCGAAGTTGTGTGCTCGACCTGGACGACGTCTACCTGGAGCGCCGCCGGCCGGTGGTCACGGCGCCAGAGTGCCAGCTCTGCCTGACCTGCTTGGAGGACTGCCCCGAGCCCGGCTGCCTGGAGTTGAAGTTCCTTGGCCGGCGGATCCTGCGGTCGTAAGTGGGAGATTCGATGGACGAGCTGCAGTACTTCCGGGAGATCGTCACCACCGACCGCCGCGAGCGTGAGCTGGCGGGCTACCACGGCCGCGTCGTCGGCTGCTACTGCAACTTTGTGCCCGAGGAGCTGCTGCTGGCCTGCGGCGCGGTGCCCGTGCGGCTGTGTTCGGGCGACGCCGCGGCCGAGCGCGCGGCCGAGGCGATCCTGCCCCGCGACCTGTGCGCGGTGGCCAAGTCGGCGGCCGGTCGCGTGCAGCGCGGCGACGGGCTGTGCGGGCGGGCCGACCTGCTGATCTTGCCGACGCCCTGCGACGCCAAGAAGAAGCTCGGCCCGGTGCTGGGGCAGTTCAAGCCGGTCCATGTGCTGGACCTGCCGCCGCGCAAAGAGAGCCCCAGCGCGCAGGCCTTCTGGAAGACCCAGATCCGCGACCTGGTGCCGGTGATCGAACGGCTGACCGGCACCCCGCTGACCCGCGCCGCGCTACGCCAGGCGATGGACCTGATCAACCGCCGGCACCGCGTGTTCCGCCGCTTCCTGGCCCTGCGCGCCGCCGACCCGCCGCGGATCACCGGGCAGGACGCCCTGTTCGTGACCCAGGCCTCGTTCACCGACGACGTCGGCCGCTGGACCACGCAGCTCGAGGCGCTCTGCGAGCGGCTGGAGCAGTCCCCGCCGCCGGCGCCGGCGGTCCGGCCGGTGCGGCTGCTGCTGACCGGCGCGCCGCTGATCTGGCCGAACCACAAGTTGATTGAGCTGGCCGAAGCGGACGGCGCGCGGGTGGTGATCGACGAGTTCTGCTCCGGCACGCAGCGCGTCTACCAGCCGGTCGAACTGCGCGAGACGAGCCTCCCGGCGCTCCTCGACGCGGTCGCCGAGAAGTGCCTGCTGCCGACCACCTGTCCCTGTTTCGTGGATGGCACCGACCGGCTCAACCGCGTGCAGGAGCTGGCGACGACGCACCGCGTCGACGGCGTGGTCTACCACTGCCTGCGGCTCTGCGCGCTGTTTGAGATGGAAGCCCAGGCGATGCAGCAGACGCTGCGCGCGCGGGGCCTGCCGATGTTGAGCGTTTCGACCGACTTCAGTGCCGAAGACCGCGGGCAGTTGCAGACCCGCGTCGAGGCGTTTGTGGAGATGCTGCGCGGCTGACCGCCGCGAGGGAGCGCGCATGGGCTGGTACGCCGGAATCGACAGCGGCTCACTGACCTGCGCCGCGGTGCTGATCAACGACCGCGGCGCGCTGTGCCACAGCGAGGTCGTGCTGACCGGTGCCCGGTCGCGGCTGGCCTCGGAACGGGCGCTGTTGCAGGTGATCGGCAAGGCGGGCCTCAACGCCGCCGACCTGACAGCCATCGTGGCGACCGGCTACGGCCGCGAGCGCGTCGACGGGCGGACCAGCGCGGTGACCGAGATCACCTGCCACGCCCGCGGTGCGGTGGCGCTGTTTCCGCAGACCCAGCTCGTGCTCGATGTCGGGGGGCAGGACTGCAAGGCGATTCGCCTGGCGCCGGGCGGCAAGGTGATCGACTTCGCGATGAACGACAAGTGCGCCGCCGGCACCGGGCGGTTCTTCGAAGTGATGGCGCGCGCCCTGGAGATCGATCTCGACGATCTTGGGCCGCTCGCCCTGGAGGCGCAGCGGGCCGTTGGTCTGAGCAACATGTGTACCGTCTTCGCTGAGAGCGAGGTGGTCTCGCTGGTCGCTCGGGAGGAACCGGTCGCCAACATCGCGGCCGGCCTCTGCAGCGCGGCGGCCGAGCGGGTCCGGTCGCTGGCGCAACGCGTCGGCGTGGCGCCGGAGGTGACCTGCACCGGCGGTGGCGCCCTCAACAGCGGCCTGGTCCGGGCGATCGAGCGGTTGCTGGGAGTGACCGCCAACGTGCCGGCCGAGCCGCAACTGGTCGGCGCCTATGGCGCGGCGCTGCTCGGGCTGGAGAACCACCGTGGGGCTGCTTGAGACGCTGACCACGCTGCTGCTGCTGGCCCCGCCCGTGACGCAGTTCCCGGCCTGGGACCAGTTCTTCGTGAAGCCCGCGGCGCCGCTGGTCGTACTGGCGCCGGCCGGCGAGCTGACCTTGCTGGTCTACCACAGCTACCCGGAGTCGTTGCATGAGCTGACCGTGCGGGCGTTGCCCGGCGCGCTCACCGGCGAGCGCGCGGTGACGGTCGACGCGCTGGAGCCGACGGTCCTGCGCGAGCTGCCGCTGAGCCTGCGCCGCACGGCGACGGCCAGCGGCGACACGGCGACGGTGCGCCTGGAGTTCGCCGCGCGCGAGCTGGCGGCCCCGCGCACGCTCGAGCTGGAGCTGCCGCTCACGCCGGCCGGGGCGCAGCGGCTCAACGCGGCGCTGGCGGTGCCGGTGGGCGAGCTGCCGGTGCTGATCAGCAAGCGCGCCAAAGTGACCTACGCGCTGCAGATCGCCGGCCTGCTGGCGATGCTGGCGTGGTGGTGGTACCGCAAGCGCGGCGCCAACCGGATGGTGTGAGGGCTGGACCCGACTTTCCCCAATGCGCGATTACCAAGCCAGGGCAACGCCGTATCGCAAGGCATGAACGCTGCGAAACTGGAAGCCAGGGAATGTGTCGTAGGATGTAAGGAGCCGCAGGAGCGACCTCCCGACCTTGCGAGGAATGGATGCGCCGCGACGAGTCATACGCCAACTCCGAACTGGTGCTGGGACTTGTGGCCCCAGTGGGCACGCCTTTGGAGTGGCTCGAGGAGATCCTCCGCTCCGCTCTGGAGGACCACGGATATGCGCTCCAGCCGGTCCGGGTCTCCGAGGCCATCATCGGCTCGATGGACCTTGAGAACAGGGCTGACCACCCTGATCTGCATGACGATTCAGTTGAGCTGATCGAGGCGGGCACACCTGCCTTGGACACGATCTCATCCGGAACCCCGCGGAAGGTGGTGTTTCGGCCCTTCGTAGGCGTCGGCCCGCGGCGCTTCCTCGACTTGTTCAGTCTCGGGCTGGGCTCGGGCTACAAGCTCAAGCGCCAAGAGGGCGGCGACCTGCTGCCGTGGACCGCTTCGCAACACGCGCGCCTGCGCACCCCGCTCGTGCCGTACTCGTACCTCCAGGTCGACGTAGAGGCGACGAAGATCATGGGGCCGTTACTCCGCAGTCCCGAGGAGGGCGACACGCCGTGAGTGCGAACTGTCACACACTGGAAGGGATTCCCGCAACGAAGCAGAGAGATGCGTGAGCAGGCGCCGAAGTCTCAGCCACCGATCACCGCCGCCACCTACGAACCGGTCCGGCAGCAGTACATCCGGTTCGTGCTGTCGACGGCCGAGGCAAACCGTGACAGGCCGCTCCGTTCTGAGACAGGCACGCCTCCAAGCGAGTGCCAGGCGCCGTCGCGGGAGTTGCAGGAGTAGGTCAGATGAAGATCTTGTAGGTCAGAATCTTCAGCGCCGGCCCGACGATGGCCCAGATCGAGCCGATCGTGTAGTCACCCAGGATCAGGCCCAGGGCGAACGGAATGCCCTGCCGGTAGAGCCGCATCCCGCCGATCTTGAGGACCGTCCACTTCAGCAGCCAGGCCACGAAGACCGCGAACCAGAAGTAGTCCATCGCGAAGCTGACGGCCAGCGGGTAGCCGGCGGGGTGGAACGGCCACCACAGGAACTGCCGCCGCATCGCGTTGCACCAAACCGTCGACGCGAAGCTGCCCAGCAGCCAGAAGGTCCCGCGCACATCCCAGCGTTCGGGGATCTCCAGCCAGCGGCTGAGGTCCTGGTAGCTCTCCTGCCCGACCCAGCGCTTGAAGCCCCGGCACTGCGCCGCGGCGCCGTCGGCGTAGCAGACCGCCAGGTTGCTATAGCTCGCCGCCACCAGCGCCAGGGCGGTCACCGCGAGGATCACCCACAGCAGCCGCCGGGCGTTGAGGCGGTCGTTCTCGGCCATCTTGAAGGCCTCGAGCTGCGGCGGCATCGGGTGGCAGCGGTAGCAGCGGTTGAACCAGTAACTGACGCTCAGGAAGGTCAGCTCCTGCGGCGTGAAGCCCGAGGTGCCGCAGAAGTTCATCATGATCCGGCGCGGGTTGACGAAGTAGATCTCGTGCGGCGAGCCGAGCTCGGCCCGGACGCGGGTCATCGCCAGGCTGAGCGCGAAGAACAGCAGCCAGAAGAACAGCGCCGTGCCGAGGCCGACGCCGAACAGGCCGGTCCACCAGACCAGGAAGGCCAGGCCGAGCAGGAAGCCGACCACCGCGGTACGGTAGGTCAGCGGCTCCTCCGAGAGCATCCGCCCGCTGACGACCTGCTGCCAGACGCCGCGCAAGTAGTCGCGCGAACCCCACAGGGCAATGAAGGCCAGGGCCAGCCAGCCGCCGGCGCTCTGCTCGGGCAGCCGCGGGAAGAACCGGCCGGTGTCACCTCCGGCGAGGCCGCCGATCATCTGCTCGGCCATCCGCACGACATAGAAGAACCAGCACGAGAAGGCCAGGTCGAGCGGCAGGAAGTAGGCCAGGCCGATCATGAACGGGTAGAACGAGATGTTGGCCGTGCCGACGTAGTCCCAGGGCCGGCCGGTCAGCCAGATGTGGAGGTCGAACTGCTTGACATTGAGGTACGGCAGCGACGGCAGCAAGAGATTGGCGCCGGCTAGCAGCCCGATGCCGAAGGCCACCGTGAAGCCGTACCAGAGCGCCGGCGTGCGCAGCAGCAGCCGGCCCGACTCTTCCGTCAGCGCCAGCGGCAACTGCACGATCGGGTAGGTCAGCCGCTCGTTCTCGGTCCACTGCCGGCGCAGGATCACGTTGATGCAGAGCATCATCGCCACCACCACCACGGTCAGCCAGCCCCAGACCAGCAACGGTATTGCCCAGGCCTGCCAGATCTCCGCGCTGAGCGGGGTGTTGCCCTGGTAGAAGCCCTTCAGCACGTCCTGGTTGCGGACCGCGGACCACTCCGGCAGGTACTGGAAGAAGCGCGCCTCCCAGCCGTTCTCGGCGGTCGCGAAGTAGAACGGGTGGGAAGCCGCCCCGAAGAAGTTCTGCCACCAGTCGTGCCCGGCGATGGTGCAACTGATCACCACCGCGATGTAGGTCGCCAGCAACTCGCCCTGCGTCAGCGCCCAGGAGCGCCGCAGCCGGCCGACGGCCAGGTTCAGCAGCACCAGCACGAAGAGCATGAAGACCGGCGTCACAAAGAGCGGCAACTCGGCGCCGTCGAGGCTATACCAGCGGACCTCGACGACGGTCACCCAGTGGATGTTGAGCGGCACCAGCACTGCCGCGAGCAGCAGCGAGCGCCAGGTCACACCGGGGTTCGGTCGCGGCGGGGTGGGGCGATCCGTCATGCCCGGACGATAGCACAGGCGCGCCGCTGCCGGCAATGGGCACGGCTCACGACCGCGGGTCGCCGGGCAGCTCGTCGCTGAGTTCGGCCAGCGTCGCGGCGCTCAGATGGCGGGGACGGACCCACAGGTAGAGCAGCGCGATGCCCGCCAGCAGGAACAGCGCGATGCGCACCTCCGGCCACTTGGCGTGGTAGAGCATCGTGGCGCAGACCAGAATCCCGCCGGCCGGCACCACCGCCGGTACCTCGAAGCTGCCGCGCGGTTCGCCGGGCCGCCGCTGCAGCACCAACAGCGCGGTGTTGACCAAGATGAAGACGCTCAGCAGCAAGATGCTGGTGGCCCGCGCGAGGTCCTTGATGTCGCCCACCAGCGCCAGCACCAGGACGATCGCCATCAGCACCAGAATCGCCCGGTGCGGCGTCCGCCGGGTCGGGTGGATCGCGCCGATCCAGCGCGGCAGCAGGCCCTGCTGAGCCATCCCGTAGGCCAGCCGGCTGCCCATGATGTAGTTCAGCAGCATCGTGTTGGTGATCGCGAAGAGCGCAATCAGCGAGTAGAGCCGCGGCGGGAACCACGGCGCGGCGCGGGTCACGACGTCGACCAGCGGCTGCTTGCTCTCCTGCAGCTCGGCCCACGGCACGACACTGACCGCGGTCACGGCGATCGCCATGTAGCTCACGGTCACCGCCGCGAGCGCCAGCACCACCGCCCGCGGGAAGGTGCGGACCGGGTCCTTGACCTCCTCGACGACGTTCAGCATGTCCTCGAAGCCGATGAAGCTGTAGAAGGTGAGCACCGCGCCCGACAGCAGCAGCGTGAAGCCGAGCTGCCCCGGCGTGCCGTCTGCGGCGGGCGGGACCTCCAGCAGATTGACGCTGCCCCAGTAACGCACGCCGACCAGCAGCACGATCAACAGGCCGCTGACCTCGACCGCGGTGCAGACCAGGTTGAGCCAGGTCGACTCCTTGATCCCCCAGAAGTTGATCAGCGTCATCGCCGCGATGAAGGCCACCACCAGTGGCGTGAAGGCATGCGGCGGCAGCTCGCCGAGGAGCTTGCCGCTGTACTCGGCGAAGACCCGCGACTGGGTCGCCATGCTGGTCAACCCGCTGGCCATCACGGCGAGGCCGATCACGTAGCTCAGGAAGGCGAACCCGAAGGCGCGCTGGGTGATGTAGGCGGCGCCCGCGGCGCGCGGGTAGCGTGAGCCCAGCGAGGCGTAGGACAGGCCGGTCAGCAGCGCCGCCACCATGCTGACGGCAAAGGCCAGCCAGACGGCGTTGCCCATCGTCCCGGCGGCTTTGCCCATCAGGCCGTAGACGCCGGCTCCGAGCATGTCGCCGATGCCGTAGATCGCCAGCGCCCCGAGGCCCATCGTGCGTAGTAGCCCACCGTGTTCGGTTCCGCTGCTGCTCGCGCCCTGCGCCATGCCTGCCCTCCCGGTCGGCCCGCCGGTCGTGGTTTCAGCCGGTGCCGACCGCGGCAGCCAGCTCGCCGTACGGCAACTCCTGCTGCCCGCCCGACCCGAGGTCTTTGAGGCTGACCGTCGCGGCGGGCAGGTCGTCTCGCAGGAAGGCTGCGTAGCTTGCGCCGGAGTGGTTCGCCGACCGCATCTGGGCCTTCATGCTGCGGCCCTGCAGATCCAGGTCGACCCGCACGCCGGCCAGCCGCAACTGCAGCGCCAGCCGCTGCGCCGCACTGCGTTCGGTCTCCGAGCGGGCCACCAGCCAGACCTGCGGTGCGGGCGGCGTGACCGGCGTCGTGGTGGTCTGTTCGAGGATCAGCAGTGCCCGCTCGAGGCCCGAGCCAAAGCCGACCCCGGGCGTGGCGGGTCCGCCGATCTGCTCGATCAAACCGTCGTAGCGCCCACCGCCGAGTACCACATTTTGGCTGCCCAGCGCCGCGCTGACGACCTCGAAGGCGGTGTAGCGGTAGTAGTCGAGCCCGCGTACCAGCCGACCGTTGACCACGAAGGGGATGCCGAGGTTGGTCAGGCCGGCCTGCACCGCTTCGAAGTGGGCGCGGGCCTCGTCTTCGAGGTAATCGAGCAGCAGCGGTGCGCCGGCCAGGATCTCCTGGTCGCGTTCGTCCTTGCTGTCGAGCACCCGCAACGGATTGGTCTCGCTGCGGCGCTGGCTGTCCGGGCTCAGCCGCGCCAGGTGCGGGCGCAGGTAGTCCAACAGCGCGTCGCGATGCCGCGGCCGTGAGATGGGCGTCCCGACGGAGTTGATCTGCAGGGTCAGGTCGCGCAGCCCCAAGGCGTGCAGGTAGGTCCAGCCGAGGGCGATCACCTCGACATCGATGGCCGGGCTGGTGCCGCCGACGTATTCGATGCCGACCTGGTGGTGCTGCCGGTACCGTCCGCGCTGCACCGCTTCGTAGCGGAAGATCGGCGCGACGTAGGCCAGCTTCAGCAGTTGCGCGCCGCCCGCGCCCAGGCCGTGCTCGACGATGGCCCGCATCACCGGCGCGGTGCCCTCCGGCCGCAGCGTCAGCGGCCGGTCGCTGCGGTCGGTGAAGTCGTAGGTCTCTTTCGAGACGATGTCGGTCTCGGTGCCGACGCTGCGGTGGAACAGCTCCGTGTCTTCAAAGATCGGCGTCCGGATCTCCTCGACGCCGAAGCGCGCGCAGAGGTCGCGGAAGGTCGCCTCCAGGTGCAGCCACTTGGCGGTCCGGAAGATCCGCTCGTCGGCCGGCTGTTGCGGATCGGCGACACCGGGCAGAACGTCATGCGTGCCGCGGGGGGCCTGGAACTGCATCAAGGCTGCTCCTGGTCGGCGAGCTGCTCGAGCCGGACCTTCGACTCCTCGACCTGCCGGTCGGCCTCGGTCTGGAGCTGCTCGGCGAGGCTGGCGTCGGCCTGCAAACGCGCCAGGGCGGCGCGCCGCAAGCGCTGCATCATGGCGATCTCTTCGTTGTACGGTTCCTGCGCGCGCTCATACTCGCGCAGCTCGAGGCGCATCTCGCGCACGGCGCGGTTGTACTCGGCGAGCTCCGGGTCGCTGGAGGGCTTGCCCTGGTTGCGCAGCGCGTTGATGTTCACCTGCAGGTGCTCGATGCTCTCCTCGCGCCGGGTGATCTCTTCCTTGAGCGACTCGATCACCCGCGCCAACGCCGCGATGTGGTCGTCGTAGACGCGCGCCAGCGCCCCGAACAGACGGTTCTCGGCGCGGTCCTCGACAAACTGCTCGACCTGCTCGATCTTGTCGCGCAGCGCCGGGTTGGCCTTCGCGGCGTCGGCGGCCGCGCCAATCCCGCGGCCCAGCCAGCCCAGCAGCTTCTTGGCCCCGGCCTTGGCCTTGTCGACCGCTTCGCCGAGTTGCTCGCCGCGGTCGGGCGAGGCTTCCTGGTCATTGCTCACGGGTGATTCTCCGCGCGGTGTTGATCGGAAGTATAGGGATCCAGGTGGCGCCTGTCAACGCCGCTCGCCCCACGCCGATCCGCTCTGGAAGCGGGATTGTGCGAAACGAACCAGACGGCCTGGGAGTCGTCCAAGAGGAAGACGGGGCGGCTGCGGCGCGGCCTGTTGCGAAACCGTGTCGGTGACGGCCGGGGTGCGCTGGCGGCGGCGTCACCAGCGGGTACAATAGGACTCGTGCCGCGCGGAGGATGCTGCACTGTCGTCGCGGGGAGTGAGCGATGGCGATCCGTTTTCGGTGCCCGAGTTGCCAGGCGAAGATTTCGGCGCCCGACGAGGCGGCCGGTCGACGCGGCAAGTGTGAGCAGTGCGGTGCGGTCTGGCGCGTGCCGGACCCCAGCCGGCCGATCCACTTCGCCTGCCCGACCTGCCGCAAGCCGATCAGCGTGCCGGCCGAAAAGGCGGGGCTGAAGGGCAACTGCCGCCACTGCTCGGCGCAGGTCGTCGTGCCCACCGTCAGCAACCTCAGCGACGACGGCGACCGCTTGCGCGCCAGGGCGCCCTGGCCAGCCTTCCGCTGCGACGCCAAACAGACCGCGCGCAGTCCCTACCAGGGCCCCCGCCAGGGCGCCGTCAAGTGGCGCTACGAACTGCCCCACGAGGTCGCCGGCAGCCCCGCGGTGGGGCCGGACGAGACAGTCTACCTGGGCACCGAAAGCGGCAAGCTGCTGGCACTCGATGGCCGGGGCGAGGTCAAGTGGGAGTTCACCACTGAAGGCCCGCTGCGCAGCCCGGCGCTGGCGCCCGACGGGACCGTCTACCTCGGCTCGCAGGACGGCCACCTCTACGCCATCGCCCCGACCGGACGCTGCCGCTGGACCTTCCTGGTCGGCGCCCCGGTCGTCGGTAGCCCGGCGGTCGGCCCGGACGGCACGGTCTATGTCGGCACGTCCGCGGTCACCGCGGTCGGCCCCGACGGGGTGATGCGCTGGCAGACCAAGCTGCGCCGCGAGACCGTCGGCACGCCGGCGGTGGCCGACGACGGGACCGTCTACACGGGCTCGTGCGACGGTTGCCTCCGCGCCATCGCCCCAGGCGGGGAGCTGCTCTGGCAGTACGTCACCGGCTCCAGCATCTCCGGCTGCCCGACCATCGGCCGCGACGGGACCATCTACTGCGGCAGCCACGACCACTGCTTCTACGCCCTCAACCCCGACGGCAGCCTGCGCTGGGGCCATGACACCGGCGCCGGGATCGGCTCCAGCCCGGCCCTCGGCAAAGGGGGCGTGGTGATCGTCGGGTGCGACGACCACCACCTCTACACCTGGACCGCCGAGGGCGAGCTGCAGTGGAAGTACCAGACCAACCAAATGGTCCGCAGTTCCCCCGCCGTCGACCGCGACGGCACCATCTACAGCGGCTCCCGCGACGGCAAGCTCTACGCCGTGGACGCCGACGGCGAGACCATCTGGTCGCTCTCGACCGGCGGCCGCGTCCATAGCCCGGCCATCGGCGCCCATGGCACGCTCTACGCCGCCTCGGACGACGGCTACCTCTACGCCGTTGGCAACGAATCCGCCAACGGCGGCTAGGCCGCCTGGCGCCAGACCGCCGGGAGCAGGTCGAGCCAGGCGGCGCCGGTCCGGAGTGGGGTGGTGCCCGGCCAGCGTTCGTTCAGCAGGGCCTCGAGGTGCTCCCAGCGCTGCTGCCAGGTGTCTTTGACGTTCGGGCCCGCGGTATGGCCGGGGGCCAGTTCGTCGAAAAGCTTGTTGAACTCCGCCGGCGTGATCCGCTTCGCCTGGCGGGCCGTCTCGGTCAGGTCACGGCCGACGATCAGCCGGTCCAACGTCTGGATCACCTGGGCCGTGTGGCGGTCGGCGTGGTTGCGGTAGGCGTCCCGCCAGACGCGGGTCAGGTCGAGCGCCTGGTTGCCGCTGCGGACCATCCCGGTGGCGTTGAGGTCGACGCCGAAGCAGCGCGCCACGTCGTCGATCCCGTAACCGCCGGGAATCGTCGACTCCAGGGTCGCCATGCCGGCGTCGATCGACCAGACGCGGCCGGCGGCGTCGATCCGCCAGTTGCCGAGGTGGATGTCGTAGTTGCCGGTGAGCACCTGCAGCACCCGGAAGCGCGCCATCTGCTGTTTCAGCACCGCCACCATGCCGGGCGTCAGGCCCTGCAGTTCGCGGGACTGCGGGATGTAGCGGATGATCACGCCGCTCGTGGCTTCGACGAGGCCGGCCTCGTTCGGCACGTGCAGCGTCAGCGGCTCGGCGTGGGGCACGCGCAGGCCCAGGCGCTGCGCCAGCCGGGCGTAGAGCACCTCGGCGACCAGTTGGCCGTCTTGCTGCATCTGGTTCAGGTTGCGGCCGTTCGGTGGCGCGGCGGGTTTCCAGATCCCGACCAGCTCGCCGCGGGTGCCGTCGGCCTGGCGCAGGAAGACCTTCCGTGGGCCGCCAGTGGTCCCGGGAATGGCCACCGTGAGGGTGCCCTCGGCCTGCCGTAGTTGGGAGCGCACGGCGTCGCTGAAGGGGGTCATCGCCTGGTCGATCTGCTTCGCCAGGACCTGGTTGCTGCCGCGCTGGGTGACCACCTCGGCGTACCGCTCGGCCTGCCGTGCTTCCCGGAAGCGGCTGCGCCAGATGCCTTCCTCGAAGGCGTCGAGGCGCTTGTCGAGTTGTTCCAGTTCGTACCCGGCCCGGTAATGGCGCTGCGCCTCGGCGAAGCGGCCCTCTTGCATCGCCCGGTTGGCCAGGTCGACACACTCGCGGGCGGACTTGCCGGTCGGCTCCGGAGCCACCGGCGGCGGCGCGGGGCGCGGGGGGATCGGGTCGCCAGCGCGGAAGGTCCGGGCCAGCTCGGCTTTGGTCGGCGGCGGCGGCAGCACCGGCGGCGGAGCCTGCGCGGCGGCCTGTTCCAGCGCCTGGCGGGCCCGCTGCAGCTCGTCGGCGCCCTCCGCGGCGCGGCGCGCCAGGTCGTCGGCCACGGCGCTGGCGTTGCCGGCGGCCGCGGCGTCGCCGCGTTGGGCCGCCTGGGCCGCGTTGGCCAAGGCCTCGGCCTCGTCGGCGGCGGCCTGCTCCAAAGCGCTGGCGCCGGCCCGCGCCTCGCTGGCGACCTGCCCGGCGCGGCCGGCGACCGCTTCGAGGGCAGTGGCCTGCGCCGCCGAGAGGGCCGTGCCGGCCTCGAGGCTGTCGACCGCCTGGCGGAGCGGCAGGCGGACTTCCTTGAGGACCCCGTTGAAGGCCTCCCACTTGGCGCGCCGGGTGGCCATCTCGGCGGCCGTCTGCCGCATCGCTTTGGCCTCGCGCGCCTCCAGGTCGGCGACCGGGTTGCCCGCCAGCATCGCCAGGGCCTGGCCGATGAACTCGCCGAAGTCGCCGCCCAGGGCCTGGCCGACCCGGCCGCCGGCCTCAAACAGCAGGAACTGCGCTCCCAGCTCCGCGACCGCCAGGCCGGCCCGCACCGGCAGCGCGGCGTCGTAACGGGCCGCCCGGAGCGCCTCCAGCCCGGCCCCGGCGCGGGTCTTGGCGAGATAGCCAAGGGCTTCCTGCATCGACGGCCGCGCCAGCAGCCAATCGCGCACCGTCACGGCGCCTTCGAAGCTGGTCGCCACTTCGCGTTCGGCCACGCCCAGCCGCGACAGGCGGGTCAGCAGCCCGGCTTCGGCCTGGCCATACTTGACCACCGCGCCGGGGCCCATGAAGAGCAGTACGTTCTTGACGTTGACAGCGTCGACCGCGTACTCCAGCAGCCCGGTGTCGAACTCGCCGGCGCCGTAGTACGACTTGCCGGTGTCGAGGTCGAACTGCTCCTTGCTGCGGTGCAGCAGGCGCTTCACATCGGGGTTGGCGAAGGCGGCCTGCAGCGAGACGTGCAGCATCTGCACGCTGTCGTCCCAGAGCGGCTGACTGAGCCCCAACCGCTGCTGCATCTCGTCGGCGTTGAGGGCCTGGATCTGCTCGAAGCTGAGCCCCTTGTCGCGGAGCCGCCAGAGCACCTCCAGGCCGTTGTGCTCGGCGGTGGCACGGACCATCGCGTCCTTCTGGACCAGCTCCAGGTTGTAGGCCTGGCCGGTGGCGAGGTCGCTGGTGTGGCGGAGGCTGCCGAAGAAGAACTGCTTCACGACGCTGTCGCTGACGTCGCCAGCGTAGCGGTTCCAGAGCGCATGAACCTCGGCGCCGTCGCCGACCGTCTTCTGTGAGATGGCCCGCAGGTACGAGACGTCGAGGCCCTGCCCGAAGACGCGGAAGGCCGGGTTGTCGGGGTACCGTTCAGCGCCCAGGCGCGCCGCGTAGAGCGCCAGGCGGCCTTCGCCCGCTTCCAGGTAGTCGGCGCAGCGGAGCAGCAGGACCGGCATCTGCAGCGCGGCGTTCTGCTCGGCGGCCACCGCCAGCTTGTCGAACTCCTGTCGCCGGCCGGCGGCCAGGGTGAGTTCGAGCGTGCTCAACTGCTGCTTCTGCGCGACGGTCCGGCCGAGCGCCTGCAGCGCCTGCTGGAACTCGGGGAACTCGGCGCTGGCGGCGACCTGGTCGGCCAGGCTGGCGGTGAGGTCGTCCCAGCGGCGCCGGGCGCCGGCCAGCAGCGCTTCCTGTTCGGAGACCAGCTTGAAGCTCTCGGCGTCTTTCGAGCTGATCCACCCGTCGCAGGCCTCGCGCAGGCTGGCGGTGTAGGCCTTGTCCCGCGTCACCCGCAGACTGCGCATCGCGTCGCGCAGCTCTTTGATCTCCACCGACCCGGCCCGCAGCGCCATCTTGATCGCGACGAGGTCCTTTTCGAGCGTCGCCAGGTTGGTCAGGAAGCCGCGCAGCCACTGCACCGCCCCGGCGTAGCGCTCCCGCGGATCGTCCTTTGGCGCCGGGCCGACCAGGCCCAGCGGTGGGCCCTGCCCGACCTGTTTGCCGCCCTCGTCGACGATTCCGCTGGGTCGGCTGCCCAGCACCGGCGGCTCGGCGGCCGCGGCCAGGCCGGGCAGCGTCAGCAGAAACAGCCCCCAACCTCGTTGCAGGTGGTTCATGGTCGCTCCCGGTCAAGGCAGTCGCAGGCGCGCCTGGTCACTCAGGGTAAGAGTCGCCAGCCAGCGGTCGGCGGTCGGCTGGTCCGGGTCGCGGCCCAGCCACAGCTCGTCGCTGACGGTCACGCCGTCGCCGAAGCGGAAGCCCCACCACGGCTTCATGCCCTCGGTGCGGACCGTCACGTAGAAGCTCTGCCCCGGCTCGCCGCGGCTGGGGGTCAGGCTGAGGATCCGCGGCGCCCGCGGCACGGTCGGGGCTGGCGCGGTGACCAGCCCCTCGTCGGCACTAACGTAGCGGTCCTCGGCGACCAGCCGGACGCTGGTCAGGTTGAACTGCCGCAGGGCCCCGCTGAGCGTCAGGCTGTCGCTGAACGGCCCGGCAACCTGGTCGACCGAGTAGCCGAAGGTGCCGCCGTCGCCGTCGGGGATGGTCACCCCGCCGTTCTTCGGCTCGCTGCCGACCATCATCCAGAGGTCGTCCTTGACCGGCCCGTAGTAGGTCCCGTGCCCGGTGGCGTGGACCAGCCACTGCTTGCCGAAGACCTTCCGCGGGAGCTTGCCGGCCGCCGCCAGCGCGGCGATCTCGGCCCCCAGGCTGTAGCCGCCGTAGCCGGCCAAGAGGCTGTCGGGGTCGCGCGCAATCTGCACCTGGCGGTCCACACCGCCCAGGGCGCAGACCACGGTCTCGCGCGGGTCGGCATTCGGGTGGAACGCCACGCGCGGGTCGAGCAGCTCCTTGACGAGGAACTCCCGGGCCTGGTCGTAAGCCAGGAAGCGCCGTTCCGGGTAGAGCAGCTCCTTCTTCACCAACTCGTCGCCCTGGCCGCCCCAGACCGTCTCACGCTGCTTGACCGGCGCCAGGTACTCCGTGCGGGTGCCGATGTGCAGCCAGCGGTCGGCCGTCAGGTAGATCACCCAGTCGCGCAGTTCGGGCGGGTCCCGGAAGGTCTGCACGCCGAGCACCTCGGACCCGTGGTCACGGGCGTCGTCGGGCACCTGCGCGGCCACGATCTGGCGTTGGTAGCCACCGGCCGGCGGTCCGAGGTCGACCCGCTCGACCCCCAGCCGGCGGAGCGCGCGGGCCAGGCCGTAGTTGTCACGATAGGGGCCTTCCCAGCGGTCGCAGGAGTAGCCGAAGGTACCGCCCCAGCCGTCGGAGATCCGGAACAGCGCCTGCCCGGCGACCTTCGGGTCGGGCGTCGGCGGGCTGCCGATCAGCATCCAGCGGTCGTCCTTGACCGGCCCGTCGGTGGTGCCGTGGCCCGTCGCATGGACCAGCCAGGACTTCGCAAACACCGCCCGTGGCGTCAGTCCGCCCGTGGTCAGGAGGGCCAGCTCCGCGGCCAGGTCGTAGGTCTGGCCAATCGCCAGCACCGCCTCGGGGTCGTTGCCGCGGTCGAGCCGCAGGGCGTAGTCGTGGCCATCGAGTTGCCCCCGCACAATCTCTTTGGGTGTCGCCGTGGCGTTGAAGGCGTACCGCACCTTGGTGAGGTGGGCCAGCAGGAACCGCTGCGCCGCGTCGCGGTTCTCGAACCCTTCGTGGAGCAGCGTCTTCGGCAGCGGCTCTGCGCTGTTGCCGCCCCAGATCTCATCGCGCAGCCTGGCCGCGGCGGCGAACTCGGCGCGGCTGCCGAGGCGCAGCCAGCCGGGTCCGGTGGCGTAGATCACCCAGTCCGGCCCGGACGGGCGGACCGTCTGCCCGTCGACGGTCTGCGGCCGCCGCCGTGGGGGCAGCGCCAGCACCTGCAAGTTCTCGAAGCGCACCCGCACCGCGGGCAGGCCGAGAGCCTGGTCGGCGGTGTTGCCGACGCTGAGGTAGAGCCGTAAGTCGGCCCGCGCGGTGTCGTACTGCCCAAGCGTCTGCCAGCCGCCGGTGGTGCGGCAGGCCACGCTGACCAGACCATTGACGCGCGTCAGCCGCAGACTGCCGCGGGGGCTGGCGGTCAACGCCCCGGCCCGCCCGCGCCAGCGGCCGTCGGCCAGCGCCGCCGCGCGATGCTCGTCGAGTGGCCCCCGCCAGACCCGGCCGACCCGCACCAGGCGCTGCCGCTCGAGCGGCGTCTCGGGCGGCGACGCCAGGCCAAACTGCAGGCTGATGCCGTAGTCCTCATCGCCCGGCCAGGTCAGCAACTGGTAGTCGACCGTCGCCTCGCAATCGGCTGGCGGTGCCTGACGCGAGGTGATCATGGCGGTCGCCGGCTGCTCCTCGGCGACGCCCAGCGTCACCGCCGGCGGCTCGAAGCGGACCTCCGCGCCCGCCATCCGGTCGCTCTGCCAGTCGGCCGGCTGCAGGGTAATCGCCGCGGCCACGGGCCAGACGGCCAGGAGCGGCCAACAACCCGTCAAGAGACGCCGGCACAGCATCGGGTCACCTCGCTGGCGGGCCAGTCCGGCGCCCGTAGAGTCAGAACGTGCTGCGTCGGGGACTCATTCCGCGCGGCTCGGCAACAGCCCGACCAGCACGGTCTCGTCGCGCCGCAACAACAGCCGCAGCCGGCCGTCGGGGGCGGCCAGGGGTCGGTCGCCCAGCAGCTCGCGTAGCTGCTGGCCGGCGGCCGGGCGGACCGCCAGCAGCGGGCCGTCGACCGTGTGGCCGGTGGCGTTGTGCAGCGCCCAGATGGTCACCCCGCCGCCGCGGAAGCGGTTGGCGTAGACCAGGGGCTGCAGCGTCGGCACCAGCGGCTCGCGCTCGCCAGGCTCGCCGCGGTCGACGCCGACGGCTAAGAGATCTGGTCGCTGAGCCCCGGCGGCCGCGTCCACCTCCCGGCCAACGGGGCCCACGGCACGCTCTACGCTGCCTTCGACGACGGCTACCTCTACGCCGTGGGCAATGGAAGCGCCAACGGCGGGTCGGGCGAGCGGAGCTGTGTATCCCGTTTGGGGTTATGACACCGAGCTTGCTAGCCTTACGCTTGGAGTTAGACCGGCGTGTCCCGCACCTCAGGATCGGCGCAGTTCCGCCAGCTATGCCAGCTCCTGGTAGCCAGCCGCCAGGCCGCCGGTCTGACGCAAGCAGCGCTTGCTGCCCTGTTGGATCGCCCGCAGTCCTTCGTTTCCAAGTACGAGACCGGCGAACGACGACTCGACGTCATCGAGTTTGTGGCGGTTGCCAACGCGCTTGGCGGCGACCCGGCTGCGCTCCTTACTCGGCTGCTGCATCCGCCGGAGTCAGCGGATGCTCTGTGAGTACCGCGACTTCAACGAGATTGCCGGCGCCCCGTTCGGCGTCGCCTGGCCGCAGTTGGCGCACCTAATCGCCGCCACGCCGCTGTTTGTCAAGGCGTCGCAGCAAGCCGGGCAGCAAGGGCGGCTGAGGTTTGATCCGGTCGCGACGAATCGGCACTTGGTCGCGGGGCTGTCCGGTCTTGGCTGGCAAGACCGCGTGCAGTTGCCGGCCTTGGTCGGCCCCTTCGGCACAGCGGTTGACTTCGCCCTGGGCGGAATAGTCCTGGAAGTCCAGTTCTCGAACTACCCGTTCTTCGCGAACAACGTCATCCGCGCAGCAGCGCTGTGGCGTGCGCGCGGGACCGTGGCCGACCACCCGGTCGCGGGGCTGCTCGTCCTGGCGGCTCGCGGTGACCTGCCAAGCGCCAACAGCAGCTTGTACTACGAGCAGGCCAACCGGCAACTCGCGTTGCTCGTCGACCAGGGCATTGTAACCGTACCTGTGCGGCTGGTCGGGCTGGGATGGGCGGTAGGCGAGACGACGGCGATCCTCTCGACGTACGCCGATGCTCGATCGCGCACCCTACATCGATCGGAGCAGGTCCGGTGCCGGGTCACAGCGGTGCAGCGCGGCTTCCGCATCGACCGGGCCTAGTCATCGAACAAGGACGCCTGACCGTTGTGCTGGGTGTTGGCCGGCCGGTCGTGCTGGCCGTGCGGAGGTGGCGGGGCCGGTACCCCTCGCCAGCGGGCAGTGAAGTGCTCTTCCTCGTACGTCAGGCGCTCCTCCAGTTCCTGGCGATGGTGCTCCTCGGGGTAGATGCGAGAGCGCTCTTGCTCGGTTGGCCTGGCGCCGACCTGCACGTCGAAGCTGTAGCCCTCAGCGCCGCCGCCGCGGAGTGCCACAAAGGCCCGCAGGGTCTTGAGGTTCGGGAATCGCCCGCCCTGATCCGGTGTCCCAGCCAGTCGGCGAAGTGCCACCTCGTGGTAGAGCGGGTCGGTCTCGGCGCCAAGGTAATGCCTGCCTAGCTCCTGTGCCACCACGGCCACCGTACCGGAGCCCATGTAGGGATCCAACACCACCGCACCATCGGTGGTCAGTGCCAGCAGCACCCGGGCGATCAGGTCTTCCGGGAACTGGCAGGGGTGGACGGTTTGCTCCTCGTGGTTGTGCTTCACATTTCGGAACACCCAGATATCTCCGGGGTTCTTCCCCGCGGGGTTGCACGACAGCTCGCCTCGACGGTCTCCCCGGTAGTGGCGCTTGTTCTGGTACTTCTGCGGCACCCGGACCGCGTCCAGGTCGAAGGCATAGTTGTCGGACTTGGTGAACCAGAGCAGCGTTTCGTGCCGACAGGAGAACTTCCGCCGGCCGTGCAGTCCGTGCGTCCGAGCCCAGACAACGCGACTGCGTGGCAGCAGCCCCAGGTCCTCTAGGATCGGGAAAAAGCGGATGTCGAGCGGGATCAGCAGGCCGGCATCCGCAAAGGCGCCGACCTGCCAGACCAGCGAACCGGTGTGGCGCAAGACCCGGACGCACTCGGCCAAGACGGCGCGCTGTTGCTGCAGGTAGTGGTCCAGCGCGACCCGCGCCTCGTACTCCTTGCCCAGATTGTAGGGCGGCGAGGAGACCACCAGGTCAACCGATCCGGTTGGCAGAGAGCGCAGCCAGTCGAGGCAGTCGCCGAGGTGGATCGTGTCGAGAGGCAGCGCGGGTTGGTCGTCCATGGCAGCCCGATGGTAGCAGATCTTGGGCCACTTGTCTGCCGCGAACGGTAGCGACCGGCGATGCCACCAACGTCGTGCCGGCAGGCCGACGGCGAGACGACGACGGTCGGCTGTTCGGTCGCGCTCTTGTCCAATGTGCTCGGTCGGGTGGTGCCCGCGACGCCAGGCTTGCCCCGGCTCACGGGCCGCGCAGGCCCCGCGGTCACAGCCGCAGCGGCGGGTCCGCCGCGAGCTGCGTCGCCAGGTGCAACGAGCGCTCGTAGACCGGCCGCCGCGCGGGGTCGGCCTGGCGGCTCTCCAGCCACAGGTCGACCGCCAGTTCCCAGAGCATCGCGTGGCGCAGGTCGTGGGCCAGCGCCGCAGCGTCGAGGCTGATGCCAGAGGCCTCGATGGTGGCCTGGTAGATCCGCAGCAAGGGCACCTGCCAGGCGACCGGCGTTTCCAACCGCGGGGCGCTGGCGCTGCGGTCGACCCGCGTGAAGAGCCGCCCGAGGTCGCAGAACGGCGGCGCCCAGGCGACGGTCTGCCAGTCCACCAGCACCGGCACTTCGCCCCGCCAGGCCAGGTTGTTGGCGTGCAGGCTGCCGTGAATCAACGTCTGCGGGCCGGCGGCCAGCATCTCCGCGCCGCTGGCCAACTGGCCCAGCAACCCCGGGCCCAGCACCGGCCAGCCCGGCGGGGGCTGCTGCAGGGCCTCCAAGCAGCGCCAGTAGTCGGCCGCCTCGTAGCGGCGCAGCCAGGGGCAGTCGGCCAGCTCGGCCGGGCGGTTCCAGAACCGGGCGTGCAGCGCCGCGACCATCACCACCGCCCGGTCGCGCCGCCGGGCATGTTGCCAGAAGTGGGTCGCTGAGCTCGGTTCGAGGCCGGGCGGAGAGACGTCGACCGGCTCCAGGAGCAGCCAGTGCCCGGCCCCGCTGAGATCCGGCGCGGCGTGGTAGAGGTCGGGCGCCGGCAGGCTGTGGGGCAGCACGAGCTCGCGGTAGGCCCGCTCCTCGCCGGCGTCGCGGCTGCGCTTGAGCACCGCGCGTCCACCGCCGGCCCGCTGGCCGAGCCAAATGTGCGGCAGCGCCGTGGGCATGAAGCGCGGCGGCCGCGGCTGCTGCGCCGCCGCCAGATCGGCCAGGATGGCCTGGATGTCACTGCCAAGTTGGTCCACAAGTAGTCCGGGCACGACAATCGACGGGTGGCGCGTTGCCCGCGGGGGGCGGAGCTCCTCCTGGCGCCCGGCCGAGGATTCCGGCGGCCGGGCCGCGAATGCCGCGGCGGCGGTCGCTGTTTCACGTGAAACACGGCCGCGGAGCGACAGCCATGCGGGCCCTGCTGCTGCTGTTCGTGGCGCTGACCGCCCTGCCGGCGGTGCCCCTCAGCCTGCCGGACGCCGACTGCGAACTGCCCGACCGCGGGCCGTGGCAGCTCTACGGCACGCCGACGGCCGTCGAGAAGGTCGCCACCCCGCGCTCCGGGCAGCGCGCCTTGCGGGTGGTCACCGACAACCAGCAGGTGATGTACAAGTACGAGGGCGTCAGCCGCAACCTCGGGCGGCTGGAGGTCGGCGAGCGCCTGCGCCTGCGGGTCTGGCTGCGGCCGCAGGCCGGCAGCGCCGTGCTGATCGCCATCGGCCGGACTTCCTTCGAAGGCGTCTGGCAGTTCACCGACAGCGACTGGTTCGAGGCGGTCTGCGACTTCCGTTGCACGGTGGCTGGGGAGCACCGCGTCTGGATCAGCCAGATGGATGCCCCCGCCGAGTTCCTGGTCGACGACCTCAGCGTCGACCGGAGCCATCGGCTGCGGTTGCCCGCGACGCCCGCCGAGCACCGCCTCAGCCTCACCAGCGCCGGTCTGCAGGTGCAGTTCGACCGCCGCAACGGGGCGCTCTGCGGGCTGCGGAACCTGACCACGGGCGAGTCCCTGCTGGCCGACGGTGCGGCCCAGCCGACCTTTGCCTTGGAGCGCCTGGCGGCCGACGGTCGGAGCTATGAGCCCCTGGGTTTCGAGCGGGCGCAGCTCCGGCAACTGCTGCAACCGGCTGCCGAGCGGCTGGTCCTACGGTACGACCTGCCTGCCGACCAGCTTGCCGTGGAGTGTCGCTGGGAGGTCGTCGCGGCCGAGTTGCGCGGGCAAATCAGCGTCACCAACCGGGCTGCCGCGCCGGTCCTGGCGGTGACCTTTCCGCTGGTCCAGGAGGTCGCGCCCGCCAGCGATCCGGCCAACCTGGTGCTGGTCGACCCGTACCTCTGCGGCCGGATCACCCGCCAGGCGCTCCGCGGCGGTTGCGAGACGGCCTTCCCTGGCCGCGGCGTGATGGGCTGGCTGGACCTCTCCGGCGAGCGTGGCGGCGTGGCGCTGCACTGCGAGGACCGCACCTGGACCGGCACTCGCCTGACCGCGTTGCCGGCGGGCGAGCGGACGTTCGATCTGAGCCTGACCCCGGAAGTGGTGATCTCCCAGGGCGCCACCTGGACCTCGGCCACCATGGTGGTGCAGCTTCATGCCGGCGACTGGCACGCCGCCGCCGACCGCTACCGCGCCTGGCTGACCTCCTGGCAGCCGGCGCCCGATCTGCCGGAGTGGCTGCGTCACTGCAATGGCTGGGTGCTGACCGGCTGCCAGAACGGCATCGCCTTCCGACGGCTGCCCGACATCTACCGCAGCGCCGAGTGGATGGGCTGCGACTATCTGCACGTGCAGGGGCAGCACATCGACGGGCTCTGGTACGACCAGGCCGGCCAACGCGGCCCGGCCGGTTACAGCCTGCCGCTGCCGAACCCCGCCCTCGGTGGTGCCGCCGGCTTCACCGCCGCGGTGCGCCGGATCCACCAGCGCGGCGGCAAGGTGATGGGCTACTTCCTGTACGACCGCTTCTGCCCCGCACTGCTCACCGCCGAGCACCTCGGCGGTGGGACGCGGACGCAGGTTGGACCAACCTGGCGCCTGCCCCCGCCGAGCTTCTTCCCCGAGAACGCCCTCCTGCAGCGACCTGGCGAGCGGCCGCCGACCGACCACGGCGTGGCGATGCAACGGATGATGAGCCTGGCCAGTCGCGGCTGGCAGGACTGGATGCACTACTGGGGCGTCGAGGTCTATGCCCGCCGGCTGGGCACCGAGGGGATGTACTGGGACGTGATGGGCCGCAACGGCCCCTTCCGCTGCTTCAACGCCGCCGCCGGGCAGCACGGTGAGAACGCCTGGGCCCAGGGCTGCGCCGCCCTGCTGGAGCGCCTGATCCGCGACGGTCGAGCGATCAACCCCGATTACTCCGCGTCGATCGAGGGCTGTTCCGCGGCGCTGCGGCCGTGGGTCGGGTTCCACCTGATGTCGGGCGCCACGCAGCAGCCGGAGGTCTTCCGCTACACCCTGCCCGACGTGCTGCTGGTCGACGGCTTCAGCAACCACACTTGGAAGTGGACCCACTTGGAGAAAGCCCGTCGGGTCTACCTGGCGGGCGAGCGGTTCGATCTGCACGGCTACGACGCGCGGGTCAAGCCGATGATCCAACTGCGCGAGCAACTGCGCGCCTTCACCGACCCGCCCGCGCTGTTCCGCGACACCGTCGGCCTGACCGCCAGCGACCCGCGGGTCGAGGCTCGCTGGTTCCTACGGGACGATGGACTGCACCGCGCCGCGGCGGTCACGGTGCTCAACGAAGCCGGGCTGACGGACGCCACCTTGACCTTGGACGCCGCCCCGCTGACCCGCCCGGCCGCGGTCTGGCGAGCCGGTCTGGACGGCCGGTTGGAGCCGCTGGCGGTCGAGTTCGCGGCGCCGGGACGGCTGCGGCTGCCGGTCGCCGCCGACACCCTCTCGGGGTTCCTGATCGTCGAGCGGCTGGGGCCCGAGTTGACCGTCTTGCCACAGCTCCGTCAGGTGTTCACACCGGGCAGCGACGCCCTGGAGCTGACCCTCTGGGCACCGCTCGGGACGCTGCCCGCGACGGCGGTGGAGGTGCGCGGCGCCGGTCCGACCTGGACTGCCGCCGCGCCGCCCACCGCGCCGACACCGGGCCTGCAACGGCAGCGCTTCACCCCGGCTGGGGGGCTCGCGGCGTTGACCGACTGGACCCGCGTCACCGCCGTCGTGCGTTGGGGCCAGCAGCAGGCCAGCGCCTGGTGCAGCGCCGCCCCGCCGCTGATCAACGGCGACTACGAAACGCTCGAGGACGGCACGTTGATCGGCTGGGGCTGCGAGCCCGACCGGGCCGAGCGGCACGCCGGACAGGCCAGCCTGCGGCTCGACAACAACGACGGCCGCTTCCTCTACACCATGGCCCTGACGCCGCTCAAGCCAGCCACCCGCTACCGGCTGAGCGGCTGGATCAAGCGCCGCGGCAGCCCGGCCGCCCACGTCAGCCTGGCGCTGGTCGAGTACGAGGAGGGCAGTCAGCTCCGCGTCGCCTGCGATGTCGGCTCACGTGGCCAGCAGGACCGCTGGGAGGAGTTCAGCGCCGAGTTCACCAGCCACCCCGGCCCACGCAGTTCGGCGGTCTACCTCTACAACCGCGGCGGCACCGGCAGCGCCTGGTTCGATGACCTGCGGCTGGAGGAGGTGAAGGGGTAGAGCGGATGCCGGCGTGCGCGGTGCCCCAGGGCTCCACGACCCGCCCGGAGCGCCGACCGCCGACCCGCACTGGCCCGCCGGGCCGTCGTTGCCGAATCGTCATGCCGCCGAACCCTGGCCGCTGTACAATGCAGTTCGCAGCGGGTGCCGCGGTGCCTGCGTCAGGGAGGACTGCCGTGATCGGCATCCAGACTGAACTGCCGGAGAGCGGGCTTTCCAGACACGCGATCGAGGAAGTGGCCAGGGAGATTCGCGCCCAACTCGAGAGCGAACTGGACTACCGGGACGCGGGCGACCTGTACCGCGTGGTGCAGTGGCTGGGTGGCGAGTTGTGTTACTACGATCTCCTCGGCAGTGACGACCATGGCAGCATCGAAGTCCGCGGGCCGAGCGAGTTCACCGTGTACCTGCCGCGGCAGACCAATGGCCTCCGCGATCGCTTCACGCTGGCGCATGAGCTGGCGCATTACGTGTTGCACGCCCGCCAGGGCGAGCGCCCGGGCCGCTGCCAACGGAGTGGTGCGCCGGCCCGGCTGGAGTGGGAAGCCAACTGGTTTGCAGCCGAGTTGCTGATGCCCGCCGACCGCTTCCAGCGCGCGTGGCGGGAGTCCTCACAGAGCGCCCGCCGCGTGGCCCAGACCTTCGGCGTATCGCCGGCGGCCGCCCGCACCCGGGCCAAGGCGCTGGAGTTGCCGGGTGCTTGAGAGGCCTGGCTCAGACTCCCCGTGGTGCTTGCGGCTGCTGGTCAGCATTGACCTGGTCGGCTCAACCCAGCTGAAGCAGCACGGCGGCACCGGCCGTTTTGACAGCGTCCCTTGGCCGGTCTGGTTCGAGGTGTTCTACCGCGGCGTCGAGGGCTGGCTCGACGAGGCTTACGCCGCTGGCGCCAACGTCGCGCTGGCGCCCCTGGCGACCTGGAAACTCAACGGCGACGAGGTGCTGCTCGAAGCCCCACTACGGCGATGCACGGATGCCGTCGGTCACCTCCAAGTGCTACGCCGGTTGCTGCGTGAGTTCCGGACGCGCTGGAAGGAGGCCGCGCCACATGAAGTCGCTGCCGACCGGCCGTTCCCAATGGACCTCAAGGCGGCCGCCTGGGTCGCGGGGTTCCCGGTGCGGAACATCCGGACGAAGGACAGCGAGGGCCGGCCCGCCGATCTGATCGGACCAGAAATCGACCTCGGGTTCCGCCTGGCGCGATTGGCCAGACGAGACCGCATCACCATCGACGCAGGCCTGGCACTGGTGCTTGCCATCGGGATCCGGCGCGTCAGACAGAGCGGCCTCCGCTTGGCCTACTGCGGCGGCCAGGTCCTGCCAGGCATCCTGGATGGCAACGCCTACCCGGTGTTCGCCGTGCCCATCGGTCACCCGGTCGACGACGCCGAACGCGTGCTCGGACGGGCTCTGGCCGAGGCCCCCGCCCGCCCCCGACCGCGCGAGGTTGAGGGCTTCTGTCGTCGTTTCTTCGAGCACACGCACGCCCTCACGGAGCCGTTCATCGACGGCGACCCGGACCTCCCGCTCCGGCCCGACGGCTGCCATGCCGCGCTGGCTCGCGCCATGAGGGAGATCCGCTGGGAGGCAGCTCGATCCAACACTGAGGTGGACGCGCTGTCCGAGCAGGTCGATGAGTCAGGCCTCGATCACTCGGATCTCCCACGCCGCCTCCGTCCCGGCCCGCCGGCCGGTGCACCGGGGAGGGGCTGACGGCCAGGCCGGCCCGCACCCCCAACCGCCCCCACCACCCTATTGACACCAGCGGCCGCAAACATTAGTTTGTTCCGGCTCGGCCCGTGGCGCGTCAGACTTTCTGGATCGGCCCGGCGGCGCGGGCAAGGCGGCGGCGTACGATGGCGGAACCTCGGATCTGTATCACCGGTGCGCGGGAGCACAACCTGCGGGGCATCGACTTGGAGTTGCCGCGCGACAAGTTGATCGTGCTGACCGGGGTCTCGGGGTCGGGCAAGTCGTCGCTGGCGTTCGACACGATCTACGCCGAGGGGCAGCGGCGGTACATCGAGAGCCTGTCGGCCGGCGCGCGGCAGCACCTCGGCTCGCTCAAGCGGCCGGACGTCGAGCGCATCGAAGGCCTCTCGCCGGCCATCGCGATCCAGCAGAAGTCGACCGACTCCAACCCGCGCTCGACGGTCGCCACGGTCACCGAGATCTACGATTACCTGCGCGTGCTGTATGCCCGGCTGGGGCAAATCGAGTGTTGCGGCCAGCTCGTTGGGCGGCAGACCACCCAGGAGATCATCGACCGCATTCGAGCCCTGCCCGACCGCTCGCGGATCCAGCTCCTGGCACCGCTGGCGCGGCAACGCCGGGGCGAGTTTCGTGAAGTCTTCGAGGACGCCCGCAAGGCTGGCTTCCTGCGCGTACGGGTCGACGGCACGGTGATGGAGCTGGCGCAGGAGATCCGGCTGGACCGCCAGCGCCGCCACGATCTGGAACTGGTGGTCGACCGGCTGGTGATCAAGTCCGACCTCGGCAGCCGGCTGTCCGACAGCATCGAGCTAACTTTGCGGCACGGCGAAGGCAAGCTGATCGTCAACGTGATGCCGCCCGACGACGAAGCGGCGGCGCGCGACATCTTCTTCAGCCGCGATTACTCCTGCCCGGTCTGCGGCACCAGCTACGTCGAGCCTTCGCCGCAGCGCTTCAGCTTCAACAGCCTGCAGGGCATGTGCTCCACCTGCCACGGGCTGGGGGTGCGCACCGAGCTGGACCTGCCGCGGGTGATCCCGGACGACGCCCTGAGCATCAACCAGGGCGCGGTGGCGCCGTGGGCCAACCACCTCAAGACCCTGCGGCTGCAGCACATCCTGCAGGGTCTCGCGAAGCACTTCAAGTTCAGCCTCGACAAGCCCTGGCGGGACTTGCCCGAGGCCGTCCGCGGGGTCATCCTGAACGGCACCGCCGAGCGGATCGGCTACACCTATGTCAGCCACGGTGGCCACCGGATGGCCTATCAGGGCACCTACGAAGGGCTCCTGGCCTACTTCGGACAGGGCGCCGGCGAGGTGCAGGCGGTCGATGAGGAGCACCACCTCAACCGGTGGGTCCACCTCGCGCCATGTCACGACTGCGACGGGCAGCGGCTCAACCCCGAAGCGCGCAAGGTGCAGATCGGCGGCCTCAACATCAGCGCGCTGTGCGCCCGCAGCATCGCCGACGCGGTCGGCTTCTTCGACGACCTGCGCTTCACGGAGCGGCAGGAGCTGATAGGTGGCGACCTGGTCCGCGAGATCCGCGGGCGGCTGAACTTCCTGCTGGACGTCGGCCTGCATTACCTCAGCCTCGACCGCAGCGCGCCCAGCCTGTCCGGTGGCGAGGGCCAGCGGATCCGCCTGGCCAGCCAGATCGGCGCTGGTCTGGTGGGCGTGACCTACGTCCTGGACGAGCCCAGCATCGGGCTGCATCAGCGCGACAACCGGCATCTCCTGGCGACCTTGAAGCGGCTGCGCGATCTCGGCAACACCGTGATTGTGGTGGAGCACGACGAGGAGACGATGCAGGCCGCCGACTTCCTGGTAGACATCGGCCCCGGCCCGGGGCGGCTGGGCGGCCAGATCGTCGCCGCGGGACAACCGGCGGCGGTCGCGGCGTCCGACAGCCTGACCGCCGACTACCTCACCGGCCGCCGGCAGATCGCGGTGCCGGCCGCCCGGCGCGCAGTCGACATCGAGCGCAGCCTGGCAATCCGCGGCGCGCGCCACAACAACCTGCGCGGGATCGATGTCCGGCTGCCGCTGGGGGTGTTCGTCGGCGTGACCGGCGTGTCGGGCTCGGGGAAGTCCTCGCTGATCAACGACATCCTGCACCTGGCGCTGGCCCGCGACCTGAACGGCGCCGAGACGCAGCCAGGCGAGCACGATGGGATCGACGGCCTGGCCCAACTCGACAAGGTGATCAACATCGATCAGGCGCCGATCGGGCGCACGCCGCGCAGCAATCCGGCCACCTACACCAAGGTGCTCGACCCGATTCGGCAGCTCTTCGCGAAGCTGCCCGAGGCGTTGGTGCGGGGCTACGGCCCAGGCCACTTCAGCTTCAACGTCGCCGCCGGCCGCTGCGAAGCGTGCGACGGGCTGGGCTACCAGAAAGTCGAGATGGACTTCCTGGACGACGTCTGGGTGGAGTGCGACATCTGCGCCGGAGCGCGTTTCAAGCAGGACGTGCTGCAGGTCCGCTACAAGAGCCGGCACATCGCCGATGTCTTGCAGATGAGCGTCGCCGAGGCGGCGGAGCACTTCGCCGACATCCCGAGCATCGCCCGCACGCTGCGCACGCTGGTCGATGTCGGGCTCGACTACATTCAGCTCGGGCAGCCCGCGCCGACCTTGTCGGGAGGCGAGGCGCAGCGCATCAAGCTGAGCCGCGAGCTGAGCAAGCGGAGCACCGGCAAGACCATCTACCTGTTGGACGAACCGACCACCGGGCTGCACTTCGAAGACATCCGCAAGCTGCTGGAGGTGCTGCAGCGGCTGGTCAACGAGGGCAATACGGTGGTCGTGATCGAGCACAACCTGGACGTCATCAAGACGGCCGACTGGTTGATCGACCTGGGGCCCGAGGGCGGCGCCGGCGGCGGCCTGGTGATCGCCGAGGGCACCCCCGAAACGGTAGCCGGCTGCGACGCCAGCCCGACCGGCGTCTGTCTCCGTCCGGTGCTCGGCCTGGCCGGTGACACGACCGTCGAGCGCGGCGGGCGGTTCGGGCAGCAGGCGGCCCGGCCGTCGCCCTGGGCGCCGCTCTCGGCGATTGTCGTGCAAGGCGCGCGGGCCAACAACCTGCGCAACGTCAATGCGACGATCCCCCGCGACAAGCTGACCGTGTTGACTGGGCTGAGCGGATCGGGCAAGACCTCGCTGGCGCTCGACACCATCTACGCCGAAGGGCAGCGGCGCTACGTCGAGAGCCTGTCGAGCTACGCGCGGCAGTTCATCAACCAGCTCGAGAAGCCGCCGGTGGACTTCGTCTCGGGGCTCTCGCCGGCGATCAGCATCGAACAGCGCGCTGGCAGCCGCAACCCGCGGTCGACCGTCGGCACCGTGACCGAGATTCACGACTACCTGCGCCTGCTCTGGTCACGGCTGGGCGACCGCCACTGCCTCGATGACGGGGCCCGCGTGGGGCGCCAGACCGTCGACGAGATGGTCGACCGGATCCAGGCCTTCCCCGAGGGGACCCGCCTGAACCTGCTGGCGCCGCTGCTGCTGGCGCGCAACGAGAGCTACGACGAGGCCTTCGACCGACTGCGGCGCGACGGCTTCCTGCGGGTCCGGATCGACGGCGCGGTGCGCGAACTCGAGGAGCAGATTCAGATCGACCGCCGCCGCGTCTACCGCGTCGAGGTGGTGGTCGACCGGCTGGTGGTCCGGCCCGACCGACGGGGACGCACCGCCGAGGCCGTCGAGCTGGCACTTGACCGGGGCGACGGCGAGATGCTGGTTGAGGTGCTGCCCGGCACCGAGTCGCAGGGCGTGCGGCCGGGCGAGGTGCTCTTCAGTCGGCGTTGGAGCTGCACCCAGTGTGGCCGGGCCTACGAGGAGTTGGGCCCGCAGCACTTCAGTTTCAACGCCCCCCTGGGCTGGTGCCCCGCCTGTCAGGGCCTCGGCTTCCAGCACGGGGTCGACCCCGACCTGGTGCTCGGCGAGCGGCACCGCACCGTCCGCGAGGGTGGCGTCGAGTGCCTCGCGCTGCTGTTGCGCCGGCGCCCGCTGAAGGTGCTCTTCGAGCAGACCGCCCGCGACCTGGGCTGGCCGCTCGAAGAGGCGCTCGGCCGCTGGCCGGCCGACGACCGCCAGGCGCTGTTGTGGGGCACGGACTGGGAGGTGGCCGTGCCGAACGACGGTGGCGGCCAGTCGCGACAGAGCTGGCGTGGGGTGGTGCCGTTGCTGACCGAGTTGTACGACTCCGGGATGTACCGCACCGAGATCGCGCCGTTGCGCCGCGATGTGCCGTGCCGCGAGTGCCAGGGCGGCCGGCTGCGCCCCGAGGCCGCGGTGGTCCGCTTCCGGGAACAGACCTTGCCGGCGCTCAGCGGCCTGCCGCTCAGCGCGGTGGCCCGCCTCTTCGAGAGCCTGGAGCTGAGCCCGCGCGAGTTGCCGGTCGGGGCCGAACCGTTGCGCGAGATCCGCCGCCGGTTGGGGTTCCTGCTCGACGTCGGGCTCGAGTACCTGACCCTCGGCCGCGGCTCCGGCTCGCTCTCGGGCGGTGAGGCGCAGCGGATCCGGCTGGCCAGCCAGATCGGCGGCGGTCTGACCGGGGTGCTCTACATTCTCGACGAGCCGACCATCGGGCTGCATCAACGTGACAACGCCCGGCTGCTGCGCGCGCTGGCCAATCTGCGCGACCTTGGCAACACCGTGCTGCTGGTCGAGCACGACCCGGACGCCATTCGCAGCGCCGACTACGTGCTCGACTTCGGGCCCGGCGCCGGGGTGCAGGGCGGCCAGATCGTCGCCAGCGGCACCCCGACCGAGTTGCAGCAACAGCCAGCTTCGTTGACCGGGCAGTACCTCGCCGGGCAGACCAGCGTGCCGCTACCGAGCCGGCGCCGGACCGGCAACGGCGGCACGCTGACCGTCCTCAACGCCCGCCACCACAACCTCAAGGGGCTCGATGTCCATCTCCCGCTTGGGACGTTGACGGTGGTCACCGGGGTCAGCGGCTCCGGCAAGTCGTCGCTGGTGACCGACATCATCTACCCGGCCCTGGCCCGCGAGTTGCACCGCGCGCAGCTCCCGGTGGGGGCCCACGACGGCTTGGAGGGGCTGCGCTGGATCGACAAAGTGATCAGCATCGACCAGCACCCGATCGGCGACAATCCGCGCTCCAACCCGGTGATCTACGTCGGGGCCTTCGACCACTTGCGGGCCCTCTATGCGACCTTGCCGGCGGCCAGGCTGCGCGGCTACAACATGGACCGCTTCAGCTTCAACCGCCCCGGCGGCCGCTGCGAGGCCTGTTGGGGACTCGGCTCGCGGCGCATCGAGATGCACTTCCTGGCCGACGTCTGGTTGCCCTGCGAGGAGTGCGAGGGACGGCGCTACACCGCCGAAACCCTGGAAGTGCAGTTCAAGGGCTGGTCCATCGCCGATGTGCTGCGCGCCACGGTCGACGAGGCGGTGAGCCACTTCAGCAGCATCCCGACGGTGCGCCCGGCGCTGCGGATGCTGCGGGAAGTGGGTCTGGGCTACCTGACTCTGGGACAGAGCGCCCTGACCCTCTCCGGCGGCGAGGCGCAGCGCGTCAAGTTGGCCAAGGAGCTCTCGCGGCCGAGCACCGGGCAGACGCTCTATCTGCTCGACGAGCCCACCACCGGGCTGCACTTCGAGGACGTGCGCCGGCTGTTGCAGGTGCTCGACCGGCTGGTCGACGAGGGCAACACGGTGCTCGTGATCGAGCACAACCTGGAGGTCATCAAGCACGCCGACCATGTGATCGACCTGGGGCCCGAGGGTGGTGAACGGGGCGGTGAGCTGGTGGCGGTCGGCCCGCCGGAGCAGATTGCGCGGGCGGCCGGCAGCCACACCGGCGTCGCGCTGCGGGCGGTGCTCGACCCGCAACGCACCGTGGCGACGGTCGCCGCGGCGGCGCCCGCGGAGCTGATCGACGATCCCGACGAGCGCTGGCACCGGCTCCAACTGGCCTTCAGCCAGCGCACCGAGGCGGTGTGGCGGGGCGATGACCTGACGGAATTGCTGGCCGTGCTGAGCGCGTTGGGAGAGCAGGTGGGGCCGCCCGATTGGCGAAACCCGGAGTTCGTGGCGCTCAGCTTAACCGGTTCGCGGCGGTGGTGGGCGCGGATCCGGACCAGTCGCCCGGAGAGCCTGCGGCTGCTGCTGCGGGCACCATTCAACCGCTTCGGGTTGCGGTATGTCGCGGAGCGCGCCAACCTGCGTCCATGGCACGAGTTGGATCCACCGCTGGAGCGGACGGGACCGCGGGTCAGTTGGCGTCGCTGGGACGGCGGTGAGGAGTTTCGGTTCGATTTCGTAGCCCCCGCGGAGTTCACGGCTGCGCCGTTCCGCGATTGGCTGGCGGACCTGTTGCGGGCGTCTTGGGAGGCAGAACGGTGAAACGCGTCTGGCTGGGTATGCTGTTGACCGTCGCACTGGCGCACTCGCCGGCGGCGGCGGTGGTGCTGCGCTACAAGTACGAGAGCGGGGAGAAGAACCGCTACCGCGACCAGGTGGCGATGGCCTTCGCCGCCGAGACCAAGGGTGAGGACCCGGTGCGCTGGCAGTTCCGCAGCGAGAGCCTGCTCGAACAGAAGGTTGAGAAGGTCGACGGCGAGCGCTACCAGATCCACTACCAGACGCTCGAAAACAGCTCGGCGATGCAGCCCGAGGACGGCAAGGCCGAGAAGAGTGAACATCTCGGCGATCCCGAGCGGATCAAGATGACCAGCCGGGGGCGCGTGCTCGAGCGCAAGACCCTCGCCAAGGACGACGACAGCGAGCCGGGGATGGGCTACACCACCAAGCTCGACGAGTTCGCGATTGTGCAGCAGATCTTCGACCACCTGGAGTTCCCCGAGCGCGACGTCAACGCCGGCGACAAGTGGGAAGAGCACATCAAGGTCGACCTGACGCCGGACGACCCAAAGGTGCGGACCTTCGAGGAGATCACCGCGGTGACCCGCTTGGAGCGGCTGGTGACCATCAACGGCAAGGTCTGCGCCGAGCTGGTGACCGACTTCGAGGTGCCGCTGCGCACGCCGAAGGACAAGGAGAGCAGCGAGTTGGGGCTGTCCCTGGAGGGCACCATCCTGGGCCACCTGACGACCTACTTCGATATCGAGGGCGGGCAGTCGGTGGTCGAGCTGGCGACCCTCGGCGCGCTCGGCAAAATGACCATGGCGCCGTCGGGCGGGCAGAAGCTGACCGTCGGCGGCAAGCTCAAGGTGAACATCAAGACCGTGTTGGTGGATTGACGGTGCGAGGCGCCGGACGCTGGCTCCTGGCGGCCTGGATGACCGTGGCGGCGGCCGCGGCGCAGGAGCCGTACACCCTGCGGCTGCAGTGGCAACCGGGGGAGGTCTGCACCTTCCGCGAGAGCTTCCGCGGACGCGGTGACCTGGTCCGGCAGCGGGGCGAGACGCAGGACACGCTGAAGCTGGACGCCACCGGCGACGGTCTGCGGCGGTGGACCGTCGAGGAAGTGGGCGAGCAGGGCGCCCGGCTGGCGGCGGCCTCAACCGCTGGCAAGCTGACGCTGACGATGCCCGGCAGCAGCTACGCTGACGGGCGACCATGGCGCGGCTACCGGCTGCTGGTCAGCCCGTCCGGGCAGGTCGTCGAGTCCGCCTTGGCCGAGGCTGTCGACGCCCCGGAGCCCACCGATCCGCTGCCGTTCGACCTCGACCTGTCCGAGTTTCTGGTGCTGCTCGAACTGGGTATGCTCCCCCCGGGACCGTTGCGGGTCGGCGAGAGCTGGCAGTCGCCGGCGGCCAACCAGCGGCTGAAGGTCGAGGGGACCTTGCTGCGGGTCAGTGCCGACGCGGCGCCGATCGCCGAGTTGGAGACCCGCTGGCGCGCCGCTATCGAGCGCCAGCCGACGCCCGTGCGCGACGTTACGGTCGACGGTGAACTGAGCGGCCTGGTGACGCTGCGCTTCGATCTCACCGCCGGCCGGGTGCTGGCCGCCCGTGGTCCCGTGGAGCTGCGCCTGAACTACCGCCGCGGCCAGGCTGCCGCGGTCGGGACGGTGCTCCTGAAGCTGGACCTGGAAACCACCCGCGAGACGAAGTAGAGAGGCGGTGCGAGATGCCGAACCGGATCAAGTACCTGGCATGGACCATCTTGCTGGCGTTGCCCCTGGCCGCTGGCGCCGTGCAACTGCGCTACGGGCTGCAGGTCGGGCAGGAGCTGCGCTACCGCGAGACGCTCGACGCCAAGGGCTCCCTGGTGATCGACTCCGCGCTCGGGGAGCAGGCCATTCCGCTGAGCCTCAAGGCCAGCGAGGAGCGCACCCTCAAGACCATCTCGCAGGCCGGCGAAGCGTTCTGGCTGGAGAGTCGCAGCCTCGGCGGCAAGGCCAGCTACACCTACGAGGGGCAGACCCAACAGCAGGACATCCCGGAGGTCAACTACCAGGTGCGGATGACCACCCTGGGCGATGTCCTGGAAACCCGGCAGTTGGCCGGTGAAAAGGGCGCTGAGTTGGACCTGCGGCTCGATTCGTTGTTGCAGGCGGCGCGGCTGGCGGCGTTCCCGCCCGGGGACGTGCAGGTTGGGGGCACCTGGGACAAAGAGATCCCGATCCGCACCAGCGACGGCAAGCGGGTCACCGGGCGCGTCAGCAACACGCTGCTGCGGCTGCGCACGGTCGACGGCCGGCCGATGGCCGACATCCAGTCGCGCTACGAAGTGCCGATCCCAAACACCGAGGGCACCATGGCGATGGCTGGCATCACCTTGCCGATCCGGCTGGCCGGCAAGTCGAGCGGCACCACCACCACGGTCTGGGACCTGCAGCAGGGGCGGGCGCACTACACCACCGGGAGCGGCGCTGTGGACCTGCAGTTGTGGCTGCTGGGGCTGACCACCGACCCGGCCAAGGCGAAGTTTGACCTCACGATGGGGATCGCACTGACCCGTGGTGAGTAGGCGGGTCATACTGTGAACACACCGCGGCGCCGCCGGCGTCGCCCCGAAGGGATCCTGCTGATGTCGCGTTGGACTCGCGCGTTGCTCGTCGTGAGCGCCCTGCTGGCCGCCCCGAGTTGGGCCGCCGTGCCGATCATGTCGCTGGACGACGTCAAGCCCGGTATGAAGGGCTACGGCCGCACCGTCTTCCAGGGCACCCAGATCGAACAGTTCGATGTCACCGTGATTGGGGTGCTCGAAGCCTTCGAGTTCGAGATGGACATGATCCTGATCCGGGTCGACTCCGGCCCGGTGGTGACGCGCAACTACGGCATCGTGGCCGGCATGAGCGGCAGCCCGATCTACATCGATGGCAAGATGATCGGCGCCCTGGCCTACGGCTGGGAGTTCCAGCAGGAGCCCATCGCGGGGGTCACGCCGATCGAGCAGATGCTGGCGCAATACGACCCGACGCACCCCGATGCCGTCGCCGCCAAGGCGCGCCGGGCGGCCCGTGAAACCCGCCGGGCGCAGCCCGCCGGGCTGGCGTTGCCCGATGGCCTGCTGAAGCCCGTCGGCGGCACGGTCGAAGTGGCTGGCCGCAACTACGAGCAGGTGCTGGTCACCGGCAACACCCGCAACGCCGAGACCCTCCGCCGGACGCACCCGACCGCCGGACTGCTGACGCCGGTCGCCACGCCGCTGCTCGTCTCCGGCGTCGGCGCCGCCGGGATGCGCATGTTGGAGCGGCTGCTGGAGCCCTACAACCTGCGCCCGCTGCAGACCGGTGGCAGTGGCGCCCCGGCCGACACGCCGGTCGACTTCTCGCCCGGTGCGGCGATTGCGGTGCCAATCGCCCTCGGCGATATCGAGATGACCGGCGTCGGCACAATGACCTATCGTGATGGCGACATGGTGCTCGGCTTCGGCCACCCGATGTTCGGCCTCGGCCGCGTCGACCTGCCGATGGCCACCGCCTACATCACCACCGTGATCAACAGCGCCGCTTCGTCCAACAAGATGGGCGGCGCGATTGCCACCATCGGCAAGATCTCGCAGGACCGCCCGACCTGCATCGGCGGCACCATCGGCGGCAAGGCCGACCTGATGCCGATCCGGTTCACGCTCACCGAGCAGGACCGCGGGGTGCAGCGGGAGTTCGACCTGGAGCTGTTCCGACAGCCCCAGATGAGCGAGATGTTCGCGGTCAGCCTGATGCAGGCGGCAATGCAGAACGTCGCTGGCGGCTTCTTCGACGGCGTCACCAACACCCACCTCGAGGTGGACCTGCGGCCGTTGAGCGCCTCTGCGGCGCCGCAGCGGATCGTCCGCAACAACAGCTTCGACAGCAAGGCGACCAGCAGTTTCGGCGTCAATCCGTTGTGGGACGTCTTCATGACGCTGACCCTGCTGCGGCAGAATCCGTTTGGCGAAGCCAAGGTCAACCGGATGCGGGTCGACATGACCTTCGAGGGCTCGCGGCGGTTCGCCAACATCGAACGCGCCCAGGCCGGCCAGCAGGCCGTGCGGCCGGGTGAGACCTTCGATGTGTTGGCCCACCTGAAGCCCTACGGCGGCGCCAGCCGGCCGCTCAGCATTCCGGTCAAAGTCCCCGACAACGCCCCGCTGGGGCCGATGCTGGTCGTCCTGATCGGCGGCAACGACGCCTTCGCGCTGCGCCCGCGGGTCAACCCGACCCCCGAGCCGACCGATGTGCCGGGGCTGATCAAGTACCTCAACAACACGGTCCGCAACGACAGCGTGCTGGTCGAGGTGATCCTCCCGACGACGGGCGTGATGATGTCGGGCTGGCAGGTGCAGGACTTGCCCGAACCGATGGTCGAGCCGCTGGTCGCCAGTCTGCCCGAGGGCGGCGAGACCACCAACGACGTGATCGAGACCGTCGTGCCGCTGGACGAAGTCCTGACCGGCGCCGCGGCCGTGATGGTTGAGGTAGTCGGTGAGGAAGGCAAGAAGTCCGAGGACAAGCCCGACATCGGCAGCATCCGGGGCGGCATGGGCGGCGGCGGCGGCATGGAGATGCCGAACCAGATGACGATGGCGGCCGAGAACGCCGCGCGCGAGCTGACCGCCGGGCTGCCCAGCGGGCCGGAGTTCTCCTGGGCCGTGCGCCCGCCGCGGCCGGCCTCGGTGCAGCCGCAGGTGGTCGACGGTTGGTTGCAGCAGTATCAGCACCGGCTGCACAGCCTGCGGGAGTCCTACCTGGTCCGGCGCGCGGCAGCGCGGGCTGCCGCGCCGAAGGTGCCAGCGCGGCCGGTGACGACCGCTCGCGTGCGGCCGGCGCCGGTCGCCGACCTGCCGGCTGCCGATAGCCCGCCGCCCGCCGAGACGCCGGCCGGAGCCGACCCGCCGCCCGACATCACCGACTCGCTGGACCTCAAGAAGCCCCCCAAAATGCCGGCCTACGGCGAGCTCGACGAGCTCGAGAAGGGCAACCTGAACGCGGCCGAGACTCCCGACGAGGAGCCCGGTCCGGACGAGGAGCCGGCGGCCGACGAGGAGGACGAGGACGGCGATCCGATCGCCCGGCCGGTCGGGGTCTGGACGCTGAACAGCGCCGAGGACTTCCAGGGCGGGCGGTTCGAAGGGACCTTCCCACTGTCCGATGGACAGGTCGGGCTGGCGCCAGCCATCAAGACGCTCGGCAAGCCCGAGGCGGAGCGCGTTTGGACCGTCCTGCCGTGGGGCGGCGCGACGTTGGTTGGCTGCTGGGCGCCGGAGGCCAAGGTCTACCGGATCGCCGCCGGCGGCAAGCCGGAGGTCTGGCTGCAGACCGACGACTACGGCCTCGTCGCTTTGGCGCCCTACGGCAAAGACAGCTTCGTCGCGGGCGGCATCCCGTCGGGCAAGATCTACCAGGTCACCGGCAAGGGCCAGTCGAAGGTCCTGGCCGACCTCGACGAGTCCTACATCTGGAAGCTCGTCGCTGACGGTCAGGGCGGGCTCTATGCCGCCACTGGCAACCGCGGTCGGCTCTACCACATCGACGCCAAGGGCCACGCCAAGGTGGTGCTGCAGGCGGAGCGCCACCTGCTGGCGATGTGCGCCGCGCCGAAGGGCGGGGTCTACGTCGGGTCGTGGCCGCAGGGGAAGGTCTACCTGGTCAGCGGTGACAAGGTCGAGACCGTCTTCCAGGCCAAAGACTCCGGGGTGCTGGGCCTCACGGCGACCGCCAACGGCAACGTCTACGTCGGCACCGACAGCAGCGGCGAGATCCTGAAGATCGACCCGACCGGCGAGGTCACCACCGTGGCCGAGCTCGAGGACGGCCTGATCTACGCGCTGACCAGCGTCAAGAACACGGTCTACGCGGCCACCGCCGGGCCGGGGCAGTTGTTGCGGATCGACGATGAAGACGTCACGGCACAGCTCTACGGGACCGACGAGCCGTTCATGTTGGACGTCGCGGCCCGCAGCGAGGACGTGCTGGTGGCCTCGATTGCCGGCAGCGGCGAAGTCGTCGAGCTGAACCTGAAGAACAACAAGCGCGGCTACTTCTACTCACCCATCCACGACGCCGAGATGCGCGCGCGCTGGGGCGTCTTGCAGTACCGCGCGCTGACCACGCCGCAACAGCGGGTGGTGATGGAGACCCGGAGCGGCAACACCTCCTACCCCGACCGCGGCTGGAGCCCCTGGGCGGCGGTCAGCGGCGCCGCGGGCGGCCTGCAGATCGCCTCGCCGGCGGCCCGCTACCTGCAGTTCCGCGCCACGCTGGTCAACGAAGGGCCGGCCGACGGCTGTCGGCTCGACCGCGTTGACGTCTTCTACCGCACCTTCAACCGCCCGCCGACGGTGACCATCGTCGCTCCGGAGCCAGGGGCGGTGGCCAACAAGGAGGTCGAGATCTCCTGGGAGGCTGAGGACCCGGACGAGGACGAACTACACTTCGACGTCTACTATGCCAAGGCCGGGTCGGCCGAGTGGACCAAGATCGAGGCGCCGGTGGACGAGGAAGAGCCGGACGACTCCGAGCCGACCGACGACGAGCCGGCCAGCGACGACCCACCCGCCTCGGATGACGCCGCCGCGCTGAACCGGACCGGCGCCAAGACGATGGCCGGGATCAACGCGCCGGTCGCTCTGCCGAACCGCACGGGCGCCCGCGCCGCGGCCAACCAGCCGCGCGGTCTGCGCCTGGTCGCCGACGAGGCCAGCGCCGCGAAGGCCGAAGCGAGCGGCGACAAGCCGCCGAAGGACAAGGAAGAGCCCAAGAAGAGCGACGACTCCGAAGAGAAGTTGTCCGAGGACAGCCTGACCTGGGACACCAGCGAGCTGGCCGACGGGTTCTATCAGGTGAAGGTGGTCGCCCACGACGACCTCCGCAACCCCGAGGACCCGAAGTCCGCCGAGCGCGTCTCGAAGCCGTTCCTGGTCGACAACACCGGCCCCTACCTGGCGGCCCAACGCGCCGGTGAGGGGCGGCCGCCGAAGCAGATCAAGCTCGGCGAGGACGGCACCTACCTCAGCAGCGCCGAGTGGCGCCTCGACGACGGCGAGTGGAAGGCCATCCAGCCGGTCGACGGTATCTTCGACAGCCGCTTCGAAACCGTCGCTTGCCCCGACCTGCCCGCCGAGCCGGGTGAGTACACCCTCACCCTCCGCGTCCGCGACGCGGTCGGCAACGTGGCCAAGTTCCAGTGGGTCTGGACGGTCGAAGAGAAGTAGCGGCCGGCAACCCGATCGGCGGCAGTGCGGGGCGCAGCGGATTGACCGCGGCGCCCCGCGCTGTTAGCATCGCCACGTCGGAGCATGGTTGGATGGCGCTGCGACTGGGCGACCTGCGGTGCCGGCTGGGCTACAACAAGGGGACCAACCGACACAAACACGTCGGGCACCAGCCCTGTGCCGAAGTGGTCACCGAAGGAGTCGTGGTCATTGGTAAGTGCCCCGCTGGCATGACACTTGGCCGGGCCCGCGAGCTGATCAACGCTGGAATGGCCTTCTACGAGTCAGACGACGAGGACGCCTGGCCGCGGTGCCTGGTGTGCATCGACGACGCCGATGGGGTGGTCTATCTGGCAGTCCCGACCGAGGCCGATGACTACCACGGCTACCCAATCTTGAGAAGGGACTTGGATCGCAAAGGCATCGCTCTCAGCATCGTGGTGGAGCGTGCCGACAAGCTTGGCTGTCGGCGTGCCAGCAAGCGCTGGCTGGAGCAGAGGTCCCGCCAATGACCGGCACCACCAGGTTCGGATTCGAGTTGCGGTGGGCTGACCAGCCACCGGCGGGTAGCGATGAGCAGCGGACCAACGGCGGCCTGGTGCTGTGGCTGGACTCGGCGCACCCGTGGAACAGCCTGGAGCCCAACGCCAGGCCCAAGCCGCTCGAGTGGACCTGGCTGGATCTGCTCGAGTGGCTGGGCGACAGTTGGCCGGCGCTACTGCACGACGAGGGGTATCCCGCGGACAGCCCATTGCTGCCCCACCAGCCGGCGAGTTTGGTGGACGCAATCCGGCGCGTCGAGGGGGATGAGCCGAGCCAGGACCAACTCGACTGGTGGGCGCAGCACAATCTGGCGGGCGCCCCGAACGGTCTGGGCCTGGCCGACGTGGTCCTGCTGCGACTGGGACAAACGATGGTGATCGGGTGCGCCGAGACCAACGCGCGGGTCGTGCTGCCGGCCGGGCAGGTTCTGGACGTCCTCCGCCAGGTGGGCGACGAACTCGCGGCCCGGCTGAACGGCTGCGAGGAACGCCGTGGCGTGCGGGCGTTGCGTCGCTGGCAGGACCGCGCGACTCGTTCGGCGGCGCAGTTCCTCCGGTTTCAGGGTCTGCCGGCCGACGATCTGGCCGAGCTGGCAGCCGGCGCCGATCTGGCGGAGTTCCTGGGCTACGATCCCCACAGCCCGCAAGCGACCTCCCTCCAGATGGCGGCCCGCAGCCTGCGCCAGGTGGTCCCCGTGAGTGTCGTTCGGATGGTCACGGATCAGATCCGACAGGCTCCTGCCATGCTCACACCGGAGCTCGACACGCTCTCCAGGGAAGCGTCAGAAGTCGTTGTAGAGGTCTTGGACAAGCATCCCGCGCAGCAGGGATATCATGCCGCTCGCTGGCTGCGTCTGCGGCTGTGCCGCAAGCGGGAGCGACTGGAGCCCGCCGATCTGCTCGGGCGCTGGAAGGTGCTGGTGGTGGAACTGGAGCTGCCCTCCAGCCGGGTTGAGGCAGTCAGCTTCTGGGGCCACCAGCACGGACCCGGCGTGATCATCAACCCGACGGGGCGCTTCTCACAGACCATGCCCGGCCGGCGCGCCACCATCGCGCACGAGATCTGCCATCTGCTCCTTGACCGCGACACGGAGTTGCCGGTTGGGCAGGTAAACGGCCTGGCACGACGGTACGGGCACGAACAGCGAGCCAACGCTTTCGCCGCAGAGCTGTTGCTGCCCGGATCGGTCGCCGCCCTGGCGTCGCTCGAAGCCGAGTTGGAGACGCAGGTGACCGCGTTGACCGATCAGTATGGCGTGGGCCGAGAGCTGATCTTGTGGCGAATGTACAACCACGGACAACTGCCGGCATCGGCGCATCTGCGACAACTCTTGGACGAGATTGCGCCGCATCAGGCGACACTGTGACATCGGGAGCCCAGATCGTGTTTCACAGTCTGCTTCCCCTGCTCCCCTCCCTGGCCCTCCCCGCGGCGCAGCCGACCGGGGATCCGGCGGTGGTCTTGGGCACGCCGGGCCTGGTGGCGTTCTGGACCTTCGGCGAGGAGGCCGGACAGCCGCGGCGGTCGGTGGGGACGGCGGCGGAGCACGACCTCCAGGAAGTTGGCGGGCCCGTCGCGCGGGTGTCGGGTGGGCCGTTCTCGGGGTACAGTGCCTGGTTCAACGGACGGCAGTACCTCAAGATCGAGCACGCCGACCTGGGTGATCTGAACATCTGCGGGCCGACGGCGCAAGTCAGTCTGTTTGCGGTGGTCCGGATCGAGGATCTGGAGCACAGCCGTAACATCGCCGGGGTCTGGAGCGAGGGGCGCGGCGCGAACGACGACAGCGGCACGCGGCAGTACGCCTTGCTGATGCACATGCCGACCTACGGCGGCCGCCGCCAGCTCACGCCCCACATCTCCAGCGAAGGCGGCGTCACCCGACGGGCCGACGGCTCGGCCTTTCCTTGGTGCGCCGACTATGCCGCGACCCGGCGCGAGGTGCCGGAAGATGCCTGGTGCAGTGTCGGCTTCACCTACGACGGGCAGTTCATCCGGGCCTACCTGGACGGTCTGCTGGACGCCCGGCCGCTCGATCCCGAGCACGACCGGCGCAACGACCGCTACTTCACCCACGAAGGGCCCGCTGGGGGTGACCGCGGCATGAACCCCTACTACCACGGCCGCGGGATCTTCACCTACGACCCGGCGCGGCACGCCACCACCAAAATCCCGCCCTCGCCGTTCACCGTGGCGGCGCGCTACGCGGTGGGCGACCTGCTCGGCGAGGCGACCCGCGGACGGTTCGGGGCGCTGGCGGTCTTCAACCGGGCGATCAGCGATCACGAGATGCTGGCGCTGCACCAGTCGGCGCGGATCGACCTGCTGCAGCAACAGGCGCCCTGACGGCTGGTGGGGAGGGTCAAGGGGTTGCAGGACGAACCAACCGGTGGCGGTCGGACTCCGGCGCGGGGTGCGGTCGTCCGGGCGGCTCGGCGGCAGCGATCGGCCGGTCGCCGCGACAGGAAGGGCGCATGAGCAAGAAGATTACGTTCATCGGAGCGGGCAGCTTCGGCTTCACCCGCGGTCTGGTCCGCGACCTGCTGACCTTCGATGCGTTCCGCGACGCCGAGATCGCGTTGATGGACATCGACGACGAGCGCCTGGCGTTCGCCAAGGCGGGCGTCGAGCGGATCCTGGAGGCTGGCGGATATCCCGCCAAGTTGACCGTCACCAAGGACCGCCGCGAGGCGCTCGAAGGCGCGGACGGGGTTTCCATCACCATCCTGCAGGGCGGCCCGCAGGTCTTCCGGACCGACATCGAGATCCCCAAGAAGTACGGCGTCGACATCAACGTCGGCGACACCCGCGGACCCTCGGGCATCTTCCGCTCGCTGCGCACGATCCCCGAGATGCTGGACATCGCCAAGACCATCTCCGAGGTCTGCCCGAAGGCGGTGGTGCTGAACTACACCAACCCCATGGCGATGCTCTGCAGCGCGATGCAGAAGGTCTATCCGGAGCTGTCGGTGACGGGGCTTTGCCACAGCGTGCAGGGCACCGCGGCGATGTTGGCGAAGTGGATTGGCGCTCCCAACAACGAGATCACCTACTTCTGCGCCGGCATCAACCACCAGGCGTTCTACCTGAAGTACGAGTGGAACGGCCAGGATGCCTACCCGCTGATCCGCCAGGCGATCACCGAGCGCGAGGAAGTCTACAACGAGGAGCAGGTCCGCAACGAGATGTACCTGCACCTCGACTACTACGTCACCGAGTCGAGCGGCCACAACAGCGAGTACAACGCCTGGTTCCGCAAGCGGCCCGACCTGATCGAGAAGTACTGCACCCATGGCACTGGCTGGAACCCCGGCCACTACGCCTACATTCTGGGCGAGTACATGAAGCGGCAGGATGACTGGCGCGAACTGATCAAGCGCGAGCTGGAGAAGCCGGTCAACCTGAACCGTGGCCACGAGTACGCGGCCTCGATCTTCAACGCCATCTTCGGCGACAACACGACCTTCGAGTTCAACGGCAACGTGCCGAACTTCGGGCTGATCGACAACTTGCCGACCGGCTGCTGCGTCGAGGTGCCGACCTTCGCCACCCAGCGCGGCCTCGACGCGGTCCATGTCGGCCCGCTGCCGGCGCAGTTGGCGGTCCTCAACAACATCAGCGCCCGCTGCGAGGAGCTGGCGGTCGAGGGCGCCATCGAAGGAGATGCCCGCAAGGTCTTCCACGCCGTGCTGTTCGACCCCCTGACGATGGCGGTCTGCAGCATGCAGGAAACCGCGGACATGACCAACGAGATGCTGGCAGCCAACGCGCAGTACCTGCCGCACTTCAAGAAGCTGACGGTCTAGCGACGTGCTCCCGGCCGGCGGCCTGCGGGCCGCCGGCCGGGAGGCACTCAGGGCGCGTCGATCGGCAGCCCGGCACGCTCCGCAAGCTGCCGGGTGAGCACCGCCACGGCGGTGGGCCGCAAGCCATGCAGCGGCAACACGAAGCGCAGGGCCTGCGACAGGACCTCGGCCTGGTCGAGCGGCGGCGGGCCGCTGAGCTGCACCACCACCAAGAGCCCCGGCCCGGTGGAGCCGAACACCGTGGGCAGGTCGCCGCCACACACCGCTCCCCACGAGGTGCCGGCCCGGACACAGGCCAGGGCGTGCAGCGAGTCGCTGAACTTGCGGACGAGGCGTTCCAGCGCGCCGTCCTTGGCGGCAAACGGCTGAGAGACCACCTCGACCAGAGCGAACCGCTGCTCGCTGGCCGACCAGTGCAACCAGTCGACGGCCGCCATGCCGCGACCGCTCAACTGGCAGACCGCGGCGAGTTGGTCCCACCGAACCTGCAGGTCGCGCCGCTCAGCTCGACGCGACATCGCTGGCTCCGAGGCGGAGGTGCATGTCGGCCTCGTAGAGCTCCAGCGCCTGCGTGACGATCGGATTCGGGGGCATCCCGTCCCGGAGGTTGTCGAGCCGCAGGCTGATGCCTGGCGCGGCGCGTTCGAGCGAGACCACGCTCACGTCACGTTGTGCGGCGCGAGCGGCGATCTCCAGGGCCTTCAGCAGGAAGTACGAGTGCGTCGCCAGCAGGACCTGCACGCCGCCGGCCTCAAGCTCCAGCAGGGCGCGGCTGAGTGCCACCACGGCCTGCGGGTGCAAGTTGGCCTCTGGCTCGTCGAGCAGCAGCACTGAGCCCTTCGCGATGTGGCGGTTGGCAATCAACTGCTGCAGCATGAAGAGCTTCTTGATGCCCTCGGCCACGTGGCCCATCGCCAGGCGGGTGCCGTTGCGGCGCAGCACGAAGTCGTCGTCGGCTTGGACCACCTCGCCATCGTACTGGTCACCGAGGTGCTTGAGCGCGGCGTGCATCGGCCCGGCGAGCGGCCCGCGGCCGGGCTTGTCGAGCAAGTCTTCGCCGACTTCGAGGTAGGTGTCGTCAAACTCAACGAGGCCGTGCCGCCGGCGGCCCTCACGGATGGCGTGCCGCCAGGTGACCGCCTCCTTGGCGGGGATGAAGGTCACCGCCGGTGGCTCGCTGGCGACCGGATCCGAGGCGTGCAGAACCCGTTTGGTGGTGTCCCGTCCAAACGAGAAGTAGGTATTGGTCCCGGCGACGGTCAGATCGACGTGCAGCGGCTCGGCGCTGCCGCGCAGCACCAGATCGCCGAGGCCGCCGCGCAGTTGCAGGCTGAAGGTGCTCTCGAGCCGGCCGGCCAGCAACTCGGACCAGGGCCGCGCGGGCTTGGCCAGGGCGTGGTCGTAAAGGCTCCGCAGTGTCGCGAAGGCGAGCTTCAGCAGGAAGCTCTTGCCCGTGTCGTTGAGACCGATCACGACGTTCAGCCCGCGACACGGCCGCCAGTCACAGGTTGTGAACGGCCCGAAGTTGCGAACCAGCAGCCGGTCCAACATCGTTCGGTCTCCCGCCCCGCGATTCTAGCACAACGCCCCTCAGGTCCCCGCCGTCACCTCGTCCAGCACCGTTCGCAACGCGGCGAGGTCGGGGCCGTCGGGGCCGGCGGCGGAGCCCCAACAGAGCCGACTGGCGCCGATCCGCTGGCCGACTTCGGCGCGCACCGCCTGGCGCACCAGCTCGGCCTCGGCAGCGGTGTAGCGGCGCAGCAGGAGGTCCTCCTTGTTGACCATCACGACCGCCGTGAGGTCGGGGAACTGGTCCAGCAGCAGGTCGAGAAAGCGGCCTTCGAGGCGGTAGAGCTGCTCGTCGAGCAGCAGCACGACGACGTCGCCGGCGAGCAACTGTTCGCGCAGCAGCGCGGCGTCGGCGAGGCTCAGGGCGCTGGGCGGCAGCTCGTGCAGGTGCCACAGACCGCGGTACTGCGCGGTCTGGTCGAGCGGCGCTTCGGGCCCGAAGATGGACGCGCCGAGCAGGGCGTTGGCCAGCGTCGACTTGCCAACCTTGGCCGGGCCGGCGACGTGTATCAAGCGTTGGCCCGGCCGCCGCAGCGGCTGGCTGGCCTCCAGCTCGAAGCGGTCAGCCTCGGCGGTGGTGTCCTCGCGACGGCGGCTGACGAAGGCCAGCAGCCCGAGCACCGCGAGGGCTGCCAGCAGCAGTCGGACCACCCACGCGGGCAGCCGGCCCGCGGCGCGTAGCAGGATCGTCAGCAGGGGGGTGGCGGCGGTCATCTCAGGTCTCCTGGCCGGGGTCGCTGCCGGCCCAGGCGTCGTCGTCCCAGCAGTCGCCGACGCTGTAGCGACTGCTGTCCTGCACCGTCGCGGAGACGGCCTCGCGCACCTCGGCGCCGGGCCAGTGCCGCAGGTCGGCGAGGCTCAGCCCGAGGCCCGGCCGCTCCGGCGGCGGGGCGGTCAGGCCGTCGCGCACTCGCAGCTCGAGGTCGCTGACCTCCCGGAACCAGGTCTGCGCAAAGGCCCGCACCGTCTCGACCGCGTAGATGTTCGGGATCGCCGTCGCCAGATGCAGCGAAGCCGCGTGTGTCAGCGGGCCGCCGCAACTGTGGAACACCAGCGGCACGCCGAAGGTTTCGGCCAGGCTGGCGATCCGCAGCGACTCCAGCAGGCCGCCGTTCCAACTGGTGTCGGTCATCAGGATCTGCGTCGCGCCGCACTGCAGCCAGGGCAACACGTCCTGGCGGTTGATCAGCCACTCGCTGCCGATCAGCGGGATCCGCGTCGCCTCCCGCAGGGCTCGGATCTGGTTCGGATGGCCGGCCGGCAGGGCTTCTTCCAGGAACAGCGGCGTGTGCGGCTCCAGGGCGTGCGCCACGGCCACCGCGGCGGGCAGCGTCCAGCGGCCGTGCAGCTCGATGCCCACCTCCAATCCCGTCGCACGCATCGCCGCGACCGGGGCGACCGCACGGTCGAGGTCGCGCGGTTCGACGCGCTGCCCGAGGTGGCGTTCGCTGGCGCGGTCGAAGGGCCAGATCTTGGCGGCGGTGTAGCCGTCGGCGAGCAACTCCGTCGCCAGGTCGCCGGGGTCGCCCAGAAAGCGCTCATGGTCGCGGTAGGCGCCGTGGCTGACGCACGTGTTGTAGACCGGCACACTCTCCCGGCAGCGCCCACCCAGAAGCTGGTAGAGCGGCTGCCCGGTGGCCTGGCCGAGGGCGTCCCAGAGCGCCATCTCGACCGCCGACCAGCCGCGCATCTCGCCGCCGGCCCGGCCGTGGAACTGGATCTGGTCGCGCACCAGGTGGCTCAGGCCGCTGATGTCACCCAGCCGGCGACCGAGCACCAGTGGCGCGACGATCTCGTGAATCGCGGCGATCGAGGTGGCGGCTTTGTCGTACGTCTCGCCCCAGCCGACGACGCCGTCGAAGGTCTCCACCCGCACGAAGGCCAGGCGGTGCAGGGCGGGCAGTTGCACGGTGGTCAGGCTGCGCAGGTGCATCAGCGGATCCCTCCCCACAGCATCGCGGCCAGCAGCAGCCAGCCAGTCAGGGCGACGGCGCAGGAAATGCGACTGGCCTCGGCCTCCGCGCGCCGCATCGCTTCGGGAGTGTTGTGCTCTGACGGCACGAACGACGGCATGCCCTGGACCGGCTCGGTAGCGGTCACCGATTGGTCGACCGGCCGCCGCAGCGCGGCTGGCACCGGGCTGACCTGGCCGCAGGCGTGGCAGCGGAACTGACCGTAGCTCAGCGCCGCCGCGGGCAGCTCGTTGGTCACGCCGCAGTGGGCGCAATCGGCGCGCAGGGGGACATTCACGGGAGGCTCCGGCGGCGAGGGTACTGCGCTCCGCCGGACGCTGTCAACACGGACGGTCGGCGGGCCGTGCCCCATAATGCCGTGGCCGGGAGGTGACCACGATGTCCAGCTCCAGCGGCGGCTCGGCGAATCCGCGCAATCGCCTGGCCGCCGAGCGCAGCCCCTATCTGCAACAGCACGCCGCCAATCCGGTGGACTGGTACCCCTGGGGCCCCGCCGCGCTGGCCGCCGCGCGCGAGCAGGACAAGCCGATCTTGCTGAGCGTCGGCTACAGCGCCTGCCACTGGTGTCACGTGATGGCGCACGAGAGCTTCGAGAACCCGACGCTCGCAGCTCTGATGAACGAGCACTTCATCAACATCAAGGTGGACCGCGAGGAGCGGCCCGAGATCGATGCGATCTACCAGACCGTCTGCCAGTTGCTGACGCGCCAGGGCGGCTGGCCGCTGACGGTCTTCCTGACGCCGGAGCAGCAGCCGTTCTTCGCCGGGACCTACTTCCCGCCCGACCAACGCTATGGCCGCCCCGGCTTCGGCGAGGTACTGCGGGCGCTCAGCGAGGCCTACCAGACGGCCCGCGAGCAGGTCGTCGAGCAGTGCCAGCAGATCCTCGCCGCGCTCCGCGAGGTGCAGCAGCCGGCCGCTGGCGGGCGCCTCGACACGGAGCTGCTGGCGCGCGCCAACCGCACCCTGGCGGCCAACTTCGACCGCCTCAATGGTGGTTTTGGCAGTGCGCCGAAGTTCCCCAACCCGTGCAACCTGCAGGTCTTCCTGCGAGCCGCCGGCCACGGCGACGAGGCCGCTCTGGAGCGCGTCGTGGTGGCCTGCCGGGCGATGCGCGCGGGAGGCGTCTACGACCAACTGGGCCACGGCTTCCACCGCTACAGCGTCGACGCGCAGTGGCTGGTGCCGCACTTCGAGAAGATGCTCTACGACAACGCGTTGCTGCCGCCGGTCTACCTGGCCGCCTGGCAGGCTAGCGGGAACGACGCTCTGGCCCGCACGGCCCGCGAGACCTTGGACTACCTGCTCACCGCGATGCGCGATCCCAGTGGCGGGTTCTACAGCGCCACCGACGCCGACAGCGAGGGCGAGGAGGGGATCCACTTCGTCTGGACCCCGCAACAAGTCGAGGCTGTCCTGGAGCCCACCCTGGCGCGGCTGGCCTGCGAGCACTGGGGCATTACCGCGGCGGGCAACTTCGAGCACGGCACCACCGTGCTCAGCGTGGTGCGACCCCTCGAGGAACTGGCAGCCGGCCGGGGCTGGACCGTCGGGCAGGCGGCCGCGGCGGTCGAGCAGGCGCGCACCGCGCTTCTGGAAGCCCGCGCCGAGCGCGAGGCGCCGTTCCGCGATGAGAAGATCCTGGCAGGCTGGAACGGGCTGACCCTGAGCGCCTTGGCGCAGGCGGCGCTGCTGCTGGGCGAGCCGCGCTACCTCGCCGCGGCCCGCGCCTGTGGCGAGTTCCTGCTGCGCGAGCTGGCCGCCGGGCGGCGCCTGTGCCGGGTTTGGATGGCTGGCCAGCGCGGCGTCGCCGGCTACCTCGACGACTACGCCGCGGTCAGTCTCGGGCTGCTTGACCTGTTCGCCGCGACCGGCGAGGCGACCTGGTACACCGCGGCGGCTGGCTTCGTCGAGACCCTCCTGGAGGACTTCCGCGACGCCGAGCGCGGTGACTTCTACATGACCGCCGGCGATGCCGAGCCGCTCTTGCTGCGGCCGAAGGACCTTCACGACCACGCCACGCCGGCTGGGCTGTCGCTGACCGTGACCGCGCTGGTCCGCCTGGCCCAGCTCAGCGGCGAGGCGCGCTACCGCGACATCGCCGGGGCAGCGCTCGGGGTCTACGCCGACGAGATGCGCGGCAACGCCTGGGGCATGGCCAACCTGATCGTCGCGGCCGACGACTACCTGCACCCTCCGGAGACCCTCGTGATCAGCGGTGCCGGCCGGGCGGCGGAAGCCCTGCGGCAGGTCGCCGCGGCCGACTTCGCCCCGCGCCGGCGGCTGTTGTTGCATCCGGCGGCCGCGGACAGTGCCGAGCTGCCACTGGCCCTGCAGGGCCGCGGGCTGGTCGCCGGCCAGCCCGCCGCCTGGCTCTGCCGGGGCTTCACCTGTCAGCGGCCGGTGACGGACCCGGCTGCGCTGCGCAGACTGCTCCGTCCCCCAGCGGCGTAAGCCCGCGACGGGTGCCGTCGGCAATGGTGGGTTGCCGGCCTACCAGCCGGTGCCGAACAACCAGGCCCGCGCCGCTTCGGTCGGCGCGTTGCTCCAGGGGCGGTTCTGCACGCGGTCCCAGGAGCCGTACTGCCACTGCCCCGGGGTGGTTCCGGAGACCGTGCGGTAGGCCAGTTGGACGCGGTAGAACCACAACGAGAGCTCTTCGATGCCACCGCCGTCGACGTCGACCGATTGCTTCCAGGAAGCGACGAGCGGCGCCTGCAACAGGAAGCGCAGCACGTCGTGCTCACCGTTGGCCGGCCGGATGGTGATCGCCGCGAAGCTGGTCGGACCGTTGATGGCGCCGCCGCCGACGGCGGACTGCATCAGCTTCGGGCTGGACTTGTCGATGTTCTTGACGAGCTGAATCGGGCCCACCTCGGTGACTCCGGTGAACAGGTCCTGCGAGCCGCTCTTGGCGGACTCAGCAAACTCGCGGACCAGCGACCAGTTGACCGAGACCAGCTCAATCCAGTCCTTGTGCGTGACGTCGAGCGACTCCCCTTTCGGCTCGACCCCGTCCCCGCCGGCGGTGTTCCGGAACTGCAAGAACGCGGCCGTCTGGGCCGCGCTGCCAATGAAGTCGTTGAGCCCGCTCTGCTGCCCGGAGCCGCCGCTCGCGGAGCCACCGCCGCAGGCCCCGAGCACCAACAACACCGCCACCCCGCAGGCCAGAGGCCAGAACCGCTGCCACGTCACCGCTGTCCTCCACACTGCCGACAGTGTGACGCAGACTGGTGGCGGGAAGGGGTGTTCGGGTGGCGCGACGGCTGGGGGCGGGCTACCCTTGGTGGAGGCCCTGGAGGATCTGGCTGAACTGCTCCAAGGCGGCCTCAAGGTCGTCGGTGATCTCCTGCGCCAGGACTTCCGGCGCGGGCAGGTTCTCCGATTCGGCCAGGCTGTCATCCTTCAGCCAGAAGATGTCCAAGTTGAGCTTGTCCCGCTTCAGCAGGTCGCCGTAGTCGTAGCTGCGCCAGCGGCCCGCCGGGTGGTCTTCGCGCCAGGTCTCGCGGCGGTCGTGGCGGTTGGCGGGGTGGTAGCAGTCCACGAACTCGGCCAGGTCGTCCGGGCCGATAGGGTTCTGCTTCAGGGTGAAGTGCATGTTCGTGCGCAGGTCATAGACCCACAGCCGTTCCGTCCAGGCCTGCTCGCGCGCGGGGCGGTTGTCGAAGAAGAGCACGTTGGCCTTCACGCCCGGCGAATACCAGATGCCGGTGGGCAGGCGCAGCAGAGTGTGGACGTCGCACTGGGTCAGCAGCCGGCGCCGCACGGTCTCGCCCGCGCCGCCCTCGAAGAGCACGTTGTCGGGCACCACCATCGCGCACCGGCCGCGCGCGGTCAGGATCGACCGGCAGTGCTGCACGAAGTTCAACTGCTTGTTCTTGGTGGTCGTCCAGAAGTCGGCCCGCTCATACGGCTGATCCTCACGCTCCTCATCGCCCACCTCGTTCACCACGGTGATGCTCGACTTCTTGCCGAACGGCGGATTGGTCAGCACCATCGAGAAGTGGCGGCCGGGGTGCGCGGCCAGCGAGTCCACGCCCGACTGGACGGGGCAGGGCTCGCCATCCACGCCGTGCAGATACAGGTTCATGATGCACAGGCGGGCTGTGTTGGGCACCAGATCCACGCCGTGCACGAAGCCGTGGCGCAGATGGCGCTTCTGCTCGGGGTCAAGCTCGCGGCCGAAGTGGCTGACCACGTGGTCGTGCGCAGCCAGCAGGAAGCCACCGGTGCCGCAGGCGGGGTCGATGACCGTCTCCTCGGGCGTTGGCCGCATCACCTTCACGATGGCCTGGATCACCGCGCGCGGCGTGAAGTACTGCCCGGCGCCCTTCGGGCTTTCCTCGGCGCTCTTGGCCAACAAGCCTTCGTAGATGTCGCCCTTCACGTCGGCGTTCAGCGATGACCAGTGCACCGCGCCGATCAACTCCACGATCAGCCGCCGGAGCGTCGCCGGGTTCTGGATCTCGGCCCGCGCCCGGCGGAACACCTCGGCCAGCATGCCACCGTGCCTGCCGAGGGCTTCCAGGATGTGCCGGTAGTGGTCGAGCAGGGCGTCGCCGTCGCGGTCGAGCAGGCTCTGCCAGCCATACTCGACCGGCACGATGGGCGGCTTGTTGTAAGGCGGCTCGGTCAACTCGTGCGCCATCTTCAGGAACAGCAGGAAGGTGATCTGCTCGGTGTAGGCCATGTAGCTGAGCCCATCGTCGCGCAGGACATGGGCGAAGCTCCAGGCGCGGTTGACGATCTGCTGGCTTTCAGTGCTCACGTCTACTTCTCTTCCTTCATCGGCCGCTCCGCGGCCGGCGCGGTAGGGCCGCGCCGGCCTGCGACATGCGGAAACGGCAAAGTACGGATCTCCGCGATTGCTGGCGGGGACGCGTCAGCGCACCTCGGCGAAGTAGTGCACGACCAACCAGTCGGGGTGCATCCAGTCGAAGTCCGTGTCGCAGGTCACCAGATCCGCGCCAGTCGCCATTGCGGCGGCGGCGATCCAGAGGTCATTCTCGCCACGGGGCCTGCCCAGCTTGGTCGCGGCCGAATACAGCGCCGAGTAGGAGTCGATCACGTCACGCGACCCGATGTCCACCGGCACCAGTTCGAGAAGGAGATCATCCAGCTTGCTCAGCTTCGCCGCGCCCCAAGCCCATCCCGTGGCCAGAGCGCGGATCTCCCCTTCGGTGACGACGCAGTAAAAGGGGCGTTCGTGGCGGGCCGAAAGGCCAAGATCGCTGTCGATCGCCTGGCCGGTGCCATCATGCCGGACCAAGTGCACCAGCACGCTCGTATCGAGCACCAGGAGGCCGTGGGCGGCGACGCTCACGACAACTCTCTCAACGCGGCGGCGATCTCGTCGTCTGTCTCATCGCCTGGCCATTGCCCGATGATCGCCGCCAACCCGGTCTTCTGAGTCTGTCGCCGGTGCAACCGCTGGGACTTGACGCTGCCCTGCGCGAACGACGGCAGCCTCGACCAGAGAGCGGCCTCACCCGCTCCACCGCACACTTCTTCAGCGTTGATCAGCAGAAGCTGACCAGAGGGCTTGAACACCGCGTCGCCACGGACCAGCACGCGCTCCCCACTGGCCACCAATCTGCGAAGCAGCTGGAGTTGCTCGGGCTCCACCACCCCCTTCACCTCGTGGCCATCGTCCAGCCTGAGCGCGAACGCGCCAGTGCTGAACCGGACCGCGTCGAGTTCGCCAACCAACCGTGTACGCCTCGCGGGAGGCGTCTTGGCCAGCATCGTGCGAGCCGTGTCCCACAGTTTGCTCGTGAGCACGTCAGGGCCATTGGCTGGGTAGCGCCGACTGCTGATCACCAGTCCGTCGAAGGTGCCGTGGATGGCCTTGGTCAGTCTCGACACCTCGGTGAGCAAGCCGGTATCAAAGCGGTCGCTGTCCTCATCACCGCGCGACAACGCCGCCACAACGTCGCCGAACAGGTCGAACCCCGTGTCGTTGGGCGACGGGCGCTCCGGCCAGTGCTCACCTTCGAACGCCGCCTGCTGGTAGTACTCCGCCGCTGCCTCGCCAAGTGGCGGGGCGTCGAAGACCAGCTCCGTGCGTGTGCAGTTCGTGGTCACCGCGTGGAGGCGTACATCCGATGCGTTCACCAACCACTTCGGGGGCTTGCCACTGAACGCACTGCGGCCACGGAAGGCCATCGACACGCTCTGCCGAACCACACTCGGTACTTCGGTCAGCAAGCGCCCGACTGGCAGCGGCGACGGCTTGCCGGGTCCGCTGGCGTTGGCGAGTATCATCGTCTGCTTCACGAGGCACCTCCTTTCGGCTTCGACAGTCCGGAACATGGTGCGGTCGCCGCTACCGGTATTCTACGTCAGCCCAGGTCCGTCGGTCACGGGTCGCAGACTGCTCGCCCGGCCGCCGCTCCCGCGGCCGGCGCGCCTTCGGCGGCGCCTGCCCGCGTGCGGCTGCGATACGCTCCAACAACTTCTCGGCGGGCTCGTCGGACGGATCCTGCGGCACCAACTTGCCCTCGAACGCTTGCTTCAGGATGCTCTGGCGGAGGCGGGCAGCGCGGGCACCGTTCGCCGATAGCAGCCTCTCGACGTGCTCGGCAGCCGCAAGCAGGCGTTCCGCCTCGGCCACTACTATCGCCTGCTCCGCCTCTGGCGGCACGGCAACCGGCAACGACATGACCTTGCTGACGCTGAGCGTATACAAGCCGCTCGTCGAGGCGGCCACGTCAAACACCCGGCCCGCGCCCAGTGGCGAGTTCCAGTAGAGGTTGAGGAAAGCAGGCGAGCCGCAGCGCGGGCGCACACGGATGATGTGGTTCTGGTGAACGCAGTTGCCTATCTTGCCCGTCCAGACAGCACTTCGCCCGATCTGGTCCCGGCTGCCGTTGCCCTCGACGATGAGCAGGTCGCCAGCCTCAAGCCGTAGCCGTTCCAGCTCCCCACCGAATAACTCCATTGCCTCCATCACGCTCAGGTCGAGCCTGTCCCGCAGCACATTCGCCACGCGAAGGTATGGGTATGCGTTGGATTTGGGTGCTCTCTTCGGCTGCTTCTGAATCCCGCCTTGCACCGCGCCGATCTGGGCAACACTCGCCCAACACCACCCCTGCGGCAACTCCGGCAGGCCGGTGGTGTCCGGCGGCGCGGCCTCTTCGTACTTGGCTCGCCAGTTCGCGGGCGGGCGCTTGCCCTGGGCCTCGAACTTGGCCAACTGCGCGGCTTCCCACTGCCGCCGCCGCTCGGCCAGGATGCGCTCCAGCAGCACCGACGCCGGTTCCACCTCGGGATGCTGCGCCCGCCACTCGCGGGTCAGGTCGCCCGCCACCGCCGCCTTCAACACCGCCGCGCGATAGCGCTTCAGGTTGGCCTGCACCCGCTCCAGCGCCGCCACCCCGGCGTCGAGCTGCGAGAACAACTCGTCGAGTTTGTCGGCGATGCGGCGTTGCTCGTTGGCCGGCGCTACCACCACCGGCAAGCGAAGGACTTTCTCCAGTGGCAAGTGCTGTATGGTGGTCTCTGACATTCGCGGCACGGCAATGCCACTGTCAACAAAGTGCCGAAGCATATACTGCAAGAACCTGCTTTCGAGCACGCCGTCGCACGGTCTGACCCGGTGGAGCGCCTTCTGGTACATCAGCCCGTCAAGGTGCTCAGGCACCACTGCGCATCGACCCGGTTCACCGCCTTCGCAGACCAGAAGATCACCGGTGCGAACCGCGAACCGTTCGCGCTCGTGGTCAGCGAAGCCCATCATCTTCAGGTCGCCATCGTCGATGCCGAACCATCGGACGTTCTGGTTACGCAGGTACGGGAGTTGCGCCAATCCAATGGCATACGCGGCTTCTGAGAGCATCTTCCCGAGCTTCACTTCGGCGATCGACCCGAGGACCACCCAAGTCCACGTAGCAGGCAGTGCTAGCAGTTCGGTTCCGGGCAGGTCACTCACGCCGCCAACCTCCCATTCAACTCATCCAGAATGCCCCGCAGCCGCTCACCAAACAGGCTGTACACCTTGCCCAGCCCGCCGAGTTGGCTGAACGGCACCTCGTAGAAGTCCTCCTCGTCGATATGCAGGCTGGCGGCGATGTGGTCTTTGATGGCGTCGAGCCAGGCCCGCTGCTCGGCGGTGAACTCGACTCCGGCGGCGGTCTGCTCGCCGAGCCAGGCTCGATAGCGCTCCTCGACCGTCTCGGCCACGGGCACCAGCGGCTCGTCAGGCGTCACGGCGTGTTTGACCAACGCCACCAGGTCGGCCAACTGCTTGCCGCCCACGCCGCGCACTCGCTCGGGCTCAACCTGCTGGTACGCCGCCCACAGCGCGGCAGGCTCGGCGGCCGGAGCGTTGGCCTTCAGCAAGGCGGCCAACTCGCGGACATGGCGATAGCGCAGGCCAGCGCGGTACGGCCGCGAGTAGAGGATTCGCAGGGCCTCAATGCGGTCCTTGTGCTCCTCGCAGAACTGCCGGAAGCTCCCGATGAGCGACCGCGCCCGGTCGAGCGCTGCCGCGCTGAATCCGGCTTCGAGCACTTCGTCAGGGTTGCTCTCGTCGATGATCTGCTCGAGTTGTTGGCGGATGGCCAGGATGGTTTGGCGCAGGTCGGGGTTGTGGAACGGCGTGAGCGCCTCGCGCACGAGTTCGGCCCGCACCTCGTTGGCCTCGCGCTCGGTCAACTCGCGGCCCAGCCTGGCGGCGGCGGCCTCCGCGGCGGCGGCCTGGCGGTCGGGATCGATGCTGTCGAGCAGACCAGCGGCAAGCTGGGCAAGCTCGTTGCCGTTCGCGGTCGCGCGGACGGCGGCGAGCTGCTCCGGGGTCATCTCCTGTTCGAGCCGCAGCAGCCGCGAGGCCAGCGACGATGCCAGATCCTCGCTGCCGCTGCCCTGCGCGGCGGCGCTGAGCAGATCTTTGAGCGACACCGTGGGCTTGCGGTCGAGTGGCTGGGACTCGGACTTGTCGTGCTCACACACGCCGACGGCATCGACGATCACGAAGTGGGTCTTGGCCCGCACATGGGGTGTCACCGTGGCGAGGTCATCGGGCGAGACCACGCGCACGCCCCGGCCCTTCATCTGCTCGAAGTAGCCGGCGCTGTGGATCATCCGCAGGAACAGCAGGCACTCCAACGGCTTCACGTCGGTGCCGGTGGAGATCATGTCCACGGTCACCACGATGCGCGGCAGATAGGACACGCGAAAGGCTTGGAGCAGGTCTTCGGGCCTGGCCCCGGTGGTCTTGTAGGTGATCTTCTGGCAGAACTCGTTGCCGCGCCCGAACTCCTCGCGGATGATCTTGGTGATCTCCTCGGCGTGGTTGTCATCCTTGGCGAAGACCAACGTCTTCGGCACCTCGGTGCGACCAGGGAAGATGTCGGTGAACAGCCGCTCCCGGAAGGCGCGGATGACCGTGCGGATCTGGTTGGGGTTCTGCACATCGCGGTCGAGTTGCCCCGCTGTGTAGACCAGATCGTCGTCCAACTGCTGGTGGCGCACCTGCCGCGTGCGCCGGTCGCGGACCGGGATGTAGAAGCCGGGCTGGCCTTCGATGGTGGCGCCCTGCTCGGTGATCTTCGTCCGGATGCGGTAGACCTGGTAGTCGACGTTGATGCCATCGGCCACAGCCGCCTGGTGGCCGTATTCCATCACCAGGTTCTGGTCGAAGAAGCCGATGGTTTGCGCGGTGGGCGTGGCGGTCAAGCCGATCAGGGAGGCATCGAAGTAGTCGAGCACCTGCCGCCACTGGTTGTAGATGCTGCGGTGGCACTCGTCGATGACGATGAAGTCGAACGTCGAGATCGGGTAGCTGGGGTTGTACGCGATCGGCTCGATCTCTTTGGTGGCGGGCTGCGCCGCCTCGAACAGGGACTCCTCTTCGATCGCTTCGTCCAACTCGGTGCCGCGCAGCATCGAAAACAGCCGCTGCACCGTCGAGATGCAGAGGCGGCTGGGTTCGGCGATGGTCTGCGAGCGCAGGTGCTGGATGTTGAACTCTTCGGCGAACGGCCGCGCGGCGTCGGGGGCCTGGTAGTTGCCGATCTCGCGCAGGGCCTGCCGGCCCAAGTTGTTGCGGTCAACCAGGAACAGGATGCGCCTGGCCCCGGCGTGCTTGACCAGCCGGTAGCAGAAGGTGGCGGCGGTGAAGGTCTTGCCCGAGCCGGTGGCCATCTGGATCAGCGAACGCGGCCGGCTATCGGCCAGCGACTGCTCCAGGCGTTGCACGGCTTGCACCTGGACAGGCCAGAGCCCCGTGGTGTTGAGCGGCGGCAGGTGTTGCAGGGCATCGCGAAGCTGGCGGTCGAGGCCAGCGAGCCTGATCAGTTCAGCGGGGGTGTGGAAGGCAAACAGCCCCCGACTGCGCGGCTCGGGGTCGAGCAGGTTGGTGAAGCGCGTTTCGACGCCGGTGCTTTCGAAGTGGAAGGGCAGCGGCCGCCCGTAGGCAGCCACCTGCGCGTCGAGGCCCTCGGTGTACTTCCGCGCCTGCCCCTCGGTGCCAGTCAACGAGTGGCCGAACGGTTTCGCCTCCACTGAGCCGATGGCCCTGCCTTGGGCAAACAGCAGGTAGTCGGCGTGGCCGGTGGCCAAGGGGAACTCCCGCACAGCGATGCCAGGGGCGGCGGACAGGTGGAGCGAGCGGAAGTCCTGCACCTGCCAGCCGCACGCTGCGAGCAGTGCGTCAATCTCGAGGCGGGCTTCCTGTTCCGGTGTCATCCGCTCCCCCGCGAACCACTACGCCACAACCCAGTTGGTCGTGCGCCTGGGCTAACCCTCCCGTCAGCCCGATCTCGTGCCGGTAGATCGTGGTGCCGCACCACGCCGGGTGCAGCACCGGATGTCAGACGATATCGTAGACATTCCCGGCGGTCGTCGCGAAGACCAGCAGGTCGCCCTCGCGCTGGAACGGGACGTCGTAGCCGGCGATGGTCACCTCGCGGGCGCCCTCGCAGCGGAGCCGCACCGGCTCGCCGCGCAGGCTGCGCAGGCGGGCGATGTCGAGGCGGCCGGTGGACCACTCCAGGTCGACCTCGAAACCGCCCCGGGCGCGAAGTCCGCTGACCTGGCCCTCGCGCCAGGCGGCCGGCAGGGCCGGCAGCAGGTGCAGTTCGCCGCCGTGGCTTTGCAACAGCATCTCAGCGACGGCCGCGGTGGCGCCGCAGTTGCCGTCGATCTGGAAGATCACCGGCGGGTGCAGGTCGAAGAGGTTGGCCGCGGTGCTCTCGCGCAACAGAATGGCCAGACTGTCGGCGGCCAGATCGCCTTCCTCGAGCCGCGCCCAGAGCGCGGCGACCCAGGCGCGGCTCCAGCCGGTCTGGCCGCCGCCGTGGGCGAGGCGCCGTTCGAGGCTGACGCGCGCCGCCTGCGCCAGGTCGGGCGTCCCGCGGAGGGTGAACTGATCGCTGGGGTAGAGGCCGTAGAGGTGCGACAGGTGGCGGTGCCCCGGCTCGGCTTCGGGCAGCTCGGTGGCCCACTCCAGCAGTTGCCCGGCGCTGCCGACCTGTGGCCCGAGCAGTTTGGCGCGGGCCGCGGCGATGGCTTCGCGGAGCGCCTCGTCACGCTGCAGCAGGCTGGCCGCGGCGAGAGTGTGGTCGAACAGGTCGGCGATCAGTTGCTGGTCCATCGCCGGGCCGAGACAGAGGTACCCGCGGCTGCCGTCGGCGGCGACGAAGCTGTTCTCGGGCGACAGCGACGGCCCACTGACCAGCCGGCCCTGCCCGTCGTCAACCAGGTACCCCAAGAAGAACTCGCTGGCTTCCTTGAGGCAGGGGTACAGCCGCTCCAGGGTGCTGCGGTTGCCGCCGTACTGCCAGTGCTCCCAGAGATGCTGACAGAGCCAGGCCGCGCCGGTCGGCCAGAGGCCGGAGCTGAGGCCGTCGCTGGGAGTGGTCCAGCCCCAGATGTTGTTGATGTGGTGGACCGTGAAGCCCTTGCAGCCGTAGTGCATCCGCGCGGTGCGACGGCCGCTGGGGCGCAGGCTGTCGAGGTGCGTCAGGAGCGGCAGGTGGCAGTCGGCGAGGTTGGTGACCTCGGCGTGCCAGTAGTTCATCGGCAGGTTGATGTTGAGGTGGTAGTCGCAGTTCCAGGGTGGATCGAGGCGGTCGTTCCAGATCCCCTGCAAGTTGGCGGGCAGGCACTCGGGGCGGCTGCTGGCCAGCAGCAGATAGCGCCCGTACTGGGCGTACTGCACCAGCAGCCCCGGGTCGTCGCCGCCGGCGCGGACCGCGGCGAGCCGCTCGTCGGTCGGCCGGTCGGACTGGTCCTCGCCGGCCAGCGTCAGGCTGAACTTCTCGAACAGCCGCCGGTGCTCAGCGATGTGGTTGTCGCGGAGCGTGTCGTACGGCTTGCGCACGGCAGCGGCGAGCACCTCGGTGGTCTGCTCGGCCGGCTCGCGGTCCCGGAAGCTGGTGGCGGCGGCCAGCAGGAAGGTGACGTCGTCGGCCTCTTCGACGCGCAGTAGGCCGTCGGCGCAGTGGATCGTGCCGGACTCGCTGACGGCGGTCAGCCGGACCTCGTACCGCACGCCGGTGCCGCCGTCGATCCGACCGGTCATCACCAGCGTGTGATCATCGGCCGCGACGACCTCGGCATCGGCGGCTCGGGAGAGGCCGGCGGCGATGTTCATGCCGCGGGTCCAGCCGGTCTTCAGCAGGAAGTCGGTGGCGCGCAGGTTGGTGCGCGTGCAGCGCACTACCAGCACCTGATCGACGGCCGAGACGAAGGCCTCGCGGTCGTAGACGCCGTAGCCGAGGCGGTACTGCACCCGCGCCAGGGCAGTGGCCAGGTCCAGCTCGCGACTGTAAGCGGTGACGCCCTCATGGCCCTCGAAGCTCAGCTCCAGGTCGCCCAGGGTCTGGTACGGCTTCATCCGCTTCGGCTCGCCGAACAGCGCCTCGTCGGCCAGTTGCTCGGCGGCCGCCTGCTCCCCGGCCGCCAGCAGCCGGCGCACCTCGGGCAGTTGCTCCAGCGCCGCGGGATTGGTGGTGTAGCGCTGCGAGCCGGCCCAGAGGCTCTCCTCATTGAGCTGCAGCCGCTCGTCGGGAATCCCGCCGAAGATCATCGCCCCCAGCCGGCCGTTGCCCAGCGGGAGGGCCTCCAGCCAGGCCGCCGCCGGCTGCCGGTACCACAGGGTCAGCGGCCCACGCTTGTCGCTCTCCAACACCTCAGCCACCTTTCGGCCGCGCGGTCAGTCCGTACGCCAGCCTAAAGCGACTGCAACGGCTTGGCCAAGGTCCGCGGCGGCCGGCGGTGGCTACTGCGGGCGCATGAAGGAGTCGGCGTCGGAGCCCCCGCCGCGGCCGGCTTCGGGTTCGAGCAGGTAGGGCACGTCCGTCACCACGAACCCGGCGCGCCGGATCAGCGCCAGGCGCAACCACATGGCGGTCTGCGTGTGGAGCACGTTGTGCCACCACTTGCCAGGCACGAACTGCGGCACCACCACGGTGATCGTCTCATTCGGCTGGCGCTGCGCGGCGACATCCTCGAGGTAGGCCAGCAGCGGTTCGAGCAACAGGCGGTAGGGCGATTCGATGACCACCAGCCGCACGCCGTCGCCCCAGGCGTTCCACTTGCTTCGGACGGCGTCGGCGGCTTCGTCGTCGATCGAGACATACACCGCGGTCACATCGTTGGAGAGGCTCCGCGCGTAGTCCAGGGCACTGAGCGTGCCGCGGTGGACGCCGGAGATCGGGACAATCACGCGCTGGCGGCGGGCGCGGGCTGGGAGCCCAGTGCCTTCCATCGAGAGCCGGCGCGCGAGGTTCTCATAGTGGCGATGGATCGCCGAGAAGATCAGCACCAGGGCCGGCAGCAGCAAGATCACGATCCAGGCCCCGCTGGTGAACTTGGTGATGGCAAAGACCCACATCACGACAAAGGTCAGCACGGCGCCGGCACCGTTGACGACCATCTTCCAACGCCAGCCCGGGTCGGCGTGAAGCGTCGAGCCGCGCTCCGCGATGCTCTCGCCGGCTTTGAGTCGCCCGATCTTGATCCAGCGGCGGGCCATTCCGGCTTGCGACAGCGTGAACGACATGAACACGCCGATGGCATACAGCGGAATCAGGTGCGTCACGCTGCCTTGGAAGACGACCACCAGCAGCATGGCGAAGAGCGCCAGGGCCAGGATGCCGCGGCTGAAGACCAGGCGGCTCCCGCGGAAAGTCAGTTGCCGTGGCAGGTAGCCGTCCGCGGCGAGCAGGGCTGCCAGCCGCGGAAAGTCCGCGAAGGCGGTGTTGGCGGCCAGCACCAGGATCAGGGTGGTGGAGCCGATCGCGAAGTAGTACAGCCCGTTCCGTCCACCGAAGATGGTGCGGGCCAACTGCGAGATCACCGTCTCGTGCTCCGACGGGACGGCGTGGACGAAGTGGGCAAGCCAGGTCAGGCCCAGGAAAAGCGTTCCCAGGATGCAGGACATCCAGATCAGGGTGATGCCCGCGTTGTGGCTTTTCGGCTCGCGGAATGCGGGGATGCCATTGGAAATGGCCTCCACGCCGGTCAGCGCGGCCGTGCCGCTGCTGAAGGCCTTCAAGATCAGGAACCACGAGACCGTGTGAGTCGCGATCTCTGGCTCCATGGACGGTGGCGCCGGCACCGTACTCAGGGTGCCACCAAACTCCCGTCCGAGCCCCCAGGCGACCAGTCCGTACATGATGGCGACGAAGAAGTACGTCGGCAAGGCGAACAGCGCGCCGGACTCCTTCACACCGCGGAGGTTGGCCAGCATCACAAAGAGGATGAAGGCGAGACAGAGCGGCACGCGGTACTCGGCCAGGTGTGGAGCCGCCGAGACGATCTGAGCCACCCCCGAGGCAATGGACACCGCCACCGTCAGGACGTAGTCGGTGAGCAGCGCGGCGCCGGCGATCTGCGAAGGGCGATCGCCGAGATTGTCGCGTGCCACGATGTAGGCGCCGCCGCCAGACGGGTACGCGTGGATGGTCTGCTCGTAGCTGAAGGTGACGATGGCCAGGAGCACCGCGATGCCGATGGCGATCGGCACCGCGAGGCTCAGCGCGCCGCTGCCGGCAAGCGCCAGGATGATCAGAATCTCCTGCGTCGCGTAGGCGGTTGAGCTGAGGGCGTCGGAGGCAAAGACCGCCAGGCCGACCACCTTGCTGATGGTCTGGTGCGGTGCATCGGCGGTTGGCAACGGACGGCCGACCAGGCGGGTGTACCACGACTTGCGCGGTTGATGCTGCCAGGTCAGTTGGCGGACCGCGCTCCGCGGGCGGTCGTCTGAGATGCGCATACCGCGTCTCCCCGGCTGGAACCACTGGCAGGTTCGTCAGTTGGCGCTGGCACCCTCCGGCGCTTCGAACAGCCGCACCAGTTGCTCGGCGCCCGGACGGTCGGTCAGCGCCAGGACCTCGTCGTCGACCTCGAAGACGGTTTGCCCCCGGGGCACGACCACCTCGCCATCGCGCAGAATCGCGACCACCACGCAGTGCTCCGGCAGGCTGAGGTCTTTCAGCGCCTGACCGATCACTGGCGCGCCGCGCTGGATCCGCTCCTCGACCAGCGAGTACTCGCCGCGCTGCAGCTTCAGCAGCGTGACCATGTCGCCGAGGACCATCTCCTCTTCGATCATCCGCGCCAGGATCTCCGGCTGGCTGAGCGCCACGTCAACGCAGAACTTCTGGTCGTACAGCCAGCCGTTGGAGGGCGTGTTGATGCGCCCGATGATCCGGCCGACGCCGTAGATGGTGCGGGCGAAGTAGCAGATCACGAGGTTGTCGGCGTCGAGCGGCCGACAGGCGGCGAGGGCGTCGGCCTCGCGGATGCCGGCTGCTTCCAGCACCGCCGGATCGGTCGGGTCGCCTTCGAAGATCACCTCGGTCGGCAACTCGCGGTGGAGCCGCGTCAGGTAGCCAGCGCGGTCCTCAATCAGGCGCACGCGGTAGCCCTGACCATGCAGGACCGAGGCCAGGTGCGACCCGGTGCGCCCGCCGCCGGCAATCACGACGAACATCTCAGGCCTCCTCGTCCTTGGTGAACAGCGCCGCCAGGGGCTTGGCCCCGGCGGCCGTGGCGCTGACCAACAGAATGTCGCCGGTCTGGAGCCGCTCATCCGGCCGCGGGAGGAGCGCCCGCCCGCCGCGGTTGAGGGCCACCGGCAGGGCTTCGCCCGCGGGCAACAGGTCGGCGACGCTGCGGCCCGCCTGCGCCGCCCCGATCGCCACCTCGTAGACTCGCGTCTCGCCATGGCCAACGGCGAACAGGCTCTGCAGGCCCGGATGCACCAACAGCTCCTGCACCCGTTCGACCCCCCACGAGGTCGAGCTGATCACCTGCAGGCCAAAGGCCTCGTGCAGCGGCCGGCGGCGCGGATCGAAGTTGCGCACGACGACGTTCGGCACGTTGTAGACCGTCTTGGCGACATGCGCCAAGACCGCGTTGAGGGTGTCCGAGTTGGTCACCACCGCCACCGCCTCGGCATTGGCCATGTCGGTGCGGCCGAGCACATCCTCCGACAGAATGTCGCCCGTTAGCGTGCGCCCGCGGAAGTTGGCCGACAGTCCGCGGAAGGCCTCCGAGGTCTGGTCGACCACGGTCACCTCGTGCCCGTCCTCAAACAACCGCTGCGCCAGCGCCGCGCCGACCCGGCCACAGCCGACCACGATGATCTTCATTCGGTCTCTCCGCGAGTGCGCAGCACGCCTGGCAGGTCAGGGCCGACGGGCGCCACCGCCGGACGGCGCCTGGTCACCTGGTAAGGGACATCGGTCACAACGACCCCAGCTTCATGCAAGAGGGCCTGGCGCAGCCACAGCGCCGTCTGGGCATGCAGCAGATTGTGCCACCACCGATGCGGCACGAACTGGGGCACCACCACGGTGATCACCTCGTTCGGCTGTCGTTCGGCTGCGACGGCCTTGATATAGGCAAGGAGCGGTTCCAGCAGCAAGCGGTAGGGCGACTCCACAATGACCAGGCGCGTGTTGTCGCCCCAACGCCGCCACTTCTCAGCCACCCCCTCCGCTTCGTCCGAGTCCACTGCCACATACACAGCGGTCACATCATCCGTCTGCGAGCGGGCATACTGCAAAGCGGCCAGGGTGCCACGGTGCACGCCGCTGATCGGCAATAGCACGCGGTGCCGTGGCAAGGCGGCCGGCAGGCCGAAGTCCTCCAGCGAGAGGTCCTCGGCGAGTTCGCGGTAGTGGTGGTGGATCCGGAAGAAGACCAGCACCATCGCTGGCGTCAGCAGCAGCACCACCCAGGCCCCATCGCGGAACTTGGTGACCGCGAAGATGACCATCACCACTGCGGTGCAGACGCAGCCGAAGCCGTTGATCAGCATCTTCGGCAACCAGCGGCGGTCATGCTCCAGGACGGAGCCCGGCTCGGTGACTTCCACGCCGGGGGCCAGCCGACCGCTCTTCCACCAGCGCACCGCCATGCCGGCCTGCGAAAGCGTGAACGACAGGAAGACGCCGATGGCGTACAGCGGGATGAGTTTGGTGACGCTCGCCTGGAACACAACAATCAGCCCGACCGAGACCATCGCCAAGGTCACGATGCCGCGCGAGTAGACGAGCCGACTGCCCTTGAAGGTGAGCTGGCGCGGCAAGAAGCCGTCGCCGGCGTGCAAGGCGCCCAGCCGTGGGAAATCGGCGTAGGCGGTGTTGGCCGCCATCACCAAGATCACCGTGGTGGCCGCCATGGTGGCCAGGTACAGCGGGCCACGCCCGCCATGGATGGTCCGGGCGAGCTGTGAAATGACCGTCTCGGTCTCCGATGGCACCACCGACACCTGACCCGCCAAGTAGCTGATTGCCAGAAAGAGCCCGCCGAGGATGCACGACATCCAGATCAGCGTCGTGCCGGCATTGCGGCTGCGTGGCTCGCGAAACGCTGTGATGCCGTTGGAGATCGCCTCCACACCAGTGAGCGCCGCGGTCCCGCTGGCGAAGGCGTGCAACAGCAGGAACGGCGTTATCCCGGCCAACACTGCCGGATAGTGCACTGACGGCGGCTCGACGACCACGCCGAGTTGTCCCCTGATGACCTGCAGCAACCCCCACCCCGCGGTGAGCGTCAACATCACCACAAAGAAGTAGGTCGGCAGGGCGAAGGCCGCCCCAGACTCCTTCACACCCCGCAGGTTGACCACGGTGATCAGCGCCACGAACAGGACGCAGATCTCCACCCGGTAGGGGTAGAGCGCTGGATAAGCCGAGGCCAACTGCGCCACGCCTGACGAGATCGACACCGCCACCGTCAGCACGTAGTCTGTCAGCAGCGCTGCCCCGGCGGTCTGCGCCGGACCCTCTCCGAGGTTGTCCCGCGCGACGATGTAGGCTCCACCACCGCCCGGGTAGGCGTGGATGGTCTGTTCGTACGAGATGGTCACGATCGTCAGCAGGATGACGATCGCGATCGAGATCGGGAAAGCCAGGCTGAAGGCCCCGGCCCCGGCCAACGCCAGGATCATCAAGATCTCTTGGGTCGCGTACGCCGTTGAGCTGAGCGCATCCGACGCAAAGACCGCCAGGCCGATGAACTTGCCGATGGTCTGGTGGGGGGCATCGGCGCTCGGCAACGGACGCCCAACCAGTCGCCGCAGTCCTTGCGGGGGGGGGACGGTGCTACAGGTTGTCCGACTGGCCCCGGTGCGCGTTCGGTAATCCGCAATCCTCATCGGGATTCGCCTGGCCTGTCCCTGCCTGGGCCAGGAGGTCGGCCCACCGCAGCAGAACTGGCTGCTGATGCTAGCACCGCCCGCTTAGCCGTCAAGGCCACCGCGATGTCAGGGATGTCAGCAGTTGGTTTCGTGCCCTCAGTCGAGCGGTCGCCGTGGCCGGCCCCAGCGCTCCAGGGTCTCCCACAGGCGGTCGGCCAGGAACGCCAGATAGGCCTCGGCCGAGGCGTCCGGCGGGCAGGTGAAGTCCCGCACCACCGCCCGTGGCAACACGCCGCGCTGCACCAGCAGCCGCTTCTCGACGTGGTGGTAGACCTCGAAGTTCTCCAGCGAAAAGTTGATCAGCGGCAGAATCTCACCGAACAGCGCAAACCCGGCGACTGGATCGCCCGTGGAGAACTCGTCCCAGACCCGCACCAGCAGGTCGCTCAGCACGAAGCCGGGCATCACGCCGACCAGGCCGCGGGGGATCAGTTCTGGCAGGTAGACCCCGCCCCAGCCCTCCAGCACCCCGACTGCGCGGCCGGTGGCCTCGTGGATCGCCTCCATCTTGGCGGCCATCCGCGGCTCTTCCAGCTTGACGTACCGGAAGTTGCCGCATTGCTGCTGCAGCCGCACGCAGAACTCCGGCCCAACCGTCGCGCCACCAGGGTTGAAGTCCTGCAGTAGGACCGGAATCTCGACCGCGCGGCAGACCACCGCGGCCCAGCGCAGCAGGTTCTCTTCGCCAATCGGAAACAGCCGCGGCAGCGCCACGCTGATCAGATCGGCCCCCGCCGCCGCGGCCTGCCGGGCCAGTTCGGCGGCCACCTGCGGGCTGCCGTGGTTGCACTGCCCGAGCACCTTGACCCGCCCGTCGGCGGCCGCAACCGCGGCCGCGATCAGGTCCAGCTTCTCACGGTCGGTGAGCTTGTAGAACTCGCTGCCGTAGGCCGGCAGACAGACCTGCGGCACGCCACCCGCCACGGCGAAGTCGAGCAGCGCCCGCATCGCGCCCAGGTCGACGGCGGCGGACTGATCGAAAGGGGTCGGCAGAATCGGCACCACGCCGGCGATGCTGGTCACGTCAGACTCTCCAGCCGACCGCTTCGGGGCCGGGTGCGGGGTTCCTGCGCCCGGCCAGGGCGGACTACTGGATGGTCACGGTGCGGCTGGCCCGCGACTGCGCTCCGTTGGCGCTGCTGGCCAGCGCCTCCACCAGGTAGCTGCCCCGCGGCACCCGGCGGCCGTCCTGGTCGAGACCGTCCCAGCCCAGGCTGACCGGGCCGGCCGGGACCGGTCGGCTGAACTGCCGGACCACCCGGCCGCCCAGGCCACGCACCGTCACCACCACCTCCGCCGCGTCGCTCAGCACCAGGCTGAGCAGCGCCCCGCCGCCGCGCGCAGCGCTGACGGTCAGGCTGCCGATCGTGGCGCGGTTGAGGTTGCCGATCCGCGCGGTCAGCTCGAAGCTGCGCGTCTCGCCGGCGCCGGCGGGCTGCCAGGTGTAGGCCCCGCGCGCATTGAGCGCCGTGACCCGGCCGCTGACCAGGTCGCGCAGTTCCAACTGCACGCCGCGCGGCAGTTCGCGCAGCAGGCTCGGCCAGCTCAGGGTGACCGCCTCGCCGGTCGTGCCGCTGACTTCGGCGCGCCACTGCCAGCGGTTGCCCGCCGAGGTTTGCAGCATGCCGGCCAGGCGACCTTCGACCGGGTCCAGCAGCCGCAAACTGAGCCCGCCGCCCGCCTCGACCGCCGGCGGTTCGACCAACGGCAGCGCCCGAGTCAGGCGCGACGAGAGCCCGACCACGGCGCCCGACTGCTGCGCGCCCGCGGTGGCCCGCAGGTTGACAGTCCAGTCGCGCAGCGTGCCGGCCAGCGCCTTGGCACGGGTCCGCCCCGCGGCCGGCGGCGGCAGCCGCAGACTGATGCCCGTGGCCCGCGCCTGCAGCCAGATGCCCTGGTACGGCGCCAACTCGCCGACCACGCCCTCGAAGCCGGGCCGGGCCGGGTCGAAGACCAGCGCGTAGCCGCCCGGCCCCCAGGTCCAGCCGTAGGGCCGCACGGTCGTATCCCAGAGCGCCTCGTCGGCCAGCGTGCCGATCGGATCGCCGTCCTGCAGGACCTCAATGTCGGCCAGCGCCCAGCCCAACAGGCCGTCGTAGGGGTTGGCGCAGGAGTTCCAGCCCGGCGCCAGGCGCAGCGTCAACGGGGCGTCGGGCCACGGGTCGCCGGTGATCCGCAGCACCCGGTCGCGGTCGCTGCGGAACCAGAGCCCGGCGCCGGCCAGTTGCCAGGCGGGCAGCACGCTGCGGCTCGACAGGTCGGGCAGGCTCAGCGAGCGGTAGGTCCTCGCCGGCGTGTCGTACCAGGCCACCTGCAGGCCCGGCTCGACGAACAGGTCGCGCAGCCGCTCCAGGTCGGGCTGCAGCGGCAGCGCTCGGAAGGTCAGCCCGGCCGGCAGCACCAGGTCGGCCCACAGCCGGCCGGTCAGCGTGACGCTGCTCAGCGCCGTGGCGCCGACACGTGGGGTCAACAGGTAGCGGCCCGCCGTGACGACGGCCAAGGTCACGCGGTAGACGCCGGCGGCGTCACTGTCTTGCCCCGCATCGACAAGCTGCACGCCGTCAGCCGGGCCGTCGATTTGGAGGTCCCGCAGCTCGACCGGCAGACCGTCGACCGGCTGGTCAGCGGCATCGCGCAACGTCACCGTCAGCACCGCCGTCTCGCTGCCGTCGGCGGCCACCTGGGGCGGGTCGAGGGCCACCAGGCACTTGCTCGGATCCGGCCGGCGCGGCTGGAAGGTCAGGTCCACCAGGGTCGTCAACGCCACGCCGTGGACCGTTGCGGTGAGCTGCACGACCCGCGGGTGGGCCGACCGGGCGCCGGCCCGCAGCCGGCCGCTGGCATCGCCCGGGGTGGTCGGCAGGTCGACGAAGAAGCCGTCGGCCGGCCCCAGGCCGTCGCCGTTGGTCAGGCTCAGGGCAGCGGCCGGCAGGTTCTGCAGCGGGTTGTCGTGGGCGTCGAGCGCCTGCACCAGCAAGTCTGCGACCGCCGTGGCGTCGGCTGGCAAGACGGTCGGCGCGGCCCGGAACGTGCTGCGGTCGGGATCGACCGCGCCCGGGCCGATGTCGAACGCCGCGCTCAGGGTGGGCGTCAGGCCTCCCGCGAGTGCCTCCAGGACAAACCCGGCCTGCGCCTTGTAGACCGCCAGGTCGTCGAAGGTTGCCACGCCGGAGACCAGCGGCCGGGTCACGGTGCCCTGGAGCGGCACGGTGCTGGAATCGAGCCGCAGGGAGACGTCGCCGCTCTGCCCCGTGACGCGGTTGTCGAAGGCATCGACGACCTCGACCTGCACCGTCTCCAGAATGTCGTCCGCCGTGGCCGAGGCCGGGCTGTTGAGGAACCGTAGTCGCTGGCCGCTGCCGGGCAGCACCTCGAAGGCGGCGCTCTCGGCCGGCGCCAGACCGCTGGCGCTGGCGGTCAGCGTGACGCCCGCCCCGGCCAGGTCGAGGCGCAGATTGTCGAAGGTTGCCACGCCGTTGACCAGGCGGCGGGACACCGTCCCACCCAACCGCGCGCCGGCCGGGTTGTTGCCGAGGGTCAGGGTGACCAGGTGGTCGCCCAAGACGGTGTCGGAGTCGTCCCGCCCTTCAACCACCACCGCCGGTAGCATCACCTGCCCGCTGACGACATCAGTGGGCTCCGTCGTGAAGACCAGGTGGGTCGGATCCACCGCCGTGATGTCGAAGCCGTTGCTGGTGGCACCGACCGCTCCAGCCGCTCGGGCGTTCAGCGTGTAGCCGCTGCCCGGCCGGTTCAGCAGCAGGTTGTCGAAGACCACCCGCCCGCCGACGGCGGCCTTGGTGACCGTACCACCAAGCGTCGCGCCGCTGGGGTTGTTGCCCAGCACGACGTTGACATTGTCGGTGGCGCCAGCCGCCAGGTTGCCGCCGGCATCGTGGATTTCCACCTCCAAGGCCGGGGCCAGCGGCTGCCCAACGAGGCCGGGGCCCGGCTCGTTGACGATCACCAGCCGCGCCGCATTGCCCGGCAGGATCGCAAAGAGCGCGCTGCTGGCGCCGGTCAGGCCGCCCGAGCCGGCGAGCAACTGGTAGCTGGACCCCACCAGGTCGACGCTCAGGTCGTCGAAGGTGGCGACGCCGTTGACGGCGTTGCGGGTCAAGGTGCCGCTGAGCGCGCCGCCCCCGCCGCCGGTCAACGAGACGCTGACCGGATCGGTGGCGGTCGCACAGAGGTTGCCGTGGGCGTCCTCGATCCGCACGGTCACCGCGGGTTGGAGCGCCACCGTCGCCAACTGGTCGGTCGGCTGCTGACCAAAGCTCAGCGCCGCCGGCGCGCCGGGCGTGACGTTGAACGGCGAGCTGGCGGTCGGGCCCAGTGGCCCGGCGCTGGCCAGCAGCGTGTAGCCGGCGCCGGCCTGCGGCAGCAGCAAGTTGTCGAAAGTCGCCACGCCGTTCACGGCGTTGACACTGGTCGTTCCGCCGAGGCTGCTGCCGTTCGGCCCGGCGCCCCGCGTGAGCGTCACGCTGCTGCTGTCGACCGCCACCAGACGGTCGTTGAGGTCGCGCAGTTCGACCGTCACGGCCGGCGCGATGGCGTTGCCCGCGACCACGTTGGTCGGCTGCTGCGTGTAGACCAGCGCCGCCGGCTGGCCGATCACCTCGATCCCGTGGGCGAACTCCGAGGTGTTGCCGTTGGCATCGGTGACGGTGGCCGACAACCTGGTGCCGGCGGCCAGTTGCGGCAGGCTGGCGTTGTAGCTGCCCGGCGCGTTGACGGCCAGCCGGGTCAAGAAGGTCTGCCCCTCGCCAAAGCCGCTCCAGTGCGCGCTGTCGTTCTGGAACACCTCAAGCTGCACCGGGTAGGTGGTCTGAGTCGAGGGGCTGTCGATGGTGTACTGCAGCAGCGTGCCGCTGGGGCCACGGTCGTAGGCCGCGTCGAGCACCGGGAAGTTCTGCCGCTGGTTCGGCCCGCCATCACTGTCGTCGGTGTCGTTGAAGTTGGCGCCCGACGGGTCGAGGTCAATCCCCAGCCCGCCGTTGGCGGTGATGCGGTTCCCGACGATCTGGTTGCCGTTGCCGGCGTCGGCCAGCAGCCGCACCCCGGCCCCGGTGTTGTTGGCGATCTGGTTGCCCTCGTTGGTGCCCGTCCCGCCGATCGCACTGTTGGCCGCGCTCTGCGAGAGCGCCACGCCGTCGCCGCCGTTGCCGAGCGCGATCCCCCCGGCGCCCACGCCGAGGCCGTTGTTCTGAACCAGCGTCCCGGTGCAGGTCTGGATCGTCAGGCCGTGGCCGCTGTTGCCGCTGATCAGGTTGCCGTCACCGCCGCCGGGGCCGCCGATCTCGTTGTTGTGGGCCTGTGCCGAGACCTCGATACCCGTCCCGTTGCCCAGCGCGGCGGTCCCGGCGGCGGTCGTGCCGATGCGGTTGCCGAGCAGTTGGTTGCCGGTCGTGTAAGCCCCGGTGAGGCGCACGCCGGTGGTGTTGCCGCTGATCACGTTGTTGCGCAGCACGGCGTGGGCCGAGGTGTTGGTGACCAGCAGGCCGATGCTGTTGGCGTTGGCGGTGCTGCCGGCGGCGTCGGTGCCCAGCAGGTTGCCCTGCACCACGACGTCCGAGCAGCCATCGACGCTGACCCCGGCGGTGGTGCTGTAGCCGACCAGGTTGCGGCTGGCCAGCGTGGTGCCCCCGGCGGTGCCGCCGACGGCGTTGTAGAATCGCAGCGCCGTGGCGTTGCTGCGGCCGCTGGAGCCGAAGCGGCAGCCGGCGACAGTGCCGTTGTCGGCGCGCACGTCGACGCCGTAGGAGGTCCAGTTCTCGAAGGCCAGCCCGCGGACGCTGCAGCCGTCGGCCCCGAGGTGCAGGCCGCTGCCGCCGGCGCTGACATTGCGGCCGTCCAGGACGATCATCCAGACCGCGTTGGTGCCGCTGGCCTGGGTATTCGGGCTGGCGCCAGCCTGGCTGTAGCCGTCCACCACCACCGGGTCGGTCACCGCCGGCAGGTTGCTGGCCGGCACGATGCTGTGCGGGCCGGTGCCGTTGATGGCGAAGGTGATGGTCTGGGTGCCGGCGGTGGCGTTGCACCAGTCGATCGCCTCGCGCAGCGACCCGCGGCCGCTGTCGGCGGTGGTGGTGACCACATTGGGCGCCGTGGCGCGGGCGGGCAAGGCCGCGCCGAACTCGCTGCTGTTGCCGTTCAGGTCGGTCGCCACCACCGTGATGGTCTGCCCGACACTGGAGTTGGGCAGCGCTCCGACCGCGAAGCGAGAGCCGCTGGCGACGGTCGTTGAGCCGCAGAATACCTCGCCCTCGCCGTAGCCGCTCGGGTCGGCGGCGGGATTGCTGTAGACATCGACCTGCACCGGGTAGGCGCCGCCCGGCACGTCGAGATCACCCTCGGCATTGAGGCCGCTGCCGTCGACCCAGGCGTGGGTCAAGACGGGGAAGTTGAGCTGCTGGTTGGCGCCGGAGTCGCCGTCACCCAGGTCGTTGTAGTTGACCCCGTCGGGGTCGAGGTCGATCCCCAGCCCGGTGTTGCCGAAGATCCGGTTGCCGCGAATCTCGATCCCGCTGGGCGTGGCCCCGGCCGGCGCCACGCTGACGCCGTCGCCGGTGTTGTAGGCGATGCGGTTGGCCTCCAACGACCCGGTACCGCCGATCTTGGCCCCGGTCGCCCCGCCGGTCACCAGCAGGCCAGCGCCGTCGTTGGCCAGGGCGGTGGTCCCATCGGCCGCCAGACCAATCAGGTTGTTGTAGACGCAGGCGCCGCTGGCACTGATGGTGACGGCGTCTCCGGTGTTGCCGCTGATCAGGTTGCCGCTGCCGGCTGTGTGGTCGCCCAGCAGCAGGTTGGTGCCGCCGGAGACCCACACGCCCAGGGCGTTGGGCAACGCCGCGGTTCCCGCGGCGTTCGTGCCGATCCGGTTGCCCAAGATCTGGCCGTCGTCGCCGCCCTCCCAGCGGATCCCCTTGTGGTTGATGTTCCCGCTGATGGTGTTGTTGCGGAGGATGCAACGGTCACTGGCGCTGACCAGGTAGACGCCGGAGTCGCCGTTGCCGATGGCTGCATCCCCGACCGCGTTCAGTCCAATGTAGTTGCCCTCAAGCGTGATGTCGGCTGAGTTGTCGATGTGGACCCCGTCCACGCCGTTGCCGCTGATCACATTGCGCTGGGCCGCCAGCGCGCCACCGATCGTCGTGTTGGTCGAGCTCTGTTCGATCCGGATGCCGTGGCCGGAGTTGGCAATCGCGGCGGTACCGTCGGCGCGCAGGCCGATCAGGTTGCCCTGAATGGTGTTGTTGTTGGTGCCGCTGTTCAGCCAGCAGCCGTGGCCTTCGTTGCCGGCGATCACGTTGCGGGCCAGACCGCTGCCACCGACCACGGTGCCGCTGGAGGACTGGTTGAGGTTGACCCCGGTGCCGCCATTGCCGAGGTCGGCGTCGCCGGCCAGGTTGAGGCCGATGGTGTTGCCGAGGACCTGGTTGCCGGTGGCGCCGGCCTGCGTGATGATTAGTCCCTCGCCCAGACAGCCCGAGATCAGGTTGCCGCCGCCGCTGACGCTGTCGCCAATCAGGTTGTTGGGCGCGTTGTTGACATCAACGCCGACATACCGGATGGGCAGCGCGGCGGTCCCGGCGGCGTTGGTACCGATGCGGTTGCCGCGCAGCTTGTTGCCGCTGGCCGTGCTGCCGCCGATGCTGACGCCGGTCGCCCAGGTGCTGCTGGAGGCGGCGATCACGTTGCCTTCGCCAGCGTTGATGCCGCCGATCTCGTTGTTGGGCGAACCGCTGATGGCGATGCCGTTGTCGAGGTTGCCGAGCGCCGCGTCCCCCGGCGCGGTGGTGCCGATCAGGTTGCCGAAGACCTTGTTGCCGCCACCGCTGGAACCGCTGATCTCGATTCCGACGCGGTTCGCCGAGATCAAGTTGCGGGTCGTCTTGGCGGCCGCCCCGATCAGGTTGCCGCTGCCGTTGCTGATCACGATGCCCTTGTCGTTGGCCGCACCGCTGGTCCCGTCGGCGGCGGTGCCGATGAAGCAGCTCTGCACCTTGGTGCCCGACACGCCGCTGATCAGGATCCCAATCTCGGCGAAGTTCCGGAGCACCAGCCCCCGCACTTCGCAGTTGTCGGCCTCAATCTGCAGCCCCGTGTCGTTCACCGGGCTGCGGTAGACCCCGCCCAGATCGGTCCCATCCAGCACGATCTGGGGCGCGGCGTTGGTGCCGACATTCAGGCTGTTGGCGACAAAGCCCGGCTGCGTGGTGGCGTCGATCACCACGGTCTCGGTGATCACCGGCAGGGTCGACTGCAGCGCGATGACGTGCGGCCCCGTGCCGCCGATGTCGAACTCGATGGTGTCGGCGCCGGCGTGGCTGTTGCAGTACTCCAGCGCCTCCCGCAAGCTGCCCGCCCCGGAGTCGGCAGCGCGGGTGACGGTGTAGACGGCTCCGGGGGTGATCTTGGAGACGAAGCCTGTATACAGAGTCGGCGATCCAGTCTCCGTCGTCTGGTAGGCGGTGGGCGTCACCGGGAAGTCAGACGATCCACTGAAGCCCGTCACGTAGTAGCCGCCCGACAAATCGATGTCGACCGCCCTCGCCACGTCGTCACCGTTGCCGCCCAGGAAGCTCAAGAAGCTGCTGGCGGTGGCGGTGGCGTTCAGATCCACAATCAGCGCTTCCTGGCCACCCGCGTGGGTCGTCTGAATCGCGCTGACCACGGATAGGTTGTTCGAGATCGCGCTGCCAACGGCCACCAACGTGCCGTTGGTGCGCAGGCGCAGCGCATTCAGTACATCGCCCCCGCCGCCCCCGACGTAAGTGGCATACGAGAGGTTGCTGCCGCTGCTGTTCAGCTTCAGGGCCAGGCCATCATCGCCGCCACCATGGGTCGGCTGGAGAGCGCCGCCGGTGACCGGGAAGTTGACCGAAGCCGAGGAGCCGACTGCGTAGGAGTTGCCTGAGCTGTCAACAGCCAGGTCGAGCACCCAGTCCGTGTCGCCGCCACCGATCAATGTCACCCAGGTGAAGGACGCACCGTCGGCCGCGAGCTTGGCGACCAGGGCCTCCTGGCCGCCCTGTGGACCAATCGTGGTGGGCGTGAGGGGCCAGCCGGTCGCGCTGCCACCGGTTCCACCGACGATCGGGTTGCCGCTGCTGTCCAGGCCAACTCCATAGATGTAGTCATCACCCGAGGTGCCGAGGTACGTGGACGACAGCAACGTGCTGCCATCGGTGGACAGATGGGCGATGTAGCCATCGTGGTCGCCGCCACCGTAACTGGCTTGTGGCGCGCCGACCATCGGGAACGACCCCGTGCTGGCGCCGACGATCCAGGTTGACGTATCGCTGGCGACCGCCAAGCCTCGGATGACGTCGTCGCCTGATCCACCGAGGTAGGTCCCATAGACCAGGGCAGAACCGCTCGGGTCTAGCTTGGCAATGAACCCGTCGCCATCGATGCTTCCGCCATTGTAGTTGCGGTCATGCGCACCGACGGTGGTGGGGAAGTCGGTGGACTCCGTGATGCCAGCGAGTATGACGTCGCCGGTAGCCGTTACCGCCAGCCGATGCACGCCATCATCCAGGGCGTAGCCACCGATGAAGGTGGAGTAGATCAGGTCTCCGGTAGGATCCAGCTTGCTGACAACTGCGTCATAGGTGCCGCCGTTGTAGCTGTTGTCGTAGGCATCGAGGATCGGGTAGTCGGTCGAGCCGGTGAACCCTCCGACGTAGAGGTTGCCGCTGCTGTCCAGCGCGGTGCAGAGCAGCCCGTTGTGATTGCTGCCCCCCAGATACGTCGAGTAATCGAGCACCGGGTCGATGATCAGCGTCCGGCGGCGGTCCCAGGAGCCGAGGGCGAAGCCCCAGGCGCCATCGTCGCGGCGGTGGAACGAGCCGGCGACGGGCTCGCGGGCGGGGCCGGACTGGTAGACCACCGGCTGCAGCAACTGGACCTGGCCGCCGGGCACGGGCAGGCGCAGGCTGCCGTCGGCGGCGACGCGCTGGCGGCGGGTGCCGCCGACATCGAAGGCAATCTGGGACGGATCGGCCCCGGGGGCGACCACGAAGTCGTGCTCGACACGGCCGTCGGCCGTGCCGTAGACGACCAGATCGATGCCCGGGTAGACGGCCGCCACGCGGACCTTTTCGTAGTGCCGCACGGCGGTCCGCCAGCGGCGGGGGTCGTTGCCCAGGAAGTAGTTGCTGCGGCCGGCCAACGGGTCGCTGGCGGTGACGCGGGCGGCCGGGTTGGCGCCGCGGAGGGTGAACGCCACCGGTTGTGCCGCTCCGCTGCGGTGCCGGTTGGCCAGATGCACGCGCAGCCCGTCGCGGGTGACCTGCACCCGGTACCCCGGCCCGGCGCAGACGTAGCTCTGCTGGTCGACCGCCGGCTCGAAGTGCAGCGGCTGCCGCAGGTGGTCGACCGCGGCGGCCACGGTCGGGCGGACGGCGGGTCGCGCCGACTGGCGCCAGACGGGCGCGCTGGCCGCGCCCCACAGCAGGCCGAGCACCAACAGGCACCGGCAGACACGTCGCAGCTTCGGCATCGTCGCCCCCGTCTCTCGGATCGACAGTCGGCCTCTCGAACCGCGTACGCCGCACCATCCGCGGTGCGCCGAGTGGTTCCTTCCCTGTTCGCCCTTACCGCCGCGCGAACGCCCCCTGACGGTCGGCTTACGCCGTTAGTCGGCCAGTTCCAGCACCTGGATCCGGCGGAACTGCACCGGGTGACTCTCCGACTGCAGGCTGACATAGCCGCCGCGCAGCAGGAGCGGCTGGCCCGGCTGGATCAGCCGCTTGGCATCCCCGTCGTTCGGGTCGAGCTGGGCCTGCTCGTAGCGCAGGACCTCGACCCCGTTGATCAGGTGGCGAATCACCTGGTCGCCATGGACCTCGAGTTCGCAGGTCACCCACTGCTCGCCGTGGAAGGTCTCGCTGCTGGAGTCGGTGCAGTGCCGGGTGACCAGTTGCCCGCCCATCACGATGTTGGTGCCAGGGGTGCAGAGGTTGCCGGTGTGCCGGGCGTCCTTGCCATTGCCGCCCAGCAGCTGCACCTCAATCGAGACCGGGAAGCTCTGGCCGACCGTCATCGTCTCGGGCTGCTGGCAGTGGATCATCACCCCGCTGTTGCGGAGCGCCCAGCCCGGCCCGCCCGGACACTGTTCGCCGACGAAACGGTACTCGCAGCGGAAGCGGTAGCGGCTGAAGGGCTTCTCGTAGAAGATATGGCCGAACTGGTTCTTGAACCCGTCGTACTTCTCATAGCCCACGGCGAGGGCGCCGTCGGTGACCCGGAAGGTGCCGAACTTGTCCTCGCCGAGAGGCTGCCCGGTGATCTTGGGCGTCCAGCCGGTCAGGTCGCGGCCGTTGAACAGGTCGACCCAGGCCGCATCGGCGCCGCCCACGCTGCGCACGCCGAGGTAACCCAGCGCCGCCGCGACCACCAGCCATTGCGTCCACACTCGCATCGCGGATCTCCAGCGCGGGGCTCTTCGCCATCGCCGCGGAGAGGCCTCCCAGCCCTTGACGTCGGCCGCGGCGTTCGGCACAACCTCTGCGGAGGACCTGATGCAGCGGGCGACCTGGCTCTTCCTGGCCAGCCTCCTGTCCCCGGTGGCTGCCGCCGACCTGGACCGCGCGACGGTCGCGCAGGCCCTGCAGCGGGCGGTCGTCCGCTGGCACGGCGCGGCCAGCACGCAAGGCGGCTACGTCTACTACTACACGCCGGATTTCCGGCAGCGCTGGGGCGAGAGCCTGGCTGGTCCGACCACCATCTACGTGCAGCCACCCGGCACCCCGACGGTCGGCGAGGCGTTCCTGGCGGCCTGGCAGGCGACGGGCGACGCCGCCTGCCTGACGGCGGCACAGGAGGCCGCCGGGGCGTTGCTGGACGGGCAGTTGGTCTCCGGTGGCTGGACGCAGGTGATCGAGTTCGGGCCGGCCGCGCGGCTGGGGCGGTACCGCCGGCGGCCCGGCGGGAGCTGGGATGTTTCCAGCTTCGACGATGACCAGACCACCGCCGCGCTGCGTTTCCTGCTGCGCCTGGATGCCGCGCTGGCCGGTCGCGACGCGGAACTGCACGCGGCGGTCACCGTGGCGCTGGACGCCGTGCTGGCGGCGCAGTTTGCGGCGGGGGGCTTCCCGCAGGTCTTCCGCGGACCAGTGGCGGGCGACCCGCCGCGGCCGGCCAGCTATCCGCCGGGGGACTGGCGGACGGCCAACCGGGTGAAGAACTACTGGGACCTGCCGACGCTCAACGACGGTCTGGCCGGACACCTCGCCGAGACGCTGTTGCTGGCCTGGCACTTGCGGGGTGACCCGCGCTGCGTCGCGGCGTTGCGCCGGCTCGGAGACTTCCTGCTGCTGGCCCGGCTGCCCGCACCACAACCCGCCTGGTGCCAGCAGTACAGCCCCGCGATGCAGCCGGCCTGGGGCCGGCGGTTCGAGCCGCCGGCGGTCGCCTCGCTGGAGTCGCAGGACGTGCTGGCGACGCTGATCCGGCTCAGCCGCGAGTTGGACGAGCCACGGCTGCGAGCCGCCGTGCCGCTCAGCCTGGCCTACTTGCGCCGGCTGCAGCTTCCCGACGGCCAGCTCAGTCGCTTCTACGAACTGCACACCGACCGGCCGCTCTACGTGGATCAGGAGTACCGCCTGAGCTACGACGAGACCAGCGCGCCGGCTCACTACGGCTGGCGCCAGCCGGCGGGGCTGGACGAGCTGGCGGCCGCCTGGCAGCAGGCCGAGACTGGCGTGGCTCCGGTCGAGCCGACCGTCTCGACCACGGCAGTCGCCGCGGTGGTGGCGGCGTTGACGCCCGAGGCGACCTGGCCGAGCGTCTACCACGGCGAGCGCCTGGTCGGCCAGCCCGGTCTGCGCGCTGGCCAGGTTTACCTTTCGTCGGCGGTCTTCGCCGCCCATGCGCAGCTCTTGGCCGACTGGCTCCGCCAGGCGGGACCCTAACCGCCGCTCGCCGTGGCCGCCGCCTGCGGTTGCCACGCCTGCAGCGCCGCGTGCAGCTCCTCGCCGGCCGCCTGCACCAGCGGCGCCTGGGCCGCCATGGCGGCCAGCTCGCCCTGCCGCGCCAGGTCCTCGGCCGCGGCTGCCAGCAGGCTCAGGCGCTGGCCGCCGAGGTTGGCGGCCGAACCCTTGATCGCGTGCGCCGTGCGCTGCACCGCCGCGGCGTCGTGTTGCTCGGCGGCGGCCCGCAGGGCCGCCAGCAGCGGCGGCAGCTCGGCGAGGTAGATGCCGACGAGTTCGGCCGCCAACTGCTCGTCCCCGCCGAGCATCTCCAACATGCCGCTGGGCTCGAACACCGCCGCGGCCGTCGCGGGCGCCGCCGCCGGTGCCGCTGGCGGCACGGCGCCGTCGGCTGGCGCGGCGGTCCGCCCCGCGCCCTCGGCCTGCAGCACCGCCCGGCGCTGGCCCAGCAAGCCGACCAGCAGCGCCAGGGCCAGGGTCAGCAGCGCGCCGGCCTGCACCGCGCCGAGCAGCAGTCCGGTGGCTGCCAGCCGCCAGCCGACCAGCGCACCGGCGGGGCTGCGTGCGGCCGGCCAGGCCAACGCCGCGGCCGCCGCCAGCGCGCCGCCGCTGCACAACAGGCGAGAGGCCCCGTGCGGCGCCCCGGGCAGGCAGGCCGTCAGCCACCAGGCAGCCGGCCCCAGCAGACCCAGCAGCCGCCAACGGCGGGGCGTCGTGGGGGCGGTGGCCGCACTGGCGAAGATCAGCAGCGTCGCGCCCGCCGCGCCGCGGAGCGCGGTTCCGAGCGGCTCCCAGGCAGCGTCAGCGCCGCGCCCGTGCACCACCAGCCAGGTCAGTTCGGCCAGCAGCGCCAGCGTCAGCGCCGCCGCCAGGGCCAGCCAGCGGGACCTCGGAAGAAGGGCCCGCCAACCGCTCGCCAGCAGCAACACCGCCAGGGCGGTGAGTCGCCCGGCCGCCGTCAAGTAACTCAGCAGCTCGTCGCCACCCGTCATCCTGACCAGCCCCAATGCTCGGCGACCAGGCTGCGGGCCGGTCCGGCGCCCCGCAATCCGGCAGCGAGTCCGTTCAGCATCGGCTCCACCACGCGGCCGCTGCGTCAACTGGCCGTGATGTAGCCGTTATCTTGGGGGCACCCCGCCGGTCACTCCCAGGCGCCCGCGTACTGCAGCCCGCAGCCGGCGGTGAGCAGCTCGAGCCGGGCCCGCTGCCAGCGGATCAACTGCCGCAGGTGCAGGTTGTCGTGGGCCAGCCAACTGCCCAGCAGGTCGGCGGCGCTGAGCAGCCCCCAGGGCGCCTCGTACGACAGGCTCCAGTCCGGCGCGGCGAGGCCAGCGAGCCACCGCAGCGCGGCCTGGCGCGCGGCCGTGAAGTCGGCCAGGGCGCCTGGCAGGTCGTCCTGTTGGTAGTGCCGCGCGACGGCCCAGCCCTCGGGGTCAATCGGCGGCCAGGGGCCGGGCCGCCGGGCCAGGACATGCCCCAGCCGGGCCGGGAAGTCCTCACGCTCCTCGTCGCGCAGATGGCAGACCACTTCCAGCGCCGACCAACTGGCCGGCTGTGGCCGCCAGGCGGCGGTCATGGTGTCCAGGCCGGCCAGCAACGCGGCGAACCGCGACGGTCCCAGCGCCAGCTCGGTGAGGATGCCGGAGTAGTCCATCAAGGCGCCTCCCGCCAGTACAGCACCGGCCGCTCCAACGGTGGCAACGGCCCGACGCCGTGGGCGCTGGTGTCGATCAGGAAGTGCCAGCGTAGCGGATCGGTGCTGCCCTCCCACGAGCTGAGCGACTTGGTGCCGATCTTGGTCGGCCCATCGACGCCGTTGGCCAGCAAGAAGCGCCGCGTGTTCTCGACCACGTAGAGGCTGGCGTCGGCCCGCCCCTTGCCGTTGCCGCCATGGCCGTAGACGGCCATCTGGTCGCAGTCGCGGATCGTCAGCACCGGGTTGTTGCCCTCGTACTTGAGGCCGTAGAACTCGACCTGCCCGGCGCGGCGGACCTGGTTGGCGTGCTGCTGCGGGCTGCACTGGTAGAACCGCAACGGTCCGCGGGCGCCGTCGATGGTCAGCAGCGTGCCGCGGTAGTTGTACCAGTTGCCGCCAGCCTGACCGCTCAACAGCACCGGCGGCCCGAGCGGTGGCGGTGGCGTCGCCCGCCCGCGGGGCGGCGGCGCAAAAGCATGGGTTGGCAGTTCGTCGAGCTCCACCGACCGGAAGACCGACTGGCCGCCGCAGCGCCAGTGCAGCGCCTGCACCGCCGGGACGTCGCGCGGCGCGATCAGGCCCAGGAACGCCACCACTGTGGTCGCCGCGGCGGTGTCCGCGGTCCGCAGCAGCGGCGCCGGGCGGGCCGGATCGGCGAAGGCCCCGTGGGCCGTTGCCACCAGCAGCGAGAGGTGCTGCCCGACGCCGATCAGCTTGCTGCTGGGCCGCAACTCCAAGGGCGCGGTCAGCCGGTAGACGCCGCGCGGCAGGAAGACCAGCTCGTGTTCATCGACCGCCCGTTGCAGCGCCGCGGTGTCGTCGGCCTGCCCGTCACCCACGGCGCCGTAGGGCGCGGCTCGGACGTTGGCGGCGCCCGGTGTCTCAAAGGTCGGAAAGTCGGGTGCCCAGAGGTGGCGCTGCGCCAGGTCCGGCGGTGGGGCCGCGCCAGCCCTGATCTCCTGGACCAGGTCGACCGACTGGCCGTTCTGGTAGACCGGATAGCGGTACTCCCGCTCCTGGTTGCTGACCGGCGCGCTGCCGGCCGCGTAACGGCGTACCTGCAGCCAGCCGGTGGGATTGCCCGGCAACCGCCGTTGGAGCTGCGGATCGTCCACCACGGTGGCGGCTCCGCGCAGGTAGACGTTCTGCAGGTAGACCCCGCGACTGGACCGGATCGCGGTGGCGTCGGGGCGGTGGCCGCAGTCGATTTGGCTGTCGATCACACTAAGCTGGCCGAGGTTGGCGACCAGGTTCGGCAGCACTTCGATCACCGGACCGCTGCAACTGCTGGCGTCGATGCTCAGACCGGCGGCCACCAGCGTCTGCCGGCTGCTGCTGCGGATGGCGCTGCCAGTCTGGCCGCGCAGCGTGAACCCCGTGATCACGGGCGTCGGCTGCGTGCCGTTGAAGTAGCCGGTGAAGTCCAAGCCAACCCGGCCGCCGATCACGGTCACGCCGACGCTGCTGCCGCCCGAGCCGATGCCGCCCTGCAGGCCAGTCAGACCGTGCGTGGCGTCGATGGTGCAGTCCTCAATCGCCGACCCTTCGGCCGCCTGGTGCCGCACCGCCACCGCTCCGGCGTTGCCCGCACCAATCACGAAGTCGAGGTTGACGAGCACCTGGTTCATCGAGATGTTGGGCTGCTCAACCGTCGGCGCCAGGCCATCGCCGACCCGGTCGGCGGTGGTGCTGTTGAGGTAGCCGCGGGCCCAGACGTAGACGAAGACCTTCGGTTTGCCTGGGTCGCCGAAGCCCGGCGAGCGTGGTGCCAGCAGCAACCGCGCTCGTTGCGGCCCGCGCCGCGAGCCGACCAGCAGGCAGGGCAGCCGGTTGGCCCCGAAGACCCGCCCGTTACTCCGCCGATAGAGCTGCTGCGTGCAGTGCAGCGTATCGCTGAGCCGGTAGTCGCCGGGCGGAAAGAAGCAGGCCAACTGGCTGTCGCGCGCGGCGTTGACCGCCGCCTGCACCGCCGCGGTGGCGTCCCGCTGCCCGGTCGGGTCGGCGCTGAAGGGCGGCTGCGTGACGTCCAGGTACCCGAGCACCGCCAACGGCTGCGCCCGCAGCTCTGCCGGCAGGTCCAGGTTCAGCCGGTCCGGCCACGGCCCGGCGATGGTCGGATGCGTGAACGGCAGGTGCGCGCTCGGATCCGGTGCGACCGCCGCCGCCAAAGTTGTCAGCCAGAGGATCGCGGGTAGCAGGGCGAGGCGCATCAGAGGCTCCTGGACGGCTGTTCGGCCTGGATCCAGCGGCCCCTGCGCGACTCGCCAGGTGCCGGCCGGCCGGATTACAATGGGTTCGGAGGACCGCCATGAGCGTCGACGAGATCATCGCCCAGTTGCCGGCGCTGGACGCCGCCGCACGCCAGCGCCTGCGCGCCGCGCTGGACGCTGCCGAGCAGCCCGAGTTGCTGGCGGCGCGCGAGGCGGCGGAGGCCGCGGCCACCGAGACCGACGAAGAGCGCTGGCAGCGCGGCGAGGCGATTCTGGACGAGCTGTGCCGCGGCCTGGTGAGCGGCGGTGGCAAGCATCTGTCGGTGGGCATCGATGAGGCCCTCTACGGCGGTGAGTCGTGAAGCCGGCGGAGGCCTTTGTGGACACCTGGGCCTGGCTTGCGCTGCTGGTCAAGGACGACCCGCACCACGCGCGGGCGGCCGATCTGATGCATCGGATGCGTCGCGCGGGCCATCCCTTGGTCACCTCGAACTTCGTGCTGGCCGAGGCGTTGACCCGCCTCCGCTACGATATCTCCCATGCGGCCGCGATGACGCTGCACAGTGTGGTGGAGCAGATGGTCGCCTCCAGCCGCTTGGAGGTCGTGATCATCGACCGGGCGCTCTGGCAGTCGGCCACGGAGTGGTTCCGGCGGTTCAGCGACCAGCGCTTCTCGTTCGTCGACTGCACCTCCTTCGCCGTGATGCGCACCCGTGGGATGCAGGACGCCCTGACCGTTGACCAGCACTTCGCCACGGCTGGCTTCACGGCCCTCGCAACCACCTGACCGGCCGCAGGATTCTGGTTGAATAGCGCGTAGCAGCCGACCGGAGACCCGTCATGCGGCGCTTGCTGCTGCTGTCGTTGCTCGGCGTTCGGGCGGTTTGGGCGCAGGCTGGGCTGGAGGGCGCCAGCCTCGTCCGGCCGCTGCCGCCGACGCCACAGGGGGAGAGCCATCTCGGCAATCTGCCGTCCGGCGAGACTGTCGAGCTGCGCTTCCCGCTACCGCCACAACCGCCGCTGACGTTGGCCGTCGGGCTCGGCAACGTGGTCGGGTTTTCGGGCAAGGGCAGCTCCTACCAGTTGGTGCTGCGCCGCGACGCGGCCGCTGGGGAGGTGATCCACCGCGGGCCGGTGATCGCCAACGGCGACGCCTGGAACCAGAGCAACGTCGCCCCGATTGACCTGACGGCGGCGGTGCGTCCGACCGACTGTGCGCGGGGGTACCTGACGCTGTTCGTCAGCGCCACGGTCAGCGGCGATGGCTGGACGCTCTACCGCGACCACGACCAGCGGCCGATCCAGGCTTGGGTGCTGGCCGACACGCCGGAGCAGCAGGCCGAGCGGGCGTTGCTGGCCGAGCTGGCGACCCGTCGGGTTAGCCCGTTGCCGCTGCCGCGGGAGATCAGCCTGCTGGCGGGTGAGCTGCACCTGACCAAGGGCAGCCGCCTGGTCCTGGCCGCGGCGGCGCCGCCGGCGGACCGGGAGGCGGCGGCTGAGCTGGTCGACCTGATTGCCGAGCGTTGCGGGCTGCGGCTGACGGTGGTGACCAGCGCCTCGCGCGCCGGCGACCTGCAGCTACGGCGGGTGACCACGCTGCCGGCCGACTCCGAAGAGCACCGCGTCAGCGTCACCGCCAGCGGCGTGGTGGTCGAGGCTAGCAGCGCCGCCGGGCTGTTCTACGGGGCCTGCACCGCGGGGCAACTGGTCCGCGCCGACGGCAGCCTGCCGCACTGCCGCATCGTCGATCGCCCGGCCTTCCCGTTGCGCGGCCTGCAGTACGATGTGGCGCGTGGACAGACGGTCGACGTCGCCTGGTGGACCCGCCTGATCCGGCTGCTGGCCCGCAGCAAGCTCAACGCGCTGATGATCTACGGGGAGAACGACTACCAGTTTCGGCAGTACCCCTTCCTCGGTCGCCCGGGCACCTTCACGCCCGCCAAGGCAGGCCAGCTCGCCGACGTGGCGCGGCGGTACCACGTGCAGTTGATCCCGCAGTTCGAGTCCCTCGGCCACGCCTCGGCGGTCCTGCAGGCACCCGAGCTGGCCGCGCTGCGCGAAGCCGGCGACCCCTGGGTCTTCTGCACCAGCTCCCCGGCCACCTGGGAGTTCCTGGACCGCGTCTACGGCGAGCTGCGCGAGCAGTTCCCGGCTGCCCGGTACCTCCACGTCGGCGCCGACGAGTTTGAGATGAACTTCGGCAAGTGCCCGGCCTGCGCGGCCAAGGTCGCCGCGGGTGGCGTCGGGGGGCTCTACACCGAGCACCTCCAGAAGCTCAACCAGCTCTGCCGCCGCCACGGCTTCACGATGCTCTTCTGGCCGTCGCATCACGGCCCGACGCCGGAGCTGTCCAACATGAGCATCCAGTACGCCGCGGCGATGCCCAAGGACAGCATCCCGACCGAGTGGATCTACCACGGCCCGGCGGCCTACCCGGAAATCGCGACCTACCAGCAGCTTGGCTACGCCGATGTCTGGGCCTCGCCGGCGATCGTCAGCTACAGCCGCCTCTGGCCCGACCATGCCACCACCTACCGCGGCATCCGCGGGTTCCTGCGCGCCGCGGCCGAGCGCGGCTGCCGCGGCGCGATGACCACCACTTGGGAATGGATGGGCGGCGCTCTGGCCGCCAACAGCCTGCTCGGGATGCTCTATACCGCCGAGTGCTCTTGGTCACTCGGCCGTGGGACCACGGCCGACTTCGAGCGGCGCTACGCCGACCAGATCCTGGGCTGCCAGGACCCGGCCGGGAGGCTGCTGCGAGAGGTGCTGGTGGACCCGACCCCCGCAGCCGTTGCGGGCGCGGCGCTGACCGATCAGCGGCGGCTGAACGCCCTGGTGGTCTGCCCGCCCGACCGCGTCCGGCGCGACTTCGGGCTGAAGCAGCCGGAGCTGGTCGCGGCCGCCAAGCCCGGTTTGATGGCGCTCGACAACGCCCTCCAGGGGCTGCAACGACTCAGCGGCCAGGCGCAGCGCAACGCCGACCTGCTGCCCTTCGCCCGGGCGGCCCTGCTGTTGCAGCGCAATGCGCTGCGGCGGCTGATGGTCACTGCCGAGGGCAGCCAGGGCTACATCCGCGCGCTCGGCCGCCTGCCGGGCGCGCCCGCCGCGGCCGCCATCGAGCTGCACGCGGTCGCCGTGGCGGTGACGGCCCTGCAGCCCGAACTGCGCGAGGTGCGCGACCTCTACCAGCAAGCGGTCACCGCGACCGGCGCCTACGCCGGCGATGTCGAGCGGCTGACCGCCCTGCTGACCGCCCACGAGAGCTTCGCGGCGCGGCTGGAGGGCCTGGCAGCCGACCTGGCGGCGGGCCGCCGCAGCGACCTGCCAGCGGCCCGCGAGGTGGGGCTCGAAAGCGGCCGGGCCATCCGCCTGGGTGAGTGGCAGCCGGCGCAGATGAGCCAGGCCGGCACCGTGCTACGGCTGGCGATCGAGCCGGCCCTGCTGGCTGGCCGGACAGCGGCGCGGGTCGAGTTCGAGTACCTTCGCGGGGCGCACGGCCTGGTGATCCAGGCAGCCCGCCTGCAGCGTGGCGCCGTCGCCGGCCCGGAGGACCGCCACCGCGGCTGGGCCGGCTCGGGCAGCAGCGGCAACCTCTTCAGCTTGACCGTCCCGCCCGGCGCGGCCACGCCGCTGGAGCTGCTGGCCGAGGTCGCCAGCAGCGGCGGCACCGACAGCCAGGGCGAGGTGTGGCTGTTGCTGGACGACGAGCCTGTGACGAACGGAGCCTGACCGTGGACCTGCTTCCACTGCCTCCGGCGACCTTCGACTACCCGGTGGTGCTGTGCGGTGGCCCACCCGCCGGCGCCATCGCCCTGGTCCCCGACTGGCCAACCGTCCGGGCCGCCGGGGCGACGCCAGCCGAAGCGCTGGAGGGGGCGTTGCAGCAACTCGCGGCGGCGATCGCGGAGACCCTCCAAGCCGGCGGTCGGGTGCCGCCGGCGAGTCGTCCCGAGACGCTGGCGCCCCTTCCGACCGGCCCGGGCGCACCGCCGGCGGACTGGGTGGCCGGCGACCGCGTGCTCTGTCAATGGAGCCACGATCTGTTCTGGTACCCCGCCACGGTGCGCCAGGCCGCGCCGGGCCGGGTCTACGTCAAGTTCGACGACGGCGACAAGGAGTGGACGGTGCCCGAACGGGTGATGCCCCTGGACTTGGAGGTCGGCGACCGCGTCTACTGTCGCTGGCAGGGCGGCGACGAGTACTACCCAGGCCAGGTCAGCCTGGCCGAGGGCAGCGAGCGGATCCACGTGGTCTACGACGACGGCGACCAGGAGTGGACTACTGTCGGGTTCTGCCGCCTGACGCGCTGAGGCTCAGCGGAGTTCGAGGATGCCGGCGCGCTCCACGCTGTAAGTGCTGCCCGAGCCGCACCACTGCAACCATTGATTGCTGGCGGCGCGGCGCACCCCGACGTTGAACGCCAGCCGCAGACCCGTTCGCGGTGTCAGCCCGGCGACCGTCAGCGGCAGGTGCCAGCCGGCGAGCCATTGCTGCGGCTGCACCGCGGCGCGGAAGCGGGTGGCGGCCTGCAGCGGCGAGGCCAGGTCGGCACCGCCGCCGTGAACCACTGTTTCGCAGGTGCCGTCGGCGTAACCGTGCGAGACGAAGACTGCGACCCCTGGTCGGCTGAGATCCTGCCAACAGACCTCTGCGGCGTCGTGCTGCTCCCAGGTGTGGCCCAGCCGCAAGGCCTGGCCGGGCAGGATCGGCACCGTCACCTGGACCCCAAGCGCGGAGCCGTCCCAGCAGAGCTGCAGTGCCGCCGGCCCCGATGCCACCGGGCTGCCATCGGGGTGCTGGGACAGCGGCAGGACCGGCTGTGGCCAGCCGGTGGCGGCCTCTGGAAGCTGCGGCACCCGTGGCACAGCCGCCAGCGGCCGGGCCGGCGCCGCGGGCGGGGTCGGCTCGATCACAGTCGTCACCAGCGGGATCTCGCGCACGCCCGGCGCCTCGACGATTGGCCAGGTGGCCCGGTCGGGGCTGGCGTAAGGCCCGATCTGCTCCACCGGGATCGGCTGGAAGCCCAGTGCCAGCGCGGGCGAGTTGGGCTGCAGCCGATAGTCGTCGTGCGCCGCATCGACAAACAGCGGGTCGCCGAGCTGGCTATGCACGTCCTGCCCGGTCTGCTGCCAGGCGGCCCACTGCTGCTCCAGCGGGGTGTTCGGCAGCCCCAGGTTGGGTGGCGTGCCGTGGTGCCAGATCAGGTTGTAGTCGCTGGTGTTGGTCTCCGGCGCGTCGTTGCGGCTGTAGCGGTAGAGCCAGGCCGTGGGGCTGCGGTACGACACGATGTTGCGCTCGAAGCGGTTGCCGGCCATCAGGTAGAGCTTTGCGCGGTCGGTCTCTGCCAGCTCCGGGTAGCGGGCCTGCCAGGCCGGCCTGGCGAACCACTTCTCGAACTCGGCGAGGTGCATCTTGACGACCCAGGACTCCGGCTCGTGGCCGCTGTACTGCATCTGCTGGTTGGCCCCGTCGACGAAGATGTTGTTCTCGATCAGGTTGTCGCGCCCGGCGTGGATGTGGCTGCCGCCCAGGGTGGTGCGGGCGACGATGTTGCCGTGGACATGCACCCCGCTGAGGTCGTCGTCGAGGTAGATCCCCCAGGCGAAGTGCGGGCTGGTCCAGCGGTTGCCGGTCCGGCCGTAGCCCAGAATGTCGCTCAGGAAGTTGTAGCGGTAGACCATCCCGCGGACGTGCCAACCGGCTCCCATGTAGGTGCCGCCGGTGTCCTCGGTCTCCAGGTTGACATGCCGGATGCGGTTGTACTCGACCACGCAGTCGGTGCCGCCGCCGTAGATGCCGCAGCGGGTGGTGTCGTGGATCAGGTTGTGGCTGACCCGGTTGCCGATGCCGTACACCGTGATGCCGCAGCCGTGGCCGTTGAGGACGCCGATGTGGTGGACGTAGTTGTTGTCGACGAAGTGGCCGGTCGGGGTCAGCGCCTCGCGGTCAGCGCCATCGCTGTCGACCCGAATGCCGTCGTTGCACACTTCGTAGACATCGTTGCCCACGACACCGACATCGCGGCCGCCCGACACGACGATCCCAGCCGAACCACCCAGGCGGCCGCCCGTATCGTGGACGGTGTTGCCGACGATCCGGCAGTGCTGCGCCTCGCGCACATTGACCGCGGTGCCGTCGCAGCCTTCGATCACGAAGCCGCGGATGGTGATGCAGTCGGCCCCCTTGCTCAACTCGATCAAGCTCTCGGCGACCGGCGCGCGCACTTCGGACCGCTCCAGCGGTTGGGGCGGCCAGTAGTAGAGCTGCCAGCTCTCGCGGTCCAGCCACCACTCGCCCGGCGCGTCGAGCTCCTCGGGCAGGTTGCGGACGTAGTAGCGGTCGAGCGGCCGGATGCCCTGGAAGTTGCCCCACTTGACCTCGCGGCCGAGGGTGATGGTGTGGGCCGCCGGATCGGCCGCGGTCACCGGCAGCGCCATGTTGATCCAGTTGTAGCGCGGGAACAGGATCACCTCCGCCAACTCGGGGTGGGCCCAGGTCCGGGCGTCGGGCGGCCGCGTGTGGATCTGCCGCAGCTCCTCGGTCGGCAGGTCGCGGTACATGCTGAGCGGCTCGCCGTCGACGTAGGCGAAGCCGCCGCCGTGGGGGTTGCCGGGGTCGTAGTTCGGGTAGCGCGCCAGGTGTTGCCGGCGCCCATCCAAAAAGAGCTGCCGGAAGTACCGGTCGCGGAACCCCTGCGCCGCGACGTCAGCCTTCCACACCGCCCCCTGATGCGGCTGCCAGCCGACGATCCGGCGGGCGCCGGTGAGCACCACCCGCTCCCCAGGTGCCGCCCGGTACTCGATGGGCGCGGCGGCCGTCCCAGCGTCGGCCGCGCCGAGTTGCAGCGGGCCGCTACGTTGGTAAGTGCCGGCATGCACCAGCACGGTGACCCCGCCAGTCGGCAAGGGTCCGGCCTGGCGCAGTTTGCGGACCGCGTCGCGGGCGCCTTCCAAGGTAGCGAAGGGCGCCGCGGCGGTGCCGGGGCTGGTGTCGGCCCCGGTCAGGGCGACATGCAGCGTCACCGCCGGCTCGGCCTGCAGCAGACCGGTCCACAGCAACAGCACGGCGAGGGTCGGCATCGGGGGCTCCTGCGGTCAGACTACCACAACCCGCGGCCCTCGACGGCGCGGCGGAGCGTTGGATGCAAGTCCTCGACTATGGCCGCAGCTTCGTCAGTTTCGTGCTGCCCGACAACACGGCCCGCCTGCAACTGGAGGCCCGCCTGCTGCTCACTCTGCCGGGCGCGGCGACGCAGGAGATCGTGATGTTTGCCTCCTGCAAGAGCGAGGACTGCTACGTCGCCAGCGGCCTCTTCCGCGATGGGCAGGACAACTACGACTTCTCCGGCCTGTTCGGCCCCAGCCGCTACCGCCTGCACCGCGTCTGGGCCGACGCCGACCGCGCCGCGCTCGACCTCGGCGACACGCTCCCCCGCTTCGACAACCTGCTGCGTCACCCCGTCTACGTCGAGGCCACGCCGCTGCCGACCAAAGCCGCCGTGATCGCGGCCACCTTGGCCGGCCGGCCGCTGGTGGCCCGCACCACCGCCAGCGACGCGGCGACGGGCGTCACGGCGGTGCTGGAGTACCCCATCAAGACGATGAACGTGCAGCGCGACCGCGGCGTGTTCCAGATCGACACCGGCCCCGTGCCGCTCTACGACTTCGCGTCGGCGCACCCCGATCCGCTGGGCCGCATCGCCTGGGCCTACGTCGCGCTCAACGAGTTCCGCGGCGCCTTCTTCATCGCCCAAGCGCCGACCCCGCTGCCGACGTCCGCCGACCCACGGGCCCGCACCATGCACTACTCCCAGCACTGTGCCTGGCCGGCAGCGGTGAATCAGGTGCTGGCGGTGGGGTAGCTCAAGGGGTGGCCTCCGCGGCATGGTCAGGGCGGCAGTGGTACAATGCTGGGTCAGGAGATCCACGCGTGGTGGAGCAGCTCCGGATACAGAACCTCGGCCCATTCGTGGACTTCCGCTGGGAGCCAGAGCCTGGCCTGAACGTGCTGATCGGTCTCAACGACACCGGCAAGACACACCTGCTGAAGCTCCTCTATGCTGTGCTGCGCAGCCTGCGGGACCACGCTGCGGCGCGCGGTCGACGAACCTGGGCCGAGCTGTTGGCCGCCAAGCTGGAGGGCACCTACAGCCTGGTCTCACCCCGCGGCCTGGGCGATCTGGTCCACCGTGCCGGCACTGGCCCGCTGCAGGTCGACTTCACCGCGGCTGGAAAGGACCGCCACTTCTCCTTCGGCCGAGACACGACGCGACGGATCAGTAGCTGCGCTGAGCCGCCGCCCGCCGCGCCGGCGGCCGTGACGTTTCTGCCGGCCAAGGAGATCCTGACCTGGCGACAGGCGATCCGCGAGGCTCGCGGGCGACACGGGCTGGTGGCCTTCGATGACACCTACTACGACCTGGCCGAGGAGATCGCCTACGCGCCGCGGCCGGGTCGATTGGCCGCCGGCCTAGACCGGGCCCGCGAACAGCTCGACGCGTGCTATGAGGGCGAGTTCGTCCAAGACGACCAGGACGAGTTTGTGCTGAGACGCGGCAACTCGCGCTACTCACTCGGGGTGGTGGCGGAAGGCGTCAAGAAGCTCTTCGTGTTGCAGCGGCTGATTCAGAACCGCAGCCTGCAGTCCGGCGGGGTGCTGCTCCTGGACGAGCCCGAGTGCAACCTGCACCCAGCGGCGGTGCAAGCGCTCACCGGTGCGCTGGTCGAGTTGGCGAAGGGCGGTGTGCAGGTGATTCTGGCGACGCACTCTTACCTGTTTCTGACTGCCCTCGAGCTGGCCAGTCGCCAGAATCGGCTGTCAACCGGTCTGGTCTCTCTGGAGCGGGTCGACGGGGTGTTGTCGGCGCAGTTCCACAACCTGTTGCAGGGCATGCCCGACAATCCGATCGTGCAGCAAGCCTGGCAGCTCTATCAGCAGGATCTCGGGCTGGGGACCGTCACGGCGGCCAGTGTCCGGTGACCACAGAAGGGCAGCGCGGACGATGCAGCAGATCGCCTTTGAGAAGCTGGAGGCCGTGCAGCGGCTGACCGGAGATGGCTTGCGGCCGGTGGACTGGTTGGTCCACCCAGGTGGCGCCACCGGCCCGGTGCTGGTCGAGGTGGTCTCCGCGCCGTTCCTTCAGAAAGACCCCGATCTGGAGCGGACGGCCAGCAAGTTCCGGGACTCCCTGCACGCCCTGGCCTGCGTTCGTTGCGAAACCAGTTGGGGCGAACAGTGTGGCCGGGCGCTGCCGGCCGACCTGTGCGGTCCGCCGACGGCGATCCTGCTGGTGGCACCCGCCGGCCGGCAGCCTCCCTTGCCGCTGGTCCAGGTACTTCGTGCCAAGACTCGGGCGGTCAGGCGGATGCACGGCATTGACGAGGGCCACACCACGGTGCTGGCTCCGGAGGCCGCCGAGCAGGGCGGTTGGCCCTGCAGCGGCGCCTGACTACCTGGCCAGCAGTCCCCGCAGCCAGTCGGCGCCGACCAGGTCGCTGACCCCGGCCGGCAGCGGCAGGCGGCCCGCGGCGGCTGGCGAGGGCGCGGCGCCGAGCAGGGCGGCGTACCAGGGATCGAGGTCCGCGTAGCGGAGCGGGCGGCCGCCCAGGACCGTCGCCAGGGCGGCGGCGTCGTGGTAGTAGACCGGAATGCGCACCCACTGGCCCGACCCGACGCCGGGGCGGCCGGTGGGGCCAACGGGCGGCTCCGCTGGGGGCTTGGCCGGGCTGGCCGCAGGCGCGACCGGCGGGGCAGGGGGTGGCGTCCAGTGCAGCACTGCAGTGGTTTGGCGCAGCTCCCAGCGGGCGCCGTCGAGGCCGGCGGTCACCGCGCGCAAGGCGACCAGTGGGGGCACCGCCGTGAGGTCCACCCGCAGGAGCTGCTCCCGCGGCAGGTCGGCGGGCAGTTCGAGGGTCAGCCCGGCCTGCTGCGCCACCGCCTGCAGGGCCGCGCCGAGGGTGGTCTGCGGCAGATCGACGGTGACCTCGGCCGCCGCCGGCAGCAGAGTCAGGAGGCTGGCCACGAGGTAGACGCGCATCGGCTGAGGCCCCAGGTTGACAGCCAGCTTACCCGTTGCCAGCGACCACCAAACGGTCGCGTCCGCCGGCCGCCACCTACGCCGGGTCGGCGCCCAGCGCCTCACGGACCATCGTTCCGAGCGAGTGCAGCGAGAACGGTTTGGCGAGGAAGTGGGTGCTGGCGTCCAGGACTCCCTGTCTGGCGATCACGTCCGCGGTGTAGCCGGACATGAACAGGCGCCGCAGCCCGGGACGTGACACCTGCAAGGCGTCGGCCAGCTCGCGGCCGTTCATTTCGGGCATCACCACGTCGGTCAACAGCAGATCCAGCGGGCCATGATGCGCGGCGGCCAGGGCTATCGCTGCACTGGGGCTGTCGGCGGCGAGCACCCGGTACCCGAGCAGCTCCAGCATCATCGTCGTCATCCGCAACACCGCCGGCTCGTCTTCGACCACCAGGATGGTCTCACTGCCGGCCGCCGCGGTGGGACTGGCGGCGTCTTCAGGCGCGGGCGCGGCGGCGGTGTGGCGCGGCAGGTAGATCCGGAAGGTCGTCCCGTGGCCCGGGGTGCTGGTGACGTCGATCCGCCCATGGTTCTGCTGCACGGCGCCATAGACCGACGCCAGGCCGAGGCCAGTGCCCTTGCCGAACTCCTTGGTGGTGAAGAAAGGCTCGAAGAGGTGCGCGGTGGTCTCGGCATCCATGCCGCAGCCGTCATCGCTGACGGTCAGCAACACATAGTCGCCCGGCCCCAGCGCGGCGCGTCCGACACCGGCCTGCTCGGGCAGGGTGACGTTGCTGGTGGCGATGGTGACGGCGCCGGTGCCGCTGATGGCGTCGCGGGCGTTGACGCAGAGGTTGGCCAGGATCTGGTCGGTTTGCGCAGGGTCCACTTCCACTGGCCAGACGGCCAGCCCGGGCTTCCAGAGTAGCGCGATGTCCTCGCCGATCAGCCGCCGCAGCAGCTTCAGCATGCTCTCGACGGTGGCGTTGAGATCGAGCACCCGCGGCGCCACCGTCTGCTTGCGGGCGAAGGCCAGCAGTTGGCGGGTCAGCTCCGCGGAGCGCTCCGCGGCGCTTTGGATGTCACGCAGTTCGGTGTGCAGCGGCTCGCCGGCCGGCACTTGGGCCAGCGCCAGTTCGGTGTTGCCCAGAATGGCGCCCAGCATGTTGTTGAAGTCGTGGGCAATCCCGCCGGCCAGCCGCCCGACCGACTCCATCTTCTGCGACTGGGCGAACTGCGCCTGAAGTTGCGCCCGCTCGGTCTCGTTGCGCTTCTGCTCGGTGAGGTCGACGTCGATGCAGAACAGCTCCGGCTCGCGGCCCGGCAGGCGCACCAGGGCGTGCGACGAGTAGACCGGAATCAGCGAGCCGTCCTGCCGCTGCAGCAGCATCTCGGCGGCCGGCCGGGCCTCGCCCGCGGCGGCCATCGAGCGGATCGCCGCGGCCACCTCGGCGCGGTTGGCCGCCGGCACCAGCAGGTCCAGCAGGTTGCGGCCGAGGGCCTCCTCGGCGGTGTAGCCGTAGAACGTCTCCGCGGCGCGGTTCCAGTAGCACACGGTGCCGTCCAGGGTGTAGCCCCGGGCGGCGACGGTGGGGACGTTCTGCAGGATGCCCTTGAAGCGCCGCTCGCTCTGCCGCAGGTCCTCGTCGGCCCAGACACCCATCAGGATCCGGGCGGCCTCGGACAACAGATCGCGCTCGCGGGCGGTCCACTCCCGGCGGTCGCGGCACTCGTCGCAGCCGAGGAAGCCGCAATAGCGGGTGCCGATGAACAGCGGCATCGCCAGCACCGCCCGAATGTCCTGCGCCTGCAGCAGCGCCACCAGCGCCGGATCGGGGATGCTGGCGATGTCGTCCACACCAATCACGTCGCCGCGCAGGACCTGGTCGTGCCACCACGGCAGGCTGTCGGTGGCGATGCCCTGCAGGTTGGCGATCTGGGCGGTGACTCCGGGCGCCGTCCACTCCGCCGTGTTCGACATCGTGTGCTGTTCGGGCCCGTGGGTGAAGACGTAGGTCCGGCTGACGTCCATCGCCTCGCCGAGCAGGCGCAGCAGATGGTCCTGGAAGCGTGCCAGATCGTCGGTCCGAATCGCGGCGGTGGCGATCCGGCCGATCAGCTCGCGGTTGGCCCGCTCGCGGCGCGCCTCTTCCTCGGCTTGCTTGCGAGCGGTGATGTCGCGGGCGATCGCGATCACCTTGGTGACCTCGCCCTGGGAGTCGCGCTCGGGCACCAGCCGCCAGTCGTAGTACACCGGGCCGTGCTTGCCCTGGACGATGATCTCGGTCTCGTAGGTCCTGCCGCTCTCGAACGGGCGGCGGATGGCGTCCTCCCAGAACCGGCACTGCTCCTCAGGGAAGCCCAACTCAGCGTGCGTCAGACCGATGAACTGCGCCGCCTCCAAGTCCAGGACCTCGCTAATGTTCTGCGAGACGAACCAGTGCCGACCGTCCCGGTCGAAGCTCATGATGATGTCGGGCAGGCCGTCGACCAGCGTGCGGTGGTGCTCCTCGCTCTCCCGCAGGGCCCGGGTGCGGGCTGCCAGCAGGTCGGCGGACCGCCGCAGGGCCTGCTCGTGCCGCGTCTGGGCGGCCAACTCGCACAACTGGGCCGGGTCGCCGGGCCAGCGGAACCAGGCGGCGGCCCCGCGCTCGAGCCAGGCCAGCGCGGCCTGTGGGGTGGGGTTGGCTGCCAGCAGCAGCACGACGCAGTCTGGCCGCTGCGCGCGACAGTCCTCGATCACCTCCGCGGTGGCGCCAGCGGGCAGCTCGGCGGCGACCAGGGCCAGCTCGTACGGCGTGGCCGTCAGCGCTGCCAACGCGTCGGGCCGGGTGTGCGCCGCGCCGACCTGATAGCCGTCGGCCGCCAGGGCTTGCTGCAGCGGCGCCACCTGGGCCGGGTCGGCCACCACCAGCAGCGCCCGCGGCGACGGCCGCGACGGCTCGCCGCGCAGCAGGGCGCGGGCCTTGGCGACCAGCACGGCGCCGTCCACCGGGGCCGGCAGGAAGGCCGCAGCGCCCACCTCGGCGGCCAGCCGCTCCGGATCGCCGCTGAAGGTGGCCGAGACAACCAGCAGCGGCACCGCGTTGAAGGGTGCATACTCGGGCGAGCGGAGCAGGCGGCAGAGCTGCCAGCCGTCGAGGCCCGCCAGGGTCAGGTCGGTGATCACCAACCCAGGCGGGTCCGTGGCGTCGAGGTCGGCCACGGCCGCCGCCGCGCTGGCGTAGCCCCGGACCGCCAGACCGGCCTGGGACAACAGCCCGGTCTGCGCCGCGAGCTGCCCCGGGTCCGCGTTGACGACGTACACGAGCTGGCTGGTAGCTGGCTGGTTCATGACGCTATGGTTGGCGGCGGCCCGATCCGGGCAACGCGCGGCAGATGCCTGGTGCCACCAGACACCGGCGGACAGCTTCCCCGATTCGCCATCATACCACGCGCCGGCGCGGCTGCCGCGCCCGCCTCAGTCCGCCGCGGCGAAAGCCGCGCGGAGCAGCGCCACCGACTGCGGCACCGCCGTCGCGGCCGGCTCGCGGCCTTCCATTTCGAGGGACACCCAGCCCTGGAAGCCGACGCGTTGCAGCATCCGGGCGATCCGCGGGTAGTCCAGGTCGAGGGTGTACCACTCGCCGCCACCGCAGTAGGTCTTGGCATGCACCATCACGGCGCGGGGGGCCAGCAGCTCCAGGCTGTCGTAGGGCTCCTCCAAGAAGTTGCCGCAGTCCATCAGCACGGCCAGCCAGGGCGACGGCAGCGCGTCGACGATGCGCAGCACGCCGCTCGGCGCGAAGGTCAGCCCCCAGTGGTTTTCGAGGGCCAGGACCACCCCGGCCTGCTCGGCGTGCGGCAGGCAAGCGGCGATGCTGTCGATGCACCAGCCGAAGGCGTCGTCGTCGCTGTAGCCGGGCAACGGCGTCTCGATGCCGCGGGCGGCCATCAGCTCGTCGAAGGTGCCCGAGGTGCCCCAGCGGCCGGAGTTGAGGCGGATGCAGGGGATGCCCAGCTCGTGCGCCTGATCGATGCAGCCGCGGGTGTGGTCGATGTGTTCCTGCCGTTTGGCCGCCTCGGGCCAGACGAAGTCTTGGTGGATCGACAGCGCGTAGAGGTCCAAACCAAGGCTGAAGGCCCGTCGCTTGAGCGCCTGGCAGGCGGCCGGGCTGGTGTCGGTCATCTGCTGTTGCAGGATCTCCACCCCGTCCAGCCCCATCGCGCGACACTGCTCGAAGACCGTCTCGAGCGGGACCTTGTCGGGCGTGAAGTGCCAGAACGAGTAGCTCGACGCACCAAGCCGCAGCGGGACCATCTGCATCTCCGCGGGAGGGTTCGCCCCTCCCCCGGCCAACCCTCCCGCGGCGCAGCCAGCGCCGGGAAGTAGCCATGCCGCACAGCCTGCCGCCCTGCCGGGTCGACGACCACGGCGTGACCCGCCGCGAGCGGGTGCTGGAAGCTCTCCACCATCGGCAGCCCGACCGCTGCCCGCACGAGATGCACTTCACGCAGCACTCGCGCCAGAAGATGGCCGCCTGGTACGACGACCCGCACTGGGCCAGCCGGATCGGCAACCACTTCGCCGTCGCCGGGCCGGCCCTGCGGTGGACCGAGCCGCGACCCGGCTACGCCGAGGACGCCTTCGGCGTGGTCTGGAACCGCACGGTGGACAAGGACATCGGGATCGTCGACCGGTACCAGCTCAGCGCACCGAGCCTGGCGGGGTACACCTTCCCCGACGTCCACCACCCGGCCCTCTACCAGCACCTCCCCGCGGCGCTGGCGCCCTGTGGGCACCTCTTCCGGCAGGCCAACCTGGGCTTCTCGCTGTTCGAGCGCGCCTGGACCCTGCGCGGCATGGACAACCTGTTGATGGACATGGTGCTCTACCCGGAGTTCGTCCACGAGCTGCTGGACGCGATCTGCGACTGGAACGTGGCCTGCGTCCACGAGTTGGCGAAGTACGACTTCGACTGCATCGGCTTCGGCGACGACTGGGGGCAGCAGCGCGGGCTGATCACCGGCCCGAAGCTGTGGCATGAGTTCATCGGCCCGCGCGTGCAGCGGATGTACGACGCCGTGCACGAACACGACATGTGGGTCTGGATCCACTCCTGCGGCGACATCGCAGAGCTCTTCGGCGACCTGATCGAGAAGGGCGTCGACTGCTTCAATCCGTTCCAACCCGAAGCGCAAGACGTGGCCGAGGCGAAGCGCCTGCACGGCGACCGGCTGAGCTTCCACGGCGGCGTCTCGCTGCAGCAGACCCTCAGCTTCGGCACCCCGGACGACGTCCGCGCCGAGGCCGAGGCCCGGATCCGCGTGATCGGTCGCGACGGCGGCTACATCCTGGCCCCCTGCCACGCCGTCACCGGCGACGTCCCGGCCGAGAACATCCACGCCCTCCTGGAGGTGGCGCTGGGGCAGTACGCCTGAAGCGCGGGGGGCCGCCGGGCCGGCCGCCTTGATAGCCGCGGGCGCCACCAGACCAATGGGACCGCGGCGCCGCGACGAACACCGACCCGGCCGGCTCAGCTCGCAGCGCCTGGCCGCCAGGCGGACCTGCCCGGGCTGTCGCAGATGCGCTACACTACAGGTGGTCCTGGCGCGGCGCATGGCCTGTGGGGCACGCGGTGAAGGTCCGGGAGGCTCTGAAGCGACTCCGACGGGACGGCTGGTACCTGGTCCAGACCGTCGGGAGCCATCGGCAGTTCAAGCACCCAGTGGTCCCCGGACGGGTCACGGTCGCCGGCCAGGAGTCGGATGATCTGGCGCCGGGGACGTTGCGCAGCATCGCTCGCCAAGCCGGCTGGAGCGACCGAGTATGAAGCAGTACGCCACCGTGATGGAGCGGGCCGGCCACAACTGGTCAGCGTACGTTCCCGACCTGCCGGGCTGCGTGGCCACCGGCGCCACCCCCGCCGAAGTGCGCCGGGAGTTGGCGGCCGCGATCGCCCTGCACCTGGCGGGGTTGCGCGAGGACGGTCTACCCGTCCCCGATCCCACCACCCGGGTGGAGTACGTCGCCGCCTGACCGGCTCCGCCGGAACGACACCGGCCCGATCCGAGGACCGGGCCGGTGTGGCCACGCTGCGGCTGTCGCCACGACTAGCCGCGCGGCAGTGCTTTGAGGTAGACATTGCGGAACCAGAGCGTATTGCCGTGGTCCTGCAGCTCGATTTGGCCGGTCGGGTAGATCGGCTGGCCGCGGTCCCAGTAGTTCTCCATCACCACGTCATCGACCACCAGGTAGCCGTTGAGGTAGACGGTGACCTTGGCGCCGAGCATCTTGATGTAGAAAGTGTTCCATTCGCCGATCGGCCGGTCGGCGTCGCGGAGTGGCTTGCTGGGGTTCTGCTGGTTGTTGTAGAGCCCGCCCGAGCCGAGGCCGGGGCGCTCCCAGATCTGGACCTGGGGCGAGCCGCGCAGGTAGATCCCGCTGTCGCCGTCCTTCTTGATCTTCCAGTCGACCCACATCTCAAAGTCGCCGTAGTCCTGGGCGGTGCAGAGCGCCTTGCCCTTGCCGCTGAACTCGAGGCAGCCGTCGACCACTTTCCAGTGCTCGCGCATCGCCTCATCGGCCTTGGCCTGCGCCTCGGCGAGCTGCTCGGGCGTCAGCTTGGCGCGGGCCGGCGGGGTGGCGACGAGGCCCTTCCAGCCGGTCAGATCGGTGCCGTTGAAGGCCGCGCTGAAGCCGGGCGGCGGGACGTTGAGCGGGGCTGGCAGCTCCTTCAGCCGAAGGTTACGGAACTCGATCTTGGCGCCGTGGCCCATGAAGCCCAGGTGGCCGGCGGCGCGCAGCAGGCCGGGATGGCGCTTCAGGAGCTCGGGGTCCTTGGCGTCGTCGAGGCTGACGTCGACGATCACCTGGTCGTTGAGCGTGACTTTGACGTGGCGCCAGTCGACCAGGATCTCCTCGGTGTTCCACTCGCCGGCGGGCCTGGTCGCACCGCGCTTGGCTGGGAAGACGTCGTAGACCGAGCCATGGTACTGCGTCGGCTTGAGGTTGGCGTACTGCGCCGCGGCGTCGTCGAGGATCTGGATCTCCATGCCCTCGTAGGCCGGGTTGCCCTGCCGCGGGGCCCGGATGGCGACGCCGTTGTTGCCGCCGGGGCCGAGCCTGAACTCGAACCGGAAGACGAAGTTGGCGTACTGCTTCTCGGTCAACAGCGTGCCGCCGCCGTCGGCCGGGCAGACCAGGTTGCCGTCCTCGACGAGGTACTTGGCCCCCATCCAGCCCTGGGTGCTCTGGCCGTCGAAGAGTGAGACGAAGCCCTCTTCCTGCGCTGTGACGCGGCCGACCAGCAGCAGCGCCATCCAAACTGCCCACGTGCGTGCCATCGCGATACTCCACCGGCGCCGTTGGCCGCCGTGCGGCGATCTCCTGCCTTGACAGACGACCCCGCCGTCTGCGACCCTTGGAGCCTGGAGCCCCGCCTTGCGTCGCTACCTCCTGATGCTGCCCTGCCTGCTGACCATCGCCTGTGCCCAACACCCCTTGCCGGACGGGCCGCTGACCGTTGAGCTGACAGCGCAAGCGACAGCGAACAGTCGCCTCGGCCTGGTGATCCGCACACCGGCCGGCAAGCTGGCGATCCAACTGACGGCCCAGGGCGCCAGTGCCAGCGGGCCGGGCGCCAGCGCCAGCGGGCCGCGGACCGGTTGGCCTGCCGGCCCGCAGACTCTGCGCCTGACGCGGCTGGCCAACCGCGTCGAACTCAGCGACGCCGCGGGTGAGCTGCTCTGCTGGCCCGGCGCGCTGCCCGGCGAGGGCACGCTGAGCATCGAAAAGGGCAGCCCGCCGGTCGAGGTGGGCGAGGCGCAGCCGCTGGAGCCGCCCTTCGCCGGCGACGACTTCCAGCGGGCCGAGGAGGACCTGGGAGGCTGGCGGGCGCAGCGCGGCCGGTGGCACGTGGCGCAGTACCGCGACCCGCTGGTGGCCCGCTTCAAGCTGCCGGCGCAGGCCAACTGGCTGGCCGGCCAGGCGACCGACGGCGTAGCGCTGGCGCTGACCGGCGAGCCCTTCTGGCGCGACCTGGCGGTGAGCCTGGACCTGCGCGCGACCAAGGGGCTGGCCGGCGTGGTGTTCGGGGCATCCGAGCGGGGCTACGGGCTGCTGCGCCTGAACGAATCGCGCCTGGAGCTGCTGCGGGTCACCGCGGCTGGCGAGCAGCGGCTGGCCGCGGCGCCGGTGACGCTGGCCGGCAACGCCTGGGTGCGGCTGACCGTGCAGTCGAGCGGCGACCTGGTGCGGGCGGCGGTGGACGACCAGTTCGCTCTGAGCGCGCGGGTCAGTGGTCTCAGCAGCGGCCAGGTCGGGGCCTGGACCAGCGGCAGTGCCGACTTCGACAACCTCGCCGTGCGGGACGCGACGTTCTGCGAAGACGACTTCGCGGCGAGCCTGCCCGGACGCTGGCAGGCCGTTGGTGAGTGGCGCGTGAGTCGCGGCACCGCCTCCGCTACGGCGACCCGGCAGGCCGCCACGTTGACCGCGCCGGGGCTGCTGCTCGACGACGGCGAGGTCACCGCCAGTATCGCGAGCCTCCGCGGCGAGGCCGGCGTGGCGATGCGCGACGCGACGACGACCTGGCAACTGCTGACCGACGGCGCAACCTGGCGGCTGCTGCGCGGCGGCAGCGTGCTGGCCAGCGGCAAGCAGCCGGGCCGCGGCGCGCCGCAGTTGCAGCTCCGCCGCCGCGGCGCGCTGCTGCAGGCGGCGGTCAACGGTCAGGTGCAGGGCGTCGACGCCACGGCGACCGCTGGTCTGCGCGGCGGCGCCGTTGTCACCCGCGGCAGCGCCGCGGTCGACCGGCTGCTGGTGCTGGCCACCCCGCGTGTGGTGCCGACGACGCTGCTGCGTACCGCCTTCGACCGCGACGAGGTGCCCGGCAAGGGCAAGAGCGAGGTCTGGAAGGTGCTCGGCGACCTGTTGCGCCCCGAAGGCGAGCGCTGGACGCTGCGCCACGACGACGCCGAGCGCGGGCCGCACCTGGCGGGACGCCCGCGGGGCAACGAGCCGATCCGCGTCTGGTGCGACGCGCCGCCCGGCGATGTCGGGCTGCAGGTCAGCCTGCTCAGCTTCGACCGGGACGCCACCCTGGACCTGCTCAGCGGCGGCGGCGAGGGCTACGCGCTGCGCCTGACCGCCGGCCAGGCACGGCTGCTGCGGCGCGGCCAGGAGGTCGCCAGGCTCAGTCTGACCGATCCGCCGGCCCGCGCCCGGCTGACCCGCGACAGTGCCTGGGTGGTCGGCGAAGTCGACGGCCAGCGATTGGTCTGGCGCGATCCGGAGCCGCTGTCGTCGGGCCGGCCAGGGCTGCGTCTGAGCGGCGGCGAGGTGCGGCTGAACGAGTTCGAAGTGTTCGCCGAGAACGCCGTCGGGAGCACCTTCGGGGTGATCGACACCGCCTGGCGCGAGGCTGGCAACTGGGTCTGGAACAGCGGCATGGCCTGCATCGCCTGGTCCTACTGGATCACCGCCGACGCCCGCCAACAGCCGGCTTTGCTCTGGCGCCGCGAGCCGCTGCCGCGCGACCTGACCGTCGACTTCCACGTCAGCGAGTCGACCGACGGCTACGAAGAAGACCAGGCCGGGCACGACCACATCCACTACGCTTACCACGACCTCAGCATCGTCCTGGATGGCGACGGCCGCGCTGCCGACAGCGGCTACCGCGTCCTGATTGGCGCTGACGGCGGCCGCGGCATCAAGCTGTTGCGACAGGGTCAGGTGGTTGCGCAGAATCCACGCTTCCGCATCACGATGGGCGGTCACTGCAACGAGCCGCGGACCATCCACACGGTGCTGACTCGCCGCGGGGCGCGGCTCAGTCTGCGGCTCAACGGCGAGCTGCTGCTGGACTGGAGCGACCCCGCGCCGTTGGCGGGTGGCGGCTGCCTGGCGCTCGGCGCCGCCGGCTGCCGGGCCAACTTCAGCGACTTCGTGGCCCTCGCGCCAGCCGCCGGCGATGGGTCATAGCGTGCGCTCGCGGCGCTTCGCCTGGGCCGGCCTGCTGGCTGGCGCGCTGCTGCTCGCCGGCCGCGCCACGCGCCCGGCCCCGCGGCCCGGGGCGGCGCCGCGGCTGCTGCCGCTGGGCCGGGTACCGGCCGACCTCCTGGCCGACCTGGCGTCCGACCTGACGGCCGTGGTCGCGCCCGCGCAGCCGTTGCCGTTGGAACTGCACGAGCCGCGGCGGCAGCTTTGGCGGGCGGCCGGCCTGCTCGACGCGGTGCCCCCGGGCACGGTGTCGCAGCCGGCCCTGGCGATCGCCGATGTCGACGCCGCGCTGCCCGGCCGGACCTGCGTCTTCGGGTTGGCCGAAGCCTCGCAGCAGCGGGCGATCGTCTTCTTGTCCCGCCTCCGCAACCCCCGCGACCGGGCTGCCCTGCGGCAACGCGCCCGCCGCGAAGCGCTGCATGAGCTGGCCCACCTGGCTGGCGGTCAGCACTGCCCCAACCGGCGCTGTCTGCTCTTCCCGGCAGTCACCCCCGCCGACGTGGACCGGCGCGGGGAGCGATTCTGCCGACGGTGCCGCGCGTCAACTGCTGGGCGGTTCAGCCAGCTCCTGGGCCCGCTGCCGGAACTCGCCGTGCGCGACCTCCCAGGCCAGCGCGAAGGCGCGGAAGGCGTCCGGTGAGAGGCGATCGGCGTCGAGGTCAGCGATCACTTCGCGGAAGAGGTCCAGCAGCCGGGCGCGCGTCGCATCGAGGGCGGCGGTGTCCGGCGCCTCGCGGGCCGCGTCGATCAACTCGAGGACGCGGTGGTTGTAAGTATCGGCGCGGTCCTTGCGGTGTCGCTGCCAGGTCGACTGGAGCTGGGCCAATCCGGACCAGAACAGCAGCAGGATCGTGATACCGAGACCGATCGGCTCGGCGTAGGTCACGATGAAGGCCGGCTGATCGCGACGGAAGTAGGCCTGAGCCCCCGGGTGGACCGGTAACCCCAGCCCGTTGGCGGCCGCTGGGAAGTCGATCTGAGCGGCCTGCGGCGACCGCGCCACGAGCCGGGCGCGCTGCTCGTAGACCATCGTCGCCAAAGCCTGCACCAGACCGCTGGGCACCTCGCGGTCCGCCAGCAGCAAGGCCCGGAGCGCGGCGGTCGCAATGTCCGCTGGTGGCAGCGCGGGCGAGCCGCCATAGGCGCCCCGCGGGATGACGTCGAGTTCCAGCGCCGGCCGTTTGAGTCGGAGGGCAGCGACCTGATCGAGTGGCAGCAGCTCGCAGCCACCCGCCTGGAGCAGCGCAGACATCACCGGGCTGCCGGTGGCGACCACCCAGAAGAGGGCGTCGACGCGGCCCGCGCGTAGTTGTCGCAGGCCCTCGTCCGTGGGCAGCGGCGCGCCGCGCAGGTCGGCCGCGCGCAGCCCGTAGTGGGCCAACAGCACCTCGAACAGCGCAGCCGAGCCGCTCCCGCTGGGCGGCCGTGCCACGCGCCGTCCGCGGAGGTCCTCAAACCGGCGGATGCCGCTGGCCCGCCGGACCACCAGGTGGCAAGTCTCCGGGAACAGCACTGCGACGAGTTGCTCGCGCCGCCCCAAGCTGACATCGCTCTGGGTCAAGGCCAGCTCCACGTCACCCGATTCCATGCGGTGGATGTTGTCGGCCGAGCCGGCGGTTGAGACGACCTCGATGCGACAGCGCGGCAGCTCCGCGGCGACCACGTCGGCCAGCGCACGCGCGAAGGTGTCGTAGGCCCCACCGGCCACGCCCGCCGCCAGGCGCAGATGCACCTGCTGGTGTTGGCGACGCAGCAGACGGCCAACGGCCAGCGTGAGCAACAGCGCGGCCAGCGCCAGGACCACCGTCTCGCGGCGTCGCGGCATCGCTTACCTCCCGGGCCGTCCCCCTCACCGCACCGCCAGCACCACCTTGCCGCGAGTGTGGCGGGTCTCCAGCAGGGCGTGCGCGCGGGCCGCCTCGGCCAGGGGCAGGACCTCGCTGAGCGGAACCCGCAGCCGGCCGGAATCGGCCAGCGCCGCCAGCTCCGCCAACTGCCCGCGATTCGGCTCGCAGAAGACGTACTTCACCGCGGCCAGGTGCGGGTACGCCGCCGGGTCGAGGGTCTTGGCGATGCTCACGAAGCGGCCGCCCGGCGCCAGCATGTCGGCGGTGCGTTGCGCGGCGTCGGGGCCGACGGTGTCGAAGGCCAGCCGCAGGCCGTCGGGCAGCAGCCTGGCAACTGTCTCCTCAAACGGGCCGGCGGTGTAGTCGATGCACTCGGACGCGCCGAGGCTGCGGACGAACTCCTGGTTGTGCGGGCCAGCCGTGGCGATCACCCGCAGGCCGCGCGCGACCGCGATCTGGACGGCGTAGGCCCCCACGCCGCCGGCACCGCACTGGATCAGGATGGTCTCGCCCGGCTGCGCCGCGAGACCCTCGTCGCCGAGGGCCTGCCAGGCGGTTAGGCCCGCCAGCGCCAGGCCACCGGCCGCCGTGAGGTTCAGCGAGGTCGGCGCGGGGGCCACGATCGCGGCCGGCAGGGCGACCTGCTCGGCGTAGCAGCCGCGGCCGATCACGGCGGTGCGGGCATACGAGTAGACCGCCATGCCCGGCCGCAGATCGGTCACGCCGCTGCCGACCGCCTCGATCACCCCCGCCACATCCCAGCCGATGATGCATGGCCAGGTGTGCGGAAAGCGCTCGGCCAGCAGTCCGCGGCGAGTCTTGTAGTCGACCGGGTTGACGCCCGCCGAGTGAACGTGTACCAAGACCTCGCCGTGCGCCGGTGAGGGTGCCGGCAAATCCCGCATCTGCAGAACCTCGGGCTCACCAAACTGATCGATCACGACCGCTCGCATGGAGGGCTCTCCTCGCTTCCGGGCTGCCTAGTCTGACAGCCCAGCCAACCGCTCGTCCAGGCGCGCCACCAGCTCCAACAGCTCGGACTCGCGGTCGCGGACCTTCTGCACCACCGCCGCCGGCGCGCGGTCGACGAAGCTGGCGTTGCCCAGTTTGGCGCGTTGGGCCGCCAGGTCGGCGACGGCCTTGTCACGCTCTTTGCCGAGCCGCTCGCGTTCGGCGGCGACATCGACCAGGCCGGCCAGCGGCAGGTAGACATCGACCCCGCCGGCGACTGCTGCCAGCGCCTGCTCCGGCGCTCCAGCCGCGGCCTCGGCGAGGTCCACCTCGTGGCAGCGTACCAGGGTCTGCAGGTAGCCGGCGGTGGTCGCCAGCAGCTCCCGATCGTCGGCCGACTTGGCGCGCAAGGCCAGGTGGATGGTGACGCGGTCCTCAACGCCGGCCTGCACCCGCAGGTTGCGGCTGACGCGGACGACTTCCTGCAACTGCGCGAAGGCCGCCTCGGCCGCGCGGTCGCGCCGGGCCGGCTCGGCGGTTGGCCAGGGGGCCACCAGGCAGGCCTCGCCGTCGGCGCCGAGCTGCTGCCAGATCTCCTCGCTGAGGAACGGCGCGAACGGCTGCAGCAGCCGCAGGACCCCCTCCAGGACATGCCACAGCACGCTCCGCACCGCGGCGTCGCCGGCGCGCAGGCGCGGCTTGGCGAGCTCGATGTACCAGTCGCAGAACTCGGTCCAGACGAACTCGTAGAGCCCCTTGACCGCTTCGTCGAAGCGGTAGGCCTCGAGCGCTGCGGTGAGCTCGGCGACGGCGCCCTGGTAGCGGCTGACGATCCAGCGGTCGGCCAGCTCCGGCAGCGCGGTGGGCAGCGCGGCGGGCCGCTGGTCGCCGAGGTTGAGCAGCACGAAGCGCGCCGCGTTCCAGATCTTGTTGAGGAAGTTGCGGCAAGTGTCGGCCGTTGCCGAGCGCTCGATCTGGTTGTTGACGATCTCCGCGTCGAAGCGGATGTCCTGCGTCGTCGAGCACTGGATCAGCAGCATCAGCCGCGTGGCGTCGGCGCCGTACTGCGCAATCAGCTCCAACGGGTCGATCCCGGTACCCAGCGAGCGGCTCATCCGCTGGCCGTCCTTGGTCTGAATCGTCGGGTGCACCACCACGTGCTGAAACGGGATCTGCCCGACAAACTCCTGCGCCGTCATCGCCATCCGGGCGACCCACAGGTAGAGGATGTCCCGGGCGGTGATCATCCAGGTGGTCGGGTGCCAGGTCGCCAGCGAGCCCGCGTCGACCTGCCCGCCGCCGAGGTAGCCGTACTGTGACGGGTCTGGCCAGCCGAGCACGGCGAAGGGCCACAGCGCGCTGGAGAACCAGGTGTCCAGCACGTCCTCTTCCTGCCGGTACGGCTCGTCGCCAAACGCCGCGCGAGCCTCTTCGTCGGACAGGGCGCAGACCACCCGGCCGGACTGCTGGCCGTAGTAAATCGGGATGCGGTGGCCCCACCAGAGCTGCCGCGAGATGCACCAGTCGCGGATGCTCTCCAGCCACTCGACGCCGTACTCTCGGAAGCGGTCGGGGTGGAACTGAATGCGGCCCTCGCGGTACCACGGCAGCACGGCGTCGGCGAGGTCGCGCATCTTGACGAACCATTGCTCCATCGGCAGCGGCTCAATCGCGGTGTGGCAGCGGTCGTGGTGCGGCACGCTGTGGGTGTAGGCCTCTTCCTTCACCAGCAGCCCGCGCTCCGCCAGGTCGGCCAGCACGCGCTGCCGGGCCTCGTACCGGTCCAGCCCCGCATACGGCCCGCCGACCGCGGTGATCTTCCCGTCGGGGCCAATCGCCTGCAGCACCGGCAAGCCATGGCGGACGCCAATCTCCCAGTCGTTGGGGTCATGCGCCGGTGTCACCTTGACCGCGCCGGAGCCGAAGGCCGGGTCGGGGTAGTCGTCGGCGACGATCGGGATCGGCCGGTCCAGCAGCGGCAGCAGCACCTGCTGGCCGTGGGCCGCGGTCCAACGCTCGTCGCGCGGATTGACCGCGACCGCCGTGTCGCCGAGCATCGTTTCGGGCCGGCTGGTGGTCACCAGCACGTCGGGGGCGCCGTTCAAACCAGGATAGCGCAAGGTCCAGAGCGCCCCGGTGACTTCGTTCTGTTCCACCTCGAGGTCGCTGATCACGGTCTGGCAGACGGGGCACCAGTTGACCAGGCGTTCGCCGCGGTAGATCCAGCCGCGCTCGTAGAAGCGCCGGAAGGCGGTCAGTACGGCGTGGTAATACCCGTCGTCGAGGGTGTACCGCTCGCGCCGCCAGTCGTAGCTGCAGCCTAGCGCGCGGAGCTGCTTGAGAATGCCACCGCCGTTGCGGGCCGCCCAGGCGTGGGCCTCGCGCAGCCAGGCCTCGCGACCGATCTCGTGGGGCTGCTGGCCGGTGGTCTCGTAGAGGTAGGCACTGACCTTGATCTGGGTGCCGATGCCGGCATGGTCGACCCCCGGCACGACGCAGACATTGTGCCCGCGCATCCGCGCCCAGCGAGCCAGGGCGTCGTGGATGGCGTGCTGCAGCGCGTGGCCCATGTGCAGGGTGCCGGTGACGTTCGGCGGCGGAATGGTGATGCAGGCGGGCGGTCGCGGGTCGTCGGCCCGGCCGTGGAAGTAGCCGCGCTCTTCCCACCAGGCGTACCACTTCGCCTCGGTGGCGTGCGGATCGTAGTTCTTCGCCAGCTCAGCCATCGGAGCACCTCCCAAAACACGAAAACCCCTCATCCCCAGCGGGACGAGAGGCTCTCTCGCGGTACCACCCCGGTTGCCCGTTCCGCGTCGCTCAGGTTGCGACGCCCGCGGCTGCGGCCGGAAGCGGACCTCTTGAGCGCGGTAACGGGCGCGACCCGGCCGAGCCTACTGCCTTCAACTCGGCGGCTCAGGGGCGACCTGCGGGGGCTGCGGCTGCCGACCTTGCACCACGCGGTCGGCTCTCTGTGAGCAGCAGCGGAGCCCGCTCCTCCCCGTCGAAGCCAGTCCCGGCAGTATAGCGGCGTGAGAACGGCGGGTCAACCGGGCGGGACGCTGAGGCTGCGCACGGGGAGCAGGCTGACCCGCAGCAGCGGCGAGGTCGGACGTTCGACGGTCACGAACTCATCGACCGCCAGCCGCTCGGCGGCCGTTAGTAGCACGGCGACCAGGCGCAGTCGCGGTCGCGTCCGAGGTAGGCCCGCAGGTCGTCCTCGTCCATCGGCGGGTCCTCGCGATGGGCCGCGGCCGCGGCGCGTGCTAAGGCCACCAGCCGCTGACCTGCCGCCCGCCGCCGGATCCGGTCAACAAGCTGCGACAGCGTCTCCAGGTGAGGCGCCAGCGCCTCATCGGGGCAGTGCTGCAACTGCTCGACCAGCTCATCTGCGCGCATCGCTCGCTCCCGGCCAACGGGCCGTGCTGTCCACCATTCTACCGCAACTCGGGCCGGGCTGCGGCGAACGGCGCGGCCGCTGCGAGGGGCCCTTGCCTGGACCGTCGTCGGTCGGCCGAATCGGGCAGGTCCGGTCGACCGGATCGCCAACTCGAGGAGCAGGACACGACGATGCCTGTGCAGTACGACCTGGCGGTGATGGGCGCTGGCAGCGGGGGGATTGGGGCGGCCCTGAGTGCCGCCCGGCGCGGGCTGCGGGTGGTGCTGGTCGAGCGCGCCGCCGGGCTGGGCGGCAACGCCGTGCGCGCGGGCGTGAGCTGTTGGGAGGCCGGAGTCGGCGGCAGCGGACTGCCGTTCGAGATCTTCCGGGCCTTGCGCTCGCGACGTGACGCCGTCGGGATCTACACTTTCGGACGACACTGCGGGGCGCCGGAGCCGGCGCTGCGCGACTACCCGGGCGGCGAAGCCGTGATCGACCCGGCGCGCAGCTACCTGGACAGTTGCCAGCGTTGCGGCTCGCCGAGCGGGCGGTGGGACTACCAGTGGGGTCGCCAGCACTGGCACGGCGTGGTGTTCGAGCCAGAGCAGTACGCCGCGGTCGTCGGCGACCTGCTGGCGGCGGCCGGCTGCGAGGTGCGCCTGGAGCGGCGGTTCGTGGCGGTTGAGGCCGCCGGTGGAGGGCTGCAGGCAGTGACGCTCGACGACGGGCGGGTGATCCGCGCCGCGGACTGGGTGGACAGCACCGCGGAGGCGCACCTGGCGGTGGCGGCGGGCTGTCCGTGGACGCAGGGGGAGGAGCCGCGGGAGCAGTACGACGAGCCGAGCGCGCCGTTGACGCCGACCGGGCGGGTCAACGGCCTGACGCTGATCTACCGCGTCAGCCCGGTCGAGCGGCCCAAGGTCGAGCCCTGTCAGGAGCCGGCCGACTGCTGGTGGGCCCCCCGTTACCCGGTGGCGAGCATCGTGCACTACCCGTGCGGCGACCTGAACATCAACATGCTGCCGACGATGGCCGGGCAGGAGCTGGCCGGCCGCGGCTACGCGGCGACCTACGCCGAGTGTAGCCGGCGGGTGCGGGCGCACTGGCACTGGCTGCAACGGACCTGGCCGGAGTTCGCCGGCTACCGCCTGAGCTGGCTGGCGCCGGCGCTGGGGATCCGTGAGGGGCGGCGGATCCTGGCCCGCACGACACTCACCGAGCACGACTTCCGGGCCGGCCTGGCCGGGCAGCGGCACGCCGACGTGGTGGCCCTGGCCGACCACGCGCTGGACACCCACGGCGGCGGCGGCGCGCACGGCGAGGCGGCCACGCCGTACGGCGTGCCGTTCGGTTGCCTGGTGCCGCGGGGTACGCAGAACCTGCTGGTGGCCTGCCGCGGCGCCGGGTTCAGCTCGCTGGCGGCGAGCAGTTGCCGCCTCTCCCGGACGATGCTGCAGTTGGGCCAGGCCGCCGGCACCGCGGTGGCGCTGGCGCTCGGCGCGGGACGCCAGCCGTCCGCGGTCGACGTGGCGGCGCTGCGGCAGGCGCTGGCCGCCGACGGCGTCGAGCTGAGCTGGCCGCGGCCGCCGGAGCTGGCGGCGAAGCTCGAGATCGGCGTCACCTGAGGCCGAGGAGCCGCAGCGGCGGGGGCGAATGGACGGCCGTCTGGAGTTGGTGATGAGTGTCCCGCGCCCCGAGTACCCGCGTCCGTCGTGTGTCCGTGACCGTTGGCTCTGCCTCAATGGCCCCTGGCAGTTTGAGATCGACGCTGGCGACAGCGGCCTCGAGCGCGGTCTCCGCGAGCGGGAGCTGAGCGGTCAGATCACCGTGCCGTTCTGCCCGGAGTCGACCCTCTCGGGCATCGGCAACGTCGACTTTCTGACCGCGGTCTGGTACCGCCGAACCGTCACCGTGCCGGCGCCGTGGGCCGGCAGTCGCGTGCTGCTGCACTTCCAGGCCGTCGACTACGATGCCACGGTGTGGGTCAACGGCGTCGAGGTTGGCCGGCACCGGGGTGGCTGGACGCCGTTCACCTGTGACCTCAGCGGCGTCGCGGCGCCGGGCGAGACCGCCGTGATCGTGGTCCGGGCCCGCGACCACACCCGGCAGCCGATGCCGTCGGGGAAGCAGTCCAAGGGGTATGCCAACGCCGGCTGCCACTACACCCGGACCACCGGCATCTGGCAGTCGGTGTGGCTCGAACCGGTGCCGGCCGGCGCCTACCTGCTACGGCCGCGGATCACCCCCGACCTGCCGGCCGGTCGCTTCCTGGTGGCCCAGCCAATCCTCGCCCAGGGCGCGGCGCGGGCCGGTTACGCCGTGCGGGCGACGGTGCTGGTGGACGGCGCCGAGCTGACCACGGCGACCGCCCCGGCCGACGCGGCGATGGCCGCCAGCCTGGTGCTCGCGCTGCCGCCCGACGCGGTGCGCGCCTGGTCGCCCGAGGACCCGTTCTTGTACGACCTGCAGCTCGAGCTGCTCGACCCCAGCGGTGCCACGGTCGACCAGGTGATCAGCTACGCCGGCCTGCGCAGCACCTGCGTCGACGGGCAGCGGCTGCTGCTCAACGGACGCAGCGTCTTCCAGCGGCTGGTGCTGGACCAGGGGTACTACCCCGACGGCATCATGACCGCCCCCACCGATGCGGCGCTGGTGCAGGACATCGAGCTGGCCCTGGCGGCCGGCTTCAACGGCGCGCGGCTGCATCAGAAGGTCTTCGAGGAGCGCTTCCTGTACCACGCCGACCGCCTCGGCTACCTGGTCTGGGGCGAACTGGGCGACTGGGGCATCGACCGCGGGCAACCCCGCGCAACGGACGTGGCGCAGTGGCTGGAAGCGCTGCACCGCGATGTCAGCCACCCCTGCATCGTCGGTTGGTGTGGCCTCAATGAAACGCATGAGGACCTCCGTGACACCATCAGTCCGCTTGACGACCTGACCCAGGCGGTCTACCTGGCGGCCAAGGCGATCGACCCGACGCGGCCGGTGCTGGACGCCAGCGGCTACTCGCACCGCGTGCCCGAGAGCGATGTCTACGACTGCCACGACTACGACCAGCAGCCGGCGACCTTTCGGGCGCGGCACGCCGGCACCGCGCAGGGCGAGGTCTACCGCAACGGCAGCAACGCCGAGCGGGGGACGCACTGGTCGGTGCCCTACCGCGGGCAGCCCTACCTGGTCAGCGAGTTTGGCGGCACCTGGTGGAACCCGGCGGCTCGTCCGGGGGATCCGTCGTGGGGCTACGGCAACCGGCCGGCGACCATCGAGGAGTTCTACGAACGCTTCGACGCGCTCTGCGCGGCGCTCCTGGAGAATCCGGGCATCGCCGGCTACTGCTACACGCAGCTCACCGACGTCTACCAGGAGCAGAACGGCGTGGTGCTGTTCGACCGCCGTCAGAAGTTCGACCTGGCCCGGCTGCGGGCCAGTCAGCAGCGGCCGGCAGCGATTGAGGACTGCCGATGACGATTCGACCGTTCCGTGGCGACGATGAACCGGCGCTGTTGGCGGCCTGGGCCGACGCGCTGCCGTACGATTCGGTCGATCCGACGGTTTTCCGGCGACAGGTGCTGTGCGACCCGAACTTCCAGCGTGAGGGGCTGCTGGTGGCCGAGCAGCAGGGCCAGGTGCTGGGCTTTGTGCTGGCGCTGGTGCGGCGGGTGCCGTTGGAGCAGACCGGGCTGCAGCCGCAGCAGGGCTGGATCACAGCCTTCGGCGTGGTGCCCGAGGCGCGCGGCAACGGGATCGGAAGCGCCCTGCTGGAGGCGGCGCTGAGCTGGCTGGCGGCGCAGGAGCGGAGCGTGGTCGACCTGGCGTCGTACATCCCGAACTACTTCGTCCCGGGGATCGACGAGCAGCACTACGCCACCGGCCTGGCGTTCTTGCTCCGCCGCGGCTGGCAGGTCACCAGCCGGCCGCTGAGCATGGATGCCAACCTGGTGCTGTTGGACCCGGCGCCCTTCCAGGCCCGGGCGGCGCGGCTGGCCGGCGAGGGGATCGTCGTACGGCACCTGCGGCCGACCGAGACGCCGGAGCTGCTGGGCTTCCTGGAAGCGGTGATGCCCGGCGATTGGTGGCGCGGCGGGCGCGAGCTGCTGGCCGCAGCGGCGCGCGGGGGCGCGTCGTACCGGCAGATCTCGGTGGCCCTGGCGCACGGCGAGCTGATCGGCTACTGCCAGTTCGCGGGGGAGCACTTCGGACCGTTCGGCGTGGCCGACGGCTGGCAGGGCCGCGGCATCGGCACCGTGCTCCTGGCGCACTGCCTGGAAACGATGCGCCGCGCCGGGCATCACCACGCCTGGGTGCTCTGGACCAGCGACCAGACCGCGGCGCGGGTCTACAGCAAGTTCGGCTTTCGCGAGACGCGCCGCTTCGCGGTGCTGCGTCGGAGGTTGTCATGACAGGCATCTGGCTCCTGGCGGCCCTGCTGCTGGCGCCGCAGGTCAGCGGGCCGTCGCTGCTGAGCAATGGTGGTTTCGAAGCCGCGACTGGCTGGAGCGGCAGCGCGCCGGCCGACTGGGGAGACTGCGCCGGCAGCTTTCAGCGGGTCGCGACGCAACCCCAGAGCGGCGGCTGGTGCGGCGAGGTGCGTGGCGTGCGGCTGCGCTACATGGTCGCCGCCGAACGTCTGGCGTTGGCGCCGGAGCAGGCCTACCTGCTGCGCGGTTGGGTGCGCACGGCGCTGGGCGGTGGCGAGAGCGCTTACCTCGCGGCCAGTTTCAGCAAGGGCGGCAAGTTCACCCACGTCAGCAGTTCGCGGCGGCTGACCGGCGGGCAGCCCTGGACGCGGCTTGAGCTGCTGCTGCCAGTAACCAACCGCCAGGGCGCCGACAGCGTGCTGCTGAGCTTCCGCGTCGAGAGCGGCAGCGGCGCCGGGGTGGCCTGGGTCGACGCGGTCGAGTGGCTGCCGGTGATGCTCCCGCCGCCGCCGTCGCGGGTGGCTCAGGAGCAGGCCCGGCAACGGCAGTTGGTGCGGACCTTCCTGGTCGAACGCGAGTTCTGGACCGACCGCCTGGCGGCCCTGCAGCAGCGGCGCCGCGACCTGGACGCCTTGCTGGCCGGCGACGCGGCCACCTGGCAGCGGCAGGAACCAGCGCCCCGTTCACGCAGTGCGCTGGAGGCCGCGGTGCCCCGGGACTGGGCGCTGCTGCAGCCGCGGCTCGGGCAGTTGGCCGCGCTGCCGCGTCTGAAGGCGGCCTGTCTGGCGGAGCTGGAGGCCACGTTGCAGCGCAAGCGGCAGCTCGACGCCACGCCCGAGCAGCGGCGGGCCTGGCTGCGAGCGCAACTGCCGGCGCCGCGTCCGGCGTTGCCACCGGCCCCGCCGCGGCCGCTCGACGCCGCGGTCGCCGCGGCTCTGGCGGCCAACCCGACGCCCAGCTCCGGCAGCCTGGGCGAGGTCCGCACCCGCACCGGCTGGACCCCGACCGCCTGGCTCCGCTGTGAGGTCGCGGTGACCGCCGCCTCCCCGGGCCTCGAGCTGTACAGCGCTCTCTGCGAGCCTGGCGGCCAACCCATCTGGTGGGAGTCGGTACCGCTGACCGCGGCGAAGATGCCGCTTGCGGCCAAGGAGCTGCCGGTCAGCGCCTGGACGCCCGAGCAGCCAGTGCTCTACGATTGGATCGTCGCCCTGCGCCGCGCGGACCGGGTGACCGATCTCCACCGTGCCAAAGTGGCCTTCCGCGACCTGGCGGTGACCGCCGGCGACCTTAGCGGCACGCTGCGCCACGCCTGGGGGTGGGCCGCCGAGGACTCCAGCTACCGGCTCAACGGGCAGCCCTGGTTCCCGCGGGGCACCGTGCTCAACGACCTGTCGCGCCACCTGGAGCCGTCGGTGGCGTTGCTGCGCGAGTTGGGGCTGGAGTTTCAGCGCAACTACGGCTACCAGACCGGCAACATCAGCGGCCGGTTGGGCGACCTCTTCCGGCAACACGGGCTGCTGCTGCTGGCCGGCCTCGGGCCGTCCTACCAGGCCGTCGGCACCTTCGAATCGCGCGAGGCCGGGTTCGCGGAGTTCCGGCAGGACGTCCGCGGGGACCGCGCGCTGGTCAACGACCCGGCGGTGCTGGCGCTGCAGGTGGGCAACGAAGCCGAGCTGTCGGTCTGGGGCGCCGACCTTGGATCGAGCTACGGCGAAGACCTCTGGCAGCCCTTCGAGGAGGCCATCGCCGTCGTCCGCGAGGAAGCCGACCCGGCGGTGCCGTTGAGCTACGTGCGGGCCGGTGGCCCGAAGACGGTGGCGCCGGTGCCGGCCGAGGACTACAGCGGGGTCAATCAGTACGCGGGCCGTTACTGGGGCACCCGTAGGACGATCAGCGCCGACCTGGGCGGGCTGGGCTTCCACGCCGCCGCGGCCGGCAAGCCGTTCGGCGTCACTGAGTGGTTCGGGCCGAAGTACTCCTGGGCCACCTCCGGCATCTCGGGCGTCGACGAGGCCGGGGCGGCACGCTATCTGGTCGACTACCAGCAGGCCCTGGAGCGGGCCCCGGGCGGGGTGCTGTCGACGCAGTTCGTGCTCAACTGGGTGGTCACGCCGGTCGAGGACCTCACCACGGTGCCCTACGCCGAGGGCCGCAAGGTCCGCGAGGGCTGGAGCTGGTCGCTGCAGCAGGGCACGCCCTGGTACCCGCATGTCTTTCCGAACCTGCTCACAGAAACCCCCGCCCGGCGGCACCTGCGGGGGCTCAACAGCCCGTTGAAGGACCTGGTCGAGACGCCGGGCCGGCTGTTGGTGAGTGGCCCGCCGGCCGACGCGGCGACCGCGGCGGGCTGGCTGCGCGGGCTGGGCCGCAGCGTCGAGGTGGTGCCGCTGCAACAGTTGCCGCAACCGGCCGAGGCACGGGCCTCCGTACTGTTGCTGGCGCCGGACCGGGCCCGGTCGGACTGGCTGCTGGAGGGCGAACTCGACCGGCTCCCGGCTCCGGGGCAGTATGTCCTGCGGCGGCGCCTGCTGCCAGCCGATCCCGACCGGCTGATGGTGATCCTGACGGGCGACGCCGCGGGCTACGCCGCCGGGCTGGAGCGGCTGCGTGGTGATGTCGCCGGGCTGACCGAGGCCTATGCCCAGCGCGCCTCGTGCCGCCGGCTGCTGGCGCTGGTGGACAGCGACAACGCGGCGTTCGAGCGGTACGTCACCGACACGGCGATGCGCGGCTGGTTCCTGGCCCGTGACGACCTGCGACAGCGGCTTGAGCCGGCCGAGTTGCTGACCAGCGACGGCGCGCTGCAACCGGCCTTCGCCGACCTGGCGCTGCTGCTGGTGACCGTCAAGCGGGCGCTCGAACCGGCGGAGCTGACGGCCCTACGGACGCTGGCGCAGCGTGGCGTGGAGGTCGTCTGGTCGGCCGGCACGCTGGCGGTCAACCCGTTGCCGGGAGTCAGCCTCGGCGCGCCGCAGGACCTCACCGGCGCGGTGCCCGTGGCGAGTTGGGCGCAGCAGCCGTTGCTGGTGCGCGACCTCGGCCAGGTCCGCGGGGAGGCCCTCACCGCGTTCGGCGGATGGCCGGCCGACAGTGCGACGTACCGCGCTGCGACCACCGCCCGGACCGTGCAGGCCGCTGGTGAAGCCGCGGCGGCGGCGGCGGGGCAGCCAGTGGTGGTGCGCCAGCCGCTGGGCGATGGTGCCTTCTGGTACTGCGGCGCCGACCTCGTGGCGCTGGCCGACGCGCTCACCCGAACCACCCAACGCGGCGTCAACCACGGGCTCTACGACCGTGACACCGCCTGCGGGTTGGAGCGCTGGTTCCGGCTGCTGACCAACGCCGGCGCCCGCCGCGCGACGCCGCGCCCGGCCGCCCGGCCGCGGCTGCGCTGCGATGTGCAGCTCGACCACCTGGTGCTGCCGGCGGGCCAACCGCTGGGCGCCACAGTCGTGGTGCGCAACCAGGACGGCGCGCTGACCGACGCCACCGTGCGCGGCGCGGTGTTGGCCCCCAGCGGCAGCAACTACGGCAGCAGTCCCCGCAGTTGGCGGCCGCTGCAGCGCCAGGGGCCAGGCCGTTACCGGCTCGACGTGCCGGCCGGCGAGCTGCCGCCCGCGGCGGCCGTCAGTGTGCTCGACAGCCGGCTGCTCGGCGTCTGGATCAGCGCCGAGGCGGCTGGCCACGTCGGCGACTGGACCGTCGCCAGCCTGGCCGGCGCCCGCGTCGACGGCGAGGCCGAGCGGCTGGCACGGCTGGTCGAAGAGCTGCAACAGGGCCTCGTCCGGCTGCCCTGGGGGGTCAACGACGAGCAGCAGTACATCGAAGTGCAGGGCCACCTGACGGTCCGTCCGCCGTTGCGCGCTGGCGTCGCGGCGCAACTCGGGTTGAGCATCCGGCAGATCGAATCCGATGAGGGCAACGACGCGATGGAGGAGGTCGAGCTGCTGCTGCAGCCGCCGACCGGTCCGCCGATCGTGCTGCCCGTGGCGCCGGGCAAGGTGCTCTGCAGTCCGAAGCAGGCCACGGTCAAGGCCGCCCCGGCGACCGCTCTGGTGGTGACCAGCGAGCAGCCGTTCACGGTGCAGGTGCCCTGGCCACAGCCCACCGCCGGCTCCTGGCGCGTCGGGCTGCGGTACCTGTACACCGACGACTACCGCCCGACGATCCGCCGGGTGCCGCGCACCGACTGGTTGCCGGCGCCCACCCTGGAGGTGCAGTGATGCGTGGCGCGCTGCTGCTGGCCCTGGCCGCGCTGCCGCTGCAGGCGGCCGACTACTATGTGGCCGCCGCTGGCGACGACAGCCGCGCTGGGACGGCGCCCGAGCTGGCCTGGGCCACTCTCGCCCGCGTCAACGCCGCGGCGTTGCAGCCCGGCGACCGGGTGCTCTTCCGCCGCGGCGACACCTTCCGGGGCAACCTGGTGCCGGTCAGCGGCGCACCGCAGCGACCAGTGACCTACGGCGCCTGGGGCATGGGCGCCAAGCCGCGGCTGCTCGGGTCGGTCGAGCTGGCGCGGCGCGAGGCGTGGCAGCCGGCTGGCCCCGAGCTGTGGCAGACGGCCGGGCCGCAGGTGAGCGAGCAGATCGTGCTGCGTGGCGGCAGCGGCGAGGGCCGGCTGCCGTTGACGGTTCACACCGAAGCCGGTGCCGCGGTCGGCCGGACCACCGACGGCGGCTGGCAGATCACCGCCAGCGGCACGGCCAGCAATCACTTCCAGTTGATCTTGGCGCCCTTCACGGTGCGCGCGGGGCAGCTCTACCAGTTGCAGTTCCGAGCCCGCGCCGACCGTCCGGTGCGCTTGCCCGCCCCAGCGCTGCATCGTTCGGGGCCGCCCTACACCCGCTACGCCCGCGGCCCGCTGCCCGAGGCGGTCGCGGTCGGCAGCACCTGGACCGACTGCCGCGTCTGGTTCCCCGGCACCGTCAGCGCCAGCGACGCGCGGCTGACTTTCCACCTCGGCGGCGACCGGTTGCCGGCCGGGAGCACCGTCTGGATCGACGACCTGGCGCTGCGCGAAGCCAGCGGCGCGGTGTTGTCGGCCGATGTCGGCAACCTGATCTTCGATGCGGGCCCGACCTGTGGCGTGAAGCGCTGGAGCGCCGCCGACCTGCGCGCGACCGGTGACTTCTGGTACGACCCCGCCAACCTGACCGTGCTGCTCCGCTCGGAGCGCCACCCGGCCGAGCGCTGGCGCTCGATCGAAGCCGCGCTGATGCGGCACATCATCGAGCAGGGGAGCCGGGCCTGGGTGATCTATGAAGACCTCTGCCTGCTCTACGGCGCGGCCCACGGCATCGGTGGGGCCAACACCGCCCAGATCATCGCGCGGCGGCTGGACATCGGCTACATCGGCGGCGGCGCCCAAGTCCTGGAGCGGCGCGTGCGCTACGGCAACGGCATCGAGTTCTGGCACAACGCGCACGACCACCTGGTGGAGCAGTGCCGCTTCTGGGAAATCTACGACGCGGCCCTGACCAACCAGAGCAGCGGCGGGCCCTGCGAGCAACGCGACATCGTGTACCGTGACAACGTGATCTGGAACAGCGAGTACAGCTTCGAGTACTGGAACCGCCCGGCCGACTCCCACACGGCGCGGGTGCGCTTCATCCACAACACCTGCCTCAACGCTGGCGGCGGCTGGGGACACGCGCAGCGCCCGGACCCCAGCGGACGCCACCTCTGCTTCTACGACAGCCCCGCCGCGGCGACCGAGCTGGAGGTCACCGGCAACCTGTTCGTCGACTCGACCGGCAACGGGCTTTATGCGCCGAGCTGGAAGCCCGCGGCGCTGCGGTCGCTGCGGCTTGACCAGAACCTCTGGTGGCAGCCCCGCGGGCCGCTGCTCAGCGTGGCGGGCCAGCAATGGACGCAAGCCCAGTTCGGCACCTGGCCGGCGGCCTTTGGCTGTGACCAGCAGTCGCAGGTCGGTGAGCCGCGCTTCCGCGACCCGCGGCGGCGCGACTACCGGCTGGAGGCCGCTTCGCCCGGCGCCGGCTGGGGTGCCCGCGGCGCGGTCTTGGAGGGGCGCGATGACCTCTGAGATCGGCGAACTGACGGTCGTCAGTAGCCGCGATGGGATGGGGCAACGCTGCTACCTGCAGCGGCCGGCGCAAGCGGTCGCGCGGCCCCCGCTGGTAGTCTCACTGCACACCTGGAGCTTCGACGTCGAGCAACGCAACGATCCGCTGGAGGAACTCGTCGCCGCCCGTGGTTGGCTGCTGCTGCGGCCCGACTTCCGCGGTCCCAACCGCACTCCGGCCGCCTGCGGCTCCGAGCTGGCGCGCTGGGACGTGCTCGACGCCGTCGCTACGGTGCTCGCCACCACCAACGCCGATCCGCGGCGCGTCTACCTGACCGGCGGCAGCGGCGGCGGGCACCTGACGATGCTGCTGGCCGCCCGCCACCCCGGCCGCTGGCGCGCGGCCAGCGCCTGGGTCGGCATCAGCGACCTGGCCGCCTGGCACCAGATCCACGCCGCCGACGAGTACGGCGCCGATCTGCGCGCGGCCTGCGGCGGCGCGCCGGGCGACTCTGCGACGGTCGCGGCCGCCTACCGCGATCGCTCGCCGCTGACCTGGCTGCATCAGGCCGTCGGCCTGCCGCTCGATCTGGCCGCTGGCCGGCACGACGGCCACACCGGATCGGTGCCGATCGCCCACACCCTGCTGGCCTTCAACCGGCTCGCCGCCGCCGCCGGCGCGCGGCCCGTCAGCCCGGCCGAGATCGCGCAGCTCAGCCGTCCGGACGGCCAGCTCGACGACCCGCAGGTGGGCGACCTGACGGCTGACCCGACCTTCGAGGGGCGCGCGCTCTACCTGCGCCGCCACGCGGGCGCCGCGCGGGTGAGCATCTTTGAGGGTGGCCACGAAGGACTGGCGACCGCCGCGGTCGCCTGGTTCGCCCGCCATGGCGGCGAGGAGTAGAATCATGGAGCAGCAGCCCTGCCTGGTGACCGTCGGTGCCCACGCCGCGGACCAGGAGTTCACCGCCGGCGCGACGCTGCTGAAGCACGTGCAGGCCGGTTGGCGGGCCCATACCGTCAACCTGTCGCTCGGCGAGAAGGGTCACCGCACCCTCTCGGCCGCCGACTACGCCGCCCAGAAGCGCGACGAGGCCATCGCCTGCGCCAACGCCCTCGGCGCCACCCCACACTTCCTGCCCTACCGCGATGGCGAGCTCGCCGCCAACGAGGCCATCGTGATCGAGCTGGCCACGCTCCTGCGCCGTTTGCAGCCGACCGTGGTGATCACCCACTGGCGCCACTCGATGCACGCCGACCATGAGGCCTGCCATCAGATCACCAAGGCGGCCGTCTTCCGCGCCGCGATCCGCCACTTCGACCTGGACGGCCTCCCCGCGAAGTACGCGCGGCTCTACTACAGCGAGAACTGGGAAGACACCGAGGGTTTCGTGCCCTACTGGTACGTCGACGTGACGGCCCAGATGCAACCCTGGGAGGCCGCCTTCAAGTCTTTCGCCATCGGCCGCGGCGAGGGGGGCTACCCCTACTGGGACTGGTACCACGCCCGTACCCGGCAGCACGGCATCAAGCTAGGCGTCCAGCACGCCCAGGCTTTCGCGGTCGAACCTCGCGACATGTGGGTCCGGCGGGAGCTGTTGTAGGGTCGGGCCGGCTGGCGGTGCAGAGCTGGCCAACGACCGGACCTTTCTGGCGCTATCGCGTTGTGCTAGAATGTCCTCCAGGAGCTTGGGCGGCGAGGTGGCCGATGGGCAGAGTGGAGACGGTCCAGCTCAATGGCCTGGAGCTGTTGTTCTACTCCAACGATCACCGACCGCCCCACCTCCATGTGCTGAAGCGCGGCGCCTGGGAGATTCGCGTGTACCTGCTGGCGACGACACGGGAGCGGCTGTCGTTCGATCTCAAGTGGGGCACTCCGCCCTCTGGCCGTGACCAGAAGCGGTTGCGGCTGGCCGTCGACGCGCAGCGGTGCGCCCTGCTGGCCGAGTGGGAAGCCAAGGTGGATTGCAGTGGCGACACGGCGGACTGAGCACCAGGCAGCGACCATCCTAACTGCCACGCAGTGGCCCGGCGGCGCCAGCCCCATTATGGTGGTCGTCCACCCACAGCCGTTCGACCTGGACGCCACCTGGTCGCTGGTGGTCGATGCGCCTTCCAGCCGGGTGCGCGAGCTGGCCGATGTGATCGCAGCGGCGCGCCGGCGCCGCATCCTGGACGGCGTGCTGATCCGGCAGGACACATCCTACGACTCCACTCGCCAGGCCCTGCTGGATCTCCACCTCACCAGCGCCTCGCGTCTGCTGGTGGCCCGTGATGAAGCGGTCCGGAGGCGGGTGCTGCAGGCGGTGGCCTGGCGGGCGCAGGATCAGCTGATCGCCGACGCTGAGGTGATCGGCGACGCCTTGCTGATCCGAAGTTGCCAGTTCGAGCGGTTGGAGGTCCCGTTGGCGTCGCTCAGCGCCTTGCGTGGACTCGACGCCGCGCAACGTCGGCAGTTCGAGCTGGACACCGACGGGAGTTTCCTACACTGGCCGGCAGGCGACATCCACCTTGACCTGGAGGCGCTCCGCCTGATTGCGGATCCCGACCTGGCGGCCCGCCTTCGCCAGGAGCGCGTCCGGCAAGACCATCGCCTCGGCCACGCGGTTGCGGCGGTGCGCGCCAGTCATGGGCTGACACAGGCGCAGATCGAAGGTCTGTCCGAGCGTCAGGTCCGGCGCATCGAACAGGGCAGCCGCCCGCGGCTGAGTACCCTGGAGCGGCTGGCGTCAGCCCACGGCCTGGCTGTCGACAGTTACCTGCGGGCCGTGGCCGGGGCCATGACAGCCGTCTGACCTCCAGGCGAACGAGCGGTTCGGCGCGCAGCGAGACGCCTCGCCCGCGGATCGCTGCCTGCCCACGCCGCTACCTCACCGCCCCACCCCCGCCACCCTCGGCCGCTCGCTGCGCTCCTGGTAGTCGGGCCAGAGCGGGCAGTTGAGGTCGATCCAGCACTTCAGGGCGTGCCGCTCGTCGGTCGTCAGGCGCACTCCGTGGTGGTCAGCGTCCATCACCGGCAGCAGGCGGCTGGCGACGGTGCCGAAGCTCAGCGGCGCGGCCCTCTGGTGGCGCAGGCCGTAGGTCATGTCGAAGTAATGGACCCAGCCGCCGGCGATCAGGGTGCGGTACGAGGTCGGCACGCGGTCGGCGTCGAGGGTGGCGCGCAGGTCGATCTGGGCGGTCGGCCCGCCGGGTTGGTGGCAGCGCACGCAGTGGCGGTCGAGAACCGGCTGAACGTGGCGCTCAAAGCTGAACGGCACCGCGCCCCAGGGCGGCTCCTGGAGCGGGCTCGGCGCGCGGCTGGCGGCGATGGTGCGGCGGCGGGGTGGGGCGGTCTGGCGGTCTTCGTGACAGCCGATGCAGCTTCGCCGCTCGCCCGGTTGGAGCTGCACCACGCTGCGCATCCGCTGGAGCTCGTTGAGCTGCTCGTCGAGCAACTCGAAGTAGAGCACCCGGTCGGCTGGCGCGTAGAAGCTGGCCGAGCCGTCGGCCTCGACCGGGGCCAGGCCGAGGCTCGCCTTGGCGACATAGGAGGGCCAGCCGAAGGGGCCGCTGACGCGGTGGATCGGCGTCGCGTAGCGGTCTTGGAAGGCCTCGCCCGAGTCCCGGGCGTACTCGCCGTTGGGGAGTTGCTCCAACTCGGCGCGGACCTCTTGGCAGACCCGGATCCACTTCGCGCGGCCGCGGGGCACCGCCGGGCCGAGGCCGTGGTAGACATCGGCCACAGTGAAGACGCCATTGGCCGCCGCCGCGGTGCCGGCCGCGGGCAACACCGGGCCCGGCGCCGCCGAGCGCAGCACGGTCGGGCTCATCGCGCCGATGGTTGGATCGAGGTAGAGCAGTTCGCGGTTGCCCCAGCGGTCCACCAGGTAGAGGCCCCAACGGTCGGCCGGGGCGTGGCTGGCCAGGTAGTAGTCGCGGGTGATCGGCGCGGGATCCCGGAAACACTCGCGCCGGACCCAGTTCATGTTGTACTGCGGCGTCACGTCAGGTGTGATGTTGGTGACGGCGGCGCTCTCAAAGGGGCCGCGGGCCGGGTCGATCAACCCAAGTGGACCGTTGTGGTCGCCGCCGTGGGAGATCAGCGTGCAGAGCAACTCGCGCGAACCCGGCACCTCGTGGGCGTTGAGGTAGCAGTTCGGGGTGTTGTTGCCAAACAGCAGCTCCGGGTGCGTGCCGTCGGGGCGGATCGCCCAGAGGGTGTGCCCGAAGTCGGCGCCCTTGTCGACATACTCGGAGCGGGTCCAGAGGATCCGACCGTCGCGCATCGGCACCGGCGACCACTCGCTCAGGTTGGCATGCGACAACGGCGCGAGGTTGCCGCCGTCGGCGTCCATCCGGAACAGCACGAAGGCCTGCGGGCGCCAACACAGGAAGCGGGCGCGGCCGCGGGTCGAGATGAACGCCAGCCCACCGTCGGGCAGCGGGCAGGGGTAGTAGTCGTGGAACGGGCCGCTGGTCAACTGCTGCACCGCGCCGTCGGCCAGGCTGTACGACATCAGGTGCCAGTACGGCGACGACCCGTCGGCAGTGGCCTGCGGGCGAAAGGCGAACAGCACACGGTCACGCGCGGCGTCGTAGACCGGGTCGCGGGCGATCCCGGCGGTGGCGTCGAAGAGGGTGGTCAGCCGCGCCGCCTCCGGCGCCAGGCGCCCGTCGCGGCGCGGCAGGTCCAGGCGGCAGACGCCCCCTCCGCTGCGGAACTGCGAGTCCAGTACGTCGCTGTAGTTGTGCGACGAGAGATAGGGATGGCGCTTCACAAACAGGACGCCGCGCAGCGCCTCCAGGTCCGGATCACGGAACAGCAGCGCCCGCTTCGCGAGGCGCGCCTCGCGGTACCAGGCCGCGGCGTCGGCGGTGGGGTGGCGGGCGGTCAGATCGGCCAGTTGACGCCGCTCGGCGGCCACGTCCAGACCCTTGGCGGCCAGGCGCTCCAGCAGGTCGGCAGTCTGGCGCAGCACCCGGCCCGCCGCGTCGAGGCGTGCCAGCGCTGCCCAGTAAGGTGGGCCTGCCGGCTCGGACGGCCGGTCAGTGACCAGCGGCGAGAGGTGATCGGTGGTCGAGATCCGGCCCCAGGTGCGCTGCTCGGCGTCGCAGGCGTAGGTCAGCAACTCGTCCCAGGTCGGCTGGGGACCGAGCGCTGCGGTCGCCCCCAGCCGGGCCACGCTGGTCCAGGTCTGACCGTCGAGTGACAGCAGCAACTCGACGCCGCCGGGCGTGCGGTCGGTGAACTTGCCGCCGCGATCGCGGGAGAAGACGACCCGCGCCACAACGGTCGCCGCCGGCAGCTCAAGCTGCGCCCATTCGGCGTCGCTGCCCGCCGCGATCCAACTATGGTCGTTGCCCAGCCGGCCGTCGTTGAGGTGTTCGACCCGGTGGATAGCGTACCCGCTGAGGCTGGACGAAGCGCTCGGACGCGCACCCCGGGCCAGATTCTCGCCGGCCGGGCCGTAGACCTCGAGCTCGTCGAGACAGACTTGGCCGGTCTCGGCCGGCGCCAGCACCAACCGGACGTAGCGCGCCTCGCGCGCGGCGAAGGTCAGCTCGTTCGGCTGGTCCGGCCGGACCGCCTGCCCGCTGGCCAACGACGCAACGCTGAGCGCCAGCAGGACCCAGCGCGGCGAACGGGCAGCTCTGCAGGCCATCGGGCGTCATCCGTGCGACGCTCCGAGCGTAGCACAAATGCCGGCCGGCGTGGCGCCCGAGTTCAGTCCGCGCCGCCCTGTTGCGGGCTGGCGGCCAGGTACCGCTCGACGGCCGCCCGGATCTCGTCGCGCACCCGGCGGTAGACCGCCAGTTCCGCCTCGCCGGTCAGTCCCTGCTCGCGGGCCAGCGTCGGCGGGTCGTCGAACGACCAGTGCAACGTGCGACTGCCGGGCGGGGTTAGCGGGCAGGTCTCGGCGGCGCGATTGCAGACCGTGATGAAGTCATCGATGGGAGTGCTCGCATAGCGCTCGAGGGGGTCACTGGTGTGACCTGCAAGGTCGATGCCGACCTCGGCCATCACCGCCACCGCCAACGGATTCAGCCCGTGCGGCTGCAAGCCGGCACTGTATGCCTGGTAGGCGGCCCCGCCCAGATGCCGCAGCCAGCCTTCGGCCATCTGGCTGCGGCAGGAGTTGCCGGTACACAGGAACAGCACGCGACGGGGAGTGCTCATGCCGGCTTCCAAGCCCGCACCGTGACCGAGGCGATCATCCCGTCGGTGAGATCGTCCAGGCCCTCGCCGCAGCAGCCGGCGCTGTTGACCAGTTCGCGCGCTTCGACCTGCCGCAAGACCTCGACGCGTTCCAGCCCGGCGGCCGCCAGGCCGGCCAGATACTCGTCGCGGGGCAGCGCCCCGGAGACGCAGCCGGCATAGGCCTGGGCATCGGCCCGCAGCCCTGCGGGCAGCTCTCCGACCGTCACAATGTCCGAGACCACCATCCGCCCGCCCGGGCGCAGCACGCGGGCGATCTCGGCGAAGGCGGCCGCCTTCTCGGGCACCAGGTTGAGCACGCAGTTGCTGATCACCAGGTCGACCGTCGCGTCGCGCACCGGCAGACACTCGATCTCGCCGAGCCGGAACTGCACGTTGGTGTAGCCCAGTTGCGCGGCATTACGGCGGGCGCGGGCGATCATCTCCGGCGTCATATCGACCCCGAGCACGAGCCCCTCGTCGCCCATCTGCCGCCGCGCCAGGAAGGCATCGAAGCCCGCCCCACTGCCCAGGTCGAGAACCGTCTCGCCCGGCTGCAGGTCGGCGAAGTTGAGCGGCGCGCCGCAGCCCAGGCCGAGGTTCGCAACATCGGCAAAGAGGTCGGCGTCGTCGCTGTCGTAGCCGAGTTGCTCACCCATCGCCACGACATCGCCGCCGCCGCCACAGCACGACGGGCCACCCGTCGCCACCCGTGCGTACGTCGCCCGGACCACTTCCCGCAGAATCAACGCATCGCCACTCATGCCATCTCTCCCGCGGCGAACCAGCGCCGCTGCAAGGCAAACGCCACGTTGACCAGGCCGATCATCACCGGAACCTCGACCAACGGCCCGATCACCGCGGCGAAGGCCGCGCCGCTGTCGATGCCGAACACCGCCACCGCGACGGCAATCGCCAACTCGAAGTTGTTGCTGGCGGCGGTGAACGAGAGTGTCACGCTCTGCCGGTAGTCAGCCCCCAGGCGATGCCCCATCGCGAAGCTCAGGAGGAACATCGCCACAAAGTAGATCAGCAGGGGCACAGCAATCCGGACGACATCCATTGGCAGAGCGACAATCGTTTCACCCTTCAACGAGAACATCACCAGGATGGTGAAGAGCAGGGCGAGCAGCGTCAGCGGGCTGATGCGCGGGATGAAGACCTGGTCGTACCACGCCGCGCCAAGGCGCGGACGCAGCCCGCGGCGCGTCAGCAGACCTGCCAGGAACGGTATGCCGAGGTAGATGAAGACACTTTGGGCAATCGCGCCGATGGTGATCCGGGAGAGGTCGACTGTCCCAAACTCGATTCCCAGCAGCGGTGGGAGGGCCTTGATGAAGACCCAGGCGTAGACGGAGTAGCCGAACACCTGAAACAGCGAGTTGAAGGCCACCCGCCCGGCCGCGTACTCGGTGTCGCCGGCGGCCAGCTCATTCCAGACGATCACCATCGCAATGCAACGTGCCAGGCCGATCAGGATCAGGCCGACGGCATACTCCGGCCGGTCCGCCAGCAGCAGCACCGCCAACGCGAACATCAGCACGGGACCGATCACCCAGTTCTGCACCAGCGACAGCAACAGCACCCGGCGGTTCCGGAAGACCCGGCCCAGCTCCTCGTACTTCACCTTGGCCAGCGGCGGGTACATCATCAGGATCAGCCCCGCGGCGATGGGCAGGTTGGTGGTGCCGCGCGAGGTCGCCTCGTTGACGGCGGCCACCAGCCCGGGCGCCAGCCAGCCGAGCGCGACCCCGGCGGCCATCGCGGCGAAGATCCAGAGCGTCAGGTAACGGTCCAGGAAGCCCAAGCCCCGCTGCGGGCAGGCTGGAGTCGCCGTGTCAGACATCACACACCGCTCCCCGCCGCTGTTGCACGGCCGCCAGGCTGAGCGGCACGTCCAGCCCCTGACAGCAGCCGTAGATGGCTTCCGGTGAGCGGTCCTGCGCGGCCGTGACCGGATCAAACGCCACCGTCAGCCAGCCGCACAGCTCGTTGACCGCCGTCTGGTCCAGCCGGTAGAACACCCACTTGCCGATCTTCTGGCTCCGCACCAGTCCCGCCTGCCGCAGCAGTCGCAGGTGACTGGAGATGTTCGACTGGGTCGTGCCCAAGTCGGCCAGCAGCTCACAGACGCAGGTCTCCCCGCGATCGTGCAGCAGCCGCAGCAGCCGCAGCCGCAACGGATCCGCCAGCACCTTCAACGCCTCGACGACCCGATCATCCATGGCCCTTATTATATGAACGAATGGTCATGTGTCAAGGTGTTCGCGCGAGACGCAGCCGCGCCGCCAGGCAATCAAAGGGCTCAGCACCATTTATGGTACCCCAGAAATGGTCCTGACCCCTTTGATTGCCTGAATGCCCGCTGCCGGGCCAAGGGCCATAAATGGTCCTGACCCCTTTCTGGGTCAGGTGGCGACCTTCAGGTGCAGGCGGTCGTCGCGGAGGTCGACGGTGACGGTTTGGCCGTCGGCGATGGTGCCGGCGAGGATCTGCTGGGCCAGCGGGTTCTGCAGCTCCTGCTGGATCACGCGCTTCAGCGGCCGGGCGCCGTAGGCGGGGTCGTAGCCGAGGTCGCCCAGTTTGGCGGCGGCGGCGGGGGTCACCTGGAGGGTGATCTGCCGGGTGGCCAGCAGGCCGCGCAGACGGGTCAGTTGGATCTCGACGATCTCCGCGAGGTGTTCGCGGCTCAGGGCGCTGAACATCACGGTCTCGTCGATCCGGTTGAGGAACTCCGGCCGGAAGGTCTGCCGCAGCCGCTCCAGCACCTGGGTGCGGACCTCTTCCTCGGTCGGTGGCTCGCCGTTGGCGCGGAAGCCGAGGTGGCGTTGCTGGATCAGGTCGCTGCCGACGTTGCTGGTGAGGATCACCACGGCGTTGCGGAAGTCCACGGTGCGGCCCTGGCCGTCGGTCAGACGCCCATCGTCCAGCACCTGCAGCAGCGCGTTGAAGACGTCGGGGTGGGCCTTCTCGAGCTCGTCGAGCAGCAACACGCTGTAGGGCCGCCGGCGGACGGCTTCGGTGAGCTGCCCGCCTTCTTCGTACCCAACATACCCGGGCGGCGCGCCGACCAGGCGGCTGACCGAGTGCTTTTCCATGTACTCCGACATGTCGAGCCGCACCATCGCCTGCTCGTCATCGAACAGGAACTCTGCGAGGGCGCGCGCCAGCTCGGTCTTGCCGACGCCGGTGGGACCGAGGAACAGGAAGCTGCCGACCGGGCGCTGCGGGTCGCTGAGCCCGGCCCGGCCGCGGCGGATGGCATGGCTGACCGCCGTCACGGCCTCGTCCTGGCCGACCACCCGGCGGTGCAGCTCGGCCTCCATCCGGAGCAACTTCTGGCGCTCGCTCTCGACCATCCGCGCCACCGGGATGCCGGTCCAGGAGCTGACGATCTCAGCGATGTCGGCCTCGGTGATCTGCTCGGGCAGCAGGCGTTCGCCGTCCTGGCCGGTGATCGCCTCCTCGGCGGCGGCGCGCTGGCGTTGCAGCTCCGCCAGGCGGGTGTAGCGCAGCTCGGCGGCGCGCTGCAGGTCGCCATCTCGCTCGGCATGCTCGATCTCCAGGCGGACCTGCTCGATCCGCTCCTTGAGTTCGCGCAGACTCCCCAGCGCGGCCTGCTCCCGGCGCCAGCGCTCTTGCAGCTCGCCGGCCTGCTGCTGCCAGGTGGCCAGCTCGCCCTGCAGCTTCTGTAGCCGCTCCTGACTGGCGGCATCCTCTTCGCGGCGCAGCGCCTCGCGTTCGATTTCCAGTTGCCGCGTGCGGCGGGTCAGCTCGTCGAGTTCCTCGGGCATCGAGTGAACCGCGACGTTCAGCCGAGCCGCCGCCTCGTCGACCAGGTCGATGGCCTTGTCCGGCAGAAATCGGTCGGTGATGTAGCGCTGGCTGAGCGTCGCCGCGGCGACCAGCGCGTTGTCGGTGATCCGCACGCCGTGGTGGATCTCGTACCGCTCGCGCAGCCCCCGCAGGATCGAGATCGTGTCCTCGACCGACGGCTCCTGCACCTGCACCGGCTGGAAGCGCCGTTCCAGAGCGGCGTCCTTCTCGATGTGCTGGCGGTACTCGTCCAGCGTGGTGGCGCCGATGCAGTGCAGCTCGCCCCGTGCCAGCAGCGGCTTGAGCAGGTTGCTGGCGTCCATCGAGCCCTCGGCCGCGCCGGCGCCGACCACCGTGTGCAGCTCGTCGATGAACAGGACCACCTGCCCGGCGGCGTCCTGCACTTCTTTCAGCACAGCCTTCAGGCGGTCCTCAAACTCGCCGCGGTACTTCGCCCCGGCGACCAAGGCGCCCAGGTCGAGGGTCACGATGCGGCGGTCCTGCAACCCGTCGGGCACGTCGCGCGCGACGATCCGCTGCGCCAGACCCTCGGCGATGGCGGTCTTGCCGACGCCTGGTTCGCCGATCAGCACCGGGTTGTTCTTGGTGCGGCGGCTGAGCACCTGAATCACCCGCCGGATCTCGTCGTCGCGGCCGATCACCGGGTCCAGCTTGCCGGCGCTGGCGGCGGCGGTCAGGTCGCGGCCGTACCGCTCCAGGGCCTGGTACTTGTCCTCGGGTGTGGCGTCGGTGACGCGCTGACTGCCGCGAATGGCACGCAGGGCCCGGAGCACCCGGTCGCGGTCGACGCCGCGCTTGGAGAGCAGTTGTGCCGCGTTGTCGCGCGGGGCAGCCGCGATGCCCAGCAGCAGGTGCTCGACGCTCAGGAAGTCGTCGCCGAACTGCTTCGCCTCGGCTTCGGCCGCGGTCACCGCCGCCTGCAGCGCGCGGCTGAAGACCGGGCCGCTGCCGCCGGACATCCGTGGCCGTTGCCGCAGCGCCGTCTCCAGTTCGGCGGCCAGCTCCGATGGGGAGACCTCCAGGCCGCGCAGAATCGCCGGCACGATGCCCTCGGGCTGCTGCACCAGCGCCAGCAGCAGGTGCGGCGTGTCAACCTCGCTGTGGCCGGCTTCCACCGCCATCTGCTGCGCCGCCACGACCGCTTCACGCGACTTCTCAGTGAACTGGTTGATGTTCATCTCGTTCCCTCACTGCCAAGCAAACAAGCCCACTACGGAGGCAAGACGAACCCGGTCGGCCGCTGCGAAGGCCGTTCACACGCTACGAGTCCCGGGCTCCGGCTAGTTCGGGGCGGCCTTGTCGGCCTTTTCCCACTCCGCCGCGAGGTGCATCGCCAACGGCACCACCGGCGGCCCCTTGTAGGTCTGCACAATCTTGTCGAGGGTCGCCCGCGCGGCCTTCTTGCGCCCGGCGGCGCGCTGCACCTCGGCCATGTCCAGCAGCGCCTGCGCCGCGGTGGGGGTGCCTTCGGTCAGCTTCACCAGCTCCGCCAGCGCGTCCTCAGCCTTGTCCCAGTCCTGCTTGGCGCGGAGCGCGCCGATCCGCACCGGCAGCGTCTGCGCCCGCCACCAGTTGCCGTGGAACGCCGCGGCGACCGCCGTCACTTGGGCGACTGCCTCGTCGAAGCGGTCGTGCTTTCGGAGCAGCTCGCTCTGCTGCTCGACGGCCTCCAGCGCGACGCTGCTGGCCGGGTAGCGCTGGGCCAGCGCAGCGAGCACTGCGACAGCCGCTTCCCACTGTCCGGCGGCCGTTAGCACCTCGACCCGCAACGTCGCTGCGCTCGCCACGACCTGCTGCTCGGGCGCCTGGGCGACCACCTCGTCGAGCAGCTTCAGGGCCTCGTCGGTCCGCTTCAACGCCAGCAACGCCTCAACCTGGGGCCGCCGTGCTGTCTGGGCCGCCGCGCTGCCCGGGCACTCGCGGCGAATCGTCTCGAGCCAGGTCAGCGCAGCGGCCGGCTGCCCCTTGCCCGCCAGGGCCGTCGCCAGGTCGCCCTGCAGGTAGGGCAGCTCACTCCAGCAGGGCAAGCTCTTCTGCAACCCCTTCAGCCGCGCCTCGGCGGCGGCCAGGTCGCCGGCCTTGAGGTCAAGGTTGAGCAGTTGCGTCTCGGCGGCGTAGCGCGCCTGGCTGTGCGGGGCCAGCGCCAGCAGTTTGTAGTAGCTGGCGCGCGCCTCCTTGTCCCGGTTCTGGGCCATCTGCGCGCGGCCGAGGTAGTTCAGCGCGTCGGGCCCCTCGGGCCAGTCGGCGAACTGCTCGATGACCGCCGCGAAGGTCGCCTCGGCGGCCTTTGCGTTGCCCTGGGCAAACTGGCAGAGCCCGTCCAGCATCATGGCCCGCACGGTCAGCCAGGTCGCCTCGGCGGGGATGCTGGCCTTGGCGGCGCGAAGCTGCGCCAGCGCTTCGTCCAGCTTGCCGGCCGCCAGCAGTTGCTCGCCACGCTCGAGGGCTTTGGTGGCTGCCTCGACCTTCGCCGGATCGGGCGCGGCCGGCGGGTGCTGGGCACCCGCCAGGGTAACCGCCAGCAGCAGCATCCAGGCAGCTCGTCGCATTGCTCTCTCCTCATTCCGCCGCGCTCAGCTCGGCGGCTGCCGCAGACTCGCCCGCAGGGCCGCCACCGCCGCCTCTTCAGTGCGCCGACGCTGCCCGGCCTGCTGCTGTTCCAGTTGCGCCTCGAGCGCCTCAATCCGTTCCAGCAGGCGGAAGATCACCTCGATCCCCGCCAGGTTGACCCCCATCGCGGTGTAGCTCTGGATCCGCCGGATCCGTTGCAGGTCGCGCTCGCTGTACAACCTCAGATTGCCGCCGCTGCGCTGCGGTTGCAGCAGGCCGGTGCGCTCGTACATCCGCAGCGTCTGCGGGTGCGCCTCGACCAGCGCCGCCGCGACGCTGATCACGTACTGCGGCCGATCGGCTTCGCGGCGCTCCATCTTAGCCCTCCTGCGGCGGCTGCCACAGCCCGGCCCGCGGATCGCCGCCCCGCGCTGCCGCCGCCAGGATCGCTTCGCGCTCGACCGGGGTCAGGTCCAGCGGCACAATCACCTTGGCGCGGACCATCAGATGGCCGTGGGTGCCGGTCTTGCGGTTCGGCAGCCCAAAGCCCCGCACCCGGAAACGCTGCCCGCCGGCCGTGCCCGGTGGCACCCGCAACGGCCGCAGCCCCTGCAGGGTGGGCACCTGGATCTCCGCGCCCAGGGCGGCCTCTGCCAGGCTCAGCGGCACCTCGGCCTCGAGGTCGTCGCCGCGGCGGGTGAAAAAAGGGTGCTCCGCGACGCTGACCCGCAGCAGCAGGTCGCCAGCCGCGCCGCCGGCCCCAGCGCCGCCCTTGCCCCGCACCCGCAGCACGTCGTCGTCCTGCACCCCGGCCGGGATCCGCACCCCGAGCAGTTGCACCGGCCGCGGCGTCTTGCCGCGGCCACCGCAGCCGCTGCAGCCGCGGCCGCGACAACGCGCGCAGGCATCCTCGACCAGCGTGCTGACATCGCGGACCGTGCCGTGCAGCACCTCGTCGAGGGTCACCTTCACCTGCACCTCGGCGTCGGCGCCTGGCCGGCCGCGCTCGCCACCGAAGATCCCGCCGCCACCGCCGAAGAGGCCGCCGAACAGCCCGCCCAGGTCGTCGATCCGGATCTCCTGGCCGTCCCGCCGAAAGCCCCCGGCGCCGGCGGCGCCGAGCTGCTCGAAACCGTGACCGAAGCGGTCGTACTGCTGCCGCTTGGTCTCGTCGCCGAGCACGCCGTAGGCCTCCTGAATGGCCTTGAACCGCTCCTCGGCGCCCTGGTCGTCGCGGCTGACATCGGGATGGTGCTGGCGGGCCAGGCGCCGGTAGGCCTGTTTGATGTCCTTGGCTGTCGCGTCGCGCCCGACGCCCAGAGTCTCGTAGTAGTCCTGGGGCATCTTCGCCGCTCCCTTCGCCATGGCCCGCCAACTCCAACCGTCTCCAAGCAAGGGGCGGCCGGTACTGTGGCCGCCCGGTTCGCGGTCTACCTCAGCCGCCGGTCACCTCGATCCGCCGCGGCCGGGCGGCCTCCATCTTCGGCAGCCGCACGGTCAGCACGCCGTCCCGGAAGTCAGCGGCGATGGCCTCGCGGTTGACCTCGAAGTTCAGCTCGAAGGTCCGCTCGAACTTGCCGTAGCGCCGCTCGCGGTGGACCGGCGTGGCGTCCGCCGCCTCGGCCGGGCCGGGCTTCTCGCCCCGCAGGGTGAGGTGCCGGCCCTCGACCTCGATCACCAGGTCGTCGCGACTGGCGCCCGGCAGCTCGGCCACCAGCACCACCTCGGCTTCGGTCGCGCGGATATCGACCGGCGGGTAGAGCCCGCCCGGGTCGCCTTCGCCGAACGCCCGCCGCACGTCGTCGGCCATCTCCAGCATCTGCTGCATCGTCGTGTACGCGTTCATCACAAGCCTCCTGCCGTCGCCACTACGAGGTCACCTGCACCTGATGCCGCTTCGCCTCGGCGGCCTTTGGCAAGGTGATCGTCAGCACGCCGTCGCGGAAACTGGCACTGATCTGCTCCGCGTTGACCGGCGCCGCGATGCGCACCGCTCGCGAGAACGCCCCGCGGCTCCGCTCCAGGCGGTACCACGTGCCATCCGACGCCGCGCTGTCGGTGCGCTTCTCGCCACGCACCACCAGCGTGCCGCGCTCGTAGTTGACCTCGATCTGGTCCGCCGCCAGGCCCGGCAGTTCGACGCTCACTTCGAAGGCGTCGCTGCGCTCGGTGAGGTCCAGCGGGGGCACCCAGGTGCTCGTCTGCAAGGTGTCGCTGGGGCGGAACAAGGGATGCCCCGTGCCCGGCCGCGGTGTCAACGCGAACGGATCCCAGCGCGTCAAGTGATGCTTCATCGGTCGCTCTCCTCCGGCTGCTACGCCGGTTGCCAAGGGCTGCCGTCACGCCACTATCCGCGACGACAGCCTCACTTCTCTTCCGAAAACTCCGCTTCGATCACATCGTCATCGCCGCCCGGCGCACCGCCCGCGGCCGCGCCCGGCATCCCCTCACCAGCCGCCTCGTCCTGCTTGTAGAGCCGCTCCGCAATCGCGTAGCTGGCCTGCTGCAGCTCGTTCTTGGCGGCGGTGTACTCGTCCACCGTGGCCGCCTCGTTCTTCAGCAGTTCCTTGGCCTTGTCGATCGCCGCGGTGACGGGCGCCTGCTCGCTCTCGGTGACCTTCTCGCCGTTGTCGCGCAGCAGCCGCTCCAGGCTCAGCACCAGCGCGTCCAGCTCGTTGCGCGCGTTCTGCTTCTCGCGGAACTTGCGGTCCTCGTCGGCGAAGCGCTCGGCATCGCGGACCATCTGCTCGACCTCGGTGTCGTTCAGCGCACCGGTCTGCTGGATCGTCACCTTCTGCTCGCGCGACGTCGCCTTGTCCTTGGCCGACACGTTCAGGATGCCGTTGGCGTCGATGTCGAAGCTCACCTCAACCTGCGGCACGCCCCGCGGCGCCGGCGGAATGCCGTCCAGCCGGAACTGCCCCAGCAGCTTGTTCAGCCGGGCCTGCGAGCGCTCGCCCTGGTAGACCTGAATGTCGACCGCCGTCTGGCCATCCTCGGCGGTGCTGTAGGTCCGCCGTTGGTTGCACGGAATCGTCGTGTTGCGCTCGATGATCTTGTCGAACACCCCGCCCAGGGTTTCGATGCCCAGGCTGAGCGGCGTGACATCCAACAGCACCACGTCCTTCACGTCACCGGCCAGCACACCCGCCTGGATCGCCGCGCCGACCGCCACCACCTCGTCGGGGTTGACCCCGCGGTGCGGCTCCTTGCCCGACAGCGCCGTGACCAGCTTCAGAATCGACGGCATGCGGGTCGAGCCACCGACCAGCACCACCTCGTCGATGTTCTTGATGTCGATGCCGCTGTCGCGCAGCGCCGCCTGGAACGGCCCGCGGGTCCGCTCGACCAGCGTCGCCGTCAACTCGTCGAAGCGCGCGCGGGTCAGCTCCTTGACCAGATGCACCGGCCCATCGGGCGTGCCGCTGATGAACGGCTCGTTGATCTCGGTGGTGGTCTGGCTGCTAAGCTCTTTCTTGGCCTTCTCCGCCGCGGTCCGCAGCCGCTGCAGCGCCGCCGGGTCGCCCGAGAGGTCGATCCCGTGCTCCTTCTTGAACTCCTGCACCAGCCAATCCACCACCGCCTGGTCGAAGTCGTCGCCGCCCAGCCGCGTGTCGCCGCTGGTGGCCTTGACCTCAAACACGCCGTCGCCCACCTCCAGCAACGAGACATCGAAGGTCCCGCCGCCGAGGTCGTAGACCAGAATGGTCTCGTCGTTCTCCTTGTCCAACCCGTAGGCCAGCGAGGCGGCGGTCGGCTCGTTGATGATCCGCAGCACCTCCAGCCCGGCGATCTCGCCGGCTTGCTTGGTGGCCGTGCGCTGGCTGTCGTCGAAGTAGGCCGGCACGGTGATCACCGCCTGCTTGACCTCTTCGCCCAGGTAGGCCTCGGCGTCCTGCTTCAGCTTCTGCAAGACGAACGCCGAGATCTGCTCCGGCGAGTACTCCACGCCGTCGATGTTGTAGCGGTGGCGCGACCCGATCTTGCGCTTCACCGACGCAATCGTGCGGGTCGGATTCATCACCGCCTGCCGCTTGGCGACTTCGCCCACCAGGCGCTCGCCATCCTTGCGAAAAGCCACCACCGAGGGCGTCGTGCGGTTGCCCTCGGCGTTCGGGATGACCTGCGGCTCGCCGCCCTCAATCACCGCCATGCAGGAGTTCGTCGTCCCGAGGTCGATGCCCAACACCTTCGCCATCGTCAGCTCTCCTTCGAAGCTCGTCTCGCCGTCTAGCAGCTACAACGCGCATTCTTGGGCTTGAGTGCCATGATGTCAAGGGTCGATTGCAAGACAATCGCAACATTCCCTGATGGCGATGCTGGCAGACACGGTTGGGCATCGCTGGCCAGGCGGCCTGGGGAGCGAGATCTAGGGTGCAGCGGATCGCTGCGGGGAGGGTGGCGAAGGGTTGACAAGGACCGGATCAGGGTCGACCCGCCCCCAACGGCGCCGCCGCCCGGCCGGGAAGGGCCGGGCGGCGGCGCGCGTTTGGCCAGAGGTCTAGTAGACGGTTTCGCGCTGCCTCGCCACGCGCTGCTCAAGGTAGACGACGCGATTGTCATTCGGGTCTTGCAGCCGGATGGGGACGCTTAGGGCCTGCTCACCGACCCAGTAGTAGGCGTCCTTGCGGCCGCTGCCTCCAACATATGCGGGATCCCCTTCCCAGTACTGGTCGAGGTGTGCACTCCACCTCGCGGCATTGGCGTCGCCCGTGAACGGTACTTCGTAGTTGTTCGGGCCGATCAACAGGGCCTTGATTGGCCCAGCCATGTCAAGGGCGTGAAAGGAGAGATCGACCACATATCGGTAGCCCCAGGCATAGCTATTAGCCGGGTTCCTGCGGATGAACGCCACAACATCGAACTGGTCTACAATGATGTACGGATCCGGCCAAGCCACAGGAAAGCCAGCCTGCTCCAACTCAGACAGCTCTTGCGGAACTTCTTGATTGTGAAAGAAGCGCCGCAGAATGTCCTCCTCGTCGGATATCGCCTGCGTGACTTCCGGCAACACGCTCTCGAGATCCTGCTTGCGACTCGCCGGGAGAAACGCATAGGCCTTGCCATGTCCCAGGCCAGCCACGATTGGATCGAGTTGCTTCTTCTGCCGTAGTAGGCGCTGCAACCGCGTCATATGCTGACTGACACTGCCAGGGAATAGCTGGTACGACCGATTGAGCGCCGGAATGACCCAAGACATCGGAACAACAATCATCCGGTAGGCCGTAGGCGTCGTTGCATCGATGCGCTCTGCGATCTCGCTGATCTTGGTGACGATCTGCTGCGACCTTGAGCCGTTGTTCTTGGATACCGTTTCCCTGATGATCTCACCTAGTTTGTCCGATGCCCTAGCATTTGTCGAGACGACCACATCCACGCTTGTCTTTGAAACAGCGTCATTGAGCCAGGACGTTGAGCTGACAGAAGCAGATCCGCTGTACGGACCGTAGCTCCCGTCAACTTGAACCTTGATGCCAAGCTGCTCCTCGAAGGTCTTCGAGACGCTGCTGCATGAGTACTGGGCGGTGAGGTAGGCCCATCGCTTCTCGCCAACCACAAACCGATCACCGTAGATCCGTATGAAGTCGTCAGGATCCTCCGCGAGCGTCTTGAGAGCCTCCGGCTTGAGCCGGAGTTTGTTGGTTGAGATCCAGAACTCCCCATAGTCCTTGTAGGTGGTCTGGTGGAGGCTGCACCTGTAGGAGTCTTCACGCTGAGCGGTGCTGTACGAGGTGCTCGCCCCGCCGCCGACCGAGCCGACCCCGAACTGGTAGCTCGCCTCGACGCTGGCATCGAGGGCGGCGCCCGAGGCGTGGGAGCGCTCATCGGTGCTCCACGCCAACTTGAAGGTTGTTTCGGAGCCGGCCTTCCGGTTGTAGACGTCCAGCACCGGATCGATATCTTCGAACGGTGACGGCTTCTGGCGGCCGGTGCTGCCGTCGAAGCCCTGGTTCAGGAGCAACTCGTCATGCAGGCCCAGTTCCTGGCGGTATCCCACGTCGCTTCCATCTGGCGACTCTCGGATCGCGACGATCTCGAGATCCCGCACGGCGGTGCGTGGTGGCGTTGGACCAACCCCGTCCTCGTCGACGGTTGCCTCGACATGCAAGGATCCGGGCTGTCGGCCTAGTAGGGCGATAGAGTACTTCGTCTGATCTCCGCCCAGACGGGCGGTGTAGACCAACTCGGTGGCGTTGGCGAAGCCCTGCCCGCTGGTCGGCGAGAGGGCCCAGTTGGCGTTGTTCGGAGTCGGCAGCAGCACAACCTGGCCCTTGGCATTGTATGCCGTCGCGGTGAGGGTGGTCAACCCACCGACCGTAAGAGGTGGACCATCGATCACGAAACTCGCAACTCGTGAGTCCATTGTAAGCTGAACGTCCGCGGTGCCGTTGGCTGCTATTATGACGTGTTCCGTGCCCTGGGCCTGGGTCACTCCAGTGCCGTCCAGCGCTGGCTTTGCCTGCGCGAACACAATATAGGACCCTACTGGGACGTCGTCAATGACTGCCTCGGCGACACCATAGCGTAAGGTGATCTCCCGTGCGACGTTCTGGCGACCGTCCAACAACTGGATCAGGATCGATTCGGATGCCAGAGGAATCAGGCGGGTGCCTCCGGCTGGCGCCTCGCGGACCGGCCACGCGACGTGGAACACGAGGCTGCCTCGGCCGGTGTCAACCGCTGAGCCCGCGCCAGCGACCCCGCCTGGTACGATCTCGGTGGACGGACCGCCGGCTGTGGCGGTACCGCCACAGCCGCCAAGTTGGAGGGCGGTGAGCAGTACCCCGAGCATGGTTGCTACGACGTTGAGCTTGAGGGGGTGTGTCATTGCAGTACTCCTGGCTCCGGGCTGCGGCAGGTTCAGCGGTGCGAGCGCGAGATGCCGACCTTGATGGACCCGGACGAGCCGTTGGGAGCGGTCACCGTCACGGTGGCGCTGGCGCTCGCCCTGGTGTCTTCGCGGCTGGTCGCGACCACCCGGTAGACTCCCGGCTGGGAGCCGGCCGTGAAGAGGCCGTCGGCGATGGATCCCCCAGATGGATCCGAGACACCGTTGGCGCCAACCACCGACCAGGTGACAGCGGTATTGGTCGCGTTCGTGACGGTTGCGACGAAGGTCTGCGTCTTCCCGCTGCCAAGCACGTAGCTGGGCGGCGAAACAGAAACCACTACGGGGAGCGACACGGCACGGGGTCGAAACGGGAAGGCGCCGTTCGCGGGAGAGTACTCGTATGCGCCATCGTCGCCGATCTTCCAGAGATACGCACTAGAGCCGAGTTCTGCCGCGGTGATCGGCGTGCCGCCATCGCCCGGCCAAGGGTCATCGCGTTTCCAGGCCAATGCATACCTGCCGAGCTCTGTGCCGTCGATGGTATTGTCTTCGTTCAGGTCAGCGGGGCAGTAGTGATTGCTGCCAAGCGGTAGCGTCGTTGCACCAACAATGGCCACAGCGCTGCCATTGAACCAAGCGGAACCGCTGAATGCGGCCTCGCCTGTCGCGGAGGCGGGTGGGGTGACAGTGTAGGTGAGATTGCGGTGGGTGTTGTCTGTGAACAACCCATACTTCACGGTGCGCGTTGTTGGATTGTAGATGCCGGCGTCGCTGATGTCGGAGACAGTCCACAATGGTGGGACGTTCTCCTGGACGAGCTGGCTAACGGTGGTGCCTTGTGGGCGGAGCTGAATGGTAACCACTACCGGCATGCCCGCAATGTAGCCGGACGGAAGGACGCGTGTGGCGGTGTCGCCAGTCGGCGCCAGCTCGCGAGTGGTTCCTTCTGCGGAGACCGCGGGTGGTGCGCTGGTGGCACCGCACGCGGTCAGTAGTGCCATAGGGATCGCTGAGAGTCCGAGCGCTACTGCGAGCCGCCGAATGGATGGACTACCCATAGTGGTCTCCTCGGTTGGAGGCAGATACGAGGATGGTGGCCAGCACGTGCTGGCCACCATCGATCGTCATCAAGAAGCTGGTGAGATGCGACGCCAGCCAGAAACAGGCTCCTCCACCGTGCCGCCTCCACGCAGCGTATACGTGGCAAAGTCACGGCGCGGATATGGCGCGGTTCGAATCAGTCCGAACTCCTGCACCCCGGTAACGCCGGTCGTCGGGGTCGCCCGGTACGTCAGAACCCGGTTGTCGGAGTCTGAGGTGAAGGCCCACCGGATCTGTCCTGTAGTCGTGTTGAACTGACCGTTATGTGAAATCGAGGACTGGTCGACGGTCCAACCTGCCGGAACGACTTCGACTACCGTGTAGTTCTCGACTGTCTGGCTGTAACTCTGCGGTCGGGCGTCGAGTTCGACAGAGACTGATTGGCCGACGGTGTAGCTGGTCGGTGTGAAGCTGCACACGATGGTTGAGGTCGCGACAGGTGAGATGGTGGCTGTGACGTCGGCGGGCGTGGCCTGCAAGGCACCATCGCCCGCGTTGAGTCGTACGACGTAGGTTCCCTCTTGGCTGAAGGTCGCGTCGGTCACCGCGGCATTGGTCGGGTTGAAGGTCACGGAGCCTGGTCCGCTTTGCTTCTGCCAGGAAATGGTCACGGCGCGGGCCGCGGGGAGTCCGTCATCGGTGACCGTTCCGTTGATGCGCACCGGTTGGCCGACAACGCCTGCCACCGTTGCTGGGGCGGTCACTGCCGGTGGCTGGTTGGCAGGTGGCGGGTTGTTGACCGTGACGGTGACGGTATCGCTGTCAGAGGCCGCCCCGTTGGTCGCCGTCAGCCGCAGGACGTAGACGCCGTCGCGCGAGAAGGTCGCTGTGGTGCTGGCGCCGGCGGGGTTGGCGAACGTCACCGTGCCGCCGGTCGAGCTGCTGACCATTGTCCAGGCGGCCGTGGCCGTGTTGGGCGCGACGTTGCCGGGGAGGGCAGCCTGGTTGGTCGGGAGGGTGATCGCCAGGTCATCCGGCGCAACCGCGTCGGCGGTGTCCGTGACACCCCCGCCCCCACCAGCGACGTACGTACCCGTGACGGTCGTCACGGGGGTGGTCTGCACGCTGACGGTCTGAGCCGCCGGCGTGGTGTAGCCGGCCACGGCCGTGAAGCGCACCGTGTGGTTGCCGATGCTGAGGTTGTTGAGGGTGGTGCCGCTGGTGTACTGGGTGGCGCCGCCGTCGACAGTCCAGCGGGCGCCAGCGTTGACGGCTGCGGCGGGCAACATGGTTACCCGCAACTGGCCGTTGCGCAGGATCGAGGCATTCTGGCCGCTGCTGCAGCCGATCGCCAGGAGGGTCAGGGTGCCGAGAGTCAGGCTGACGATGCCGCGGGCGAGCTGCCGCCCGCGGAGCTTGGTCATTCCACGTGCTGGTGTGGACATCGCGCTTCCTTTCTGCGGTTCTCGCCCGTGGCCGGTCCCCCTGGGGCCGGACACGGGTCGAGCAGGCAGCAGGCGTGGCGCGGAGTCGCCGTTCCCCCCGGGCTCCCCGCAGGGAGTCTAACGGCCGCGGATGGGCAGCATGCCCAGCACGACTGACTCGGGCCGCCACACCCGCGACCCGAAAGCAGGTTACGCCAGGGCTCTGAAGATAGGCTGAAATGACTGCCGAGTACGGAGAAAGATGTCCGGAATGCCCCGCCGGGAGTGGCCGGCGACCCCAGCGAGTCGCTCAGGCAGCGAACGCAAGGGCCGGTAAACGCTGCGCGGGCCGCCGCCAGGCTACGCCGCAGGCGGCGCTCAAAGAACTCTCAATCGGCCGCGGCGGCCTGCTGGCGGCGGAAGTCTGCGATCAGGTCTGGAATCCGCTCGATGCAGTGCGCCAGGTCGGCCATCGTCAGGCCGCGGCTCTGCTCTTCGGCCGCCCGTTGCTGGGCTGGGGTGAGCACGGCGCGGCAGGCTGCCACTTCGCGGTCGACCAGCTCTTGCTGTCCGGCGAACGGCAGGCCGGCCGCCGCGGCCTGCCGCCATCGCCAGGCGGCCGTCAGCCAGGCCAGGGCCTCCGCCGGGGCGTCCAGCCGGCGCAGCAAGAGCGACATGAACAGCGCCTCGTGGAACGCGGCATGGGACCCGATGCGCGGCACGCTGCTGCCACACCGGACGAGCAGTTCGGCGGCCCGCAGCGGCTCGCCAGCGACGGCCAGGAAGGCGACGACATTGCGCCGGTAGGTCAGCGCCCAGATCGAGCTGTCGCCGACCGTCAACTCCGGCGGGTACCGGGCGATCAGCCGGCGGGCCTGCTCCCAACGACTCGGCACGTAGAACAGCAACCCGAGCAGCACCATCGCGTGGATCAGGCACTGTTGCGGATCGGCCAGCTCCTCGCTGAGAGCCAGGCCGGATTCGACGAACGGGATGGACTGCGGTGCGTTCGGCGACCACATCAGGGGCATCGCGGCGAAGTCCAGCGTTAGAATGCGGCCGGGCAAGCCGGGCAGGGCCTCGGCGAGGGCCCGCCCTTCGGCCGCCAGCGCTGCCAGGGTGGCGGCCTCGCCAGCCTCACCAGCGACTACGGCGCGAGACCAGAGGGCCTGGATCAGGTCTGACGGAGAGCCCCCGGCACGGGCCCAGGCTAAGGCCTGATCGAGCACGGCGGCGGCCTGCGGGTTGGGCCAGGCGTGCGAGGCCACGGCGCCCAAGGCCAGCAACGCCGGCCCGCGCTGGGGATGGTCGGCAGCCGTGGCGGCGAGGAGTTGCTCCAGCAGGCTGGCACCCTCGTCCCAGTAGCCCTGCTGCATCCAGACTGGGTGCAGCGCCAGCGCCACGCGCAGGCCGCGGACGGGGTCGTACTGCTGGCACCAGGCGACCATCGCGCGGAGGTCGTCGAGCTGCGGGCCGAGGGCGGCCAGGGCCGTGGCGCGGTCGGGCTCGGGAAGGTTGGCCAGGCGGTCGGCGCGGGCGACGAAGGCGCGGGCATGGCGGGCGCGCACGGCCGCCAGGTTACGCGGCGGCAGCAGCTCCTCGGCAAACTCGCGGACCATCGCCAAGTGGCGCCACCGGATGCAGTCGGCGCGGTCTTCACGCACCACCAGCGAGTAGCCGCGGAGCTGCGCGAGGTACTCGGCTGTCAGCGGATCGCCGGTGACCTCCTGCGCCAGCTCGGCGGTGAAGCTGCCGCGGAAGGCGCTGAGCTGGCGCAGGCAGCGTTGCAGCGGGGCGGGCAGCAGGTCGTAGCTCCAGTGCAGCGTGGTGCGCAGGGTGCGTTGCCGCTCGGGCAGCCCGGAGCGCCGTTTGGCAGCCCAGTCGAGCTTGCCGCTGAGGCTGGCCAGCAGACTCGCCGGGGTCTGCGTCTGGACCCGTGCGGCGGCCAGCTCCAGAGCCAACGGCAACCCCTCCAGCCGGGCACAGAGATCCTGCACCACGGGAGCGTTGCGAGCGGTCAGCGCAAAGCTGGGCTGCGCAGCACGGGCGCGGTCCACGAACAAGGCCACCGCCGGGACCGCGGCCACGGCGGCCAGCGACCGGTCGGCGGCCATCACAGGGAGCGGGGCCAGCGGCAGCTCGACCTCGGACTCGATCCCCAGGACCTGCCGCGAGGTCAGCAGACAGCGCAGCCGCGGCACACGGGCGACGAGCTGCTGCACGAGGCCGGCGACCGTTGGCGGGAGGTGTTCGAGGTTGTCGAGCACCAGCAGCCCCGGGGTGCGGCGGAGCTCGAAAATCAACTGCTCCGTGGCGTCGCCGCTCAGTGAGCTGTCGCCGAGCAATACTTCCAGCGCCCGGCGGGCGACGGCACTGGTCTCGCGGAGTGGCGCCAGCGGCACGAACCAGGCGGGGGTGCCGTGCTCCGCGGTCCACTGCTGGGCGAGCTGGATGGCCAGCCGGCTCTTGCCCGACCCGCCCGGGCCGCTGAGGGTCACCAGGCTTGGCGTCCCCGCCAGCAGCAGGCGCGTCAGCTCGGCCAGCTCGGTCTGGCGGCCGAAGAAGCGGGTGGTGACCAGCGGCACATTGCTGCGGCCGCCGGAGGGCAAGCGCAACAAGCCGTTGCGGACCGGGCTGAGCGCCCAGACCGCCAGGGCCGCCGGCTGACTGCTGACCCGGAAGACCCCCATCTCGACCGGTGCGGGCGCCAGGGCCCGGTCCTCGCTCAAGAGCGCAGCGGTGGAGGCGCTGCAGACGATGCCGCCGGGCACGGTGGCGGCGGCCAGTTCGCCCGCCAGCTCGCGGGCAGCCTCCGCCGGCAGGCCGTCGCTGGTGTGCAGCGCCAGCGAGAGCTGCCCGGCCGCCAGCTCCTGCGCGCAGCGCCACGCCGCCCGCGCCGTGGGAAACTGAGCCAACGCCGTGGCGGCGGCCGGCAGCAGCTCGCCGCCGTGGGCCTGCACCACCTCGCCGAGGGTGACGCGCGGCGACCCGCCGATCGCCAGCACGGTGGCTGTGTGGCCAGGTTGCGCCGGTGCCTCCGCGGGACTCGCGGCCGGGGCGGCGAGCGTCGCCCGCTGGCGCGACGTGGCGGCCAGGTCGCGCAGCGTGAAGCTCGGCGTCAGGCCCAGCTCGCGGGCCAGCAGGTCGGTCAACTGCTCGTACTGCCGCTGTGCCAGGTCGGCCGCCCCACTGGCCAGGGCCGCCTGGATCACCAGCAGATGGCTCTCTTCGCGGAGCGGATCGGCCTGCACGGCGCGGCGCGCGACGGCCAGGGCGGTTGCCGTATCGTCCCGGGCCAGGGCCTCGCGGTGCAACTCGCGCGCCACCGTCAGGAGTTCGTCGGTCAACGCTTCGCGTTCGCCGGCCACCCAGTCGAGGTAGAGGCCGGGCAGCAGCGGCCCGACCCACAGCTCGACGGCTGCTGCTGGATCGCTGCGGCGGAGTGCACGGAAGCGGGCCACGTCGGTTTCGACCAGGCCCGGCGTCAGGCGCAGTTGCTGCCGGGTCGACTGGATCACGCTCTGGCCCGCCGGCAGGGCCGGGTCGAGCAGCCGTCGCAAGGTGTGCACGGCAGTGTTCAGTCGCCCGCGGCCGCTGGCCGGCGCGACCTCGGGCCAGAGCGCCTCGACCAGCACCTCGCGGGCGTGCCAGTGCTCCCCGAAGTAGGCCAGGTGCGCCAGCAGCCCGGCCGTCGCCTGGGTGCCGAAGCGGTGGATCACGGTCTCGCCGTGGCTCGCTTCGAGTCGTCCGAGCAGTGCCATCTGCCAGTACGTCATCGGACCGGACCCGCTCCCCGGTGGCTCACCCCGCCCCTCGAGCTGACGCCGTCCTGTTCGTACGTCGCGGGCCAACTCCTGTCGCCCGCGATTAACCGGCCACTGCCGGCGACGGAGCGCGACGACCAGGCGGCGGCCCCCTTAGTTCGGCGTCACGAAGTACCCTTGCCCCCAGACGAACCCGACCACGGTCATGATCACCGCGATGATCACGTCGCCCAGGACCACGCCCAGAAAGAACGGGCGCAACCGCGCATAGAGTCGCAGTCCGCCGGTCTTGACGATCACTGCTTTGAGGGCCCAGCCGACAAAGAACGAGACGCCGAACTGGTTGGAGGTCCAACTGGTCATCGTGACCAGCCCGATCGGGTGCAGCGGCCAGCCGACGAAGCGCAGACGGAGGGCCATCAGGCCGAGGAACAGCGCCGCGCCGAGGCCGGTGCCGAGCAAGTTCAGCCGGCTCGGTGGCTGCCCGGGGTCGAGCCGCGCCATCGCCTCGTTCCAGACGCGCTGCGCGTGGTAGAGATAGGTCCCGGGCGCCAACTGCGTGCCGCCCCGGTCGTAGCTCAGTTGCAGCCACGCCACGGTCGCCACGCCAGTCGCCAGGGCGATGGCCACGAAGCCCCAACGGAAGGTCTGCCGCTGCTGCAGGCCGGTCTCCTCAGACAGCTTGGCCGCATTGAGCAGACTCGGCATCAGCGTTTCGCGGAGGTCGTACCAGAAGACGTTCTCGATCAGCGCGCCATTGACCACCGTCGACGGCGTCAGGTTGCGGCTGCCGAAGGCTGAAGCCAGCAGGTCCAGTTGCCGGAACTGCTGCTGCACCATCATCAGCCCGGCATTGGCGGCGCCCCACGAGGCGGCAACGTACTTCAGCAGGCCGACCACCAAGACCACCAGCGCAGCGCCGAGCGTCAGGCCCCACTGTAAGAAGGTGGCCAAGATCAGCGCACAGCTCAGCGCCAGGCCCCAACAGGCCGTGCGATAGCGCATCGCCTCGGCGCTGTCGTCGAGCCCGCCGGCGCCGTGGCGAACGCGTTGCCAGACGTCACGCAGATGCGGCCGGGCGAGCATCGCCACCATCACGCCCAACGCCAGCACGGCGCCGTAGGCCTGGTGATTGGCGAACCGCCCGAGGTCGGCACCGGACCCGGTGAGGTTGGTCTGCGTCAGCACCACCCGTTGCGCCACCTCGAAGAAGCGGAAGAACCACATCGAGAAGGCGATCTCCTGCGCCAGCAAGTAGGCAAAGCCGATCGTGGCGAAGAAGATGTGCAGCGGGAAGCTGCCCACGGCGTTCCAGGGGCGGGCGCTGGGGAGGTTCTTGGCGATGTCGTAGTGCAGGTCGACCTGTGGGACGCCCGGGAAGTAGAGGTGGATGCCGTTCAGGCCGTGGATCAGGATCGGGATCGCAGCGCCGGCCCAGACCAGGCGGTGGCGCAGGAAGTCAGGCAGGCTGGAGCCGGCGCTCGGTGAGGTCGCCAGGGCCATCGGGAGCTGCACCAGCGGAAACGAGAAGCGCTCGCGCTCGACCCACTGCCGGCGCAGGATCACCGTCAGACAGGCCACCACGGCGAAGATCTGGGCCGCCAGGGCAAACCACATCAGCAACGTCGAGCGCCAGGCGGCCCAGGGCACCAGCCCCGAGGGCGACCCGCTGTAGAAGAGCGTCGACGCCTCGCTGCCGACCGGGACCATCCACGGTTTGAGGTGCGGCACGATGGTCGTCGCCCAGCGGTTCTCGGGGGTGGCGTAGTAGCCCACCGCGGTCTGGGCGGTCAGCAGATAGCGCAGGAAGCCGGCGGCCGGGATGCCGCTGGCGATGGCGATGATTCCCCAGATCAGCCCCAGCTCGGCCGGCCGGAAGACCTGCCGTGGCGCCACCCGGCGGAGGATCGGGTTGACCGCCAGGACCAGCGCCAGCAGCACCACCATCGCGCCCTGCGGGAAGAGGTTGCCGGCGATGTAGGTGTTCTGCAGGTCGTAGTCGTTGTAGGGGGTGATCCAACTGAGCAACCCAACCGCCAGCAGCGCCAGCAGCACCGCCCGGAGCGACGCGCCGCGCGGTGCCGAGGCTGACGCGGTGGCGTCGGGTCTCACCGGAAGCTCATCCGCGGCTGCACCGGTCGACCGCTGCGGGCCGACTCGTAGAGCGCCAGGCCGATGCTGATCGAGCGGATGCCGTCCCACCCTGGACAGAATGGCGCGGCCCCGCCGCGGATCGTCCGGATCGCGTCCTCGACCGCGCTGGCCGGCGTCTCGGGAAGCTGCAACTCGGGCTCGTATGCGCCCTCGGCGGCGGGTTTGGTGGCGCCGGTCTGGGCATCCCAGGTCTCCGTTCGCCCGGCCGGCGGCACGAACTCCCAGCGGCTGAGCGTGTCGAGGGTCACCCCCACCGCGCCCTGGGTGCCGTTGATCTCAACCATGTCGTAGGCCTTGCCACGGAAGTTGGTCTGGGTGTGGATCATCCCCTCGGCGCCGTTGGTGAACTTCAGCAGCGCGTTGGTCATGTCCTCGGTCTCGCAGTTGACGTGGGCGTGGACGCCGCTGTAGGCGTAGACCTCGCTGACGTCGCCGAGGCAGTATTGCAGGATGTCGATGAAGTGGATGGCCTGGTTCATCACCGAGCCGCCGCCGTCGAGCGCCCAGGTGCCGTGCCAGCCCTCGTAGTAGTCCTCACCGCGCCACCACTTCATGCGGACCTCGCCAAACAGCGGCTGCCCGAGCGCGCCCTGCTGCACCGCAGCCCGCATCCGCTGCACCGCCGGGGTGTAGCGCATCTGGAAGTCGACCAGCAGATGCACGCCGCACGCTTCGCAGACGCGGCAGTACTCAATGGCCTTGTCGACGCTGATGTCGATCGGCTTGGTGCTGATGACATGCTTGCCGGCCCGCGCCGCGGCCATCCCCATGTCGGCGTGGCGGCCGCTCTCGGTCATCACGTAGATGCAATCGATGTCGTCGCTGTGGGCCAGCAACTCGTCGAAGCTGGCGTGCGCCCGGCAGCCGAACTTGTCGACCGCTCTCTGGCGGCGGTCGGCGAGCAGATCGGCCACGGCCACCAGCCGGGCGCCGGGCGTGGTGTGGACGATGTTCGCCCGATTCATGCCCATGCCCAGCCCAACCACCGCGATGCGCAGGTCTTCCATGACGCCTCCGGACTCCTCGTCGGCGGCATCGTACCTGTCCCTGGCCAGCGGCGTCAACGGGCGGCTGCCGCCACCTCAGGGCCGCCGCCGCTGCCAGACCTGCGGGTCGCGGTGGAGGTGCAGGACGCCAACCACGACGATCTGCTCGCCCTCCAGGGCGTAGAACACGGCGTAGGGGAAGCGCTGCACGGCTGCCTTGCGCAAGCCGCGAGCCAACCGCTGGTAGAGCAACGGATGCTCCAGCATTCGGGCGTAGGTCGCCAGCAGTTCGTGACCGAACTCCACGCCGAGGCCCGGCCGCTCCGACTCATACCAGGCGACGGCCGCGGCCACATCGCCGTCGGCCGCCGGCTCGATCACCAGCCGGTCGTCGGTCATCGGTATCTCTGTAGAATCCGCTGCAGCGCCACAATGGCTGGCAGGCTGTCCTCCGGATTGGCCCGGTGCGCCGCCAGCCGTTCCAAGGCCAGGTCGAGGTGGCTCTGGGGCACGGGGATCCGGTCGGGATCGACGCTGATGCGGTCCCACAGATCGGTGAGGTACTCGATCTGTTCTTCGATGGTGGCTTCGGCGAAGCCCGGCGGGTCGGTGATCGGTTTGGCCATCGCAGGTTCCCAGTTCCATTATAGCGGGGCGCGCCGGTCGCCGCCACTTGCCTTGACCGCCCTGACGGCGCGGTGATACGATGCGGTCAGAGTGGGCCGGGAGAGCGCTGCATGTTGATCATCAAACTGACGGAAGCGGCTGACGGCACCATCATCGCCGAGACTCCGCGCCAGGTGCTGGGCCGCTTCCCGAGCTCGACGCGTGAGGATGTGGTGGCGTTCTTGCAGCACAAGGCGCGGGAGTGCGACGAAGTGCTACGGATCGTCGAGAGCTTCGACGACATCGACGAGAACGCTGGGGTCAACTTTCGCAAGTTGATGAAGCGGCACTTCTAGGCGCCGCCTGCCAGCGGTAGGCGCACCTCGCCGCTGGCGCGCCGTCGGGTCGATCGACAGCGCGCCAGCAGGCCGCCCGGAGGTTGTCTGGCGACGGCCAGACGGTGTTGTGCTAAGCGCGCGGCACCACGTTGCTGGCGCGCGGGCCCTTCCCTTCGTCGGCGATCTCGTACTCGACCTCTTGGCCTTCCTGCAGGGTCTTGTACCCCGCCGAGGTGATCACCGAGTAATGCACGAAGACGTCCTGACCGCCGTCGTCCTGCTCAATGAAGCCGTAGCCCTTTTGGTCGTTGAACCACTTCACCTTGCCGATCAACATCTTGCTACCTCAGTCCGTGACCCGGCCGTTCCGGCTCGTCGCCGCGGCCAACCCACGTAACGGGCAACGGCCCCACTCCGTCGCCACAATCACGTCTCCGTCCGACTCCTCCCACCACCCTGCGCCCGGATTCTAGACGGCCGGGGGACCGCCCATCAAGTGGACCATTCCGGTGAAGTTGCCTGCGGCTCAACTTTACCCCTTGCCACCACCGCCCGGCCGCCGGCCACCTGCGCGGCAGCCCCGCCGGTTCATCTTGGATTCGGCTGATGAATCGGCCTCCAGAGCGATCTGCGCGGCACTCTCCGGGGCTTGACCAGGCTGCTTTCGGAGCGTTGTCGCCATCACGAAATCGCAACGGGTGGCAAGGTTTTGTATGCCTCAGGGCTGGAACTCCGTCGGGAGTCCTGGCGTTCTGGCGGGCCGGCTGGCGCTGGGCCGCATTCCGAGTCGGCGGTGCGGTCGGGGAAGGTATCGGGTGGCGCGGCGCGAAGCGGGCCGGCCGGCGCCGCAGGCGCCCAGGAGTGGTGGTATGGCAGGCCAGTTGGCGCTACAGGGTGGGCCGCGCGCGGTCGCGGAGGGGTTGCTGCAACCGTGGCCGTACATCACGGACGCCGACCGTGCGGCGGTCGCCGAGGTGGCGGCCGGGGGCGACATCAGTCGGCAGCGGACCGCGCAGAGCCAGGCCCTGGCCGCAGAGTGGGCGGAGTTTGTGGGCGTGCGCTACTGCCTGCCGACCTGCTCCGGCACCGCGGCGCTGCACATCGCGCTGGCCGCGGCGGGCGTCGAACCGGGTGACGAGGTGATCTGTCCGGCCTTCACCTTCTGGGCGACCGCCGCGGCGGTGCTGCACCAGTGCGCCATTCCAGTCTTCGTCGACATCGATCGCGAGAGCTGGAACCTCGATCCGGCGTTGGTCGAAGCGGCCATCACGACGCGCACCAAGGCGCTGCTGCCGGTCCACATCCACGGTCTGCCGGCCAACCTCGGCCCGTTGCTGGAGATCGCGCAACGCCACGGCCTGGCGCTGCTCGAAGACGCTTGTCAGGCGCACGGAGCCACCTGGCAAGGGCGGCCGGTGGGCAGCATCGGGGCCGGCGCCGGGTTCAGCACGCAGATGAGCAAGTGTCTGACGACCGGCAGTGAGGGCGGGCTGTACGTCACCGACGACGAGGGCATGTACCTGCGCGGCTGCCACCTGCAGTACTTCGGCGAGGCCGTGGTGCCCGGCAAGGAACGCGACGAGCAGGTCTACAACGCCCGCGGCCTGGGCTGGATGTACCGCGGCGACGTCTTTGGACAGGCCTTCTGCCGCAGCCAACTGCGGCGGCTGCGCCAGAGCAATGCCACCCGGGCCGCCAACGCCGCGGCGCTGAGCGCGCGGTTGCAGGGGCTGCCGGGCATCGAGACGCCGGTTGAGCCGGCCGGCCGCACCAGTAGCTGGTACAACTACGTGCTCGGGGTGCATCCCGAGTCGCTGGGCATCGATCTGCCGCCGGCACGGTTCCGTGAGGCGGTGATGCGCGCGCTCGGCGCGGAGGGGGTCCCGGTCCACCAGTGGCAGCGCCTGCCGGTGCCGGCGCAGGACATCTTCCAGACCAAGACCGGCTTCGGCCGCGGCTGGCCTTGGAGCCAGGTGCCCGACGCCGACTACGTCTACCGCGGTGAGGACTTCCCGGTCGCCACCGACTTCCTGGCCCGCCATTTCTACGTGCCTGGCATCTGGCCGCCCAACGACGAGCGCTGGATCGAGGCCGTCGGCGTCGCCTTCGGAAAGGTCTGGGAGCAGCTCGACGCGGTGGTGGCCGCCGCGCGCTGAGCCGGGCCGGCCAGCTTGCGTCCGAACGAGGCCTGTGATAGACATGCCGGCATGACCGACAGCATGATCTCCGCAGCCGCACGACTCGCGGCGCTGCGCGCCCGGATCGCCGCCGCAGCGGCGCGGGCCGGGCGGTCGCCCGATCACGTGACCCTGGTGGCGGCGGTGAAGACCCGCACCGCCGCCGAGGTCGCCCCGCTGCTGGCCGCGGGGCTGACCGAGCTGGGCCACAACTACGTGCAGGAGGCCGCCGCGATGCGCGCCGCGCTGCCGACGCCAGCGGTCTGGCGCCTGATCGGCCCGTTGCAGCGCAACAAGGTCGGCGCCGCGTTGCGCTGCTGCGATGTGGTTGACAGCCTCGACTCCCCAGACCTCGCCACCGCGCTGGCCGCCCGCTGCGAACGGGATGGCCGGGCGACGGTGGACGTTTTGTTGCAGGTGCGGCTGGGCGAGGAGTCGACCAAGGCCGGGGTGGCCCCGGCGGCGGTCGCGGCGTTGCTGGCGATGGTGCAACAAACCCCGCACTTGCGTTGTCTCGGACTGATGACGATGCCGCCGCCGCCGAGTGTGGAACCCAGTCGGCCGCACTTCGCGAGACTGCGTGGGTTGGCGGAGGAACTGCGGGCAGCCAGCGGGCTGCCGCTGCCGGTGTTGTCGATGGGCATGAGCGCGGACTACGAGGACGCGATTCTGGAGGGCGCCACTCATGTGCGGGTGGGCACTGCCCTGTTCGGACCGCGGACACCGCGCTGACGGACTGCGGTGGGAGGAGGCGAGCCAAGTGAGCTGGAACTTCGGGCGACGGATGCTGGACGTGATCTGGGGCCCGGCCGACGAGGGCGAGCAGGACTACCGCCTGGACGCCACCGACGCCGAGCCGGAGGAGGCCCCCGTGCCGCCCCCGCCGCCGCGCCGTGCGCCACGCGCCTTCTTCAACCGCGAGCGCGACGAGGTGGTCGAACTGCACCCCGGCCGCACCCTGCGGGCCGTCCTGCGCTACCCGCGACGCTTTGCCGAAACCAAGGACATGGCGTCGCTGCTGATGCAGCAGTGTGGCGTGCTGGTTGATCTGACGCAGGCCGAAGCCACCGACCGCCAGCGCATCGTGGACTTCCTCTCGGGCGTCACCCACGGCCTGCACGGCACGCCGCAGAAGGTCAACGACCTGGTCTTCTTCTTCGCCCCGCGGCAGGTTCAACTGGAAGTCGAGCGGCTGCACGAAGGTGGCCGCGACCCGGGCTACGTGCCGCAGTTCAAGTTCGGCGGATGAGGTTGGCTGATGACTGAGCCGGGCAACGTCGCCGTCCTTGGGGTCGGCGCCATGGGATCGGCGCTGATCCGCGGCTGGCTCGACAGCGGCTGTCTGACGGCCGCGCAGATCCGCGCCTACGATGTGGCGGCGCCCAAGTTGGTGGCGCTCGCCGCGGAGCTGGGGATTACCGCCCTGGACAGCCCGGCGGCGGCCGCCGGCGCGGACCTGGTGGTGGTGGCCGTGAAGCCGGCGGACGTCGCCGCGGCGCTGGGTCAGGCGATCGGCGACGGCCCGGCCCGCCCGCTGGTGCTGAGCATCGCCGCTGGGGTGACCATTGCGAGCTTGGAGGCCGCCGCGCCCGGCTGCGCCGTGATCCGGGTGATGCCGAACACGCCGGCCCTGGTCGGCGCTGGCGCCAGCGCCTACGCGCGCGGCCAGCTCGCCACCGCCGCCCAGGCCTGCTGGGCCCACCAACTGCTGAGCGCGGTGGGGCTGGCGGTGGAGGTCAAAGAGAGCCTGCTGAACGCGGTCACCGGCCTCAGCGGCAGCGGGCCGGCCTACGCCTTCGTGATGCTCGAAGCCCTCGCCGACGGGGGCGTCCGCTGCGGCCTGCCACGCGACGTGGCCCAGGCGCTGGCGGCGCAGACCCTGTTGGGCGCCGCGCAGTTGGTGTTGCAGAGTGGCGACCACCCCGCGGTGCTCAAAGACCGCGTCGCCTCGCCGGCCGGCACCACCATCGCCGGCCTCGCCGCGCTCGAACAGCACGGCTTCCGCGCCGCCCTGATCGAAGCCGTCACCGCCGCCACCCGGCGCGCGGCGGAGCTGGGGTAGCGTCGCGCTCCCGACCGGTCGCACGACCTCCGGCTCCCCGGCTGGCGGCCGCGTCTGGCGCTAGCGGCGAAGCTCGCGGCGTGTCACAATGCGACCGGCGGGTGGCTCCGACGCGCACCTGGACAGTCCGCGCGGGCAGGACCTCGCATGTCGACAAGCATGGCGACGAGAGTACTGGCCACGATCAATGGTGATGTGCTGACCTGGTCCCGCCAGATGGCCGGGCTGGAGCCGCACGAGCTGGCGAAGCGGGCCGCGGTGCGGCTGGACGACCTGTTGGCGTTCGAGGCAGGTCGGTCGCGTCCGACGGTGCCGCAGTTGGGTCGTCTGGCGAAGGCCTGCCTGCGGCCCTCGGCCGTCTTCTTCCTGCCACAGCCGCCCCCCGAATCGCCGCGGGTTGCCGATCTGCGTCAACTGCCCGAGGGCACGCCGGCCGCGTGGTCCTACGAGCTGCGCCGCCAGATCCGCTACGTCGAGCGCCGCCAGGCCTGGGTGCGCGAGAACGCTGCCGAGTCGCAGCCGCCGCTTGACTGGCTCGGCGCCACCACGCTGAACGACGACTGCCAGGTCGTCGGTCAGCGGCTGCGCGAACGGCTCGGCTGGTCGCTCGATCAGCAGTTGCGCTGGCACAGCCCCAAGGCGGCGCTCCCGGCCTGGCAGGCCGCCGTCGAACGGCTCGGCGTCCTGGTGTTTCAGACGGGACTCCGCCCCGAGTTGATGGTGCAGGTCGACGAGATGCGCGGCGTCGCGCTGGCCGACCCGGTGGCTCCCGCCATCGTGATCAATGGTTCGGACGCCGAGGCGGGCCGTGTCTTCAGCTTGATGCACGAACTGGCGCACTTGGCGCTCGGCCAGCGCGCCGTTTCCGGTTGGCAGCAGACGCCCCTTGACCGGGCTGCGATGGATGACCGGACGCAGCGGCTGGAGGTGTTCTGCAATCGCGTCGCGGCCCACCTCCTGGTGCCCGCTCACGACTGTGAGGAGCAGTTCCGGCGGCGTGGTTGGCCGCTGCCCGAGGAGTTGCGCGACCAGCATCTGGACCCGTTGGTGACCGACCTCAGCCGGCGGTACGCGGTCAGCCGCCTGGTGATCCTGAGGCGCCTGCTCGACAGCGGTTACCTTTCCCGCGACCTCTACCAGGACCGCTCCGAGCGCTACCGCGAGGCGGCCCGGCCCGCGCCGCGCAAGCCAGCGCGCGGCGGCCCGGCGCCCTCTGTGGTGGCCCTCAGCCGCCACGGGCAGCGCTTCACGCGGCTGGTCACGGCCGCCTACGAGGAGGGCCAGATCTCGGCGGCCGACTTCGCCGACCTGCTCAGCACCAGCCTCGACCAGCACGACGCCATCCGCGGGCACCTGCTACAGCGAGCGGAGCGGTGAGCACGGAACGGCGCTTTTGCCTCGACGCAAGCACGCTGATGCGGATGTGGATCGAGACGTATCCGAAGTACGTAGCGTGGTTCGACCCGTTGTGGCAGGCGCTGCGCGAGGCTGGTGCCGCTGGCGTCGTGATGGTCTGCCGCGAAGTGGTCTCCGAGGTGCGGAACGAGCCCTTGGACCGCTGGCTCAAGTCCTCCCCTGGCCTGGTCCTCGAGCCAACCGCAGCCGAACTCGAGACCGTGGCGGCGATCCTCGGCGACCAGCGCTCGCGAGCCCTGGTGGACATTCATCGCGAACGTCCGCAGGCCGACCCGTACGTCATCGCCCAGGCCGAGCGGCGGGGCGGGATCGTGGTCACCGACGAGGCCATCCGTCGCCAGCCGGGCGGCGCGCCGCACATCCCCGACGTCTGTAAGATGCGCGGCGTGGAGTGTGTGTCTTCGACCAGATTCGTGGTTGAGATGGCGCAGCGCTGCGGGTGCTCGCGCTGGGACGCCTACCGTGCGGGCAACTGCTGACGCGGTACACGGTCGCACAATCCTCGGCCCCCACGCCGGCTCCGGCAGAATATCGCTGGAGCGGCGAAATAGGCCAGAATCGGCCATAGACGATCCTCTCCGGCCAGGGGATACTCCGCCTCCAGACGATACGCGCGCTTAAGCCGCGCTATCTGGGAGCGAGCGGATGATCCGCGACATGGAGAGCGCCCTCGACGCCCTGGCGCTGCGGCAGAAGACGGTGGCGAACAACCTCGCCAACCTCAACACGCCGCAGTTCAAGCGCAGTGACGTCGACTTCTTCAGCACGATGCGCGAGATCTTCGCGGGCGGTGAGGCGACCGCCACGGCGGTTGAGGACACCACCAGCCCCGAACGGCTCGACGGCAACAACGTGACGCTCGAGCAAGAGGTCTTCGCGCTCTCGCAGACCGACGTGCTGTACCAGGCCACCTCGCGCTTCACGACTGGCATGTTGCAGCGGATGTCCTACGTGATCAGCGACGGGCGGAGCTGAGGAGGTTCGCGATGGCCATCTTCGATGGGATGAACACGGCCTCCAGCGGGATGACCGCGCACCGGCTGTGGATGGACCTGATCTCCAGCAACCTGGCCAACGCCGACGCCACGCGGTCGGCCAACGGCGGCCCCTTCCGGCGGCAGATTGCGGTCTTCGCCGAGAGCGGCGCCGGCGGCGGCGTGGCGGTCGAGCAGGTGCGCAGCGACCCCAGCCCGCTGAAGCAGGTCTACGACCCGGGGCACCCCGACGCCGATGCCAACGGGGTGGTGCAATACCCGAACGTCGACCCGGCCCGCGAGATGGTCGACATGCTCAACGCCAGCCGGGCTTTCGAAGCCAGTGCGGTGGCCATGACGACCAGCAAGAACATGCTGCTGCGAGCCCTCGAGATCGGCCAGCGGTAAGGCCAGGAGCGCGACCATGCCGGCCATCAGTTCCCTCGGCAACAACCTCCTCGGTCCCTTCGCCGGCGCCGCCGGCGGAGGGCAGCTCGGGTCGGCGCTGCAGCAGTTCGACCAGGTGCTGAACAACGCGCTAGGACCCGAGGCGTTGGGTCAGATCGACCAGGCGTTGAGCAACCCGGCGACCAGTCTGCGGCCGGACCAGGTGGCGCCGACGCAGCCCTTTGACGGGCCGACCGGCCAGGTGGCGGCGCTCAGCGACAGCGCCCGGAGCGCGGTGGAGGCCCGGCTGGAGCGTGTCGAGAGCAGCTCGGCGGAGGCCCGCGGGAAGGTCCAAGAGATGCTCACCGGCGGCGACGTGGACCTGCATAACGTGGTGCTGGCCAGCGAGCGCTCCCGGCTGGAGCTGCAACTGACGATGCAACTGCGCAACAAAGTCATCGAGGCATACCAGGAAGTGATGCGGATGCCGGTCTGACGCAGCGGGTCGGGTGAAAGGCACGCGCGATGTGGCAGGACCTCCAACAGAAGTGGGCCGAGCTGCCGGGTGGCAAACGCAAGGCGATCAGCATCGGCCTGATGGCGTTGCTGCTGACCGTCGGGGCCAGCACGATGGTGGTCAAGTCGCGCGGCGCGAGGAGCTTGCTGTACACCGGCCTGGCCCCGACCGAGACGCGTGAGATCGCCGCCGAGCTGGCCCGCCAGGGCGTCGACTACACGATCAGCGAAGACGAGGCGAACATCTCGGTGCCGACCCGCGACGAGGCCCGCGCCCGGATGCGGCTGGCCTCGGCCGGCCTGCCACGCAGCTCGCCCGAGAAGGGTTGGGAGATTTTCGGCGAGGGCGGTCTGGCGGTCACCAAGCCGCAGCAGCAGGCGATGCAGATCCGCGCGTTGCAGGGCGAGCTGGCCCGTTCGATTGCCTCGCTGGAAGCCGTCAGCAAGGCCGCTGTGCACATTTCGCTGAAGCAGGAGAGCCCGTTCCTGGCCGAGGAAGAGCCGGCCAAGGCGGCGGTGCTGCTGCATCTCAAGCCCTCGAAGACGGTCGACCGCGACCAGGCGATGGCGATTGCGCACCTCGTCGCCAAGAGCGTGCCCGACCTGGAGACCGCGCAGATCACCATCTTGGACGAGAAGGGCGCGCTGCTCTTCAGTGACAACGTCGCCCACGGCGGCGGCGGTGACAGCGATGGCGCCCGCAAGGTGGAGCGCGAGCTGGAGCGGCGGGTGCAGTCGCAGCTCGACATGACCTTTGGACTCGGCAAGGCCCTGGTGCGGGCCACAGCCAGTTTCGGGACCCAGCGCTCCGAGGTTCGGCGCACGACCTACACCCCGGTCGCCGGGTCGGGGCAGGGCGTACCGGCCAAAGAGACCATTGAGACCGAGGACTACAGCGGCGCGGCGGCCGCGGGGCGCACCGGGGGGGTGCCGGGGATCGGCGGCAACCTGTTCGACGAAAACGCCCGCCTGGGCGGCACCACCGGCGGCGGCGGGCGCTACAACAAGAACAAGACCGACCGCGAGTTCAAGGTCAACCAGGAAGAGCAACTGGTGGTGCAGCCGGGCGGCGAGCTGCAGCGAGTGACCCTCGGCATCTTCGTCGACGAGTCGCTGCAAAGCGCCTTGGCGAAGATCGAAACCGTCGCTCGCAACGCCGCCGGGATCGACGACAAGCGGGGCGATAGCCTCAGCGTGCAGGCCGTCAAGTTCGCCGGGTCGAACGTCGACGCCCTGAACGGCACCAGCCGCGTCGAGATGGTCAAGACGATTGCCCGCCTGATCCTCAACGCCCTGGCGCTGATCATCGGGCTGCTCACCCTGCGCAGCATCATCGGCGCGCTGAAGCCGGTGCCCGAGCCGACCGAGCTGGCGCCCGAGACGGTCGCCGAGCTGCTCGAACAGCGCCCGCAACAGGCGCTCGGACTGGGCGACGGCGTGCCCATGGCCCTCACCGGCGGCGGCGGGCTGGGCGAGCGGACCGACGAATCCGGCGCCCCGGCCGGGCCGCCGGCCTTCCAGTCGCAGCCGGCCGGCGGTGGCTTGACCGCAGTGCCGGCCGGCAGCGGACTCACCAGCCGGACGATTGCCGACATGGGCGTCCCGGGCGGCGACGACGACGAGGAGATGGGTACCTTCACGGGTTCGGGCGGCGGCGGCGGCCTGACCGGACGCTCCGAAGGCGGGCTGAGTGGCCGGCTGACGGTGCCCGGGATGAACAGCCGGCTGTTCGAGGCCAATGACGACTACGGGCTGGACCCCGACATCGTGCCGACTCTCACCGGGCCGACGCCGGAGGAGATGGTGACCCGGGTCGAGCAGACCGAGATCGACGACATCGCCGAGGTGATGCGCCACTGGCTGGAGGGAGAACTCCATGAAGAGCAGGTCTGACCGCTTGCAGTTGCCGGTCGCGGCCGAGGCGGAACTGCTCGACGACATGGTGGTCGAGCGGACCGGCCCGACGCCCGAAGAGATGGTGCACAAAGTGACCTGGCATCCGGTGGACGACATCGCCGAAGTCCTTCGCCGTTGGCTGGAGGGTAACGACCATGCCGCCTAGCGCTGTGACCGCGACCAGTGAGCTGGAGCTGACCTCCAGCATCGAGCAGTTCCGCAGTGGCGACGGCTACGAGCTGCCGAGTCCGCTGAAGGCGGCGGTGCTGCTGCTGGCGCTGCCCGAGGACAAGTCCTGCGAGGTGCTGCGGCGCCTGGATCCCGAGCAGGCCGAGCAGATCGCGTTGCAGGCGGCCACCCTCGACTACCTGCCGGGCGAGGCCATCAAGCAGGTGGTGGTCGAGTTTCAGGAGTACATCGAGCGCTACCGCTTCGTGCGCGGCGGCGGGGTGAAGCGGATCCAGGACCTGCTGGGCCGCGCCCTGCCGCGCGACGTGGCCGACAAGATCACGGCCCGCGTGCTGGCCGAACACCAGCCGCCGCCCTTCCGGACGTTGGCCACCGCCAGCATCACGCAGGCCGTCGAGTTTCTGCGCAACGAGCATCCGCAGACCATCGCGCTGGTCCTGGCGCATGTCCAGAAGGACATCGCCGCCCAGATCCTGGGCGAGCTCGAAGAGGAGCAGATGACCGACGTGGCTTACCGTCTGTTGACCATCGACACGACCCCGCCCGATGTGCTGCAGGCCTTGGACGACCAGATCCGGATCCGGATGGCCCCGACGGAGGACGAGATGCGCCGCGAGCATCGCATCGACGGCGTCAAGCGGCTGGTCGACATCCTCAACGCCAGCGCTCGCGGCGTGGAGCAGCAGGTGCTCTCGCGGCTGGAGGAACTCGACCCCGACCTGTACGGCGAGATCCGCAAGGCGATGTTCGTCTTCGAGGACCTGCTGATGCTCGACGGCCGCTCGGTGCAGCGGCTGCTGCGCGAGATCGACACCAGCGACCTGGCGCTGGCGCTGAAGGGCTCCAGCGAGGAGCTGAACGAGCTGTTCCTGAAGAACATGTCGCAACGCGCGGCGCTGATCTTCAAGGAAGACATGCAGTTCATGGGCGCCGTCCGCGCCCGCGACGTGCAGGAGGCGCAGCAGCGGATCATCAACGCCGCGCGCAATCTGGAGGCGGCCGGCGAGCTGGTGATCCCGCGCGGCGGGCAAGACGCCCTGATCGGCTGAGGGAGAGTCTGCGATGCGCAAGCTGTTTCCCCTCGTCTCGGAACCGGCGAACCTGGTGACGGCCGCGGTGGCGACCCCGCAGGCGTTCGAGTGGCGCCCGCTGCTGCCGGCCGGCGACGCGCCGCCCGCGGCGCGAGCGCTCGACGAGGCCCTGGCGGCCCCGGCCCTGCTGCCGCCCGGCCCCCTCGGCGTGCCGCCGAGCGGCCCCGAAGCACGCGCCGCGAAGTCCGCCGGGTACGGCATCGACGAGATCGTCGAAGAGGCCGAGGCGATCTTGAAGGATGCCCAGGACGAAGCGGCCCGCGTGGTGCAGGCGGCGCGGCGCGAAGCCGCCGCGGAGCGGGACCGGATCTACGCCGAGTGCCTGGCCCAGGCGCGCAGCGAGGCGCAGTCGTCCGACGATCCGGAGCGGCGCGCCGCGCTGGATGAGCTGGATGTCGCGGCCGAAGAGGTGCGCACCGCGGCGGCTGTCTTCAACAACCTGGCAGACCAGATCAAGATGGCCTGCGAGCAGCAGCTCGAGGCGCTCGAGCAGAAGCTGGCCGAGGCGGTCTGGGGCCTGGCGCAGCAGGCCATCGAGCGCGAGGTCACGGCGCATCCCGAGATTGTCGAAGACGCCGTGCGGCGCGCGGTGGCGCTGCAGCCGGTCGGTGAGGTCACCGTACGGGTCCACCCGGCCGACCTGCCGCGGGTTCAAGGGCTGCTGCTGGAGATTCAGTCGCACCGCAACACCGGCGACATGATCGAGTTCGAGGGCGACCCGAATGTCGAACGCGGCGGCTGCGTCGCGGTCGGGACGCGTGGCCGCATCGACGAGCAGCCGTCGGCCACGCTGCAGCATCTCCGCGAGCAGGCGCGGGAGTAAGCGATGAGTTCCCTCGACCGGATCTTGCGCGTCGTCAGCCCCAGCGACACCGTCGTCGCGGCGGGTGAAGTGCTGGAGTGGAACGGCGTGGTGGCCCACGCGCGTTGCCCGGCGCTGGCCTACGGTCACCTCTGCGAGGTCTTCGCAAACGGCGTGCCGCGGTTGGCCGAGGTGGTCGGGTTCACCGACAAGTACGCCCAAATCATGCCGCTCGAGGACATGGAGGGCATGGCCCCCGGCGCCCGCGTCCGCAGCCTCGGCCGGCCGCTCCGGGCGCGGGTCGGCGAGGACCTGCTGGGCCGCGTCCTGAACGGTCTGGGGCAGCCGATCGACGGCGGTCCGCCGCTGCAGGCCGGGGCCGAGTACCCGATCCAGAACCAGGCCCCGCCGGCGATGCAACGGCAGTTGATCACCGAGCCGCTGCCGCTGGGAATCCGGGCCATCGACGGCTGTCTGACCCTCGGCAAGGGCCAGCGGGTGGGGATCATGGCCGGCTCCGGCGTCGGCAAGTCGACCGTCCTGGGGATGATCGCTCGCAACACCTCCGCCGACATCAACGTGATCGCGCTGGTTGGCGAGCGCGGCCGCGAGGTGCGGGAGTTCATCGCACACAGTCTCGGTCCCGAGGGTCTGGCGCGCAGCGTGGTGGTCGTGGCCACAGCCGACGACTACGCGTTGCAGCGGGTCAAGGCCCCGATGGTGGCGATGGCGATCGCCGAGTACTTCCGCGACGAGGGGCGCGACGTGCTGTTCATGATGGACAGCCTGACCCGCCTGTCGATGGCCCAGCGCGAGATCGGTCAGGCGCGCGGCGAGCCGCCAACGATGAAGGGCTACCCGGCCTCGGTGTTCAGCCTGATGTCGAAGTTCTTGGAGCGCGCCGGGACCAGCGACCGAGGGTCGATCACCGGGTTGATCACCGTGCTGGTGGAAGGCGACGAGATGAACGAGCCGATCGCCGACCATGCCCGCGGCACGCTCGACGGCCACATCGTGCTCGACCGCAAGCTGGCGCATCGCAACCACTACCCGGCGATCGACCTGCTGGCCAGCGTCAGCCGCCTCTTCGACGCGGTGACCAGCGCGGAACAACGTTACAGCAGCGGACAGTTGCGCGAGTTGCTGGCGACCTACATCGAAAACGAGGACCTGATCAACATCGGCGCCTACAAGCCCGGCGCGAACGCGCAGATCGACGCGGCGATCAAGAAGCGCGACGCCATTCTGAGCTTCCTGAAGCAAGCCAAGGCCGACCGGGCACCATTCGGCGAGACCGTCGCGAAGGTCACCGGACTGTTCCCCCCGCCGGAGTGGTCGGCCCGCGCTGGCGTCTTGCAGAGCTGAATCCGGTCCGCGCGGGGCGCGTGTGCGGCAGAGATCGACTGCCGCGACCCGAACCGCCCGACCGCTCCCTGGATCACCACCGTCGGCAGCCCCGGCTCAAGTGCTCTGGGCACGACCGTCTGGACCGACACTGCCCGCCGCAGGTTGCCGTCAGGTCCCATCAACCACCACGGCCAACGGCCCATCGCGCAGCGGCACCGCCGGCAGAAGGTCGCCGTCGACCGCCAGCTCGCGGCCGGGCACCGGGGCGGCGGCCAGCAGGTCGTAGGCCACCGCGCGTTGCGCGCGGCGCGGCAGGGTGACTTGCGCGGTCCACTCCCGCGGGGCATCGACTGCCGGCACCGCGGCCCACAGCAGCACCACCAGCGCGCCATCGGGCCGGGTGTAGGCCGACCCGTTGGCGTGCGCTTCCGGCGGCGCCGCGAAGCGCAACGGGCCGGCCGGACGGAGGCTGTCGTCGAGCACCGCGCAGACGTTCTGGGCGGCCTGCCAGGCCGGCCGCCGGAGGCCGTCGGCGTTGACCAGGTTGAACTGGTGCTCGTCTTCGTGCGGGTCGCTCCAGGGCCGCTTGTAGATGAAGTTGATGCGCGGCCGGACGCCCAGGGCGAAGTCCAAGATCATCGCCCGCGCCTCGTATTTGGCCTGGGTCAGGTAGCTGATCTCCCGTTGACCCGTGGCGCGGTTGGTGGTGGTGGGGTAGCCCTCTTCGGTGGCCGCCAGCGGCAGCGGCCGACCGGCGGCAGCCAGCCGCGCGCGGAGGTCGGTCAACTGCTGCTCGTAGCTGCCCCAGACGGTCCAGGGGTGGAACTCCGAGGCGTGCTCCGGAACGTTGTCGGCCCGGTAGGGCTGGCGGTACGGGTGGAACGAGAAGACATCGAGCGACTCCAGCAGTCCCGCCGCGACGGCGCGATCGACCCACGGGTAGGGCGCGGTGTGCAGGCACTGCAGCATCGCGGTGGCGGGGCCGTAGACCCGGCAGCCGGGATCCCCACGCCGCAGCGCCGCCGCGGCCACCGCGGTGATCGCGGCGCAGTCGGCCGGGCTGACGCGCGGCCGCTCGTTGCCGATGTTCGGCTCGTTGTCGATCTCCCAGTCGTCGACCCACCCGCCGAGTTGGCGGGCCATCGCCTCGTAATACGCAGCCACCGCCGCCAGCCCCGCGGGGCTGCTCGGCTCGCGGCCATCGTAGCGTGGCCAGTCGACCCGTAGCAGCACCCGCAACCGCAGCTCCCGGCAGGTGCGCAGGTAGACCAGCCAGTGCTCCGGCACCGTGCCCCAGCGCGCTGCCAGCTCCTCGCCTGGCCGGACCTGTCCGCCGCCGATCCAGTCCTTGACCCACCCGAAGCCGGTCGCGGCGATCTCGCCCACAAACTGCGGCAGCCGGCCCGACTCGTGGCCTTCCTGGAGGCAGGTGGTCTGCGTCCCGAAGCAGTTGCTGCGCTCCGCGCTGACCATGCGCGGCACCAGCTGGGGAGGGGCACTCACAGCCAACAGCAGCAGGGCCGCCGGAATCATCGTCGTCTCCACTGGCCCGATTGCGCTCGGCCGGCGGGGTACCTCCCGCTTGGAGCATGGCCACCGAGATGAACGGTTTGTCCCTCAAAAACAAAACGCGTTTGACGACGATCGGGGGTGGGGATACCCTCCCGTGAGTCGGTCGCACCGCGCCGACGCCGGTCTGGTGGCCCGCCACGCCGCCCCGCTGGCGCTTCGCGGGTCCCGTGCAGCGCGCTTCGCCCGGCGCGCTGCTGAAAGGCGAGATCATGCGAAGCCGTCGTGCCACCGTGCTCTGTGCGGTCCTGTTGTCCACCTTGATGGCTGCCCCAGCGGCGCTGGCGGCCCAGATCACCGGAACCTTGCGCCACAGTGCCGGCGACGGGCTGGAAGGGGCGACCGTCAGCTTCTCCAGCGGCGTTGCGCCGGTTGAGACCGCGGCTGACGGGACCTACCGGGCGGCCGTGCCACCGCTGGCGCTGCAGACGCCGATCACCGTGACGCCGCGTCTGGCGGGTTACACCTTCGAGCCAGCCTCCCGCCAGGTGGTCGTGTCAGACGGCGATGTGGTCGCCAACTTCACGGCTCGCGGCGCGGCGCAGCCGCAGGCGATCAGTTGCGCCGTGACCACCACCAGCATCGCCCCGGCAACGGCGGTGCCGGGCCAGGTCGACGTGCCACTGTTGCGGGTCTCCTGCGCGGCCAGCGGCGGCAGTGTGAAGATCACGGGCCTCACCGCGATCGACGGCGGCACCATCGCCGGCAGCAAAGTCTCCCTCAAGGTGGTTGGCGCCGCCGGCACGCTGACCGGCACGCCGGCCTACAACACCAGCACCAAGACCTGGACCGTGACCTTCCCGAGCCCGGTGACCATCGCCAGCGGCAGCAGCACGGTCTTCTACCTGTTGCAGTCGTACGGGACCGGCACCGCCGGGCAGACCGCCAAGCTCTACCTGCAGAAGCTGGCCGTGCCCAGCGGCACGATGGTGACCGGCAACGTGCCGTACATGTCCGGCACGGTCTCCATCGTCGCGCCACCGACCCTGACGGTGACCTCCACCAACCTGGCGCCGGCGACCACCAACGCCGGCACCGCCGACGTGCCGATGCTCAAGCTGAGCTGCGCCGCGACCAACGGCAGCGTCAACATCAGCGGCCTCGTGATCGCCGACCTGGGCACCATCACGGCCGACAAAGTGTCGCTCAAAGTCGTCGGCTCCGGTGGCACGTTGAGCAGTTCACCGACCTACAACAGCAGCACCAAGACCTGGACCGTCACGCTGCCGAAGGTGATCACCGTGCCCAGCGGCGGCAGCACGATGTTCTACCTGTTCGAGTCGGTCGGCCCGAGCACCGGCGGCAAGACCATCCAGCTCTCGGCGAAGCAGGTCGTCGCCACCGCGCCGGCCGTGGTCAGCGGCACCTTCCCGCAGAACTCCAGCGTCACCAGCATCAACCTGCCGCCGGTGCCGACGCTGACCACCACGGCCACCAGCCTGGCGCCGAGCAGCGCCACGCCGGGTCAGGTCGACGTGCCGATGCTGCGGCTGTCCTGCGCCGCGACCAACGGCACCGTCAAGATCACCGGTCTGGTGGTCCAGGACCTCGGCAGCATCACGGCCGATAGGGTCAGCCTGAAGGTCACCGGCACCGCCGGCACGCTGACCGGATCGCCGGCCTACAACACGGCCACCAAGACCTGGACGGTGACCTTCCCCAGCGCCGTGAGTGTCGCGGCCGGGGCCAGCACGGTGTTCTACCTGCTGGAATCGGTCGGCACCGGCACCACGGGCAAGACCATCAAGCTGGCGGCCAACGCGGTCAAGGTCACCTCGCCAGCCGTCAGTAGCGGCAGCTTCCCGCTGAGCTCGGGCCTCACCACCATCGGCAGCGCCCCGGCGGCGACCCTCACGGTCACCGCCACCAACCTGGCCGCGGCGACGGCCACCGCCGGCACCGTCGACGTGCCGATGCTCAAGCTGAGCTGCGCCGCCAGCGGGGGCAGCGTCACGATCACCGGGCTGGTGCTGCAGGACACCGGCAGCATCGCCAGCGGCAAGGTCACGCTCAAGGTGCAGGGCAGCGCTGGCGTGATCACCGGAACGCCCGCCTACAACGCGACGACCAAGACCTGGACGGTGACCTTCCCGACGGCGGTCACGGTGGCCAGTGGGGCCGCGACGATGCTCTACCTCTTCGAGACCCCCGCCACAGGCACCGCCGGCAGCACGCTGCGCCTGGCCGCCAACGCCGTCAAGGTGACTGCGGCCGCGGTGACCAGCGGCAGCTTCCCGTTCGTCTCGGCGACCACCACCGTGCGGTAGCAGCGACGTTCGCCAACTCGACTCGGCCGGCCCGCCCTTCGGGCGCGGCCGGCCGAGTTATTTCCGACCAATCCGGCGGTTTTGCACCATAGTGCAGTCGGGCATAACCGACCGAATGGTCGGCTGTCCGCGGTGACGGGTGGGTGGTGAGGAGAGCCAAGGTGAACTACGGCCGAGTCGGTCGTCTGTGGAGTGTGTTGTTGGCGCTGGTGGCGGTCCCGGTCGGGGCAGCGCCGGCGCTGCAGATCACCGGTCGCGTCGCCGATGGCGCGGGGGCTGGGCTAGCAGGCGTCGAGGTCACCTTCTCTGAGGGGATCGCCCCAGCGACCACCGCGGCCAACGGCAGTTACGCCGCCGCGGTCCATACGGGGGCGCTCAACAAGCCGATCACCGTGACGCCCCGCAAGGCGGGCTATGCCTTCCAGCCGACCTCGCGGCAGGTGATCGTCTCGACCAGCGACGCCACCGCCAACTTCACGGGCACCGCCTTCAAGTCGCCAGTCACCGTCAGTCTGTCGGTCGAGGCGCACAACCTCGCCCCGGCGACTGCCTTGCCTGGCCAGGACGTCCCGCTGCTGAAGCTGCTCTGCAAGGCCAACGGCGGCGCCGTCAAGGTGACCGGCCTGAAGGCCAAAGAAGGTGGCAGCATCGCCTTCGACAAGACGGCCTTGAAAGTCGTCGGCGCCACGGGCAGCCTGACCGGCACGCCGGTCGTCAACGGCAGCGACCGCAGTTGGAGCATCACCTTCCCGACCGCGCAAGTGATCCAGGCTGGCAGCACGGCGGTGTTCTACCTGATCGAGGCGGTCGGCCCCGGCACTGCGGGCAGCACCGCCAAGCTGTACGTCTCGCAGCTCGCCGCCGACAAGCTGGTCACCGGGCAGGTGCCCGCCAGCTCCGGCACCACCAGCATCGTCAGCCCGCCGGCCCTGACCGTGGCGGCGCACAGCCTGGCGCCGGCGACGGCCAACCCCGGGCAGGCCAACGTGCCGATGCTCAAGATCGGCTGCACCGCGGTCGGTGGCGCCATCAACGTGCGGGGGCTGGAACTGCAGGACACCGGCACGGTGCCGGGCTCGAAGCTGGCGCTGAACGTGATCGCCGGCAGCGGCGCGGTGGCGGCCAACACCACCTACAACGGCACCAGCAAGGTCTGGAACATCACCTTCCACGCGGCGGTGACCGTCGCCGCGGGCGCGACGTCGTTCTTCTACGTGCAGGAGTCGGTCGGCAGCGGGACCGCCGGGACGACCCTGCAGTTGGCCCTCAAGCAGGTCGCGGTGACGGCGCCGGCGGTGGTCAGCGGGTCCTTCCCGCAGACCTCGGCGGTCACCAGCATTGTCGACACCAGCAAGCCCACGCTGACCGTCACCGCCCACGACCTGGCCCCAGCCACCGCCAACGAAGGTCAGGCTGACGTGCCGATGCTGAAGCTGGTCGGCGCCGCCACCAATGGCGCGGTCAGCGTCACCGGGCTGGTGGTCCAAGAGCAGGGCAGCGTGCCGGCTGACAAGGTCTTCCTGAAGGTCAACGCCACGCCGCCCGTCTCGGGTGCGCCGACCTTCAGCGCCTCGACCCGCACCTGGACCTTCAACTTCGCCAACCCGCTGAGCGTGCCGGCCGGCGGCAATGCCGTCATCTACCTGCTCGAGAGCTTCGGCCAGGGCACCGCCGGCAAGACTGCCAAGCTGACCGTGAAGCAGGTCAAGGTCGCCTCACCGGCCGTCGTCGCCGGCAGCGTCCCGGCCAGCTCGTCGGCCACCAGCCTGGTCACGCCACCGGTGCCGGCGCTGCTGGTCGATGCGCACAACCTGGCCCCGGCGACCGCGCCGGCCGGCAGCAAGACTCCGATGCTGAAGCTGGTCTGCACGGCGCAGCACGGCCCGGTCAAGGTCAGCGGCCTGGTGCTGCAGGACCTCGGCAGCATCGCCGCCAGCCGGATCGGCATCGAGGTGCAGGGGCCGAACGGCGTGCTCACGGGCTCGCCGGCGTTCAATCTGAGCACCAAGACCTGGACCATCACCTTCCCGCAGCCGCTGACGGTCGCCGTCGGCAGCACGGTCTACCTCTACTGCTCCGAGCTGATCGGCGCGCAGACCGCGGGCTCGACCGTCAAGCTGGCGGTCAACGGCGTGAAGGTCTCGGCGCCGGCCGTGATCGGCAGCACGCTGCCGCAGACCTCGACCGTCACCACCGTGCAGTAGCTGGGTGCGCGGGCCGGACTGACCGCCGCGGCGGACCCCCGCCGGGGTCCGCCGCGGCGCGTTTGCTGGTATCATCGGCGGCGGAGGACGCTCATGACGGTGGTGGAGGTCGAGCCCGGTTCGTGTGGTTTCACGACCACCGTGCGGGCCGCGCAACGGGCCGACGGCCAGGTGGCCATCGAGGGGGACAGCCCCTGCGAGATGGTGACCACCTGGCTCGACGCGCTGGGGGCCGTGGACCCGGTCAGCATCATGCGCGGCGGACCAGGGCTGGTCTGCGCGCGCTGCCACGCCGGCTGCCTGGTGCCGGTGGCGACGGTCAAAGCGATTGAGGTGGAGGCGGGCCTGAACCTGCCACGGCCGGCCAGCATTCGCTTTGTGGAGGCTTGAGCCGCCCGCGGTACGACGGTCGAACGCTGTTCGGAGCGGTCCGGAGGGTGTCATGCGCGGTCTGCTGCTCGTCCTGCTGCTGCCCGCGGCGTTGGTCGCCGCCGAGTTCAACGTCCGCGACTACGGCGCCCGCGGCGACGGCACGACCTTTGACACCGTCGCGCTGCAAGCGGCCGTCGACGCCTGCGCCGCGGCCGGCGGCGGTGAGGTGGTGCTGCCGGCCGGTCGCTACCTCTGCGGCTCGTTGCTGCTGAAGAGTCAGGTCCACCTGCTGATCCGCCCGGAAGCCACCTTGCTGGGGGGCGACAAGCTGACCGACTACCCCACCCGCCGCTTCCTCAGCGCGGCCGACGCCGTGGGGATCCAGATCCGGGGCGGCGGCACCATCGATGGCCGGGGCGAGGCCTGGTGGGAGGCCGGGCCGGCCTATCAAGGGCCAGCCTGGCGCGGCACGCCGCAGTTTGGCTACCGCGCCCGACCGCGGCCGCAGTTCCTCTACTTCCAGCGCTGCCGCGAACTGCAGATCCGCGACGTTAAGCTGATCGGCTCGCCTTCCTGGACCATCCACCTGCAACGCTGCCAGCAAGCGCTGATTCAGCGCGTCACCATCCGCAATCCGCTGCACGGGCCGAACACCGACGGCATCGACCTGAACTCCTGCCAGGACGTCCAGGTCCGCGACTGCGACATCATCACCGGCGACGACGGGGTGGTGCTGAAGAGCAACGAGCCCGGCCGGGATCACCCGTCGGCGCGGATCGAGGTCAGCGGCTGCCGCATCTGGTCAGCCTGCAATGCGCTCAAGATCGGCACCGAGACGCACGACGACTTCAGCGCGATCACCTTCCGCGATTGCTACCTCTACGGCGGCAGCGTCCAGCCGCAGGAGCGCCCGCTGAGCGGACTGGCCATCGAATCGGTCGACGGCTCGCACCTCCGGCAGATCGTCGCCCGCGACCTCACGATGCACAACCTGCGGGCGCCGATCTTCATCCGCCTCGGCCATCGGGGCGGCAACAGCGCCCGGACGCAGCAGGTCGAGCCACGCCTGCCGGGCACCATCCGCGAGGTGCTGATCGAACGCGTCACGGCGACCGACTGCACCTTCGAGTCCTCGATCACCGGCATTCCGGGGCATCCAGTCGAGGGGGTCACACTGCGGCAGGTCGACCTCGGTCTCACCGGCGGCGGCGGGTCCGAGCTGGTCACCGACAGCGTGGTCGACGAGCCGGTGATCCGCAACTACCCCGAGGCGCAGATGTTTGGCCGGCTGCCGGCGGTGGGGCTCTACGCGCGGCATGTCCGCGGGCTGCGGTTGGAGCAGGTCAACCTCCGCTGCGCCGCGCCCGATGCCCGGCCGCGGCTGGTCGCCGACAACGTGGCCGACCTGCTGGTGGACGGCCTGACCGCGCCGACCGCGCCGGCCGAGTATCCGCTGATTTGGCTGCTCCGCCCCGGCGCCACGCAAGTCGTCAACAGCCCGCTGCCGCCCGCCTGTCGGGCGTTCGCCGCGGTCGAGGGGACGCCAGTGCAACAGGCTGGCGTGCAGATCGCCGCGCCGGCTGGCACGGTCGCGCTGCTGCCACCGGGCGGGCTGCTGAATGCCAAGCTGCCGCGCCACGCCGCGACTGCGCCTGGCCTCTTTCGGCTGCGCCCGGCCGACCTGCTGCTGACCGCGCCAATGGTCCTGACCACCGACCCGACAGCGCCGGGCGGGGGTTTCGTGCAGGTCCCCCTCAACGGCGGCCGCGACACCGGCAGCGGGGCCTGTCGGCTGGAGGTCAGCACCCCCGGCCGCTACGCGGTCTGGCTGCTGCTGCGGGCCCCGGACGGCGAGAGCGACAGCCTCAGCTTCAGCCTGGGCGACCGCCCCCCGGTGATCCACGACGCCACCGCGACCGGCCCCGGCTGGACCTGGAACCGGCTCCGCGACCGCCGCGAGGGGCAGGTCGTGCGGAACAACGCCGTGACCTGGGAGCTGCCCGCTGGCGAGGTGACCGTGCGGCTCCGCAACCGGGAGGCCGGGACCGCGGTGGCCGCAGTAGTCCTGGCGCGTGAAGACCTGGCCTGGCAACCGCCGCGAGAGCAGTGACCGCAGGCGATCGCAGCCCCGCTGAGGGGCCTCCGGCGGGCTTAGTAGCGCGAGATCAGCTCCAGCATCCGGCGGTCCAGCTTGAGGCCTTCGTAGTCTTCGTACTGCACATCCTGGCGCCCGCTCTCGAAGATGCCGAAGCTGCCGCGGAAGTTCCACAGCGCCCAGCCCCAGCCGGCGGCCTGCCAGTTGGCCAGGCAGTCCTCCATCCAGCGCAGGACGACGTCGTGGGGCGTCTTGTTGAAGGCGCCGAACTCGCCGACGATCACCCCGCCGCCGGCCTGTTGCCAGGCCTTCCACGGCGCGATGGCGGTTTGCTGCAGCCAGTCGCGGCCCTCGACCGACTTGGCGCCGAACGGGGCCCCGGCCACGGCCGGCTGGTAAGTCAGCTCGGCCGGGCGCTTGTTCCAGTCGTTGCTGAGGGCGATCTCGTCGGACGTGCCGTCGGCGCGTAGCAGGGCCAGCTTGGAGAGCGTCAGCCAGTCACCGCCGTCGACGGCCACCTCCAGGCGGTTGGTGCCGGCCGGCAGGTCGATGTCGAAGGCCTTGTCGTAAACGTTCTGATAGAGATTCCATTGCGGCAGGTGGCGCGCCGTCTTCCACTCACCCTCGCCGGGCCCGCAGACGAACTCGCGGCTCCAGACGGCCGCGCCATTGGCCTTGACCACCAGCTTGGCCCGCCCGGAGACCGTGTCCAGCGTCAGCCGTAGCGTCTTGACGTCGGCCAGCGGGCCGCTGACCAGCAGCGGCAGGCGGGCCTCATCGGACATGCCGCCCTTCTGCGGATCGACCAGCAGTCCGCTGGCCAGCACGCGTGGCCAGGTCGGCCGCGGGTAGCGGTCGGACCCGCCGACCCAGGAAGCCTGGTAGTGTGTCAACGGCCCCGGCGCATAGCCGCGGGTGGCCTGGGCCACCTGCAGCTCGAGCAGCGCCATCGCTGGCTGCTGGCCCCACTGCAGGCCGTCGGAGACGATCAGCCGCTGAGGGTCCTCACGCCGGATGGCGGCCAGAATCGGCTTCACCACGGCGACGTACTGCTCGGCCGAGACGCCCGCCGGCTCGTTGAACAGGTTGAAGCTGAGCCGCTCGTTGGGGATGCCGTGGTACCGTTTGGCGAAGGTCGCCCAGTGCAGCGCACAGACCCGCTGCGCGTCGGGATCGGTCCAGAGGCTCTTGGCCTCCGGCGGGCTGGCCACGGTGTAGCCCGGCGCGCGGTGGAAGTTCAGCATCACGTGGACGCCGTACTGCCGCCCGTACTCGATGGCCTGGTCGATCTCCCGCAAGCACGGCTCGTCGAAGCGCTCCCAGTCGCCGCCCACGATCCAGCAGCGGTAGTCCAGCGGCAGGCGCACGAAGTTGAAGCCCAGCCGCTGGATCAACTGAAAGTCCCGCTCCACGAAGGGCTTGTTGTTGGCGCGCTGGAACTTCTCGAGCAAGTTGAAGCCGCGCCAGCGCGGCAGGTGGTCCCAACTCGCGGGCAGCCAGGTGGGCTCGTCGGCGGCGCGGCAGCCGCCGGCGCAGGCCAGACTCCATGACAACAGCATCACGCGGCTCCACCACTGGCTCTTGGTGCGGCCCATCGACGCTCCTCCCGCAGCGCTCCGACGTGCCGACGCGGCGCCGCGCTGCAACCTGCTGGTTGGGCGGCGGCGGCTGCTCTCCTGCCAGCGGTGACCGCGCGACCTGCGCCGGGCAGCGGCCCACAGAGGGAGGCCGCCTCGCGTGGCCAATGTCCTTCGACCGGGAGGAGAGTGATGCGCAGCCTGGTCTGGACGCTTGGGCTGCTGGCGCTGACTCCGCTCGCAGCCGCTCCGTGGACCGCGGCGGTGGCGGCTGGCGGGACGGCGGTGCCGCTCGATTTGGACGCCGACCAGGCCGCCGAGGTGGCGCGCTGGCAGCCGCTGGAGTCGCTGCCCGGCCCCGGCCCCGCCGCCCCGGGCGTGCTGTTGCTGGTTGAAGAGCGCCTGACGCAGCCTGGAACCGGACCGGACCTGCAGCCGGCTCTGGCCGGCTGGCTGCGGGCGCTGACCCGCGAGGGTTGGGCCGCCGCGGCCGTCGCCACCGCCGTCTATGCCGGGCCGCGGCACCAAGATGGGCTGACGCTGCTGGCGCTGCGGCGCTGCCTGCAGGCCGTGCGGCGGGAGTACCCCAACTTGCAGGCGGTGGTGCTGGTCGGCGCCTTCCCAGACGCGCTGCTGGTGCGGCAGTACGCCTGGTGGAAGCACGAACCGCTGACCCTGCGGCGGAAGCAACCCGACGAGCAGACCTTCAAGGAGCCGGTGCACTTTCTGCGGGCGGTGCCCGAGGTGGTGGCGATGCGGGCCGACATCGTGCTGGGCGACCTCGATGGCCGCTGGGATGAGGTCTACCACCTGCCCCGCACGAAGCTGCCGACGTGGTACCTGGTCTACCCCCAAGGCCGCACCGCCGCGGCAGAAGGCGCCACCGCCGCCGAGCAGGGCGGCTTGGAGTTTGAGGACTTCTTCCTGGCGCAAGATGGCGCGCTGACCGTCCGGCAGGAGGGCGCCCGCTGGCACGCCACGGTCGCGCCCGAGGGCAATGCCGAGTGCGCGCCGGCCGATCTGACGTTGGCCAACCCACTGCCGCTCCCGGAACTGGCTGTCTCGCGTCTCGACGCGCGGCACGCCGCGGTGATGCCCGACCCGCAGATTGTCGACGCCCAGGGCCGCCATCTGCTCGACGCGCAAGGCCGGCCGCAGGCCTTGGAGTTCGCCACCGCCGAGGTCACGCCGCACCCGCACCGGTTGTGGGTGCTCGACGAGCGGCGCGAACGCGAAATGCTCCTGGACTGGTGCGCCCGGCGGCAACGCTGGAGCGCCGGCGCCTACCAGGCCGACCGCCGGCCGGCCAACATCGGCATCGGCTGGGGCTCATCGGTGCAGGACGCCCGTCGCGCGCTGCCCGAGTGGGCCGACTTCCGGGAGCCGGGGTACGACATCCTGAAGAACGAGGTCACCCTCACCGAGGTGGTCGACTGGCTGCATCGCCCGGCGGTCTTCCGCGCGATGAAGGCGCACGGCGACCCGTGGGGCTGTGCCTGGGCCAAGGCCCCGGACGCCAAGGCCCTCGACCAGGCGGTCGGCGGGGTGATCTACAACTGGCGCCGCGAGGGCAGCAAACTCACCCCGACCCTCGCCGGCACCACGGCCAAGCTCGACTTTGCGGTGACCCGCAGTCTGTACGAAGGCGGCACCCTGCCCGACACGCCGGCCCTCTGGCTCTACACCGCCTGCGAGGGCACCGCGCCGGCCCACGCCGCCGAGGCGGCCTACAACTCGCCCGGCTACGGCTTCTGGCAGGGCAGCGAATGCCTGCTGTTCCACCTCCGCGGCCTGGCGCTGATCGGCCGCTCGAAGGTGTTCTACGACCAGCCCCGCGAGCTCTGGCCGGTGCTGGCGGCCGGGGGCACCCTCGGCGATGTCTGGCGGCGCTACTTCACGGCCGAGGCGGCCGACGCCAGCCTCTTGGCCAAGAACGGCATCGGCCGCAAACGGGCCACCTTCTGGAATGTCGTCGGTGACTGCACCGTGCGGCTGCTGCCGCCCCCGCCATAACCCTGGAGCCGACCCGATGCCTGCCGCGCTGCACCACCATGCGACCGTCACCTGGACCCGCCAGGACCCCGAGTTCAGCAGCGGCCGCTACTCCCGCGCCCACACTTGGACCTTCGACGGTGGGCTGACCCTGCCGGCCTCACCGTCGCCGCAGGTGGTCCGCCCGCCCTGGAGCGACCCCGCCGCGATCGATCCGGAAGAAGCCCTGGTGGCCGCCATCGCCAGTTGCCACCTGCTGACGTTCCTCTACCTGGCGGCCGGCGCCGGCTTCACCTGCGACGCCTACCAGGACGCCGCCGAGGGCACGATGACCCGCAACGAGGCCGGCGTCTGGTGGGTCAGCGCGGTCGTCCTCCGCCCGCAGATCACCTGGAGCGGTCCGTCGCGACCGACCCCCGAGCAAGTCGCGGCCCTGCACGAGCAGGCCCACGAGCAGTGCTTCATCGCAGCCTCAGTGCGGACGGCGGTGCGGGTGGAGGCAATCTGACGGCCATCTTCAGCCCGCCGCAAGCTCGGCGTTACCGCGGCGCGTCAACCGCTTGGCGTTGGATGGGTACAGGACTCACCAGCGAGCCACGAGACCTGGCGGAGTGACGACGATGATGGTGACCGATCCCGACGCGATGGTGCTGATCCGTGCGGCGCACCGGCAGCGGGCGCTGCGGCTGTTCGGCCGGGTCGACCGCCAGTGGGTGTTGGAGGTGCTGCCGCCCGGCAGCGCCGTGGCTCTGCTGGTGCGCGTCGCCGACTACCGCCTGGCGCGGCAACTGCCGGCGCTTGACCCCTGGCAGCTCCCGCGGCACTGACAGCTTCTCAGCGGTGGGTCGGCAGCTTGGCACCAGTGGCCTGCCGCCAGCCCTGCAAGCGGGCCTGCAGCTCCTTGGCCCGGGCAGGCTGCGCGGCGGCCAGATTCTGCTTTTCGCCGAGGTCCTGGGCCAGGTTGTAGAGCTCCAGCCGGCCGTCCTCAAAGAACTCCAGCAGCTTCTCGTCGCCGACTCGGATGGCCCCCACGGGAGTGGTCCGCCACTTGCCGGGTCCGGCGCCGAGGTAGCCGGGAAAGTGCCAGTAGATCGCCTCGCGGCGCAGCCGACCGCCCTCCAGGGCTGGCCGCAGACTGACGCCATCGAGCTTCGCGGCTGGCTGCAGGCCGGCCAGGTCGAGCAGGGTGGGGTGCAGGTCGACGCTCAGGATGGGGTCTTCGCAGACGCCCGGCTGGATCCGGCCAGGCCAGCGGAAGAACCAGGGCACGCGGATCCCGCCTTCGTAGAGCATCCCCTTGCCACCCCGGAGCGGGGCGTTGTCGGTGGTGTCTTTGGCGATCTGCTCGCGCGCGTAGCCGCCCACCCCGCCGTTGTCGCTGCTGAAGATCACCAGCGTGTCGTCGCTCAGGCGGAGCCGGTCAAGGCTGGCCAGAACGCGCCCGACGCCCTCGTCGAGGCTCGCGAGCATCGCGGCGTAGACCGGGTTCTGGTGGCCCCCGGCGGCCGCTTTGGCGCGGAACCGGGCGGTCAGGGCCTCCTTCGCTTCCAGCGGTGCGTGGACCGCGAAGTAGGGGAGGTAGAGGAAGAACGGCCGGTCGCCCTGCCGTTCCAGGAAGTCCACGGCGCGGTTGGTGAGGTAGTCGGCGAGGTAGGTGCCCGGCGGCACGCTGACCCGTGGCTCCGTGACGAAGTCGAAGTGCTTGCCCTCGGAGACCAGCGCTTCCGCAAAGCCGCGCTGAGCTGGCGCCGCCGTGTCGTTGCCGAGGTGCCACTTGCCGTACATCGCGGTGGCATAGCCGCCCTCCTGAAGGGCCTCCGCGACGGTCCGGAACTGCCGCCCCAGGCTGGTGATGTTGTCGACCGGCCGCAGCGGGCGGCTCTGCCAGTTGAAGCGGTCGATCCCGCCGACGGTGTAGACCCCGGTCCGCGAGCCGTACAGCCCGGTCATCAGCGCGGCGCGGGTCGGCTGGCAGTTCGGGCCGCAGGAGTAGCCGTTCGGGAAGCGCAAGCTGGCGCGCGAGAGCTGGTCGATCGCGGGGGTCTCGTAGTATCCGCTGCCCTGGCACCCGAGATCGGTCCAACCGAGGTCGTCGGCCAGGATGAAGACGATGTTGGGCGGCCGGGCGGCGCCTGCCGACCGCGCCAGCGCCGCTGCGGCGGCGCTGGCGACCGTCTGCTGCAACCAATCCCGGCGGGTCATCGCGCGCTCCGTCCCGGCCGCGCCGATCAGTCCCCGGCGGCCACACTGACCACCGATGAGCTGCCGTTCAGCACGGCCTCGATCCCCCCAGCGTAGGGGTTCAGCCAGGCGTGCCAGCGGGTGTCGCGGACCGCCGTGACGAACTTCGGGAAGCTGATGTAGGGCGTGTAGCGCGGCCGGTAGGGGGCCTGCAGGAAGGTCATCCCGGCCTCACTCGGCGTGCGGTCGCCCTTCTTGGTGTTGCAGGCGACGCACGCGGTGACCAGATTGGTCCAGTCGTGGGCACCGCTGCGGCTGACCGGGATCACGTGGTCGAGGGTCAGCGCCAGGTCGCGGGCGCCGCAGTACTGGCAGCGGAAGTGGTCCCGCGCGAAGATGCCCTTGCGGCTGACGCGCAGTTGCGGGTAGGGGCGGCGGACGTAGTAGGCCAGCCGCACCACCGAGGGCGCCGCGGCGCGCGACCGGGCACTGCGCACCTGGCGGTCGACGGTCTCGACGACCTCGGCCTTGCCCAGATGCAGCAGCGTCACAGCCCGCTTCAGGTTGGTGATGTTGAGCGGCTCGTAGTTCTCGTTCAGCACCAACACCTGTCCATCCATCACGCACCTTCCCAAACACCGAGCCCGCCGCTGCCGGGGCAGGTGGGCGGGCTCAGGGGCAAGTCGCGTCGCGCGTCGGCCGGACTATCCAGACGTCGTACCTCAAGCGGCTCGACGTCCTTGGACGGCACCTGCGGCGCCTGCGCAACACGGCGCCCAGACCGTAACGGCAGTCGCCGTGACGCGGGCACCCCGGAACCAGTTGACTCCCAATGGTCATGTATGATCCGAACCGGCGGCATCATAACACGCCGCCAAGAGGGGTGTCAACGCGCTTGGGAGCCGGGTTTGGGCGCGCTCCGGAGCGGGCCGGGCCGCCCCGCCGGTCAGCCGTAGAGCTCCCAGAACTCGGCCAGCACGGCCTCCGCGGCGGGGCTCTCGAGCTGTTCGAGGATCCAGACCCCGTAGTGCGCCAGGTCGGCATCGTGGTCGGCCGGCAGCATCAGCGCGGCGAGATGCGGCACCACCGGGTCACCGGCTTTGGCGAGCAGTTCGGCGGCCTCGCTGCGGACGGCCTTCTCGGGGCAGTCGAGGCGTCGGATCAGGTCCTGGATCGTGGCAGCATCCATCGGCGGCTCCCGGTGGCAGAGGTCCGGTCGGCCTAGTCTGCCGCGCCGACCGGTGGACCGCAAAGGATCGGCGGGGCCTCTGGCGAACACCGCGCGGCACAACGCTCCGGAGATGGCGACGATGGGTGGAACACTGAAGTTCGGCGTGATTGGCGTTGGGGTCCCCAACCAGAACCTCGGCGGTCACGGGGTCTACAACGGCATCGGCGAGGTGCATGGCCACTTTCTTCGCGAAACCGCCGGCGCCGAGCTGATTGCCTGTTGCGACCTCAACGCCACCAACGGCCAGGCCTACGCAGCGAAGTACGACTGTGAGTTCTACCAGGACTACGCCCAGATGCTGGCCCGGCCAGACCTCGACGCCGTGGCCATCTGCACTCCCTCCGGATTGCACGGCCAGCACGCGGTCGAGGCGATTCGGGCGGGCAAGCACGTCGTCGTCGAGAAGCCGCTGGAGATCACCCTGGCCAGGGTCGACGCGATCTTGCAGGCGGTCGAGGCCGAGGGCGTGCGGGCGGTGGTGGTCTTCCCGACGCGCTACCAGAAGAGCTTCGTGGCCGCCAAGCAGGCCCTCGACGATGGGCGCTTCGGCACGCCGGCGCTGATCCAGGCCCTCTGCCGGCGCTACCGCGACGATGTCTACTACCAGGGCTGGCGCGGCACCTGGTCGATGGACGGCGGCGGCGCCTGCATCAACCAGGGCGTCCACATGATCGACGCGTTGCTCTACCTGATGGACGACATCGAGGCCGTCCAGGCGCGCTACGACACGCTCGGCCACGACCGCAACCTGTGCGAGGTGGAAGACACCGCCGTGGCCATCTTGCAGGTCCGCCGGGGCACCCTGGGCGTGATTGAGGCGACGACCTGCGCCTACAACGACTTCGGCGACCGGATCGACATCCACGGCATGAAGGGCAGCCTCAGCTTCGCCGGCAGCAAGCTGGTCGACTGGCAGATGCGCGACGAGGAGTTCACCTTCAACCCGGCCGACTACGAGCCCGAGCGGCACGAGGAGTTCCACGGCCACCGGCTGCTCTACCGCGAGGTGGTGCCCTACCTGCGCGACGGGGCGCCCTGCCGCTGCGCAGTGGCCAGCGGGCGGAAGGCGATCGCGCTGATCGAAGCGATCTACCAGTCGGCGCGGCACGGCGGGATGGAAGTACGGCCGGAGCTGTGAGTGACGCCACCCGCTGTCTGCGCATCGCCACCGCGGCCAAGGTCAACCTGACCCTCGAGATGCTCCGTCGGCGGCCCGATGGGTACCACGACCTGGCCTCGGTGTTCTGCGCCATCGAGCTGTGGGACGAGTTGACCTTCACCCCCAGCCCGGACCTGCGGCTGAGCGTGCAGGGGGCGCACCTCCCGTGCGACGAGCGCAACCTCTGCTGGCGCGCCGCGACCGGACTGGCCGCGCTGGCCGGGGTCCGGCCGGCAGTGAGCATCGCCGTCCGCAAACAGATCCCAGTCGGCGGCGGCCTGGGCGGCGGCTCGGGCAACGCCGCTGGGACTCTGGCGGCGCTGCGGCAGTTCTGGCGCCTGGCGGTACCCGCCGCCGAGCTCGCCCGGCTGGCCGCCGAGCTGGGCAGTGACGTGCCGTTCTTCCTACACGGCGGCACCGCCCTGGCCGCGGGCCGGGGCGAGCAGTTGACGCCGCTGCCAGCGCTGACCGGCTACCGCGTGGTGGTGCTGGCCCCGGCCGCCGGGGTCTCCACCGGTGCGGTGTACGGCGCGCTGCGCGACTTCCGGCCGGCCGCTGGGGCGGCCAGCGCCACGTTGGCGACGGCGCTGCGGGCAGGCGCGGTGCCAGCCCCGGAGACCTGGCTGGTCAACGACCTGGAGGCGCCGGCGGCGGCGATCAGTCCCACCGTGGCCGCGGATCGGGCGGTCCTGCAGCAGCTCGACCTGCCGCCCTGGCGGCTCTCGGGCAGCGGTGGTTCGTGGTTTGTGCTGGCCTCGCCAGCGCAGGCGGCGGCGGTCGTGGCGACCCTCCGGGCGGCCTTCGCCGACCGGGCGGTCTGGGACACGTCGCCAGCGACCGTCGGCTGGCGGGTGCTGGAGAGCAACGGTGTTTGAGGCGACGGCGGTGCTGCGGGCGGTGGCCTTCTTCCTGGCGATTTTCGGGGCGCTGGTGGCGTTGCAGCTCTACCGGCTGATCCGCGCCGGCGAGCTGGCGGGGACCTGGCGGCCGTTCATCGTGGGCTCGCTGGTGCTGGCGGTCTGGAGCCTCACCGAAGTCGCCGACCTGGTGCTCGGCGAGCCTGCGGCGCGGCCGACGACGCTGACCGTCGACGTGCTCCGGGCCGCCTTCGCGGCGCTGTTTGCGATGGGGCTGTGGACGCAGCGCCAGACCTTCTACCATCCCGAACGGCTGCGCCCCGGGCCGGAGGGCGAGGATGGCATGGACCTCGACCACGACGACACCGCGGACGAGGACGACGAGACGCTGGACGAGCCGCGCCAGATGCGCGCCGAACGAGCAGTGTGGAGCGACGACGATGCCTAAGCTGGCGGTCTTTGGCGACGAGATTGCGAAAGAGATCACGACGCAGATCGAGGTGATGCAGGCGGCCGGGGTGCAGGCCCTGGAGCTGCGCGGGGCCGAGGGTCGGGGCGTGCTGGACCTCGCGGGTGAGCTGCGCCAGACCGTCCGGGCACGGCTCCAGGAAGCCGGCGTCGAGGTCTTCAGCATCGGCTCGCCGCTCGGCAAGTCCGAGATCACGGCACCCTTCGAGACCGAACTGGCGCGGCTTGACCAGGCGATTGAGCAGGCCCACTACTTCGGCGCGCCACGGATCCGGATCTTCTCGTTCTTCATCCCCGAGCGCGACTGGGCGACCTGGCGCGGCGCGGTGCTCGACCGGCTCGGCCAGATGGCCGCCCGCGCCGCGGCGGCCGAGGTGCTGCTGTGTCACGAGAACGAGGCGCGGATCTACGGTGAGCGGATTGCCAACGTCCGCGACCTGTTGCAGAGCGTCAACTCCCCGGCGCTGCGGGCGGTCCATGACCCTGCCAACTGGGTCCACGCCGGTGAGGTCGCCTTCCCCGATGGCTACGAGGCGGTCGCCGCGCACCTGGAGTACCTGCACATCAAGGACTACGCCGACGGGCGGGTGCTGCCGGCCGGGCAGGGCGCCGGGCGGATTCCCGAGTTGCTGGCGCACCTGCAGCGGAGCGGTTGGGAGGGCTACCTGAGCCTGGAACCGCACCTTGGCGGTGGGCCGGAGCAGTTCCAGGTCGCCGCGCGGGCGCTGCAAGGTCTGCTCGACTCGCTGGGCTGGGCCTGGTCCTGAGGCCCCACCGCTTGCCGCGCGCGCGGCCAGCGTGTCATGCTGCCACCAAACGGTTCTGAAGGTGGCTGAGATGGCACGATGGCGGTGCTTGTGGGGGGTGGTTCTGCTACTGGGAGTCGGCCTGGCGCAAGAAGCGCCGAAGGGGCCGCCGCCAGTCAGCGAGTTCACCAAGGGCTTTGAGAAGCGCGCGGGGCTGTTCGATCTGTACTGGGACGGCGCCCGGCACAAGCTCTTCGCGGCGGTCCGCGGCGATCAGTTGATGCAGGACTTCCTGGTCGCCACGACGCTCGCCCGCGGGCGCCTGGGCTGGACCGTGGCGGGGGTGATCCTCGACCAGAAAGTGATGGCCTTCCGCCGCGTCGGGCCACAGTTGCAGTTGCTCGAACGCGACGTGATCCACCGGGCCGCGGCCGGCACGCCGGCCGCGGGCGCCGTCGCCAACTCGCACGCCGACAGCGTCTACCTGGCGCTGCCGATCCTGGCCGAAGAGGGCGGCACGATGCTGGTCGACCTGGGCAGCCCACTGCTCGGCGGCGCCCTGGTCCGCGGCACGCGGATCGACCCCAGCCGGAGCAGCATCGAGAGCGCCAAGGCCTTCCCGGCCAACCTCTCGCTGCGGGTGGGCATGGAGATCCCCAGCTCGCCGGACAGCTCTTACCGTGTCGAGTTCTTGTTCAACGTGCTCCAACTGCCGGCCCTCGGCAGCTACCAGCCGCGCGCCTCCGACGACCGCGTCGGGTTCTTCACGCAGGTCGTCAACGACTACAGCAGCGACGCCGACGACACCAGCAAGGTCCGCCTGGCGTGCCGCTGGAAGCTCGAAAAGGTCGACCCGACGGCGGCGGTCTCCGACGCCAAGGAGCCGATCGTCTGGTGGATCGAGAAGACCGTTCCGGAGCAGCACCGCGGCGCCATCCGGGCCGGTATTCTGGAGTGGAACAAGGCCTACGAGAAGGCCGGCATCCGCAACGCCATCGAGGTTCGCCAGCAGACCGCCGATGACGACTTCGACCCGGCCGACCTGCGGTACACCACCTTCCGGTGGGGCGCGGCGGACGCCGGCTACGCGATTGGGCCGTCGGCGATTGACCCCCGCACCGGGCAGATCCTGGGGGCCGAGGTGGTCTTCGACGACAGCATGATCCGCTGGCAGCGGCTCGACTTCGAGGCCCAGACCGACGCCGCGCCGGGCGGCAGCCAGCGGGCGGCGCTGAGCCCCGACCTGGCTGGCCTGCTGGGCCTCAGCGGCGCCACCGCCGCGGCGGCGCCGTCGCCGGAGCACTCCGCGGCGGTGCCGAGTTGGCGCTGCGAGTGCCGCCTGCAAAGCCGCGCGACGGCCGCCAACCTGCAGCTCGCGAGCTGCTTCGAGCTGGCGCGCCAGGGCCGCGACCCCGGTGGCCGACTGCCGCCGGAGCTGCTGCAGCAGTTGATCAAGCAACTGGCGATGCACGAAGTCGGCCACTGCCTGGGCCTGCGCCACAACTTCATCGCCAGCACGATGCTGCCGTTGGCCAAGATGCACGACAAGGCGCTGGTCGAGCAGCAGGGCCTGGTCGGTAGCGTGATGGACTACGCTCCCGCCAACATCGCCCTGCCGGGCCAGCCGCAGGGCTACTACTACACCCCGACCATTGGCCCCTACGACTACCGGGCCATCGAGTACGGCTACCGGCACTTCGGCAACGACTCCGAGCGGCTGGCGGTGGCCGCCCGGATCAGCGCGCCGGGCTGCGACTACGCCACCGATGAGGATGTCGGCCGGGCCCAGGACCCGCGCACCGCGACGTTTGACCTGGGCGAGCCGACCGACTGGGTGCAGCACCGCGTGGCGCTGCTGCGCGATGGGCTGCCCAAGGTGATCGACCGCACCGTCGCCGCCGGCGGCGAGTGGCAGCGCGCCCGCGATGCCTTCGCGATCCTCTTCAGCGCGCTGCCCGACACGCTCTACCGGGCCAGCGACTACCTCGGCGGCTGGTCCCTGGCGCGCGACCACCGCGGCGATGCCAACGGCCGCGATCCGGTTGTGCCCGTGAGCTTCGCGCAGCAGCGCACGGCGTTGCAGGTGCTGCTCAAGACGCTCTTCAGCGAGGAGTTCGCCGCGGTCGATCCGGCGCTGCTGCGCAAGCTGGGGCCCAGCGTGCACAGTGACGCCTACACCGTCAAGGCGCACCTGGATCCCGAGCGCGTGGTCTACGCCTGTCGCGCGGCCCTGCTCGGCGACCTGCTGGGGAGCGCCAAGATCCAGGCCTTCCAGGACCAGGCGGCCTACGCCCTGGCCGGCGAGCAGCCGCTGACCCCGGCCGAGGTCTGTGACCTGCTGACCAGCGCGGTCTTCCCCGAGCTGCCGCTGCCCACCGCGCAGGCCGGCGCCAAGGCGCCGAGCCGGCTGGCGCGGAACACGCAGCGCAACTACATCGGCCGCCTGGCCGGCCTGCTGGGCGGCGACTTCCCGGCGATGGCCGACGCCCGCACGCTGGCCCGGATGCACCTCAAGGCGATCCGCAAGGCGCTCGACAGCGAGGCCCGCCCGACCGGTGAGGCCCTCCTGGCGGCGCACTACGAGGAGCTCGCCGCGGCTATCGACCGGGCGCTGGCGGCCGGTGGAATGGTCCGCACCTGGTAACATGCCGGGCTTGACGTCCAGCGCAGACCGTGACAGCATCGCCCCGGGGGCTCGCCTTCCGGGGCGATGCCGTTGTGGAGAGTTCGTTGCGCCAGCACCGTTGGTTCGGTCTCCTGCTGTTGGTCGTGCTCCCTACCTGCGCGCAGTTCGGGGGGCTGGGCATCCCGAAGCTGAAGCTGCCAAGTCTCGATGACCTCTTCAAGGAAGAGCCACCGCTGACCAGCAGCTTCCGCGAGGCCCGCCCGCCGATGCCCTGGCTGGATGGCCTGCAACCGCCGGCTGTGCTGGACGGCAAAGCGCTGGCGCACAGCGAGCAGGGCGCCCTGGTGTTGCCCGGTGTCGGCTGCTGGGAGCTGCATCTGCAGAGCTACTGCCTGCGCGCCGGCACCCACGGTCCGGGCCGTGGTGAGGGCTACGGCGCCGCGCCGTGGCAGGGCTCCAAAGCCACCGTGCTGCGGGCCATCCTGCAACGCGCCTGGCAGCACCCCGATCTGCCGCAGTCGCACATCCAGCACCTGCTCTGGGCAATCCTCGCCAAGAACAAGCTGTCGGCCTGCAACCGCGAGATCCGCCAGACCGCCGAGAAGCTGCTGACGAAGGACGAGAGGAAGCAACTGGAGGGCAGCGTCTGGGGTGAGCTGGGCAAGGAAGCCCTCGCCAAGATGCGGTCCAAGCTGCCCCCCGCCGCGCGTGCCGCGTTCGACGCCGAGAACGAGCTGCGCCGCATGACCGCGCTGCCGACCTTGCCGGGTCAAGCGGAGCTGGAGCGCGTCGCCGTGCTGGCCGGTGAGCCCGAGGCCGATGGCAGCCCCGCGGTGCCGCGGCTGAGGTGGAACCTGCACCGCAACGGCTTCTTGGTGAACTACGACCCGTCCAGCTACCAGCGCACCACGGTCAAGGTCTGGCGGCCGCAGCGTACCGTGCTGCGCCGCGACGCTGCCGGGCGGCTGCTGGCGCTGGAGCTGGCCGATGGCCGACGCGCCGAGTTGGTCTACGACGCCACCCCCCCGGCCACCGTCACCGGCTGGCCGCTCCTGCGGCAGCACCACTTCAGCGGCCTGCGGGTGACCTTCCCTCACCCCGCGCAGCCGGGGCAGACGATCAACCGCACCGTGTCGCGGGCCGGCTGGCTGTTCAGTGGGCGACCCACCAAGGTCGCGCCTGGTCACGCCGCCGCCGCGTCGCCGTGGCAGTTCGCCGCCTGGCTGGCGCCGCGCTACGTCGACCTCGGCGACTGGGCCGAGCGGGCCGAAGGCGCCGCCGAGCAGTATGGCCAGGTGCAGGACTGGATGGACCGTGCCCAGCGCCAGCCGGACGAGGGCGCCATCGACGACCTGACCGACCTCGGACACTACCAGGATGGTCTCGACGCCGCCCTCGGGGGCGATCTGTCCGAGAAGATCGACTGGGTCAGTGAGCATCTCTCGATCGTCACAAACGCCTGGAACTACTGCAGCAACCGACTCGGTGGGCTGCTCGACGGTGACGACGCCGACGATCAGGGAGCGGAGTTCGATCCCTCCGAGGACATGGCGATGCCGAGCCACACCGGCCGGCAGCGCCTGGGGCAGTCGAGCCGGTCCTGGTAGGCGCGGTCAGCCAACCTCGCGCAGGGCCCGTAGCACGGCCGCCAGCCGCCGGTCGCGCCGCGCCGCGAGGTCGGCGGTGGGCTGCTGGCCGACCAGGTCGTTGACGCCGGCCACCGCTGCGGCTGCCGTCTCCGGCGGGATGCTGGTCCAGGTCGGCATCGTCCGCCAGTACTCCGCGAACGCTGGGCCGAGGTGGTCGATGAAGTGCTGGTAGCCGCCCGGCCCGCCGCCGAGGTGGTAGATCAGATGCTGCCCGAGCACCGCCCAGCGCAGTCCCGGGCCGGCGGTCAGCGCCTTATCGACATCCTCGACCGTCGCCACGCCGCTGGCCACCAGGTCCAGGGCCTCGCGCCAGAGCGCCGCGGCCAGGCGGTTGGCGAGGTGGCCCGGAACCTCGCGCCGGACCACCACCGGCACCTTGCCGTGCTGCTCGTAGAAGGCCTGCAGCCGCTCGACGACTGCCGGCGCGGTGGCCGGGCCGGGCACCAGCTCGACCAGCGGGACGAGGTGCGGCGGGTTGAACGGGTGCGCCGTCAGGCTCCGCTCGGGATGCCTCATGACCGGCTGCAGCTCGCTCTGCAGCAGACCCGAGGTGCTGCTGAGCAGCACCGTCGTCGGCGGCGTCAGGCCGTCCAGGGCGGCGAACAGCGGGCGCTTCACCTCGTACGTCTCGCGCGCCGCCTCGTGGATCAGCGGCTGGTCGGCCAGGGCCTCGAGGCGCTCGGCGACCGTCAGACGCGCGGCGGCTGCCGCGCCCGCCGCCGCCGGCAGCAGGTCCAGCTCCACCAGCCGCGTGAGGTGGCCCTGGGCGCGCTCGACGGCGCTGGCCAGCGTGGCCGGATCGCGGTCGTGAAGCCGCACCGGCAGCCCCTGGGCGGCGTACCAGGCGGCCCAACTGGTGCCGATCACGCCACACCCGACGATCCCGACGGCGGCGAACTCAGGTTGGCCCATGGCTGGCTCCCTGCTGGTAGCTGTCGCGCAACAGGCGGCGCTGAACTTTGTTGGAGGCCGTCCGCGGCAGGCGGTCGACCACCTGCACGTCGCCGATGCTGTAGAGGCTGCCGTAGTGTCGCCGTAGCGCCTTCTGGAGCGTGCCGCGTAACCCGCTCGAGGCGGTGCCCGGGGCCAGCACGACGAAAACCACCAGTTGGCTGGGCCCGCCGTCCGGCCCGTTGACCGCCACCGCTGCTGTCTCGAGGACCCCCGCCACGCCCTGCAGCGCGCGCTCGATCTCGGCCGAGCTGACCTTGATGCCCTTCAGGTTCATCGCGTCGTCGGCGCGGCCGTGCGAGCGGTAGTAGCCGCCGCCCAGCGCCTCCATCTGGTCCCCGTGCCGCCGCAGCAGCTCGCCGTGCGGGCCAGCCGGCAGGCCTTCGTGGTAGACCGCGTGGTGGTCCTGGTTGAGCAGCCGGTCAGACAGACCAATCGACGGCGGACGCAGCAACAGCTCGCCCTGGCTGCTCGAGCGGCCGGTCTCATCTAGAATCACGAAGTCGAGCCCCAGGGCCGGCGTGCTGAAGGTCCCCGGCGCGGCGGGCTGGACCATCGTCCCGGTCAGGTACCCTCCGCCGATCTCGGTCCCGCCGCAGTACTCGATCACCGGCTTCCAGCCCGCCAGCCACATCAAGTAGAAGTAGTCGTCGGCGTTGGAGCACTCGCCGGTTGAGCTGAAGCGCCGCACGCGTGACCAGTCCAAGGGCTCCATGCAGCCGGTCTGGCGCCAGGCCTTGACCAGGCTCGGCACCACCCCGAGCATCGTCACGCCGGCTTCCTGAACGAACTCGCCAAACCCGCGACCCAGTGGCGAACCCTCGTAAATAGCCATCGTCGCGCCGTTCAGGAGCGTCGCGAAGACCAGCCAGGGGCCCATCATCCAGCCCAGACTGGTCGGCCAGGCGACCACGTCGCCCGGCTGCAGATCGTGGTGCCAGTGCCCGTCGGCTGCTGCCCGCAGCGGCGTCAGGTGGGTCCAGGGGATCGCCTTCGGTTCGGCCGTGGTGCCTGACGAGAAGAGGATGTTGCAGGCGTCGCTCGGGGCTCGGGGCACCGGCGGGCCGCCCTCCGCGGCCGCCAGGAAGTCGTCCCAGGCGGTCTCGCCAGCGCCGAGATCGGCCGGCTCAACCACCACCAGCGGGCCGGCGTCGGCGGCCCGCAGCTTCGGCGCCAGGCTGCCGCTGGTGATCGCCCGCCGCGCCGCGCCGAGCCGTAGCCGCGCCGCGATCTCTGGCGCCGCGAAGCTGTCGGCAATCGAAACCACCACCCCGCCGGCGAGGATCACGCCGAGGTAGGCCGCAACGGCCGCCAGCCCCATCGGCAGCACCACCGCCACCGCCTCACCCGGCTGCAGGTCGGCCGCCAGCAGCCCGGCGGCGACGCGCTGGCTGAGCGTCTGCAGCTCCCGGTAGGTGGTCTCGCGCAGCGGCCTGCCCGGTGTCTGGCAGCGCACCGCCACGCGGTCGGCGGGGGCCTGGAAGCAGCTCGCCGCGATGTTCAGCCGGGCACCGGGCAACCAGTCCGGATGCTCCGCGGCGGCCAGGTCGGCCAACACCGTCGTCGGCGGCGTGGCGAAGCGGATCCCCAGCCGGCGCAGCGTCGCGTCCCAGAACCCGGCGCGGTCGGTCACCGACCAGGCGTGCAGCGCACGGTAGTCGGCGAACCCGCGCGCCGCGCCGAACTGCCCAAGGTTGCTCAGCGCGATGTCGTCGGCCGTTGGCAGCCAGGCCGGCGGCGGGCCCTGGGCCTGGTCCCAGTCGGCGTAAACCGCCGCAAAGAGCCGGCGCCAGACCGCCAGCGGCGGCCGGCCAGGCAGCTCGCGCTGCAACCACTGCCAGCGCTCCGGCGGCCCCAGGCCTGCCGGGACCGCGGCCCAGACCGCCAGCACCTGCCGCGCAACCGCTTCCGGCACCCCGTCGGCGACCAGGTCTGCCAGGCCCAGGCTCAAGCCCATCGCTCCCGCCCCAGCAGGTTGGACCCGCCGGGCGGGGGTCCTCCTGGTTGAACCACAGCCGGCCCGCGCGTCGGGCGGCCGTCAGCGGGGCGGGGCGGGGCGCGCCAGCAGCTCGCCGATGGCGGCCGCCAGGTCGGCCAGGGTGGTGGCCGGCAGCAGATGGGTGAGGTGCGGCTCCAGCTCGCGCAGGCGCGAGTCGGCGGTGTACCAGCGGTCGCGGCGTTCGGGGTTCAGCCAGACGATCTGCGCGACGCGGGCCGCGAGCTGCTCCCAGGCCCAGACCTGCGGATCGAAGCGATTGCAGCGCGCGTCGCCGAGCACCAGCAGGGTGGTCGTCGCGGTCAGCAGCGGCGCGTGCTGGTCCAGCAGGCGCACCGCCAGGTGGCCGAAGTCGCTGAGCGCGTGCAGGTCGAGGCCAGGGAGCCGCTCCAGATCAGCCAACGCCTGGTCGAAATCGGCCTGGCGGAAGAGGCTTGCGGCTGGGACCGGGCGGTCGACGAAAACGAAACCGGTGGTCCGGTCGAAGAGCCGGCCGGTGGTGTGCAGCAGGCGCAACAGGAAGCGCGCCGCGCGGATCACGCTGCCGCTGACATCGCACAGTACCAGCAGGCGTGTCTGGCTGACGCGGCGGCGGCGGCGGAGCAGCGGCCAGGGCACGCCGTAGGTCCGGGCAGCGCGGGCGATGGTGGACCGGAGATCGACATGGCCGCGAGCGTCGCGTCGCGTGCGGCGGCCGTGGCGGGTCACCAGCAGGCGGCCCAACCGCTCGCACTCGCGGTCGAGCGCGGTCGCCTCGTCGGCCGGACAGCGCCGCCAGAGCGGCCGCTGCGCCAACCCGGCGGCGCGCTGTTGCTGCAGCGCGTGGCGCTCACGCGCCGCCTGCGCCTGAGCCTGCAGCTCGCCCTGCTGGCGGGCCAGGCTGCTCTGCTGGCGCCCGTCGCGGGGCTGCTCCCCAGGTTGGGGCGCCTGACCGGTCTCCTGGGGCTGCTCCGGCGGCACCACGCTCTGGCCTCGCCCCCGGCCGCGCTGCTGCCCCTGCTCGGTCGGCCGCTGGCGCGACCGGCGCTTCCTGGTGCCCACCTCGCCCGGCGGCCAGGGCACCAGGAACCAGCTCTCGAACAGCCGCTCGAAGGCCGGCCGGTGCTCGGCCGACTTCACCAGACAGGCTGCCAGCACGTCACGCACCACCGTCCGCTCGGCCACCTCGACCGCCGCCAGCGCCCGCGCCGCATCCTGCACCTCGGCCGGCGAGACCCCCAGCCCGGCCGCCCGTAGCGCCCGCGCAAAGCCGCTCAGCCGCTCAACCATGCGCCACCTGACAGTCGCCACCCCTGGCATCATATTCCAGATGGTGGAACGGGATACCATAGCCATGAACTTGACAACCGAGCAGGTGGAGCAGTGGCGGGCGCAGGGGTACCTGCACTTGCCGGCGGTGTTCACGGCCGCCGAGGTGGCGGCGATGCACGCCGAGTGTGACCGGCTGCTGGCCTCGGAGCTGGTCCATGATGACAACCTGCGGACGCGGTTTCGGGGGCATCCGACGTTGGGCAAGGTGGTCGAGAAGTTCGATCCGGTGACCGACGTCTCGCCGGTCTTTGCGGCGGTCGCGCAGGATCCGCGAATCCTCGACCCGCTGCGGCGATTGTACGACGACGAGCCGCTGCTCTTCAAGGACAAGGTGATCTTTAAACCGCCCGGCGCGGCCGGGTACGCGGTGCATCAGGACTGGACCTGGTGGCAGGTCTTCCCGCCGCAGAACCTGGCCAGCGTGATGGTCGCCATCGACGCGGCCGATGCGGCGAACGGTGTGCTGGAGCTGGCGCCGGGCCGGCACCAGCGGCCGCTGACGCCGATCGGCGAGCTGCGCAGCCTGACCGACGCCGAAGTCGCGGCGCTCGGCCTGGAGTGGGTGCCAGTGGAGACCCAGCCCGGCGACATCCTGATCTTCCACTGCCTGGCCCCGCATCGTAGCGGTGTCAACACCAGCACCCGCAGCCGGCGGCAGTTCTACCCGACCTACTCGGCCGGCTGCCACGGCGACCTCTGGGCGGCGCACTACGAGCACTACCGCTGGTACGTCGAACGCGGCCTGAGCGAGGCCGAGCGCGAGCGGTTGTTCCTGAAGTAAGCGATGGCTTCGAGGCGTTGTGGCGGCCGCGCCCCTCTTACCATGCCGGGAGCCCGGGGTTGTTGACGGGCAGGTGGGCGAGGCACTCGATCTCGATCAGCCAGCCGGGGCGGCAGACCGGGGCGACCACGACTTCCAGCGGCACGCCGGGGAAGCGGCGGCGCATCTCGTGCCAGGCCAGGTCGAAGTCGGCGGGGTCGCGGAGGTAGACCGTGAAGACGCCGATGTCGGCGAGCGTCGCGTCGGCCTGGGCGAGCAGGGCGCCAATGTTCTCCAAAGTGCGTTCGAGCTGGCGGTCGACCTGTCCGGGCCACACGATCTCGCCGCAGCGGTCGATGCTGGCGGTGCCGGAGATCATCACCAGGCGGCGGTCGGCGAAGTCGAGCGCGGTGCCGCGTTCGAAGGTCACCCCGTAGAGGCTGGTCGGGCTGAGGTGGTCGAGAGCGTGGAGGTAGGTGACCTGCTCCGGTCGCAGGCCGCTGACGGCGTAGGCGTCGAGGATCACCTTCGCGGTGACCTGCGCCCAGCGCCCTTCGATGCCGGTGCTGGCGACGTAGTGGGTGTCGGCCCGCAGGCCGCGCTCCTCGAACAGCTCGCGCCGCGCGGTGACCAGGCCCTGGTAGTTGGCGTCGACGTTTTGCACGAAGAACCAGGTCCGCGCCACATGGTCGGCCCAGGTCAGCTCGCGGGCGGTCAAGAAGGCCTCGTAGTCGGCCATCACGCCACGGGTCTGGTTGGCCGAAGTGTGCGAGCTGGTGCAGGTCAGGCCGCAGGTGAAGTGGTGGACCAGCTCACCGCGGTCGACCGAGCAGGAGCGGCCGTCCTGCGTCTTGTCGAGCGGGCCGGCCGGGTCGTGGAGATGCCAGGCCCATAGCGAGACCTTGACTGGCGGCAGCGGCGGCTGGCAGATCCAGGAAACGCCGCAGGGCGTGTCCGGCGCGGTCGGGTTGCTGAAAGGGCGGGCCAGCAGGTCGTCGGCCTGGTTCGGCAAGTCGCTGCAGAAGAAGCGCCGCAAGACCGCGCTGGTGGGGTCCAGCCCGGCCTCCTCGAGGGCGGCGCGGTAGGCCTCCTCGACCCACGCCAACTGCTCGGCGAAGCTGCCATAGGCGGTCGGTCGGACGACCAGATGCACGTCCTCGACGCCGCTGGGACCGACGAAACGGGACAGCGTGACGCTGGCAGGCAGGCTCGGGCGGACGGTCTCAACAACATGCATCGCGTTGTTCCAAGCTCCTATCGGCCGCTGCTCGGCCGCGCAACAGGGGCGGGGGTCACCGCGGTGTCATCCCGCGGGCGGTGGTCATTGCGGGCGCGGCGCCGCCGGGCCGACCGCGCCGGGGCGTCCCGGTAACCCCGGCGCACCGGCGGCGCCCGGCGCGCCGGGCTGGCCCGACGGCCCCGGATCGCCGGGCGGCGGGGCCACCACGACTTGCATCGGCAGCGCCGGCAGGTAGCCCATCGAGTTGCGCCGGACCGTCCCGTTGGCCGCCTTCGACTCGCTGAAAGCTTCCAGGATCAGGTTGCCGGCATCGCCGACCTTGGCCTTGGCGGCGTCGGCCAGGATCCTGATCGCCACCCCGCCCTCGGCCGTTTCGGGCTCGCCCAGCGAGAGGCCGGCCGGCGGGTCCTTGAGCTCCAGCTTGACCGTCTCCAGCGGTACCTTGGAGGCGGTCTTGAAGAGCACCTGGCCCTCGCCGCCAACCGGCACGGCGAGCGGCCGGTCGAGCACGAAACTGCCGGCCGGGGCGTACCGCCGGTAGCCGGAGACCGCCGCCAGCATCTCGCGGACCGGCACCAGGTGCCGATAGGCGAAGGCCTGCATCATATCCTCGGCGGGGGTCACCGGCCGGGTCACCAGCTTGCCGGCAATCAGCGCCTTGGCTTCCACCACAATCGGCGTCGGCTCGCCAGCCTTCAGCCGCGGCGCCGTGACGGTCATCCGAACGCGGTCCTGGCCCTTCGGGACCCAGGCGCCGTTGAGCACGAAACCCTCGGGGGCGCTCTTCAGGTTGAGCATGATCTCGCCGTCGAAGCCGTCGTCGCGGATCACCTGGACGGTCACCGGCACCGAGCTGCCGCTCATCACGTTGATGCTGCTGGGGCACATCCGCACCGCGAAGTCGTGCCGCGGTGGGGTCAGGCGCAGCCGGTAGGCGTAAGCCTCGCCCCCGGCGCGTTGGGCATCGCTGACCAGCAGCCGATAGAGCCCGGTGGCCGGCAGCTTGAAGCGCAGGTAGGAGTCGGCGTGATGCGTCAGCAGCCCGAACTCCTTGTCCTCGGTGTCGTCGTTGCTGGCGAGCACCTGGCCGTCCTTGTCGAGCAGCCGCAGCAGGCTGTCGAGCCGGGAGTAGAGGCGGCGCGCGACCACTTCGGCGACGATCTCGCTGCCGCCCTGGCCGACGAACTCGTAGTAGTCGAGGTCGCCGGGCTTGCTGATCACCCCGTTCACAACGCGCTGCACGCCAATCGGCTGGGGCTTGCCAGGATCGTCGTTCGGCTCCTCTTCACGGATCTCGGCCAGCGTGTCGACCTGATACGGAATGGCGTTCGAGCGCCAGCGACCGGCGGTCAGCGACGCGAACCGGATCGTCCCGAGGCCCGGCATGGTGTCGAGGGCGGCGGTCGGCGACGGGAGGTTCCAGCCTACCAGGTTGGCCACCGTGTTGGAGCCCTGCTTGCCGCCGAGCGGGAAGATCTGCGTCACGAACGGCCGCTCGGCGATGGCGATGCGGTAGACGAAGTCCTCGCGGCCGCGGTAGATGCTGTCGTGGATGGCGAGATCGTACTCGCCATCGGCCGGAATCTTGAAAATCAACACCGGGTCAGGATCAAAGCCGTAGTCGTCGGCGTAGCCGATCTCCTTGCCCTTGGTGTCGTAGAGGTGCATCGTCGCCTGGAACCAGCCGGGCACCGCGTCGGCGAGGTAGGGAATCAGCCGCCGGGCACTGGCTTCGATCACCAGCGTTTGGCCCTGCACGCACTTCAGCCGGAAGCGGTCGACATCGCCGGGCATGATCTGCCCGTTGATCACCACCGGCGCCTCCAACGGCGGGTTGGTGGGCACCTCCCGGATGTTGGTCTCGGGCTCCCAGTACTCCTTGAAAGTGCCGACCTGGAAGCGCAGTGGGTTGGTCAGCCCATTGGGAGTCTGCAGCCGCAGCTCGCGGTCGCCCGGCTCGGCCTGCTTGTCGATGGTCAAGCGCAACAGCACCATCTCGCCGATTTGCGGGTTGAGCTGCTTCTTCGGGTCGTAGAGCTTCAGCCGCAGGTCGTCCATCTCCTTGATCGACATGGTGCCGATGTTGCGACAGATGAAGTGGTCAGGCAGCGGGGGGATCTCGGAGGGATCGACCATCGGCGGTTCGTAGGTCTTGCCGGCCGCCTCGGCGGCGCGCTTCTTGACCTCCTCGCGAAGGTGCCAGCCGATGTCACCGAGCTCCTTCTGACCCAGCGGCTTGCACCACTCGACGATGCTGGCGGTGATCCCACCGCCGGAGACTCGCACGGCGTCGACGCCGCGCAGGCCCTGTCCGCCGGCGAGCACCTGCAGCATCGCGCTCTGGCGGCCGCCGGCCGGATAGAGGTAGCCGATCCGCGGGTCGCCCCCCGGCGGAGTCTGCGCCCCGGCCGCCGTCAGCAGGCCGGCCACCGCGAACAGCCAGCGCACCCGAGCGTGCATCGGTGGCTCCTCAGATCAACTCGCGGAGTCGCCCGGGACCCTTCGAGGGCAGGGTCAGCTTGAGGTCGAGCCCCCGCGAGTTGGGCAAGGGTCCGTCGGGATCGAGGCCGAGTTGCTGGTAGATGCTGGCCAACAGGTCCTGCGGGTAGATCGGCCGTTCGGCGACCTCGGTGCCCTCTTTGTTGGTCGCCCCGAGCACCTGCCCGCCCTTGAAGCCGCCGCCCGCCACGAGAGCCGAGAAGGCGGCGCCGAAGTGGCTGCGGCCACCGTTCCAGGGCGCTTCCCACTGCACTTTGGGCGTCCGCCCGAACTCGCCGCCCCACCAAACCAGGGTGCTCTCGAGCAGGCCCCGCTCGCTGAGGTCGACCAGCAGCGCCGACATCGCCTTGTCCATTTCCGGCAGTTTGCGCTGCATGATGTTGAAGTGGGTCTTGTGGGTGTCCCAGCCGTCGTAGTTGACCGTGATGTACGGCACGCCGGCCTCGACCAGGCGGCGGGCCATCAGGCAGGATTGCCCGAAGCGGTTGCGGCCGTACTTGTCGCGCATCGCGGGAGCTTCCTGCGAGAGGTCGAAGAGCTTGCCGGCATCGCCTAGAATCAGGTCGTAGGCCTTGTCCTCACAGGCGTCGAGGGCATCGAAGCGGGCTTCGCCGGGCATCGCCTGGCCGAGGCTGTCGAGGCTGTGGAGCAGCTCCCGGCGCTTCTGCTGGCGGGCGTCGCTGATCGATTCGCTGATCACACCCTCCACCACAAAGCGCGACGCGGCCGGGTCACCGCCGGTCGCGAAGGGCTTGTAGCGCGGGCCGAGGAAGCCGGACTCGCTGAACCGCCCCTGCGGCCGGGTGAGCACGATGTAGGGCGGAATCAGGCCTTTGTAGCCGTGATCGTAGCCGCGGGCCTGGGAGACCACCGCGCCAGCGCAGGGGTAGACCAGCCGTTCGCCCGGCGGGCGGCCGGTCTGCACCAGATAGCTGGCGGTCTCGTGACCGTTGTTGCCGTGGGTCATCCCGCGCAGCAGGCTGTACTTGTCGGCCTGCTGCGCCAGCAAGGGCAGCAGCTCGCCGATCCGGATGCCCTTGACGTTGGTCTCGATCGGCTTGTTGAGCGGCCCGCAGTAGTCGTAGCCGGCTTCGGGCTTGGGGTCGAAGGTATCCAGATGCGAGGGGCCGCCCCACATCCAGATCTGGATCACCGCCTTGGCCTTGACCGGGAAGGCGGCCGCGGTGCCCGTGGCTGCGGCCGCCACCGACGGCGTCGGTTGGGCCAGGCCCTGGGCCCAGGCAACCCGGTCGATCAGCGCCGTGCCGGCCGCGCCGTACAGCAGCCGGCGCATGATCTCGCGGCGGTCGACCAGTTCCGGTTGACGTGACTTGCCCATCGGTCCCTCCTGTCGGCACTAGTGCCGGTACAGAAACTCCTTGGTATTGAGCAGCGACCAGGCCAGGTCGTTGGTCGCTTCGTTCATCCGCAGGCCGCTCTTGGCGTAGGTCTCGGCGGTCTTCAGCTCGGCCGCCGTGGGCTCCCGTGAGAGCATCGTCAGGTAGAGGCCACGGATTAGCGTCTGGTAGTTGCCCTTGCACTCCAACTGCAGCCGAATCAGGCGCGGGCTGCGCTCCAGGCGGCGCTGCACGTCGCTGCTGTTGAGCAGATAGAGGCGCTGCTCGTCGCTCGGTTGGTTGTTGCGTTCGGACTCGTAGCCGGTGTCCCGCGGCGGGCGGCCGAACATCTCCAGAAACGGGCTGGTGATGCTGCCGTCGGCGAGTTGGATGGTGCGCTGGTCTTCCGGCAGGTAGGTGAAGGGTTCGGGAATGCTGCTGGAGTAGGTCTCGCCGCTGCCGGTTAGCCAGACCAGGGCGTCGGCCAGCACCTCGGCGTCCAGCCGCCGCACGGGGTACCAGGCGCAGAGCGCCTCGGCGGTCGGTCCCTTGGCGCGCGGAATCGACGACTGCTGGTAAGCTCGCGAGTTGAGGATCGCCCGCAGCAGCGCCTGCAGGTCCCACTTGCTCTGCACCAGAATCTGCTCCAGCGTCTCCAGCAGTTCCGGGTTGGCCGGCGGATTGTCCGGCCGCAGGTCGTCGACCTCGTGAACCACCCCGCGGCCGAGCATCCAGGACCAGACCCGATTGCAGAGGTTGCGGGCGAACCAGGGGTTGTCCGGCTGGATCAGCCAATCGGCGAACACGGCCCGCGGATCGCCCTCGGGCGGCACGCTGATCTTGGCCGCCGTCCCGGGCAGGCTGGCCACCAGCGGCGTGGTCGCCTTCGGGTCGACGCAGACGATCTCTTCCTTCCACTCGCCGGTCGCCTTGTAGACCACCCGCGAGAACCACGGTAGCAGCTGGGCCCGCTCGTCGGCCGGCCAGGCGGCCAGCCGGGTGCCCATCCAGGTCAGCGCCACGACCTCGGCGATGGCGGCGGCGTCTTTGCCCTGGACCGCCCGATAGAAGTTGACCGGCGGCACCCGGAAGTTGCTGCCGCTGGAGGTCAGCAACTCGCGGACGAACTGGTCGTACGGCTTGTTGGCGGCCATCGAGTCGCGCAGCCAGCGGTGGTAGGCCTGCACCGCGTTCGGCCACAGGTTGACCGGAAACTCGGCCTTCACCCGCAGCACGTCGCACCACTTCAGCGCCCAATAGTCGGCGTACTCGTCGCGCGCCAGCAGGGCATCGATCAGGTGGGCGCGTTTGCCGGGGCGCTGGTCCGCCAGGAACGCGGTCACCTCGGCCGGCTCCGGGAGCGTGCCAATCACATCGAGGTAGACGCGGCGGCAGAACACCACGTCGGAACAGGGCAGCGCGCCAACCACGCCGCGTTGGCGGTGCTTCAGGGTGACCGCCTGGTCGATCGGGCTCGCCGCCACCGCCCAGGTGGCCTGCTCGAACGGCTCCACCGGCGCCGCCGTGGGCTGCTGGGCAACCGCCAGTCGCCCGGTCAGCACCAGGCCGGCCACCGCCCACGCCCATCTGAGCCGCCGCATCGTGCGTCTCCCACCAACCGCTGACAAGACCCCACCATCCAGTCTACCACGCTCGACGGCCCGGTGGTTGCCGCGTGCCGCGCCAGGGTCGCCGTGCCGGCCAGCCGATCCCGCCGAGTCGTCCCTTACGGTGCCAGAGACGGCGCTTCCTCCCTGGAGTTCATTGCCGCATGTTGCGATTCCGAAACCACCAGCTCGCGGCTCACGCCGTGCTCACGAGGATCTGACCGAGCGCCGGGGTATCTGCCGGCGGAGCACAGCGATGCGCTGGTCGCTGCTGACCTGTGGCTTGCTGGCGAGTGGTGCGGCAGCGGCCGTCGAGGTCGTCGCCGTGCGCAACGGCGGGCTGCTGTTCACCGACAACCAGGCCGGCGTCAGCGGCACCGACGCCGGCTACTCCATCGCGGTCGGCGACCGTCAGGTCTGGCTGTTCGGCGATGTCTTCCTGCTCGGGCCCGACGACCCAGAGCAGCGGTGGCGCGGCATGATCAGCAACTGCGCCGCGGTCACCCGGCAGCCAGGCGCGGCCGGGCTGCGCGACTACCAGTTCATCAGCGACCCGGCGACGGGTCTGGCCCGCCCGGTGCTGACCCCACTGCCGGCCGAGGCCGGCCGCCGCGATCTGCGCTACTGGCCGCTCGGAGGGTGGCACGACCCGGCGTCGCAACGCCTCTGGCTGTACTACGGCCAGGTCGCGGTGACTGGCACGGGACCGTTCGACTTTCGGCTGGAGGGCCACGGGCTGGCTGCTGCGGACGCCACCGACCTGGCCCACCTGCAGTTCACCCGCCTCCCCGCCGCCGCCGGCAGCCCGCTCTGGTGGCGTCCCGGCGACGGCCAGGCGGTCTACGGCAGCGCCGTCGCACAGCCCGTCAGCGGGCCGTGGTGCTACGTCGTCGGGTACCAGGAGCGGGGCGGCGCGAAGTACGCCAAACTGGCACGAGTCGACTCGGCGCGGGTGGCGCAGCCAGCCGCCTACGAGTACTTCGCTGGCGGCGAACCGGCGACCTGGAGCAGCGACCCGCGGCAGGCCGCCGATCTGCCGGGCCTGCGCGACTTCCCCAGCGAGCTGTCGTTGAGCCACAACGCCTGGCTGGGCGGCTGGCTGGCGGTGCATTCGGTCGGCCTCGGCGAGCAACTGCGCTGCTGCCTGGCGCCGCAGCCCTGGGGGCCGTACCAGACCATCGGCACCGTCGGCAGCCGGCACAAGGCCTTCACCCAGGCCTTCTGCTACGCCGGCAAGGAACACCCGGCGCTGGCCACCGACGGCGGCCGGACGGTCCTGCTGACCTACGTCGACAGCGCCCGCTACTGGCTGCAGGCGCTGTGGGTGACGTTCGGTCGCTAGATCGCCCAGGTCCGGTCGGTCGGACACGTAGTTGTTACAATACTGTTGTGAGATGGGGCACTCAGCCTTGATATCTTAACCGGCGGCAGCAGGAGGGACGGGAAGGAGTCATAATACCGTACCGGTGTCGCCAGACCAGGTCGCCGACCTGGGCGGCGGGCCGCAATCAACGAAAGCTGGTGCTGGTCGGGAGACGTCCGTCCGGCCGGTGCCGAGGAGTGACACATGAGCAAGTTCCGGACTCGGGGCAATCGTGTCGGCTTTACGCTGATCGAACTCCTCGTGGTCATTGCGATCATCGCGATTCTCGCTGCGATTCTCTTCCCGGTCTTCGCCAAGGCCCGCGAGAAGGCGCGCCAGAACTCCTGCCTCAGCAACCTGAAGCAGGCCGGGCTGGCCTTCATGCAGTACTCGCAGGACTACGACGAACGGATCTGCCCACTGTTCTGCTACTGGGCCAACCCCGGCATGCTGGCGTGGTTCCCAGACCTGGCGCACCCCTACGTCAAGAACTCCCAGATCTGGGTCTGCCCGAACGTCTACAGCCCGAACACTTGGAACCGCAACTTGTTCCCGGCCGGAAGCGGTCCGCTGACCAACTCGCTGCCGTGTTCCTATGGCGGCGGCGACTTCGCCGGAGCCTGGGGCAACGCCACCGGCGTGGTGACGATGGCGACGATCGTCGAACCGGCCGGCACCATCCAAGCGGCCGAGTTGACCACCCTCGAGATGTGGAACTCGGCCAACGTCGACTACAACAACCCCACGGTCTCGACGGTTGCGAGTTGGGGGCTGTGCCGCGGACAAGTTAACCTTCGCCACAACGAGGGCTTCAACCTGCAGTTCTTCGACGGTCACTGCAAGTGGATGAAGGAAACGAAGGCCCCGATGTGGACCGCCGCCGCCGACTAGGTGACGGCTGACCAACCTCGCCCCCGGCCCGCCGCGCGACACCAGTCGAGCGGCGGGCCGGGGCGTTTCAGGTCAGCGGGGCACCGCCGTCAGGTCGCTGCCGACCGCCGCGGCGGCCTGGGCCGTGGCCTGGTGGACCGCGTAGCGGGCCCGGTCGCGGTCCTGCTCGGCGCGGGTCCGCTCCAGCAAGGCCTGCTGCACCTCCAGCAGCGTGCAGCGCTGGCGATCGTATTGCAGCAACTTCACGCGGTGCGCTTCGGTCAACGCCGCGACCCGCGCCGTCGCCAGCAGCAGCCGCTCGCGGGCGGTCTGGTCGGCTCGCCAGGCGGACAGGACCTCCAGGGCCAGCCCGTCCTGCAGCTCGGTCAGCGCCAGGGCGGCGAGGTCAGCCTGATCCCGCACCGCGCCGGCCTGCCGCGCCGCGGCCTGGTCGGTGCGGCTGAGCGGCCAGACCAGTTCGACCCCCACGCCGGCCTCGGCTGCTGGACCGAAGGCTGTCTTGGTGCGCGCGGTGAGCTGTCCCGTGAGGTCGAGCCGAGGCTGCGTGGCGGTTTCGATCAACCCCGCCGCCAGCCCGGCCTCCTGCTGTCGCCGCCGCAACGCCTGCACCTCGGGCCGCTGCTCGCGGGCCCAGGCCACGGCTGACGCGCGGGCGGGCAGCTCCGGCGGGAGGTCGGCCAGCGGCTGCACGTCCCGCGGCGCCTCCAGCGGTCGGCCCAGCAGGCGGTTCAGGTTGGCGGCCGCAAGGTCGGCGCCGCTGGCGGCTTCGGCCAGGCCGGTGCGGGCCTCCAGCAGACCGGCTTCGGCGGTCAGCCGGTCGACCTCGGCGACCTTCTCGAGCTTCACCAGCTCGGCCACCCGCTCGACCTGCGAGGTGGCCCGCTTCACCCCCTCCGCGGCCAGCGCCACGCCACCGCGGGCAGCCAGCAGGTCAACGTAGGCCACGGCGATTTCGTAGCGCACCTTGGCCAGCGCAGCGGCCAGGTCGTAGCGGGCCGCCGCGACCGCCAGGTCGGCCCGCCGAGCGGCGCCGCTGGCGCCCGCTTGCCACACCGTCTGCCGCGCCGCCAGGTTGGCGCTGGCGGCCCAGTCGCGTTCGACGACCGCGTTCGGCGCGGCCGGGTCGCGCACCGTGGGGGTGCGCCAGCCACTCGCCGCGGTCAGCGTCAGATCCGGCTGCAGCCGCGGGCGGGTGCGCTGCGCGGCGGCCTCGGCCTGCTCGCAGATCAGGCGCGCGCGCCGCGCCGCCGGGCCGTCGGCCAGCGCCGTGGCCACCACTTGCGGCAGGTCCCAGGCCGCCGGCTCGGCCAGCAGCAACAGCGCCAGGCAGGTTGCGGTCATCGTCGTCGCTCCACCGCCGTCGCCACCGCCAAGGCCAGGGCGCGGCCCATCCGTTGTTGTCGTCGGGCGTAGTCGGCCACCACCGGCCACTGCCGGGGATGCAGCAGCAGCCAGGCAAACATCGCGTAGAGGCGCAGCTCGCCGCGCTGCTCGTCAAAGTGCCGGGTGACAAACACCGGCAACGCCTCGTTGGCGGTGTCGCTGACCGCCCGCAGGCCGAGCCATGGCACCCCCTGCTCGCTGGCCACGGCCGCCACCGCCGCCGTCTCCAGGTCGACCACCGCCGCGCCGCTGGCAGCGTGCGCCGCGGCCTTCGCCGCCGGGTCGGCGAGCAGCCGGGAGGTGGTCCAGACGAGGCCCGTCGGCCCGCCCACGGCGCTGGCCCAGTCCGCCGAGCTGACCACCGGCGGCGCCTCGTCGCGCTGCACCGCGCTGGCCACCAGCACGTCAGCGACGGCCAGCGTCGGGTCCAGCGCGCCGCCGTAGCCGGCGGTCAGCAGGCTGCCGCAGCCGTGCTGTGTGAGCAGCAGCCGCGCCGCCGCGGCCGCCCGGTCGCGACCGACGCCGCTCAGGCGGACGACCAGCGGCACGCCGCCGACGTTGCCCCGCAGCACCCGACCGACCCGGCCACGCAGCCGCAGGTGGCGGGCGATCGGCCGCAGTTCGTCCCACAGCGCCACCACCAGACCCACCGCCGCTGTCTCCGAACACGGCATCGGCGCGATCGCTCCTCCCTCAGTGTAGCGTGATCAGGCGGTAACCCAAAGTCGGCAGGGTCAGGCGCAGGCGGCCGGCGGTCAGCGGGTAGACCTGTCCGGTGAGTGCATCGACCGCCCGCAGCGGCCGGCGGCGGAACCCCAGGTCGACCGCCGCGGCGGTCTGGCCGAGGTTGCTGACCACCAGCAGTTCGCCGCCGCTGCGGACCCAGGCGCTGACCTTGACGGTGGCGGTGCCGCCGCTGACCGGCAGGGCCGGGTCCCAATAACCGTAGAACCGCGCGCCGGCGCGGCCGAAGCGGTCGAAGGCCCGCCAGACCGGCGTCACGAAGGCCTGCACCGCGTCCAGCCCGCTGCCCCGTGGCAGCACGTCGTGCAGCAGGCTGAAGGCCATTGCCTGCGACGGCTGGAACGGCCGCCCGGCGTAGTTCAGGAACATCGCCGGGACGCCGAACTGGCGGCCCATGAACTCGGCGCGGAAGGTGGCCAGCGGCAGGTACTCCAGCGGCTGCTGGCCGGCGGCGATGTTGCTGGTGAGCTGCTCGCCGTCCCAGTAGCCGCTGCACCAGCTCAGGGTCGGCGTCATCAGGCAGAGCGACTGGTGCGCATCGATCAGCGCGCTGCCGCGGGTCAGCGTCAGGAAGCAGTGCATCCGCTCCATCAGCCGCCGCACCGCGCGGATTGGCCAGGTCGGTCGCCGTTGGCCGTCTGGCCCGACATAGCCGCAGCCGTGTTGGGCATTGCTGCAGCCCCAGGGCTCGATGGTGCCGTCGAGGTAGACCCCGTCGACCCCGTACTCGCGCACGGCGTGGGCGATTTGCTCCAGCAGGAAGTTCTGCCAGACCGAGTTGTAGCAGACCGTGTAGGCGGTCTGCTGCGGTTGGCGCTGGTAGCCGCCCTGCCGCGGCGCGACCAGCGCCTGCTCGTGCCACTCCGCCCATTCCGGAGCGCGGTCGCTCAGCTCGTAGCCGAAGTAGACCAGCAGCTTGAGTCCGCGGTCGTGACAGGCTGCCGCCAACGACCGCAGCTCCGCGGCATACGGCGTCACGCCGTAGTCCTGGATGTCAGTCCAGGATTCGTGGCAAATCAGCGTCCGTACGCCGGCCGCGCGCAGTGCGTCGAGCCGGGTCAGCGCCGGCTGGGCCGGATCGTAGCCGGCCAGCGCCTCACCGAAGCGGCCGCGGATCCAGGTGCCGCCCTGCCGGGTGCCGCCACTGCCCAGCCGCCGGCCGACCTCCAGCAGCGTGGTCTCGGCCGTCCGCGTCGGCTCGGCCTCGGGGTGGAAGACCGTCCGCGCCGTCCGTTCCAGCCGCAGCGCGTGGACCGCGAAACTGGCGGTGTCACCGCCCAGCAGCAGTGTCGCCCCGGTGAGGTCAGTCGGCTGGCCCAGCAAGCCGGCGAAGGGCTGCTCGACGGTCACCTGGCCGTCGACCCAAATGCGCAGCGCGTCGCCCCAGGTCAGCGCGACGGTGTGGGTCTGGCCCTGCCGCCAGCCATTGGGAGCCCCGGCCACCAGCGGATGCTCGCGGCCGCGGCGAACGTAGTAGCGCATCCCCCGGTCGTCGATGTTCCAGTAGAGCCCGGCCTCGTCACCGTTCGGGAGCTGCAGCTTGAGCAGTTCACGGTTGAAGCTGCCGCGGCTGGCGACTTCGCCGGGCTGCAACGGTCGCTGCGGGTCGAACCCCGGCGTGACCGTCAGCTCCAGGCTGCCCTGCCGGTCGTCCAGGAGCCGGCCGGCGTCGTAGCGGATCTGGAAACTATGGCCGCTCCACGGGGCGGTCTCCAGGCCGTAGGAGCCGCCGTGGTTGATCCGCAGGGCGTGCGGGTCGGCCGGGAACGGCTTGAGCGGCGTCGGCTGCAACAGCAGCCGGGTCTGCCAGGGCCGCTCCAGGCGCACCGGACTGGCCACCAGGTTGACGGTCAGCCGCCGCTGTCCGCTGGGGCCGACGGTCAGCGCCTGGCCGGCGGTCGGCTGCCAGCCCTCGTCGTCTTCGGCACAGACACTCAGCCCCCGGTCCTCGTCGCCACACCACAGCAGCGGCTTGAAGGGCAGCGCCAGCCCCGCGGCCGGCAACGGGCCGGAGTTGGCGGCGGAGCCCCACTGCCCCGGCCAGAAGCTGAAGTAGCGCGCCCGCTCCGGCCGCAGCGGCACGTCCAGCGCCAGGCTGCTGAGGGTGCCGCCGCCGTCCGGCGGGTCCAGCCGCAGCACCAGCGTCAGCAGCCCGTCGTAGGCCAGGCCGGCGGCGATCTGCAGGTGCCAGTCGCCGGCTTGCGCCGTACTCAGCCAGACCTGCTCCCGCGGCGCCGGCGGGCCCCAGCCGAGCGGCCCCCAGCGCCAGGTCAGCGGTCCCGCCGGGGTGGTCGCGCGAAGCGCCACGGGCGCCGCCAGCAACGGCGCCCCGGCCGCTGTGAGGCTGCTCGGCAAGCCGCTCGGAGCGAGTTCGACGGTGCGCCCGATCACTTGCAGCCGAGCACCTTGACGCTGCACAGGCCGGTAGGGGGCGGGCACCCAGTCGGCCGGCGGCTCGCCCAGCTCGGAGTGCAGCCAGGCCGGATCGGCGGCGCCGGCGGGGAGGGCCAGCAGGCAGAGCAAGACGAGGCGGCGCATCGGCGGCTCCAGCGACCGCTGTTCGGTTGCTGCACGCCGGTTCCTGCCACCCGCGGGCGGCGCAACACTCTAACCGTCGGAAGGCTGCGATGACGCGAGAAGACACCCTCGACCTGCTGACCACCCTCTGCCGCGCGCATTCGCCGAGCGGACACGAGGATGAGATCGATCCGCTGGTGATCGCCGAGTTCGCACGCCGTGGGTTGAGCCCCTGCGTCGACAGCGCCGGCAACATCTACGTGGTGCGCCCGGGCCGCCGCGAGGGCCGCGTGATCGTGACCGCCCACAAGGACGAGATCGGCGTGATCGTGAAGCGGATCGATCACGAGGGCCGCCTGCAGGTGCGGCCGGTCGGCGGCTGCCTGCCGTGGGTCTGGGGCGAGGGACCGGTCGACGTGCTGGGCGACGACGCCGTGGTCCCAGGGATCCTCAGCTTCGGCGCGCGCCACACCTCGGCGGAGTCGCCGCAGTACGCCGCCCGCTCGCAGGCGTTGACCTGGGACATGGTCTGGGTTGACACGTTTCTGAGCCCCGCCGCGCTGGACGATCGCGGGGTGCATCCCGGCAGCAAGGCAGTGGTCGCCCGCGACCGCAAGACGCCCCGCGTCTTTGGTGACTATGTGGCGGCCTACGCGCTGGACGACAAGGCGGCGATCGTCGTGCTGTTGGACGCGCTCGACCAGCTCGGCGCGGCGGTGACCGACCGGGAGGTGGTCTTCGCCGTGACCAGCGAGGAGGAGACCGGCGTGGTCGGCGCCAGTTGGCTGGCGGCCCGCCTGCCGGCCGATGTGCTGCTGGCCATCGAGATCGCCCCGGTCGCCGACGAGTACCACACCTTGCTCGACGAGCGCCCGGTGGTCCTGCTGCAGGACGGCAGCAACCTCTACGACGAACGGGTCGCCCGCCAACTGACGACGGCCGCGTTGAACCTGGAGATCGGGGTCCAACACGCCTGCCTGGCCGGATTCGGCAGCGATGCCTCGATCACCGCCAAGTTGGGCCACACCGCCCGCCCGGCCTGCGTGGCGTTCGCCACCGCCAACACCCACGGCTACGAAGTGGCCCACTTCGGCGCCCTGCTGAACTGCGGCCGCCTGATCGCCGAGTACCTGCGCGCCTACGCCTGACCGCCCGCGGCGAACACCGCATCACGCCGCGCCGAGTCGCGTCAGACTCACCAAACCACCGTCGGATCCACCCTCCGGTGACTGATTCCACGACATCGGTGTCGTGGAATTGGGCGCCTCCGCGACTCGCTGCCGCCGTTTTGTCAGCGCCGTCAGAGCGGCTTGAAGAGCCGGCTGCGCCCCAGATTTGGCGTGCCCTGACGGCGGCGAGTTCGTTGCAGTCAACCGGAGGGATTGCCGGACCCGGAGGCCAGTGAATGAACTTGCAGTTATCACGCACCAGCGAGTATGCGGTGCGGTTGATGGTGCGGCTGGCGATGGAGTCCAACCGCAAGCCCTTGGCGGTGGCGGAGCTGGCGCGGACGCAGGACATTCCCGAGGCGTATCTGCAGAAGCTGCTGCCGGCCTTGGCGAAGGCGGAACTGGTGCGCGCCCGGCGCGGGCCGGGTGGTGGTTTCGCGGTGGCGCGGCCACCGGCGGAGATCAGCCTGCGGCAGGTGATCGAAGCGGTGGACGGGCCGATTGGGGTGAACTCCTGCATGTTGGGCGGTGGTTGCCACCGCGCGGTGCGCTGCCCGGTCCACCGGGTCTGGCGGATCGCCCAGCGGCTGCTGCTGGCTTTGCTGGAGGAAACCGACCTGGCGATGTTGGCGGCCGAAGGGCAGGCTCTGGCGGCGGCCGACGATGCGCTGGCGGTGTCGGTGGGGCTGACCGAGTTGCTCGCCGAGCGCCCGGAGTCGTACACCCCGCCGACCGGTTGCCCGTGGGCGGAGCCGCAGTAGGCAGGTTGGTGGGCGCCGAGTGGTTGAGGGGTGACGCGGCGCGACGGACTGGTGGCGGACAGGAAGTGAGGCACGCATGCAAGGCTTCCCCTTCCCAGCGGTGGACGGCATCGGCTTGCCGGCCCCCGTCTGGCTCTTCAAACTGCTGCACATCGCCCTGCTGGGGCTGCACTTCGCGCTGGTGCAGTTCATGCTCGGCGCCTTGTGCTGCGCGGCGCTGTGGGAGTTGCGCGGACGGCGCAGCGGCAACCAGGCGCTGCTGAGCGGCTCGCGGCAGCTCGGGCGGATGATGCCGACGGTGATGACGTTCCTGATCAACCTCGGCGTACCCCCGTTGCTCTTCGCGCAGGTACTGTACGGCAGCGCGATCTACGTCAGCAGCATCCTGATCGGGGCCTGGTGGATCTCGGTGATCGGCCTCTTGCTGGTGATGTACGCGCTGATCTACTGGGGCCAGGCGCGGGCCGGCGAGGCTCGGCCGTGGGCCGGCTTCGCGGGGCTCGCGCTGCTGCTGGGGCTGGTGATCGCGGCGATCTACAGCACCAACATGACCCTCATGCTGCGGCCCGATGTGTGGGGCGAGATGTACCGCCAGAACGCCACCGGGACCGCGCTGCCATTTGGTGACAGCAGCATCTGGCCCCGCTGGGCGTTCATGCTCTGCGGCGGCCTGCTGACCGCCGGCCTGGGGCTGATCATGTTGGGCGCGCCGACCTTGCGCAGCGGCGCCTTGCGGCAGGTGATGCTGCGCGAGGGCGGCCTGCTGGTGCTGCTGGGCGCGGTCGGACAGTGCGGCTTTGCGCTGCTGGTGATGCGCAACCTGCAGGAGGGCGTCGCCGCCGATCTGCGGGGGCACACGCTCAGCGCGCTCGGCATGGTGCTCTGGCTGGTGCTCTGGGCCGCCGCGGTCGTGGTCGGTCTGCTGGGCTACGCCAGCGCGCCGAAGGGCGCTGCCGGGGTACGGCTGAAGCACCTCCAGATCGCCGCCCCAGCGGTCGCCGCGTTGCTCAGCATCGTGATGGCCACGGTCCGCGACGGGATCCGCGACCTGACCTTGAAGCGTGCTGGCTTCGACGTTTGGACGGCCTTCGACCTGGCCCCGAACTGGGGGATCCTGGGGATCTTCCTGGTGCTGGTCGTGGTGGCCCTGGTGATCGTCGGGGGGCTGGTTGTGCTGGCCCTGAAGACCCGCCCGATCGAGGAGGCGCCGAGCCATGAGTGAACCCACCCACGGCCCGCAGGAGCCGGCCGTCGAGCCGGTTGTCGAGCCGGCCGGCGAGCCCTCGCGGCGGACCGCGATCCAGGCGGTCACGGTGGCCGCGGGCGCGGTCTACGTCGGGGCGCTGGGGTACCCGGTCTACCGGTACCTGGGCACCGCCGCCGACGAGGCGCTGAAGGATGCAGCGGTCAAAGAGGTGACCCTGGAGGTCGCCGACCTGGCGCCCAACAGCGCGCTGATGTTCAAGTTCGCTGGCCGCCCGGCGCTGCTGATCCGGCACGCTGACGAGACCTGGACGGCGCTCAGCGCGACCTGCACCCACCTCGCCTGCACGGTCTCCTACGAGCCCGAGAAGCAGCGCATCTACTGCGCCTGCCACGGCGGGGTCTACGATCCGAAAACCGGCAACAACGTCTCTGGTCCGCCGCCGAAGCCGCTGAAGGCCTACCAGGCGGTGTACGCCGACGGGAAGGTGGTGGTGTCCCGTGACTAAGCCCAATTGGCTGCGTCGCGCCTGGACCTGGAGCGACGCACGGCTCGATCTGACGGCGGCTGCGGATCACCTCAAGGCCAAGCAGGTGCCGAACCATCGGCACACCTTCTGGTACTACTGGGGCGGCGTCGCGCTGTTCCTGTTCCTGGTTCAGGTGGTCAGCGGCATCTTGCTGCTGGTCTACTACCGCCCCGGGCCCGAGTCCTACGACTCCGTCCGCAAGATCATGAACGAGGTGCAGTTCGGCTGGCTGATGCGCTCGATCCACGCCTGGTCGGCCAACCTGATGGTGGGCGCGGTGTTCGTCCACATGTTCAGCGTCTTCTTCATGAAGGCCTACCGTCAACCACGCGAGTTCGGTTGGTGGAGCGGTCTGGCGCTGCTCGGACTGGCGATGGTGTTCGGCTTCTCCGGTTACCTGCTGCCGATGGACGAGCTGGCGCTCTGCGCCACCCGCGTCGGCCTGGCACTGCCGGAAATCGTGCCGGGCGTCTCGCAGATCATCACGGTCGTGGTGCGCGGCGGCGCCGACATCAGCGATGCCACGGTGCAGCGCTTCTTCGTGCTGCACGTGGTGGTGCTCCCGCTGATCTTCCTGCCGCTGCTGGCCGGGCACCTCTTCCTGGTCCAGAAGCACGGCAACGCGCTCCCCGAGAGCGAAGAGGCGAAGCCGGTTGAAGCGCGGCGCAGCGTTCCATTCTTCCCGCACTTCATGATGCGCGACCTGGCCGCCTGGCTGGTCGTCTTCACGGTGCTCTCCTCGCTGGCGGCGCTGTTCCCCTGGAAGCTCGGCCCGCAGGGCGACCCACTGGCAGCGGCCCCGCTGGGGATTCATCCCGAGTGGTACTTCATGAGCCAGTTCACCGCCCTCAAGCTGATCGGCATGGTCGTCCCGGGGACCCTCGGGGAGATCGTCGGGATCGGCCTGTTCGGCCTCGGCGGCCTGCTCTGGTGCCTGGTGCCGTTCTTCGACCCGCGCACACCCAGCGGGGCCCAGGGCCGCAAGGTCACCCAGCTCGGGATCGGCGTGGTGATCTTCCTGGCCCTCCTGACCATCCTGGGGTACTTCCTGGCCTAGCCCGCGGAGCACAACCATGAACTATCCTGCCTGGGACGTGCCGGTGATTGGCAGCAGCCTGGTGATTGCCATCATCGCCATCGTCCACGTCTACATCTCGCACTTCGCGGTCGGCGGCGGGCTGTTTCTGCCGCTGCTGGAGCGGCATGCCCTGAAGCAAGGCCGGCGCGACTGGCTGGCGGTGGTGCAGACTCACTCCCGCTTCTTCCTGATCGTCACCAGCATCTTCGGCGCCGTCACCGGGGTCGGGATCTGGTTCGCCATCGGCCTCGGCTCCGCCCCGGGCACCAGCACGCTGATCCACTACTGGGTCTTCGGCTGGGGCATGGAGTGGTGCGTCTTCGTGATCGAGCTCGCGGCGGCGGCGGCCTACTACTACCTCTGGGGCCGCGTCTCGGACCAGACCCACGTCAAGATCGGCTACCTCTACGCCATCTCGTCGTGGCTCACGCTGTTGATCATCAACGGCATCTTGACGTTCATGCTGACGCCCACCGACGCCTGGCTGAACGCCATTGGCACCCCCGACGCGGCGGGCTTCCTGCTGTTCTGGAAGGCCTTCTTCAACCCGACCTACCTCCCGAGTCTGCTGATCCGGACGCTGATCTGCGCCTCGCTGGCCGGGGTCTGGGCCTTCTGGACCGTCAGCCGGCTGGACAGCCAGGTGCACGGTGACCTGAAGCGCGAGCTGGCGGCCTGGACCCGGCAGTGGCTGCTGCCGTCGTTCGTGATCCTGCCGATCCTGGTGATCTGGTACGTCTCCAACGTGCCGCCCGAGCAGCGCGAGTTGCTGCTGCGCGGCGTCGGCACCGCGGCGCCGGGGCAGTTCACGGCGGCCACCCGCATGGTGATGGTAACCGCCCTGGCGTCGATGGCGACGGTCGTGGCGGCCTTCCTATTCACGGACCAACGCAACGCGCCCGACTTCTCGGTGGGCGGCGCGGCGGCTATCGCGCTGACCGCGTTCATCGCTTTCGGGACCTCCGAGACGGTCCGCGAGATGCTCCGCAAGCCGTATGTGGTGGGCGGCTATATGTACTCCAACGGCGTCCGCCTGCGCGACGTCGAGAAGCACAATGCCGAGGGCTACCTGACCCGCGCGCCGATGGCCTACGGGGCGACGCCTGGCGACATCGGGGAGCTGATGTTCCGGGGGCAGTGCCTCTCGTGCCACACCCGCGAGGGCTACCGCGCGATGCGCGGCCTGCTGGCGGGCCGCAACCACGAGGGCATCGTCAACCTGTTGCAGGTGCTGCACGAGTACCGCGCCGACTCGCCGTACCGCTCCTACATGCCGCCGCTGGTCGGCACGCCGGGCGAGATCGCCGCGCTGGCGACCTACCTCGAGGGCCTCACCGACCTCGGCGCCCCAGCGCCGTTGCCGACCAGTAGCAGTGGCGGGGCGGCCCCGGCCCCGGCTCCGGCCCCGGCCCCGGACAGTGCCGTGCCGCCCGCACCGGCTGCGAGCGCCGCGGTCGAGCCCGCGCCGCCCGCGGCCAGCGTCGCGCCCGCGCTCCCGGCCGCACCCGCGGCGCCCGTCGGCGCGGCGCCGACCAGCGCCGTACCGGCCGCGCCGCTGCCGGCCCCGGCTCCGGCCGCGTCCGCGCTCCCGGCGCCACCAACCAACTGAGCGCGACGGCCCCGCTGGCCAACGACTCCCGCCGGCCCGGCCCTTCCGCCGGGCCGGCGGCGTTGGGCAGGAGGGTTGCGCCGGGGCGCGAACCAGCCGGTCGAGCCGACCGCTCGCGGAGTGTTCGATGCGCCGCTGCTTGCTGCCGCTGCTGTTCGCCCCGTACCTCGGCTGCGCTGCCGAGCCGCCGTCGGAGGCCCGCGCCACCGCCGCCAGGGCGGCCTGGCCGGCGGCGTTGGCCGCGGCCCTGGGGTGTGAGGACGCCGCCGGGTGGGACGGTGGCGAGGCCGTCGCCGAGCCGCGACACAGTGGTCAACAGGCGCTGCGCTGGGTGCCCAGCAAGCAGGGCAGCCTGACCCTGCGGCAGCGGCCGCTCGACCTGAGCGCTTTCAACACCCTCAGCTTCTGGCTGCACTCGGCGGCTGCCAACGGCGACACCTTCATGGTGATCGCCGAGTCCCAGCGCCAGGCCGGGACGCTGTCCTACTACGCCGCCAAGGTGACCGTCGACTGGACCGGTTGGAAGCAGCTCAGCCTCCACTTCCGCGCCTTCGGCGAGACCCGCGAGCCAGCGGGCTGGGACCAGATCAGCACTCTCCGGCTCGCCGCCACCGGGTGGGAACAGCAGCCCCAGCCGGAGACGGTCTGGGTGCTCGACGAGGTCGCCCTGAGCTTCGACCCGCGACCTTACCGGCCGGCGATCAACTACCGCAAGTACGTCGACTCGCCGCCCGCCACCGCCTGGCTGCAACGCCTGCGTCGCCAGCACCCGCGGTTGATTCTGCTCGACGAGCAGTTGCCGGCGCTGCGCCAGCGGATCGCCACCGACCCGCTCTGCCGCGGCTGGTATGCCAACGTCCAGCAGCAGGCCGCGGCGCTGGCCGCCAAGCCCGTCCGGAAGCACGAACTCCCCGACGGCCGCCGACTGCTCAGCATCTCGCGCGATGTGCTCGACCGGATCTACCACTGGGGGCTGGTCTACCGCCTCGACGGCGGCGCCCAGTGGCGCGAGCGGGCCTGGCAGGAGCTGCAGGCGGTGGTCAACTACCCGGACTGGAACCCGGCGCACTACCTCGATACCGCCGAGATGATGCACGCCGTCGCCATCGGCTACGACTGGTTCTACCAGGACTGGACGCCGGCGCAACGCCAGACCCTCCGCGAGGGGCTCTGGAAGCACGGCCTACGGCTGTCGCACGCCTCGTACAGCGGCCAGAAGGCCGAGGGGGGGCAGGGCTGGAAGACGGTTACCAACAACTGGAACTTCGTCTGCAACGGCGGCAGCGGCATTGCCGCGCTGGCGGTGCTCGACGAACTGCCGGACGAAGGCACGACGGTCCTCGACACCGGCTTCCAGTGCATCCAGATCCCGTTGCAGCACTTCGAGCCGGACGGCGCCTGGTGGGAGGGCATCGGCTACTGGGGCTACTCGCAGCGTTACCTGCTGAGCTACCTGCGGGCCCTCGAAACCGCCTGCGGCACCGACTTCGGGTTGGTCAAGGCCTGCGCCAACCAGGGCTTCGGCAAGTCGGGCGACTTCCCAATCTACCTCAGCAGTCCGCGCAACGGTTACTTCAACTTCGCCGACTCGGGGTCGGGCGGCGGCACCTACCGCCACTGGGCGTTCTTCTACCTCGCGGCGCGGTACCAGAACCCGCTCTACCTCGACTACCAGCGCCGCGCGGCCAACGGCACGCCCGAGGACCTGATCTACTACGAGCCCTTTGAGGCAGCCGGCGAGGCCGCCGACGCGCCGCTCGACCGACACTTCCGCGGCGCCGAGGTGGTCACGCTGCGCGGCTCGTGGGCCGACCCGGACGCGGTTTTCGCCGGCCTCAAAGCCGGCCGCAACGGCATCGCCCACGCCCATCAGGACCTCGGCAGCTTCGCCTGGTACGCCCTCGGCGAGAAGTGGGTGATGGACCTCGGGACCGAGGGGCAGACCTACCAGGGGCATGTCCACCACTTGCCGAGTTGGCACTTCTACCGGATCCGCGCTGAGGGGCACAACACCCTGGTCTTCAACCCCGCCGAGGCCGATTCCCAGAACCCCCGCGGCGACAGCAAGGTGCAGCGCTTCGAAAGTGCCCCGCACGAGGCGCTGGCCGTGGTCGACCTGACCGACGCCTACCGCGCCCACGCCCGGCAGGTCACCCGCGGCTTCCGGCTGTTCGACCAGCGCCGCGCCCTGCAGGTGCAGGACGAGATCACCGCCGCCAGGCCCAGCGAGGTCTGGTGGTTCAGCCACAGCGACACCAACACCAAGACCACCCTCGCCGCCGACGGGCGCGAGGCCGTCCTGGAGCGCAACGGCAAGGTCTGCCAGGCCCTGCTGCTGAGCCCGGCGGGCGCCCAGTTCGAGGTGCTCCCGGCGGCGCCGCTGCCGAGCTCGCCCAACCCGAGCATCCAGAACCAAAACAAGAACATGACGAAGCTGGCGATCCACCTGCGCGACGTCAGCAGCACCACCATCAGCGTCGTCTACCGGGCCCGTCTGGCCAGTGAGCCGGCGAGCGTGGCCCGGCCGGCGGTGAGCGCCATCGCCGATTGGAAGCTCAGCCCGCCGCCGCCGGCGCTGACCGACTTGCGCGTCGGCGGCAGCAAGCTGCCAGAGTTCACGCCGCTGGTCTATACCTACAGCGTCCAGCTTCCCGACAGCGTCACCGCGCCGCCCACGGTGACGGCGACGGCCGCGCCGGGGGTCAAGGTCGAAGTCGCGGCGGCGGCCACCATCCCCGGCGCCAGCAGCGTCCGGTTGACCACTCCGGGCGGCGCCAGCGGCAGCTATCTGCTACGCTGGCAGCGCCCGTTGACCGGCGCGACGACGGCCGAGGCGCCGGTCCAAACCACCTCGCCGCCGGCCACCGTGGCGGGCGTCAACGTCACCGCCAGCCGCGACGACGGCAACCTGCCGCGGCACGTGCTCGATGCCGACCCCGAAACCCGCTGGTCGGCCTTCGGGGAGCAGGAGTGGATCGCCTTCGACTTCGCCGCCCCGCGGCGCCTCGAGGCGCTGCAACTGGCCTGGTACAGCGGCGAACGGCGGCGCGCTCGGTTCGCCGTCGAGACCTCCGCCGATGGCCGCACCTGGAGCGCGGTCTGGAGCGGCGAGTCGAGTGGTGCCAGCAGCGCGCCGGAGACCCTCAAGCTGCCACAGCCGGTGACCACGCGCTACCTGCGACTGGTCTGTCGCGGCAACACCGATAACGCTTGGAACAGCCTGGCCACGGTCCGCTTCCTGCCCTAGCCTGGTGTTCGGGCGGCCTCGGATTGGAGTCCATGATGCCCTCCCTACTGGACCGTCGCACGGCACTTGGTGCCCTGGCCGGAGCCGGCGCGGCCGTCGCTCTGTCCTCGCGGGGCCGCGCCCAAGAGGCTGCCCGCCGACCGAACGTGCTGTTCATCTTGATCGACGACCTCGGCCCGACCGACCTCGGCTGCTACGGGCACCCCTTCCTGAAGACCCCGCACCTCGACCGGCTGGCCGCCGAAGGCGCCCAGTTCCGCAGCAACTTCGTCGCCATTTCGCTCTGCTCGCCCAGCCGCGCCTGCTGCATGACCGGCTGCGTGCCGCAACGCACCACGGTGCTGACCAACGAGGGCCAGGAGCTGGACCACCGCCTGCCGACGTTTGCCACCCAGCTCCAGGCGGCGGGCTATCAGACCGGGTACGTCGGCAAGTGGCACCAGGGCAACTTCAGCGACCCGCGGCCGGGGTACGACTACTGGCTGAGCTTCCAGGGGCAGGGCGTCTACCGCAACCCGACCCTCAACGAGAACGGCCGTGAGTTCCAGGCCACCGGTCACATGACCGAGCTCCTGACGAAGCACGCGGTCGACTTCATCCGACGGCCACACACCCAACCGTTCTGCCTCTACCTGGCCCACAAGGCAGTTCACGGGCCGTTCGAGCCGACCGCCAAGAACGCCGGCAAGCTGGCCGACACCGCCCTGCCCGAGCCGCCGAACGCGGGCGACGACCACTTCGGCAAGCCCTTCTGGCTGCGCGCGAGTCACGTGCGCGGCACCAAGAAGGAGGCCATCGAGCAGCACAAGGACCTCCCGGTGCCCGACCGTCTGCCGCCGGCGAAGGCCTGGAACCCGGCCAACAGCCGCGCTCAGTTCGAGTGCGTGATGGACGTCGACGACAGCGTCGGCGAGGTGCTGCGGGTGCTGGAGGAGACGGGCCAACTCGACCACACCCTGGTGATCTTCACCAGCGACAACGGCTACTTCCACGGCGAGCACCGCCGCGGCGACAAGCGGTTGCCCTACGAAGAGGCGCTGCGGATCCCGCTGCTGGTTCGCTACCCGGCGCTGGTCCGCGCGGGCCTGCAGGTCGAGGCGCTGACCAGCAGCTTGGACATCTGCCCGACCATCCTCGACCTGTGCGGCGCGCCGCCCATCGCGGTGCAGCATGGCCGCAGCCTGCGACCGGTGATCGGCGACGGCCGCGCGCCGGCGGGCTGGCGCGACGAGGTGTTTGGCCAGTACTTCATCGAGCGCAGCTTCCTGCCCGGTCTGCCGACGGTGCAGGCCGTCCGGACGACCCGCTACAAGTACATCGCGGCCCCCGACTTCCCTGGCGACGACGAGCTGTACGACCTGCAGACCGACCCGGCCGAGCTGCGCAACCTGACCCGCGACCCGGCCCTGGCCGAGGTCAAAGCCGACTTGCAGCGCCGCCTGGCAGCCTTCTTGGCGATGGCCGAGGCGTCCAAACTGCCGCCCCCACCGCCGCCGCCGGCGGAGCCGGCCAAGGTGCTGTTCGAAATCGACCTCAGCCGCGCTGACCTCCAGCCCACCGTCGGCGGCGCCCTGACGTCGCAGGGCGCCGCGGTCGCCACCGTCGCCACGGTCGCCGGCCGCCCGGCTCGCCGGTTCGATGGCCAGGCCAGTCTGTCCGTCGAGTCGAAGGCCAGCCCGGCGATTCAGATGCAGCCCTTCTGGGTCCGCGCCGAGCTGCTGGCCGCCGGCCCCGACGGCGTGATCCTCAGCCACGGCGGCGCCACCAACGGCTACTGCCTCGAACTCCGCGGCGGCCAGTTCCTCTGGCACCTCCGCAGCGGCGGCGCCGAGGCCCAGGTGCTCGGGGGCCAGGTCCCCACCCAGACTTGGCTCATGGTGACCGCCGCGCTGACCAACGAGCGCAAGCTGGAGATCCACCTCAACGGCACCCGCGTCGCCCTCCGCGATGGCGGCAACTGGATCCGCAACCTGCCCAACGACGGCCTCACCCTCGGCGCCGACCTCGCCAGCCGCTGCGGCGACGGCGAGGCGAAGGGCTTCCAGGGCGCCCTCGCCAAGGTCAGCATCGGCATCGGGACGGCGCCGGGGTAGTCGGCCGCGTGCCGCTGGCGGCTACTTCGTCACCTCGATGTCGAGCACGCGCTGTGCGATCACTTTGCCGTCCTTGTCGGTGGCGATCACAGCGATCTTGGCTGGGACCTCGGTGCCAGGATGGGAGACCTCGAAGCCATCGTTCTTCGGCTGGGCAGTGAGCTGGGCACCGCCGAGGACGCAAGCCATGAGCCCACCGTCAGACACCACCTGTCCGTTGCTGACCACCCAAAGCTGGATCGCGATGCTCTCGTCCTTCTTGGCCGTGAGCTTGTCAACGCCCTTCCCGACAATCGTCGCGGTCGACGGCGGTGCGGCAGGCGATGGCGTCGTTGGCGGGCCGGCCGCGGCGGTCTCCAGCAGCACCGGCTCGCCACCGTTCAGGCTGCAGCGGACCTGGCCGGGCGTCTGTCCCTGCTGCGGGTCGTCCTTGGCCAGGGCCATTTTGTTGCGGTCCGTACTGAACGTCCAGACCTTGCCGTCCAGCGATCGCAGTCGGTCGAAGCAGGGCACCACGCCGTCGGCCTCGAGGATCACGCTGAGCGGCTCCTTGGCCTTGTCGTAGTCGCCCAGCAGGGCCCGGCCGATGTCGACATGGTAGCCTGTCGCATACTCAATCGGCCGTCCATCCCGATGGTAGGCGCCCAGGGTGATCTGCAGCAGGCCCTTGCCGAAACCGATCGTGCCGCCGCCAAAGACCCCATCGGCGTAGGCGATGGTGGCTCCGAAGTCGACCAGATTGGGCCGGCCCTTGCCGTTGATCTCGGCCAGCGGAATGGTCAGGCCGTACATCTCCTGGTTCTTGCCGCGCCAGTTCAGGACGCCGAACGAGACCCGAGCGTTGGTGATCTCCGAGAGCATGTTCGCCACGAAGCCCGGCAACATCAACACGTCGCTGAGGGTGACGTTGCCGCTCTTCAGTTTCGTCGGCAGATCGGCGTTGGCGTTGGCGACTCGGCTGGCATCCTCGGTCGTCGCGCCGGCCAGTCGGAACGTGAAGACACGGGGGGCGGAGTCTCCGGCGCCGAGTTGGCCGCTGTAGTCGTTGGTGACGGCCGGCCTGGACCTGGTCGCGGTCACCGCGGTCGGTAGGAACGTCTCAACCTCTGGGGCCTCGCCGCCGAGATTGAAGCGCAGTTCCAGCTTGAAGTCGCCAGGCAGCGCATCGGTCCGCATGTTCAGCGGCAGCGGCGGCGTCTCCAGCAGGACCTCCCAGACGGTGGTGGGAATCGAGTCGGTCAGCTCCACCCCGTCCAGTGTGTAGCCGTAGCAGTGCCAGCTCAGGTTCTGGACCGCCTGGGGCTTCGCAGGGACCGCGCGAGCGCGCTGGAACAGCCACGAGGCCTGCGGGGTCTGGTCCCGGATCTGGTACAACTGGTGTTGGCCCACGGCAGTGCGCGCCACGACCTCCAGCGCGGCCTGGTTCAGCGCGGCGGCCGGTGGGTTCGCGCTGCCTGCGTCGATCCAGGTCTTGAGTCTGCCGAGATCAGCGCTGGCGCCCTTCACGATCTGGGCGGACTCGGTCTCCTCGAGAGCCTTCGACAACGGGTTCTTCGCCGGCACGATGAACTCGGCCTTCTTGATGTACGGCTTGCCGCTGTCGACCCGCCGCACCTGCAGTGGGGTCAGCCGCCAGTACCCGGTGGCCCGCACCTCGGCGGTGCGGTCGGTGCCCGCGACGTTCTCGGTCTGGATGTCGCGGAGCCCGATGGCCGATGCCTCGGGGCCCTCGCCCTTCACCTCCAACAGCAGCGCCGTCGCCCAGCACGAGGGGCTGGCGAGCGACAGCACCAGGGCCGGCAACAGCCAGCCGAGCCGGGTTGGTACCGGGCCAACGCCAACCATGCAGCGACCCGCCGCTACCCAGCCGCGCGACGCGGCCCTGCCAACGATCCCCGGACGCATGATCACCCTCCTGTCGGTCCGCTGGCCTCTTCCAGCGACGCGCATGACATAACACAATGGCTCGCCGAGCGTCAAGGGGAATCCCTGAGTCTCGGAAGACGCAACAGAGGTATTGCATTGAAGCTACGCAACGTGTTCATCAGGCATGTGGCACTGCGATGGCCCGCCGTGCAACCACTTGGGCCACTCGTGATGCGGCTTCACGGCATGTGGCTATATCCGCCTGCCGCCAGAGTCGGCCGGCGGCACGCCGCGACCGCCGCAGGAGTGCCGCTCCAGGCCCGCCCAACCAACCCACCCTGCGTGCTCAGCGCTACGGCTGGTTCAGCCCGACCAGCCGCCACTCCGAGTTCACGAAGGCCAGCGCCGCCTTGACGTCCATCGGCTCGAAAACAGAGCCGGCTCCGACTTCATCTGACTTGGGGTGGTTGCCGACCAGCGGCTTGGCCGGCCGGACGGCCTGTTCGCCCCGCCACAGGCCGGGGGCCGTGAGCAACGGCGGGTCGTGCGCCTGGATCCGGCGGAGCGTCCCGCTGACCCACTCGAAGCCGAGCGCTGCGACCTTGATCTCGTCCTTCGAGGAGTACTTGACGTTCATCCGCACGGCCCGGTCGAAGCCGGGTTGCATCCCAGCCGCGGCCTGGTAGGAGGTTGTGCCGTCAAGCTGGGTGCCCAGGCCGGCGCTGTCTCCGGCGACATCCTTGCCTACGAAGCTCGCGGTGTACGACTGTCCACCGATTGTCAGCGTGACGGCTCCTTTGGCAGCGCCGCGGTCCCACACCGTGATGCGGCCGGTGTGGTCGGGTAGCACCACAGTGTCGGGCCCCCCTTTCAGCCGCAGTCCCACCACGGCCCACTGGCCACCGCGGAAGATCACGACGGCAGTTGCGTTGGCTGGAGAGGTGAGCTGGAACCGCGGTTCGCGGAGCAGGGCTGCCAGCAGCAGGTCGCCCAGGACTACGTCGGATGGCTTCACCACCAGGCCCTGCGGGCCGGCGGTGATGCTACAGCGTGCTTGTCCAGCCTTGGCCGTCAACGTAGCGTCGGTCCACGAGAACGCCAGGTCGCTGGCCTGCACCGTACCGCCAGCGTCCTGGGTGATCACGCAACGCACCAGCCGCGCAATGCCCGGGTCGCCGGGCGGTCGCGTCTTGAAAGAGCCGGTCGCGGCGAGTTGGGCTGCCAGTCCGCCGTCGTCCTTGGCCAGACTGCCCGCCGTGAAGCTGGCCGTGTAGACGACACCGTCCTGGCTGTACTCCAGCAAGCCACGCCCGGCGGCCTGGTCCCACGAGCGCAGCAGGCCGGTGGCTGCTGGGAAGAGCGTGGTGAGCGTGGCAGCGCTGGCGCTGCCGGCGGCCGGCGGCGTGGTTGCTGGCGGCAGTTGGATCCGCTCGATGTCCACGGTTGGCGTGAGCAGCGCGCTCATTTCGAGGATCGTCGGGTAGATCGTCGTCTGGGCTAGGACCAGGTTCTCCTGGACCACCCCGGCCTTGCCCCAGCGGCGGCTGAACCAGCCGATCAGCGGCAGTTCGTTGAGGACCGGGATGTCCTTGAAGATCGGCAACCCGCCGGAGCGCTTGCTGGGGATGCCCAGGCGGACGTTCGATTCGAACCGCGCCACCTCGCGCATCTCGAGATTGCTGACCTGCACTTCGGTGCTGACCGAGTGGCGCTCCACCCGGGGCAGTTCGGGCGAGACACTGCCATCGGCCTGGGCGACGGGGTTGAGGTAGAGGTGGTCGAAGCGGAAGCGCAACGCCTGGCCGCTGGGGTCGACCACTGGGGTCACCTGGAAGGTGCTGGACGGCGTCACCGCATAGACGTCCGCGCGCGGTTCCTTGGCCGGCTCCTGCCTGGTCAAGGTGCTGAGCAACTGCAGCAGGTTGCCGGTTTGGGCGCTCAGCGCCAGCATGCCGTACTGCGTGGCGGCCTGCAACACATCGGTTTCCTGGCCAATCGTCAACGCAGCGCTGGCCTGGCCCTCGGTGTGGGCCAGCACCCGGTTGGTGGTCAGCACCGACTGCCGCTGCATGATCCCGACGTTCAGCCGACAACGCCGCAAGTGGGCGTCCAAAGCCTTCAGCATCGGGCGTCCGAAGTGCTGCTCGACATCGGCGTCGAAGGCGGTCACCAGCCCCTTGATCAGTTCGTCGGCGGCGGCAATGCGGGCGTTGGCCGAGGCGCCGGTGATGCGGTAGTGGATCCAGGTCCGGGGGTCGGCCTCGTTGGGATGCAAGAGGGTCGCCAAGGCCGCCATCTCGGTCCGCGGATCGGCCGTCACCGGCGCGCCCGGCCCGACGTCGGGTCGCAAGTTGGGCTGCGACCAGTACCAGTTGCTGATCTCCAGCGCCTCGGCCTGCACCCGTTGCGCGGTCATCGACAGCGGGACGTGCTGCAAGCGGTGCCAGTAACTCACCAGCACATCGAGCCGCCCATGCACGCGTCGCAAGGCCGCGCGCTGGATGGCCATCACCAACTCGCTCTGGGCCGGCGTGACGGCGCTGGGGGCGACGGGGCGGTAGTTCCGGGTGGCGCCGTCCAGCCTGGCGGACGCGACCTCCAGCGCTTTCGAGACACTATCCACAGCATTCGGTTGGGCCGCCACCGCCCGCCGACAACCCTCGAGATCGGTGTCCGGCCAGGCCGCTGCCGTCGTCGCCCGGCTCTGCCGCAATGCGCCGTAGATGGCCGTCAGCCGCGCCAGCGTGGGCTGCAGATTGTCGGCGGTGAGGCCACTCCGCAGTTCCTCCAGCTCACGCAGGGCCCACTGCAGGCGTAGCAGATCCTGCCAGCGGCGCGCCTCGCCTGGCACCACCGGCGCCTGGCGCACCGCGGCCTGGAGGTTCGGGAACCACTGGCCGGGCTTGGAGGGCCGGTCGACCCAGGTCGGTTTGGCCTCCTCGTCCGGCCGGTAGACGCGGCCGTGGAAGGGGTAGGGATCGGGTGCCAGGTAGACCGTCCGCGGCCCGTTGGCTTTGGCCTCCAGCCGGTCCTGGAACGCTGCCAGCACCAGATCACGGACCTCAGGCCGGCAGAGCGCCAGGACCGTCAGCATCTCGCCGAGGGTTGGAGTCGCCAGGGGATCGGGCAACAGGAGGCGGCTGAGAGCCGGTTCGCGCGTCTGCGCGAGGCTCGGCTGCTTGACCAGTTGCGCGAGCGTCGCTGGCCCATTCGCACCGGCCTCGCCCAATTGCACCAGTCCCAGGCGGCGGGTGACTTCCTCGGGATAGACGCTGTACCGCGCCCAACGCAGCGCCTCGTCGTCTACGGCATCGCCAGCCTGAGGTGCGCGTAGAGAGCGGGCCCAGCATTCCGCGTAGAGGTGGATCGCTTCGTAGAGGCTCTGTTGCAGTTCACCGACGGCAGCGCGGACCCAGTTGCCACGGTCGGCGACCAGCGCATCGACTTCCCGCAGTGCGGCATTGAAACGGCTGAAGTCGGTGCCGCCATGGTCGGCCTGGCCGGCCAGGCTGATGTTCCAGATGGTCAGCAAGGCCTGCGGCTGCGGGACATCGACGGCATTGATGATGTCGCGCGCGGCGGTGACGTCGAGCGGCATGCCGCGGACGATCAGCCGGCGACTGTCAGGCTGGGCGCTGATCCGGCAACGTCGGAGGGGGTCTGGACTGAGCGCGGTGGCATCGGCAATCCACAGCGTGCGCTGGTCGCGCACGGCCGAGGCGGCCTCCAAAGCCGCCCAAGCTGCCCTCACCGTGGCGCGACGCAGTTCGGCCATCTTGGTGTCAAGGCCCACCAGGTAACGCACCGCCTGCTGATAGTCGGAGACCGCCTGGTCGAGGCTGGCGCGGTCGGAGTCCGCGGTATTGCTGGGCGGCGCGGCCGCCGGCGGGGTCGGCGCTGGCGCGGGCGTCGCCGGCGTAGGGGCCTCTGCCGCCGGCGCCGCTGGCGCGGTCGTCCCGGACTCTGACGTTGTCTGGCCGGTCGTGGTGGACCCACCCGGTGGGGTGGCGTTCGGCACGCCGAGCTCCTCGACCGCCGCGTCGATCCGCTGGATCGCCCGGTCCAAGTCGCCCTTCAGCGCCTCGTCGGTGGCGTCGGAGCGCTGGGTCTCGAGGCGTTTCTTGAGGCTCTTGAGATAGCTGTCCAAGCCCGTGCGGTTGGCGGCCCAGCGGGTCTGGGCGGCCAGCTCGTCGAGATGCTCCTCCAGGCGGCGCCGGGCGGTGACCAGATTGCGGTACAGGTCGGCCTGTCCCAGTTGGGCCTCCAGCAAGGCCTGGCGGGCCTGGCGCGCAGCGGTCTCCAGTTGGTCGGCCGGCTCGCTCGGTTCGAAGTCGGGCCGCAACGTCTTCATCAGCCGGGCCACGCTGTCGAAGTAGTACAGGTCAATCGCGGCGGTGACCCAGCCGTCGTGCGCCCCGGAGATCGCGTCAGAGAGCACCTCGTGCTCGAACATCAGGCGCGCCACCGACTGTTTCAGGGTGGCGTCCGCACGCTGCTGGGCGGCGACCTCCTTGGCCAGCTCGCCCTGCTGCCAGGCCGACCAGCAATCGGCCAGCGTCGCTCGCAACGTCGCCACGGCGGCCTTCGCGGTCAGGGCCTGGTGCAACCACTCGACGGCCGCCGCCGCCGCCGCGCGCGGCGACTGCTGGAACGTAGCCGCCAGTTGCTGCCCCTTGGTGGCCTCCGTCTGGAGGTAGGTGCTGATCGCTTCGAGCGTCGGTGCCACCGCCGTCACGGCTGCCGCGGCTGGCTTCCAAAGGTCGTTCTCCGCGGACACCGCGGGACTCGGCTGCAGCTTATTGAACCGGGTGACCAGCTCGTTGACGGTGACCCGCTGCTGCTCCAGCGCCAGCAGCCCGGCGAGCCGTGCCCCCAGCTTCGGCAGCCAGGTGGCGCCATCCGGTGGCTTCGCCGCGAGGTCTTCGAACGACTTGGCCCACGCCTGCAGCGCCTTGGTGAGCGTCGCCGAGCAGGCGTCGCGAGCCGTCTGGTAGCCATCCCGGGCGGTCTGCAGCGCTTCGCCCGGCTTCGGACTGGCCGCGAAGAGCGCCAACTCGGCTTCGGCGGCGACCGCTGGCGCCTCCCACGCAGGCTTCTTACGGTCCTCGGCCGTCGGCTGCGCATCGGTGAGCTTGCGGTGCAGCCCCTCGCCCGGCTTCAACTCGCCGACGCGCCTGGTCACCGCCTCGGCCGCCGGCAGCTTGGCGGTGGTCTGGAGGGCCTCGGCGACCGCCGTCACGGTCTTGCCGGGTGGGTCCTGGAGCTTGACTGCGGCCAGCGCCGGGGCAGCGGCGGCCAGCGCGTCCTGCCACACCTTGGCTTCCTCGCGAGCCTTGGTGAGAGCCGCGGTCGCGGCCTTGAGTTCCTCGACGGTCGCACCGCCAGCCGTCGTACCCAACAACCCAGCCACCCACACCGCCAGCACCCATTGCGCGCGCTTCACTGCAGTCCCCTGTCTGGCGGCGGAACGGTGGGTTGCCGCTGGGCGATGGTATAACACAACCCCTCGCCGGGCGTCAAGGGGAGTCCCAGACTCTTGGCAACAGCTCCGCAAAGCTCCTACTGCAGCGTCGCGACGAGTTTGGAGTCGCGTTGCGGGGCCGTTGGCTTAACTGGCGGCGAGGCGGATCAACCGTTGGGCCGCTTCGCGGGCTTTGGCCAGGACGGCGGGTTGGTCGAGCGTGAGGATCTGCCGGTCGCGCATCACGGGGGCGCCTCCGACATACATGTCGGTGACGTCGCTGGCCTGGGCGGCGTAGACCAGGTCGCTGACGACGTTGGTGCCGGGGCAGAGGTGGGGGGCGGAGAGGTCGACGGCGATCAGGTCGGCGCGGTAGCCGACGGTGAGGCGTCCCAGGTCGGGCAGGCCGATCGCCTGGGCGCCGCGCCAGGTGGCCAGTTCGAGGGCTTCCCAGGCGGTTACCAGGGTGGCGTCGCGGCGGACGCCCTTGTGCAGCAGGGCGGCCAGGCGGGCTTCTTCGAGGATGTCCAGGTTGTTGTTGGAGGCGGTGCCGTCGGTGCCGAGGCCGACCACCGCTCCGGCGGCCAGCAGGTCGGGCAGCGCGATGATGCCGCAGCCGAGCTTGAGGTTGCTGGTGTGGCTGGCCAGCACCCCAACCTGTTTGGCCGCCAGCAGCTCCAGCTCGTCGGGTTCCAGGTGCACGCAATGCGCCGCGCAGGTGGTCACCTCAAACAGCCCGACGCGGTGCATGTGGCGGACGGTCGGCTCGCCGTGGGCCGCGATGCTGTCGTGGATCTCCTTGGCCGTTTCGGCGAGGTGGATGTGGACCGGTACGTGGCGCTCGGCGGCCGCGGCGATTACCTTTTCAAGGTAGGCGTCGGGCACGGTGTACGGGGCGTGCGGCCCGAAGCGCACGTGGCGGCGGGGGTGTGGGGCGGCGAGGCAGGCGTCGACGAAGTCGATCGCCTCGGACAACATCGCGTCGGAGGTCGGTAGCAGACCGATCAGGACGCCCGACGGGGCCACTCGCAGGCCGGCCTCGAGGCCGGCGCGGCTGGCTTCGGGGGCGTGCCAGTACATGTCGTGGAAGCAGGTCACGCCGGCGCGGACCATCTCCAGGGCCGCCAGTTGGGTGCCCCAGTAGACGTCCTCCGGCCGGAGGTGGGCCTCGACGGGCCAGATCCGGGTTTCGAGCCACGGCTGCAACGGCATGTCGTCGGCGTACGACCGCAGCAGGGTCATCGCGGCGTGGGTGTGGGCGTTGACCAGGCCCGGCAGCAGCGCCTTGCCGCGGCAATCGACGATGCTGCCCGCAGCCTCGGGACGGGCGGGGCCGACGTAGTCGATCCGGCCAGCGCTGCAGCCGACCTCGCCGTTGAGCAGGATGCGGCGCGCCGCATCGAGACAGACCACCGTGCCGCCGACGAGGCGCAGATCGCTCACCGTTCGCTCCCTCGGCGGCATGGTAGGGCGGGGCTCAGGCGGCGTCAAGGCAGCAGCCGGCCGGGCAGCCGCGGCGCGAATGTGTTACAGTAAGGGCCTGATCGGGGAGGATGGCACAATGCGGCAGTGGCGATGCCTGGCGGCGGTGGGGGGCATGGCGGTGGTGCTGGGGCTGACGGGCTGCGGCCAGCCGGCCGCACCGACCAAGGCCGCTCCGGCGACGGACGCGGCGGCCGACGCCGCCGCCAGCAAGGGCCAGCCGGCGGCCAATCCGGCGGTGCCGCTGAAGCAGTTCGCCAACCCGGACCGCGGCTTCAGCATCGGCTATCCGCTGCGCTGGCAGCCCTTGGAGAACTACTTCGGCACGGCGATTGCCTTCGTCGGACCGGCCGCGACGACCGGCGGCACGATGCCGACCGCCAACGTCGTGCTGGAGACGATCCCCGCCGGGACCACGCTGGCGGGCTACTTCGACGCCAGCCGCCGCAACCTCAGTGGGGCGATCCAGCTCTACAAAGAGGCCTCCGCTGGCGACACGACGCTGGCCGGCCAGGAAGCCAAGTATCTGCTGACGACCTACCGCTCCGGCAACCGGCCGGTGCAGGCGATCGCCTGGTTTCTGTTGAGTGGCGACCAGGCCGCGGTGATCACCTGCGCCACCTCGCCGCAGGAGTTCGTGAAGGCCCGGCCGACCTTCGAGGCGATTGCCAGCAGCTTCACGATCAGCGCGCCGGCGGCGGCGGCCAAGCCGGCCGACGCCGCCGCGCAGCCGGCCGCTGAGGGCTGACCGACCGCCAGTTGACCCGAACCTGACGCGCCGCTGGGCGCATGTTGTCGTGGTCCGCTATGTCCGACCAGCGGGCTGACGATAGGCTGACATGCGACCGATCGCCCAGACGACTGAGGCTCTGGAAGGCCCTGTCGCGGCAGGTCCGCGGATCCTGCCGTGGCCGTGGCTGGCGTGCCTCCTGCTGGGCTTCCAGGCCGCTCTGATTCCGTTCAGCGAGCCGGCCTCGCGGACCATGTCGTGGCTCACCAACCTGAGCATCGTGCTGGGCTCCGGGCTGGCGGCGGGGCTGACGGCCGGGCAGGCCCGCGCGGCGCGGCGGCGGGGTGACCTGGGCTGGGGTGGCTGGGCCCTGCTGGCCGCTGGCTTGACAGCGGCCTGGGCCGGCAATCTGATCTGGGCCGGATTGCTGCTGTTGGCCGGCCGCGAGCCGTTTCCGTCGAGCGCCGATGCCTGTTTCGTGGCCTTCTACCTGCTGACCGCGGCGGCGCTGCTGCGGCTGGCTCTGCCGGCTGCCGGCCGTGCCGAGCGGGCCCGGCTGGTGCTCGACTACCTGCTGGTGGTGGTCGCAGCCGGGGTCGGGGTGGTCGAACTGGTGTTACGGCAACTGCAGCCGCCGGGCGCTCCGGTGACGCTGGCGACGGCGGTCGCGGCGCTCTATCCCATGCTCGACCTGCTGCTGCTCTACGCCTGCCTGCACCTGCTCTGGCAGCCCTCCGCGCTGCGCACGGCGAGCGCCGTCCGGCATCTCGTGCTCGGCGCCGTGGCCGGCGCGGTGGCCGATCTCAGCTTCTTGTGGGTCCAGGCCCAGCAGGGCACGGCGCCCGACGGCGGCCTGCTGGATTGGCTCTGGCAGGTCGGCTTCCTGGCCTTCGGCTCGGCCGCCTGGCAGGAGCTGCGAGCGGCCCAGCGGCCGGCCGTCGAGCCGGTGGAGCCGCCGCGCTGGCTGGGCGCGGCGCGGCGCTGGGTGCCGCTGGTGGCCGGCCTGGTGCCACTGCTGCTGCTCGCCACGACCATCGAGCACACCTGGAGCAGTGCGGTCTTCCGGCTGGGTGTCGGCGCCACCCTATTCTACCTGCTGCTGGCGGCGCGTCAGGTGCTGGTCTGGCGGCACAACGCTGCGCTGCTGCGGCGGGCGCAACTGGAAGCCGCGGCCCGCGTGACGGCCCAAGACGCGCGGGCGCGACAGGACCAGTTGCTGGCGGCGGTGGCCGGCGCGGCGACGGCGCTGCTGG
>JADZEX010000049.1 GCA_020850355.1 Fimbriimonadaceae bacterium | reverse complement strand
GCGACCCGAGGCGGTCGAGCGCCAGGTCGGGGTGGTCGGGCCGGAGTGGCCCGGCCAGCGCACCGCAAGTCGGCCGCACAGGCCGAAGGCGAGACGGCGGCGGGGGTATCGGCAACGGGCTCCTAGCGCGGCTCAGTCTTCGGTCAGGTGGATCCCATACTTGACCGCGACGGCCCGCGCCTTGGGATGCTGCGGGTCGGCGCGCAGGGCCATCGTCAGGGCGTGCTCAATCTTCTCGCGGCGGCCCTGCTTGCCATAGACCCGGGCCAGGTTGAACCAGGCCGAGGCATGGGCCTGGTCGAGTTCGACGGCCCGCGCCAGGCACTCCTCGGCGCGGTCGTAGGCCTGCTCAACCGCATAGGCGACGCCGAGCGTGGTGAGGACCTTGACATCGTGCGGGCGGTGCTCGGCCAGCACCACCAGCTCGGCGATGGCGGACGGGTTGTCGGCCTGGCGCAGCGCGATCTTGACCCGGTTCCAGGCCTCGGCGTCGGCCTCGCTGAAGCGCCCGCCCGGCTCTTCGAGAGCGGCGCGCAGCGCTGGCGGCGTCTCCGGCGGGTACTCCGCCCCGGCCGCCGCGGCCAGCGGCGCTTCGTCCGGCGCCAACGGCCGAATGTCGAAGCCGCCGCTCTCGGGCCGCGCCAGTTCGTGAATCTCGACCGGGTCGGGAATGCCGGGGAGATGGAAACTGCCGACGCGGCGGGTCAGGGCGCCCATGCCGGGCAGCCGCCACAGCGCCGCCGCGGCCTCGCCGCTGATCAGGGTCTGGCCACCCGACGAAGCGCCGCAGACCCGGCTGCATAGGTTGACCGCCGGCCCGCGATAGTCGGAGCCGGCTAGCCGGGCGCGGCCGACATGCAGCCCGACCCGCGTCTTGACGTCGCCCAGCTCGCTGGGCCAGGGGTGCTCGCGCAGGCGGTCCTGCAAATCGAGACAGAACAGCGCGGCGTTGGCCACCTCTTGGAAGACCAGGAAGAAACCGTCACCGGTATGCTTAACCTCGAACCCGGCGTGCTTCACAAGCGTGTCGCGAACCTCCTGGTCATGCTCGGCGAGCGCCCACTCGAAAGCGTCCTCGTCGATCTGCCAGAGTTCGGTCGACCGCTCGACGTCGGTGAACACCAGGGCCAGGGTGCCGGTCGGCCAGGGCCTGTCTGCACCAGAAGCCGCCACACCGCACCTCCGCGGACGCGCTGCCGGCGCGTCATGCCGTCAGTCGGGAGTGTACCCACGCCGCCGGCCAGCGTCAAGCCAGCGCCCGCCGCCGGCGCGCCGTTGCACCGCCTGCCGACCCGGTAGGCGGCGGATAGGTTGACGACGCGACAGCGCGGCGGCGGGGAGGGGTCAGCCGCCGGGTCGGGCCAACTGGGCGACGGCGACCAACCGGTCCAGCACAGCGCCGACCTCCGGGGCGATCTCGTCGGGCTGCATCACGGCCGCCAGCTCGTGGTAAGCGGACTTGCGCAGCAGCAGGCGCCGACCGAGGGCCAGCGAGAAGCTGCGCAGCAGCGGGTCCAGGAAGTCGTCGGAGGCCTTGATGGCGGGGCCCCACGGGTCGGTTTCCGGCCTGGTCACCGCCAGCGCGGCGATCAACGTGCCGATGCTCTGCTGCATCGTCTCGCGCCAAGCGTTGGCGAACAGCGCGCCGTCTGCCCGCTCGCCGGCCAGCGTCGCCCAGCGCAACAGCACCTCCCGGTGGCAGACATAGCTCTCCAGTTCGTTGCGCTGCCAGCAGTGGACCGGGAGCCCGGCCGCAGCGTTGGGCGGTGTGGCCTGGTGGTCCAGGATCACCATCCCGACCAGGTCGGGTTTGGCTTCGCGCAGGCCGAAGAAGTGCTCGGTGGCCTTGCCGTACTCGCGACCGACCGGGCACACGAACACCTCGTCCAGCAGCGCCGCGGCCGGATGCTGGGCCGCCCGCGCCAGCGCTTGCAGCAGCGTGAGGTCGGTGGTGCCTTCGAGGTAAAGCACCCAGCCGCGTTGCGTCGCCAGATAGTAGTCCTCGAAGCCGATCTGGCTGAGGGCCTTGAGCACCTGGCCCGGCTGCCGGCTGAGCGCGTGCGGTCGCCCGACGAAAGCCACCACCGTGTCACGGGCGGCGGCTTCGTTGAGCACCACTTCGCTGTGACTGGCGAGGATCACCTGACTGCCGCTTGCCGCGGCCGTCTCGCAGAGCGTGTGGTAGATCCGCCGTTGGCGCAAGATCTCGAGGTGGGCGTCCGGCTCGTCGAGCAGCAGCACGGCGTTCTGGTGCAGGTGCAGGAAGGTCAGCAACAGCAAGGTCTGCTGCAGGCCGCGGCCGGCCGAAGTCAGATCCAGATCGGCGACACCGCCCACCTCGCGGTACTGCATCGTGAGCTCGCCACGCTCGGCGAGGTACTGCGGGGCGGCCAGACGCGCGCCAAAGAGCGCCTCGATCTGGGCGACCACGGCGTCCCAGGCGGCTGGTTGTTCGCCGGCCAGACGGTGGCAGAGGTTGCGCAGCACCTCGGCGGTGCGACCCTCGCCCAGCCGCACGTTGATCGCCCCAGGCTCCAGGCGGAGCTCGTTGGCGGCCAGGCCCGACATCGGTTGGAGGTAGGCGACGGTCCGGGCGGTCGCCTGCGGAGGCAGCTCGGCCCGGCCGCCAGCGGGCAGCACGCCGGGCCGGCAGTAGATCGACTCGGGGTTGGCGTAGTCGAACTCGAGCGGGCAGATCCAGGCGGTCTGGCCGCTGACACCCTCGACGACAATCTCGACGCGCAGGTTGGCGGTGCCGCGCTCGCCGTTCTCACGACGCTGCACCCGGGTGCGCCGGTCCCGCCACAGGAGGTTCGCCTCCGGCACGGGCACGGCCAGCACATCGCGGCGGTTGAGCGTCACGCCGGGTCGCTGCGCCGGCGCCGGGCTGACACCGCGGCGGGCCAGCCAGCGCGTGGCGCCGAGGTGCCACAACGCCAGGGCCTGCAGCGCGCTGGTCTTGCCGCAGTTGTTGGGGCCCACGAAGACGACGACCTGGTCAAGGTCGATGATGACCTCATCGAGCCTCTTGAAGTTTCGAATCGTCAGCTTCGTGAGCATCGCCCGCCTCCGCCGTGGCGATTGTAGCATCAGGGCTGGGGCCGCCCAACCCACCGCCCCAACCGCGTCACCCTACCCCCCACAGGAGCGGCCGATGGCCCAGGGCATCAGCAAGACCATCCCGCAGTCCGCCGGCCGGGCGGCGCTCGAGGCGCTGTACGACGGGTCGTTGGCGGCCTTCGAGTTCCATATCGCCGGCAACCTCAGCAAGGTGGCGGTCGGCGATTGGGTCTACACCATCTTTGGCGACCAGCTCCACGGCCGCTGCCGCATCACGGAGCTGATCGGCGGGGCGGTCAACCCGTGCAGCGGCCGGCCGCGGACGCTGGTGATGGTGGCCTGCCCGGGCGAGCGGCTGGCAGAGCCGCTGCCGCTGAAAGGCCACCAAGGCACGCGCTACTACGACGGATCGAACTGGCCCGGCGCCTAACCCGCGACGTCGGTCAGCGCGTTGATGCCGTCCAGTTCGCCGTACTGCAGAAACTCCAGCGAGGCGCCGCCGCCGGTGCAGTTGTGGTACATCCGGTCGGCGACGCCTGCCTTGACCACCGCCGCGCCGCTGTCACCGCCGCCGATCACCGCCTTCGCCGGGCCTTCGGCCAGCGCCCAGGCCAGCGCGTTGGTGCCCGCGGCGAAGCGGTCGAACTCAAACACGCCCATCGGGCCGTTCCAGAAGACCATCTGCGCTTCCTGCAGGGCCTGCACGTAGGCGGCGCGCGTGGCTGGTCCGAGGTCCAGGCCCTGCTGGTCGGCGGGCATCTGGTCCGCTGCGACCACGGTGGCTGGCGCGTCCGGTCCGAACTCTGGCGCCACCACCACGTCGGTGGGCGTTAGCAGGCAGACCTTGTTCTGCGGGTCCGCCGCGTAGGCTTGGAAGGCCTTGACCTGCTCCAGGCTCTCGGCGTCGAGCAGCGAGGTGCCGATCTCGTGGCCGGCGGCCTTCAGGAAGGTGTAGCCCATGCCGCCGCCGATGATCACGGTGCCGGCGATCTCCAGCATCTTCTTGACCACGCCGATCTTGTCGCTGACTTTCTTGCCGCCCAACACGACGGTCAGCTTCTCCTTCGGCGTCGCCAGCACTTCGTTCAGGACCTGTAGCTCACGCTCGACCAGGTAACCCATCACGGCGGGCTTCAGGAACTCGGTCACGCCGACCGTGGAGCCATGGGCCCGGTGGGCGGCGCCGAAGGCGTCGTTGACGAAGACCGTGCAGCCGGCGGCCAGCTTCTTGGCGAAGTCGGGGCTGTTCCATTCCTCGCCGCTGTGGAAGCGGGTGTTCTCCAGCAGCAACACCTCGCCCGGCTGGAGGGCCTTCTTGGCCTTGTCGGTGTCTTTGCCGACGCAGTTGTAGGCGAACTGTACCGGCTGGCCGAGCAGCTCGCTGAGCCGCACGCCGGTCGGCGCCAGGGAGTACCCGGGCCACTTGGCAATCGGCGCCACCTGCGGCCGCTCAAAGTGCGCGCAGAGCACCAGCTTGGCGCCCTGGCCGAGCAGGTATTGCAGCGTCGGTACGGCGGCGCGGATGCGGGAATCGTCGGTGATCACGCCGTTCTGGAGCGGCACGTTGAAGTCCACCCGCACCAGCACCGTCTGCCCCTGCAAGCCGTCCAGCGAAGTCACCGTGCGCTTCATCGCTCTGCCGCCTTTCGTCGCCGCCTGCCGGCCATGATACACCTCAGCCAACCCCTCGCCAACCGCCGCGGGTTCCCTCCGCGGGCGGCTGACGCGCCGCCGCGTTTCGGGTACACTGCCGCCGGAGAGCTGCCGTCATGCTGCGTGCCGACGACATTCTGAGCACGATTCGGATGTTTCAAGAAGAGCATCTCGACGTCCGCGCGGTGACCCTGGGCATCAACCTCGCCGACTGCGCCTCGCCCCGCCACGAGCATGTTGCGCAGCGCGTCCGGGAGCGGCTGCTCAGCGCGGCGGGCAAACTCGTCGAAACCTGCCGCCTGGTTGGCGAAAAGTACGGCATCCCGATTGTCAACAAGCGGATCGCCGTGTCGCCGGTGGCGCAGCTCGCCGGACCCCACGGCGAGGTCGGCCTGCGGGCCATCGCGGCCGCCCTCGACGCGGCGGTGGCCGAGGTCGGCGTCGACTTCCTGGGCGGCTACAGCGCGCTGGTGCAGAAGGGCATGACCGCCGCCGACATCGCCCTGATCGACAGCCTGCCGGCGGTGCTCAGCGAGACCAGCCGGATCTGCAGCAGTCTCAACGTGGCGACCTCGCGGGCCGGGCTGAACATCGACGCGGTCAACCGGATCGCCGTGCGCATGAAGGAGCTGGCCGAGCGCACCGCCGACCGCGACGGCTTCGGCTGCGCCAAGCTGGTGGTCTTCGCCAACATTCCCGAAGACAGCCCCTTCATGGCCGGCGCCTACCTCGGCGCGGGCGAGCCCGACGTGGTGGTCAACATCGGCGTCAGCGGGCCGGGGGTGGTCAAGCGCGCCATCGAGCGGTTGCGCCACAGCGACCCGCAGGCGACCTTGCAGGATGTCGCCGAGGAGATCAAGACCGTCGCCTTCCGGATCACCCGCGTCGGCGAGCTGATCGGCCGTGAGGTGGCGATGCGGCTGGGCGTGCCGTTCGGGATTGTCGACCTCAGCCTGGCCCCGACCCCGGAGGTCGGCGACAGCATCGGCGAGATCCTCGAGGCGATGGGGATTGCCAGCGTCGGGGCCCCCGGCAGCACGGCGGCAGTGGCGATGCTCAACGACGCCGTCAAGAAGGGCGGGGCCTTCGCCAGTTCGTCGGTGGGCGGGCTCTCGGGGGCGTTCATCCCGGTCGCCGAGGACCGCGTCCTGGCACAGGCCGTGGCCGACGGGCACCTCACGCTGGCGAAGCTGGAGGCGCTGACGAGCGTCTGCAGCGTCGGGCTGGACATGGTGGCGATCCCCGGCGCGACGACCGCCGACACCATCGCCGCGATCATCGCCGACGAGATGGCGATTGGGGTGATCAACCATAAGACCACGGCCGCCCGGCTGGTGCCGGTGCCGGGCAAGGGTCCCGGCGAGATCGCCCGCTTCGGCGGCCTGTTCGGCGAATCGGCGATCATCGCGGTGCCGGGGGGTGGCCGGGCGGCCAGCTTCCTGCAACAGGGCGGCCGGATCCCGGCGCCGTTGCACAGCCTGCGCAACTAGGCGGACGCGGCGCCGCGCTGGCTAGACTTCGTCGTGCTGGTAGACCCGGCTCAGGCCGGTGACGCGCTCGCTGGCGCGCCACATCGACCAGCAGGTCGGGCAGTCGCCCTTGGGCGCCTGCTTGGCGCGGTAGGCGCGGTGGATCTTGCAGCCCTCGGCCAGCAGGATGAGGTCCTTGAGGACCCCGGCGACGACCGCCAGCTCGCTGCCCTCGCGCTGCAACGCCTGGTCGGTGCTGACGTTGACCTTGACCTGCGGATCGAGCAGCACGTCGCGCCGCTCCAGCGGGTCGGCCGGCGCGGGCGCCTTGTCGTAGCGCGGTAGCAGCGGGTAGGAGCCCTCGGCGACCGGCCAACTGACGCGGCCGGCGGGCAGGTCGATGCAGAGCATCGGCTGGCCGCTCGGGTCCTTGCCGATCCCGGCTTCGAGGCCCAGCGCGAGGGCCAGGCGGGCGGCCAGGGCGGCGGTGTCGGCTTCCGCGGCCGGGGTCGGGCCGGTCGGCGCTGGCGGCGCCGCAGCGGCCGGCCGGGTGCTCGCCTGGTCGAGGTTCTGCTGCGCCTCGCGCAGGCTCCCCGCCAGGGCGTCGCGTTCGCTGACCAGCTTGGCGATGGTGTCGTCGCGGACGTCGATCTCGCGCTGCAGATGCGCCGTCGCGGCCTCGACGTCGGCTCCTGGCGGGACATCGCTGTCGCCGTTGTAGCTGGGCGCCGGCAGCGGCGCGGCGGCCCCGCCAGCGAGGCGCATCGGCGCGCCGCGGAGCCGGCCGAAGACTTCGGCGACGACCTGGTCCTGCAACTGCTCGAGGCTGCCGTCGTTGACGATCACCAGGTCGCAGGCGGTCAGGTCGGCGGTCAGCCCCGGCCGGTCGATGCCGACCAGCAGGCCGCCGAGACTGTGGACGAACTTGCCCTCTTCGACGCTGGTGGTGTCGTCGATGCAGAGGTTCGATTCGCGGTCGGGCTGGTAATGGGCCTTGAAGAGGTCGACCCAGAAGGTCGGCGCGACGCAGTTTTCGAAGAGTTCGGTGCGCACGTAGCGCATCACCTCGCGCGGGGTCCGCAGCGGGTTGCGGGCCGCCTTCTCGCGCATCTTCTTCGGAGCGTCGTCGGGAATCGTGGCCCAACTGGCGGCCAGCCGGCACATCCCGTCGATGTGAAACGACTGCAGCACGAACTCCCGGCCGAACGGCTCATCCGGGCTTTCGAGCATCTTGGCCTCGGGCAGGCCAGCCGACATCGCGATCAGGTGACGCAGACGGTTGGCGAAGCTCACCGCCTCGTAACCCAGCAGATGCAGGGCGGCCGCGGCAGTGGTACGTCCCGCGGAGCCGGCTCCGCATATCGCCACGATCGGCATCGACTCCCTCCCATGCCCATCCGGGCTGCCCCACGGCGGCCGGACCGGCGGCGGCCCAGACCTCTCTCCAGGGCCGGCGGGGCTATCATAACGCGCCGACGGCTTTTGCGGGAGTCCGATGTGAGCAGCGTGCTACGAGCGCCGCCCCGCGACGCGGTTGAGGGCCGCTCCAGCCGGGTATCACCTCAGCGCTGGCCCCGTTTGACAGGCCGCCCGGCGCTCCGCTACACTGCGGCGAGAACGGACGGGGCCCGGGAGGTGGCGATGCGACAGTCTGGCCAGCGCGGCTTCACGCTGATCGAGCTGCTGGTGGTGATCGCGATCATCGCGATCCTGGCCGCGCAGCTCTTCCCCGTCTTCGCCAAAGCGCGTGAGAAGGCCCGCACCATCGCCTGCGTGTCGAACGTCAAGCAGTTGGCCTTCGCGACCCTCGAATACACCATGGACTACGACGAGGTGTTCTTCTCGCCCGCGCAGCCGCAACAGGTCTGGGGCGACACCCGCGGTTGGGCCGAGAAGCTCTACCCGTACATGAAGAACCGCCAGATCTTGCAGTGCCAGAGCGGGCGCGACCGTTCGGTGGAGGTGATGTACCTCTGGAACGACGCGATGGCCAGCAACATCTACGCCGCCATCGAGGACAGCTCGCGCACCATCTTGTTTTACGACGGTGAGACCGTCGCCAATGACAGCGATCCCAGCGACGGCCCGCTCGCGACGGCCCTCGGCCGACCGCAGTGCGGCTGCCTGGGCGAGCCGAACCCGGCCGGCTACGCCAACAACCGGCCCCGCCACAACGAGGGCTGGAACGCCGCTTACGCCGACGGTCACGTCAAATGGACCAACCGCTGCGTCGAGAACGACGTCAACGGGATCACCCGCCTGCCGCTCTGAGCGGTCTGGCAAGGCGGTTGCAGGCCCTTCTGGAGTCGGTCGGGAGCAGCAGGCGTGACCTCACGTGAACGTGTCAATGCCGCCGTGCGGCGGCAACCAGTCGACCGGGTGCCCAAGGAGATGTCCTTCGTCCCGGCGATCGCCGAGCTGGCGCGCCAGCAGCTCGGCCCGGACGTCAACCTGCACCAGCACTTCGGCTGGGACACCAGCGGCGTCGGCTTCCGCGGGCCCAGCCAGCCCACGGACTTCAGCCGCTACTTCGATGGTACCGACGGCCTGACCATCGACCCGAACTACGGCATTGCCACGCGGCCCGCCGGGTTCCACCACTTCTTCGGCTACGTGCATCCGCTGCGTGACGCCACGACGCTACGCGAACTGGAGACGTACCCCTGGCCGGACTTCACGCCGGCCGAGCGGCATGCCCACCTGGAGACCGACGTGGCGCGGCTGCAGGCGGCGGGGCTGCATGTCTCGGGGTTTGTGGGGCACATCTGGGAGACCGGCTGGCAGATCCTGGGGTTCGAACGGACCTTCACCGATCTGGCGTTGAACCCGGAGCTGCCGCAGTACGTGCTGGACCGGATCTGTGAGGACAACTGCTTCAAGGCGCGCCGCTTCGCCGAGGCTGGGGTCGACATGATCCGCTGCGGCGACGATGTCGGGATGCAGGACCGGCTGATGATGCAACCCGACATGTGGCGCCGGGTGCTGAAGCCGCTGCTGGCCAAGGAGATCGCCGCGGCGCGGGCGGTGCGGCCGGACATCCCGGTCTGGTACCACTCCGACGGCGACATTTCACTGATCTTGGACGACCTGCTGGAGGTCGGCGTGACTGTCCTGAATCCGGTGCAGCCCGAGTGCCTCGACCTGGCCTGGCTGCAGCGGCAGTACGGCGAGCGGTTCAGCTTCTGGGGCACCATCGGCACGCAGAGCACGATGCCTTTCGGCACGCCGGACGACGTCAAGGCGGCGGTGCGGCAGTCGATCGAGTTGTACGCCCCCGGCCTGGTGCTGGCGCCGACGCACGTGCTGGAACCGGAAGTGCCCTGGGACAACATCCTGGCCTTCCACGAGGCGATTGAGGAGTTCGGCGTCTTCGGCTGAGTTTCGGCGGGAGGGCAGGGTGACCAGCCGGCCGCTGCTGACGGTCTGTCTGGCCTATGTCGCCGGGGTCGCCCTGGCGGCGCCGGGGAGCCTCGGGCGCTGGCCGCTGGTGGTGGCGGCGGCGGGGCTGCTGCTGGCCGGGCTCGGCCGGCGGACGGTCGCGGCGGTGGGGGGGCTGGCGCTGCTGGCCGCCGCGCTCGGGGCGGCGCGCTGTCAGCTCGCCCTGGACCGCTTCGAGCGGCAGCCGCTGCTGCGGCAGTCCGGCGAGACGCGGCCCTTCGTCGGGACCGTCAGCAGCGCGCCGCGGCCGCTGCGGAGCGGTGAGGCGGTGGTCGAGCTGCGGCTGGAGCGGTTGCAGGTCAGCGGTGGGTGGTTGCCGGTGCAGGGCACGGTCCGCGTCGGTGGGCCGGCAGCGGCGACGGCGCCGTGGGGCCGCCGGGTCAGCGGCCGGGTGGTCCTGCGCGCCCCGCGCCGGGCCGGCAATCCTGGCGAGGCCAGCCCCTACCGCCGCTTGCGCGCCGATGGCGTGACCCTGGTGGGTGAGCTGGACGGCGCCCTGACCGACCTTGGCGCGGGCGCGGTGAGCTGGCTCGAACGCCTGGCGCAGGCGTTGCGGCAACGCTGCTGCGGCGGGGTGCGGGCGGCCTTCCGGCGGCAGCCCCCGCTGTTGGCCGATCTGCTCAACGCGATGGTCTTCGGCCTCTCGGCGGCACCGGTCGACGCGGCGCTCAGCGAGGCCTGCCGCCGGGCCGGGGTGACGCATCTGCTGGTCGCCTCGGGCACCCAGGTCTCGCTGCTGCTGGGGCTGGTGCTGCTGGGCAGCGCGGCGCGGCGCCTGCCGCCGAGTCTGTCGTGGGTCGCCGCGGCCGCGGCGGTGCTGCTGTACGTCCTGGTGACCGGCGGCGACGCCGCGATTCTGCGGGCTGCGGTGATGGGGCTGCTGCTGTTTGGCGCGCTGGCCAGCGGGCAGGATTACGACCTGCCGACGGCGCTTGGCGTGGCGGCGGCCGGGCTGCTGCTGTGGCGGCCGTTGCAGGTGCAGGACCTCGGCTTCCAGCTCAGCTTCGCGGCCACCATCGGGTTGACGGCGCTCGGTCTGCCGCTGCTGCAGCGGCTGCCGGCGCGGTGGCGCTGGCTGGCCGGGCCGGCGGTGCTGACGGTGGGGGCGCAGTCCGCCGTGGCGCCGGTGGCGGTCTACCAGTTGCGCCAGATCAGTTGGGTTGGCCTGCCGGCCAACCTGCCGGTCCTGCCGCTCAGCGGTCTGCTGGTTGGCGGGGGGCTGCTGGCCAGCCTGCTTGGCCCGGCGGGCACCTGGGTGGCGGCCCCGCTGGCCTGGCTGCTGCGCTGGTTCTTGGCGCTGGTCGGCTGGTTCGCCGCAGTGCCCGGCGGGTTCCGCCAGCCGGCGGTGGCCGCGCCCTGGCAGCTTGTGCTGGGCGTGGCGGGAGGAGTGCTGATGGCAGCCTGGCTACACGGCTGGCGGCCACGCTGGGAACCGACCCGCTGGCTGCCGGTGCTGCTGACGGCCAGCGCGCTGGCCACCTTGCCGAGCCTCTGGCGGGCGGCCGAGCCGACCTTGACGGTGCAGTTCCTGGATGTCGGGCAGGGCCAGGCGACGCTACTGCGCGGCCCGGGTGGCCGCAGCGTGCTGATCGACGCCGGGCCGCGGCGGGTGGTCGCCGGCCAGACCTTTGACGCCGGCGCCGACCAGGTCGTGCCGGCCCTGCTGCTGGCCGGTGTCCGCCGCCTCGACGCGGTGCTGGTGACGCACTGCCACGCCGATCACGTCGGCGGCCTGGCCAGCGTCCTGACGGCCTTTGCGACCGACCGGTTGCTGCTGGGCGAGCTCCCGGCCGCGGGGGTGGCGGCCGACCTGGAGCGCGCCCTGGCGCTGGCCGGCCGCCGCGGCGTGGCGCCGGAACTTGTGCGCCGGGGCACGGTGTTGGACCTCGGCAACGGCGCGCGGCTGACGCTGCTCTGGCCGCCGGCCGAGCCGCTGCACGGGACCGGCGAGGACCGCAACAACAACGCACTGGTCGGCCAGCTGGTCTACGGCGACGTCAGCTTCCTGTTGACCAGTGACCTGGAGGCCCAGGGCGAGGAGCTCCTGTTGCGGCTGGACGACGACCTGCGGGCGACGGTGTTGCAGGTGCCCCACCAGGGCTCGGCGGGCAGCACCACGCCGGCGCTGCTGGCGGCGGTGCAGCCCGCCGAGGCGGTGATCACCGTCGGCCCGAACACCTACGGGCACCCGGCGCCCGAGACGGTGGC
>JADZEX010000110.1 GCA_020850355.1 Fimbriimonadaceae bacterium | reverse complement strand
CTTTCCGGCGATTTCGAAAGAGGCGCTGCGGGAGCCGAGCTACCTGGCGAGCTTGCGCATGGTGGATGCGTTCGCGCATGTGCTGCGGACATTCGATGACCCGACGGTGCCGCATGAGAAGGGTTCGGTGGACGCGGTGCGCGACCTGGAGGATGTGGAGATGGAGCTGATCCTCTCCGACCTCATGGTGGTGGAAAAGCGCATGGAGCGGTTGGACAAGGACCGCAAGAAGATCAAGAGTCCGGAGCTAGACCACGAGTTTGCGCTGCTGGAAAAGTGCAAGGCGATGCTCGAGGACAACCAGGCGCTGCGGCAGATGGAGTTGGACGCCGATGACGAGAAGCGGATTCGCGGGTTTCAGTTTCTGTCGCGGAAACCGATGTTGTGCGTGCTGAACGTGGGCGAGGGGGACGCGGGGCGGTTGCACGAGGTGGAGGCGGAGTTTCGCGAGAAGACGCTGGCCGGGCGGGCGCACATGGAGGCGACGGCGGTGTGCGGGAAGGTGGAGGCGGAGCTGTCGGAGTTGGATGCCGAGGCGGCGGCGGAGTTCATGGGGACGTATGGGATTAAGGAGTCGGGGTTGCAGCGGATTATCACGTCGACCTATGCGCTGCTGGGGTTGATGAGCTTTCTGACGGCGGGCGAGACGGAGGTGAGGGCGTGGACGATTCCGGTGCATTCGAAGGCGGTGAACGCGGCGGGGGCGATTCACTCGGACTTTGAGAAGAAGTTCATCCGGGCCGAGGTGGTGAATTGGAAGGACCTGGTGGATGCGGGCGGGTATTCGGGGCTGCGGGGGAGCACGCTGTTGCGGCTGGAGGGCAAGGAGTACATAGTGAAGGACGGCGATGTACTGGTTATCCGGCACAGCTAGGGGCGTGGCGGCCGCGGGGGTGGTCGCGGTGATGATGGCGGCGGGGCTGTCGGCGCAGAAAGCTCCGAAGCTGGAGAAGCCGCGCAAACACGGGATTGGGATCGTGTATGCGATTCCGAGGGACTGGAAGGTGGAAGACGGAGCGGAGGCGGTGATGCTGCTGCCGCCTGGGGTGGTGGTGGACGCCGAGAAGGAGGACAACCCGGAGGTGATCGGGTTGGAGATCGCCGAGGGGTTGGAGGGTCCGGAGGACGCGGCGCTTGGGGATGAGTTGAAGGGGCGGTGG
>JADZEX010000048.1 GCA_020850355.1 Fimbriimonadaceae bacterium | reverse complement strand
GCTGGTGGGGGTTGGTAGGCGGAGCACGGAGCAGCGTGCTGGCAGTTGGTGCGGCGACTCCGCCCTTCGACTCGGCCGCGGACGGCCGGCTCAGGACAAGCTGGTGGGGTTTGGCAGGAGGGGTGGCCGGGCCCGGCGATGGCGGCCGGATCCTGGAGCGCTGCCCGCCCCTGAACTGCTTGTCCTGAGCCGGCTCCGAAGGAGCCGAGTCGAAGGGCGAGGCACCCGGTCATTGGCCTGGCTCCTGGTCGATTGGCCTGGCCGAGCGGCGTCTGGCCAGAGCAGGGAGGGCGGCAAAGTCGCCGCGGATCAGGGCTTCCTTCTTGGCTCGGCTCCAGCCCTTCAGTTGCCGCTCGAGGGCGGCCGCGTCTTCACGGGTGGCGAAGCGGTCGGACCAGGCCAGCGCAACCGGCAAGCGGCGGCGCGTGTAGTCCGAGCCCAGTCCTTCTTGGTGCTCCGCGACGCGGCCCTCCAGGTCGTCGGTCAGGCCGACGTAGAGGGTGCCGTCGGCGCAGCGCAGGAGGTAGGCGAGGTGCTCGCTCACCGCTGCTCCACCACCGCTGCGCAGCGGTTGCAGACCTTCTCATGACCAGCCATTTGACCGAACTCGGCCGGCTCCCAGACGCGCCAGCAGCGCTCGCAGCGGTGGCCAGCGGCCGGCTGCACGGTGCAGGCCAGCTCGCCGGCTGCCAGGGAGACCTGGCTGACCACCAACAGCGCCCGCAGCTCGGCTGACCAGCGCGTCGCGATGGCCAGGTCGTCAGCGGGCAGGGCCAGGGCGACCGCCATCTCCAGGGGATTGGTCTTCTCTCCCTTCGGCTTGTCGGCGTTGAACTGCTCTTGGTGCAGTTTGACGAAGTCGCGCAGCTCCAGGAGACGCGCAAAGTCGCTGGCCAGCGCTGCGTCCAGCCGCTCTGGCACCGCCAGCGGCCAGTCTGTCAGGTGGACACTGCCGGCGACTCCCGGTAGATGCTCCCAGACCTCGTCGCAGGTGAAGCAGAGCACGGGCGCCAGGATCCGGGCCAGTTCGCTACAGACATCGTAGAGCACCGTCTGGATGGCGCGGCGACCCGGACCATTGGGCGCGCCGCAGTACAGCTCGTCCTTGGCGACGTCGAGGTAGACCGCGCTGACTTCCTGCACAAAGGCCTGCGCGCCCTGGACCAGCTTCTGGAACTCGTAGCTCTCATACTGCGCCACAGCTTGGGCCTTGAGCGTTTCCAGGCGGTGCAGAATGTAGCGGTCGAGACCGCCCAGCGCATCGAACGCGACGCGGTCGGCTGCCGGGTCGAAGTCGTGCAGGTTGCCCAGCAAGAAGCGGAACGAGTTGCGCAGCGTGCGGTAGCTGTCGGCGACCCGCTTCAGGATTTCGTCGCCCAGGCGGACATCCTGACAGAAGTCGATGGAGGCGACCCACAGCCGCAGCACATCGGCACCGTACTGGTCGATCACGGTCGACGGGGCGACTACGTTGCCGAGGCTCTTGCTCATCGCCTTGCCAGCGCTGTCAAGCACGAAGCCGTGGGTGACGACGCTGCGGTAGGGCGCCTGCCGGTCCACACCAACGCTGACCATCAACGAGGAGTTGAACCAGCCCCGATGCTGGTCGCTGCCCTCCAGGTAGAGGTCGACCGGCCGCTGCTCCGGCGGGTAGCAGACCTGGTGGGTCGAGCCGCTGTCGAACCAGACGTCCAGCACGTCGGTCTCTTTGCGGAACGTAGCGCCGGCGGCACCGCACTGTGGGCAGGTGTAGCCGGCTGGCAGCAACTGCTCCGGCGGCAACTCGAACCAGGCGTCGCTGCCCTGCTGGCGGACCACTTCTACCACGGCGTCGAGCGTCGCGGGGTTGAGGATGGTCTCCCCGCACTGGCAGTAGAAGGCCGGGATGCCGACGCCCCAGGCGCGTTGGCGAGAGAGGCACCAGTCGGGACGGTTCTCGACCATCGGTCGGATGCGGTCGTGGCCTTCCTTCGGGAACCAGGTGACGTCCTTGACCGCCTCGACCGCCTGGGCGCGGTGGGTCACCCCGTCGCGGCCGTGGTCGATGTTCAGGAACCACTGCGTCGTGGCGCGGAAGATGATCGGCTCGTGGGCTCGCCAGTCGTGCGGGTACTGGTGCCGGTACTCCTCGCGCCGCAGCAAGGCTGCGGCCTCGCTGAGCATCGCGCAGACCTCGTCATTGGCTTGCAGCACCTTGCGGCCCGCCAGGCGCTCGCCGACCGCCGTGGTGAAGCAGCCCCGTTCGTCGACCGGGCAGTAGGCCGGCAGGCCATGCTTGCGGCCGGTTCCGAAGTCGTCCTTACCATGGCCGGGCGCGGTGTGGACGCAGCCGGTCCCCTCGTCCAAGGTGACGTAGCGTGCTGCCACCACCGGTGATGGGCGGTCGTAGAGCGGATGCTGCGTCACGACGTCGAGCAGCGCTGCACCCTTGACGACCCGCACGGTGACAGCGTCGGCCCAGCCGAAGGCCTCGACCAGGCTGTTGGCGAGGTGGTCGGCCAGCAGGTAGTGCCGTCCCCCGGCTGCGATGACACGGTAGTCGTAGTCGGGATGCACCGCGATGGCCAGATTGGCCGGGATGGTCCAGGGCGTGGTGGTCCAGATCACCAGATGCGGCGCCTCCAGACCGGCCAGCGCCGTACCGGGGGTGGTGGCCGCAAAGGCAACGTAGATGCTCGGTGAGACCTTCTCGGCGTACTCGATTTCGGCGTCGGCGAGAGCCGTCTGGAGCGACGGTGCCCACTGTACGATGCGCTCGCCACGGTAGACGTAGCCCTGCTTCGCCAAGGTTGCAAAGGCCTCGACGATGCCGGCCTCGAAGTCGTGGGACATCGTCAGGTAGGGGTGTTCCCAATCACCGCGCACGCCGAGTCGCTGGAAGTCCTCGCGCTGCACCTTGACCCACTTCTCGGCATAGGCGCGACAGGCCCGCCGCAGGGGGACGGTCTCCAGCGGCTTGCCCTTCTTCTGAAACTCCTGGCTGACGGCGTACTCGATGGGCAGCCCGTGGTTGTCCCAGCCGGGACGGTAGCGCGCCACGTAGCCGGCGAGGTCGCGGTAACGGGTGACGATGTCCTTGAGGACCTTGTTGAGGACATGGCCGATGTGGATGTGACCGTTGCTGTAGGGCGGGCCGTCGTGCAGCTCGAAGACCGGCGCGCCGGCGGCTTCGCGGCGGGCGAGCTGCCGCTGGTAGAGGTCCAGCTCGGCCCACTGCTGCAGTCGCGCCGGCTCCCGCTGCGCCAGGTTGGCGCGCTGCGCGAAGTCGGTCTGCGGCAAGGTTACCGTGTCACGGTAGTTCATCGCGATCCTCCGGCCCCAAAAACAAAAAGCCCCCGTCTGCATCGAGACGGAAGGCTCCGCGGTACCACTCGATTTGGCGCCCGCCGCGCGACCCACTGTCGCGGCTGCTGGCGAGTGCCCACTCAGCGACACGGCGCCCGGCCACTGCAGGACGGCGCGATGTCGGGTCCCGGATAACGGTGGGACAGGCCGAGCGGCGCTACCGGTGGGTCGCACCGCCGACTCGGGGGTGATCTTCGATCCTCGACGCTCACCGGCTCGCACCACCCGCCGGCTCTCTGAGAGCGTGGAGAGGACTACTCGTCCCCGTCAACGTCTTTGACATCCTCCACGGTAGCCCGCCGCGGGCCGCCTGTCAAGGGGTCAGCGCTGCAGCCGGCGGGCGAGGTGCAGGCCGAGCAGGCCGAACACGAGCACGTGCAGCCAGGCGGCGGGGATCGGCGGCAGCCAGGGATCCGGGCTGGCCAGGGTGATTACCTTGGCCCAGTTGATGGTGCCGTTGCAGAAGAAGACTACGGCGATGGTGATGCTCAGCCCGCTCAACGGGTTGCCCTTGCCCGGGGTGGTGAACCGCAGCGAGAGCGGGGCGGCCAGCAGCACGAAGATCAGGCAGGTCAGCGGCACGGCGAACTTGGTGTTGTAGAAGTAGAGCATCCGATTGGCCGCTGGCCGGTCGCCGGCGGCGTGGTAGAGCCGGTAACGGCGGGCCAGTTCGTGCGCCGCGAGGTGCTCTGGCTCGGTCTCGTCGTCCCACATCGTGGCCAGGTTCGGGTCGAACTGCACCGCCTGCCGCGCGAAGCGCTCGGTGCGTAGCAGGCGGCCGCGCTCGTCGAACCAGTTGTGCTGCCCGTCTCGGAGCACCCAGCCGTGCCCTTCGCGGACCGCCAGCGGGGCGCAGATCGCTTCACGCGGGCGCCCCCCGCGGAACTGGTAGATCAGCACGAAGTAGAGTTCCTGCTTCTTCAGATCGACCCGCCCGACATGCGCCACACTGCTATCACCGGCCCGGAACGGCATGTCGCTCTTGACCCAGGCCCCCGGCATCCGGACGATCTGCTGCACCAGCACCTCGTTGGCTTTGGTGCGGAAGTAGGGTGCGCCGTACTCGTTGTTGGCCAGGCTCAGGGCGCTGATGGCCAGGCCGAACAGGTAGAGCGGCCGGAACAGCCGCCAGGTGCTGACGCCGCCGAGGCGGCAGGCCAGCAGCTCGTAGTCACGATTCAGCCGCGAGACGACCAGGGAGGTCGCCAGCAGACAGCCGACCGGCAGCGCGAAGGTCAAGATGATCGGAACGCGAAAGAGCAGCCAGCGCAAGATCACGCTGGCTGGTGGTTTCAGCGAGAAGATGGCGGCGCTGTTGAGGACGATGGTATTGACCAGGATCACCGCGATGAAGATCAGGCTGCCGGCCGCGAACGGCGGCAGCAGCTCGCGGAGCAGGTAGCGGTCGATCCGTTTCATCCACACCTCGCCCCCGATGATAACGCAAACCGGCGCGGTGTGGTTGGCGTCGAAGGGTTCACAGGAGAGCGGTGATGCGCAGAGCGAGGCCCTGGTGGGTGCTGGCGCTGCTGGCAGCCGGAGCGCTACCGGGTGGCCGCCTGGCGGCGCAGGCCCCGGCCGACCCGCCAGCGCTGTTGCGGCAGCAGGTGCGGTCGCTGGAGGTGATCGCCGGTCTCGGCTTCAGCCGACCGCAGGCCGCAGCGTTGCTCCGGCAACTGGCCGACATGCGGCGGACGGTGGCCGAGATCGAGGCGGCCAGGCGGCAGATGCACCTCGAGGCGGGCAGCGCGATGGCCACCCTGGAGAACGCCCTGCTGGCGGGCCAGCCGTTGGACAACCGGCTGCTGAGCACCGTCGACACGGCCTGGCGGCGGTGTGAGCAGGTGCGCGTGGCGCAGTTGCGGCGGCAGACCGAGGTGGCCACGGCCATCTGGACCGGCCTCAGCGATGCGCAGCGCTTCCGGGTCGAGACCGCGGAGAACGAACGGCGGCGGCTGGCGCAGGAAGAGACCTACACCGAGGCCTGGCTGCGGGGCATCGACCTGGCGCTGCGCGACCTCGGCGAGTGGGTCCGGGCCGCCGACGCCACGACCTTTCAGCGCGAGCGGGTGGCCCGCATCCAGCAGGTGCTCAACACCGCTTACCCGGGCGTCGAAGCCGTTCGGCTGGCCGTCGTCGCGAATCAGTTGGGCGGGCTCTACGACCGCGTCCGGGCGCTCCGGCCAGACGTCGTGCTGAGCCAGCGAGCCGGCTGGCCGGCCCAGGTGCGCAGCGCCATGCCGCCGCTCAACTTCCAGGCGAGCTACACCTTCGTGGTGAGCGCCAGCGAGTGGGGCGAGTTGATCCGCAGCGCGGTGTTTGCCGACATGCTGGTCCGGCGGCTGGACACGCTGCCGGCGGGAGGATAGCGATGCGCCGGTTCAGCTACCTCGGGCTGCTCGGCTGTCTGGCGGCGCCGCTCGCCGCGCAGCAGACCGATGCGCAGAAGATTCAGATCGGGCAGGTCGCCTTCGCCGACATGCCCTGCCTCGACACGTTCCTCGATCTCGGTATCACCAACGGGCAGGCCAGCGCCATTGCGAAGCACCTGGCGGAGCTGCAGGAGACCCTTCGCGAGCAGCAGCAGCGCCGGCTGGCGGCCGAGAACCTGGCGACCGCTGACCTCCGGCGGCTGCGCGACAGTCTGCTGACGGGGCAGGCCATCGGGCGCCAGCAGCTCCCGGCGCTGGCCCGCCTGGAGGCCCTGGAGCCGGGCCTGGCGGCGGAGCGCAAGGCGGCGCTGGAGGTCTGTGAGCGGGACGTGCTGGCGGCCCTGACCGCCGAGCAGCGGGCCCGCGTGGCGGCCGAGGGCGTCAACGTGGCGGCTGAGGAGCAGGCTGCGGCGATTCGCGAGCAGCAGCAGTTGCAGGAACAGCGGCAGCGGATCTACCAGCGGATCGGCCAGCTCTTCACGGCGGCCCGCAACGTCGCCACGCCGGCGCAGTTCGAGGCTGGCGCGCCGGGCGAGGTGGCCAACGTGATCCGCGAGCTGACCAGCCTGACGCCGAACGACCAGCGCTACCAGCAGCTCGGGCAGTTCATGCTGCAGCGGCTGACGCAGATCTTCCGGATGCGGCCGAACGAGTACGCCCAGCAGGCCACGGCGGCGGCTGCCGAGCTGACCAACGCGGTGCTCTGGGCCGGCGGTCGGGGCGGCAGCGCGGCGGTGCAGCGGGTCCCGGTGGCGCGGTTGCGGGAGGCCTTGGCATACGAGCGGGGACCGCTGCTGCTGCAGGAACTGGCCAAACGGCGCGAGGGCTGACGATGCGGCTATGGCGACGCTGTCTGGAGGTTGGCCTGGGCGCGGCGGTGCTCGGGAAGGAAGCCGCCGAGGAGCTGTTGCGCGGGCCGGAGAGCCACGGTCCGGAGCGGAGCGCGGAGCTGCAACGGCGGTTGACCACGCTGCTCACCGACAGCCGGCACCTGGGCGCCGATCTGCTGCAGGCGACCCGCGGCGAGCTCGAACGGTTGCTGCGCCGCAACGGCTGGGTGCGGCGGGAAGAGCTCGAGTCACTGGCGGCGCGGGTCGCGGAGTTGGAGCGGCAGGCCGCCGCGGCCGATCCGGGCTGTGTCGCCGCCGCGGACCTCTGACGATGCCGATCTTTGGGGTGGTCGAACGCCTGCGCAACGCGGCCCGTATCCAGCAGGTGCTGCGGGTGGCCATCCGCTTCGGCTTCGCGCAGGTCGTTGAGCAGGTCGAGCGAGTGCCCCGCGGTTGGCTGCATCGGCTGCGCCGCGGTGGGGCGGCGCCCGATCCTGCGGTCGCCCGCCTGGCCGAGCCGGAGCGCCTGCGGCGAATGCTCGAAGCGCTCGGCCCGACCTTCATCAAAGTCGGGCAACTGCTCTCGACCCGTCGCGACCTGCTGCCCGATTGGGCGGTCAAGGAGTTGCGGAAGCTCCAGGACAAGGTCGCCCCGATGCCCTTCGAGCAGGTTCGTGAAGTGCTCGAAGCCGAGCTCGGCGGCAGCTTGGGCACGGTCTTCAGCGAGTTCGAGCGCGAGCCGCTGGCCGCGGCCAGTCTGGCGCAGGTGCACCGCGCGGTGCTGCCCGACGGGTCGCGGGTGGCCGTCAAGGTGCAGCGCCCGGGCATCGTGCGGACTGTCGAACGGGATCTCTCGGTGCTCGCCGACCTGGCCCGGCTGGTCGAGGGGCGGCTGGGGCTGGTGCAGCACCTGCGGCTGACGACGCTGGTCGACGAGCTGGCCCACACCCTGCGCGACGAGCTGCTGTACACCATCGAAGCCCGCAACGCCGAGCGGCAGGCGGCCACGTTGAAGCCCGGTGACGGCCTGCGGGCGCCGCGGGTCTGGAGCAACCTGACCACCGCACGGGTGCTGGTCTGCGAGCTGTTCGAGGGCACGCCGCTGTCGGCTGCCGAGCAGATCGACCCGGAGCTGCGCCGCGAACTGGCCGGGCGGCTGGCTGCTGGCCTGTTGCGGCAGATCCTGCTGGACGGCTTTTTCCACGCCGACCCGCATCCGGGCAACCTGATCCTGCTGGCCGACGGCACCCTCGGGCTGGTCGACTGGGGCATGGTCGGGCACCTGCCCCGCCGCCTGCGCGACAGCCTCGACGAGGTTTTCCTGGCCATCATGACCCAGGACGTCGAACGGCTGGTCGACGAGATCACCGAGCTGGGCCTGGTCGACGAGGCGGCCGACCTGGAGCGCTTCCGACGTGACCTATCGCGGGCCTTGGACCGCTACCTGCTGCTCAGCCGGCGCGACTTCCCGCTGCGGCAGGTGCTGCACACCATCTTGGAGCTGAGCTACGAGCACAAGATCCAGTTGCCGTCGGAGATCCCGCTGCTGGTCAAGGTGCTGGTGACCTGCGAGGGCACCTGTCTGGAGTTGGACGAGGCGTTTGAGCTGCGGGCGGCCTTTCAACCGGTGGTCGACCAGATCGTCGGCAGCCGCCTCGACCCGGCGCGGCTGGCGCGCGACCTCACCACGACGCTCCGCGGCTTCGCCCGCGCCGGGACCGATCTGCCGCGCCAGGTCCACAGCATTCTGGGAAAACTCGAAGCCGGCCGGGTCAGCGTGCGGACCGAGAACGCCGGCCTCAACGCGGCCCTGGGCGGCATTCAGCGCCTGCTGGGGCAGCTTGCGTCATCCCTGCTCTGTGCCGCCGTGCTCGTCGCCGCGGGGCTGGTCTACCCGGTCAACCACACCCTCGGCTACACGCTGCTGACCATCGGCGGGGCCTCCGCCAGCGTGCTGCTGCTGGCGATGTACCGCGGCACCCGCGACGGTTCACTGGGCTAGCAGCGGGTCGATCCAGGCGCTCAGCTTGGCAACCTGGTCGGTGTTCGGGTCGAAGCCGCTGTGGACCTGTCGCAGCACCCCGGCGCGGTCGATCAGGAAGGTCGTCGGCAAACTTTCCACACTGTACTTGCGGCCGGTCAGCCCCTCGGGGTCCAGAAGCTGCAAGCCCGGCAGCCGGCGCTCCTTCACCGCCGGGCCGACCACCGCCGCGGTCTCGTCGCTGACCATCACCAGCGCCAGCTTCTCGCCATACTTTGCGGCGACCGCCGCCAAGGCCGGCTGGAGCTTCTGGCACGGCCCGCACCAGGTCGCCCAGAAATCGAGCAGGACCACCTTGCCGCGGAGGTCGGCCAGTTTGACACTACGCTGTCCATCGACCGACTTGAGCGCGAAGGCCGGGGCCGGCTGGCCGACGCCGTAACGCAGGTGGTCGGTCGCCTCGCCGATGGTCGCCGCCGCGACCTGCCGCTCGCCCTTGGCAGGCGACAGCGTGAAGTCCTGCGGCTTGAAGGTTGGGTTCAGCGCGACCTGCGAGGCCTCCCAGCGAATCTGCACCACCCGCTCGCCGCTGCGGTCGGCCACCTCAAACTCAACCCGCCGTAGCAGGCCGTCGGCGGTGCCGATCCAGAGCCGGTGCGGCGGCGCTTCCGGGGGCGTCACGGTGAGCGTCTGGCAGGGCGCCCCGCCGACGGTCTCGGCGCTGTCGCCGCTGGTGACCTTGGTCTCGGCTGCCGGCTGCAGCAGGCCGGCGAACAGGCCGACCTCGGTGGTCAGGCCGTTGCTGCCGTCCATCGCTCCGGCGATCATCGGGCCGTCGGGGGCCAGCAGCGCGGCGAGGTCGGCCGGCGCTGGGGCTTCGAGCAACGCCGGCGAGCTGTGGTGGCTGATCCGCTGCCGCACCACCTGACCGTCGCTGGCGGCGCTGCTGTCGAACTTGCCGTTGGCGCTGCGGGACTGCGAGAAGACCTTGGCTGGGCGTGCCAGGCGCGTGGTGACCCGCATCTCGGACGGCTTCTCACCATCGCGGGTGGGTGTGATGGTGATCCGCACCGTGGCTTCCGAGGCCAGTCCCTGGGCCTGCTGGTAGGTCTGCAAGAGCTTCGCGTACTGCGCCTGCGGGTCGTCCTGCCGGCAGCCCGTCAAGACCACCGCCAGCGCCGCCAAGCCGACCATCCAGCGAGCGAGGTGAGACATCGAGCGCTCCTGGTGGTATCCTAACACGCGCCCGGCCAACTGGCGCGGCCGACCTGGCACCGCCTGCGGGGAGCGCCCGATGTCTGCACGTCTCGACAAAGTCAACACCGCCATCCGCAAAGAGGTGGCCGAGCTGGTGCTCCGCCGGATGCGCGACCCGCGGCTGACCAACGTCACGATCACCGCCGTCGAGGTCAACCGCGACCTCTCGGTGGCGACGGTGCATGTCTCGGCGCTGGGCGGACCGGAGCAGTTGCAGGCGGCGGTCGCCGCGCTGCGCGACGCCGCTGGCTGGGTCCGCCGGCAGCTCGCCAGCGTGCTGACGATGCGCACGGTCCCGGAACTCGACTTTGTGGCCGACGACAGCGCGCGGCGGGCGCAGCGGCTGGAAGAGCTGTTCCGCGAGCATCACCGCGAGACCGGCGACGAGGAGAGCTGAGCTGGAGGCCCGCGGCATTCTGGTGGTCGACAAGCCCGTCGGGTGGACCTCGCACGACGTCGTCGGCAAGGTCCGGCGGCTGTTCGACACCCAGCGCGTCGGCCACGCCGGGACCCTCGACCCGCCCGCCAGCGGCGTGCTGGTGCTCTGTCTGGGCAGCAGCACCCGCCTCTTGGAGTACCTCACCGGCTGCGACAAGGCCTACCGCGGCGAGGTCGTTCTGGGCGCCGTCACCGACACCTACGACGACGCCGGCACCGTCCTCGAAACCGCCGCCGCCAGCGCCCTGACGGCCGACCAGGTCGCCGCGGCGCTGGCCACCTTCGTCGGCACGATCGGGCAGATCCCGCCGATGGTCTCGGCCAAGAAGGTTGGCGGACGGCCGCTCCACCAACTGGCCCGGCAGGGCAAGGTGATCGAGCGGGCGGCCTGCCAGGTGCAGATCCATGAGGCCCGGCTGACCAGCTTCACACCGGGCGAACTGGCCGTGGCGGCGATCGAGGTGGTCTGTGGCCCGGGCACCTACATCCGCAGCCTGGCGCACGATCTGGGCCTGATGCTGGGCGTCGGCGGCCATCTCCGCAAGCTCTGCCGGACGCGGGTCGGTGACCACCGTCTGGACGAGGCGCACAGCCTCAGCGAGCTCGGCGAGCTGGCGCCGCCGGAGCGCTGCCAGCGACTGCTCGGACCGCAGCGGGCGGTGGCGCATCTGCCGCAGGTGATCGTCGCCGCGGCGGGGCTGCTGCCCTTGCGACAGGGCAAGGTGCTGGGACCGGAACTGCTGCTGGCGGCGCCGCCGGAGCAGGGCCCGCTGGCGCTGCTTTCGGCAGACGGCGAGTTGCTGGCCATCGCGGCGCCGGTGCCGGGGGGTGTCCACCCCGAGAAGGTGCTCGTCAGCTAGCTCCGAATCGGCGCCCGAAGGGTGGGTTCGCGATGACCAACAAAGCGGTCCAGCAGGTCTTTCGGAACATCGCCGACCTGCTCCAGTTGCAGGGCGCCGACGGCTTTCGGGTGCGCAGCTACCAGCGCGTCGCCGACGGCCTGCGGGTGCTCACCGACGATCTCAGCAACCTCGCCGCACGGGGCGAACTGCGCCAGATCCCCGGCGTCGGGGAGGCCATCGCCGCCAAGATCGAGGAGTTGCTGGAGACCGGCGAGTGCCGCTTCCACCAGGAGCTGCTGGCCGCGGTGCCGCCCGGGCTGGTGCAGATGCTGGAAGTCCCCGAGCTCGGCCCGAAGACCGCCAAGCGGCTCTACGACGAGCTGGGCCTGGCCGATCTCGACGCGCTCGAGGCCGCGGCGCAGGCCGGGCGACTGCGTGATCTGAAGGGCTTCGGGGCGAAGAGCGAAGCCAACCTGCTGGCCAACATCGCCCTCTGGCGGCGCGGCCGCGAGCGTGTCCTGGCGGCCACCGCGCTGGCGGTCGCCGAGCCGCTGCTGGCGCTGCTGCAGGCGCAACCGGGAGTATTGGCGGCGAGCCTGGCCGGCAGCCTGCGGCGGGGGCAGGAGACCACCAAGGACCTCGACCTGCTGGTCTCCGCCACGGACGGCGCCGCGGCCATTGCGGCTTTCGTGGGGCAGCCGGAGGTCGAGGAGATTGCCGGCCAGGGCGAGACGAAGGCCAGTGTGCGGCTGCGCAGCGGGCTGAACGCCGACCTGCGGGTCGTCCCGCCCGGCAGTTGGGGCGCCGCGCTGCAGTACTTCACGGGTTCCAAGGCGCACAACATCGCGATTCGATCGCGGGCTCGCGAACGCGGGCTGACCGTCAACGAGTACGGCGTCCGGCGGCTCGACGACCCGGACGGCCCGGCGGTCGCCGCGGCCACCGAGGACGAGGTCTACGCGGCGCTCGGACTGTCGTGGATTCCGCCGGAGCTGCGCGAAGATCGCGGCGAGTTGGCGGCGGCTGAGACGGGCGAGCTGCCCGACCTGTTGACGGTCGCGCAGATTCGCGGCGACCTGCACACCCACACGCGTTGGAGCGATGGCCAGCAGAGCGTGCTGGCGATGGCGCAGGCCGCTCGCGAGCGGGGCTATGCCTACTACGCCTTCTGCGACCACTCGCAGGTGCTGACGGTGGCCAATGGGTTGGACGAAGCGCGAGTGCGGGCCCAATGGGACGACATCGCCGCGGCGCAGGAGGCCGTGCCGGAGGTACGGCTGCTGCGCGGCATCGAGGTCGATATCTTGAGCGACGGCGCGCTCGACCTGTCGCTCGACCTGCTGCACGAACTGGACATCGTGGTGGCGTCGGTCCATAGCAACTTCAACCAGGACCCGGCCAAAGCGACGGCGCGCCTGCTGCGGGCGATCCGCAGCGGGGTGGTCGATATCATCGGGCACCCGACCGGCCGCAAGCTGACCAGCCGGGAGGGCCTGCCATTCGACTTCGACCCGGTGGCCGAAGCGGCGGCCGAATGCGGCGTGGCGCTGGAGATCAACGCCTCGCCGGAACGCCTCGACCTGGACGATGTCCTGGCCCGGCGGGCGCGCGCCCGCGGGGCGTTGCTGGTGGTCAACACCGACGCCCACCAGATCGCCGGCCTCGACTTCCTGCGCTACGGCGTGGCCCAGGCCCGCCGGGCCTGGCTGACCGCCTCGGACGTACTGAACACGCGACCCAGCGAGGAGCTGCTCGCCTGGCTGAAGGACTGACTCGATGCAAGTGATTATCCTGGCCGCCGGCTATGCCACCCGGCTCTACCCGTTGACCGAACGCCGTGCCAAGCCGCTGCTGCCGGTTGGACCGAAGCTGCTGATCGACCACATCATGGACCGCGTCGCGGCGATGCGCGACGTCACGCGGATCCACGTGGTCTCGAACAACCGCTTCTACCAGGACTTCGTAACCTGGGCGGCGGCCCGTCCGGAACGTGCCAGAATCGCCGTCTACAACGACAACACCTTCGAGAACGCCGACCGCCTGGGCGCCATCGGCGACGCCGAGTACGTGATCCGCTCGGCCCCGATCGACGACGACTTGCTGATCGTCGCCGGCGACAACCTGTTCGACTTCTCGCTGGCCGAGCTGCAGCAGTTCTTTGCGCAGCACGGCACCACCGCGGTGGTCTACGAGTTCCCGGACATGGAGCTGATCAAGAAGTACAGCACCGTCTTCCTGGGCGACGACGCGCGGGTCGTCAACTACATCGAGAAGCCGGACGACCCGCAGACCAATCTGGTCGGGATCTGCTGCTACATGTTCAGCCGCGGCGACGTGGCGCGGGTGCGGGAGTACCTCGCCGATGGTCAGAACCCCGACGCGCCGGGCTACTTCCTGCAATGGTTGCACAAGCAGGTGCCGGTTTACGCCTACCAGTTCGAGGGCATGTGGTACGACATCGGCGACCTGAAGTCGCTGACCGAGGCCGACCGGCGCCTGCGCGCGGCGGCCGGGATGCCGGACAGGGAGGCCTATGCCGCCGACTGATCTGCCCGACCCGCGGGTCGACGCGGTCAACCGGGCGCTCAACCTGGCTCGTTCGTACCGCCGCCGTGGCCACTCCGCCGCGGCCTGGCGGGCGGCCGACGACGCCCTGGCGATGGCGCCCGAGGAGCCGGCCGTGCTCGAGCTGATGGGCGAGCTGAACCTCGACAGCGAGTTCTGGGAGGCCGCCGAGCAGTGCTTCCGGCGCGTGCTCGACCTCGACCCGCGGCGCGCCAGCGCCGAGGTCGGGCTGGGCAAGGCGCTGGTCGGGCTGCAGCAGGAGACCGTGGTCCAGCACCCGACGGCGACCGACCGCACGGCGCAGCGCCGGACGCCGAGCACTGCCGCGGCGTTGTCGTTCCTGGTCCCCGGGCTGGGGCAGGCCTATGCCGACGCCCTCGAACGCGGCATCGCGGCCTTCCTGATCGCCCTGCCGCTGTGGGGCGCGGTGGCCTGGCAGTACACCGCTCTGCTCGGCCGGTCCGGCGGCGGCCAGCGCGTCGCGATCGGCCTGAAGGTGCCGCCGGGGCCGCTCTTCTGGGGCACCGTGCTGTTGGGCCTGGTCTGGAACTGCCTCGCCGCCTGGGATGCTTATCGTCAGCAACGCCTCGCGCGGGGAGAAGGCTGAGTTGAGGACGGGCACCTGGCCGGCGCTGCAAGTCGCCTGGCGGCGGCTGCACGAAGCCAGCGGGCTGTGCGCGGCCGCGCTGCTGGTGGAGGTCCCGCTGCTGCTGCTGGCGCTGGCCCTGCTGCGACTGCCCGGCGGCGAGCTGAGCGCCCTGGAGCGGCAGCGCGCCTGGGCTGTCGCCGGCGGCGGCCTGGCCGCGCTGGGGGCCGTCTGGTGGCTGCAACGCGCCGCCTGGCTGGCGGTCGCCGATGGCTGGCTCTGCGGCCGGCGGCCGCACGTTGCCGCCTGGTCGGCGGCCGGGCCGGCCGCCCTCCGGCTGGCGGTGGTGCAGGGGGCTCTGCTGGCGGGCAACCTGCTGCTCCTGGGGCTGGCTTACCTGCTCTTCCTGGCCCTGCTCTGCGGCAGCGACTTCAGCCGCCTGGGCAGCGTCACCGTCGGCGGGGCGCGCGCGGTGGTGGCCGTCTGGGCCGAGCGCGGCTGGGTCTGGCTGCTCGGCCAGGGCCTGCTGCTGACGGCGGTGGCCACGGCGCGGCAACTGCTCGAACTGGCCAGCCGCTTCGGCGCTGCCGCTCTGCTCAGCGGTGGGCCAGGCGTCTGGCCGGCGCTCGGCGGGGCGGTGCGGCTGGCCAGCAGCCACGGCTGGCTGCTGCTCGGCCGGGGACTCAGCCACCTGTTGCTCTGGCTGCTCTGGCTGGGCGCGCTGCAGGCGGTCGGCGGCCTGGCCGAGACTGTCACGGTGCTCCTCACCAGGCAGCCGCCGCCCGGCGCGGTGAGCGCGGCCTGGTGGCTGCTGGCAGCGCTCACCGCGGTGCTGCTGCGGGCCTGGTTGGGGCTCAGCGACCTGGTTTTGTTCCGCACGCTGGCAGCGGGCCAGGACCCGCGTCTGGCGGTGGTTGGCGTGCGCCTGCCGCGGCCGGCGCGGCCGGGACCGCCGGCCGACGGGAGCCTGCGGCCGGCCAGCGAGCCGCCGGGCGAGCGCTGGCAGCCCGACCGGCTGGCCAGCGAGCCGTAACAGACAGGCCCCGCCCGTGGCGTCAAGCTGGAACTGGGGCGTACACTAAGAGCGATGGCGAACGTCGACCTGGCCCAGATGCGTCAGCACTACCGCGCCGCCGCGGTGGACTCGGAGGAGCACGCCCAGCGGCTGCTCTCGCTCGGCATCGGCGCCGCGGCGGCCGTCTTGTTCATCAGCACCCCGGCCGTCGCCGAGTTCCTGCAGGTCGTCTGGCTGGGTGCCACCGCGGCCCTCGTGACCGGCTTCGTGATGGCCCGCCGGAAGCTCTTCGAGCGGCTGCGGCAGACCATCTTCGAGCAGCAACTGCAGCTCCACACCAACGTCGACCGCGAACTGTGGGACCGCGTTGGCCGGCTCGAACCGTTGCCTCAGCCGCTGCAGCAGTATGTCGAGCACTTCTTGAGCACCTACACCGAGCTCAAGAGCCAGGTCCGCGAAGGGCCGCAGGTGGAGCTCGGGCAGGTCCAACTGCTGCAGGCCCGCGAGCAGGTGATCGACTTCATCGACCTCGCCGAGCGCACCGGCCGGATCCGCAAGGTCCTCGACACCCAGAGCCACCGCCTCAGCGACGACGACCAGGTCAAGCTGCGGCAGCTCTTCAGCGAGCAGTGCTCCGGCCTGCAGGACCTCGCCCAGTCGTTCGACCGTTCGCTGGCCAACCTGCTGGTGGCGCAGGTGCTCGGCGAGGAGATGGGCGAGACCAGCATCGCCGAGGTCAGCGAGCGGATGCGGGCGATTGAGGACGAGTTGGACCACGTCAAGCAGTCGCTGGCCGCGGAGACTCGATGAACGCTGCGCCGCTGACCGTCGCCGCCGCCCTCGAACGCATCCTGGCGCGCTGCCGGCGGCTGCCGGCCGAGACCGTGGCGCTGGACGCCGCGGCCGGCCGCGTGCTGGCTGACGACGTCCACAGCGATCTCGATCTGCCGCCGTTTGACAACAGCGCGATGGACGGCTACGCCGTGCGCTCGGCCGACCTGGTCGGCGCCAGCGAGCAGACTCCGGTCGGCCTGCGGCTGGTCGGTGCGATCGTCGCCGGGCCGGGCCAACCGGCCGGGATCGGCGCCGGAGAGTGCGCCAAAATCATGACCGGCGCGCCGTTCCCGCCGGGCAGCGACGCGATGGAGCCGCTGGAGCGGGTCGGCGTCGACGGCGAGTTCATCGCGTTCCGGCGAGCGGTCCGGCCCGGTGCCAACCTCCGCCCGCGCGGTGACGACCTGCGCTGCGGCGAGCTGGTGCTGCCCGCGGGGACCACCCTGGGGCATGTCGAGATTGCCCTCCTGGCGGCTGTCGGCCAGGCCCAGGTGGCGGTCGTGCAGCGCCCCCGCGCGGTGATCGTCAGCACCGGCGACGAGCTGGTCGACGTCAGCCAACGCCCCGGTCCGGGACAGCTTCGCGACACCACGGTGCACGCCCTGCCGGTGCAACTGCGCGCCGCCGGGGCGACCGTGGTCGGCGTCCACCACGCCGTCGATTCGCCAGCGCGGCTGCGCGAGCTGTTCGGCAGCTTTGCGGATGTCGATCTGGTGATCACCGGCGGCGGCGTTAGCATGGGCGACCGCGACTTCGTGCGGCCGGTTTTCGGCGAGCTGGGCGAGGTCGACTTCTGGCGGGTCGCGCTGAAGCCGGGCCAGCCGTTGCTGTTCGGGCAACTGGGCGCGGCGCTGTTCTTCGGACTGCCGGGCAATCCGGTTTCTTCGATGGTCACCCTCGACCTCTTCGTGCGGCCGGCCATCGACGCGCTGCTCGGCCGGCGCGACGGCGGGCGCGAGGCGCTCACGGCGCGGGCCGCCCAGGATTTGCGGAGCGACGCGCGCCGCAGTGAGTATGTGCGGGTGGTGCTCTACGAGCAGGACGGCCAGCTCTGGGCGCGCCCGACCGGTGACCAGTCGAGCGGCCGGCTGACCAGCCTGCGCGGCGCGATGGCCTATGCCGTGGTGCCCGCTGGGGTGGCCGCGGTGGCCGTCGGGGAGCCGCTGCGAGTGGAGCGCCTGGCGCCGGGGGTGGGAGCGGGCGATTGAGCGAACGAGTCTGGGGTGTGCCGGCGGCGGTGGCGCTGGCCGGGCGGCCGGCGGCGGGGTTCTGGCGCGAGGCCGACCCTGCGCCGCGGGTAGCGAGCTGGGCCGCGGCGGCCACCTTCCGCCCGCGCAACGAGGTCGAGAGCGACGAAACCTGGCGGCAGATCATCCCGTACATCCTGCTCAGGGCGCCCGCCGGCGGGTACTTCACCTACCGCCGGCTGCCGGCCTCCGGGGAGGCGCGCCTGGTCGACCGTCACAGCATCGGGGTCGGCGGGCACATCAACGATGCCCACCTGGTGCCGGGGCTGACGCTGGCGCCGGAGCTGCAACCGAACCTGCTGGCCGACGGCCTGCAGCGCGAGTTGCACGAGGAGCTGCTGCTGCCGCAGCCGCCCGAGGGGCTGGGTCGGTTGCGGATCCACGGGTTCCTGGCGCTCGACGAGTCGCCGGTCGACCGGGTGCATGTCGGGCTGGTGGTGCTACTGGACCTGACCGCCGCGGCGGTCGCCGGGTGTGGTGTCCGGGAGACCGACAAGCTGGTCGCCGCAGGCTGGTTCACGGCGGCCGAGTTGCGTGCCAAACTGGATGCTGTGCCGTTCGAGGGTTGGAGCCGCGCGGTGATCGCCGCCGGACTACCATAGCAGGAGAGCACCGATGGCCGGTGAGCGCATGGATTCAGACGAACGCGCGGCGCGGCTGCGCGAGATTGAGGCGGAGCTGGACGCCGAGCTGGAGCTCGACAGCGGCACGCGCGGGCGGCCACACCTGGAGCCGGAGATCGACCCGATCAGCGTCGCCGAGACGGCCGTCAAGGTCGGCAAGGCGGCCAAGAAGGCCAGCCGCATCAAGGAGTTCGGGTTCGGCAAGCTGGCCCTCGCGTCGTTGGCCGTCGGGATCGCGGTGCGGGTGCTGGGCGCCTACCTGATCAACCTGCTCGGCTTCGTGGCGATGTTGGCCTTCATCGGGTTTGGCGTGCTCTGGATCATCGAGCAGCTCGGCAGCAAGAAGAGCGCCGACTGAGCGCGGCAGGATCACCGGCCGCCGCGCCGAACTGGGCCTTCAAGCGAGGTGCCAATGATGCGCATGCGATGGGCCTGGTTGACGGCCCTGCTGGCCGTCAGCGCCGGTTCGGCGACGGTCGTGCCCAACCCCCTGTTCAGTGACCACGCCGTGCTGCAACGCGGCAAGCCGATCCCCGTCTGGGGCCACGCCGCGCCGAAAGAGGCGGTCACCGTCACGCTGGCCGGTCAGACGGCCAGCACCACGGCCTGCTCCTGCGAGGAGGGCTGCTGGATGGTGCGCCTGCCGGCCCTGCCGGCCGGGGGCCCGTACGAGCTGACCATCAGCGGCAGCAACACCATCAAGGTGCAGGACGTCCTGATCGGCGAGGTCTGGCTGGCCAGCGGGCAGTCCAACATGGCGATGACGCTGAGTGGCTGTTTCGAGGCCGAGAAGCACATCGCTGCGTCGACCGACGGCCAGCTGCGCCTGCTGACCGTGCCGCGCAAGAGCGCCATCGAGCCACTGGAGCAGGCCGACCTGAAGTGGGCGGCGTCCGATCCGACCACCACGCCGTCCTTCTCGGCGGTCGCCTACTGGTTCGGCGCCAAGCTGCGCCGCGACCTGGGGGTGCCGGTCGGGCTGATCAACACCAGCTACGGCGGCACGCCGGCCGAGGCCTGGACCGACTACGGCACGCTCTTCCTGGACCCGAAGCTGCGCCCCCTGACGGCCAACTTCGAGAAGACCCTGATGGACTGGCCGGCGCGGATCAAGCAGTTCAACGATGTCGCGCTACCGAAGTGGAAGGACGACGTCGCGGCCGCCAAAGCTGCCGGCAAGCCGGCGCCGCGCCAGCCGGGGCAGCCGATGGGTCCGACCCACCAGAGCCGGCCGGCCGGTCTGTTCAACGGCATGGTCGCCCCGCTGCTGCCGTACGCCGTGGCGGGCGCCATCTGGTACCAGGGCGAGGCCAACGCCAGCCGCGCCGCCGAATACAAGACCCTCTTCCCGACGATGATCCGCAACTGGCGCGAGGAGTTCGGGCAGGGCGACTTCCCGTTCCTATTCGTGCAGCTTGCCCCTTACATGAAGATTGTCGACCAGCCGCAGGAGTCGGGCTGGGCGGAACTCCGTGAAGCGCAGCTCCACACGCTGCGGAACGTGCCGAACACCGGCATGGCGGTGATCACCGACGTCGGCGAAGAGGCCGACATTCACCCCAAGAAGAAGCTGCCGGTCGGTGAACGCCTGGCTCTGGCCGCGCTGCGGCTGCAGTACGGCTGGAAGAACGAGTGGCTCGGACCGCTCTACCGCGGCATCCGGATCGAAGGCTCGGCCATCCGCGTCGAGTTCGAGCACGCCCGCAGCGGGCTCCGCACCGACGGCCAGCCGCTGACCGGCTTCACCATCGCCGGCGCCGACCGCGTCTGGCACAAGGCCACCGCCCAGATCGTCGGCCGCGAGGTCTGCGTCTCCAGCCCGGCCGTCCGCGAGCCGGTCGCCGTGCGCTACGGCTGGGCCGACTTCCCGGTGGTCAACCTCTGGAACAAGGCCGGCCTCCCAGCCACCCCGTTCCGCACCGACAACTGGCCACGGCCCAAGGCACCGTAGATCCGCACCTGCACAGACTGTCTCCACGGCCCGCGTCTCGACCCAGTCGGGGCGCGGGCCGTCCCCTTCTTCCCCAAGCCGCCCCCCGGGTCGTCACCAGACCTCTACGGAATCCTCCGGTGCCCTGGTGACGCCCTCCTCTCCGCGCCTCCGCGCCTCCGCGTGAGTCCTCTGGAGGGTTACGTCCGCGACCTGTATAGAAGCCCTTTCTCCGCGTCTCAGCGCCTCTGCGTGAGACTTCTGGAGGGTTGCCGGGCGCCGGTGCCCCAGTTGGTCCGTTGCGTGAGACCTCTGGCGGAGTTCCTCCGGTACCTGGATAGAGGCCGCTTCTCCGCGCCGCTGCGCCTCCGCGTGAGTCCTCTGGCGGATTGCCGGGTCTCCGGTGCCCCAACCCGCCCGTCTCAGGCCACATGCTCCGTCCGCCCGATGATATCGTCTTGGATCGCCGGCTCGAGCTTGGTGAAGAACTCACTGAACCCGGCCACCCGCACCACCAGGTCGCGGTAGCTGGCCGGATCGTCCTGCGCCGCGCGCAGCGTGGCCGGGTCGACGCAGTTCAGTTGCAGCTCCTGCCCGCCCGCGCTGAAGAACGCGTCGACCAGCGCCGCGACGCGGGCGCGGTGGGCCGGGTCGGTCAGCATGTCGGTCTGGAAGCGCAGGTTGACGTTGTAGCCACACTGCCAGCTCTGCACTGGGTTGAGCTGCAGGATCGACTTCAGCAGCGCCGTCGGGCCGCGCTGCTCGGCGCCGCCACAGGCGGCCACCGAGCTGGCCAGTGGCGCGCCGGCCAGCCGCCCGTCGGGGGTGGCGCCGGTGTGGCGGCCGCCCAGCACGGCGCTGGAGCGCACCACGTGGCAGTTGCCAAACGGCGTGCCGCTCCGCGGGTCGCGGCAGATCGCCTTCACCGGCTCGTCGCGCAGGCGCTCGACCAGAGCCACCAACTCCTCGAGGCGCGGGTCGTCGTTGCCGTGCTTCGGTGCCGCCAGGAGCTGCGCCCGGAGGGCCTCGTGCCCCGCGAAGTTGGCGGCGCAGGCGGCAGCCACCTCGTCCAGCGTCGCCGCGCCGCGTTGGTAGACGACCTCGCGCAGGGCCGCCAGGCAGTCCACCAGGTTGGCGAAGGCGGTCCCGCCGCACGACAGGATGTTGTAGCGCGTGCCGTCGATCAGGTCGTGCCCCTGCTCGAGACAGTCGGCGAAGAAGCAGGAGGTCAACGGCGACTGCGCGTAGCGGCGCTGGAACTCCAGCTCGCGGAGCCCGTGGCGGTAGCTCTGTTCGACCTGCCGCCAGAGTTCGGTGCCGATGGCAGCGGTGAGGTCCTCGAAGCGGTTCAGCGCGGCGGGGTCGGGCAGCCGTTCGTCCGGCGCCGCCTGTCCGCGGTAACCGCGACCCTGCGTCACGGCGCGCTCCAGCGCGGCCAGGTAGTTGACGTAGGCGCACGGGTTGAAGTAGGCCATCCCCGGCACTGCCAGCTCGTTGCATCCCGCCGCGACGTAGTTGGCAGCGTCCAGCGGGTCGACGCCCAGCGCGGCCAGCATCGCCGGGACGGCGTGGTCGCCCATGAACAGCGGGAAGCAGGTCGGGCCGGCGATCGTCTGCAGGCAGTAGTCCAGGAAGTCGCGGTCCATCGCCGCGTGGCAACGCACCCAGACCAGCGGCTCCGGCAGCGCCATCGCCGCCGCCGCTTGCAGCCACAGCCAGCTCAGCGGGTTGGTCTGATCGAGCCCGTCGACCGTCGAGCCGCCGAGGCAGATTCCCTGCGTCAGGTTGTGCTCAACGGACCAGAACGTGTTGTCGCGCATCTTCAGCACGAAGTTGGCGCACAGCCGGACGACCTCGGCGTCGTCGATCCTCCCGGCCGCGCGGTCGGCTTCGTAGAACGGCAGCAAGATCTGGTCGAGCCGGTCCGGCGTGTTGCTGTAGCCGTGGCCTTCGATGTGGATCGCCTGCTGGCAGAACCAGACCAGTTGCAGCGCCTCGCGGAAGGTCTCCGGCGGGTCGTCGACCAGCCGGGCGGCGACGGCGCCGACCTCGCGCCGGGCCGGGTCCGGGTCGTCTGCCAGCAGCGCGGCGTAGCGTCCGATCCAGGTGCTCAGCCCCTGCAGGGTCAGCGCCGCGGCGGTCAGGAACTCGCGGGACCGCGGGTCACGCTCGGTGGTCAGCCGACCGGCAACCTTGGCGCGCAGGCCACCCAGGCCGACCGCCAGCACTTCGGAGTAGGCCGGGCTGAGGTGACCCTGGCAGCTCAGGAACTTGTAGGGCAGGGTCTCGCCAGCGGGTGGCTCCCAACCCTCGACGGTCTGCAGGTACGCCTGCCAGGCGGCCCACATGTTGCGCCGTTCCCAGAACTCCAGGATCTCGGCGGGCACCTGATCGCGCAGGTAACCCGCCCGGTGCGGATCTTCGGTGGTGAAGATGCCGTTCTCACCGATCCCGAGCTCCACCAGCAACGGCAGCGCGCCGGGCGTTTCGGTCAGCGACCCGGCCAGGCGGTCGCCCGGCCGCAGCCAGAGCGGCACCGTGCGGAGGTGCTCGCGGAGCGCCAGGGCCTTCAGCACGATCCAGGGCGCCGCGGGGTGCTCTTGCCAGACGCGGGTGTAGGCCGCGGCGCGGGCTGTCGCCACCTGCAGCGGTGCGGCCAGAATGGCGGTCCGCACGGCGAGCAGGTCAGCCAGGTCGGCCGCCGGTAGGGGGTAGCGCATCGTCGGTTCACCACCGCCTGATACGCAGCCGGGGCGGGCGATCCTGCGGGCTCAGCGGTCCGTCACGCGAACCTCCACCGCGTCGGCGACAGCACCGCGACGGAACTCGACAAGCTGGTTGCGGAAGCGGTAGCGGGCCACCTCGGGCGGGCCCAGGAACGGCTGCAGCCAGGCCGCCACGGCCGGGTCGGCGAAGTCGTCGACCAGCCGCCAGCGCGGGCCGGGCGGGCTGGTGGTGTGCTGCTGGTAGAGCCGTCGGGCGATCAGGCACGAGGCGCCCGCAGTGACCCGGCTGGTCAGCTCGGCGAAGGTCGCGGCCGACAGCGCGTGGCCGCAGACGACGAACGCCTCAACCCCGTCGAGCACCGGCCCGCGGACGGTGTGGTCGAACACCGCGACGCTGTCGACGGGCACGAAGAAGTCGGGCCACTGCTCGCGTGGGTAGACGAAGGGGTTGTTGAGGCTCAGCGCACCGGGCCGGGCGACCCCGTGGGTCAGCACGCTCCAGACCTGCAGCCACTCCCGCGCCGGATCGTCCAGCGGGTGGTCGCGATTGCCCAGCAGCCGATTGCGCGAGGCGGCTTCGCCGTGCTGCGGGCCGGCCGAGAACTGTCCCCAGCCGCCGTCGGGCAGCCGGATGATCGCCAGCTTCGGCTGGTAGTCGCGCCAGTCGATGCGCCGCGGATGCGCCGGGAGGTAGTCCCTGGCAAACTCGCGGTAGACCTGCCCGTGCGGCGTCACTTGGTACTCGGTCGCCGAGCTCCAGTGCAGCAGCGACCCGGCCGGCCCGGCCAGCGGCTGGCGTCCCTCGGGACCGTCGTAGTCGAGGTTCTCGACGTAGACCGTGTCGCAGCCGAGCCAGTACCCGAGCAGCAACGCCGAGCGCAGCGCCTGCGGAGAGTGGCCGGGGTAGAGGTCGTAGCGCCAAAGATCGGGCGACGCACCCAGCGAGATGCCGCGGTCGGCGTACTGCAGGGCCGCCCCGAGCGCGATGCTGATCACCACCGGGCTGAGATGCTCCTTGAGCAGTTTGGGCGTGATGTTCCAGCCGGCCGCGGCGAACAGGTGGAACAGGTCCGGCCAGACCTGCTCGGTGTGCAGCGGCACGCGGTTCTGGTAGTGCTCCGCGCGGAGGGCCGTGGCGGCGACCAGCAGCCGGTCGTAGGCCGCCAGCAGCGGCAGGCCGTGGGTGTTCGCCAATAACGGCTGGTCGAAGCTCGCCTGCGGGTAGTCGCTGAACTTGTTGCCCGACAGCAGCATGTGCTCGCACTCGTCGTAGGTCAGGCCGACGAAGCCCGGCGAGCGCCCGCGGACGGCCGGCAGCAGGGCCTGTAGCCAATCCATCCGCAAGTCCCAGCGGTGCAGCCCGCCGGGCCGCGCGAACTCGTTGACGCCTGGGTCGACCTCCATCGACGCGGCGAAGTTCGGCACCTCCAGGTTGAGCGTATAACGCAGTCCGTGGGCCCGCAACGCAGCGTCGATGCGCGCCAGGCTGGCGGCGGTCAGGCGGCTGTTGTCGGCGCCGGCGTTGGTGACTGGCCAGATCTGCAGGTCAACCTGCTGCACGCCGAGCGCCGCGAGCGCGGCGTAGAACGGCTCGTGGTCCCAGTAGTGGATCTGCTGCCGGGTGAGCAGCGCGCTGCCGGCGCAGTTGACGCCGAGCGTCACCGGGTGGTCAGCCCCAGCGGCCAGCAGGCAGGCTCCCAACAGGCAGCTCCACATGGGGCCCCCTTACTGTGCCAGCGCGGCGATCTCAGCGGCGCTGAGGGCGCGGTTCCAGATCTGCACGTCGTCCAGCAGGCCGCGGAAGTGGGCCGGGTGGCGCGGGTCGAAGTTGCCCAGCGTGAGCGCCCCCAACGGCTTCAGCAGCGGTCCGCCGCGCGGGGCCTGGGCGACCTGGCGGCCGGCCTGGTAGACGCGGATGGTGGTCCCGTCGTAGGTCGCCGCGACGTGGATCCAGTCGCCGGCCGGCAGGGGTGTCTCGGCGCGGACATGGTGGCTCCAGGCCTGCTTCGGCAGCGCGAAGCTGAGCCGGCCCTGCGCGCAGCCGAAGCGGAAGCCACCGAGGCCGTTGCCGTAGATGCAGTTGACGAACCAGGTGTCGTTCTGGTCGGCCGCGCTGGGCCGCAACCAGGCGAGCACGCTGATGGCGCTGCCTGGCGCCCAGCCCGGCTGCCGCTCGACGCTCACCGCGCCGCCATCGCACAGCAACGCCTGCCCCCGCCGCCCGGCGACCCGGGTCGCGCCGCGCAGCACCCCGCCCAGGCCGTGGCCGGTGTAGTCCAGCGCGTAGGGCGCGTCGGCGGGGTCGTTGAAGGTCCACCAGCCCAGCAGCCCCGGCTGCTGGCCGCCGGGCGCGGTGACCTGCTGCCGGGCGCCGGCCAGCACCCGGCGGTAGTTCTCGAACAGCGCGTCGTAGGGCCCGTGGCCGACGTCCTGCGGCACCAGGTCGACATGCGGCGCGGCCTGCGGGGCAAAGGCCGCCCGCACCGCGTCGAGGTAGCCGAAGCCGTGCTCGCGGTGCGGCGCGACGTAATGCCCTTCGCCGAACTCGTTCCAGTTGTCCAGCAGCACCATCCGGCTCTGCAGGCTGCCGGCCGGTTCGCCCGCCAGATGCACCTTGGCCCGCTCGCAGAGCTCCTGAAAGCGGCCCGGCTGCAGGTGCCAACGCGTGAACGAGGGATGCCAGGGCGTCGAGTCCCAGCCCATCGAGACCGTCATGATCTCCGGCAAGACGCCCAGCTTGCGGCGCTCTTGCCAGACGCCCTGCTGCGCGGCGATCGCCTGGTCGTCGGTCGGATCGGCGCCGCCGCCCCAGCAGTAGGCAAAGGCGCAGTCGATCCCCTCGGCCTTCATCAGCTCCAACGGCGCCGGCGCGGTGCCGCGGTACTCGCCGAGCAGGATCACGCCCGGAAAGCCCGCCGCGCGCATCGCCGCACGGACCTTCTCGAGCGCCTGGCGGACCTTCTCGACACTGCCCAGGTCGTCGACCAACTGCTCCGGGCGGTAGATGTAGAGCAGCGGCTGGCCGTTGAAGGTGAGGTAGTTCGGCTGCCGGAAGTAGTTCTCGATCCAGAAGGGCAGCAGGTTCTGGAGCAGGTCGGCCTCGTCGGCCACGCCGGCCCGGCCGCGGCTCTGGTTCTCCCACATGATGGCGAACTTGAACTGCTGGCCGTAGCGCGACTTCAGCAGACCGTCGTGGATCGCATGGCCGAGCATCTGCTCGACCGGCCGCCCCTGGCTGGTGCGGTACCAGCAGTAGACGAAGTAGTTGATCCCGTGGTCGAGCGCGAACTTGAGCTCCCAGTCAGTGACCTCCGGGTCGCCCTCGTCGTACCAGCCGAGGGCTGGTTCGCGCTCGGGGAAGGGCAGGATTTCCTGCCAGCCGCCCTGGCCGCGGGTGCCCTGGCGCCAGAGCGGGCAGTGCATCGCGCCGACCAGGTAGGGGCCGGTGTCGACGGGTTGCGGTGGCGGCACGTAGTCGGCGACGGTCGGGGCGACGAACGGCGCGAAGCGGATGCTGGCCGACAGGCTGCTGCTGCTGCTGCCGGCGCCGCTGACCTGGCACGACAGCGGCAAGGTTCCGGCCCGCGCCGCGGTGACCTCCCAGCGTAGCGGCAGGGCCTGCCCGAAGCTCAGTTCGGGCAGCTCCAGCGTCGCGCGCGGCACGCTCAGCGCCGGCCCGCGCAGCACGGCCGACAGCCCGCGGCCGGGGCCGCCGGTGTTGCGGAGCTGCACCGTGATGCCCTCCGGCCGGCCGGCGCGTGGGATCACCGCGGCGGGCAGCAGTCGCTCGAGCCGCACCTCCGGCGGCGCCTCGGGCGTCGGCGCGAAGCGCACGAAGTCGACCGCCACGGTGGCGGCGACATCGGACGGCACCAGTCCCAGCGCCTGCACGCTGCCGGCGAAGTCCGACCATTGGTAGGTGTCGAAGACGTAGCTGTGGGGCCGGCCGTCGGCGACCAGCTCGAAGGACTCGACCTGCAGGCCGGCGTCGCTGCGGACCAGCAGCTTGCCGCGTGCGCCGCGGTCGACGCTCAGCCGCAGCGCCAGGTAGCGCTGCCCGGCGACCGGCACGGCCAGCCCGCTGCGCCGTAGCAGGCCACCCTCGCCATCGACCGCAGCGCGCAGTTGGCCGTCGACGACGGTGGCGGTCGCGGGCGGCCGGGCGGTCCAGCCGTCCAGGGCGGCGAACTCGAAGCGGGCCTCACGCCGGCCGTCGCCGGGCCCGCTGAGGTCGTAGACGCTTTCCAGGACGGCGGCCTCGGTCAGGCCGCCATCGTACAGGCGGACCTCGTCGATCAGGCCCCGCAGACCGCTCGGGCCGTACTTGCTGGGGCCGCCGACGACGATCGGTGCCGGGCTGGCTGGCACGGCGCCGGCCCGACGCTGGCTCCAACTGTGGCTGTTGACCCACAGCGTGGCGTAGTCCTGGTCCCAGGAGGCGGTGATCTGGTACCAGGTGCCCGGTTGCAGCAGCGGCCCGCGGACCCGCGGTTCGAGCGCGCCGTTGGCGTTGACGAAGAAGCTCAGCCGGCCGGCGCCGTTCTCGCTGGGCGGATCGAGCCGCAGCAGCCAGGCGTCGTCCTGGGCAGCGATGGTGACGTTCTGATCGACCTGATCGCAGCGCATCCAGGCGCTGAAGGCGAAGCCGGCGTCCGCTGGGGCCAGGGCGCCGGGCAGTTGGAACCCGCTCCCGCCGAGGCGCAGCGCCTGCCCGACCGCCCCCGGTGCGCGGTCGGCGACGAGCTGCAGCGGGTGTTGGCCGCGGCTGTCGGCCCCGATCTGCGGCTGGTCGAAGGTGTACCAGACCACCGGGCTGGGGACGGCCAGGAGGAGGGTGGCCAGCAGCACGCCAGGCAGCATCGCGGATCTCCAACGGTCCGACACTTCGCTGTTACCCGGCTGTTCCCTGCGGCGGAAGGAGTGCGGCGGGCGCAGCCCGAACAGGCCGGCGCAGCAGGTTGCGGGTGGGCAGACCGCCGGAGCCGCCGGTCGGCCGGCGCGGCGGCGGGAGGCAGGTACACGGTGACCCACGGCCCCGGCGCAAACTGCGGCACCATCCCCGAACCCTCCGATCTGGAGTGGCTGCAGAACCTGTTCGGCCACTTCGACGGCATGCTCTACCGCTGCGAGTGGCGGGTCCCCTGGCGGATGCAACACGTCGCCGGCGCAGTCGAGGCGCTGACCGGCTACCCGGCCGCGGACTTCCTGGCCGGTCGCGTCAACTGGGCCGACTTCGTGCATCCCGACGATTTGGCGATGGTTGACGACGTGGTGACCCAGGCAGTGGCCGCGCGGCAGGCCTACACCGTCGAGTACCGCCTGCAGCTCGATCCGCGGACGACGCGCTGGGTGGCCGAGCGGGGGCGGGCGAGCTACGCTGCCGACGGCCAGCCGTGCTGGTTGGACGGCTTGATCGTCGACATCACGGCGCAACGCAAGACGCTGGCAGCGCTGGCCACGAGCGAGGCGCACCACCGCGCGATCGTCGAATGCTCGCCCGACATCCTGGCGCGCTTCGACCACGAGGCGCGCCTGCTGTTCCTCTCGCCGTCGGCCGGCCGCTACCTGCGGCTGCCAGCCGAGCGGCTGGTCGGGCGGCACCTCGCCGAGGTCGGCGCGCCGGCCGAGCTGGTGGAGCTGGTGCAGCGCGACGTGGCGCTGGTCTACGCCACCGGGCGGCCGCGGGAGTCGGAGCTGGGGTTGCGGCTGGCCGATGGCTGGCATGTCTTCGACTGGCGGGCGGTGCCGGAGCACGGCCCGGCCGGCGATGTCAGTGCGGTGCTGGCGATTGCCCGTGACGTCACCACCGAGCGTGACCTGGCGCGGGACTACCAGGCGCTGTTCAACACGATGCTCGACGGCTTTGCGCTGCATGAGGTGATCTGCGACGACCACGGCGCCGTGATCGACTATCGCTTCCTGACCGTGAATCCGGCCTTCGAGCGGCTGACCGGCCTGACGGCGGCGACGGTGGTCGGCCGCACCGCGCGCGAAGTGCTGCCGGAGCTGGAACCACTTTGGTTGCGACGCTATGGCGAGGTGGCCTTGACCGGGCGGCCGGCGCGGTTCGAGCAGTACGCCGCCAGTCTGAGCAAGTGGTTCGAGGTGGTCGCCTACTGCCCGACGCACCGGCAGTTCGCGTGTGTCTTTCAGGACACCACGGAGCGGCGGTCGGCGCAGTTGGAGCGGGAGCGGATCTTCAACCTCTCCAGCGAGTTGCTGGTGACCATCGCGCCGGATGGTCGGCCGCGGCAGGCCAACCCGGCCTGGGAGCGGCTGCTGGGCTGGACCGCGGCGGAGCTGCCGGAGGTCTGGACCAGCCTCATCTACCGTGACGACGAGCACCTGGTCACCGCTGCCCTGCGCAGTCTGGGGCCCGAGCGGGAGCAGGTGAACTTCGAGTGCCGCTGCCGGGACCGCGCCGGGCAGTGGCACTGGATCTCCTGGAACTGCACCTGGGTGGCCGCGGAGGGCACGGTGATTGGGGTCGGCCGCGACATCACCGAACGGCGCCAGCGTCGTGAGGAGCAGCAGCGGCGCGAGCGGGAGACGCAGCAGGCGCAGCGCCTGGAGAGCCTTGGCGTGCTGGCCGGCGGGATCGCCCACGACTTCAACAACGTGCTGGCGGCGATTCTGGGCTACACCGAGCTGGCGCTGCAGCGGCTCCCGGCCGGCAGCGAGGTGGCCGCCGATCTGCAACAGGTGCGGCAGGCCTCGCGGCGCGCGGCCGATCTGACGCGCCAGATCCTCACCTTTGCGCGACAGGCCGACGTGCAGACGCGCCCGCTCAACCTCTCGCCCGTGGTCCGCGAGTCCCTTCGCCTGCTGCGGGCCTCGCTGCCGCCCAGCATCACGGTGCTCTGCGACATCCCGCGCGATCTGCCGGCGGTCCTGGCCGATCCGGGGCAGATCCAGCAGGTCGTGATGAACCTGGCGACCAACGCCGCGCAGGCCATGCCGCGCGGAGGCACGCTCAGCGTGACCGCCGCCGCCGCCGAGCTGGCCGCCGGCCAGCTTGCCCCGGACCTGGGGTTGGAGCCTGGAGAGTACGTTCGGCTGGAAGTTAGCGACACGGGCGACGGCATCGCGCCCGATCTGCTGCCGCGGGTCTTTGAGCCCTTCTTCACGACCAAGCCACTGGGCGAAGGGACCGGCCTGGGGCTCTCCACGGTTCATGGCATCGTGCGGCAACACCGCGGGGCGATCCGGTTGCAGAGCGTCGTGACGGTCGGCACCTTGGCGGAGGTCTGGCTGCCGGCCAGCCAGGCCGCCTGCCCGCCGCCGCCAGCGGTCAGCGACTGGGTCCAGGGCAGCGGCCGCCTGCTGGTGGTTGACGACGAGCCCGCGGTGGCGCGCCTGCTGGAGCGCTTGCTGACCCGCAGCGGCTACGAGGTGACCACCGTGCTCTCGGCCGCAGCGGCCCTGGAGCTGGTGCTCGGCGGCCAGCGCTTCGACGCCGTGGTCTGCGACTTCATGATGCCCGAAATGGACGGCCTCGAGCTGGCCAGTCGCCTGCTGGCCGCGGAGCCCGGCCTGCCGCTGATTCTACTGACCGGCTACGCCGCGGCGCTGAGCCCCGACGAGGTCTTCGCGACGGGGGTCCACGAACTGCTCGCGAAGCCGATCGACGCGGCCGTGCTGAGCGAAGTGGTGCAGCGCGCCGTGCAGCACGGCCGGGGCTGAGGCCGCAGGGAATCCGACCGCCGAGTGGAAAGCCAGTTTGGGAGACGTCGATGAGTCAGCCGCTACGCGTTGCGATGATTGGGGCCGGGGGCATGGCCAGCGCCCACTTGAAGGCGATTGGGCCATTCGAGGACGCCGCGGTCGTCGCGTTCTGCGATCCCGATGCCGCGAAGATCGAGGCCCGCGTGGCCGAGTTGCGGGGGATTCGGCCCGACGCGGCGCCCGTCGCCTACAGCGACCCCGCCACGATGCTGGCCGACGCCGACCCCGACGTCGTCTACGTGCTCCTGCCGCCATTCGTCCACGGCCCGGCCGAGCGGGCCTGTCTCGCCGCCGGCAAGCCCTTCTTCGTCGAGAAGCCGATCGGCCTGGAGGCGGGCCTGACCCGTGAGCTGGCGGCCGAGGTTGAGCAGCGCGGTCTGCTGACCTGCGCGGGTTACATGAACCGCTACCGCGCCGGCGTCAGCCGCGCCAGGGAGCTGCTGGCGGCCGACCCGCCGGCGCTGGTCCACGGCGGCTGGATCGGCGGGGCGCCGAACCCGCAGCCCGGCGACACCAACATCGGGTCCTGGTGGGTCATCAAAGAGAAGAGCGGCGGGCAGATTGTGGAGCAGTGCACCCACACCTTCGACGTCCTACGCTACCTCTGCGGCGAAGCGGTCGAAGTCTACGCCCGGGCCGCCCACGGGTTCAACACCGGGATCTACCACTACACCATCGACGACGCCTCCAGCGTGGTGCTGCAACTCGCCAACGGCGGGGTCGCCAACCTGATGAGCGCCTGCGTCGCCGGGGCGGGTGGTGGCGGGGTCTGGCTGAATGTGTACGCCAGGCAAACCACTTGCCTCTTCACGGGTTGGGACCACGCGGCGAAGATTCTACGGAAGGGCGAGCCGGCCGAGGAGATCCAGGGCGAGCCGGACATCTTCAGCGTCGAGGACCGCGTCTTCCTGGACGCCGTCCGGAGCGGCGACGGCAGCGGGATCCGGTCAACCTACCCGGACGCCGCGAAGACCTTGCTGCTGACGCTGGCCGCCAACGAGAGCCTGGCCAGCGGCCGGGCGATCGCCGTCTGACTGCGCTGTGGCAGGTAACCGCGGCAGGACCGGCCCGGGTCGGTCCGGCCGCTCTGTGAGGCGAGAAACAACAGCCGATGCCTGTGGACCTGGGTCGTGCCGACGGACCGTGGACCCACCCGCCGTGGGCAGAACTGCTGCAGCAGGCCCCGCTGGCGGCGGCGGTGGTGGCTCCCGACGGGCGGCTGGTCTGGCGCAACTGGCGGTTTGAGGAGCTGGGCGGCGTCGCGGCGGGCGACGTGGCCACGCTGCACGACTGGCTGGCCCAGGCGACGGCCGATCCGATCTCCGCCACGGCGTGGGAGCGGGCCTGGCGGGCCACGCTCGAGCTGCCGGTGGACCTGCCCGAACAGCGGGTCCGACCGTCGCTGCTCAGCCTGCCCGACCACGACGGCGGCCGGCGCGACATCGAGGTCCGCTCCGCGGTCGTCGGCGAGCAGGTCTTGTTGCTCTGCGAAGAAGTCACCTCGCAACTGGCGGGCGACCGGCTGGCCGCGGCGCTGGTGCGAGCGGCCTACGACGGCTACGCGCGGATCGATCGCCGCGGGCACTTCGTCGACTGCAACGAGGCGCTCTGCCGGTTGCTCGGGTACACCGCCGAGGAGCTCTGCCGGCTGACCATCGCCGAGGTCGAAGCGATCGAGGCGCCGGCCGAGACGGCGGCGCGGATCGAGCGAATCCGGCAGCACGGCGCCGACCGCTTCGAGACGCAGCATCGCCGCAGCGATGGCAGCGTGATCGACTGCGAGGTCAGTGTCAGTCACCTGCCCAGCGACGACGGCCAGATGGTGGTGTTCTTCCGAGAAGTTACCGCCCGCCGCCGGTCGGAACGGGAGCAGCAGGCGCGGTTGCAGTTTGAGCGAGCCATCGGCGCGGTTGCCCGCCACCTGGTCGACACCCCCAGCGGGCGCGGCGAGACGGCCCTGGCGGCAGCACTCCAGGCCGTCGGCGAGTTCTGCCAGGTCGACCGCGCGGCGGTCTACCGGCTAGGCCCGGCCGGCGAGCGCCGCGTCGCCGCGCTGTGGACCGCCGATGGGCTGCCCGAGGCGGTGCCTTCCATCCAGGAGGGTTTCCCGTTCGCTGACGGCCACCTCCGCGACGGGCGACCGTTCCTGATGTCCGACCGCCTCAACCTGCCGCCGGAGGCGCTGACGGACCAGCGGAGCTTCGAGCGCTACGGCGTGCGGGCGGCGTTGACGGTGCCGCTGCTGCTGCACGGCGAAGTGGTCGGTGGGCTGGGGGTCAGCGTCTGCAGCGCGCCGCGGGAGTGGCCGGTCCAGTTGCTGCGGCACCTCGCCACCTTCGCCGGGCTGTTCGCCCAGGCGCTGCTGCGGCTGGAGGCCGAGCAGGCCCTGCGCGACAGTGAGCGCCGCTACCGCGAGTTGGCCGACAGCACGCTCGACGCCGTCGCCCGCTTCGACCGTGAGTTCTGCCTGCAGTACGTCAACCCCCAGGCCTTGCGGCTGACGGGCTGGCGTGAGCCCGCCTGCCTCGGCCGGCGGCTGGCCGCCGCGGGGATGCAGCCGTGGCGGGCGGAGCTGTTCGAAGAGGCCATTCGAGCGGTCTTGGCCGATGCCCAGCCACGCCGTCTGGAGGGGCCGTGGACCGACGGCAACACCTACGACGTGGCCTTCTACGCCGAGCAGAACGCCACCGGCGCGGTGACCGGGGTGATTGTCTCGGCCCGCAACATTACGGCGATCCGGCAGGCGATCGACCGCCTCGAACAGCGCGATGCGGTGCTGGCCGCGGTCGCCGCCGCGGCCACCGATCTGGCCACCAGCTCGTCTTGGCGGGAGTGCATTGACCAGGTGCTCCGGCGGATCGGCGAGGCCACGGCCACCGAGCGAGTGTACCTGCTGCAACTGGTGTTCGATAGCCAGGGCGAGCCGGCCAGCAGGTTGAGCCATGAGTGGTGCGCCGACGGGACGCCTGCGCAGCTCGGCGACCCACGTTACGACGTGCTGGAAGTCCAGGCCAACGGCCTGGGCCCGTGGTTCGAGCGGGTGGCTTCGGGCCAGGCCATCGTGTCTCGAATCGATCAGGCCCCGCCTGAGGCCCGCTGGCTGATGACGGAGCAGGGCATCCAGACGATTGTGCTGGTACCGGTGTTTGTGGGCGGCGTGCTGTGGGGCTGTCTGGGACTCGACGAGTGCAGCGGCCGCGACTTCAGCGCCTCCGTGGTCGCCGATGTCCTGCAGACGGCCGGTTCGTTGCTCGGCGCCCGGATCGCCGAGGATCGCACCAACACTGCGGTCCAGACGTTGCTCGAGAGCAGCGGCAGCCTGACCGGCCCGGCCTACTTCGATGCCCTGACCGTCGATCTGAGTCGGATCCTGGAAGCCGACGCCGTGACGGTCGCTGAGCGAGTTGACGCCACCCAGTTCCGGACTCTGGCGCGCGTGATCGACCAGGTACCGATGCCGGCGGTGTGCTACGAGACCGTCGGCACGCCATGCGAGCCGGTGGCCGGCGGCGAGGTGAGCGTCGTGGGCGACCAGGCGGTCGCGCTCTACCCGAGCAGTGTCTGCCTCCAGGAGCTGAGCATCCGGGCCTACGTTGGTGTGCCGCTCTGCGACGCTGCCGGCCAGGTCGTCGGGCTGGTTCATGCGATGTACCGCCACCCGACTCCTGACCCAGCCTACGCCGTGACGGTGCTCCGCCTGTTCGCCAGCCGGACCGCCTCGGAGATCGTTCGCCGCCGGTCGGAGCACGAACGGCAGCAACTCGCCGAACAGATGCACCAGGCCCAGCGCCTGGAGTCGCTCGGGGTGCTGGCCGGCGGGATCGCCCACGACTTCAACAACCTGTTGCTGGCGATGCAGGGCTACGCGCAGCTCAGTCGCGCGGCCGTCTCCGATGAGACTCAGATCGCCGAGGACCTGGAGGAGGTCCTCACGGCCTGCCGCCGGGCGCGCGACCTGGTGCAGCAGATTCTCGCCTTCAGCCGCAAGGGCGACCCCGACCAGCAGCCGCTGGCCCTGGGGCCGGTGTTGAAGGAGACCATCCGCTTCCTGCGCGCCTCGCTGCCCGCCACCATCGCCATCACCAGCAGCCTGTCGCCAGACTGCCCGGTGGTGCTGCTCGATGCGACGCGCTGGCAGCAGGTGGTGATGAACCTCTGCACCAACGCGATGCAGGCGATGCAGGAGCACGGCGGGCACCTGCACCTGGAACTGCAGCCCGTCGAGCTGCGCGGCCAGGCGCCGGGTGAGCCCGACCTGCCGCCAGGGCCCTACGTCCGCCTGACCGTCCGCGACGACGGCCCGGGCATTGCGCGGGAGCACCTCCCGCGGGTGTTCGAGCCGTTCTACACCACCAAGGCCCCTGGCGTCGGATCTGGGCTGGGGCTGGCGGTGGTCCATGGCATCGTCACCGGCGCAGGGGGGCGGGTGGCGCTGGAGTCCGTCGTCGGCCAGGGCACCCGCGTGATCGTCTGGCTCCCGGCCCAGCTCGCCGCCGCCTCGCCGCCGGCGGCCAGCCGGGTGGCCGCGGTGCCGCGCGCCGGGCATGTCCTGCTGGTTGACGACGAACCCGTGATCGTCCGCATGGCGACCCGCATCCTGGAACGGTTGGGGATGACGGTCGAGGCGCACAGCCAGGCCCACGCGGCCTACGAGGCCCTGGTCAGCGACCCGGGGCGCTTCGACCTGGTGCTGACCGACCAAACGATGCCCGGACTGACCGGTCTGCAACTCGCGGCGCGGCTGCGTGACCTGCGGCCGGGGTTGCCGGTGGTGGTGATGACGGGCTTCAGCCAGGAGATCGACCCGGCCGAAGTGGACCAGCTCGCCGTCGCGGCGGTGCTCTTCAAGCCGTTCACCGCCGAGGAGCTGGCCGCCGCCCTGCTGCGGGCGCTGCCGGCCAGCGTTGCATCGTGAGCGACGACGCGCAGCTCAGCCGCACTCGCTACCGCCTGCGCGACGCAGTGCTCCGCGGGCGGGTCCACCTGCCACCCGCCGCGGCGGCCCGGCTGATCGGCCCGGATTGCGCCTTTCATCTCTACCGTCACCACCAGCCGCGGCGGTCAGGAGCCCTGCCGGATGGCGATCCGGAAGTCGGTCAAGTCGTAGGCGCCGTCGAGTTGCTGTCCGCCGAACAGCTCCCCGCCGCTCTCGATTCCGTCGTTGTTGATCACCAGGCCGTTCTCGGCGCGGATCGACAGGAAGGTGGTCCCCAAGGTGCCAAACCCGTCGCTCTGCCGCGGCGTCAGGGGGATCTCGCCGGGTAGCACGATCTGATTCACGGTGATGAAGTTCAGCTCGAGCTGCGTCGGGTTCGGGTCGGCGGCGTTCAGGCGCAGTTGCGCCAGGTCGACACTGCAACTCAGCGTGCCGGCGCTGCTGGTGCTGTCAAAGAAGATTGGCGGGCCGAGCGCGGTGCGGGGTGGCACCGTGGTGCCCTGCTGCTCGGGCTGGTCACGGAACAGCTCGAACTGCCGCTGGTGGTACTCCACGTAGTGCGTGTACGACCCCGTGGCGCGACCGTTGCCCAGGAACTCGGTGAACGGCGCAATCACCTCCGGGCCATCGCCGTCGCGGCCGTTGATGTCGATCCCGAAGAGGTAGTAGGCGTTCTCGTCGACCGCGGCCCGCAGGGTCAGCCGCAGGTCGAGCAGTTGCCGCGCCTCGCCGCCGCTCAGCCCGGCCGGGAACTTGGCACAGCCGCCGAGGCAGCCGCAGAGCAGCAGCAGCAGCGAGGCATGGCGCACGGTCAGCCTCCCGGGCGCGTCCCCAGCTTGGGACGCACGGTCAAGTCACGACTGCCGCGTTTGACGCGCAGTTTGAGCACGGTGCCGGGCTGCGCCGCCAGGACCTGCTGCTGCAGCTTGCCCGGTTCCTCGACCGGGGTGCCGTCGACGCTCAACACGACGTCCTGGGCCCGCAGGCCGGCGCGGTCGGCCGGCCCCTCGGCGCGCACACTGTCGACCAGGATGCCCTGCCCCGCGCGCAGGCCCAGCCGGGCGGCGGTCTCGGCATCCAGCGGGGCGGTCGCCACACCCAGCCAGGGGACCCCGCCGTGGGCGATCAGATGCTGCGCAATCCGCCAGGCGTCGTCAATCACAATCGCGAAGCCGAGTCCGGCGTAGGTGCCAGTGGGTGAGGCAATGGCGACGTTGACGCCGATCACCTCGCCTTGCAGGTTGCAGAGCGGTCCGCCCGAGTTGCCCATGTTGATGGCGGCGTCGGTCTGAATCAGGTTGTTGTAGTCGCGCCCCGGAAGCTGCATGTTGCGGTTCAGCGCGCTAACCACGCCGACGGTGACGGTGTGGGGGAAGTCCCGGAAGGGGTTGCCGATGGCGATCACCCACTCGCCGGGCACCAGCTTGGCGCCCCGCGCCAACGGCGCCGCGGGCAGCTTGTCGGCGGTGATCTGCAACACGGCGATGTCGCTGAGCTTGTCGGCGCCGACCACCTTGGCGTCCAGGCGGCGGTCGTCGTCGAGCGTGACTTTGACTTCCTCGGCGCCTTCGACGACGTGCTGGTTGGTGATCAGGTAACCCTTCGCGGCGTCCACCAGGAAGCCCGACCCGGAGCCCCGGATCCCCGGCGCCGTGGCGCCGGGCGGCCGGCGGACGTCCTCGAACGGGTTGAAGCCGCCCCCAGCAGCGCGGCCGTAGGTGTCGATGTTGACGACCGCCACATTGACCCGGCGGGCCGCGGCGGCGATCACCTGGCTCTCAGCCCCGTCGGGCACCGCGGCGGCGGTCGGCGACGGGGACTGCGGCAGGGTCGCCGCGGCCGGCGGGTCGACACCCGGTCGTGTCACCAGCCAGGCGCCGCAGACGCCGCCCAGCAGACCGCTGAGTCCGCCGACCAGCGCCAGCGCCAACCACTGCCGGCCGCCCATCGCGGCCTCCTAGCCGGCCTCGATCGCGCGCAGCAGGTTGGCCATTTCGATGGCGGCCAGCGCGGCGTCGGCGCCCTTGTTGCCGTGCTTCGTGCCGGCGCGCTCGATCGCTTCCTCGATGGTGTTGGTGGTCAGCACTCCGAAGATCACCGGCACGCCGCTCTTCAGCGCGGCGGCGGCGATGCCCTTGCTGGTCTCGGCGGCGACGTAGTCGAAGTGCGGGGTCGAGCCGCGGATCACCGCGCCGAGGCAGATCACCGCATCGTAGCGGCCGCTGCCCGCCAGCTTCTGCGCGACCATCGGGATCTCAAACGACCCCGGCACCCAGGCCACGTCGACCTGCTCCTCGGCGACCCCGTGCCGCCGCAGCACGTCCTTCGCGCCGCCCAGCAGTTTGCTGGCAATCAGCTCATTGAACCGCGCCACGACAATCGCGCAGCGCAGCCCGGTGCCGACCAGCGCGCCTTCGAAGACCTGCCCCATGGCTCAGCTCCCTTGTCCCTCGGCGGCCTGCCCCAGCTCCAGCAGATGGCCCAGCTTGCTGGCCTTGGCGGAGAGGTACCGCTGGTTGTCCGCGGTCACCGGCGCCAGCAGCGGCACCCGTTCGACCAGTTCGATGCCATACCCGTCGAGCGCCACCAGTTTGCGCCAGTTGTTGGTCAGCAGCCGCAGCCGCCGGACCCCCAGGTCCAGCAAGACCTGCGCGCCCAGTCCGTACTCTCGCAGGTCGGCCGGAAACCCGAGGTGTTCATTGGCCTCGACGGTGTCGAGACCCTGATCCTGTAACTCGTAGGCGCGCAGCTTGTTCAGCAGACCGATCCCGCGCCCCTCCTGGCGGATGTGGACCAGCACCCCGCGGCCTTCGCGCTCGATCAGCTCCATCGCCAACCGCAACTGCTGGCCGCAGTCGCAGCGGCGCGAGAACAGCGCATCGCCGGTCAGGCACTGCGAGTGCATCCGGACGAGCACCGGCTCGTCGCCACTCAGGTCGCCCTTCACCAGCGCCACGTAGGGCGAGCCGTCGAGCGTGCTCTCGTAGGCGTGACAGACGAACTCGCCCATGTCGGTGGGCAGGTGACAGACCGCGACGCGGCGCACCAACTGCTCGGTGCGGCGGCGGTGATCGATCAACTGCGCGATCGAAATCAGCTTCAGCCCGTGGGTCGCGCAGAAGCCGCGCAGCTCGTCGAGGCGCATCATCTCGCCGTCGTCGCGCTTGATCTCGCAGAGCACCCCGGTCGGTGAGAGGCCGGCCAGCCGGCACAGGTCGATCGCCGCCTCGGTGTGCCCGGCCCGCCGCAGCACGCCACCCTCGACCGCCTGCAGCGGTTGCACATGGCCGCCGTGCACGAAATCCTCGGCCCGCGTGCTGCGCGCCAGCGCGGCGATGGTGGTGGCGCGGTCACTGGCCGAGATGCCGGTGGTGACCCCCCGAGCCGCGTCGACCGGCACCGCGTAGGCGGTCCGGTAACGGTCAGCGGCGGTCAGGTCGATCAGCGGGATGCGCAGATGGTGCATCCGCTCCGCCGTCAACGGCACGCACAGCAGACCGCGGCCATAGCGCTCGATGAAGTTGACCTTGGCCGGCGTGACATGCTCCGCCGCCAGGATCAGATCACCCTCGTTCTCACGGTCGGCGTCGTCCACGACGACCACCAGCTCGCCACGTCGGATGGCTTGCAGTGCCTCCGGAATCGTCGCGAACCCGTCCAGCGTTTCCCCATCGGACAAGTGCTCACTCCATGCCGAAGCCGCGTTCGGCCAGCCATTGCCACGACATTGTACCACGGTCGCCGTCCGCTCCCGGAGCCGCCACGGCCGCCGCCACGTACTTCGCCAGGATGTCCGGTTCCAGGTTGACCGCGTCACCCACCTGCCGCTGACCCCAGCAGGTGACCGCCAGAGTGTGCGGGATCAGCGACACCGTGAAGCTGTCGGCCAGCCGCTCGACCACCGTCAGGCTGGTCCCGTCGACCGCCACCGAGCCCTTCGCCACCACGAAGCGCAGCACCGCGGGCGAGGCGCCGATGCGGTAGGTGACCCAGCGGTCGGTGCGTTCGAGACCGACGATCTGCCCCACCGCGTCGACATGCCCCTGCACGAAGTGGCCGCCGAAGCGGCCGCCGACCGCCAGGGCGCGCTCCAGATTGACCGGCGCGCCGGGCCGCAAGGCGCCGAGGGTGGTATGGCGCAGCGTTTCCTGCATCAGGTCGCAGGCGTAGACCGGCGGCGCCAGCTCGCTGATGGTCAGGCAGACCCCGTTGTGGGCAATGCTGTCACCCAGCCGCGCGTCGGCCAGGACGGTCTGCGCCCGGACCCGCCACCGCGTCAGGTTGCCGCGGGCTTCCACGGCCACCAGGTGGCCGACCTCTTCCACAATGCCGGTGAACATCAGAACAGTCCCGCCCCATCGACTCGGGCCGTCAAGAGCAGATCGTCACCCAGGCGCTCCCAGGCGACATCGGTAAGCTTGACCGCGTTGCTGATCACCCCGCAACCCGATCCATCCCACGGGCTGGGCCCGTCGCCGCCGACCAGCTTCGGCGCGATCACCGCCAGGACTTCGTTGATCAGCCCCAGGCGGAACAGCGACCCGTTCAAGGTGCCCCCCGCCTCGCTGAGCACCTCGACGACGCCGCGTTCGGCGAGTTGGCGCAGCAGCGCGCGGAGGTCGAGCTGCCCTTCGTGATCGGGCAGCCGCCAGACCTCGCAGCCGGGCCGGTCGGGCACGTTGTGACAGGCCGCGGTGGCCAGGATGGTCGGCGCCAGGCCATCGCGATAGACCTGCGCGTCGAGCGGGGTGCGGCCCCGCGAATCGGCGATCACGCGCAGCGGGTGACGCAACGGGCGGGTCGGGGTTTCGAACTCGTCCAGCCGGCAGGTCAGCGACGGGTCGTCAACCATCACCGTGCCGGCGCCGACCAGGACCGCGTCGACCTGATCGCGGCGCCGGTGGACCAGCGCTCGCGCCGCGGGGCCGCTGATCCAGTCCTTGGGATTGACGCGGTCCCGTTGCCCCAGCCAGCCGCGGAGAGCGGCCAGCTTGCCGTCCAAAGTCATCGCCCACTTCGCCTGGACCCAGGGCCGGACCATCATGCGGTGGAACAGGTAGGCCGCCAACTGCCGCTCGACGACCTCGCGCAGCAGGCCGCCCTGCACGGTCAGCCCAGCCTGCCGCAGCCGCGCGGCACCGCGGCCGACCACGGTGACATCGCAATCGTCGACCCCGTAGTAGACTGCGCTGATGCCGGCCTCCAGGATCGCCTCGGTGCAGGGCGGCGTGCGACCGTGGTGGTTGCACGGCTCTAGCGTGCAGTAGAGCGTGGCCCCGCGGGCCCGCTCACCGGCCATCGCCAGGGCCTGGCGTTCGGCGTGGGGCTGGCCGGCGGCGCGGTGGTAGCCTTCGCCGACAATCTCGCCGTCGCGGACGATCACACAGCCGACCAGCGGGTTGGGCGAGGTCCGACCACGCGCCAGCTCGGCCAGCTCGCAGGCGCGGGCGAGGTACTGCTCAGGACTCATGGCGGGGGACCGTCGGGGCGCAGGCGCGGATGTACTCTTCGGTCAGCCGCATCTCGGCGCGCAGCTTGTTGAGCGAGAGCAGCCGCAGGTCGAGCAGCGCGACGAAGGGTAGCCCGCAGGCCAGCAACAGCGTCAGGTAGAAGCAGAGCAGGAACAGCTTTGGGCGCTCCCGCGGGTCGACACCCAGCAGCAGCAGACCGACCAGGCACCACAGCACGATCATCAGCAGGCTGCCGACCGCCCGGAGCAGCACCTGGCGCTGGTCGATCACCAGCCGGCCCCGCGCATGTTGTCGCAACATCGCCACCAGGGCGGTCACGGTGCCGGTGATCAGCAGCCCCAGCACCACGGCGGTCAGGTCTCGTCCCGTGGTCAACATGGTAGCGGCAGTTTACCACGACTCCACCCCCGGCAAACACCTCAGCCGTCCTCCCGGATCAGCCGCTCGGCCGGCATCTGCTCCAGCCGCAGCGGCGCCTGACCGGGCCGCGGGTCGCTCACGGTGAGGCCCCGCAGGCGCACCTCGGCGCAGTTGACCAGCCGCAGCGCGACGTACTGCGACGGCGTCTCGGCGGCCATCGTGACCTGGTTGCCGGTGACGCGGGCCGCGGCGAGGTTGACCAGATCGATGCCGTGGCCCTCGCGCTGGATGAACTGGTTGTCGGCCACCACGATGTCGCGTCCGAACGGCGCGGCCAGCTCGGGCGCCAGGCTGAGGATGTTGACCGCCGCCAGCCAGACGTTCTCGAAGCGGCAGCCGCGAATCGTCAGGCGGTCGGGGAACGGACCCTCGCGCCAGCCGGCGGAGTTGTGGGCGTGCACGCCGTAGGCGCAGTCGCGGAACTCACAATCCTCCACCAGGCCGGCGCCGCGCAACAGGACCGCGGTCTTGAGCTGCGAGGCGAAGCGGCAGCGCCGCACCACCGGCGGCGTGCGCGGCAGCCGGTAGAGCTGCGTCGCGGCGTCGAGGCCGGCCGCCTGGCCCAGCACGGCGGCGGGCAGGTCGCGGTCGAGGGTCACCAGGCGCCGCTGGTTGCTGACGAACTGCACTTCGCGGACGATCACTTCGCCGTCGCTGCGGCCGCTGCGCGGGTCGAACACCAGCATCCGGTCGCCGACCGTGAGCGGGGAGTCGAACCAAACGATGTCGCCGTACTGCGTCGTGAACTGCCCCGGGCCGCGCCGCTCCAGCAGGCACTCGGGGTGGGTCGACAGGTTCACCGAGTCGTCGGCGAGGGCCTCGAACGAGCAGTCTTCCAGCACCGGCCCAACCGCGTTGGTCTTGCAGTGGACGCCGTCGGACATGCCGGCCAACAGGCGGTTGGTCCCCGGCTTGCGCGCGACGGTCACCCGCCGCAGCGTGACCGCCCCGTTGGCCTGCAGGTGGAAGCTCATGTCGGCGGCGGCGTAGCTCCGCAGGTCTTCCAGCAGCACCTCGTCGCTGCCCGAGACGCGGACGTTGGCGAGGGGACCGCCGTGGAGGAAGACGCCCCGGTCGAGCGGGCCGCTGCCCTGGGTGAAGAGCCGGTCCTTCCACTCCTTAGGATGCCCCGGCACGCGACAGGCGAAGCGCTGCCCGACGGCGATCTGGTCCAGCTTGTAGCCCTGGCTGTCGCGCGGCTTGACGCGGTAGCGGCGCTCGCCGGCGGGCAGCACCTCGCCGAGGTTCAGCCAGCGATGCGTGAAGCGGCCGGCGGCGGTGGTGAAGACGCCGTGGCGCCAGTCGAACGGTGAGCCGTTGGCGACAATCCAGCTTTGCGAGGGCAGGGTGGGGTAGCCGTCGTCCAGCGCGAACTCGAACCAGCCGCCGGCCTGGTCGATGGCGGTGACCGTGCCCTGCGTGAAGGGCAGCGGATCGTAGTCGATGGTCAGGTTGCGGACGGTGATCCGCCGGCAGCGGTCGATCCAGAGCGCGCGGTTCTGCGGCGGCAGCAGCCAGGTCGCGCCGCGGCCGTCGATGGTCACCTCGTCGGCGCCGCGCAGCAGCAGTTCGGCCCATTCGTCGCGGAAGGGCGCGAAACGGTAGACCCGCGGCTCGCAGACCACTGTCGCTGGCTCGGTCGCCCAGCGGGCGCGGTCCAGCGCCGTGCGGAAGGCCGGCCCATCGTCGCTGCGTCCATCGCCCCGGGCGCCGCACGCGGCGACCGGGATCTCGACCGCTGTGACGGCCATCAACAGCCAGGCGATCACGGCTGCAAGGCCTGGCGGAGACCGTACCGCAGGCGCACCGGGCCAACCAGCCCCGACTCCTGCAAGGCGTCGCCCCGCTGCCAGTGCTTCCAGGTGCTGAAGGTGATCCGCCCCGTCGGCGGCCGCTGCGGCGTGGCGCTACCGCTTTGCAGCCAGGTCGGCAGGCTCTTCAGTTGCCCGCCCGGCGCATACTCGGCATCGTCGGGCAGCTCCTCATCGCCAATCAGCCGGTTGACCCAGAGGTTGGTCACCCGCACCTCGAGCGCGTTCTCCCCGGCCCGCAGGGCCTTCGTGACGTCCACCCGGAAAGGCGGCATCCAGAGCGTCGCCAGCTGCTGGCCGTTGACCGTCACCTCGGCGAAGTTCTTCACTTTGCCCAGATCGAGCAGGACCACCTGATCGGCGGTCAGCGCCGGCACCGTGAAGGTCCGCCGGTAGGTTGCCGAGCCGGAGAAGTAGCGGATCCCCGGCTCGGGCCGCTCCGGCCAGGAGACCAGCTTCTCGAAGCTGGCGCTGGCGGGCGCGCCGCGGTTGGGCTGGAAGCTGACCTGCCAGGGCCCGCCGAGCTCCAGCGGCGCCGGCAACGTCGCAATGGTGGCCTGCGCCTCACCGGCGGGGGTGTCGAGCCGGTAGCGGCCAGTCTCCCAGGCAGTCAGCGCAAAGCCACCGCCAGCGGTCCGCTCGACGGCGGCCGCGGGCGGCAGCTCGAAGACCGGGTCGGGCCCGTCGGGGATGCTCAGCAGGTCGTTCTCCTGCACCATCCGGCGATGCGCCACGCCGTCCAGGGTATACTCGACCAGCAACTGCTTGACCACCAGGTTGGCCGGGTCCCCCGCCAGCGAGTTGTCGGCGCGGACCGTCAGGGCGCCCTCTCTGACGCGCTCCTGAAGCTGCCGCGTGACGTCGACCGTGCCGGCGACCGGCGGGTCGTCGGTTTCGGGCAGCAGGCCGTAGAGCGCTTTGACAATCTCCAGCTTACCGCCGCCGGGCTGATCGGCCTCGGGCAGCCGCGCGGTCTGATTCTCGTCAACCGTCAGCACCCGCTCTTGCCCGCCGTAGCGGTAGCGCACCCGCATCTGCTTGACCACGTTGGGCGCCGGGTCGCCGGCCAGGGCGTTGCTGGCGGCCAGCTCCAGGCGGTCGTTCTTGACCGCCGCGGCGACCTGCTGCGTGACGTCGTGGTAGTCCTCGGCGGCCACGTTGAGCACGCCGTAGGTGGCGCGGGTGATCACCAGTTGTCGCACCGGCCGGGCCGGCGTGGTGGTGGTGCCGCTGGCGGTGAAGGTCAGTTGGCGCGCCCCGAGCCCGGCGGGCGGGCGGCGGCAGACCACGAACAGGCTCTCGGCCGGCTGCAGCGCCAGCGTCACGACGGTCCGCCCGGCCTCCTGGCGCCACAGCGCCGCGTCGCGGACCGAGCCGTCGACCGCCTGCCACAGCTCGGGCTGCCGGCCGCTGACCCGCAGCGACAGCTCCCCGCTTTCGACCTGCCGCGAGAGGTTGGCGACGAACCAGTAGTCGACGTTGCCCGCCCGACGGTGCATCCAGCGCACCTGGTTCGGCCCACCGCGCGAGGTCCAGACCAGGCTCGGTCCGACCCCGCGGGCGGCCAGCAGTTCGGCCAGCGGTTGCCCCCAGACCACCTGTCCCGCCCCGACGGCGTGCCGTGTGACGGTGGTGCCGTTGATCGGGCCCCACAGGCTGTCGGCCAGGGCGGTGATCTGCTGATCGGCGACCGGCTGGTCCTGCAGGCTCGGCGAGCGGCGCGGCCGCTGCCCGACGACCGTCGCACCGGCGCGCACCAGCGCGTCCAGGCGGCGCAGCGTGCTGGGCAGCATGGTCTCGCTCGGCGGCAGAATCAGCACCTCATAGGCCGCGCCGCTGGGCAGCGTGAGCCGGCCGTCCTTGACCACCAGTTGGTTGAGCACCGTGAGGTCGCCGGCGTCCCAGTCGTAGCCCGGCGGCGGCGGCGGGTTCTGGCCGGGCATCCCTTGTGGGCTGTCGTCGCCGCTGAAGTAGAGCAGGTCGCCAACGAACCGCCCGGCCTGCAACAGGGCCTGCCCGCGAGCCAGGTAGGCGGTCCAGGCCGGGGCCTGCTCCCACCAGGTGATGGTCCGCTCGAACATGAAGCCCCACGGGCCCATCGTCATGCCGGGCTCGAGGTTCAGCCAGGGCTGGTGCGCGTAGCGGTGGAAGATGAAGCGGTTGACCCCTGACGCCCACATCGCGTCGCCGAGGGGCTTGATCTGCCAGGGGTCGTTCAGCCAGCGGCCGTTCTCCTGGCTGGCGGTGAAGGCCTCGGCGCCGACAAAGGTGCGGCCCTGGGTGTGGGCGATGGACGAGGCCAGCTTACCGCCGCCGTAGGCCACGCCGTTGGGCGACCAGAACTCGGTCATCGGGATGTCGGCGTAGACCCCGGCCGTCAGCTCGTCGAAGTTGCCGTCGCCGTAGGGCTCAATCGACATCTGCAAACCGTACTCGCGGCAACGCTCGGCGTAGCGGCCGAAGTAGTTCTCGGCCTGCAGCTCGGCGATGGTCTTGCGGAGGTCCCAGAGGAACCGCTCGGTGGTCGGAATGTCGGTCACCACGCGGCCGGTGTAGGTCGCCAGGTACGGCGTCGGGTCGTACCCGCGGCGCTTCGTGAACTCCTGCCGCAGCAGCGGAGTCCAGTTCTGGCCACCCACCTCGTAACTGTCGATCAGGCAGTTGTTCAGCGACTTGCCCGCCAGCGGGCCGCAGGCTTGGATCAGCGGCAGCATCATCCCGTCGAAGTGCGCATCGGTCGCCGCGGCGCTGAGCTTGTCGCTCTCCAGGCCGCGGCCGGAGTCCCGCACGGGGTGGTTGTTGCGACCGTTCGGGCTGTAGCCGACCCGCAGAATCGTCCAGGTCCCGGCGGGCACGTCCCAGGTCAGCGTCCCATCGGCGGCCATCTTGGCGGACAGGTCGACCTGCCGGGCAACCTCGACCACCGCCTCGGGCGAGGTCGCGGTGCGGGCGTCGGGGCGCGGGCGGTCCTGGCGGGCGTAGCCGGCCTTGTCCCACCAGTTGTCGAGCCGCAGGGCGTTGGAGAGCTCAACCTCGCCAACGGACAGCCGCGTGCCGCTCGGCAGCGGCGTGGCAAAGAGCAGCCGCCAGTAGCGGGCGGTGGTGGGGTTGAAGGTCACCGCGACGTTGTTCGGGTCGCCGCGACCGGGCAGGCTGAACGGCTTCACGGCGCGCCAGGCCTGGCCGTCGTCGCTGACCTGCAGCTCGCCCCGCGGTGCGCTGCGCTGCGGCCCGGCGCGCAGCGTCAGGGTCTGCGCCGTGAACGGCTGGACGCACTCGATGGTGACCCACTGCGGTTTGCCGGCGGCGGGCGACGAGAGGGTGACCGCCGTCTCGGCGCGGCCGTCGAGCAGCCGCTTGGGGTCGGTGCCCGGGGTGCTGCAGGTGGCCACCGGCAGCGCCTCGCTTAGCCGCTTGACCTCGGCCGGCGGCGTCGGGAAAGCCAGCACGGCGATGTCGCGGTAGGTCTCCAGCCGCGTCGGCGGCTGCGCCAGCTTCTCACGCAGCGACTTCGGGCCGGTCACCTGGGTCTCGCTGACGGTGACCCACTGCATGCCTTGCTCGGGCTTCATCCACGGACCGCCACTCGACGACCAGCCGGCGCAGTTATGGATGCACAGCTCGATTCCCAGGCGCTGCGCCTCCTTCACGGCATGGACCGTCAGCGCCCGCCACTCGGCGCTGTTGTAGAGCACCTTGCCCTCAGGGACGCCCGGCTGGACGTCGAACATCTGCGCCCCGCCCAGGCCGACCTTGGCCATCGCCTCGAGGTCGGCGGTGAGGCCCTCGCGGGTGATGTGGCCGCTCATCCAGTGCCACCAGGTGTGCGGCCGGGCCGACGCCGGTGGGTTGCGGAAGGTCGCTTCGAGGTCGGTCTGCGCGGTGGCACAGCCGAGGATCGACAGCAGGGCGGCGAGCGGGGCCAGTCGGCGGATCATGCGCTGCTCCGAGCGCCATCCCAGTTCGGCAGCCCGCCGTGGGTTCCTGCCGCTGCAAAGGAAGCCGCCGCGCCGCGCCGAAGCCGGTGTCGTGGGAGAGTCCCGGATGCCCGCCGCCAAGTCGCCCTGGCCCTGGAGTCGTCGCGAGCTGTACGACCCGGCGCCGCCCGGTCCGCTGACCGGCCGGCAGCTCGATGAGGTGGCCTTCCCGCTCGGCGGCCTGGGCACCGGCTGCGTCTCGCTCGGCGGCTGGGGGCAGCTCCGCGACTGGGAGATCCGCAACCGGCCGGCCAAGAACTTCAACCTGCCGCAGTCCTTCGTGATGCTGCGCTGCCGCGGCGCTGGGGTCGACGTCACGAAAGTGCTGCAAGGACCGGTCGGCGGGCGCTACGCCGTCGGCGGTCACAGCCTGGGCCATGACGTCGGCCAAGGGCTGCCGCACTTCCGGGAGGTCAGCTTCGATGGCCGCTTCCCGGTCGCGACGGTCAAGCTGCGCGATCCGGCGGTGCCGCTGACGGTCGAGTTGACGGCCTTCAACCCGTTCATCCCGCTCGACGACGTGCGCAGCGGGCTGCCGGTCGCCATCCTGGTCTACCGCCTGCGCAACCGCACCGACCAGCCGTTGACGGCCACCGTCTACGGCAACCTGACCAACTTGATTGGCGATCCGCAGCAGGTCCAGCGGGTCAACGAGGCGCGGCAGGCCGACGGCCTGACCGGGCTCTGCCTGGGCACGGTGCAGGCCCCGGGCGACGATCCCAGCCTGGGCACGATGTGTCTGGCGACGACCGTGCCCGGCGCCGTGGTGGTGCCCCGTTGGCGCACCCAGCGCTGGTTCTCGTGGCTCGACCATTACTGGCGCGCGACGGCCCTGGCGGAGGAGTTCCCGCCCGACCTGGGCGAGCAGCCCGACAGCGACACCGGCACCCTGGTGGCGACCGTCGCGGTCCCACCGCGGGGCAGCGTCGAGGTGCCGCTGCTGATCAGTTGGCACTTCCCGCGGGTGGGCCACTGGTCGAAGCAAGAGCGCGACGGTTGCGACTGCACGCCGTCCTGGCTGAACTGGTACGCCACGCAGTGGGACGACGCCTGGGAGGTGGCCCAGGTCACCGCGGCCGAGCTGCCTGCCCTGCGACGCGAGACGCTGCGCTTCCGCGACACGCTGTTCGCGTCAACCGTCCCCGGCAGCGTGCTCGACGCCGTCAGTTCGCAGATCAGCATCCTCAAGTCGCCCACCGTGATGCGGCTGCCCGACGGCACCTTCTACGGTTTCGAGGGCTGCAGCGATGGCAGCGGCTGCTGTGAGGGAAGCTGCACCCACGTCTGGAACTACGCCCAGGCGCTACCCTACCTGTTCCCGCAGTTGCAGCGCTCGATGCGCGAGGCCGACTGGGCCAACAGTCTGGGCGACGATGGCTACGTCACGTTCCGGATGCCGCTGCCGCTGGGGACCCCGGCGGAGCCGAACTTCCACCCCGCGGCTGACGGGCAGCTCGGCACCATCCTGCAGACCTACCGCGAATGGCTGATCAGCGGCGACACGGCCTGGCTGCGGGGGATCTGGCCGCGCTGCCGGGCGGCGCTGGAGTTCGCCTGGAAGTACTGGGACGCCGACCGCGATGGTGTGCTCGAGGGGATGCAGCACAACACCTACGATATCGAGTATTACGGCCCCAACACGATGCTGGGCAGCCTCTACCTGGGCGCCCTGCGCGCCGCCGCGGCGATGGCCCGGGCGCTCGACGATCCGGTCGCGGAGACCTACGACGAACTCGCCGCGCGGGGCGCCGCCGCCACCGATGCCGAGCTGTTCAACGGCGAGTACTACGAGCAGCGCGTCGAGCCGGAGGCCTGGCGGGCCTGGCCCGAGCCCTGGCAGCAACGCAGCATCGGCACCAACGGCTACGACAGTGTCTTCCCGACCTGGCCGAAGTGGCAGGTCGGCCGGGGCTGCCTGTCCGACCAGTTGATCGGGCAGTGGTACGCCGAGATGCTGGGGCTCGGGAAGCTCTATCAGCCGGAGCACCTCAAGTCGGCGCTGCTGGCCATCGTTCGTCACAACTTCAAGGGTGACCTCAGCGACCACCCGAACCCGATGCGGATCTACGCCGTCGGCGCCGAGGCGGGGCTGATCCTCTGCACCTGGCCGCGGGGCGAACGGCCCGGCGACCCGACGGTCTACGGTGACGAGTGCTGGTCGGGCATCGAGTACCAGGTGGCCGCGCACCTGATCTACGAGGGCCTGTTGGACGAGGGCCTGGCCATCGTCAAAGCGGTCCGCGGACGCTACACCGGCGAGCGTCGCAATCCCTGGAACGAGATCGAGTGCGGCCACCATTATGTCCGTTCCATGGCCAGCTACAGCCTGCTGCTGGCGCTCTCCGGCTTCCGCTGGCACGGCGCCGCGGGGCACCTGACGCTGACCCCCCGGATCAACGCCCAGGACTTCGCGGTGTTCTACTCGGTCGGCGGCAGTTGGGGCCTGCTGCGGCAGCGGCTGACCGCACGGCGGCTGACCGTGACGGTCGAGCCGGCGGCCGGCAGCCTGACCGTGCAGGCCCTGACCGTGGCCGTGCCCGGCGCCGACGGCGAGCGCGAGGTCTGGGTGATCAGCGGCGCGGCGCGGCAGGCGGTAACCGCAACGGTCGCCGCCGGGTCGGCCGAGATCCGGCTGCCGAGCCCGGCCACCGCCACGGCGCGGCGGCCGCTGAAGGTGATTGTGCGGCGTTGAGAGGTAGCAGCGGATGTACGACCTGAAGCCCCGCGGACTGTTCGCGCACCGGCGCCTCTTCGAGGTGCCGGCGGCGGTCCGGCGGATGGAGCGCATGTTGGCCGCGATGGGCAAGTCGCCGGCCGACGTCACGGTGATCGACCACACCGACATGGCGCAGGTCGCCGAGGTGGCCAACGCCACCGACGCCATCGCCACCGACGACATCGTCCGCGGCGGCCATGGCCGCTTTCGGCAGGGCCGCGACCGGCGCGACGAGGACCCGGTGCTGGTCTTCAACACCTTCGAGTGGGACCCCGACCGGCGTGCCAGACCCGAACAGCGCTTCAAGCACCCGATGGCCCAGCGCACCTACCGCCTGCTGTGCGGCCAGGGCGAGGACTTCCTGTTCAGCAAGCGCGGCCTCGACAGCGAGATTGTCCCCGGTTCGCGCTCGTATGTCTGCCAGGGCGGCTGGGGCGTCCACACCTTGTGCGGCTGCGTGCACCGCTGCGACTACTGCGGCGACGGCCACATCGTCACGCTGCAGTGCGACCTGGAGCGGGTCGCCGATGTGCTCACCCGCACGTTCGCCGAGCGACCGCAACAGAAGCTCTACCGCTGGGACATGTACAGCGACAGCATCTGCTTCGAACCCGAGTACGGCGGCACCGCGGTGCTCGGCGACTGCTTCAACCGCTCGCCCGACCAGTTGCTGCTGCTCTACACCAAGTCCGACAACTTCGACCACTTGCTGGAGTTCGACTACCAGCGCCACGTGCTGAGCAACTGGACCGTGGCGATGGACACCGTGACGCGGCAGATTGAGCGGAACACGCCCCCGCTGGTCGACCGGCTGCGGTCGATGCGCCGCGTCGCCGAAGCCGGCTACACCGTGCGCGCCGGCTTCACGCCGATCATCCCGATCCGCGACTGGCGCCGCGAGACGACCGAGGCGATTGAGCTGATGTTCTCGATCGTCGACCCCGAGGTGGTGCGGCTGTGGGTCGTCTCGATGATGGAGCTCGACGAGATCGAGGCGATGTTTGGCGACGAGCGCCTCGACCCGTGGTGCCTGCAACGCGCTCGCGAGGCCGCCGCCGAGATGCGCGGGGCGCACCACGCGCCGTTTCCGCTGGACGTGCGCTGCGCCATCTACGAGTGGTACCTGGACGAGCTGCGGCGGGTCAGCCCGCGGACGCCGGTCAACCTCTGCACCGAGCAGCCGCAAGCTTGGGAGCGCTTGCAGCCGAAGCTGCAGATGCCGCCCAACCAGATGTTCTGCTGCTGCGGCGGCACCAGCCGCATTGACGGCTGGCGCGGCCCCTTGGCTATGGGCTGCCCCACGTGACATCGGGCTGACCGACGCCGTTCAGCCGGAAGCTGCGCACCTCGACCACCGCGCGGTTGTCGGCCGTCGCCGCGAACAACGAGGGTGGGGTGAGGTTGCTGATCACCAGCCCCTGGACGGCGATGGCGGCCTGCCGCCGGTCGGCATAGTGCAGCCGTTCGTCGATCCCCGGACAGGCCGCCAGGAAGGCGCGGCCACCGGCCTGGTGGACCATCTGCGCCCCCTTCGCGACCCGGTCGGGCGAGAAGGAGCTGATCGCCAGTTGGCTGACCTGCGCCGTGGCGCCGGCGAAGCCCGGCTCGATCACAAAGGCCGCCTGCCGCGCCACCGGGCCGCCGGCCGTGGCGATCTGCGTGGCGGTCGGCAGGCTGACGTGGACCATGATGTTGCGGAGCTGGTTCGGCAGAATCGTTCCGCTCAGCAACTCAAACCCGACCACCACATTGTCGAGCTTGATGTTGTCGAGCGAGCCCCAGGGCGCCTGGCCCCACTCGGGGACGTAGCGCCCGCCGGTCACCGGGTCGCCGAAAGGCCGGGCGGCGTCGGCGCCGAGGCGAAAGCCGGTGTGACAGACAAAGACCACCACATCGCTGACGCTGTAGCCGTCAACCGTCCCGAAGTCGAAGGCGATGTTCTCGGGCCGCCAGGCGATCGCCGCCTGCAGCCAGGCGTGCTGCCAGGAGATGGCGGTGCTGACGTTTGGTACCAGGTGGATCCCACGAATCCGGACGGTGTCGCGCGCCTCCTGCAACGCGAAGCCGCGGCCGTAGCCGTACAGGTAGATCCGCTCCAGGAAGACCTTGCCCGCCGCCGGGAAGACGCAGAAGTCCCAGTAGCCGTGACAGGTGACATCCTCGATGGTCACCCCGGCCACGTGCCGGCCCCAGAAGGTCGGCCCGTAGCGCCGCGCATGGTCGTTGACGAAGCGTTCGCGGAACTGCTCGAAGGTGGCGTAATGGTAGGGGCTGGCGGCCCGCTGTACCTCCTCGTCCGACGGCCAGGGCTGCTCGTCGTAAAGGATGTAGACCCCCCGCACCAGGTTGCCGCCGCCCAGTTCGAACAGCGGGCGCGACTTCTCGCCCTGGTACTGGTCGGCCCGCGGCCGCGCCAGAATCACCGCCCCGCGCTGTTGCGCCCGGGGGACGCCTTCCCACAGAAAGAACGGCATCCCACTCGGCGCACCAATCAGCGAGACCCCGGGCGGCAGGCGCACCGTGGAGCTGACGACATAGCCACCGCCCGGTGCCACGGGGTCCAGGCGAACCACGCCGCCGACCGCGCCGGCGGCGTCGGCGGCCGCCTGAAAAGCGGCGGTGTCGTCGGTGGTGGCATCGCCCTTCGCGCCGTAAGCGGTGACGCGGAACTCCCAGCCGTTGGCGGGCGGGTCGGCCAGGAGGGCCAGCAGGCAAAGCGCGGCGGCGGGCATCGGGCAGCTCCCGTCACGGGCTTCGCCGAGCGGCGCGTCAGTCCTTGGCCGGGGCCTGCGGCCGGGACAGGGCTTCGGTCAGCAGGTCGACGAGCGTCTCCTGCGCGGCGCGCCCTTCAGCCGTCGCGCGGTGCTGAAGCGCGGCGTGGAGGGTCGCCGGGATTCGCAACACCTCGCGCCCCTCGTCAAGCCCCATGCGCGGCCACGCCGCACCCTCGCGGTCGCGCGCGGCCAGCTCGGTTGCCAGGTGGGCCTGCAGCGCCGCGACGGCGGCCTGGCTCGATGCTCCAGCGCCGATCAGGTAGGGCAGCTCGGCGCCGATCACCCGGGCCACCCACAGGTCGTCCTCGCGAGCGACCTGATAGGGGTAGTCCCGCGCCGCCTGGACATGCTCGTCCCGCACCTCAAGCTGTGTCGTCGTCGCTGCCAGCATTGTCCTGACCTTCGGGCCGCGTTGCCCGGACCTCGACGAGGGCCTGCCGAATCGCCTTCACGTAGGGCACCAGCAGTTTGTTCTCCCGGCCGTGCGCCGCCGGAAACACCACCACCAGCCCGGTCCGGGCATGACGGCAGCGCCAGTGGCCATGGTTCGACAGCAGACACTCGAAGCCAGCAGCCTCGAGGATCGCAACCGCCTCGGGCGCGGTGATGTTCCGCCCGCTGCCCCACAGCCGCTGCTCGCGCTTGTCCCGCTGCGTCATGCCCGCGCCCAACTGCCATTGTAGCCACCGCGCCGGGCCGTCGCAAGGTCAGGGCGTGGTGCGGCGGCGCTCGGCGTCGAGGGTTTGTCGCAGCAGCGCCGGGTCGTCGGTCAGGATGCCGGTGACGCCCAGCCGAGCCAGGTGAACCATCGCCGCGGGATCGTTGACGGTCCAGGCGAAGACCGGCAAGCCGCGCCGGGTCGCCGCGCGGACGAACTCGGGGGTCAGGCTGCCGGCGGCGTAGTTGAAGCCGCGCACGCCCTGGGCCAGCAGCCCGGCGAAGTAGTCCGCGGCCAGCACCCCCGGCGCGCTGCCAATCAGGACGGTCGGCGTGTCGGGCAGCAGCGCCCGCAGGGCAGCAGCCTCCGGAGGTTGCCACGGCCCCAGAATCACCCGGTCAGTCAGCCCGCGCTCGCGCAGCAGTGGGGCGATCAGCGGACCGAGGCCGGTCGCTTTGAGGTCCAGCAGGTACTGCCCCTGCGGCGGCAGCCGGTCGAGTGCAGCCACGAAGGTCGGGATCCGCTCGCCGCGGTAACGGTCCGACTTCCAGGTGCCGGCGTCGAGCTGCTGCAACTCGGCGAGCGGGTGGTCCTCGGGCTTGCCCTGCCCGCCGGCGGTGCGCTCCAGCGTGTTGTCGTGAAACAGCACCAGATGCCCGTCGGCGGTGCGCCGCAGGTCGATCTCGACGACGTCGGCGCCGGCCCGGAAGGCCTCGTCGATGGCGGCCAGCGTGTTCTCGGGGGCGTGCGCCGAGTTGCCGCGGTGAGCCACCACCAGCGGCAGCCCGGAGCCCTCCTGCCGCTGCTCCAGCGCCGCGAGTTCGTCGCCGGACAGTGGCGGCAGGGCCTCGACCAGCAGGTTGTCGAACCAGGCGCTGCAGTCGCTGACGACCAGGCCGACCAGCCCGCTCTGAGCCTCGGGCAGCCGGGCCTGCAACACCAGGTTGCCATCCAGCCAGCCCCAGGCCCAGCGTTCGCGCAGCTCAACCCGCAGGCGGTGCGGCTGGTCGAGCACCGGCGGCACCGCGGCCGCGCCGGTGGCGATGATGCGCCACTGGACGCTCGGTCCGGGGCCGGCGCCCTGACTGAACTCCAGGCCATTGGGTGCGGTGCGGTCGAAGCGGTGGGTGAAGCAGGTGAACGGCGCGAACTGCCCGCTCGCCTGGCGGGTCACCAGAGCCAGCCAGCGCGAGCTGTTCTTGACGCTGGCAAAGGCCGCATCGACCTCAACCGCGACGTCGCTCAGCGCTGCCGTCGGGCAGAGGACGCGGGAGAGATAGGCCGTGGCCTGGCCGTGCAGCCGGCCGTCGCGGACCGTCCACTGGCCGGCAGTCACGGTCCAGTCGGCCGGCAGCGGGCCGTCGAAGGACTCGCGCAGCACCACGGTCCCGGACGTCGGCGCGGCAGGCGCCAGGGTCAGCAAGCAGACGAACCAGCCCGACGCGAACATCGCCGTCTCCGCAGGCAGCGTGGCAGCCCTCGGTTAACCGCCGATGAAACGCGCCGGGCCGTTCCGGCGATCAGTCGGCGAGGCCCTTCTCGCGGTGCATCGCGCGGATGATCTTGGTCGGCAGGCCCCAGATCGTGATGAAGCCCTTGGCGGCGGTGTGGTCGAACTTGTCGGCCTCGTCGTAGGTCGCCATTTCGTAGCTGTAGAGCGGGTAGGGCGATGTCCGACCCTCGACCACCGCGCTGCCCTTGTAGAGCCGCACGCGCACTTCGCCAGTGACGGTCCGCTGGGTGCTGTCGACAAAGGCATCGAGATGCGGCCGCAGCGAGCCGTGCCAGAGGCCGTTGTAGACCAACTGCGCATAGCGTTGCGCGATGCTGCGCTTCAGCTCAAGGGTGTCCTTGTCGAGGCAGAGGTGCTCCAGATCGGTGTGCGCGGCGTAGAGCACGGCGCCCGCCGGGCATTCGTAGATCTCGCGGGACTTGATCCCGACCAGGCGATCTTCGATGCAGTCGACCCGCCCAACACCGTGCCGGCCAGCGATCTCGTTGAGCGCGGCGACCAGCTCGACCGGTCCCAGCGCGCTGCCGTTGAGACTGACTGGAACGCCCTGCTCGAAGCCGATGCTCACCCGCTCCGGCTCGTTCGGCGCCTGCTCCGGATTGGTGGTCCAGGCGTAGGCCCCTTCGGGCGGCGAGTTGTTGGGGTCTTCCAGGATGCCGCACTCGCAGGAGCGGCCCCAGAGGTTGACGTCGGTGCTGTAGGGGTTGTCGAGGTCGACCGGGATTGGGATCTGGTGCTGCTGGGCGTAGGCGATCTCCTGCTCCCGAGTCATGCCCCACTCGCGGGCCGGGGCCAGGCAGACCAGCTCCGGGTCGAGCGCGGCGAAGGTCACCTCGAAGCGCACCTGGTCGTTGCCCTTGCCGGTGCAGCCGTGCGCCACGGCGTCACAGCCGTACTGCCGGGTGACCTTGACCATCTCCTCGGCGATCAGCGGCCGGCCGAGGCTGGTGGCCATGTAGTACTTGTCGTTGTAGACCGCGCCGGCCTTCAGCGCGGGCCAGACGAACTCGGTGACGAAGCGCTCTTTGGCGTCGATCACCACCGACTCGACCGCGCCAACGGTGATCGCCTTGCTACGGATCGCCTCGTAGTTGCGCTCCTCGCCCACGTCCAGCGCCACGGCGACGATCTCCGCGCCGTAGGTCTCCTGGAGCCAGCGGATGGCCACCGAGGTGTCCAAGCCGCCGGAGTACGCCAACGCGATCCGTTTCACGCTCATCGGTCTACTGCCTCCCGTCGCCCAAAGCGACGCCCGCCCGGACCTTTGTTGGGCGGAACGAGCATCGTAGCACAACCGCCAAGGAGGGCCAAGGCCCGCGGTGTGGTATCTTGGGTCCAGAGAGGACCCCGATGCCTGCCGCCAACCGCCGCACTTTCCTGGCCACCTCGGCCGCCTTCCTGGCCGCCAGCCGGCTGCGCGCCGCCGCCGGGCTGAAGCGCGCCGTGATCGTCGGCAAACCGACGCTGGACAACCTCAAGCCGATCAAAGAAGCTGGCTTCGACGGGGTCGAGGGCGGCGTGGTCAGCGTCGACGAGGCGAAGGCCGCACGCGAGGCGGCCGCCAGCCTGGGTCTGCAGATCCACAGCGTGATCCGCGGCTGGGCCAGCTTCAACAGCGCCAACCCGGCCGACGTCGAGAAGACCTTCAACGTGACGGTCGACGCGCTCAAAGCCGCGCAGGCCTACGGCGCCGACGCGGTGCTGCTGGTGCCCTGCCGGATCGGCGCTAAGATGCCCCAGCCCTGGGAGCTCAACATCAAGTTCGACCCGGCGACGGGCAAGCTGCTGCAGGTGGTTGACGGCGACAACGCCCCCTGGGCCGACTACATCGCGCAGGCCGACCACGCTTGGACCAGCTCGGTGGAGCAGGTCAAGAAGCTGATCCCGTACGCCGAGCAGTGCGGCGTGACCATCGCCCTGGAGAACGTTTGGAACAACCTCTGGACCGACCCGCGCCACTTCGCCGCGCTGGTCGATGCCTGCGGCAGTCCCTGGGTGAAGGTCTACTTCGACCTTGGCAACCACATCAAGTTCGGGAAGACCGAGACCTGGCTCGAGGCGCTCGGCCAGCGCAGCGTGAAGCTGCACGTGAAGGACTTCAAGCTGAATCCCGACGGCCACGGCGGCGATTGGGCGAACATCCGGGACGGTAGCAACAACTGGCCGAGCATCCGGCGGACGATCGAGGCGATCGGCTACCAGGGCTGGCTGACCATCGAGGGCGGCAATCTGTCGTTGCAGGAGCACCGCCAGCGGCTGGACGCCATCATCGCCGGACAGTGAGCCTCAGGCCGCCAGGAGCGCGCTGAGGTCGGCCGGGCTGAGCCGGGCCAAGCGGCAGCCGAAGTCGATGTACTCGTCCAAGCTGATCGGCAGCACCGGCACCGGCGGCGGCGGGGCGGGCTCGACCACCACGGCGTGGTCGCCCGGCTGCTGTTGCCGGCCGGCCCAGCCGGCGGCGGTCAGCCCCCCGGCGGTGGCCCAGGCCGTGAGGTCGGTTTCCAGGTCGCCGGGCGCGTGTTGCTGCCAGGCGATGTCGCCGCAACGCGGGCAGACGTACTGCACGGCGACCATCGAGGGACGCTCGTGGCGGTAGTAGAGGGCCACCTGTCGCACGTCGGACTCGTGCAACGCACAACCGCACTGCCGGCATTCACTGCTCGCCATCAAAGCTCTCCGCAGCGCCGCTCAAGCCCAGTTCCACTGCCAACTCCTGCGCGTTGAGCACTGCCTGCGCCTCGTAGTGGTTGTTGAAGAACACGTAGAGATCATCGGCTTCCGCGGCCAGGGTCTTTATGCGCGGCACCCATTCGCGCAGCTCCGCGCGGGTGTAGCGGTAGTCGTAGCGCTCCCAGGCCTGATCATGCTGATACCACTGGGCGGCATTGCGACCGTGAAATCGGAGATACGCCGGCCTTGCCGTGACCTTGACGAGCGGCTCCGGCAGACCCGCCAACGGCGGCAGGTCGACCACCGCCGAGGCGAGGCCCAACTCGGCCAGCAGAGCGCTGTAACGCGGGTCGTCCCAGGCGCTGTGGCGGAACTCGACGACCACCGGCAGGTCGGCCCACCGCTCGCGCAGATGTTGCAGGTAGGTTGTGTTGGCGGCGGTCGGGCGGAACGAGTTAGGAAACTGGGCCAGGACCGCGCCGAGCTGGCCGGCGTCTCGGCAGGGCTGCAGCGCGGCCGCGAAGACGGCGAAGTCGCCGCGGGTGGCGCAGGGGCTGTCGTGGGTGATGCCACCGTAGGCTTTGACCGCGAAGCGGAAGTCGGTCGGGACCGTGGCGACCTGCCGGGCGACCGCGGCGGCCGTCGGCTGGCGGTAGAAGCTGGCGTTCAGCTCGACACAGCCGAAGTGCTGGGCGTAGTAGGCCAGCCGCCGGCCGGCGGGCAGGCCAGCCGGGTAGAAGTGCGGGTGCCAGTCCTGGTAACTGTAGCCGGAGGTGCCGAGGCGGATCATGGGGCCTCCCACCCCAAGCATGGCGCCCTTGGCCGGGCGCGTTGACGGCGCGGCGGCGGCGCGGTATCGTCGGCGCGGAGGGAGCCTTTGCGAGTCCTTGGCCTGACCGGACCGATCGCCGGTGGCAAGTCGACGGTCGCCCGCTGGCTGGCCCGCCAGGGCGCCGCGGTGATCGACTGCGATCAGTTGGCGCGCGACGTGGTGGCCCCCCAGAGCGCCCTGCTGGCGGCGGTGCTGGCCCGCTTCGGGGCCCACCTGCAACTTCCCGACGGCAGCCTTGACCGCGCGGCCCTGGCCGGCCTGGTGTTTGGCGACGCCGCTGCGTTGGCCGACCTGGAAGCGCTGATTCATCCAGCCGTGACGGCTCGCCTGGAGGGGTTGCTGGCGAGCTGCCCGGCGCCAGTGGTGGTGATCGAGGCCGTCAAGCTGGTCGAGGCCGGGTACCACCGGCGGTGTCACGAGGTCTGGTTGGTGACCGCCCCGGCGCCGCTGCGGGCCGCTCGCCTGGAGCAGACCCGGGGCCTGGCACCGGCCGAGGCGGCCCGCCGGATCGCCGCCCAGGGCGACTTCGCCGCAGCGCGCGCGGTGGCGACGCGGGTGATTGTCAACGACGGCTCGCCGGAGGCGCTGACGGCCGCGGTGGCGACGGCCTGGCAGACGCGGCGGGCAGGTGCTGAAGGAGAGTCCGATGCCTGACCTGGTGGTCGCCACGCGGGGCAGCCTGCTGGCGCTGACGCAGACCAAACAGATCGTCGCGGCGTTGCAGGCGTTGCATCCGGGGCTGGAGGTCGAGCTGCACGAACACGTCACGACCGGCGATCGCCAGACCAGCCAGCCGCTGCCAGAGATCGGCGGCAAGGGCCTCTTCACGGCCGAGCTGGAGGCCGCCCTGCTGGGAGGGCAGGCCGATCTGGCGGTGCATAGCCTGAAGGACCTGCCGACGACGCTGCCGGACGGGCTGCTGCTGGCAGCGGTGCCGGAGCGCGTCGAGGCGCTCGACGCGCTGGTGCTGCCGGCGACGGCGACCGCGGCCGACCTGCCGGGCGAGCTCGGTCTGCTGCCGCTGGGGGCGCGGGTCGGCACCAGCAGCCTGCGGCGGGCGGCGTTTTTGAAGCACCGCCGGCCCGACCTGGCGATTGGCCCGGTGCGCGGCAACCTGGACACCCGGCTGCGGAAGCTCGATGAAGGGCAGTACGAGGCGCTGGTGCTGGCGGCGGCCGGGCTGAGCAGGCTCGACTGGGGCCACCGCATCAGCCGGCTGCTGTCGCAGGAGTGGTGCGTCCCGGCGCCGGCGCAAGGCGCCCTGGGGCTCGAAGCCCGGGCGGGCGATGCGCGGGTGCTGGCACTGCTGGCCGGACTCGACCACGCCCCGAGCCGCGCCGCGGTGCTCGCCGAGCGGGCCGTCCTGGCGGCCCTGGGCGGGGGCTGCGCCGTGCCGCTCGGGGTCCACGGCCATGTCGTCGGCGACGCCCTGGTGCTCCGCGCCGCCCTGGCAACCCCCGACGGCAGCGTGCTGCTCGAGCGCGAAGCGGTCGGCAGTGCCGACCAGCCGCTGCAGTTGGGCGCCGGCCTGGCGGCCGTGCTGCTGGCAGCCGGGGCCGGGCGGCTGCTGGGGTGAGCTGACCGATCAACCGGACCGATCGGACCGATCGGACGGATCGTAACCCAAACGCAAGATCAGCCCTGCTTGACAACCGTCTAGTTTGGCTATACAGTACCTGTAACGAGACGGGACGGGGCGGCGAGGGCCGGTTCAGGCGGGTGAAGGCAGGCGGTGCGTATGGGCGTGCACACCGACCTGTGATCCGGCTGATGGGCAACGGCCCGCGAATCACCACGGTGGTTCAGCGCTTTGTTCCGGCGCCCCACGGGGTGCGTTGGTCGGCCCTGGAGTGGTTGTCGGCAGGCCTGCGGCACGGGAGCGCCAAAGGTGCTGCGTTCCAGCCGCCCCAGGGCCGCCTGCTTTGGGTGCTGCGGAGTCGGTCCGTCGGGGGCCGGCTCCGAGCTGGGACAGGGGTCGGAGACACGGCGTGGATCTGGGCAGTCGCGACGGTCGCAGCGCGCAGGGGCGCCGCATCCAAGCGGCGGCCGAGGCCGCTGGGCTGTCACTGGCCGAGCTCGCCCGCCGCATCGGCTGCTCGCGGGCGCTGATTTACCAGTACGTGGCGGGCCAGGTGCTGGCCCAGCCGGACCGTCTGCAGACCATCGCCGACGCCTGTGGCCGGCCATTGGCCTGGTTCTACACCACCTCTGACGAGCCGCCAGCGGCTGCCGCGCGGGACGCCGAGCTGGAGCGGCTGCGCCAGGAGCTGGCGGCAGCCCGGCAGGCCTGGCAGCAGCGCCGCGGGCAGGACGTCGTCGAGCAGCTCACCGCCCTGGCCGAAGCGCAGGGCAGCCCGGTCGATTACGCGGCCCAGCGCCGGACCTGCGAACGGCTCGCCGAGCGGGTCGCCGAGCTGGGTGACGAGCCGTTGCTGGCGGCCGCCGAGTTGCGCCTGGGGAACTGCTGCCACGCCCTGGGAGACTTCGAAGCGACCCGCGCCGCGCTGTCGCGGGCGGTCGATCGCTTTCGGCGCCTCGGCGACGGCGCGGGCGAGCGCTCGGCCCGGCAGACCCTCGGGGCGGCGCTGGCCGGGCTCGGCGAGCGTGACCGGGCACTGGCCGAGTTCGACCAGGTGATCGCCGGCGGCGGCTTCGCCTGGGCCTGGCGGGGACACCTCGGCCGGGCCGACGTGTTCGAGGCCCTCGGCCGCGGCGAGGCCGCCCTGGCCGAGCTGCAGGCCGCCGCCGACCTGCTCGCGGCGGCACCCGCCGGCCCCGAACGCGAGTGGGCGGCACTCTACCTGGCCGGCGCCACGGCCAATGTCTACCTGCTGCACGACGACTTTGCCGCGGCGCAGCAGAGTGCCACGCAGATGATCCCGCTGGCCGAAGAGCTGGCCTGCCTGCCGCAACACCTCGAAGCCAAGCTGAACCTGGGCTACGCCGCGCGCCAGCGCGGCCACTGGGCCACGGCGCAGGCCGCCCTGGACGAAGCGGCGCGGCTGGCCCGCCTGACCGGCGATCGCGAACGGGCCGCCGTGGCGCTGGCCCTGCTCGCCGATCTCGACGCCTGTCTAGGCAGACTGGACAGCGCCAAGGCACGGGGCAAGGACGCCCTGGCGGCGGCGCTGGCGCTCGGCGCGCTGCGTGGCGAGGTGCTGGCGCAGGCGGCTTTGAGTGAGGCCTACCGCCGCAGCGGCGAGGGGCACGAGGCGCTCTACCATGCGCAGCAGGGCCTGGCGGCGGCGCAGGGGCATCAACTGGTGAAGACGACGGCGCAGTTGCGCGTTGCAGCAGCACGGGCGCGGCGCTTGCTCGGCGACGCGGGCGCCCTGGCCGACGCCCGCCGCGCCGCGGCCGAGGGCGAAGCGCTGGGCGCCCGCTGGGTGCAGGCCGCGGCCGCCCTGGAGCTGGCAGCCCTGGAGGCCGATCCGCGGCAGGCCGCGGAGCATCTGGCGGCGGGCACCGCGCTGGCGGCCGCAGTCGACGGCTGGGAGCTGATCTGGGCGGCCACGGTCGCGGCCGCGGCGGGCGGCGACCTGACCGCTGCCGAGACGGTCTGGCGTCGGCTGCTGGCCCAGCAAGACCGGCTGCTGGAGGACGGGCTGGAGGTCGCTCTCTTGGAGGACCAGGAGCGCTTGACGGCGGGCGCCGCCTGCCTTAGCATCCTGCGCGCCGGTGGCGCGGCTGAGCTGGCCGCCGAGCTGCAGGCCGCGGCGGCCTGGCCGCCGCTCGACGAGTTGCTGGCGGCCGCCAGCTAGAGGAGTGGCGCGTGCGGCGCATCGTGCGCTGGTTGCTGATCGTGGCGGTCAGCGGCCCGGTCTGGCTACCGGGCTGTGGCGCGGGGCTGACCGGTGGGAGCATCCCCCCCGGCCCGACGCGCGCCGTGGGGCTGATCGTCCGCGGCGACAACGCCAACGTCACGCTGCCGGGGACCACGGTGCGGTTCCAGCCGGTTAGCGCCAGCCGCCTGACCGACGATCAGACCAACCCGCCCGATCCTCCCGACTGGGATGACGGCGGCGGCGGTGGCAGCGGGGGCGGCGGCAGCGGCGGAGGCGGCACCAACGTCGGGGGCGAGGTCCCCGGCACGGTGAAGGTGACCTCCAGCGCCAGCGGCGAGTTCAGCGCCACGTCCTTCCCGACGGGTGCGGTCCGGGTGGTGATCAGCCCCCTCGCGGCGACCGGGCTGACCACCAGCATCTACACCCTCAACGTCGGCGAGGCCGACGAGTACTACATCGTCTCGGCGCCACTCCCCGGCGGGTTGAGCTACAACGGCCTCAGCGATGTGACCGTCGCTCCCGAGCAGATCAACCTGCGGGTCGGCCAGGCGGTGCAGATTCAGGTCGCGCTGGCTGGGGGCGCCCCGCCGGCGATTGTGCCGAGCTACATCCTGCGCGGTGGGGTGGGCGTGATCACCGCCCACGGCCGGTTCACCGCGGTGCGCGCCGGCCGCGGCCAACTGCGCGTGATCCTGGGCCCGTATGAGCGGACCATCGCGGTGACCATCAGCGACGCCCTCTGAGCGCTGCCGCGGTTCAGGCGCCGAGCAGTTGCTCGATCACCTCGTAGCTCAGTTGATCGACCCCATGTTCGCGGTAGTTCAGCCGCAGCGACGGAATGGCGTTGTGGTAGCTGTTGTCTTCCTGCGCCGCCAAGAAGCCGCCAACCATGCCCAGGTCATTGGCAAACGCTTCGTGGGTCCAGAGGAAGCGTCCCGGCACCGCCGCGGGCAAGTGCAGGTGGGCGCAGAAGCGGGCTGAGCCGCGGAACAGGTCGGTCAGCAACGACGAGCGGCGCCGGAAGGGCTGGCCCCAGCCGTGGCCCGACCAGGGCGTGCCCCAGAGCTGCCAGAGCGGCACCAGGTCGCAGAGCCGGCTGGTCAGCACCTGCCCACCGAGCACCAGGTCCGGGCAGTCCTGCTTGATGATCCCAAGCAGCCGCCGGGTACTGGCCAGAATGTCGAAGGTCGGATCGTCGACCAGCAGCCCGGTCTGGTCGAGATAGAGCGCGTCCGGCCCGACGTCTGCGACGACCTGCCCGAGGCTGCCCCAGAAGAGCTCGCGGTAGGCGCGGGCGTCGGGGCGCAGGTAATGGTACTCGCTGGTGGTGTGGCGGTGGAACTCGCGCCAGCCGAGCAGGTGCCCAGCGCGGTTGTGGACGGTGGAGCTGACCAGGCTGGTGTACTCGGGGTGGTACGGCGAGACGCCCCACAGGTTGGCGTGCAGCATCAGTCGATAGCCGTGCTGGTGCAGCGCCGCCGCACCGGCCGCCAGGGCCTCCAGGCCACCGGCCAGCCGGCTCGCCTCGTAGGTGGGCCAACTGCGCTCCCAACCGGCGTTCCAGGTGGTCAGATAGACCAGTGTCCCGGCCGGCGCCCCGACCTCGGCCAGGGTCTGCGCCAGGGCACTGACATCCTCGAAGCTGTGGTGCAGCCCATCGCCGGCCAGGGTCTCGATATCAATGAAGACCACCAACGGGCATTGCTGCAACCATTCTGGCGCAGTCTCCGTGAACGGCTGAACGCCCGCGTGGTGCGCCATCCAGTCGCGGTGGTCATCGATCAGGTCGGCCCAGCAGTCGAAGGTCAGGCAGCGGAAGAGCGGCGGCTGGGTCGCAGGAAAGTGCCAGGTCAGTTGCGCGCGCCCGCCATCGCTGGCGACTTCCAGCTCGCAGGGAGCATACTCCGGCTCGCGGCAGGTGAGGTTGATGAAGCGCCGGCCGTTCTCGAAGACGACGCATTGCGTCGCCAAGGGCACCACGGTCGACCAGCCCTCGGGGATGTGGGTGTAGCGCACCCCGGAGTGGGTCGGCAGATGCACCCGCCAGCCGACCGGCAGCGTGGCGGCGAGCCCGCTGGAGGTGTGGCGGATGTCGAGGTCGGCCTCCGACACACTGTAGGCGCCCCCGAGGGCCCACGAACCGGTCAAGTCGATCACCCGCTGGCTGCTCTCGTTGACGAGCGCTGAGTCCATGCCAAATCCTCACTGCCCCGGCAGCTCGGGCGGTTGCACCGGCGCCGGCACTGGTTGCCTCGGCGGCCCGTCCGAAGGGGTCGGCGTGACGGGGGCCGGCGGCTCGAAGGCCTCCTCCAGCTCGGTGGGCTGGGCGGGTTCGAGCCGGACCGTGCCGTCCTTTGCGCGGACCACCACCTGCGGACAGGCCTTGCGGTCGAGCAGCCCGCCGCGGAGCCGCAACTCCACCACCGGCAACCACCGCTGCCCGGCTGGCGGCCAGGCCGCACTGAGCACCGCGGTGGGACCCGGCAGGCTGTTCAGACAGTATACACCAGCCGGCAACTCCACACCGCTCCCAGCCACGCTGTCGCGGCTCGTCAGGCCGAGCAGCCGCAACTCGACCCGCAGTCCGGGGCGGTCGGTGGCGACATAGGCCGGGGGAGTGACCAGCACCCGCTCCGGCAGCAGCGCCACTTGCGGCAGTGCCGGCTGGCCGTCGGGACCGGTCAGCAGTTCGTAGCGGTCGGGCGAGACGAGGCGCCGCCGGCCGGGCGCCAGGCGGGCCCGCGCGGTCCGAAGCTGGTCGAGCGGCGGCAGCGACTCGGCCAGGCCATCCTCGTCCGGGTCCACCAGCGCGGTCTCGTCGGACAGCGCACCGTCGCCGTCGGAGTCGGCCAGCCACGCGGTCCAGTTCCAGACCGGCCGCAGCACCGAGCGGCGACCGCGGTAGGTGATCCGGCAGGCGACCTGGTCACCGGGCCGGGTCGGATCGTCGAGGTCGAGCTGCCGGGCTTCGGCAAACCCGTCGCCGTTGTCGTCGCGGCGCCGGTCGGCCAAGATCCGTGGCGCCGTGCTGGCCGCGGGCCCGCTGATCACGCCGCCGCTCCGGGCGTCGTGGTCGCTGCGCAGCGCAATCGCCGTGGCGCTGGCCAGGTTGCTGGCGATCAAGCCGCTCGGGCTGAGGTCCTTGCGCCGCAGGGTCTCCCACCAGGCGACCGCCCGGCCAGGCTGCTCCGCGGTGACGTAGGCGTGGGCCAGCAGCCGCAGGGCCGGCTGGGTGATGCCGGGCAGGTTGACGGCGCGCTCGAGGTAGGGCAGTGCCCGCGGGGCATCGCCACGGCGGTCCAGCCAGTGCTGACCCAGGTTGAAGTGCGCTTCCCAGTGCCGCGGATTGGCCTGCACGCAGCGCTCCAGCCAACGCCGGCCGCCCGGCTCGTCGCCCAGGCTCCAGGTCAGCCAGGCCGCCACGCTGTAGGCCTCGATGTTGTCCGGCTGCAGCTCGACGAGGCGCGCGCAGTAGCGGACACAGACGGCGTACTGGCCATTGTGGAAGTACTCGTCCGACTTCTCCCAGAGCTGCGCCGGGGTCAGCGCGCTGACGTCGGTGCCGTCGATCAGCACCGGGCTGGCCAAGCAGAGGGTGAACCCGAGCAGCAGCAGCATCGTTCCCTACCTGGCTTCAGCCTGACGCAACCGGCCGGTCGCGGTTCAGGAAATCGCGAATCGCCGCGGTCACCTCGCCGGGGTGGGTCTCCTGCGGGATGTGGTGGCCGCGCCGGATCCAGCGCAACTCGGCCTGCGGCAGCAACGCCGCCAGCCGCCGCGGCACCTCCGGCGGCACGATGTCGTCGCGCTCGCCGTGCAAGATCAGCGTTGGGGTGGTGATCTGCGGGAAGCGCAGCGGGAAGCGCAGGTAGTGCGACGGCCGCAGGTCCTGCACCGCCCGGCAGACCGCGCGGCAGACCGCCAGGTGGCTGAAGGCCGCCAGGTACTCCCGCGCCGCGACCGGATCGTAGCCGTACCCGCTGCTCAGCCAGCGGCTGCCATGGAGCCGGCAGATCGCGCGCACCAGCAGAGTCAGAGCGAGGTCGGCGCCGGGCAGGAAGAACGGCCAGAACAGCGCCGGCAGCCGTTGCGGCAGCGCCGCGCTGCCGACCAGCACCAGCGCCGCGACCCGCCGCGGCGCCAGCAGCGCAGCCCCGATCGCGGCGCCGCCGCCCATGCTGTGGCCGACCAGCGTGGCCTGCCGCCAGCGCAACGCGTCGAGCAGCGCCGGAATCAGCGCGGCCTGCGCACCTAACCCGGTCGGCGACCCGCGGTCGGCCCGGCTGGCCCCGTGGCCGTTCAGATCGACCGCCACCACCTCGCCAAGTTCGGCCAGCGCGGGCGCGACCTGCCGCCAGGTGGCGGCCGTCAGGCCGACGCCGTGCAGCAGCAGTAGCTTCCGCGGCGCCGCCGGGTCGCCGTAGCAGCGCAGCGCCAGCTCGCCGCCGATCCAGTGCTGATCCCGCCAGGTCCGCAGCCGCACCCGCGCCGCGCGCCAGCTCTGCGCCACCGGCTAGGCTCCCGACGCCAGCGGCTCGCCCAGCAGGTTGACCCACTGCGCCACCGTCACCGGCCGCGGGGCGACCAGTTCCAGCAAGGTGGCCACATCGCCCACCTGCAGCAAGTTCGGGATCACTGCCAACTGCCCGACCGTCGCCAACTCGCCGAAGCTGGCCTGGCCGCAGAAAGTCGGCGGCAACTGCGCCACGGTCAGGCTGGCCACCCGCGGATCCAGCGCCGCCGCCAGCAGCGCCACCAGACCTTCCAGCAACGTGCCGTGCGCCGCCAGGTGGATCGCCGTCAGGTCGGCGCGGGTTTCGCAGTAGTCCACCAGCCGCCGCAGGTCCCAGGCGCGCATCGCCTGGATCGGCCGGCCGAGGGTCACCGACGAGAGGTAAGCCTGCCACTCCGCGGTGCTCGGATCGCCCTCGGCGCGGGTCTCGCCGGTGCCGCGGAGATCGGCCAGCAGGACCGCCCGTCCCGCCGCCAAGTCGGCCGCGACGGCCTCCTCCGGCACGTCGCCGTGGCCATTGGGGCCAAACCGGATCACCACCTCGCAGCAGGCCTCGCCGGCCGGCCGGTAGAGCGCCAGCGGCAGCACCACGTCGGGTTCGCTGTAGACGTAGCCCAGCTCGACCTGGGCGGCGGTCTCGCCCAGGTGCTCGCCTGCGGCGGCGGCGAGGTGCGGCCGCAGCGGCGTCGGCGGCGGATCGCCGCCCAGCACGTGCCGCAGTTGGGCCCGCCGGTGCGGCGGACAGGCCGGCGCCAGGTGCAGGCCGGCGGCCCGCTCTGCCAGCAGGTCCAGCAGGTTGACGGCATCGCCGGGCAGCCCCTGCGGCAGACAGCGCAGGTCCTCGGGGCTCTCGACGGTCGCTTCGACCTCCACCGCCGGCGGCCCGGCCTGCCCCTTGAGGTGCAGGTCGAACCAGTCGTAGACGGCCTCCCGCATCTCGCGGTTGTAGGCGTGGCTGTCGAGGCTGGTGTAGTGCGCCACCCGCTCGGGCACGCCGAGCGCGCCGTAGATCTGGCGGATCCGCGCGTAGGCTTTGCGGGCGCTGTCGATCAGGAACCCGAAGTCGAGGATGCCATGCACCAGCAGCAGCGCGCGGGGGGCAATCAAGCCACAGATGTCGACCAGGTCGGCGAACCGGCGCAGGCCGGGGACCAGCTCGCAAGTGCAGTAGCGCTTGTGCATGTAGCACTCGCCGAGCTCGACGCTGCAGACCGGCGCGCTGGCGGTGATCCGCTCGTCGAGCGCCGAGAGGTACATCGTCTGGTTGCCGCCGCCGCTGACGCCGGTGCAGCCGAGCCGGTCACTGAGCGCCTCGGGGCGGCTCAACAGGTAGTCGATGCCGCGCATGTTGTCCCACAGTTGCAGCCCCTGAGTCGCCAGCCCGGCCAGCAGTGGCGCCCGCGTCGAGTGGTCCTGCGCCAGGCGGTCGTTGTACCCGACCTTGTCGATCACCAGCGCCAGGTAGCCGCGCCGGGCGTGGTTCACCATGCGGCGCTGCAGCTCGGCGTTGAAACGGCCCTCGGCGTAGTGACCGTGGGGGCAGAAGATCGCCGGCACCGGGTGGTCGATATGCGGGCGGTAGACCGCGCCGGTGACATAGAAACCGGGGCGGCTCTGGTAGACCAGCTTCTCGATGCTGTAGCCGTCGCGTTCGAGGGTGCCGACAATCTCCGCCTGCAGCGGCGTGCGCTCGGGGAAGCCGCCCACCGCATCGATCAGCGCCTGCCGGACGAGCGGCCGGCGGGCCTCCCAGGTCGCCCGGTCGGCGGCGAACCCGCGGGCCAGTTGCAGTTCGTCGCTCAACCGATTGAAGTGGTCCTTGAGCTGCCGCGGATAACGCGCCGGCAGCAGGTTGCGGTCCAGCATCGGCCTCTCCCGTTCCGGCCGCATCGTAGCGGCCCCGGCGGTCTCTCGTCAACGCGTCGCCAGGTCGATTCGCAGTGGTTCGCCCAGTGGGCCCAGCCCGGCAATCTGCAGCCGGGCGGTGAGCGTGGCTGGGCGTGGCGTGGGCAGCGCGGCGCTGAGGGTGACCCGGCCGTAGCGCGGCAGGTCGGCCGGCAGCCGCAGTTCGTCGAGCCCGCCGGTCAGCGTCACGGCGCCTGGCCCGGCGGCCAGCCAGGTCGCCTCGCCGGTGTTCACCAGCTCCACCTCGATGCGGCCAGCGACCCCGTCGGGCAGCGCCACCCGCAGGCCGTTGTCTCCGCTGGCCTGCCCGCCGTCCCAGCGCACGGTGACCGCGCCGATCTCGGCGTTGGCGTATTGCAGCGGTCCAACGCCCGCCTGGGGCTGCCCGCCAACCGCCGTCCGCGGCAGGTTGGCGGTGGTGCAGCCGCTGCCCGCGGTGACCACCTCGACCGGGCGGCCGGTCGCGCGCAGCCTGGCGTACTCCGCGCCATGGCGCAACAACAGGCCGTGCATCCCGCGGGCGTCGGCGTCGCGGTCGATCACCAGCCGCTGCGGCACGCCCTGACCGGCCGCGGTGCCGCGGGCGGCGATCTGTTGCCCCACCTTGGCCGCCACCACAGCCGCCTCGCGCGGGGTGCCCTCGGGCGCCAGCACGCCATAGTCGCTGAGCTCGTTGAGGCGCCAGCCGCCTGGCCACCACCAGCCCGCCGCGGCGTCGCCGTCGCTGTCGTTGATCACCTGCAGCATCGTCTCCCAGATCGCCGCCTGCTGACGTTGCGAGGCGCTCGTGCCACCTCGCGGGCCGATGCTGTGGCCGTACTCCGACCAGAAGATCGGTTTGCCCGCCCCGGCCCAACGTCCGTAGGCCGTCACGAAGCCGACCGCCCGGCCGGCCGCGAAGTTGTCGGGCAGGCCGTAGCCCTCCGGCGAGGTGAAGTCGAGCCAGGCGGCGCCCGACAGCAGGTCGTACCCGCCGTTGGCGTTGTTCGCCTGCTGCGCCGTGCCGCCCCAGCCGGTGCGCGCCCCGAGCAGGGTGTGTGGGTCGAGCGCCCGCAGGCCGCGGACCACTCGGCCGTAACCGCGGCTGACCAGGTCGTCAAGGAACCGCCGGTAGGCGGCCGTCAGGGGGCGGTGGGGGCCATCGGTCTGAAACTGCGCATCGGTCGGCCCGCTGACCGCTGTCTCCTCCCGCGGCGCAGCGACACCCCACTGCGCCTCGGCCGCCGCCGGCGAGCCGTACTGCTCGGTCAGCCAGTCTCGCCAGGCCGGGTCAAGCCGCCGCCGCTCGGTGGCCCGGCCGACCTTCGGCTCCCAGGCCAGGTCGTAGGCGAAGACGGCACTGTCGGCCGGCAGGTCGGCCGCCGCCAGCAGCGCCCGGGCCGCGGCCAGGTCGGGCGAGAGGGGGTGCGTCCCGGCGAGGTAGACGTTGACCCAGAGGCCGAGCCGCCGGCAACGGTCCAGGAAGTCGCGCAGCGACGGGCCCATCACGGGGTCGGTGTACTGGATGCTGACGAGGTTCATCCCCAACTTGGCGATGCTCGCGAGGTCGGCTTCGACCAGCACCGGGTCGTAGTTCTGGGGCATCAGCCAGTGGCTGTTGTAGCGCGTCACATCGCTGCCGGCGACATACCGCGGCCAGTAGTTGACGCCATGCAGGAAGAGCCGCCGCCCGGCGGCGACGAAGCGTCCGTTGACGACCTCCACCCGGCGCGTCGGCTGCGCCGGTGGCGGCGGCAAGACCCGCAGCTCGGCCCGCAGGCTGTCGACCGGCTGCCCACCCGTGGCCACGCTGGTCTCGACGGTGTACTCGCCAACTGGCAGCCCGGCGGGGAGGTCCCAACTGACCCCGCGGGGCGCGCCCGGCTGCAAGGTCAGGGCGCGTTCTTCGCGCTGCACCTCGGTGGTGCCCCGGAGCAGCCGCCAGCGCAGGCTGGCCGCGGCCGGGGTGCCTCCCTGGTTGGCGACCCGCGCACTGACCAGCAGCGGCTGCTGCGGGCGGGCGGTGACGCCGGCCGGGCCGCTGTTGTAGAGCACCACCTGGCTCTGCCCGCCGCGCAGCAGGTCGACCACTGCCGGCTGCGTGGCGGCCGCCGGCGCGGCGCTGGGGAGCCAGTAGTAGAGCGCCCCCGAGGCGTCGGCCCAGCGCGTCGCGACGGGCGTCAACAGGTCGCCGACCACGCTGTAACGGCCGTCCAGCTCCGGCGTCGCCGACAGGCCGCGCTGCCGGGCAATCGGTTGGCGCACCAGCTCGCTGCCGCGGCGGGTCGCGAACTGCTTGTACCAGGGCGCCAGGGTCTCCAAATCGGGCACGCTGAAGTCGGTCTCGCCGAGCGGCGAGGCGGCCACGCCGAGCGGCGCCAGCCAGTACTCGCAGGGTTGCCCGGCCAGCGCGCCGTGGCCGACCGCCGGGCCAAACGAGAGGATCCGCGCCCCCGCCGGCCGGAAGCGGGTCCCGGCCCGCTCCGGCGGCGAGCCGTCGCTCCAGAAGGCAAAGTCCTGCGGTTCCAGGACCGTCGTGCTCCAGCCGTCGGTCAGCTTGAGCTGTGCGATCCAGCGGCTGCCGTCGGTCTCTTTCCACTCCACGGTGATGCTCTGCCCGCTGGTCCCTTTGGCCGTCACCACGGTCAGCGTGCAGTCGGTGCCAAAGGGGCTGCTCTCGAAGGGTGGGGTGGTCAGCACGTCCCACCCTCCGACCTGCGGAATGGCCACACGCAGCGCGCTGGGCTGGCCGTCGGCGCCGGTGGCGCCGGGTGAGATCACCGGGGCCGGCTCCCAGGGACTCGCGGCGCGGGTCAGCCCGCGGGTGCGCACCGGATCGAACACCACGCGGCTCGCCGTAACCGTCCGCAAGGCGTCCTGCCGGCTGACCCACCGGCCGCGCGAATCGCGGAACAGCACGGTCTTGAAGGGCTCGTCGCCGCTGGCCAGCAGGTCGCCGCCGCGGGTGCACCAGGCGCTGACCGCCAGCGCCGTCTCGCGCGGCAGGGTGGCCAGCGACGGAACCGCCAGCAGGCCGTCCTGCTCGCGGTTGAGGCTCACGGCGAGTTCTTCCGGCGTGACGCTGCGGAGCTGGTAGCCAGCGGCGGTGAGCAGCTTCGTGAAGCTCGCGGCGGCGGCTTTCCAGCCCGTCGTCTGCCAGGGCCCCGCGCCGTCACAGAGCACTGCCTGGCGACCGCTGACTCGCTCCGTCGGCGCCGTCACGCCGCTGACGGCCGCGTCGCGGAAGGTCGCGCGCAGGCCGTCGGCCTTCAGACCGACCTGCCCAACCCGCACCGCGGGTGTCTCGCCGCGCAGATCGAAGGAGGCCTCCCAGGCCCACGTGGCGGCCGCCAGCGGGCGTCCCCGGGCGCTGATCCGGGTCGGCTCCCATGCCAGCTCCAGCCGCCAGGGCTGGTCCCATTGCCAGCCGCCGTCACCGCGCGCCCCGCCGGCCAGCCGGGTCAGCCCACTGGTCTGCGCCTGCCAGGCCGCGTCGTAGGCCTCCAGTAGCTCCATCCGCCGAGTCTCTCGGTCAGGGTCTTCAACCAGCCCAAACTGCCAGTAGCGGCGCGGTGATTCCCACAGCAGCAGGGTCGTCGTGACCCAGCCATCAGCCCGCTCGCGGCGGCGCGGTTGGACGGTCACCGCGGCGTTGCCGCGGAGCAGCGCGGGCACTGCCTGCAACAACAACTGGCTGGCCGCCGGGCCGCCCTCCAGGCCGTCGGCCTGAGCCGTCCAGTGGCCACCCAGCGACGACCAGTCACCTTCTTCCTGCCAGCGCGGCGCGAGCGCCGTCAGTGGGGACTCCCAGCGCACCTCGCCCGGGGCCGTCAGGAGCGGCAGCAGCAGCGCCCAGACCATCGTCGTCTCCGTTGACAGCGTTGGCCGCCGCGCGGGCGATGCCTTCCGGCGGGCGCCGGGTGGCCGGCGGTTGACTTCCGACCGCGCCAGGTGCTACGGTTCGGCGCGAGGTGGGCCGTGCGGCTGCTGCACTTTGCCGATACGCATCTGGGGGTCGAGACCTACGGACGGGTCGACCCGGCGACCGGCCGCCATAGCCGCCTGCAGGACTTCGCCGCGACGCTCAACCAGGCGCTCGACGTGGCGCTGTCCGAGCCGCTCGACGCCGCGCTCTTCGCCGGCGACGCCTACCGTACCTGTTACCCGTCACCGACGCACCAACAGATCTTCGCCGAGGCCATCGGCCGGCTGCTGCGGGCCGACGTGCCGCTGGTGCTGGTCGCCGGCAACCACGACCTGCCGGTCGCCTTCGGCCGCAACTCGGCCCTCGATGTCTTCGGCTCGCTGGCCGCCGAGCGCGTCACGGTGCTGCGCCAACCGGGGCTGGTGAGCATCGCGACGGCTGCCGGAACGCTGCAGGTGGTCGGCCTGCCCTGGCCCACGCCGGCCCTGCTGCGGGGGCACGACGCCACCCTGCAGCTCGACGATCAGGCCCTCCTGGCGCGTCTGCGGCAACTCTGTGAGGAGCGCCTCGACCAGCTTGCGCAACAGCTCGAGCCGGCGCTGCCGGCCGTCCTGCTGGCCCATGTCACCGCCGCCGACGCGGTCTTCAGCGGCTCGGAGAAGGTCGGTCTGGTGAGCGGCGACCCGGCCCTCAGCCGCGGCGTGCTGGCCGACCCGCGCTTCGACTACGTCGCGCTGGGGCATGTCCACCGGCACCAGGAGCTGAACGGCGGGCAGCGCCCGGCGGTGGTCTATTGCGGCAGCCTGGACCGGATCGACTTCGGCGAAGCCAACGATGTCAAGGGCGTCTGCCTGGTCAGCATCGCGCCCGGTCCGACGCCGGCCGCGCGGACCGTCACCTGGCGCCACGCCCCGCTGGCGGTGCGGCCGTTCGTGGCCTTGGAGCTGGCGGTGCCGCCGCACCGCGAGGCCACCGCGTACCTCGTCGAGCGGCTGCGCGACCTGGAGCTGCGCGACGCCGTGCTGCGGGTGCGCTACACCTGCACCGACGAGCAGTACGCCAAGCTCGATAGCAGCGCCGTGCGCCGGGCGGTGGATGGCGCGTTTCTGGTGGCCGGCCTGATTCGCGAACGGCCCGCCGTGGCCAGCCGGCCGCGGGTCGAAGTGACCGAGCACCACGGCCTGCCCGAAGCGCTTGGCCGTTACCTCGACACCCGGCCGGAGCTGGTCCCGCTGCGTAACGAGCTGATGCAGGCCGGGCTGGCGCTGGAGCAGGAGCTGCAAGCCTCCAGCCCGGCCGCCGGCAGCCTTTCGGAAGGAGCCCCCGCGTGACGCCCCGAGAACGAATCCTGGCCGCCTTCGAGGGCCGGCCTTACGACCGCGTGCCGGTCTTCCACGCCGGCTTTTCGAGCGCCGTCGCCAGCGCCCTGCTGGGCCGACCGGAGGCGCACGTCGGCGGCGGGATCTGCCAGTGGCGCGAGGCCACCGCGCTCTGGAACGGCCCCGCTGCCCACGCCGAGTTCGTCGAGCGCTCGTTCCAGGACGCCGTCGCCTTGACGGCCTTGCTCGACCAGGATCTGGTCCGCGAAGCCTACTGGCGCAAGCCGACCCGGCCGACGGCCAAGATCGACGACCAGACCTTTGTCTACGGCGACCCGGCCGGGGCGCACGAGGTCTGGCGGTTCGACCCGGCGACCGAGCTGTACGACGTGGTCCACCGCGTGCCGCCGCCCGCGCCGCTGACGGCCGCGGCGATCGCGCGCCAGGTGGAGGCGACCGAGGCCTCGGCCGAGCGCTACCAGCCCGGCGCCAACCAGTTCGCCACCGTGCTGCGGGCCCGCGACCACTTCGCCGGCCAGCGCGCCGTGCGGGCCGGTGGGGTGGGGATCAACATCAACTACCGCGAGCCCGCCTGGCTGGAGGCGGTGGCGCTCTACCCCGAGCTGGTCGGCCGCCTGCTGGCGGCGCAGGCGACCATCGCGGTTAAGAACGTCGACGCCGCGGCCGACGCCGGAATCCGGATCCTGGCCGGCGGCGGCGACTTCGCCTCGAACCAGGGGCCGTTCGTGTCGCCCGCCAGTTATCGCGCACTCTGGACGCCGGCGGTGCAGCGGGTGACCGCCCAGTGCCACACCCGGGGAGTGTTTCACAAGTACGCCAGCGACGGCAACCTCTGGCCGGTGGCGGCGGATCTCTTCCCGCATCTCGACGGCTACTACGAGCTGGACGAACTGGCCGGGATGGACCTCGCCCGCCTGCGGCAGCAGTACCCGCACCTGGTGCTGTTCGGCGGCGTCAACTCGCAGACACTGCACCAGGGCAGCCCGGCCCAGGTAGTGGCCGAAGTCGAACGCGCGATGGCCGCGGCGCAGCGCTACGGCGGCGTCGTGGTGGGCTGCTCCAACCAGCTCGTGAAGGGCACCCCGCTGGCCAACGTGACCGCGATGACCAACGCCATCGAGCGGCTACGGGACGGGTAGCGGCCGCCGGTCGAGCAACGCCAGCGCCAGGTCAGCGGTCTCAGCGGTCGGCTGACCGCCACCCAACAACTGCGCCGTCTGCGCCAGCCGGGCCACCTGCGCCGCGCGCTGCGGCGTGTCGGCCAGCCAGGGGCGGAGCACCGGCAGCAGCCGGGCGGGGGTCACCTGATGCTGGAAGAACTGCGGCATCACCAGGTCGTCGGCGAGCAGATTGGGCATCGCCCAGTACTTCGGGCGGGGCCAGTAGTAGAGCGCCCCGACCGCCACCGCCAGCCAACTGGCGCGGTACACGGCGACCGCCGGGACGCCCAGCAGGAGGGCCTCCAAGGTGACCGTGCCCGACTTGACGATCGCCGCGGTGGCGCCGCGCAGCGCGGCGCAGGCGCCAGCGACCACCTCGACCGCCACGCCGGCCGCCGCCAACTGCCGGTCAAACAACTCGCGCGGCGCGCTGGGCGCCCGGCTGACCACCACCCGCAGCCCCGGCAGCTCGCGCTGCAGCGCCGCGGCGCTGCGCAGCAGCGGGCTAAGCAGGTGCAGCAGCTCCTGGCGCCGGCTGCCGGGCAGCAGGGCCAGCGTCGGCGGGCCGTCGAAGGTCGGCGGCAGGGGCGGCAGGTCGGCATACTCTTCGGCCAGCGGGTGGCCCACCAGCCGGGCCGGCAGACCCAGCTCGGCGTACGCCGCCAGCGGCTGCGGGAACGGCGTGGCGACCGCGTCGTAGCACGCTGCGACCGCCGCGGCGCGCCGGCGGGAGCCGCTCCAGCAGCCCGGCGGGATGTACCCCAGCACCGGCACCCCGAGCCGGCGGAGCAACGGCGCCAGACGCAGGTTGAAGGCGCCGCAGTCGACCAGCACCGCGAGCTGCGGCGGCCTGGCGGTGACCGTCGCCAAGGCCTCGTCCAGCAGCCGCCGGCCGCGGCGGTAGTTGGGCAGCACATCGACCAGGCCGATTGCGCTGAGACTGACCAGGTCACCGGCCAGCCGCAGCCCGGCCGCCGCCAGCTCCTGGCCGCCATAGCCCCAACAGTCGAGCTCCGGCCGCCGCGAGCGCAGTTCGCGCAGCAGCCGCGCGGCGTGATGATCGCCCGACGGATCGCCCGCCACCAGCAGCACCGAGGGTCGCATCCCGGCGGTCTCCCCGGCGCCCCTTCGCCGCGCCGCCGGCCGCCCCTGCGCGCTTGACCCGCTGGCCGCGGCGTGCTAGAATCCGCGGCTCTTGGTGGGTATAGCTCAGGCGGTTAGAGCGCCAGGTTGTGGCCCTGGAGGTCGAGGGTTCAAGTCCCTTTACTCACCCTGCTACCGCGTCGGTGGCTGGAGGCTCGGCGATGGCCGTGCCGCTTGACCAGGCCGAACTCGACCGCACCGTGACCATCGTCACGCCCGATTGCAGTGCCCTGCACTTCGTTTTGGCCGGCCCGGCCTCGCGCTTCGCCGCCTTGCTGGTCGACTCCCTGCTGCAGGCCCTGCTGCTGGGCCTGCTCGGCGGCCTGCTCTGGCTCGCCACCGGACGCCTGCCGGCCAGCGGCTTCGCGGGCTGGTTGCGGGGCTGGCTCTGGCCGCTGGCGCTCGGCGCGGGGTGGCTGGTGCTATGGGCCTACCCGGTCCTCGGGGAGCTGGTCGGGGCGGGCCAGACACCCGGCAAGCGGTTGCTCGGTCTGCGGGTCCTGCGCGACGGCGGCTACCCGCTGACCTGGACCGCCAGCAGCCTGCGCAACATCCTGCGCCTCGCCGATCTCCTGCCGCTGCTGACGCCCTACCTCTGCGGCGCCATGCTGGTCTTGCTGGACAGCCGACACCGCCGCCTCGGCGACCTCGTGGCGGGCACCCTGGTGGTCCGCGAGCTGCCGACGCCCTGGGTCGAGGGGCTGTTGGCCGGCTCAAGAGTCCGGGCCACACCAACGTTACGGTTCGCGGCCGCGCAGTTGCAGCGACTGCAGCCGGCGGATGTCGAATCGCTCAGTCGGTTCCGCCAACGGCGCGAGAGCCTGCCGTGGACGGTGCGGACCGCACTGGCCGGTCGACTCGCCGGCGCGCTGGCGAGTCGGGTGGGCGCCCTGGCGCCGACGGCCCACGAGCCGGAAGCGTGGCTGGAAGCGCTGTGGGACTCCTGGACGAGTCGACATCGCACGCCCGAATGAGGTATCCTGAGAAACGTGCAACTCCGAGTCGTCGCCAGTGTCAGAGAGCCATAGGACTCCTAGAGTCCGCCGAATGGCGTGGTGCGAGAAGTTCGATGAACCGCTTGGAGCGACTGGAAAACCTGTCGGCCTACATCGACGGTGAACTCACCGCCGAGGAGCAGCGCCTGCTCGCGGCCTGGTGCGAAGAGCATCCCGAGGATCTCGCCGCCTACGAAGAGCTGGCGACGGTCGTCAGCCTGGTCCGCGAGTTGCCGTTGGTCGAACCGCCGGCCGGCCTCTGCGACCGTATCCGGCGCGCCGCGGCCAGCCTGCAACCGGTCGAGGCGACGCGCGCGCAGGCGCTCGAATGGATCGACGAGTATCTCGACGGCGAGATCAGCGAGCCGCGCCGCCAGGTGGTCGATCACTACCGCGCGGTCGATGCCGAGTTCGCCGAGACCTTCGAGCTGCAGGCCGCGATGCTCGAGGCCCTGGCCGGGATCGGTGAGACCGAGGTCGAGCCGCCGCCGGGCCTCAAGGAACAGATTGCCGCGCAGGTCGCACGGCTGGATCGCCAGCAACAGGCGGCCCCAGCCCGGCGCCTGCCGCTGCGACACCTGCCGCGCCGCCTGGCCACCAGCGCCGTCGCCGCGTTGCTGCTCTGCGGCGTGGTGGTCGGCCTGACCCGCGGCGGGGGGCAGCCCGCACCGGCGGTCGCCTCCGCGCCGGCTGTCGAGCCGGCCGCCAGCCAGCCCGTGGTGCCGCCGACGCTGGTCGCGCCGCAGCCGGGCACCGCCGTGGCGATTGAGCCGGCTGCCGCGAGCGCCACCGAGCGGGTGGCCTCGATCGAGCCCGAGCTCCCGTCTGACGAGAGCGACGAGCCGGTGATCCGCGAAGGCATGGAGAGCGCTCCCGAGCGGCGGACCAGCGAGCGTGAGGTGCGGCCGACGCCGCGCGACGACCCGCGCCAGCGCACCGCCGACCGCAACCGCCGGGCGCCCAGCACGCCGGCCGTCGAACCGCGCCGCGCGCCGGCCCCGCGGCCGAAGGTGGTCCCGCGGGTGCAGCCACAGCCCGTGCCGGGCACGGTGGGCGGCGGCGCGCTGGCCGACGGCGCCCGCAGCAGCAGTGGCAATGGACCCGAGTTCGTCCACCGCAGCGGCAGCGGATCCGTGCTTGGTAACGAAGATTCTAGCGAAAACGGGAACCCCACCGGAGCCGACGCGAGTCGCAAAGATCGAGGTGCGGCGGACCCTACCCGACGGACGGAGGTCCCGCCCTTCTAACGCGGGAAGATGAACGCTAAGGTCGTAATCCGGTCGACCCGCTCGCGGGCGACGGTGCTGCTCACGGGCTGGCTCCTGCTGCTGCCGACGATCGCGCTGGCGGCCGGCAACGAGCAGCCCGACCGCGCCTTGGCGTGGCTGCCGCAAATCCGCGCGCAGCAGACCTTCTCGGCCACCGGCGTGGCCTTCAACGGTTGGAGCTACGAGGGCCAGGACCTGTTGCTGGGCCGCGGCGCGATGCAGATGCGCTACGCCCAGCGCCAGACGATGTTCGGCGACCGCCAGCCGGGGCAATCCGGACTCTGGGCCGGGTCGACCCAAACCGCCTACAGTCTCGGCTACACCACCGACGCCAAACAGCAGGGCCTGCAGCTCGGCTTCAACCTCGTCGATATCGACCGCGACTTCGCCGACAGCGGCAACCTGGGCTTCGCCGCCGAACTCGCCGGCAAGCGTCAGCAGGATTACCGCCTCGGCTGGCGGCAGGGCCAACTCGGCTTTGAGCTGGGGCGCGACCGGCTGATCGACAAGGAAAACCGCGCTGGCCTGGCTCGCGACGTGCTGAAGCTCGGTGCCTATGGCTTCACCTACCAGCGCGAGGGGCTGCGCATCGACGAGGACGCCCAGTTCGGCGGGGCCCTCACCGGTCGGCTGCTCGGCGCCCAGGGGTACAACCTGACTGCCCGCAAGCTCGGCGACGCCAAGGCCGGGTACGCCAGCCTCGACGACCTGGCGGGCCTCCGCGACGATTTCGAGTCGTACGGCTTCAGCCACGGCGATCTGGCGGTCGGCTTCTACGAACGGCGGCTCGCGCTCGGCGAGCAGACGCTGCTCGACCGCGCCCAGAGCCTGCGCTTCGGCGCGTTGCAGGTGCGCCAGAGCACCCGCACGATGGACGCCGGGTTCGGCGCCTTCCGGCAGACCGGTTACACCGACTGGCAGCGCTTCGCGGGCGGCCGCGAGGACCAGACCAGCGCCAACCTCAACCTCGGTTACCTCGCCGCCGGCTGGACCGACACCCGCTTCTACAGCAATCCGAAGGGGCAGGAGGGCAAGGGCGTCCTGACCCAGACGCAGGAGCAGAAGCTGCTGCTGCAGCCGGTCAAGGAAGTCGCCCTCTCCTACCGCCGCAACACCTCACGCAGCGGCAACGAGAAGCTCTTCGACGAAGCCCCCGACAAGCTCACCCGCAGCGACGACCTGACCTACGGTCTGGGCACCACCTTCGGCCAGCACAAGCTCAACTGGACGTTGCGCACCTTCGAGGTCGTCAAACCGGGCCTCAGCAGCGGCGGTCGCGAGCAGAGCCTGGCCTACACCTTCGGCAAGCGCACCACGCTGCGCTACAGCGACCGGCGCGAGAGCCGGATCGCCACCACCGACGACGAGACCACCACCACCGTCGCTCGGATGCAGACCATGTCGGCCGAGACCGCCTTCGGGCTGAGTGCCCTGCACGAGCGGGTCAGCGGGCCAGACGTCGAGCCCGGGACCCACGACCGGGTCCGCTTCGACCGTCGCTTCGGGGCGCGCTACGAGGTCAACCTGGGGTACGAGAGCTGGGAGCAGATGGCGGCGCCGAAGCTGGCGCTGGCCGGCTACGCCGGAATGCTCGCCAAACCGGTCGAGGACGCGGTGCTCTGGGATGTCGCGGCGACCGTGCGGCCTGGCACCACCACCATCTCGGCCTGGCACCGCAGCCTGGAGTGGGAGCAGGCCGCCGCCACCCCGCAGTTCGCCGCGGGCGAGCACAAGCTGACCGAGACCGGGGTCAGCGTCACCCAGGCCATCAGCGGCGAGTTCGGGCTGCGCGGCAAGTGGAGCCGCTACGACAAAGACGACGAGACCGACCTGGAGCGGCGCGAAGTGGCGCTGACCGTGAAGGCCGCGAAGCCGCTGCCCTTCCTGCCGACCGCAGAGTTGGGCTACCGCGAACTGAAGGGCGCCGACGGCAAGACCCGCCCGGCGATGTTCGTGGCCGCCTCGCTGAAGCCGGCCGGCAGTCTCGAGCTGAAAGCGCAACTGGCGCAGACGCAGTCCGCCGGGGCCCAGGCGGTGGTGCAGGATTGGTATGAGGTCGACCGCCGCAGCTTCACCGTCGGCGCCACGCAGCGCTTCGGTCAGGGCGGCACCGCCACCTTGGCTTACAGCGAGCTGCCCTCCGCACCGCGCGCCGCCCTCGGCGAGGGTGACGCCGTGCAGCGCGCCCGCGACCTCGCCGTCGAGATGAGCCTGCCGTCGGACTGGCTGCTCAAGGGGATGCAGGTCAAGGGCAAGTACCACCGGCTGCGCACCCCGGGCTACGGCCAGGAGCAGAGCGAGAAGCTCGAAGAGCACGAAGCCTCGCTGATCTGGAAACCCGGCAAGTCCGAGGAGCTGAGCGCTACGTGGCGCCTCCGCAGCACCCGCCGCGGCGAAACGCGCAACGGCAACTCGCGGCTGGAACTCAACTACACCAAGGCTTTGACCGGCGGCCGCCTGGCCCTCACCGGCTTCTACCAGGACCGCTTCGACGATCTCGCCGACTGGGACACCGAAGAGCAGTACCGCGTCGGCTTCACCTACACGATGCCGTTCTGACGCCGCTCGCCCCGCTGCCCACCGGCGGCCGTCCGTCTGCAGAGTCACCAACCCGAACCCGCGTGTCCTGAGGAGGCCGCAGGCCGTCTCGAAGGGCGAGGTGGGCGACGGTGAGGGCATCGCGCCGCCAGTGATCCTTGGTCCGGCCTGGCCGGGGGTGGTGGCGGCGAAAACGGGTCAGGACCGTCGGAGTACCGTCAGTCCAGACCCGTGTTTCGCCGCCGCTGCGCGGGGCCCGATCGCGGCGGGCCACCCCGTTTCGCCACCCCACCAACCCGAACCCGCTTGTCCTGAGGAGGCCGCAGGCCGTCTCGAAGGGCGAGGTGGGCGACGGTGAACGGATCGGCCGCAACCGGGTGCGGTCAGACGATGCCCTTCTGGGCTTGCCGGCGGCGCTTGGCCTGGCGGATCTGCTCCAACTCGTCCCGCAGGCGGGCGGCGTCCTCGAAGTCCTCGGCGGCGATGGCGGCGGCCAGCTCACGGTCCAGTTGCAGCTCGCGGTTGTCGCCGCCTTCGATCACCACGCGGTCGCTTTGGATCAGCGACTGCCGCACCTGGCGCAGCCCGGCCAGGTCGTCGCTGGTCTGCAGCAGCTCGGGGCGCTGGTAGTCCTCGCGGTAGAGCTGTTCCAGCCGGGCGATGCCCTGCTCGACCGCGGCCAGCGCGGCGGCGAGGTCTTGCTGGTCGAGCGCCGCCAGCATCTGGGCGCGGGTGCGGTGCGTCAGCACGAAGCTGCGGTACTGCTCGCTGGCCAGCCAGTCGTTGCGGTCGGCGGCGCGGTCGCGGAGGAGGTCCATGATGGCCAGGTTGTGGTCGGCGTCGGCCACCGCGGCGAGGTAGTCGCCCAGCTTCAGGTAGCCGATCCGGCGGTGGTAGTACTGCAAGGACTCCTGCTGCAGCGCCTGGCACTGCTCGTGGTCGAGCTGGTACTCGTCCTCGTCGTCGACCCGGCTGAGTTGGGCCTGGTGGAGCTCGAGCAGCGAGGGAAAGCCGGCCGGCCGTAGGCCGTCGGGGCGGCCCTGGGCGTGCATTTCGAGCAGCCCCAACTCCAACCGGAGCTGCAGCCGCGCCTCGCCACCCGGGCCCGGGATCTGACGGACCGTCAGGTCCTCCTCCGGGTCGTAGGGCCACTCGTCCAGTAGCCCGCGTATGTCGTCGGCCATCGGCCTCTCTCCGGCGCTGTCCCCTGATTCTAGGTGCGCGGGTCGCCCGCTGTCAACGCGGCCGGCGTGACCCGCAGGATCCGGCGCCAGGCTGCCGAACGGGCCTCCGTCGTAGGAGCCGTGTGGTGGACTATGAAGCCCTGTCGCTCGACGATCACCTCAACGCTGGCCTCGATCTGCTGCCCCGGCACCCGGCGGCGCCGGCCGGCGACGTGCACCTGCGCGGGCTGCCCTTTCGGATCGGTGCAGCCGACCCGCAGGCCGCCGGACCGCGGCTGCTGGCGCTCGGGCCAGGCCACCGCACCAGCGCCGTGCGCCTGCCGATCGAGCGGGCTGCCCGCCGGGTGATCGTGCTGCACAGCCTGCTCCATTCCGACCTCGAACAGGGCGGCCCGCTCGGGGTGCTGGCGGCCACCTACCGCTTCCACCTCGCCACCGGCGAGGCCGTCGAGGTGCCGATCCGCGAGCGCTTCGAGATCGCCGTGCCGCAGCCGCCGTGGGGCCAGTACCCGTTCTTGGCGCATCCCGACCATCCCGACGACACCCCCAGCCGCGACAGTGGACCCTACAGCGGCATCGGCTTCCGGCTGACCGAGGCCGTGCAGGCGGCCGCCTGGCACTTCTATTTGTGGGTCTGGACGCCGCCGCAACCCGGCGCCGTGGTCAGCGCGCTGGAGGTGCTGCCGGGCGAGCTGCCGCTGGTGATCGGCGGCCTGACCGTCAGTTGCCTGGACGAGGATCCCGTCCCGCGGGTCGCCGCGCTGCCGGTGGTGATCGAGGCCACCGATCAGGTGGCCCGGCCGGGGCAGCTCTCGTTGGCCGTCGACCGCGGCGCTGCGACCTATCCGCAGGCGCTCCCAACGGCGCCTGCCGCGGACTTCACCGCCGATCCGCAGGCCGGCTGGGGGGAGGGCCAGAACCCGCAGGCGCTGCCGGCGACGGCCAACATCCAGGCCAGCGACTCCGCGACGATCACCGTCCGCCACGCCGACACCGTGCTCGGCCGCGTCACCTGGCGCGAGGTGGCCGCGGGCGGCGCCACCGCCGGCGCGGTGCGGGTGCGGCTGGCCGAGGACGGCCGCAACTGGGTCCACACGCGGGTGGTCGACGCCGAGAGCGGCGAGACCTTGCCGTGTCGCGTCCACTTCCGTTCGCCCGCCGGGATTCCCTACCAGCCGCACGGCCACCACACCTACGCCTGCGGCAACATCGGCAGTTGGCACAGCGACATCGGCGGCGACCTGCGGCTGGGGCAGATCACCTACGCCTACATCGACGGCACCTGCCAGGGCTGGCTGCCCCGCGGCGAGGTCATCGTCGACGTTGCGCGCGGCTACGAGTACCAGCCGCTGCGGACCCGGGTGACCATCCAGCCCGGCCAGCGCGAGCTCGAGCTGCGGCTGCAACGCGTCGCCGACCTCAACGAGCGCGGCTACTGGTCGGGTGACACCCACGTCCACTTCCTGTCGACCCAGGGCGCGCACCTGGAGGCGGCCGGCGAGGGGCTCAACGTGGTCAACCTGCTGCAGAGCCAGTGGGGCCACCTCTTCACGAACACCGAGGAGTTCACCGGCGAGGCGAGCGTGCGGGCCGGGCAGAAGACGATTGTCTACGCCGCGCAGGAGAACCGCCAGCACCTGCTGGGGCACCTCACGCTGCTGGGTCAGAAGCGGCCGATCATGCCCTGGTGCAGCGACGGCCCCAGCGAGAGCTTCGTCGGGGACAACCTCGAGACCACGCTCTGTCGCTGGGCCGACGCCTGCCATGCCCAGGGCGGCACCGTCGTCCTGCCGCACATTCCCAACCCCAACGGCGAGCCCGCCGCGCTGATCACCACCGGCCGCGTCGACGCCGTCGAGTGGCTGACTCACGCCGCGTACACCCGCCAGGAGTACTACCGCTACCTGAACGCCGGCTACCGCCTGCCGCTGGCCGGGGGCACCGACAAGATGACCCAGGACGTGCCGGTCGGGCTCTACCGCACGTACGTCTGGTTGCCGGACGACCAGGAGTTCACCTACGACGCCTGGTGCCGCGGCCTGCGCAGCGGCAACACCTTCCTGAGCGGGGGGCCGCTGCTGAGCTTCACCGTGGAGGGGCAGATGCCCGGGGCCACGGTGACGCTACCGGGCAACGGCGGCCGGGTGACCGTCGAGGCCGTCGCCAGCAGCATCTTCCCGCTGCATTGCCTGCAGATCGTGCGGCAGGGCCAGGTCGTCGCCGAAGTGCGCGACGCGGCCGGCGCCCGGCGGCTCGAACTCCGCTGCGAGTTGCCGATTGACGCCCACACCTGGCTCGCGGCGAGGGTCGGTGAGGACGATGTCAGCGGCTACCTGCTGCACCATGATGGCTGGCGGCGCGGGGTGCAGGCGCATACCTCGCCGGTCTACCTGGCGGTCGGCGGCGCCTGGGAGCTGTTCGACGCGCCGACCATGCAGTACCTCCTGACGCTGGTCGATGGCAGCTTGGAGTACATCCGGCAGCACAGCCGGCAGTATGCCGAGGACCACGCCCGGGTGACCCATCCGCATCACCACCACGACCATGTCGAGTGGCTCTCGGAGCCCTTCCATGAGGCGCGCGAGCTGCTCCACCGCCGCCTGCACCAACACGGTATCCCGCACTGAGGATGGTCTGATGGCAGAGCTGGTCTACTTCGATGTCCACGCCCAGTTCGGCGCCCGGCCGCTGAAGCCGATGCAGGAGCGCTGGTCGTTGCAGCATCTGCTGGACGACTGCGACCTCGCTGGGATCGCCGCGGCGCTGGTGCGGCATAGCCAGGCGCAGTACTACGACCCGTTGCACGGCAATCGGCGGCTGCTCCGCGAGATCGCCCCGCACCGCGACCGGCTGCACCCCTGCTGGGCCGTCGTCCCACCCCTGGTCGGCGACTTCCCGGCCGCGCCGGAGCTGCTGCAGATGCTGCGCGACGAGGGTGTCCGGGCGGCTGTCACCTACCCGAAGTCGTGCGGCCTGCCGCTCCACGAGTCCCTTTGGCGGCCCCTCGCCGAGGGCTTCGCGGCGGAGCAGATTCCGCTCCTGGTGAGCTACGGCGAGCTGGGCGGCTGGGAGGCGGCCAGCCGGCTGCTGACCTTCTTCGCCGCCAGCCCGGTGATCTTGCTGGACCAGGTCTGGTCGCAATGGCGCGAGGTGCAGTTGCTGCTGGACCTGCACCCCAATCTGCACCTGGAGTTCTCGGCCTTTCAGGCCAACCGGGCGATCGACTACTTTGGCCAGCGCTACGGCTACCAGCGCTGCCTGTTCGGCACCGGTCAGCCCCAGAAGGCTCCCGGCGCCGCACGGGCCTTCCTCGACTTCCACCTGGGCGACCCGGCTGCCGCGCAGCAGGTCGCCGCCGGCAACCTGACCCGCCTGCTGGGCAGCGGCCCCACCGCGCCGCCACCGCCGGGCGACTGGCACGACGTGCTGACCGCCGCCCAACGCGCCGGGCAGCCGTTGCCCTGCCACCTGCTGGACGCGCACTGCCACGTGCTGCATGACGGCGGGCACTACGCCGGCGAGCACTACGCGATGGTCCGCGGCGATGCTGCCGGGCTGCTGGAGATCGCCCGCCGGATGGGCATCGCCGCCACGGCCTTGATGAGCTGGAACGGAACCGTCAGCATGGACGCCGCGGCCGGCAACGAGGTCACCGCCGCGGCCGTGGCCCAGGCGCCCGACGAGCTGTTCGGCCTGCTGACCCTCAATCCGACGCACCAGTCGCCGGCCGAGATGCAGCAGTCAATCGAGCATTACCACCTCGGCCGAGGCTTCCGCGGCCTGAAGCCCTACCAGCGGACGGTGATCCCCTACAACCACCCCAGCTTCGACCAATGGTGGGAGTTCGGCCACCGCCACCGGCTCTACGGGCTGTTCCACATCAGCGTCGGCGGCGTCCAGGCGGTGCTCGACATCGCTCGCCGCTACCCCCACCTGCACTGCCTGATCGCCCACTCCGGCGGCAGCTACGCCTTCGCCGACCAGGTCATCAGCGTCGCCACGCAGGTGCCCAATATCTACGCCGAGCTGACGCTCACACCGGTCACCAACGGCGTCGTCGAGTACCTGGTCGACGCCCTCGGCCCCGACCGGGTGCTCTATGGCACCGACGCCCCGATGCGGGATCCCCGCCCGCAGCTCGGCTGGGTCGTCTTCACCCGGCTGCCCGAGCCGATCAAGCGGCAGATCCTGGGCGAGAACTTCCGCCGCATCCTGCTCGACGGCGACCTCCCCGGCCATCCGCTGCCACGCGGGGTGGTGGGGTGATGCGGGGCCGAGTGGCAGCAGTTGACAGACATGAAGCGCGGCGCGAACCAACTCGCCACATCGAGTGGCCTGGTGGTCGGTCCCAAGGCACCAGTCAGCGTGCTCTCTGAACTCCTCCTGGAACTGCTGTCGCCACTTGGCGATGCTGGCGCCGCCCGGCCCATCAATGAAGTGCATCGTGTCACCGTCTCTGACAGACTGGCCACCCCAACTGGGCTGGGCGGGATCGTCGGGGTCGTTCAGCCCGCGGTTCGCGCTCACCAACCACAGAAACGAAGGGGAGTCGCGTTCGCAGACCCCGGAACACCCGATCCCCTCGGGCGGGCAGGTAGCACAGCTGATCGACTACGTCGACTCGTCGTCGGGCGGCGGCCGGATAGGCATGGAGCGGCAGCATGATTCGCGCGCGGCCTGCCGAAGGCCGCTCCCGGAGACTGCCATGCCGGCCTGCCTGACTGCCCTCTTGCTGCTCGCGCCGACGGCGGGGGTGGAGGTCCTGGTGCGCGACGCGGCGGGCGTGGCCCGGCCGGGGGCGGTGGTGCGGGGTGGGGTGCCGTTCGGGCGGGGGGAACTGCCGGCCGGGACCGCCGTCACCGTCACGGCCGGTAACCAGGCGCGGCCGACCGCCAGTCGACCGTTGGCGAAGTGGTACGACGGGTCGGTCAAGTGGCTGCTGGTCGACACGCTGGTGGACCTGCCCGCCAGCGGTCGCGTCGCGTTGCGAGTGGTGCCGGGCAGGGCTGACCCACCGGCGAACGCCATCGAGGTCAGCGAGACGCCCGCCGGGCTGACCGTTGCGAACGGTGTCGGGCGATGGACCTTCCGTCGCGACGCCTTCGCTGGCCCGGCGCGCGTCGAACGGCTGGTCGGCGGCCAGTGGATCGTGGCGGCGGCCGCGGAAGCGAGTCTGGCGGCTGAGGTTGAGCACACCCCGCCGGGACCGCCCGACGAGGAGAACTGGCAGCGCCAGGCCGCCGGCGGGCCACGGGAGCGCTTCGCCCCGGGCGTCGCGGGTGAGCCGGCCCTGGCGGTCGAACACGCCGACCCGCTGCGGGTGGTGGTGAGGCAGACCGGCTGGCTGGTCAACGCCGCGGGCCGCCGGCTGCTGCGGTACAGTCTGCGCAGTTACCTCACCGCCGGTCGGCCGGAGCTGCGGCTGGTCGTCAACCTGGTCTACGCCGGCCGGCCGAAGGAGGACTTCCTGCGCAGCCTGGCGCTGACCTTTCCCCGGCAGACGGCGGGGGCGGCGCGGTGGGCGGTCGGCGGCGAGCGACCGCACCAGGGGGAGTTCACGGCGGTCGGCACGCCAGTCGACCTGGCGGCGATTGGCCCCGCGAAGCTGTACCACCTGGCGCCGTTCACGCAGGACAAGGCGGTGCGCTACCGCATCACGCAGGACGGGCGCGAGCTGGCGGCCGGGGCCGAACCGGCCGGCTGGGGCCAGGTGCGCGACGCCGCCGGAAGTCTGACGGTCGGGCTGCGCGACTACGCGCGGCTGAATCCGAAGCAGACCCGCGTCGCACCGGATGCGGTGACCTGCTATCTGTGGCCCGAGGCCGGCAATCAGGTGCTCGACCTGCGCCGCCGCAGTGACGAGATCGACAACGTCTACCATTACGACCTCAGCCTCTGGGAGTACGGCGGCGAAGGGGTTGGGCTGACCAACGAGCTCAGCGTCCAGTACGATGCGCCCGAGGCCGACCCCGTGGCGCGGCTGCAGGCCGACCTCAACGATCCCCTGCGGCTGGAGTGTCCCCCTGCCCAGTACGCTGCGACGCGCGTCTTGGGACCGCTGACCCCGGCCGATCCGCAGCGCTACCCGCGGTTGGAGGGCTACAACACGGTCGGCGTCGAGTGGATTCGGCGCAACCAGCAGGCCTTCCGATGGGATGGCCAGATTGACTATGGTGACACCCTCTTCCTGGGCTACGAAGCGCCGACTCACTATGGCTACCAGGCGCCCCAAAGCTGGGGCAGCCGAGGCTATGCCGGTTGGCTCTGCAACGACGGCACCTTGACCCACAGTCTGTTCCTGCAAGCCCTACGGACCGGTGACGCGCTGCAGTTCCGGCTGGCCGAGGCGATGTGCCGGCACGTCACCGAGGTTGACACCTGCCATTGGTGCGCCGCCAATCCGCGCTATGTCGGCGGTGGGCATCGCCATGACCAACAGCATTGGGGCAACGGGGTGCGCGGCTATGGCACGGCGACTCACGGCGCCATCGACTACTACTGCCTGACTGGCGACGAGCGCACGCTCGACGTGATTGGCGAGTACACGCAGCTTCATCTCGATGGCGACGGCGGCGAGAATGAGGACCGCATCGGTGGGCTGATCCGCGCCTGGGAGCTGACCGGCGACGCCAAACTGAAGCAGGCCGCCGACGGCCTGGTGGCCGCCGAACTGAACGTGGCGGCCGACCGGCGGTGGCCGTTCGTCACCGACCAGCACTTCCGCTTCGTCTCGAACACCTCGGCCAGTCTGCTCGCCTACCTGGAGTGCGCCCCGCCGGCCGACACCAAGGCGCTGCAAGCCGCCGTGCTGCGGGCGATGGACTTCCGTGAGCCGGTCTTCACGAGCAGTTGGCAGGACGCTGGCTACCTGCCGATCACCCTCAACGCGCAGGCCTACCTGGCGACCGGCGAGCGCCGGTACCTGAACATGCTGCTCGGCCTGCTGCAACGCACCGCGGTGCCGCCGAAGGTCGCTGTGGCGCCCGATCTGCTGGACCAGCTCCGCACCTCCGACTTCGGCCAGGTTGTCGAAATCGCCCGCGCCTGGGGCGTCAACAATGTCTACATCCTGGGCATCCACCAGCTCTGCAGCTTCCCTTACGCCATCGCCGCGCTGCAGCAGGCTGGGCTGGACGAGACGGCGGTCTGGTCGTACAAGCGTGTCCAGAATGCCGCCGAGCCGTTCGAGGAAGTGATCCCACCGGGCCGCATCGGACCGGAGTTCGGCTTTGCCTTCACCATCACGATGGAGCACGGCGCCCCGAGCGACGTCGCGGGCGGGTTCAGCGAGCTGGTGCTGCTCGAGAACGGCCAGCCCCTCGGCCCGGCCCACGCGCCGCATGTCGACATCCGCAAGATCGGCCTGGGCCGCTACAGCCACTGGGGCTCGACCCGCGTCTGGTTCAGCGCCAGCGACAATACCGACCCGCGCACGAACGGCCGGGAGTACAAGGTGGTCTACCGCCCGAAGGGGCAGTGACCACGGGGGACGCAAAGAGTCGGCGACGCGGCCCCGGCGGGCAGCGTGCGCTTGCGGGGCTCCTCCGCTCAGTCCGCCGCGGGCGGCGACTCTCCGCGTAACTGGGCGGCGATCGGCTCGTCGCCGACGCGTTCGCAGAACAGGCGGAAGTTCTCGTCGGGGGCGGCGTGCTGGTCGTAGTAGCCGAAGACCCGCACCAGGGCGTCGGGGATGGCGGTCAGCGGCAGGCGGACGGCGATGTTGCGACCGAAGGCGCTGGCGCTGCCGAGCTGGCCGCCGATGGTGACTAGCGCGCCTTCGACCGGCTCGCCCGCGGGGTCCTTCAACAGCACGCCCTGCAGCCCGATGTCGGCGACCCAGTGCTGACCGCAGGAGTTCGGACAGCCGTTGTAGTTGATCCGCACGAAGCGACGGAATCCGGCCAGCTCCTGCTGCAGGCGCCGCAGGGCGTCCTCGGCCGGGCTCGGGTCGCCCGGGGCTTCTTTGGTGGCGGTCACGGCCAGGTTGCAGAACTGGGCGCCGGTGCAGGCCACGAAGTTGCGCTGCCAGACGTCTGCGTCGGCCGGCAGCAGGACATCGGCGGCGCGGCGGGCGACCGCGTCGACCTGGGCCGTCGGGACGCCCGACAGGATCAGATTCTGGTTGTGGGTCAGCCGCACGGTGCTGTCGCCGTGGGTCGCCGCGAGGTCGGCGACCTCGCGCAGTTGGGTCGCGGTGATGCGCCCGAGGCGCGTCGCCAGACCGAGGTAATGCAGGCCGTCCTGCGGCTGGGCGTGGATGCCGAGGTGGTCACGCTCGTCGGGCAGCGCCGGCAGCGGGGGCACGTCGCGGTCGAGGCGGAACGGCAGGCGGTCTTGCAGCTCGTCGAGGTACCGCTCGCCGCCCCACTGCTCAACCAGGAACTTCATCCGCGCGGCGGTGCGCTTGCTGCGGTTGCCGTGCTCCCGGAAGATCGCGGCGATCGCCCCGCAGACAGGCCGCACCTGCCACGGCTGCAGGAACGCCTCGAGCCGGGTCGCCAGCCGGGGCACCGTGCTGAGGCCGCCGCCGACGCTGATGTCGAAGCCGATCTCGCTGCGTCCGCCGGCGCGCTCGCGGCGCACCGCGGCCACTCCGATGTCGTTGATCTCGGGCTGCGCGCAGCGGATGCCGCAGCCGCTGACCGAGACCTTGAACTTGCGCGGCAAGTTGCTGAACTCGGGATTGCCAACATAGAGCTGCTCGACGTCCTGCTGGACCCAGCGGGCGTCGATCAGCTCCTGGCGGTCGACCCCGTGGACCGGGCAGCCGACCACCGTCCGCGGCACGTCGCCACAGGCCTCGACCGTGGTGATGCCGACGTTGGCGAGAGTCGCGAAGATGGTGGGGATGTCCTCGATGGTCAGCCAGTGAAGCTGGATGTTCTGGCGGACGGTGATGTCGGCGTAGCCGCGGGCGTAACGCTCGATCAGGTCGGCGACGACCGCCGCCTGGTGCGCCATCAGCAGCCCGCCCAGCCGCAGCCGGAGCATCAAGTGGCCCTCGTTCGGCTTCTGGCGGTAGATGCCGAACCACTTGAACAGCTCCAGGTCCTCGGGTTCGATCGCCGACCAGCCCAGCCGGCTGTAGCGCACGATGTCCTGCCAGACCTGCAGGCCATCCTTGGCGCGCTTGATCCGCTCGACCCGCTCGGCCTTGCTCTCTTTCCTCACACCGCCGCTGCCTGCCGCCATCGCTCTCATCCTTCACGTCCATTGTGCGACAGCATGTCGACTTTGTCGACTGGAAACTAGGAATATCGCTCAGCGGGGCCGTGGCGGGCTGGTGGCGCTGACCGCGGCGGCCGAATGCGGTATCATGGAGGCGACCGCGGGAGCCGCTTGCGATGCGTTACTTGGCGCTCTGCTGCCTGCTGACTGGTGCCGTGCTGGCCGAAGGGACGGCGACGTTGGTCTTGACCGCCCGGCCCGACGGGGCGCTGGTGGTCGTCGATGGCCAGGAAGCTGGTCGGACGCCGCTCACGCTGGTGCTGCCAGTGCCGGCGGGCACGGCGCGCGAGCTGACCGTGGAGGTGCGCCTGCCGGGCTACCAGCCGCGGCGGGCGACGGTGACGCTCAGCGTCGGCGAGACGCTGGTCTGGTCGGGCATCCTGCTGCAACCGATCGGCGGCGAGACCGTGGCGCCGACCGGGCCGACCACGCCGCTGGGGCCGGGCCCGACGATCACCGTCGGCGGCGAGGCCTTCCCGCCGGCGGGCTGGCCGGCCTACCTGGGCGGCTTCCGGCCGCCGGCCGGGCTGCGCTTCCGGGTGGCCCGGCGCGATGCGATGCCGCAGGTGCTGCTGCCGGCCGGCGAGTTCCAGATGGGCTCGACGACGGAGCAGGTCGAGCAGGCGCTGCGGTTGGCCGCGCAGACCGGGACGGCCGAAGAAGGGCGCCTGCGGTCGGAGTCGCCGGCCCGGATGGTCAGGCTGGAGGCCTACTGGCTCGACCTGCACGAGGTCACCGTCGAGCAGTACTGCCGCTTTCTGAACGACGTCAAGCCGACCTCTGAGGAGCGCCTCAAGTGGGTGGGCGTGGTGGGCGAGGCCGGCAAAGGGGTGCCCTTCCCGCCGCTGCTGCAACAGCGCGACGGCGTCTACAGCCCGCTCGACAAGTATGCCCAGCACCCGGTGCCCTACGTCAGCTTCGCGGGGGCCGAGGCTTACGCCAGGTGGGCTGGCCGGCGGCTGCCGAGCGAGGCGGAGTGGGAGCGCGCCGCGCGGGCGACCACGGCGGGCGCCTTCTGGGGCTGGCCTGGCGAGCAGCCGCCGCTGGGAGCTGGCAATCTCTGCGACCTCTCCCACGTCGGGCGCTTCCCGCAGATCAAGAAGCCGGGGCGCTACTTCCTGGGCTACGACGACGGCTACGACGGCACCGCGCCGGTGGCCGCCGGCAATCCCAACGCCTGGGGGCTGTACGACCTGCTGGGCAACCTCTGGGAGTGGTGTGCCGATGTCTACGCGGCCGACTACTACGCCACCGGGCCGGCCAGCAACCCGCTCAACAGCGCACCCGCGGGCGGGCCGCGAGTGTTGCGCGGCGGCGCCTTCCTGAATGCGCCCTGGGCGGTCCGACCGGGCTGCCGGCTGTTTGAGCAGCCGACGGTGACCGGCGTGGCCTTTGGCTTCCGCTGCGCGCAGACGCCGTAGCTCAGTCTTCGGCCAGCAGCACCAGGCGGTCGCCCGCGGCAAAGGTCACCGGGGACGATTTCGGCGGGTTGACACGCACGCCGAACGCCGCGTCGGCCGCGCGCTGTTGCGACGCGAGGCGATAGCCGAGGGCCACCTCGCCGCGCGCCTGCGCGGCTGCGACGACGGTCGCAAAGGTCAGCTCCCGGCCGAGCTGGACGTAGTCTTCAGCCGGTCTCACGTACAGTTCGCTGCCGTCCGCGTCGAGCAGGTCCTCGAAGACCGCCGCCAGATCACGGTTCTCGGCCAACTGGCTGAGCATCAGGCTGACCAGTTGGTCGCTGACGATGAAGTCGTCGGCGTGGGTGACGTGGGCCAGCTCGCGGTTGCGCGGGTCGAGCATCTCGCTGACGATGTTGAAGTGCTCGCCGAGCTGCTCCTCCATATCGCGCAGGTGCAGCAGTGTGGTCAGCGTCCGGGCATCGGCCTGCTGGACATCGCCAGCGGACTCCTCACTGAGCAAAATCACGTGGTCGTAGGTCGGCACCTGCAGGCTGTCGAGCAGCTGCCGGTCGGTGATGTCGCCGTGGTGGACGGTCAGCGTGAGGTTCGCGGGTGCGGTGCTCAGATCGCGCAGACCGTCGAGCCCCGCCGCGGCGCTGACCACGACGCACAACGCCGTGCCGCGCGCGACGTAGTGGTCGAGTTCCTGCACGATGGTGGCGCCGTTGCGGTTCCAGCCGAGGATCAGGATCTGCTCCGGCTCGGGCTGCCGCGGTGCCGTCGCCACGACGGCGTCGGTCTGGGGCGGCACCGGCTGCGGCAGCAGGCGGATTGTGTCATCGTCGGCGCTGATCACCACGAGGCGGTCGCCGGCGGCCAGGCGCTGGTCCATCGGCGGGTTGAGCCGCACGCCGTCGGCAGTGGCCAGTCCAATCACGCTGGACTCCTCGAAGCGCAGCAGCGTCTCGCCGAAGGTGCGGCCGACCAGCTCCGGCAGCTCGGCGAAGTAGATCTCGTCGCCGCCGAAGTCGAGGAGTTCGGTCCAGACCACCGACAGGCCCGCCTGGCGACAGGTCTGCACGATGGTGCGGGCGACGAAGTCGCTGCTCTGCACCAAGGTCACGTCGTCGCGGCCGACCATCTGGATCACCGGCAGGTTCTTGGCGTCGCGGACCTGGCTGACGATGTGGTAGCGGCCCTCCCGGCGGTGTGGGCTGTTGGTCAGGGCCAGCACGGTCTTCAGGACCATCGCATCGGGGGCGCCCTCTTCGGGCGGCAGCACGACGATGGCGCGGGCGGCGTGGGGGTTGACCAGCTCCAGTTCGGTGGGGTCCAGCGGGTTGCCGGAGCGGCAGGCCAACAGCGTGCGACCCGTGCTGCCAAGCCGCGTCCGCAGGGCGTCTTCCATCTCGACCTTGTCCAGGTCGGCCAAAATGGCGATGCAGGAGCGCTTCTGGTTCTCGTTGGCGGCGACGATCTCGTGGACCACCGTGAAGACCTGCGACGACCAGCCGAGGATCACGGTGTGCCCCGTCTCGAGCACGCGGCTGCGGCCGCGGCGGAGCTCGTCGAGCTTCTCGTTGAGGGCACTGCCGAGCACGCCGATCAGCGTCGACACAATGAAGATGCCGGCCAAGGTGACCAGCAGCATCGCCGCGACGAAGGCGAGGCTCCCTTCGTCGTCGGCCATGTTGCCGGCGTCGAAGGTGCGCATCAAGCTCATCCACACCAGCTTGCCGAAGCCAGTGTCGTCGGGCGCCACGCCCAGCAGCGCCACCACGGCGCTGATGCCGAGCACGATCAGCGCCGAGATCAGCGCCAGCATCGCCATCATCGCGACGGGGCCCTTGGACATCAGGGCGTCAAAGCGATAGCGGAGCCGCTCGCCGAGGGTAGGTTGCCGCATCTGCCGAGTCTCCAGCCGGCGAGTATGACACTGCCGGCAGTTGCCGTCCGGTGCGCCGCCGGGCGCACCTACCCGGCGACGTCACGCCGGAGCACCAGGACCTCGCGCGGCGCCAGGCGGAGCGGGACGAAGACCCGCTCGCCCGCCTGCCGCACCGTCACCGGCTGCTCCCTGGTCAGCTCGCGGTAGCGCGCACCGGGCACCGCCGGCAGCTCCAGCACCTCGCCCTCCAAGGTCCGGAAGCCGGTGTTGAAGATGGTCCAGCAGGCGGTGCCGCCGGTGGCGTCCTGGTCAAAGCGGTTGGCGTAGACGCTGGCGTAGCGCGTCGGCACCAGCGGGCGGGCGAAGTCGCTGCTGAAGCAGTCGCGGTTGGCGCGCAGGATGCGATGCATCGTACGGATGTAGGCCAGCGTCTCGGGCGCGAACCAGCGGTCGGCGATCCCTTCCAGCCAGATCGCCTCGCCGTTGAACAGCACCCGTTTGACCGCCTCGACATTGCTCCCCAGGGGCTGGTCGCAGACGATGATCTCAATGGTCTTGAAGCTCGGCAGGGCGAAGCGGTAGAGGTTGACGCCGCTCGGGTTGGTGGCTTCGGCGGTCTGGGCGATGTGGTAGGTGAAGCTGCCGTCCTGGAACTGGCTGTTGACGTCGGTCGGGCTCTCCTCGGTGTAGAGCGCCGCGTCCGGCCCGACCGCCTGGCGCACCTTTTGCAGCATCTGCCGCTCGCCGAGCACCGGCACCGCCGGCACGGGGTGGCCATGGGCCGGGTTGTGGCAGAGGTAGTGGTTCGAGAAGCCGTACTGGTCGATGTAGAACCCCCGCGCCCCGGTTTCCCGGCGGGCGCGGGCGTAGGTCGCGGCGAGGTAGTCCTGCCAGGGGGTGACCCAGGGGCAGATGTGGAAGCTCGGCGCGAAGGTGGTGTAGGGCTGACCGGCGGCCGTCAGCAGTTGCCAGGCCTCGCCGTGCGCCTGCCCCAGCCGGCTGGTCGGATCGACCAGGTAGCCCTCCAGGTACAGCCCGACCGGCAGGCCGCCCTGCTGCAACTGGTCCACCTCGCGGTGCAACTGCGCCGGCGGGCCGAGGTAGTCCCAGGGCGTGTAGTCGCCGCAACGGCCGTTGACCGGGTCCCAGCCCCAGTCGAAGAGATGCAGGTAGTCGAGGCCGCCGAAGGCGGCGCGGTCGGCGGCCAGTACTTCGGCGAAGTGGAAGCGTCGGGTGGTCGGGTCAAACAGCCCGCTGCGGCGCGGCAGCGCGAAGGTCAGGAACTGCTGTCGGAAGTTGAAGACTTCGCGGAACCAGGCCTGGCGCGGCGCCGCCGGCTGGTACCAGCTCGCCAGCCAGTCGCGGTACCGCGCGAAGCCGACCTGCCAGGGGCCCTGGTGGCAGCCGATCACCGTCCGCGGCAGTTGGCCGGGCCAGGCCGGCGAGTACTCGATGGCCAGATCGCAGGCCCCGTCGGACTTGCGCAGGCGGTGGAAGCGTGGCACCGCGCCCTGGTCCTCGGTCCGCAGGTACAGCCCGCCCTCGCCCCGCGCGCCGGCGATGCCAAAACCCTGCAGGGGCACCCGGCCGCTGTACAGTCCGCGCTGGTCGGTCGGCAGATTGCTCACCAGGTCGCCCTGCCGGGGGTACCAGTACCAGGTGTCCCCCTCGCCCGGCCCGACCCGCGCGCCGCGCAGCACCGGGCAATGGAGCTGCGTCTGCCGTGGATCGAGTCCCTGCAGCTCGAGGCTGGCCTGCAGCGCCAGTTCGTCGCCCGCCACGGCCAGGTCGAGGGTGATCTGCGCCGTGCCGCCCGGGAGGGTCGCCCGCGTCACCAGCCGCGCCCCGCCGGCGGTGGCCGCGGCGCTGACCACCTGGCACTGCTCGCTGTTGATGGTCTGCCCGGTGGCGACGACCTCGAACAGCGGGCCAGGGGCCACCTGCAGCGGGTCGTTGACACCGGCCTGGCTGACCAGACTGGCCAGCCGCACGCCGCGGGTCAGGTCGATCACGGCATCCAGGCTGCCCGTCGCTGCGACCACCCGGGTGGGTAGCACGGTCAGTCCAATCCGACGTGCGGCGACCGGCCGGGCGGCCGGCTGCGGCGGGTTGGGGACCGGCTGGTAGGCGGCACTGGCCGGCCCGGCTTGCGGCGACAAGGTGGCTGCCAGCAGGGCGAAGCTGCCGCGGGCGTAGCCGTCGCGGAGCGTCAAGCGGCGCAGCTCGCGTTGCGGGTCGAGGGCCAGGGCGTAGACATGCAGCCCGGCCGAGACTTGCGGCGAGGCGGCCCGCACGGCCCACGGCAACTGCTCGTCGGCCGGGCCGCTGGTGTACTCGAGGCTGGCCACCAGCCGCTCGACCTGCCGGACCACCCCGGCCGGGCCCTGCACACCTGGTTCGGGACTGCCCGGCAGGCGCGCCGCCAGCCAGAGATAGGCCTCGGCGGCCCGGCCGGTCAGCTCCAGGCTGATCGTGCCCGGTTCGGTGAGCGGCGTGGCGCAGGCGGTCGGGTCGGGGCGCAGGCCGAAGGGGATCCCGTCGACCAGTCGCTCGCCCGGCGCCAGCCAGCCGGCAACCTGCAGTTGGCGCGCCAGATCGGCGCCGGTCAGGTTCCCAGGCGGCAGCGCCACGGCGCGCCACGGCGCGGTTAGCCGGCCCGGCTGCTGGTCGACCAGGTCCGCCAGCGGCACCTCCGGCCGGCCCTCGCTGAAGGTGATCCCCGCCACCTCCAGCCAGGCCGCCGGCGCCATCGCCTGCACCTGCACCGCCAGGGTGGTGATCCTGGGCACCTTCACCGGCTGCACCGCGACATGCCAGTCGCCGTCGCTGACGAGCTGGCCGAGCTGCACGACGTACTGCTCCTGCGCCGCCTGCCCGCCGGGCGAGCCAGCCAGGTAAAGCGCGTAGTCGCCGCCGCCGCCCTGGCCCTGCGCGCGGTAGCGTAGGGCGACCCAGCCGGCGCCCTCGACCGCCGGGTCGAGCTGCCGCGACCACTTGCCGCCGTGCCCCGCGGCGGGCACCGTGAAGCGCAGGCCGGCCGCCGTCGCGGTCGCCGCGCTGGCGGGGTGGGGTTGCGACAGCCAGCCCGGTTGGTGCGTCCAGGCGGTGGCGGCCCCCACCCGCACGGGCCAGCGCTGGCCCACCGGCGCCGGCGGCACGAAGCCGGCGGCGTCGGTCGGGGGCAGGTCGGTGAGGTAGAGCTCGCCCAGTTCCAGCCAGCCAGCCCCGGTGGCAGCGGCGCGACACTGCAGGGCGAGTTGCTGCAACGGCGGCTGCAGCCCGGCCGTGGGCAGATGCACCGCGCGGGTGTGCCACTGCCCGTCGACCGTCAGATCCGGCCCCAACAGCAGCTTCACACCGTCGCGATTGGTGCTGCCGTCGGCCGCCCAGAGCACGTAATCGACTTGCGGATCGTAGCCTTCGGCGCGGTATCGGACCACCAGCCACGGCGCCAGCTCGAAGTCCAGATCGTCGAGCGCGCGCCGCCACTTCATGGCCTGCCCGGGCTCGTCGATGCCAAGCCGCAGGCCGGTGGCGGAGGCTGTCAGCCGGGGCCGCTGCGCGTGCGGGTTGATCCAGTCGGGCCGCGCCTCCCAGTCGCTCGTCGAGTGGAGCTCACAGCGCCAGCCCACGTCGGCGGCCGCGAGGGAGACCCAGAGCAGGCAGAGCAGACCACTGATCCGACGCATGCCCTTCTCCCGGTCGCCGGGACTACGGGCCGGCGACCACTCTGATTGCCGCGACGCGCCGCAGATCGGCGATCCAGAGGGTGTAGCTGCCGGGCTGGCAGAGCACCTCGGGCGGCTGCTCGCCGAGGGTGCCGTTGGCGGGTTCCGGCGCCGGGGTGCCGGCGGCGGGCTTGAGCTGCCAGGACTGCCCAACGGCCTTGTTCTGCAGCGTGATGGCCCACAGCTTGTCGCGCTGCTGCGGCTCGTACTGCGAGCCCTCGATGCTGCCGACGCGCAGCGTCAGCTTGCCTTCGGCCTTCGCCAGCGCCACCAGAATGTCGCGACCGTCGGCGAACACACCGAGCGTCAGGACCTGCGGCGCGGCCGGCGGGGGCGCTGGCACACTACTGGCCGGGGCGCTGCTGGCCGGCGGTTGCGGCACGGCGATGGGCGTGGCGTTGGGGTACTGCACCTGCTGGTGCGACTCCGCACTGCGGCGCGGTGGCAGGAACATCCCGGCCGCCACCGCCGCCAGCACCAGCACCGGCCGCAGGTAGCGCAGCCAGGGCCGCAGATCGAAGCGCTTCGCCGGCCGGCCCGGCGTCCCGGGCTCGATGGCCAGCCGCAACGGCACCTCGGTCTGGTCACGCTGCAACGGGCTGGGCGTGCTGAGCGTGTTGGCCGGCGGGCCGACCACCGCCACCGCGATGGCCAGGCTGTCGTCGCCGCCGGCGGCGCCGGCCGTCAAGGCCAGCCGGTCAGCGGTCTCGGCCGCGGTCGCGGCCTGCTGCACCAGCGCCTGCAGCTCCGCCGGCGGCAGCACCCCGTGCAGGCCGTCGCTGCAGATCAGCAGGCGGTCACCATCCTGCAGCACGCCGGTCGCCAGGTCCGGCAGCGCCCCCGGCTCCAAGCCCAGAAAGCGGCTCGGCAGCTCGTCACCGGAGTGGTCGGCGGTGAGCACCTCGAAGTGGTCGCCGCGCAAGCGGTAGGCCCGCGCGCTGCCGACGTGCGCCAGCACATAGCAGCCGAACCCGAGCAGCACGATGGTCAGCGAGGCCCCCGTCAGCGAACTGCCGACACCCGCCTCGCGGAGTGCGTCGTTGCACCAGGCGATGGTGTCGCGGAGGTAATCGGCGAGGTCGTCGGGCGAGGCCAGCGCCGGCCGGTCGACGGTCGCGCACAGCACGCGCTCCAGGCAGCGCTTGACGTAACCGGTCGCCGCGGCGGCCGAGACCGGTTCGCCGACGCCGTCGACCACCGCCAGCAGCGCCTCGATCCCGAGCGGCGAGCGCTGACTGCTCGATGGTTGCCAGAGCAGCAGCTCGTCCGGCCCGATCCCGTCGCCGGCGGCGAGCCGCTTCGATGCCATTCGCACGTCGGTGCCCATGCGGTCCTCCCGCCCAGGCTGTTCAGCCGCTGGTCCGACGCACTGCCTTCGGCGCCGCGGCCGGCGGTCCTGCTCAGACCAGCGGCGTCGCGCGGTGGACCAGTTGCAGTGGGAATCCCCAGGGATCTCGCAGCATCACAATCTGGTCGCCATAGGGGGTCGTCGCGACATCGTCGGCCAGGGTCGCCCCGGCGGCCAGCAGGCGGTCCCGCTCGCCGGGCACATCGTCGACCTGCAGCGCCAGGTGCAGCACCAGCGGGTCTTGCCGCGGATAGTCCGGCAGCGGCGCGGCCGGGTTGCAGTAGAACTCGACGATCCCGTGGCCGGCGCTGTCGACCAGGAAACTGGTGTACGGCGGTTGATCGAGCTGGCGCACCAGCCGGAAACCGAGCTGCTGCAGATACCACGGTGTCGCGGCGCGCGGGTCGGGGTGTTGGTAGCCGATGTGTTCGATGACCATGGATTCCTACATCTCGCTGCTGCCCCACTCGGCGGGGCGCTGCAATCCACTGAGTGTGATCCGGACCTCGGTGCGCTTCGGAGCCGCTGCGGCGGCCTCGGCGCGGGCGCCGTGGGCGACATCGAGGGCCGTCGGGTCGACCATCGCCAGCGCCTCCTCGGCGTCGGAGCGCGCGAAGGCGTCTTCGCTGTGCTGCACGATTTCGGCCAACGCCGCGGCGGCGGGCGGACCGATGGCCACCAGCAGCCGCCGCGCCTGCTGTCGCTTGGCGCGGTCCCGCGCGTAGAGGTGGCCCAGAATCGGCCGCACCAGCTCGCCGCGCAGGCCGTTGAAGCCCGCCACCACCGGCCGCAGGTCGGCGTGATCGGCAAAGGCCTCCACGAGCAGGGCCGCCAGGGCCGCCAGACCGTCGTCGCCGGCCAGCTCGTAGATCGCCTGGGCGGCCCGCAAGCGCACGGGCAGCGGTTCGGCGGGACTCGCCGCCAGCCGGGTGAAGGTGGCCGTCTCGTCGCCGCCGGCGCGCAGCAGACTGTCGACCGCCAACAGCTTGGCGCCGACCCAGCCGGGAGCAGCGCCCAGGACCGGCTGCGGCGGACCGTCCAGCAGGGCGCGCAGGTCGGCCCGCGCGGCCCGCGCCGCGGCCAGCAGGCTGGCGCGATGCGCCTCGTAACGCTCGACCGCCGAGGCAGGGTCGACCGGTCGGTCGGCGGCGGTGCCGAACTCGCGGAGCAGAGCGGTGATGGCCGGATGGCGAGCGAACATGGCAGCTTCCCGATCTAGGGCCAGCAGCGCAACCGCGCGAAGAGGCCGAAATCGAGGGTGTTGTTGTTGCGGGCGATATTCTCGGCGAATCCCCATTCGAGTTCGTAGTGCTGGCCGTCATTGTAGCGCGCCGCGAAAGCGTAGTTGCTTGCCAGGTTCTTAACAGTGCGTCGCTCGCGGCTGTGCAACGGGCTACCGAACAGGCTGACCCCGCCCACCACGCTCCACTTCGGCGAGACGCGGTACTCCCAGCCGAAGTGCGTGTCGACACTGTCGCGGACATCGACCGCCGACATGCCGCGCCAGCCGCCGTGGTGGTTGTAGCCGACGGTCCCAAAGAGGTTGAGCTGGCCGAAGTTCTTGGTCAGGTGCAGCCCGGCCCCCTGGTCCCAGGTGCCGCTGCCGAAGAAGCTCGTGACGTCGCCGGTTGGGAGCTTGACGGCGCCTGAGAGGCTGGTCGCCGGCACCCAGCGCCGGTCGGGCCAGAGGTTCACGATCCCGCGCAGGGTGATGTCGCCGATCCCCGGCCCAGCCTGTCCGCCGCTGTACATCGCGCTCGTCCCACTGGCGTAGCCGAGTTGCCCCAAGTTGCTGGGAAAGTTCTCCCGCCCATCGAACGGAAACGCGAAAGCGTCGTGCCAGAACTCGATCAGGTTGTCGAACCCCCCGGCGGTGTGCGCCAGCAGCGGCGCCTCGACCTCCAGCGCCCAGCGCCGGCCGAAGGGGTGCGTGTAGACGAACTCCAACCGCCAGACTTCGATGTCGGCGACGTAGAAGGTCTCGCCCGGCCGGGTCGCGGCCTCCGCTGCCAGCGCGGTCCAGTCCAGCGGAATCGGTGTCCCGGCGGCCATGTTCTGGTTCACCAGCAGCCCGGCCGCGGTGCCAGTGCTGTGGTCCGGGTAGGCCAGCGCGTTGCTCATCGCAAGCCGCACGTCGAGTCGCTTGCGGGTCGGGATCCGGGCGTCCAGCGGCGGGGTCGACAGGAAGATGTTCTGGAACGGATAGTCGTTGCGGATCCGCAGCGGCCCGCCGACATCGTCGACGTTGGTCGGCGTGAAGGCCCCCAGCAGACAGACCAGCACCGCACCCAGGTTCATGGCAGCCATCGCATCCTGTATTGGAGTCCCACGTCGTATGAGTTGTTGTCTTCGGTGAGGTTCTCGAAGAAACCACCTTCGAGCAGCAGTTGGTCGCCCGAGCGGTAGGCGAACCCCAGGCCGACGTTGTAGGAGGGCCGGCCGAAGGTCTCGCGGGAGGCGGTCTGCAGGGCGTGCTCCAGCCGCGAGAACTGCAGCAAGATCGACCAGTTCGGCGTGAACCGGCACTCGGCGCCCCAATGCATGTCCCAGGTATTGCGGATCGGCACGCTCCGCAGGCCGCGCCAGCCGGCGTGCCAGTTGTGGCCGAGAGTGGCGTTCAGGCGAAAGTCACCGAGCTCCTTCGAGGCCGCCAGCGCCAGGCCCCAATCCCACCCGCCGGAGCCCAGGAAGCGGCTGGCCGGCCCGGTCGGCAGCTTCAGCGAGCCGCTCAGCAGGACCGCCGGCTGGCCACTGCGGTCGGGCTGCGCGAGGTGCATCCAGCGCGCCGTGAGATCGCCGAAAGCCGGTTCGAACGGCCCGCTGACAACGCGCTGGTCGGTGCCGTGGGCGACCACCAACTGGGTCTGATTGGCCGGGGTCAACGAGCGGTTGAGGTCCGGGAAGTTGAAGGTCTTGTGGAAACCCTCGATGGTGCGGTCGAAGACTCCGCCGTGGTGACCGTAGAGGGGCACCTCGAAGGCCAGCGCCCAGCGGTCGGAGAGCGGCTGCAGCCAGGATAGATCGAGCCGCGTGGTCTCGGTGTCGGCGAACAGGAAGGTCTCCGCCGGCCGGGTCGCCGCGGTTGCCGCCAGCGAGGCAGTGTCGAGCGACGTCTGCGGCAGGCCGGCCAGGGCGTTGGCCTGCAGGGCCAACCCGGCCGGCGTGGTCAGGACATTCGGCGACATCGCCAGGGTGTTGTAGTGCCCCAACCGCAGGTCGAACACCGCCCGCCGCGGGATCCGGGCATCCAGCGGCGGGGTGTCCAAGAAGACCGCGTGGAAAGGGTGGGCGTTGACCCATCGCAGCGGCCCGGCCCAGTCGCGGTCCGCGGCCGGCGCGCCGCGTAGCAGGCTGCCCAACAGCAGCCACGCCGCCAGGGGCCTCACGCCGCCGACTTCCCGGCGGCCGCCCACACCAGGCCCTGTAGGATCATCTTGTTGGCCATCGGCAACTGCACATCGGCCGGGACATGGCCGACGCTGCAGTAGAAGACCCGCCCGCGGCCCCAGGACTTGGTCCAGGTGACCGGCATCACGACGTCGTGCCACTGCCGGAAGACGGTGTTGGCGAGCACGTCGTTGCCCGGATCGACGTGCAGGTAGTACTGCTCGCTGGTGACCTCGAAATCCTCGACTCCGGCGCAGATCGGGTGGTCTGGCTGGGTGACGTGTACGGTGTAGGTGACCCCGGCGTTGCCCGGGTGGGCGACCCACTGGCCGCCGGTCATCCACTGGTACTCGGTGTTCTGGCGAAACGCGTCGCACATGCCGCCATGCACACCGCCCAGGCCGACGCCGGCCTGCACCGCCGCATTCAGCCCCTTGAACTGCTCGCCGCTGATCTCACCCATCGTCCAAATCGGCACAATCAGGTCACGCTGCGGCAACTGCGGGTCGAGGTAGGCGTCGAGGGTATCGACGATGTCGACCTCGAATCCCCGCTCCCGCAGGCCGGCGCCGAGGATCTCGGCGACCTCGGCGGGATGATGCCCGGTCCATCCACCTTGTACGATCAGTGCGCTCGGCATGATGCTGACGACTCCTCACCCGCGAATGCGCCGGCCCTTCTACTCGGTCCAGGCGACTCCTTCCTGGAACCGCTCCGCCACCCGTCGCCAGGCCGCGGTGCTCTCGTCGCGGGTCGCGAAGAGCCAGCGGTAGGCGTAGCCGTTGGCGACGTTCAGGCCGGTCGTCGCCCGCCAGGTGACCCCGCCGGTCTCCAGGTCGTAGCGGGCCAGCGCCGCCTCGGCGCCGCGGGTTGCGGCCTGCACCCGGAACCGCCGCCCGTAACGGCCAGCCAGGTCGCTCTCCATCTCGTCCCACAGATCGCCCGCGCTGGCCGTCTGGAAGCCCACCGGGCGGGCCTCGATCAGCAACTGCACGCCATCCTCCTCGGCGAGGTACTCCAGCCGGTACCAGCCGCTGACCACGCGCGGTTGCGGGCTCCAACTGCGCGGGAACTCGGCGCTCATGCGACCGGCCCCCAACGGGCGGCGGACCCACTCGCCGCGCAACAGGTCGGCCGGGCTCAGCCACTTCGTGACGAACTCGCTGTCACCGCGGCGCCAGCGCAGGTAGACCGGCTGCTTCTTGGCGTCGAGCACCTCCAGCCAATCGCCGATCTCGCGGCGCACCTGCTGTCGCGTGCCGCGGGCCAGGTTGCCGCTGGCGACCGCGCACTCGCACGGCTGCGGCCGCAGGGCGACCCCGCCGCGGGCGCTGACGATCAGCTCGTCGTCGTCGTCGAAACGGCGCCAGCGCTGGTTGCCGAGCAGGCGCTTGAGCCGGGCGGCGGCGGCGGCGGGCGCGGTGGCGGTGAGGTAGACCAGGTGGCCGCCCTCGTCGCGGTGCGGCACGAAGCCCACCTGCCCGCTGCGCGGGTCGGTCGCCTGCAGCCAGTCGCCGAACAGCAGCCGCGGCTTGAGGCGGTCACCGCAGTTGAGCAGCCGCACGGCGCCGGCCTGGTCGAGCCGCCAGCGCAACGCCAACTGCGAGCCGTAGTTGGTCTGCACCTCCACCTCGCCGGCCTTCACCAGGTCGGCGCGCACCGGCTGGGCCGGCGCGGTGAACCCGGGCGAGGCGGCCCACGGGGCATTGAGCAGCCGGCCCTGCGCCTCGACCGGCAGCGCGTCGACGGCGTTGCGAATCGTCTGGTAGCTGACCGGCTGCCCCTCGCCGACACTCCAGCCGCGGCCGACGGTGGTGGCCAGGCCGTTGGCGGTCGGTTGACCGGCGATCAGCCGCAGCGCATCGGTCGCCAAGCTGCGCCACCAGCAGGCCAACGCCCAGGGGCTGCGCCAACCGGCGGTCTGCGCCACGGCTGGCGTCACCACCAGCAGCGGCACGGCCTGCGCGGCGTCCAGGCTGAAGATCACCGGCGTCGCCTCGGGCGCCTGCAGCCCCAGTTGCAGCAAGTTGTCGATCTGCCGGGCGGTCATCCGCTGCGCGCTGCGCTGCAACGCTTCGAGCCGTTCGGCGACCCGCTGCGCGGCGGCGGTCTGGTCGGCCGGCAGCACCAGCAGCGGCTGCCGGTAGATCGCCACGACCGCCCCGCGGACGCTGTCGGTGACCACATGGTAGCGGGTCGCCGGGGCCGCCTCACGGGCAGGCAGAGCGGGTACCTCCGGCGGGCTGGGCGCCGCCTCGGGGCTGCTGGCGGGCGGCTCCAAACTGGCGGCGGGCGCGGTGGCTGGCGCCACGGGCGCGCTGGCGGCGGAGCTGGCCGGCGGTGGGGCCACTTCGGCCGGCGGCGTTGGCACCGCCGGTCCACTCAGCACGGTCGGCGGTTCGCTGGGCGGTGCCTGCCGGGCCGCTCCACGCTTCAGGGCGAGGCCGCCGCCCAGCAGCAGCACCACCGCGGCCACCAGGCCCAGCAGCAGGCCCAGGCCGTGGTCGCGCGGGGCGTGGCCCGGACCGCCATCGGCGGCGTGCTCGGCGGCTGGTGCCAGCAGCACCTCGCGCGCGGCGGCCAGCTCGGCCAGCCGAATGTCGAGCTCGGCACGGGCCTCGACGCTGCTGGCCTCCGCCAACTGCGCCTCGGTCGCCGAGACCAGCAGGGCATACTGCCGCTCGATGGCTTCCCGCGCCGCCCGTGTCGCGACGCCCAACAACCCAGCCGCCTCGGCGGTCGTCATGCTCAGCTCTCCGTCGCCCGGCGCCCCTGGGTTGCCCGGACCTGCGCGATAGTGTGCCCCGCGGTGGCGCCAACCGCGCGGTCGACGCGGTAGCCTGGCGTTCACAGCCGGCAGGAACTTGCCGCCGCCGTTGAACGATGCAGCCTGCGACGGTCGCAGCACTGGAGGTGCAACGTGTTGACTGGCCCGGCCCCGCGCTGTCCCCACTGCGACGGGCACCTGCGTCCGTGGCAGATCGGCAACGTCACCCTCGACGGTTGCGACGAGTGCGGCGGCTGCTGGTTCGACGCCGGCGAGTTGCAGGCCCTCTCGAAGACACCCGGCGAAGCCCTGGAGGCCGCCGAGGCGGCCTTCACCCGCGGTCTGGGCGGCGACGCCGGCGGCGGCCTGGGGCGCTGTCCGAAGTGTGGCGAGACGCTCGCCAGCCGCCACTTCGAGCGGGCCCGGGAGATCGCGGTGCGGGCCTGCTCGGGCTGCCACGGCATCTGGCTCGACGATGGCGCGCTGCGCGTCTTGGCTGCCAAAGTGCCGCAACCGCGCCATCCGCTGCTGCCGCGGGTGGACCCCCAGGTGGCCGGCGTGGCGGGCCTGGCCGGCGTCTTGCGCACCGTGCGCTGCCCGCGCTGCGACGCGATCAATCCCGACCTCGAGCGACGCTGTGCCGAGTGCGGCGCCGACCTGCTGGACCTGCCATCGCCGGACCAGGTCCGCTCCAGGCACCCGCTGCGCCTCGGCAGCATCGTCGTCGAACTGCTGATGCTCCTGGCAATCCCCGTCCTGCTGCTGTTGCCTGGCCGTCACGGGCGCGCCGCCTTCGCTACCAGCGTGGCCCCCGCGGCGCCCTGGCTGCCAATCCTGGTGGCGCTGCTGATCTGGGCGGGCCGCTGGCTGTTCAAGACCTGGCGCTACGATGTGACGAGCGGCGGACTGGTGCAGTACCGCCTCTGGGGCCGCCGGCGGATCCCGTGGGATAGCATCCACGGGGTGACGGTCTGGGACCTCGGCGTGCGCTCGGTCTTCAGCGGCTGGATCATCGGCCGGCGGCGGATCGGGCTGGCCGACTTGCTCACCGACAACTGGCACACCGAAGAGACCTACTCGGTGATCGGCGCCCCGGCGCGGGTGCAGCTGGTTGGGATGACCAGCCGCGGGGTCTTCGCGGTGGGGCCCGACCTGACCGACCACGTCGCGCTGATCGACGCCATCCGCGAGCACCTGCCCGGGCGCTGATCAGAGAATGTAACGCGTCAGGTCGGGATTGCCCAGGATCGGACCGAGGCGCTGCCGCACGTACTCGCGGGTCACCGTGACGGTCGACGGCGCGACATCGGGCGCCGCGAAGCTGAGCTCCTCCAGGAGCGCCTCCAGAATCGTGTGCAGCCGCCGGGCGCCAATGTTCTCGCTGCTGGCGTTGACGCTGCTGGCGACCGCCGCCAGTTCGTCGATCGCGTCGTCGCGAAACTCGACGGTGACCCCTTCGGTCTCCAACAGCGCGGCGTATTGTCTCAGCAGCGAATGCTCCGGCTCCGCCAGCACCCGCCGCAGGTCGGCGGTGGTGAGGTTCTCCAGCTCGACGCGAATCGGGAAGCGGCCCTGCAGTTCGGGAATCAGATCGCTCGGCTTCGAGACATGGAAGGCGCCCGCGGCGATGAACAGCATGTGCTTCGTGCTGACCGGGCCGTACTTCGTGACGACCGTGGTGCCCTCGACCACCGGCAGGATGTCGCGCTGCACGCCTTCGCGACTGACGTCGGGCCCGTGCCCGTGGTCGCGACCGCAGATCTTGTCGAGCTCATCGACGAAGATGATGCCGTCGTGCTCCGCCCGCGAGATCGCCTCACGGACCACGTGGTCGCGGTCCAGCAGCTTCTCGGCCTCCTCCCGAGTCAGCACGACCAGGGCCTCGGGCACCGTCAGCCGACGGCGGCGGGTCTGTTTGGGCAGCATCCCGCCGAGGGCGTCCTCCAGCCGCACCGTTTCCTCGCCCTGACCGCCGAAGATGTTGAGCATCGGCGAACGTGTCTCGCTGACCTCGATCTCGACCTCGTGCTCCTGCAGCTCGCCGGCTTCCAGGCGCTGTCGCCACGCCTCGCGCGTGCCAGGCGGCGGCGCGACGGCCGGCGGCGGCTCCGGGGGCACGTCCAGGCCGAACTTGGTGGCCCACTCCCGCGCCGCCCGCAGATGCGGTGGCGTCCCGCCGTCTCCGCCGCTGCCGGGCACCAACGTATCCAGCAGCCGCTCCACCGCGGCGGCGGCGGCGCGGGTTTCGACCGTCGCATACTGCTGCGCTTCGACCAGCCGCAAGGCCGCGTCGACAATGTCGCGGACCATGCTCTCGACATCGCGGCCAACGTAGCCGACCTCGGTGAACTTGGTGGCCTCAACCTTGATGAACGGCGCCTGCGCCAGCTTCGCCAGGCGCCGTGCGATCTCGGTTTTGCCGACGCCGGTGGCGCCGATCATCAGGATGTTCTTCGGAATCACCTCCTCGGCCAGCGTCGCCTCCAGGGCGCGCCGCCGGTAGCGGTTGCGCAGCGCGATGGCGACGGCGCGCTTGGCGGCCCGCTGGCCGACGATGTGGCGGTCCAGTTCGGCGACAATCTGGGCGGGCGTCAGGTGGTCGGCAGACAGCGGCATCAGCGGGTCTCTCCGGCGGGCAGTTCTTCGCAGGTGATCTGGTCGTTGGTGTAGATGCAGACCTCGGCGGCCAGCCGCAGCGCCTCACGGGCGACCGCGCCGGCCGGCAGGTCGGTGTGGCGCAGCAGCGCCCGCGCCGCGGTCAGGGCGTAGGCGCCGCCGGAGCCGATGGCGATCACGTCGTCGTCCGGCGCAATCACGTCGCCGGTCCCCGAGATCAGCAGCAGGTCCTCGCGGTCGGCCACCACCAGCAGGGCGTTGAGCTGCCGCAGGAACTTGTCGCTGCGCCACTCCTTGGCCAACTCGACGGCTGCCCGCTTGAGGTTGCCGCTGCTCTCTTCGAGCCGCGCGCGGAACTTCTCGAAGAGTGTCATGGCGTCGGCCACGGCCCCGGCAAAGCCGGTCAGCACCTGCCCGTCGGCCAGCCGCTGCACCTTGCGGGCCGTGCTCTTGAGAATCGTCGACTCGACCGTCACCTGACCATCGCCCGCCACGGCGACGCAGCCGTCACGGCGGACGGCGACGATCGTGGTGCCGCGGATCTTGGTTCCCATGCTCATCCTTCCGAGCGCGGATGGGCCCGGTCGTAGACCGCGCGCAGGCGCGCCGCCGAGACATGCGTGTAGATTTGAGTGGTCGACAAGCTGGCGTGCCCCAGAAGTTCCTGCACGCTGCGCAGGTCGGCCTCGCGGTCCAGCAGGTGCGTCGCACAGCTATGCCGCAGGCGGTGCGGCGTGAGGCCGGTGATCCCCGCCGTCAGCGCGGCCGTCGCCAGGCACTGCGCCAGCCGCTGCCGCGTCAGACGGCGGCCGGACTCGCCGACGAACAGCGCCCGTGGCTCAGCCACCGCTGGCGCCGCCGCCAGCAGGGCCGGGCGGCCCGTCCGCAGGTAGAGCTGCAGCGCCGCCGCGGCGATGTCGCCGAATGGGACCTGCCGCTCCTTGCGGCGCTTGCCGACCACGCGGCAGGTTTGTTGCGCCAGGTCCAGGTCGTCCAGGTCGAGCTGCGTCAGCTCGCTGACGCGCATTCCGCTGGCGTAAAGCAGCTCGCACCAGGCGCGGTCGCGCGAGCCCTGCGGCGTGCTCAGGTCGAAGGCCGCAAAGAGCCGTTGCAGCGCGGCCGGGGCGACCACTGCGGGGAGCTTCGGCGGCAGCTTCGGGGCCTGCAGCCGCAGCACCGGGTTGCGCTCGACCAGCCCGCGCTCTTGCAGGAAGCGGTACAGTCCGCTGACCGCCGCCAGCCGCCGCCGGACCGTCGCCGCGGCGATGTTGCGCTGCCGCAGGTCGGCCAGCCAGCGCCGCAGGTCGCGGTGGGTCAGGCTGGCCCAGCCCCAGGCCCAGCCCTGGTCGGCGGCGAATCGCAGCAGACAACTCAAGTCGCGGCGGTAGGCGGCCACGGTGTGGGCCGACTTGCCGGCCGCCGCGAGGTGCGCCAGGTACTGCTCGACCTCGTCGCGACCGGCGCCGCTGGCCGCGCTCACCGGCCCGGCCCGGGTCGCTCGGAGCGGCTCTCGGAGCGTCCGCGCGCGGCCTCGACGCCCTTCCGCCAGGCGACCACCGCGATTGCCGCCACGAGCAGCAACGGACCCAGCAGCGGCAGGCTGGTCCAGGGATCGGCTGCGGGCACCGCGGTCTCCTTGTGACGGCAGAGTACCATGCGCCGCCCGCGGCGTCACACTTCCGGCGAAGTGGTGGCCAACCGCTTCAAGTCGTACCAAGAGAGGCACTGGCGATATGTTCGGCAAAAAGGGCGTGACGGCGGAGCAAGTGCGCGACGCGCTGAGAGTTGTGATCGACCCCGACCTGCACCGCGACATCGTCACTCTGGGCTTCGTCAAGGACATCGCGATCCAGGGCGCCGACGTCGCCGTGACCATCGAGCTGACGACCCCGGCCTGTCCCGTCAAGGACCGCCTGCGTCGCGAGGCCGAGGCCGCGGTGCAGGGCCTGCCCGGCGTCGGCGCGGTCAGCATCACGATGACCGCCCAAGTCCGCCGCGGCCCCGGCGCGCCGGCCGAGCCCGCAGCCAACCCCATCCCCGGCGTTCGCAACACCATCGCCGTCACCAGCGGCAAGGGCGGCGTGGGCAAGTCGACCGTGGCCGCCAACCTGGCGATGGCCCTGGCGCAGTCGGGCGCCGCCACCGGCCTGCTCGACGCCGACGTCTACGGGCCGTCGGTGCCGACGATGTTCGGCGTGCCGGCCGAGGAGAAGCCCTACGTCAACGAGCGGCAGTTGATTGAGCCGATCGAACGCGAAGGGCTCAAGCTGATGTCGATCGGCTTCCTGGTCGAGCGCGACGCCGCCATGATCATGCGCGGACCAATGCTCGCGAAGTACGTCCAGGACGCCCTGGCGCGAGTCGACTGGGGCGAGCTCGACTACCTCGTGATCGACCTCCCGCCGGGCACCGGCGATGTGCAGTTGACGCTCTCGCAGACCATTCCGCTGACCGGCGCGGTGGTCGTCACGACGCCGCAGCAGGTCGCCCTGGCCGATGTCCGGCGCGCCGTCACGATGTGCGAGAAGCTCAACGTGCCGATCCTCGGGATCGTCGAGAACATGAGCGACCCGGTCGGCCCCGACGGGCAGCGCCAGCCGATGTTCGGTCACGGCGGCGGCCGCGCCGCGGCGGCCGAGTGGGGCTGCTACTTCCTGGGCGAGGTGCACCTCGACCCGCGGGTGCCCGTCAGCGGCGACGCCGGCCTGCCGCTGGTCGCCGCCCAGCCCGAGGCCCCAGGCGCGGCGCGCTTTGTCGAGTTGGCCGGCGCGCTGGCCAGTCGCCTCAGCGTGCTCCACCTGGCCAGCGAGGGCCAGGCCGCCACGCCGACGCTGCGGATCGTCGATTAGGCCTCCGGCAGGTAGGCTCCGACCGCCCGCAGCCGCTCGCGCAGCAGCGGCACCGGCACGTCCTTGACCTGCCCGTCGTGCGCCCGCGCCAGCGCCGCGGCCATCCCGGCCGCCTGCCCCGTGATGAAGCACCCTGGCATCACTCGCAACGAGCCGTGGACCATCCGGTCGACGCTGACGCAGCGGCCGGCCACCAGGACGTTGGTCAGGTCACGCGGCGTGAGGCAGCGGTAGGGGATGCCGTAGCTCTCGCCGGGGCCGTACCGGAACGTGCGGTCGAACTCCTGGCGGTGCTGCTGGTAGGTCTCGCTCCCCGGCCGCGTTGGGTGGTTGTCGATGCTGTAGGCGTAGCGGCCAATCTCGTCGTCGAAGCTGGCGCGGTCGAGGTAGTCGTCCAACGTCAGCGTGTACTCGCCGCGGATCCGGCGGGTCTCGCGGACGCCCAGCAGCGCACCGCTGGCCACCAGCCGCACGCGCTCGAAGCCCGGCACGTACTCCCGGTAGTAGCGTTCGTACTCGGCCAGTTGCCGCCGACCCTCCAGCAGCGCCGCGGTCAGTGACCGCTCGTCGGTGCCGTCGACCCCGAAGGTGTGCCCGATGTTGCCACCGCCGAGGTGCGCGCCTTTGCGGAACATCCCCGTGAGGTGCTCGTCGAGCACCCGAAAGACCCCCGCCTCGTACGCCTCGCGCAGCCACTGGCCGTCAGGCTGCACGTCGTCGGAGCGGGCCGCCAGCCAGGTCTCCCAGTCGATGTCGCACCACACGCTGCACAGCGTGCCAGGCATCAGGTCACCGCTGTCGTCGCCCTTCTCGTAGGCGGCGCCGGCCCAGGCCGCCAGGTCGCCGTTGCCGGTGCAGTCCACGTAGACCTGCGCCCGCACTGCGAACAGCCCGCTCGGCGCGGCGCAGACGACGTGCTGCACCCGCCCGCCGCTGACCTCGACCGCCACCAGGCGGGTCTGGAAGCTGAGCTCCACGCCCGCGGCGGCAGCCTGCTGGTCGTAGACCCGCTTCAGCGCTTCACTGTCGATGCCCTGACAGAGCGGATCGCCCGTCGCCGCGCGCAGCGCCTCGACCACCCGCCGTCCAAACCCTCCGGCCAGAAAGTTGATGCCGTCGGTGCAGGGCATCCAGACCGGCACCTGCGCCGCCGTGCCCATGCCACCGAGGCAGGTATGCGCCTCGGCCAGGTAGACGCTGGCCCCAGCCTCGGCCGCGGTCACCGCCGCCGCCATCCCCGCCGGCCCACCGCCCGCCACCAACACATCGACGTCGGCGCGCAGGGGCAGGTGGCGTTGGAACTGGATGGTAGTGGTGGACACGGCCTGCTCCGCGGCCCACTTCGCGGACGCCGCCGCCCGTCCTGCCCGGCGCTGGCGCGGCAGGCGCTGCCCGGCCGCCGAACCGCGCCAGGCGCGTCACGCAGCTCACCGCGCCGTTGGCCGGCTGCTGCGTGGAGACGACCTGGTCGGCGAGGTTGTAGACCGGCTCCCAGCTGCTTCCAAGCACGTCGGTGACGAGAGTCCGAATACCCCGCCCATCGTACCGGAAGTGCGTGCGGTGGCCGAGATTGTCCTCGACGTACAGCGCCGGCCCTACCGCCGCGGCTTGCGTGTACGTGCCGTCGGTTTCGTGCTCGTAGGTGGTGACGAGGGTGGGGTCGGCGTTGTTGCCGGGGGCGGTGACGGTGAGCACGTTCCCGAGGTCGTCGTAGGTGTAGGTGGTGGTGACCAGGTCCCCGGTGGTGGTCCCGGGCTCCAAACTGCTGGCGGTCAGGACGAGTCCGGTGGTGGCGTCGTAGGTGTACTCGGCGAGGGTGCGCGTGTCGTTGTTGACGGTCCGCTCGACCTGCACGAGTCGCCCCAGCGCGAAGTCGTTGTAGTCCCAGGTGTTGGTGGTCACGACGTCCGTGATGTAGAACTCTCGGGCGGTTGCGGTGGCACCCCATCCTGCCGCTTCTGCGATTCCGAGGTACCGGAACTGCGGAGCCACTCGGAGTATAGTCCGAGCACAAAGCCGATCCCGCCACACACGACAGATATCGGCACGGTGATCATCTCTGCCTGCGCGCTGCCTGCGTTTCCATACACCGCCACGATCAGAAGGCCAGGACCTATATATCCGAAGAGACAGCCACAGCCGCAGCCCCAAGCTGCACGATTAGCTCGCATGTCACACGCCCTTGAAGATGGCCCAGCAGTAAGCCCGCCGGATCAGCACCCGGTAGTACTCGCAATCCGCGTCTCCCAGCCGGCACACCGTGGCGTTGTTGATGCAGCGGCAAAGTTGCTTGGTGCAACTGCGACACCTGCTTAGGAAGCACTGGTTGAGAAACACGCATCCGAACTTCCGGAAACAGTGATCGTGGTTCATGCAGCACTGGTCAAGGCCGTTGATGGGAGCATTAGTGCCGGTGTAGATCCCCATCTGAGGTCCGCAGTAGTTGCCATACAATGGCGGGATGCCTCCAATCAGATGCCATTACTCGTCTTCAATGCTTGGAAGCACTATCGCTGGTGTCATGCCGCTGGAGTCTGTGCGTGACGCAGGATTCCCGTGAGCGTACCCAAAGACATTCACCCCACCCTCATACCCAATCGGATCCCGATTCAGGAACCTCCCCACCCCCGGCGCATAGTACCGGTACGCCAGCGCGATCAGGCCCGTCTCTTCGTCCGTGTAGTACCCATACTTCGCCTGGTACCCGCGCGGATCGAAGTCGCCGCTGGTCAGCTCGTTGCCCCAGGCGTCGAAGAGGCGGTTGGCGGTGACGTCGCCGGTGGCGTCGAGGAGGTGGACCGCGTCGCCGAGGGGGTCGAACTGGTACTGTACCGCGCCCCGACTGATCAAGCCCGCGGCGCCGAAGGTGCTGGCGGCCAAGAGGTCGCCCACCGCATCCAACTCACAGACCACGTTGATGCCGTCATAGAGGAAGTAGGTGCGCGTCGAGCCTTCCTTCCAGGCCCGCAAGCCATCACCGCGATAGGCCGCTTCGAAGGCCGTTCCGTGGGCCGTCATCCGGTTTTCGACATCCCAGGTCAAGGCCGTGCCGCCGAAGGTGGTCGGGTTGCCATTGCCATCGTAGACATAGGTCCCCGGGCCGGTGAGCTGTTTGTGGCCGTGGATGGTGGTCGTGGCATGACTCCCCTTGGTGCGCCTGTCCTGAATCACTCTGCCCGCTGGGAGGGCTGGTGTCAAGAGCATTTGGCGAGCGGGTGTCATGGCTTCGCAAGATGAGCTGTGGTTGACGCCGGTGGAGGCCAGGGCAGAGGCCCAGGGCGTTGCCCTGGGCTGGCTAGATTCGCCCCTTCGGGGCTTCCGGAAGGCGGAGGCCTCCCCACCAGCGCTGGATCGGGCTGGCTGGACGTGGTGGCGGGG
>JADZEX010000047.1 GCA_020850355.1 Fimbriimonadaceae bacterium | reverse complement strand
GGCGGCGGAACCTCACCCCCCAGCCCCCTCTCCGCCTGCGGAGATGGGGCGTCGGCGGCGGGCGTCAGGCGGCGGAACCTCACCCCCCAGCCCCCGCTCCGCCCGCGGAGATGGGGAGTCCGAGGCGGGCGTCAGGCGGCGGAACCTCACCCCCCAGCCCCCTCTCCGCCCGCGGAGATGGGGCGTCGGCGGCGGGCGTCAGGCGGCGGAACCTCACCCCCCAGCCCCCTCTCCGCCTGCGGAGATGGGGCGTCGGCGGCGGGCGTCAGGCGGCGGAACCTCACCCCCCGGCCCCCTCTCCGCCCGCGGAGACGGGGAGTCGGAGGGGCGCTGCGCGCGGGGCTGGCGGTGCGGGGATCCGCTGACTAGAGCCAGCTCCGCAGGAAGGCCAGGCCGCTGTCGTACTGGATTTCGTGGCCGCCTTCTTGGAGGTCAAGGGCCATGCGGTCGGGGACGCCGAGGCGTTGGTAGTGGTCGTGGGCGGCGTTGAACTCGTCGGTCACGAAGGGCCACCAGGCGATGCCGTCGGCTTTGCCGGTTTGGACCAGGAAGGGCCGCGGGGCGATCAAGGCGCAGAGGTCGGAGTCGCTGAACTCGCGGAGCCAGCCGGGGATCCAGACGTGTTCTTCGGCGACCGACAGGAAGCAACTGTAGCGCGGGTCGTCGAAGGCCATTTTGCGGACGCGGTGGTTGAACCAGCCGGTGCAGATGCCGAGTTTCAGGCGCGGTTCGAGCGGCATCCCGAGCAGGGTGTAGCAGCCGCCGAGGCTGAGGCCCCAGATGCCGATCCGCTGCGGGTCGATTTCGGGCCGGGCCTGGAGCCAGTCGAGCAGTGTGTGGTACGGCGCGATCTCGACGCCGAAGAGCTTCCAGCCGCGGAGCAGGCAGAGCCGTTCGAGCCGGGCGCGGGGCGGCGCCTGGGTGACATGCAGCGGCGCGAACACGGCGTAGCCATCTTCGACCAGCCGGCGGCCGTAGGCGCGGTAGGCGTCGGAGGCATCGCAGAAGCCGAAGACATGTTCGGGCGAGCTGCCGATGCCGTGTTGCGCGAGCACCAACGGGAGCGGGCCGGAGCGCTGGCGGGGCAGGCCGAAGATGCCCCGGATGCGGTACTGGCCGCGCCAGGGCAGGGTGACCCACCAGGCTTCGAGGCGGTCGGTGCTCAGGAATGGCTCGATCAGAGCCTCGCCGGGATCGTGGTCGCGGCCGACGTCGCCGAGGCAGGTTTGCCAGCGGGCGCGGTTCGGGGCGACGCTGGCGGCGAAGGCAGCGGGGCTGGAGTAGTCGGGCTGCCAGAGCTGCGGGCGGCGCTGGTCGATGGCCGCAATCTCGTCGCGCAGCCAGTCCTCGGCTTCATGCCGCAGGAGGTTCTGACGGTCGTCGATCCCGCGCTTGAGCAGCCCGGGCGAGGCGTTGGCGGCGTTGTCGTAGAAGGTGCTCATGGGGGCGTGGTTCGTTGGCGGGAGGCGCGCTCCTGCCGTCAGGTGCCGAACCAGATGGCGAGTTGCCGCAGGCGGATGGGCTCGCTGAGCAGTTGGCGGCGGCGGCGTTCGCTGGCGGTGTTGAGGATCAGCGCCTTGCCGTGGTTGTGGTCGGCGACCTCGATGGCGCGCCAGACGGCGGTGTCGTCGATCTGGTTGAGGCCGCGCCCGGCGGCGAAGTAGCGGGCGTACCAGAGCATGATGGGGTGCAGCAGCAGCAGGCTGTCGAGGCCGTCGAGGAAGGCGGTGCCGTAGAACCCGCGGCCGCAGAAGCCGAGGCTGTGGAGGCGTGTGCGGAAGTAGCGGGCGAGGGCCTCGGCGGCGGACTGGCCGAGGGTTGCGGGGAGGCGGGCGGCGGCGGCGTAGCGGGTGGCGGGGAAGTCGTCCTGGATCGCCGGCACGCGCCCGCCGAGCACGACCTGCAGCGAGGTGACGGCGCGGCGCAGCAGGCGGCGGGGTTCGTTGGCGAGGTCGGCGCGGCCGTAGAGCGCGCAGAGCTGCCGGAACATCAGCCGCGTGGGGAGGTTGAGCGGCTGGCGCGGCAGCTCGTCGTCGAGGGCGCTCTCGACGGCTTCGCGGACCAGCTCGTTGACGTAGCGCTCCTGCTCACTGCCCCGCAGGCTGCTCAGCGGCGCGACCCGGAGCAGCTCCGAGAAGTTGACCGCCGCCACGATGCGCCGGGTGAGATCCAGGCTGAGGTCGCTGACGATGCGCTCCAGCGCGGCCCCGAGCCGCCGGAAGGTGGCCCAATCGGCAGGCACGCCGACGGTCAGCGGCGGGGCTTCGTGGCTGGTGCTGCGACCGGCCAGTTGCAGTTTCAGCAGCCCTTCCAGGTAGTCGCGGTGAGCGGCCGCCGGGCGGCCCCGGCTGGCGGCGACCGAGGGGCAGTCGTAGCGCAGGTCGAGCCGGATCTCGTCGCCGGCGGGGACGAAGACGAAGGGGTAGAGGCGGCAGGCCAACGGCTTCTGGTCCTCGCCAAAGCGGGCGTGGATGCCGCAGAGGCCCTGCTCATTGAGGAACACGCAGCCGCCGTCGGGGCGATTGGCGAGGACGGTCTGTGCGCCCAGCGGCACGAAGTGCTGCAGGCCGGCGTGGTCGGGCTGCTGCTCCCACCCTTGGGCGGCGATCCGCGCCTGTTCGGCCGGGGTGACCTGCACCCGGAAGTAGCCCCGGCAGCAGCGGCCGGTGGCGTGGCAGTCGTAGTTCTGCTCGGCGGGCGGGGCCAGCAGCTTCGGTCGCGCCACGGTGGTCTCCTACCAGCGGTTGTAGCGGTACGGGTCGTCGAGCTGCGCCGGGGTGTCGAGGTAGTAGCTGGCCAGCCAGCGGGCCGGCAGCCGCAGTTGAGGCGCGCCGCCGACCAGACCGCCGGACTGTCGCAGGTCGCGGACCTTCACCAGCAGCTCGTTGGGGCCGGCGCGGAGGGCACCGGGCGGCACGGTGTAGCGGCGCGGGACGCTCCAGTAGTCGGCGGGATGGGTGTCCTGCCCAATGTGCCCCACGGCTCGACCATTGACCCAGGTCCAGTCCTCGTCGTCGATGGCGCCGAGCAGCAGCTCGACCGGCTGGTCGAGCGGGCCGGTCCAGGTGAAGCTGCGGCGGTACCAGACGACGCCGTCGTAGGCGGCCCAGGCGGAGACCTGGGACTCGAAGGTGGCCGGCACCTGGAGCGGTTGCCAGGCGGCTGGCAGCGCCGTGGGCGTGGCGCTGCCAGCCGGGTCCTGGGCGGCCTGCCAGGCGCCGCTCAGGTCGACGGTCGGCGGCGCCGGCTGCTGCCACTGCTGCAGCGTGGCGACCTGCGCGGCGGCACCGAGGTTGGCCAGCAGGCGGCTGAGCATCACGGCGCTGCGCCGGGCGGTGGGCTTCAGGTAGACCCGATAGGGGTCGGCGTAGTCCCAGTCGGTCGGCAGCGTTTGGCAGAAGAGGTAGGCGCCGGCGCCGTGCGGGACGGCCTGCAGCACGTTCGGCTCGCGGCCCGGCCCGCCGACCAGCAGCACCTCGCGGCGACCGCGCCAGCGCAGGTCACCCGGCCCGAGGCCCTCGAACCAGGGGCCGGTCGGCAGCGGCGAGACGGTCCGGGCCGCGCTGCGGGTGGCGACCTCGAAGGGCAACCAGCCGCGCAGCGACTCGGCGGTCTGGGCCAGCGCCAGCACGGTAGCGCCGCCCGCGACGGCCGTGGCCAGGGCATCACGGACTGCGGTGAGGCGCTCCCCGGCGGCCGGACCGACGATCAGCAGCCCCGGTCCGGCGGCCTGTGCGGGCGCCACGCTCGGGGCGTCGACCCCCAGGCTGGCCAGCAGGGCAGCCCCGGCGGCGTCGCCGAGGTAGCGGGTGGGGCGCTGTGTCGCGGCGCTGGACGTTGCGGCCCAGGCGACGATTTGCCGCCACAACCGGTTGGCGGCGGGATCGCTGCCGCGGCGGCCGGTGACATCCAGTTGGCACCACAGGATCTCGCCGCCGCCGACCCGTTGCAGCAGCAGCGGGGCGTACTGCAGGTCGAAGCCGCCCTGCACCAAGGGCAGGAAGTCGCCGCGCTGCGGGGTTTCGATCACGACCGAGGCGACCTGCCCGGTGTTGCCCCACTTCCAGACGCGGGTGTTGTCGAAGCCCAGCCAGTCGTGGGGCGGGTCGCGCAGTTCGGCCGCCGGGAGGTCCAGTTGGCGAGGCAGCAGGGTCGCCTCGCCGCGCCAGTCACGCAGGCGGGCGGTGTCGAGACCAGCCAGGACGGGGTGCGCGGCGACCCGCACGAAGACCTCGCGCAGCGAGGGGTCGTTGCAGCGGAAGCCGAGGCGGTGCGTCAGCGCGGCCGCGGTCTGCTCGAAGACCACGACCCGCCCGCCGCGGGCCAGCAGCGGCCGCAGGTCGGGCAGGGCAGCGCTGGCGCTGACCGCCTCGCGGCCGATCAGCAGCCCGCCAGTGGATGGCACGGGCTGCGCCGCGCTGAGCGCCGTCACGGGGATCTTGGCGGCGGCCAGTTGGTGGCTGGTCTGACCGGCCGGGTCGAACACCGCCAGTCGGCCGGCAGACGCGGTGGCGGCGGCGACGACATGCAGGTCGAGCTGGTCGGTCTGCTCGACGGCTCCCAGCCGGGCGCGGATCGAGAGCGTCAGCAGGCCGCTGGCGGCGCGCGGGATGGCGACCTGGAAGGGCACCCGGGCCTGGCCGCCGACGGCTGCGCTGAGCCGGCCCTGGCCCTCGGCCAGCGGCGCGCGGCCGCCGGAGAGGCGCCAGGAGAAGGTCCCGCTGACCGCGGCGCGGCTGTCGTTCAGCAGCACCACCTGCTTCGTGAGCGTCTCGCCGGCGGTGACGTTGTGGCCGCGCTCGCAGAAGTTGTTGGGGTCGCCGGCGAGGTAGGCGACCAGCGGCTGGTTCCAGCGCTGCAGGCTGCGGCCCCAGGAGCTGTATTCCCAGGTCGGCAGGAACGACGACCAGTGGTCGCCGCTGATGTTGAGCAGGTCGGGCTGCACGCCCGGCCCGCCGGACGCGGCCGGCGCCGGCAGCGGTTCGGGTGCGCTGCTGGCGGCGTAGGCCATCATGCCCTGGTCCCAGGGCAACACGGCGCTGAGCCCCCAGGTGCGCAAGCGCGGCCAGCAGAGGTCGGTATAGAAGGTCTTCAGGTCGATGTTGTTGAGTTCGTTGCGGGTGTCCCACAACGTGCCCAGCACACTGCTGATGTGGAACGGTTGCTGCCGGGCGTAGACCCGCTCGTAGGCATCGACGTACTTTTCCATGGTGGGGTCTGGGCGGTAGGCGGCGTCGCCGAAGTGCATCGCGCCGTAGTCGATCCCCAACGGCTCGCTGTTGACGTTGTTGCGCCAGATGAACGGCCCCTGGCGGTGGCCGCCCCAACTGGCCTGGTGTGGGGCACCCCACTCGACGAAGAACAGCGGCTTCGTACCGGCGCTGGCCCAGTGACTCAGCCACTCGCTGCGCTCGGCCGGCGGCGACCAGTTGAGGTAGATATTGACGGTATGCCAGGAGCCCATGTTGCCCGACTGGTGGTGGTACAGCTCCCGCGTCGGGTCGGCGGCCCGGACGTAGGCCTCGGCCGCGGCGGCGCGCTGGCGGCTGCGGTTGAAGTAGTGGTTCGGATCGTCCGACGGCCGCTGCTGGTGCACGCCATCCATCTTGGCCGGGTTCTGGTCGCCGTGGTAGCCCAGCGCGTTGTGGGTCATCGCGTAGGCCAGCACGCAAGGGTGATTGCCGGCGGTGCGGACCGCATAGTCCGCGCCGGCCAGCCAGAGCTCTTCCAGCCCGCTGCCGGTCGCGCCGGGCGTGCGCAGAGGGTGGGGCAGCGAGAAGCTGATGGCAAACCCCTCCTCGTCGCAGGTGCGCAGCAGGCTGCCGAAGGCGTGGGTCTCGCCGGGATCGAAGCTGTAGTTGCTGAGGATGGCGAAGTTGAAGCCGAGGGCGCGGGCGCGGCGGATGAACAGGCGCACGCCGCTCGGTGACATCAGCGCTTCGGACCCCGTGGGACCGGCGAAGAACAGCGCCCGCCAGCGGACCGGGGTGCCGTTGAGGATCAGGTCGCGGCCGCGCAGCCAGAACTCGCGGAAGCCGCAGCGGGTGGTCTGGGTATCGAGCACCTGGCCGGCGGCGTCCTGCAACTGCACGGTCAGATCGTAGAGCCGCGGTTGCTCGAAGTCCCAGAGCTGCGGGTTGGGCCAGGGCAGCTCGACCAGCAGCGAGCCATCGCGGACTTGCGCCGTGCCGAGTTGGCCGGAGCGGGCCGTCCAGGTGGGCTTACTGGCCCCGGTGGGGGTCGCGCTGGCGGTGACGCGGTAGGCCGCGCCCGGTAGCAGTTCCTGCGGGCGCAGCGCCAGGCCGAGCAGCTTGCGGCGGACCGAGGGCCGGACCTGCAGCGTGCCCAACCGCGGGCCACGCGGCTCGCTGACCAGGGCGACATCGCCGACCAGGCCACGCACGCGGACCTCGGCTTTGAGCTGCTGCACCAGGTCCTCGCGCATCCGGACGAGTTTGTCGGCGGCCAGCGGGTCGGTGGTGACCCGCAGCCGCAGCGTCGCCGTCTGCCCGGCCGGTACGGCGGTGGTCAGTTCGATCCGGCCGCCCGGCCAGCGCAGCTCGCCCAGCCGCTGGCCGCCGACCCAGACCTCGGCCGCGGTCTGCGGCAGATCGAGGTCCAGGAACCAGCGCCGTCCAGCCCAGGCCGCTGGCACCGTCACCGGACGTTCGTACCAGGCGCTGTGGATCTGGGGCCAGGTGAACTGCAGTTCCCAGATGTCGGGCCCGCGGGGGCGGGTCGACTCGTTGCCGTAGCCCGGCCAGGCGGCGGGCACCTTGAGGTAGCCCCAGCCCTGGCCCGTGGCCGGCACGGCGGTCGGCAAGGGCGACTCCCAGAGCGGTCGGAAGCGCCACCAGCCGTTCAGGAGGTAGCGCTGGCCCGCGTCGGCCGGCACGCCCCAGGCCAGCCCGGCGGGTGCGGCGGCGTCCTGCAGGGTCGGCCGCAGGGCGCTGACCTGGACGCTCAGGTCGTCGTAATCGACCTCGCCGGTGGCCTCGAACAGCGAGGCACTGAGGCGCAGTTCGGTGGCGCCGTCGGGAATCCGGTAGTCGCGTTGCGCGGTCACCCAGCCGGTCGTGCTGCCCTGCCAGTTGAGCACGTTGGGCCAGCCGCCAACCTGCGTGCCGGCGGCGTCGTGGAAGCTCATCGCGATCCGGGCGTTGTGCCAGCTCTCGGGCCCCGGCACGATGTCCCGGGCGCGCACCCGCACGCTGACGGACAGCTTGAACCAGGCTGGCTGCAGTTTCAGCGTGGCGCCGACGCCGCCGCTGCTGCGCTGGCCAGCGCGCCCCAGCCGGATGAACGGATTGCCGTCCTCGCTGACCAGTCGCAAGGTTGCGCGGTCACCGCCAAAGCCATCCGGGAAGCCGTCCCGGTTGGCGTCGGCCGCGAAGGTGCCGTTGGTCACCAGCTCGCGGCCGAGGTCGGTTTGGGCGAGCGCTGGGGCGAGACAAAGCAGCAGCCAGGTGGCGCGGAACATCGCGGGCTCCGCGGTGGGCTTCGCCCCGAGCGCCGGCGGTCCTCCCAACGACGGCGCCCCCAGGGCCACGGCCCCGGGGGCGTCAAGACCTCCAGCAGCCGGCTGCAACTAGGGCAGCTCGATCCCCGCCGGCGGGTTGCCGTAGAAGGCGTCGGTCTTCCAGGCGTCGTGGTTCCACTTGCCGTCGAGGTCACCGAGGACCTTGGTCGGGACGACCTTGCGGTAGCCAAACAGGTTGAACTGCTTGACCCAGCCGTTGTCGACCACGCCCTGGGCATCGACCGCGAACTTGATGCTGCGGGCCAGTTCGCCCTTGCGGAGGATCTTGATCTCGTAGTCGCCAGGGTTCTTGTCCAGCAGGTGCCAGGTGTACCCCTCGCTGCTGCCACCTTCGGAGATCCAGCGGGTCTTCAGGAAGATGAACTCGTAGGAGTGCCAGACCGGATCACCCTTGTCCATCCCCGGCGTGGTCGCCAACAGTTGGCTCACGGCACCGGCTTTGTCCACCTGCTTACCCTTGTAGAACAGAAAGCCCTGCAGATCGTCCTCCCCGCTTTCGCCCTTGAACCAGGTGCTGCAGGTGAGGTACTGCTCCTCGAGGTCGCTGTCCTGGGTGTAGTCGAAGCTGAGCCAACTGAAGGGCAGCTCCCAGTCGTGGTCGACCGCGAAGTCCTGCTTGCCCTTGAACTCCGGGATGTTCTGGTCCTTGGCCGTCTTGACCACCTTGAACTTGCCCTTGAAGAGCACCTCGTCGGTGCCCTGCAGGGCGTTCTTCCAGCGAATCTGGATCCCGCAGGTACCGACTTCGGTGATCGCCAGCTTCTCGACCGCCGGGTCGCCGGTCAGCCAGTTGGTGTTGGTGGTGTGGAAACTGCTGGCGTCGGCGAGGCTCTCGACCTCGACCTGCTTGGTGCACCAGGTCTTGCCGTCCGGCTTGGTGAACTCCACGAACATCGAGCTGCCGTCGGGCAGGGGCCCCTGCACGGTCAAGTCGACCCGCGGCAGCCAGCTCCAGGTGTTGTAGACCGGCTCCGCCGCGGCCGGGTTCTTCCAGTAGCGCTGGAAACGGTGCAACGTCACCAGCAGGCTCCGTCGCACGATGCCCGGTTGGCCGTCCTCGGCCTGCGCCGGCGCGCTCCAGGCCAGCACCGCCACGCCGGCTGCCAGCAGCCCGCCGCGCTGCCAGATGCTCTTCATGCGTCTTCCCTCCATGCTCCGCCGTGCAGTGTGGCCCCGCCGCGCGGCGTCGTCACCGCCGTACCTGGAGGTCTGTTACAGTGTCGGAACAACTGCACGGTGGTGGCCGTCACGAGAACCGGCCGCCGGGCGAGCGAGAGGACGAGTCGATGCGTTGGTCAGTGCTGCTACTGGTCTCTGGGACGCTGGTCAGCGGGGCGGAGTGGACGGCTGCCGCCGGCGGTTGGCAACTGGCTCTGCCGGCCGGCCGGGTGAGTGTCGACCGGGCCGGCGGGCTGCAACTTGCCAGCCCGGCGGGCGAGCCGCTGGCGCAGACCGGGGCTGGCGGGCTGTGGCAACTGCAGCTTGCTGACCGTGCCGTGCGGGCCGCCGGGGACCAGGGCGTGACGGTCACCGCCGAACGCCGCGACCGCGACCTGGTGCTGCGCTACGGCCACCCGACGGCGGTGGTGACGGTGACCTTGACGCCCTGGGAGCGCGGCGTCGACCTCCGCGCGACCGTTGCGCCGACCGCCGGCACGGTGCTCGACGTGGTGCTGCCCGGCCGGCTGCGGTTCGATCCGGCGCGCGTCAAGCAGCACATCTTCCCGGCCGACGGCAGCCAAGGGGTCGGGTGGGCTTTCCTGCCGAGCTACTTCCAGCGCCAGAGCGACGACGACCCGGCCTCCTGGCAACCGCAGGGCAGCGGGCCGCGGGGCTACGAGTTGCTGTTCGGCGGCGGGCTCGACATGAAGCCCGACGGCCACCCGGCGACGACCCCGGTGGCCGGCCCGGCGGCGCCGCGCTGGTTGCGGCCGGCGACGCTGGCGCAGTTGCCGCAGCTCAAGGTGACGGTCAACCGGCCATGCACGCGGGCGCAGGTCGACGAAGTGGTGGTCGATTCGCCCGATGGCCCGTGGTTTGGGGCCAGCCGCCTGGGCGGCCGTGGCGCGCTCTGGCGGATCGGTGGCGGCGTCTGGGAGCCAGAGGGCGGGCCCGCCCTGGCAGTGGTCGGCGACACCATCGCCAAACTGGCGGCGGCGGCGCCGGGGCGCTCGATCGGATTGCTCAACCTCACCAGCGGACCGGTCAGCGGCGGCTGGCAGCTAGTTCCGGTCGCCGACTGGCGGGCCCGCCTGGCGGCTCTGCCGGGGGTCACGCTGGTCGACCTGACCAGCCCGGCGGCGCTGCTGGCCGCGCTGCGGAGCGGCGAGCTGACCGCGATTCTGAACCCTTACGGCGAGTGGCTGCCGACCCCGACCGGGCAGCAGGTCAGCGATGTCGTGCCGCTGATTGGCAGCTACGTCCGGAGCGGTGGCAACTGGTTCGAGGTCGGCGGCTACAGCTTCTACGCCGCATTGCGGCCGACGCCCTACCTCTCGATGGCGCTGGCCTATCCCGCCGCCTTCGCGGACTTTCAGCAGCTCGAAACCAGCGCCGGCAGCCTGGCCGTGCAGCGGGCCCAGCCGGCCGGCGCGCCGTGGGACCGCCAGCAGCTCTTCGTACCCGGCCGCCTGGCCTGCGGTGGCGACGAGCAGAGTGGGTGGTGCGAGCGCAGCTTCGGGACGCACCTCGTCGCTGGCGCCACCTGGACCACGCCCACCGCCCGGCTGACGCTGGGCGGCGACGTGCTCACCAACCTCCGCGACTACGCCGCGGTGAACGGCTTCACCAGGCCCCTCGCCGCGAAAGTCCAGCCGGCCACGCTGGCCAGGCTCCGGAGCGCGGTGTTGCTTTACTACGCCGGCCCGGGGCGTGAGAAGATTGAGCATCTGCCGCGAGTCCCGGCTGGCACGCTGGTCCACTTCGCCGACTACCTGAAGGGCGGGTTCGACAAGCAGTATCCCGACCACCTGCCGCCCGGTCCGACCTTCAGCGGCTCCGCCGAGCTCCGCCAGTTGATCGACCAGATCCGCGCCGCCGGCAGCTTGTTCATGCCCTACACCAACCCGACCTGGTGGTGCGACGGCCCGAAGGGCCCGACCTTCGAACGCCACGGCGACGTGGGGCTGCTGCGGCGGCTGGACGGCAAGCTCTCACCGGAGCGCTATGGCACCAACAGCGGGTTCACGACGACGCTTTGGCATCCCGTGGTGCAGGCGGCGAATCGTCTGGTGCGCACGCAGTTCACCAGCGACTTTCCGGTCGACGTGCTGTTTCAAGACCAGTGTGGCGCGCGGAGCTGGGTCTACGACACCAACCCCGCCTCGCCGACGCCGTACGCCTACGCCGCCGGCATGATCAGCATGGTCGACGAAGACAGCGCGCTGGTGCCGCTGTCGACGGAGTCGGGCTGGGACGGCATCCTGAACGCCGAGACGCAGTTCTGTGGGCTGTCGTGGAAGATCGTCCCGACCGAGGGCGGGCCGGACTGGCGGCGCCTGCTGCGCACCGAGGTCTCGCCGCGGCACTGGCGGATCTACCCGTTGGCGAACGCCCTGGCCCACGACAAGGCGCTGCTGAACTACCACGATCTGGGCCAGTTCGTGACCAATCGGCAGCTCGTCGCCTGGACCGTCGGCCTGGGCTTCAACATGAACTTCTCCTGCGGCGCTGGCGGGCTGACCCAGCCGCGGATCGCGCAGTGGCTGGCCTGGCTGGACCGCCTGCAGAAGTCGGTCCTCGCCCGCGGGGTCGGCCAGCCGCTGCTGGCCTGGAGCCACGACCGCGCCAACGACCGGCGCGACCGCGACGGGCTGATCCGTTCGCAACACGGCGAGCTGCGGGTGGTCGCCAACCTCGATCCGGAGCCGCTCGCCGACGCCGGTCAGGAACTGGCCGGCTACGGCTTCCGGGCCACCGCGCCTGGGCTGCTGGCGGCCAACCTGCGGTCGTTGGGCGGCGTCGACGGGGGCGACGAGGGGCACAGCTTCGTGGCTCAAAGCAACGGCCGCGGCGCCACCGTCTGGGTTCGCGCGCAGGCCCTGCAGACCGTCGCCGTGGAGTTGCCCCAGGCGGTGCCGGCGCCGCGGGTGACGCTGGCCGGGCAGCCGCTGACCGCCACGGCCACCGGCGCCGTCTTGAAGGTCACGCTGCCGGCCCGCGCCGAAGCGCCGCAGGCCGCCCCGCCGGCCGAACTGGCCGCCTTGCCGCCGCGCCAGTGGCCGGGTGGCGCCCCGCGGATCGGCGTCCTGCAGATCGCGGGCATCAACCCAAGCTGGGTCACCGTCACGCCGACCGAGTGGTTGACGACGCTCCGCGCGGCCGGGCTGCCGGTCGAGGCGATCACCACCCGCGAGGCGCTGCTGGCGGCCCTCGAGGCCGGCGCGCGGCGGTGGCTGGGGATCGTCAACCCGTACGGCGAGACCTTCCCGAGCGACGGCCCGGCGGTGCCGATGCTGGAGCGCATCCGGCAATACGTCCGCGGCGGCGGCAACTGGTGGGAGACCGGCGGCTACAGCCTGCACACAGCGGCCGGCCCCCAGGGCGACGATCGGATCGGCCCGTCGGGCGCCGAGCGGCTCGGTCTGCCAGTCGGCGGCGGCGAGGTGCAGGCGCCGCCGGAGCCGCTCACCGTGACGCCCGCCGGCCAGCGCTGGCTGGGCGCCGCGGCGGCCGCCATCACGCAGTTGCAGACGCCGGTCAACCGTGGCCTGGCGGCCCGCGGGGTGCGCCCCGAGGTGGTCCTGCTGCGCGGCGTGCGCGACGACTACGCCGGTGGCTACCGCCTCGGTGGCTGGGGCTACCTGTGGCGTCTGGGCGGCTTCAACCCGCAGCGTGAGGTGGCCCTGCAGACGGTCACGGCCACCCTGCAGCACCTGCTCGACAACCCGCCCGAGCCGCTGCAGCCGGGTGGCGAGCGCTGGCTGTGGGAGCTGCAGGTGGCCCCGGGAGCCTGACGCCGGCGACTGTCGGGAGCGCCGGGAGAGAGCCCGTGAACCTGTTGCTGCTGACTGCCAGCACCGCCGTGATCACGGCCGGCGCGTGGCTGGGGGGCGCCGCGCTGGCTGCCGCGGCCGACCTGGATGGCGCGCCAGCGGCGCCGCCGGACGTCACTCGCGTGACCCCGGTCAGTGGCGGTGACGCCATCCTGGAGCCCTGGTGGGATCCGGCGCTGGAAGCCTGGTCGCATTGGACGCAGGCCCCCGACAGCGGGCCGGCAAGCTGCGCGCAGTACTGGTGCATGGTGATCGTCGACTGGACGGCGGCCGCTCCCGGCGCCGGCCCGACGTTGCGGCGACGCTACGCTGGAGACGGGGTCGCGCTGGGTCCCTACACGCACCTCGTGCTGAGCGCCGGGGTGCCCCGCGGCGGTCGGATCCACCTGCGGGCGGTCACCGACCTGGGCCCGGTCGAGCAGGAGTTCGTCGCCACGGTCTCGCACACCGATCAGCACGTCCTGCCCTTGCCGCGGGCCAGCCGCCTGCGGGAGGTGCAGATCCGGCTCGGCGCGGGCGCGGCCGGCGCGCAAACGGCCAACCTGCTCTGGCTCGGGCTCCGCAATCCCGACTGGGCGGCCCGCGAAGCGGCCCAGTGGCAGTCCTTCGCGGAGCAGCCGCTGGAGGCCTTCCTGCGCGCCGCACCCAGCCCCGCCGAGGGGGCGCCGTTGTACCACCTGCTGTGCCCGCCGGAGGCCTTCCGCGAGCGGCAGGCGGCGGTCCAAGCCGGACAGCCGGCCCCCCTCGGGTTGCGCAGTGCGGTGGTCCTGGCAGCTCACCTGGGCCTGGCCAACGAGGGCCTCTTCGGCCGCCGCGACAACCGCGGCCGGGTGGCGCTGAGCAACGCCGACGGCCGGCTGGTGAGCCTGCTGGACGGCGCCCAACGCGCGGCCCTGGCCGCCGATCAGGAGTCGCTCCGCGAGGTCGCCAAGGCCGTGGTGCAGGCGGCGCTGATCCCCCACTGGGACGTCGACTTCGTGACGGCCTTCCCTGACAGCGCCTGGGAGCAGCGCTCCTTCGCCCAAGCCGCGCTGTGCTACGAGGTGGCCATCGCGGCCGATCTCGCCGGAGCCTGGCTGACCCCGGCCGGCCAGGCCCTGGTCGTCCGGCGGCTGGCCGAAGATGGGCTGGGCAACATCAACTTCGTCGCCTGGCGCCACCCCTACATCTTCGGCTGCAACCAGTTGGCGGTCTTTTCGATGGGCCGCCTGGCGGTCTACGCCCTGCTCGAGAAGCAGCCCGGCTGGGCCCATGTCGCGCCTTACACCGACCTGGCCTGCGCCGAACTGAACGAGAGCCTGGCACAGATTCTGGCGGCCGACGGCGGCTTCCCGGAAGGCACCGGCTACCTGTCCTACACGCTGGCCAACGCCCTGCCAGCCCTGAGCATCTACGGCACGGCCCGCGGCAAGCCGCTCCGCGAGCTGCTCCCGCCGCTCTTGGCGGCGACTGACAACTACCTGGAGGTCTTCCGCAGCACCGAGCAGCCGCTCTCGCTGATCCTCAACAGCGATGCGCAGGGCGGGCCGTGGGCGGGTGTCAGCGCCGCGACGCTGGCGGTGCTGGCGAAGATCCGGCCAGGCGGCACGGCGGCCCGGATGCTCGCCGCGCAGCCGCCGGCGCAGCGCGCTGACTTGGCCCTCTGGGCCTTGCCGGCGCCGGACCTGGGCGGCGTCGAACCCGACCACTACGAGCCGTTCGTGCGGCTTCCCAGCAGCGGCTTCGCCGCGTCGACCCGGCGGCTTGGCGGCGAGTGGGTGAAGCTGGTGGTCTGCGGCGGTCCGGCCCGCGCCGGGCACAACCACGAAGACCGCGGCAGCTTCGTGCTGGAGTTCGCTGGCGACACCTTCGCGGCCGATCCAGGCGGTCTGGTCTACGCCGACGCCGCTGCCAACACGATGAAGCACGCCCAGCACCACAATCTGCTGGTGCCGTTGGCGGCTGCCGCAGCACCCCGCCCGGCGCCCGCCAACCCGGCTTCGGTGGCGGTCATCCCAGAAGCCACCGGAGACCTTCAGCAGTTTCGCGCCAGTCTCAACCCCGGGGTGCTCTGGCCGGCGCACTATCGCTCCTGGAAGCGCCGCTTCGACTCGCCGTCGCCCGAGCAGCTCAGCATCGTCGACGAGTATGAACGGCTCGGCGGTGCCGGGGTCGAGTTCCTCTGGCACACGCCCTTGCCCGTCTCGCGCGCCGGCGACCGGCTCGTGTTGCAGGGCCGGCGCGGCCGGGCGCTGCTGACGCCGCCCGCGGGGGCGACGATCGAGCTGATCCCTCCCCGCCAACTCGGCCGTCGACCGTTGACGACCATCGTCTTGCGCCACCCGGCGGCCAGTGGCCGGCTGGTCACCGCCGTCCGCCTGGATCTGCTGCCTGGTCAGGCCGGCCGTTAGTAAACCAGCACGCCCCACTTGCCGAGGGTCACCGTCTCGCCAGCCCGGAGCTCCCGCTGGTAGACCGAGACCACATTGCCCCCGTGCAGGCCGCCGTCGGCGCCGCGGAACAGGACGAACTCGGGCAGTGCCACCAACTGCCAGCCCTGCGCCAACAGCTCGCCGGCCAGGCTGTCGGCATTGCGGTCCGCCTGGGGTGTCAACAGCAGCGCCAGACCCGCGGTCTGACAAACCACCTGACTGCCGGCGATGCTGCCGCAGACGAAGCGGCGGGTACCCAGCGCGGGCGGCAACGCTTCGAAACGGTAGTCGCGGTCGGTGAAGACCCGCTCGCCAGCGACCACTGGCCGGGTCTCATCAACCAGACCGGCCGCGGGCCCGGTCGCCAACGGCTGTCCGGCAGAGTTCGGGCGCAGGCCCAGGAAGCGCCCGTCGCGCAGCCAGGGCTTCGGGTTGACGCCGGTGGCCTGGTTGATCAGCCCCCGCAGCCGCACCCGGCCACTGACGTCGCGTCCGGCCAGCACGTCGGCCTCGGTGCAGGTGGCCAGCAGGATCTGCTTCTCGTCGGCCCGATTCCAGTCGTAGATGATCCGCACCGTGCCGTCGGGTGCCTCGCAGCCGTCGGGGTAACTCACCGTGGCGCGCTCGTCCAGCAGCAGCCCACCTTCCCAGGTCGCGCCGTCGTCGCGGCTGAGGTAGGCCGTGAGGTGCGTCCGGCCGGTCCGCACGGTCAGCGGGCCGTGCTTCACCAAGAGCAGGTTGCCCGAGCGCAGCCGCCGCAGGAAGAACCGCGAGGTGGCATGGGCCAGCGCCGTGGGCGTGACCTCCGTCCAGGTCTGCCCGCGGTCGGTCGAGATCGTCTCACCGAGGCCGTACTTCGTGCGCACCAGCATCCAGAGCGAGCCGTCGCGGCGCTCGACCAGCATCGGCTCGTCGCAGTCGCGGTCGGCGGGCCGGGGCACCGTCGCCGTGCCGCGGAGCTGCCAGGTCTGCCCCTGGTCGCTGCTGGCGACCAGCCGGCAGCTCCCGGCGCGGTGCCAGATCGCGGTCGGCAGCAGCCAGTCGCTGTGCCGGTCGACGATCGGCTTGCACATCAGGATGCCGTCGTGGAGGTAGCGCGGCGCGCTCCAGTGGGGCTGCGCGCTGTCGGGGTCGTCGCAGGTCATCGCGAACAGCGCGGGCAGGCTGCCGGCGGCGTTCTGGAAGAAGAACAGCCACAGCCGCCCCTGCGGGTCGAGCCAGGGGCACGGGTCCGAGGCTCGCACCGGCCCCGCGCCGTCGGGGTCGATCACGAACTGCAGGTCGCTCCAGGTCGCGCCGCCATCGCCGCTGGTGACGCCGACGACGTAGTTGTCTTTGTCTTCATGCACCGGACCGGCGTACCAGACGGCCCACAACCGCCCGCCAGGCGCCCGCTCGAGGCTGGCGATGCCCTGGTACTTCCGCGCCTCCGGCCGATACTCCGCGCCCGGCGCATAGTTGACCGGCGGCGGCGTCCGCACCAGGGCCTCCAAGTCAGCACCCGCGGCCGTCAGCGCCAGGGCGGCGAGGGGCAGGGTCAGCATCGGCAGTACTCCGCAGACGCACTTCGGCGCGCCGCCTGGCCCGCCTGCCGGGCGCTGGGGCGATGTGCTAGACTGGGGGTGTACGGAGGGGCCGATGGCTGAACCCGAGGCACCACCCACGGCGCGTGAAAGCGACGAAGCGAGCCCGCTCAACGCCTTGACCAGCATCGCGGTCGAGGGCTTCAAGTCGTTCCTGGCCCCGACCGAGATCGCCGTCCGCCCGCTGACCATCCTGGCCGGGGCCAACAGCTCCGGCAAGTCGAGCATCATGCAGCCGCTGCTGCTGCTGAAGCAGACGCAGGAGGCCGGCGTCGATGGCGGCCCGTTGCTGCTGGACGGGCCGAACTGCAGAGTCGGCTCGGCGATGCAACTGCCAACCCGGGAAGGGTCGTCGAGAGGAACGGGCCAGTTCGCTGTCATCCTGCGTTTCACCTCGGCGACACTACAGCACTTCTACGAGGCGGGCGCCGAAGGTGGCTTGGTTCTCTCGAGTCGTTTCACGCTCCCGACCAAGCAGTCCTGGGTGCTGCGCGCTGGCATGGACCCGCGCGAACTCTCGGAGGCTCTGCAGCGCATTCGGATCGTGGACGCAGCCGGGTTCCCTGAAGTCGTTCGCGGGCGGTTCGCCATCCGACGAGCGCGGGCTCTGCTCCGAATCGAGGTTGAAGACCCTGAGGCGCAAGGCCACTGGGTCCTCGGCAGCATCACCGAGGACCTGCTTACCGCTCCAATGCACATCCCGGCCGTTCGCTATCACGATCAGCGGACCTACCCACTGCTGGCCATCGACAGCGGCTGTCCTGGGAGGTACGACCACTACGCAGGCAGCGTGGTCCACTCCTGGCGCGATGACCCCGAACGGATGCGCTTGCTAGACGAGAACCTACGCAGCCTGGGGCTGCATTCCGGGCTGACGGTCCGGAGACGCGAAGGGACCTCCATCGAGCTGCGGGTCGCACGTACCTCCCTGCACGGTCTCGATGGCGACGATGTGAACATCGCCGATGTCGGCTTCGGCGTCTCGCAGGTTCTGCCGGTGGTGGTGGCGCTGCTGGCGGCGGAGCCGGGGCAGACCGTTTACCTGGAACAGCCCGAGCTGCACCTGCATCCGCGGGCGCAGGTGGCCCTGGCGAGCCTGCTGGTCGACGCCGCCAACCGCGGGGTGCGGGTGATCGCCGAGACCCACAGCGACCTGTTGCTGACCGGCCTCCTGACGGCGGTGGCCGCGGGCCGGCTGGCTACCGAAGACGCCATCCTACACTGGTTCCAGCGCGATCCGGCGACGGGGCTGAGCACGGTGACGTCGCGCGAGGTGGACGACGCGGGGAGCTTCGGGGATTCGCCAGAGGACTTCGGCGAGGTCAGCCTGGCCGCCCAGAGCGCCTACCTGGACGCCGCGCAGCGCCGGCGACTGGCCAGGCTCCATGCCGACTGAGGACAGAGTCTGGCTGGTGATCGACGCCGACGTGCTGCGGGCGGCGGGTGGCGCGGCGACCACCGCCGAGCGGTCCGTCGCCTGTCGTGAGTTCCTCGAGGCCGTACGTCGAATCTGTCACCGCGCGGTCTACACGCTGGACTTGCTGGCGGAGTGGGACCGCAGCCCGAGCCTCTATGCGAGCACTTGGCGGATGGCGATGCAGCGCCGCAGCAAGTCGCGGGCGGTGGTCGCTGGCGAAGCCGTCGCCGACCTGCCCGACCGCCACCTCGTCGAAGCTGCGATCACCGCCGACTGGCGGGTCGTGTCCTGTGACGAGCGAGCCCGGAACGCCTGGTCGCAGGCCGTGGATGGTAACCCCGAGCTGGCAGCATTGATCTGGGTCAATCCGACCGAACCGTCTGAGCACGCCATCGAGTGGCTCGCCGCGGGTGCTCCGCCTGAACAGCACCGCACGTTGGGTGCCCGCTGGGACAAGCTACGCCGCGCCGGACGGTCCGGCTAACGGATCGCCCGCCGCCGACCCCCCACCTCCGTCTTGCCGCCGGCGGCAGTCTGCCTTACTCTGAACGTATTGCGAGGAGTGCCTGATGCCGGACGACCGCCGCGAAGAGGAAGAGTTCAAGATCACGGTCCGCGACCGTCGTCGAGTCAACCTGGAAGGGGAGCTGCGCGAGGTCGAGGACGCCCCGGCACCACCACCCCCGCCGCCACCACCGCCGCCGGAGCCGCCGCAGGCCGCCGAGAAGCCGCGGCCGCGGACCACCACGCGGGCTGCCGGGGGCGGCGCGCTGGGCGGGGCCGACCAGGCGCGGCGCAGTCAACAGGCGCAGCGGCTGCGTGAGGTGGTGGCCGACGACGGCGAGGACGCCGCGGACGACGACGCCGAGGGCGCGGCCGGCGGGCAGCGCGCGCCGCAGAACATCTACGAGTACTGCCAGGCGCTGACCACCGAGATGATGGTCTGGGCGATCGCCAACCTGGGGCTGATGGCGCACCCGACGACGCGGCTGGTGACCACCGACATGGCCCAGGCCGAGTTCGCCATCGAAGCGGCGCAGTCGCTGATCGACACCTTGATCAGCGAGGACAAGGTCGACGGGCAGACCGTACTGGCGATCTATCAGAGCTTCATCGTGCAGTTTGGCAGCGTCGCGGCGCAGTTGCTGCAACAGCCGCCGCAGACGCGGCTGGCCGAGATCCGCAAGGTGCGGTTCTGCATCGACGTTGCCGAGCGCTTCTTCGAGCGCTTCCGCGCCGAAGTCGCCGAGAGCGAGGAAGCCGAGCTGCAGGGCGCGGCCAGCGAGCTGCACGCCTTCGTCAGCCAGCTTCGGCTGGCCTTCGTGCAGGCCTCCGGCGGCGGCGGCATCGTCGGGTGACGCTGGCGCTGCTGGCGCTGCTGGCCCTGGCGCCGCCCGGCTTGCGGGTGTTGCTCCAGGGCGGCGCCGCCGAGCTGGTGGTCCACCCGCCGGCGCAGTTGGCTGACGGCCCGGCGATCACCGCGGCAGTGACCTTGGAGGCCCGCGATGGCCTGGTCAGCGCGGTCGGGCTGGCACCGGCCACCGAGTTGCTGGTGCACGGTGCGGCGGGGCAGCCCGTCGAGGTCGAACTGCGCAGTCGGCCGCGAGCCGCGGTCAGTCGGCGGGCCTGGCGCGGCAGCCTGCTGCTCCGAGCGAGTGGCTCGCGGCTGGTCGTGATCAACCAGGTCGACCTGGAGAGCTACCTGCGCGGGGTGGTGCCGCTGGAGTTGGACGGCTCGCCGACGGTGCGGCAGGTGCAGGCGATCGCTGCACGTAGCCTGGCGCTGGCGCGGCGCCGGCCGCAGCAGCCCTACGACTTTGACCTGCCCGGCACGCAGGCGTACGGCGGAGTGGCCGCCGAGGAGCCCGCTGCGGACGCCGCCGTCGCAGCCACGGCCGGTCAGGTGCTGCTGCGCGCGGGCCAACCGCTGAACGCGGTCTACGGCCATTCTTGCGGCGGCGTCGCGGCCGACGCGGCGGAGGCCTGGGGCGGCCGCCTCGCCGGGCTGGCCGTCGGCTTCGACGAGCCCGGCCGCGTGCTGGGCCCGGCCGACGAGGCTGGCGTGCGCCAACTCCTGGCCGGCCGCCGCGGGCTGTGCGCCGCCGAGAGCAGCCACCGTTGGACCGTCACCTGGCCCTGGGCGACCGCCCGGCAGTTGGTGCAGGGCCGCCTGGCCGCGCTCCAGCCGCGGGCGCGGGTGGGTCCGGTGACCGACCTGCGGGTCGCCCGCCGCGGGCCCTCCGGGCGGGTCAGCGAGCTGGAGGTGCGCGGCAGCAGCGGTCTGGCGACGGTCCGCGGCGACAGCATCCGGTGGCTCTTCGGACCGTTTGGCGAGGGCCTCAAGAGCACGCTGTTCGTACTCGACAGCAGCGCCGAGACCCTCGTCGTGCGCGGCGGCGGCTGGGGGCATGGGGTGGGGCTCTGCCAAATGGGCGCGGTCGCCCTGGCGCAGCAGGGGCGCAGCGCGGCCGAGATTCTGCACCACTACTACCCCGACGCGACGCTCGGCCCGGCTCCCGCGGTCACACCTGCAAGCTGACCTCGTCGCCCGTCACGACCACTGCGTAGCGCCGGACCGGGGTCACCGCCGGGAAACAGAGCTGTTTGCCGGTCCGAATGTCGAACTTCGCGCCGTGCCGCGGACACTCCACGGTGTGGCCGGTGACCTTCCCGTCGGCCAGCGAGGCCACCGCGTGGCTGCACTCGTCGGCTGTCGCGTAGACCTCGCCGGCCACCTTGTAGAGGCAGATCCAGCGCTGGTCGGCGTGCACTCGCAGCGTGCCGCCCTCCGGAATGTCGCCCCACGCGGCGACTCGCACCAACTCCGCCACGGCTGACTCTCCCGGCCGTTGTTTCGCCTGCTGCCCCCGCCGCCCTGCCGTCAGTGCTGCGCAATCCGTTCGCGCACGGCTTGCTGCAACTGCTCGCGCAGGCTGGTCAGTGGGATGGTCGTCAGCACTGGCTCAAAGAACCCGGCGATCACCATCCGCTGGGCGGTCCCACTCTCGAGGCCGCGGCTGCGCAGGTAGAAGAGATCCTCGTCGTTAAGGTGCGCCAGCGTCGCGCCGTGGCTGCACTTGACGTCGTCGGCCTCAATCTCGAGGACCGGCATCGAGTCGGCGCGTGCTTCCTGGCCCAGCAGCAGGTTGTTGTTGGTCTGGTAGGCGTCGGTCTGTTGTGCCTCGGGCCGCACCCGCACGACACCGCGGAAGATCGCCTGGGCACGGTCGTAGAGCGCGCCCTTGAAGAGCAACTCGCTGGTGCAGTGCGGCACGCGGTGGTCCTGCATGGTCGTGTAGTCGAGGTGCTGCCCGCCCTCGGGGAAGTAGATCCCCGCCAGCTTGGCGCTGCCACCCTCGCCGGCCAGCACGGCGCCGACGAAGCTCTTGACCATCTGACAACCGAGGCTGCCGACGGTCAGCCGCACCTGCGCATCGCGCCCGGTCCAGACGCGGCGGTGGGCCACTTCGGTGACGCCGTGGTGCCAGGTCTGGATGGCACTGAAGCCGACCTGTGAGCCGCTGCCGGCGAGGACTTCGACGACCGGCACCGAGAGCGTGCGGTCGGCGCTGCCGCCGCTGGACTCCTCGACGACCTCCACCTGGGCGCCGCTGCCGGCGATCACCAGCGTGTGGTGCAGCGCCGCGACACCCCCGTGGCTCAGTTGCACGGCCGACAGCAGCGGCGCCGGGACGGTGACACCGTCGGGGACGTAGAGGAACGTGCCGGCGGTCCAGAGCGCGGCGTGCAGCCGCGTGAAGGGGTCTTCGTCGACCGGCACGCAGCGCGTCATCAGGCTATCGCGGATCAGGTCGCCGTGGGTCCGCAGCGCGGTGTGCAGCGGACAGAGCACGACGCCCGCCGCCTCGAGCTCCGGCGCCAGGCGCTGGGCGGCGAGCTGGCCGTCGCAGAAGCTCAGGAAGCCGGCCGCGTCGGCCGCGTCGGGGCGCGGGTGGGCACCGCCGTTGGGAGTCACCAGCGGCAGGCCGCGCTCCAGGTCGAGGTGGCGGAAGTCGCTGCGCCGCCAGTCTTCGTCCTGCGAGCTCGGGTAGGGCGCCGCCTGCCAGGCCTCGAACGCCGCCAGCCGCTGCTCCAGCAGCCAGGCGGGCTCGTCGTGGCGGGCTGCCAGCGCGCGGACCTGGTCCACCGTGAAACCGGTGGCTGCACTCATCACGTCCTCCGTCCTCGGTCGCTCGCCGCGCTAGCCGATCGAGCCTTCCATCTGCAACTGGATCAGGCGGTTCATCTCGACCGCGTACTCCATCGGCAGTTCCTTGACGATCGGCTCGATGAAGCCGTTGACGATCATCCCCATCGCCTGGTCTTCGGTCAGGCCGCGGCTCATCAGGTAGAAGAGCTGCTCCTCGCCGACCCGCGAGACGGTCGCCTCGTGGCCGATATCGACCTGCTGCTCGGCCACCTCCATGTAGGGGTAGGTGTCCGACCGCGACTGCGGATCGAGCAGCAGCGCGTCGCAGACGACATTCGAGCGGACCCCGAGGCAGTTCTCGTAGACCTTCACCAGGCCGCGGTAACTGCTGCGTCCGCCGTCTTTGCTGATCGACTTGCTGATGATCCGGCTGGTCGTCTGCGGCGCGGCGTGGACCACCTTGCCGCCAGCGTCCTGATGCTGCCCGCGTCCGGCAAAGGCGATCGAGAGGATCTCACCGTGGGCGCCGGGCTCGACCAGGTAGACCGCGGGGTACTTCATCGTCAGCTTCGACCCGAGGTTGCCGTCGACCCACTCCATCGTCGCGTCGGCGTAGGCTACGGCGCGCTTGGTGACCAGGTTGTAGACGTTGTTCGACCAGTTCTGGATGGTCGTGTAACGGCAGCGCCCGCCGCGCTTGATGACAATCTCGACGACCGCCGAATGCAGGCTGTCCTTGCTGTAGATCGGCGCCGTGCAGCCCTCGACGTAGTGGACGAAGGCGCCCTCGTCGACGATGATCATGGTCCGCTCGAACTGCCCGACGTTCTGGCTGTTGATCCGGAAGTAGGCCTGCAGCGGGATGTCCACCTGGACGCCCGGCGGGACGTAGATGAACGAACCGCCCGACCAGACCGCGGTGTTCAGCGCCGCAAACTTGTTGTCGTTGTACGGGATGATGGTCCCGAAGTGCTCCTGCACCAGCTCGGGGTGGTTCGCCAGCGCCTCTTCGGGCGACAGGAACAGCACGCCGAGGTCTTCCCACTGCTTGCGCAGCGAGTGGTAGACCACCTCGCTGTCGTACTGCGCGCCGACGCCGCCAATCAGCGACTTGCGCTCGGCCTCGGGGATCCCCAGCTTGTCGAAGGTGTTCTTGATGTCGTCGGGCACCTCGTCCCAGGAGGTCTCGCTACGCTCCGACGGCCGGGCATAGTAGACAATCGAGTCGAAGTCGATCCCAGTGAGGTCGCCGCCCCACTGCGGCATCGGCCGCTCGTGGAAGTGGCGCAGGCCCTCCAGGCGCTTCTCGAGCATCCAGGCCGGCTCGTTCTTCTGCTCCGAAATGGTCCGCACGACGCGCTCGGTGAGGCCGCGCTCGGTCTCAAAAACGCTGTCCCGAGTATCGTGGAAGCCGTACCGCTCAGCGTAGTCGCCACGCAGGTCGCGCAGCTCCTGATGCTCGGCGGCAGCGGTAGCACTGAGGTCAGTTGACTGCGCCATGGGAGACCTCCTCGCGGACCCAGTCGAAGCTCTTCTCGGCGCCGAGCCGTTCGACCAGCTCGAGCCCGCCCGACATCGCGATCCGTCCGTCCAGCATGATATGCACGTGTTGCGGCTGCATCTGCCGCACCACATCCTCGTAATGGGTGACCACCAGGAAGCCGGTGTTGCTGCTGGCCAGCTCGCGCACGACGTTGGCCACGAGTTGGCGCATCTGCACGTCGAGCCCGGAGTCGGTCTCGTCGAGAATCGCCAGCTTCGGCTGCAGGGCCAGCAGTTGCAGCATCTCGTTGCGCTTGCGCTCGCCGCCGGAGAAGCCCTCGTTGAGATAGCGCCGGGCGAACTCGGGCTGCATCTCCAAGGTCGCCATGTGGCCGGTCAGCAGCTTGCTGAACTCGCGCAGGCTGACCTTCTCACCGCGCGTCGCTTCGACCGCGGTGCGCAAGAAGTTGCTGACCGTGACGCCGGTGATCTCTTTGGGGTACTGGAAGGCCAGGAAGAGCCCCAGCCGGGCGCGCTCGTCGGGCTCCAGCGCCAGCAGATCCTGGCCGGCGAACTCGACGCTGCCGCCGGTCACGGTGTAGTTGGGGTGGCCCATCAGGACGTAGGCCAGGGTGGACTTGCCTGAGCCGTTGGCGCCCAGCAAGACATGCCGCTCGCCGGCGCCAAGCGTCAGGTTGACGCCCTTGAGGATCTCCTTGCCCGCGACGGTCGCCCGCAGGTCGCGGATCACCAACTCTGCTCCGTCTGCCATCGTCGTTCCTTTGCTGTCGGCCGTCTCAGACCGGAATCCCCATCATCGCCAACTGCTGCTTGCCATCGTCGGTCGCCAACTGCGGCGACCAGGGCGGCGACCAGACCAGGTTGACCTGCACGCCGGCAACGCCCTCGACAGCCTTTGCCGCCTCCGACACCTGCGCCACCAGCTCCCCGGCCATCGGGCAGCCGATGCTGGTCAAGGTCAGGTCCACCAGGACCTCGCCCGCTTCGTCGACCGCCACGCCGTAGACCAGCCCGAGGTCCACGACATTGATCGGGATCTCCGGGTCGTAGCAGTCCTTCAGCGCCTCCAGAACCTCTTCTTGCGTCGCCATACGGCTCCCTCAACTCAACAACGTCGTTCGCGCGGGCCGACCAGCCCGACCTCGGCGAGGTGGACCAGACAGCTCTCGCTGTGGTCGATGCCGCACCGCAAGCAGGCCGCGTCGCAGTCGCCCGCGGTCACCAGCGCTGCCGCCAGAAAGGCCCGCAGACCCTCTTCCAGCCGCGCCTGCTCAGCGCTGCCCATGCGTTCGAGCACCGCTTCCAGGCGTCCCGTGAAGGTCGCCCGCACTGTGTTCACCAGGGCATTGCCGGCGGCGGTGGTAGCCAGCCGAACCGTCCGCCGGTCGGCCCCGCGGGAGCGCTGCACCAGCGGCCGGGCGCGCTCCTCGAGGCCGCTCACGGACTTCGTCGCGGCGGCGCTCGAGATATGCAGCGCCTCGGCCACCTCGCCGATCGTGGGGCGTTCGTGGCGATCGATGAACCGCAGTACCTCAAACTGCGCGGCGGTCAGCGTCTCGCCCAACTCGGCGACCTGGCGGAAGGTCTCTTCCACCAGACCTTCGGTCACCAGGCGCACCGTCTGCGCCAGCAGCTTCGCCGTCGTCATGCCGTGCGGTGTCACCACCATCGCGTTGCCACGCCCCCACCGGTCGCCCGGCCCAAATCTGTAACCTGGTTAACTATGTATCCGGGTCCAGAACCTGTCAACGGCGAATCCGGCGCGGCCGCCGAGTCGCCGGCGCCGCCCCAGCGGCCACCGCAGCGCGCGCGATCACGGCTTGACGAACGGCCGGCGGCGGGTTAGTTTAGGGGCTTGCCGCCGAGGTGACGAGCCACGGGGTAGGAGCCGCGGGTGAGCGACACGCAGAGCCAATCGACCAGCAAGGGGACGTGGGTGACATACCGTCCTGAGATCAAGGTACTCGACTGCACCATCCGTGACGGCGGGTTGATGAACGACCACCGCTTCGAAGACGGCTTCGTCAAAGCCATCTACGACTGCTGTGTCGCCGCCGGGGTCGACTACATGGAGTTCGGCTACAAGGCCGACCAAAAGATCTACTCCCGCGACAAGTTCGGCGATTGGAAGTTCTGCGTCGAGGACGACGTGCGGCGCATCGTCGGCGACAACCCGACCGAGCTGAAGCTGACGATGATGGCCGATGCCGAGCGCACCGACTACCATCACGATATCCTGCCCTGCGAGGCCAGCGTCTTCGACGTCGTGCGAGTCGCCACCTACGTCCACCAGATCCCGACCGCCATCGCGATGATCCAGGACGCCACCGACAAGGGCTACGAGACGACGGTCAACATCATGGCCGCCTCGACGGTCCAGGAAAACGACCTCGACGACGCCCTGGCAGCCCTCGCGGCGACGCCGGTTGGGACCATCTACCTGGTCGACAGCTTCGGCGCGATGTACTCCGAAGAGATCCAGTACCTCACCCGCAAGTACCAGCGCGCGGTCGAGGGCACCAACATCGAGATTGGGATCCACACCCACAACAACCTGCAGCTCGCCTACGCCAACACGGTCGAGGCGATTGTGCTGGGTGTTAACCGCCTCGACGCGACGGTCGCCGGCCTCGGCCGCGGCGCCGGCAACTGCCCGTTGGAGCTGCTGCTCGGTTTCCTGAAGAACCCGAAGTATCACCTGCGGCCGGTGCTGGAGTGCCTCGAAACCGCCATCCCGCGGCTGCGGACGCAGATGAAGTGGGGCTACGACCTGGCCTACATGATCACCGGGCAGCTCAACTGCCACCCGCGCGACGCCATGAAGTACATGGAAGTCGACGAGCCCGGCAGCATCGTCGCGTTCTACGACCAGATGCTGGAAGGCACCAGCTAGGCTCGGGTCGCCAGGCTGGCGTAGAACCCGGCCAGCGCCACGTGGGCCTGCTGGTACCGCTCAAAGGCCGCGGCGAGCTGCGCCTGGGCCTCCGGGTCGGGCTGGCAGACGGCCGACTCCGCGGCGCTCGGCTCGACCGCCAGGCCGACACTGGCCGCTGCCCACAGCGCCGCCCCGAGCGCGGAGTCCACCTCCGGCAGCGGTCGGAGCGGCCGCCCGAGCAGGCTGGCCAGCAGGCTGACCCAGAGTGTGCTGCGCGACCCGCCACCCACCACCGCCCAAGGCTCGGCGGTAGCGAGCGGTGCGTCGAGGACCTGCGGTGTCGGCGTCAGGACCCCGCGTGCTGCGGGGCTGGCTGGTCGCGGCCGCCGCCAAACTCGCGGCGGAGTAGCCAACGCCGATCGGCCTGCTGTGTACGGGGGAGGGCAACGGGTCTTGGGGCCTGCCGAGAGCGCTGTGTTCTCAGTGCAGTGTGCCGGCGGGGGGGAATGACCCCCCCTAGCCCTTTCCTTCGTGGGTGGACATGGCGGTTGCTCGAACGTGCCCCTGATCAGGTGGAGCGCCACGTCTTCGTGGCACCGGCGAGAGGGCTGCTCCATCCTTCACCTTCGAAGTCAGGTTTGGCATCTCGTCTCCTTTCTTGGTACCGGACAGTTTCCACGCGCGCTTGTAGCTCGCGGTCAACTGCAGTCCCAGAGACGGGCTACTCCACCTGAATGAGGCGCCAATCTCGTATCCGCTATGTTCCTTTTTGTCGAAGCTGTTAGTGACGTCCCGCCGGCTGCCAATACCGGGGACGTTCGACTTACCGCGCATCGTAGCAGGTTACCGAGATCTGTCAACACCCATGTTGGCCTCGGGCAGCACGTTGGGCGACGACGGCTGGTGTTGGTCTGCTCGGGCCGCGTGCCATCCGCATCGATGCCAGCGGAATCCGGTCGACGGTGCTCCCGCTACGACGTTGCAGCAACGCCGTCAGGGCCGGCCGCCAAGGGGCAACGGCCAGATTGGCACTGCTGTCGAGCCGTGTCCGGCTGTCCGGCTGCGCGCTACTCCCGCCAGCGGCCCCCGCTGCTGGCGCAGCGCCGGCAGCGATAGTAGCGCCATGGCCTGCTCCGCGCCGCGTCGACGGCGGCCGCCCGGCAGGGTTCGCCCCACCGGGCGGCCGTCCTTGTCGTTACGGCACGAACTGCTCGCTGGCGGTCGGGAAGCCGGCCGCCGGCCAGACGCCGATGTCGGCCACTTCGTAGGAGCTGGCCCAGTTGTCGGGCGGCGCGGCGCTCGGGGGGACGACGTTGGCATTCGGCCGCAGGCCGTGCTTGAGGTAGGCCACAATCGCCCAGAGGTCCTCATCCGCGAAGTGGCGGAAGGCGGGCCAGGGCATCGGCGGCGCCAGGTAAACCGGCGTGGCGGGATGGTTGCCGACGCCAGGGGTGGTGGAGGTGATCACCACGTCGGGCGTGTCCTCAGGATCCAGCCCGAAGCGCATGGCGTTGAAGACCTGCCGGTCGCTCACGCCGCCCAGGCCAGCCGTGGCGTGCGGCGTGAGGTTGTCGGCATAGGTCTGGAACGGCCCGATGTTGAAGGTGCCGCCGCCGCTGCCGCCGGCGGGGCCGATGAAGCCGGCCAGCCAGTTGGCATCGGTCGGGTCGACCTTGCCGCGGTTGTGGCAATCTCCGCAGCCGCCCGCCATTACCAGCGTCCGGCCAGCAGCGACCTGCCCTGCCGTGGCCGGCCCGGCCGGCAGGCCCAAGGCCACCGGTTGGTTGCCCGAACTGCCGCAGCCGACCAGCAGTCCGCTGCCCAGTACGGCCAAGCAAACGATGCCGGACAGCAGCCCGGCGAGACGCGCAATCCGCATGAGTTCCCTCTCCCTGGTGGCCAAATGACCACCAGGTGGGAATATGGCGCGCGACCTGCTCACTGCACCGGTCGCGCCGCCAGCGACTTACGATTCGGCGGCGGGCGGTTCGGCCCCTGGCGGCAGCGGCAGGTCGGGCCAGCTCTCGGCGCCTGGATCGATCGGGCCGGGGGCGCTGGCCGACTCGACCGGTGTCGGCGCGGGTGGGGCCTCCGGCGCGGGCTCCACGGTGGTCGGCGTGAGGTCCGGCGCGACCGGCTCAGCCGGCGGCGCGGGGGCGACGTCGACGGGCGCTGGGGCGCTGGGCAAGGGCACCGCGCAGGTCGCCCGGCGCGGCGGGTGGCGGTCCATCTTGGTGGCGTAGCCGGCCTGACAGACTCCCTGCAGCTCGTCGTGGGTCAGCGCCTGCTGACAGACGAACAGCCCGCCGAACCCGCGCACCTCGTTGCCGGCGCTGCCGATCAGCGCCAGCCAGTGCCGCGCCGCGGCGGCCGAGGCGAGTGGCGCGGTGGTCGTGCAGACCGGCCAGCAGCGGCCACCCGGCTCCCCAGCGTAGAGCTGCAGTTGCAGTTCGCCATCGGCGACCAGGCCGGTGAGGGCGTAGAAGAACCAGGAGCCGACGGTCTCGTTGGCGACGGTCATCTCTTTGTCGTCGCAGGTCGACCAGGCCACCGCCAGCTTCTGCTGCGCCTCGCCCTCGCTCAGCAGCAGCAGGCCAAGGTAGGGCAACTCGCGGCGCAGGCCATACGTCGCGGAGCGCTCGCCGAACGCCGCCAGCAGGACGTTCCAGCCTGGATCGGTGCGGCCCAGGCGGCCGAAGCCGCCGAGCGTGAACTCGGCCGGCGGCTGGTCCAGCGGCGACCACAGCGCGGCACACTTCGGGCCTGACAGCACGCCGCCGGCCCAGGGCTCGAACCAGGCCGGGTGACCACCGCCGACCAGCGGCCCGCCGGGCACCAGGTTCTCGGCCGGGGTCGCGAAGTCGCCGGCCAGCGGGCCGGTGACGCCGCGGCCGTCCACCAGAATCAGCGCCCCGGGCAGGGCGGGCGCCTCACAGACCGTGTCGCCGGTGGCCAGGCTGGGCCGCTCCACGACGCTGACTTGCCCCAGCCGGGCGGTCGGCCGGTCAGCCCGCGGCAGGATGCCGGCCAGCGACGGATCGCTGGCGAGGTGGGTGCGACCCTTCACCGGCTGGTCGTCGTCGACCTGCACCACCACCTGCACCGGCGAGCGCAGCGTGACCTGCAGCCGCAGCACCTCGCCGACGCGCACCTGCGGCCGCACCGCGATCCGCCGGCCGCCGGTCGACAGCGCCAGGTAGGTGCCGCTGCCTTCGTTGGCCAGTTGCAGGCCGGCAATGCTGATCAGATCGCAGGTCGCGAAGCCGAGCAGGTCGAGCACGCCGACCTCGCTCGGCAGCTCGTCGATCCGCACGGTGGCGCGCAGCACCTGCGGGTAGGTGGCGCCGTCCAGATGCGACAGCAGCAGACCGTCCTGGCTGTTGCTCTTCGACCAGACCCCGCTGGCGTCGACCGCGGCGGTGCCGTAGGGCACCAGCGCCGGCTCCTCGACCCAGGCGCTGAACTGCGGGCGCTGCCGCACCAGCACCAGGTTGGTGTCGTGGAAGTTGCGGGTCTGGTCGTCGCCAGCGCGCTCGGCCAGGTAGAAGGTGTCGCTGGGATCGACCATCGCGGCGACGTAGCTGTAGGCGTGGCGCGGCTCGCGGTCGCTGATGATCACGCGCAGCAGCCGCCAGCGGCTGAGGTCGGGCTCGCAGGCCTCCCAGAGGCACAGCGTGTTGCGGAAGTCGTGCGGCCGGTTCGGCGTGCGGCGCGCCGGCCAGCCGTTGGCCAGCAGGAACCAGCGGCCGTCGGGCGTGCTGAAGATCTCTGGCTTCGACTGGTTATGGACCCCCTGCACCAGCCCCAGCCACTCCCAGTTGCTGCCGTTCCAGCGCGCCCGGCCGAGGCGGTTGTAGGCCGGCAGACGCAGGAAGTTGTAGAGCTGCCCGTCGGGCGCCACGATCAGGTTGCCTTCCAGGCCGCCGCAGTGGAAGCAGTTCGGCAGCACGCTCCAGGGCACCCGGTTCTGGACCAGCGTCCAGTTGGCCGGCCGGCGCAGGTCGCTGTCGAGGCGGGCGTGGACACAGCCATACTCGTAGCTACCCCAGCGCTCGGTCTGCTGCGTTTCGAACGGCACAAACAGCCGGTCCTGGTGGATCGCCCAGGGCGTGCTGCCGGCGTGGAAGTCGGCCGCGCCAAACAGCTCCAGCGGGCCTTGCCAGCGGTCGGCGCCGTAGCTCCACCAGAGGTCCAGGCTGCGCGGGCAGCGCTGCTGGTTGACGCCCAGAATCAGGCTCAGGCCCTGCTCGGGCAGGTGGATCAGATGCGAGTGCATCGTGTCTGGGAGCGTCGCGACCTGCTGCCAGCCGGTGGCGGCCGGGCGGGCCAGGAAGAGGTTGTGCGCCGGGCCGAACTGGTCCCACAGTAGCAGCGGGCCCTGGTCGTCGAGCGCCCAGTCGGGGTTGGAATAGTAGACCCGCTCCGGCTCCGGCGAGCGCGCCACCTCCACCGCCTCGAGGTAACCCAGCAACGGCAAGTCCATGGCAGCCAGCACCTCGCCGACAGCGTAACACAACTCGGCGGTCGGCGACTCGGGGACGGTCGGAGAGGAACCCGGCCGGGCCTGCCGAAGCCCTGATCATGTGGTGCGCAATGCTTTGGCTGGGCGTCGTGACCGCGGTGCCGGAGACCTTCGACGGGACCGCCCTGCCGGCGGGCTGGGTCACTGCCGGCGGGTTGTGGCAGGTCGCCGACGGCGTGCTCACCCAGACCGATCGCGCGGCCGCCGGGGCCTACGCCTGGGACACCCGGCAGGCCTGGGGCGATGGCCTGGTGCGGGTCCGCTTCCGCGCGGCGGCGGCCGGCCGCGGCGTGCGGGCGGCGGGGATCGTCTTCCGGGCGGTCGACAGTCGCAGCGGGTACTACGTGCACTTTGACGGCGGCAACCAGCAGGTGATCCTGGTGCGCCAGACCGCCGCCCAGTCGTGGCACGAGGTGCATCGCCAGCGCCAGGTGGCGCTGCCGCTGGAGGCCTGGCACCAGGCCGAGGTCGCCGCGCGCGGGGGCCATTTCGAGGTGCGCCTGAACGGGGCCCTGGTGGCCAGCGGCGACGATCCGACCTTCGCCGTCGGCTACGTCGGCCTGCGGGCCGGCCAGGGCACGGTCAGCTTTGACGATTTCGCAGTCGAGGCGGCGCCGGCGACGGCGCAGGAGTTCCGGTTGATGTCCGATCCAAACGACTACAGCGCTCTGCCGCGGGTCGCTGGCAGCAGCTTCCAGGCGGTTACCCCGGGCGGGTTCTTCCCGGTGCTGGTGACCCTGCGCGACGGCAGCCTGGGGGCCGTGGTGCGGGGTGGGGCACCGCACATCGGGCGGGCCGGCCGGCTCGACTGGCTGCACTCGACCGACGGCGGCCGCACCTGGTCGCCGACGCGGGTGCTGGTCGACAGCGGCTGGGACGACCGCAACCCGGCGCTCGGCTGCCTCTCCGATGGCAGCCTGGTCTGCGCCTACAGCGAGGCGCAGAGCTACAACGCCGAGGGCAAGTTCGATCACCAGGCCGGGCTCTACCTGGGCAAGGTCACCCGCTCGACCGACGGCGGGCGGACCTGGTCGGCGCCGCAGCCCCTGGCGACCGAGTGGTTTGACGAACTGTCGCCCTATGGCCGGATCATCGAGCTGGCTGACGGCACGGCGCTGCTGCCGGCCTATAGCTGGCCTCGCGGCGACGGGCAGCCGGCGGTCGGCAACCTCAGCCGGGCGCCGGGCGGGCGGCCGGCGGTGCTGCTGCGCTCCCGCGACCAGGGCCGCACCTGGGGCGACCCGAGTATCGTCGCCGACGGGTTCAACGAGTTCAGCGTGGCGGCGCTGCCCGACGGCCGGGTGCTGGCTGCGCTGCGCGACTGGCAAGGCGCCGTCAGCACGATGGAGTCGGCCGACGGCGGGCGGACCTGGAGCCAGCCGCGGCTGGTCACCCAGCCGGGCGTGCATCCCGCCGACGTGGTGGCGCTGGATGCCCAGACGGTGCTGCTGGTCTGCGGGCTGCGGCTGCAGCCGAAGGGTGTGGTGGCCTGGCTGTCGACCGACGCTGGCCGCACTTTTGCCCCGGAGAGCCGCGCCCTGCTGGCCTGGGACGCGCTCAATGGCGACTGCGGCTATCCTAGCGTGCAGCCGCTGCCGGACGGGCAACTGGCGGTGCTCTACTATGCCGTCGGCACGGTCGATCACGAAGCAGAGCAGGCGGTCTGCCGCGTGCTGCGGCTCAGCGACCTGCGGGCGGCGCTGGCGGGAGGTGCGCAGTGAAGGTCGAAGCCGCGCTGTTGGGTTGCGATCATCCCCATGCGGCAAGTCACCTGACGACCTTGCAGACGATGCCCGAGGTCAGCGGGATCCACCTCTGGGATCCCGACCCGGCCGTCGCCGAGGCCCTCGCGGCGAAGGTCGGCCCGAAGCTGCGGGCCGTGCATCAGCACCTCGACAGCGTGCGCAGCGAGGCGGCCGTGCCGTGGGCGATTGCCGGGCTGCGGCACGACCGCCACGCGGAGCTGCTGTTGCGCTGGGCGGAGGCCGGCAAGTCGGTGCTCAGCGAGAAGCCGATCGGGCTCAACAGCGCCGAGGTGCGGCCGGTCGTGGCCGCCTACCGCCAGCGCGGGCTGTCGCTCAGCGTGCTCTACACCAACCGCTTCAAGCCCGCCGTCGGCCTGCTGCGCGAGGCCGTCGCCAAGGGCTGGCTGGGCCGCCTCTGTAGCGCCGAGACGCGGCTGCACACCACCACGGTCGGGCTCCGCAACCCGCGCCACTGGCTGTTCAACAAGGCCCTCAGCGGCGGCGGCATCCTGCCCTGGCTGGGCTGTCACTACCTCGATCTGCTGCGCTACATCCTGGGCAGTGAAGTGGTCAGTGTCACGGCGCACTGCGCCACGCTCTCGGGTGAGGCCATCGACGTCGAAGACATGGCCGTGCTGACGCTGCGGTTCGCCAACGGTTGCCTGGCCACCGCCAGCTTCGGGTACCTCATGCCGGGCGGCTCCGGCGGCAACAGCTTCGCCTCGAAGGACACCTGGCTGGGCCTCAAGGGGACGCTCGGATCGGCCAGCTTTGCGCCGACCGACGACCCGCAGGTGGTCGATCTGGTGACGTTCCATCCCGACTGGGTCGGCGCCCCGGAACGGCGGGTCAGCTTCCGCGAGGAGGTGGTGCCGGCCTACGGCGACCGACCCGGTCTGGAGTTCGCCCAGCAGGCCCTGCGCGCGGCCTTGGCCGGCGAGGACGGCCCCGCGACCGGCGAGGACATGCTCCGGACCTGGGAGATCATCGAGGCGGCCTGGGAGTCTGCGGAGCGCGGCGTGACGGTCGCGCTGGCCGGCTGATCAGGTGCGGGGCAGCTCGACGCGGACCGTCGTGCCACAGCCGGCGCCCTCGGACTCCACGCGGATGCCGCCGCCCATCATCTCCAGCAGGCTACGGCAGATCGCCAGGCCCAGCCCGGTGCCGCCATAGGTGCGGTTGAGGGCGCCGTCGGCCTGCACGAACTTCTCGAAGATGTGCTCCTGCCGGTCGCGCGGGATGCCGATGCCGGTGTCGGTGACGGTGACCCAGGCGGTGCGCCCCGTGGCGCCCTGCCGAATGGTGATTCCGCCGGCATTGCTGAACTTCACGGCGTTGCCGAGGATGTTGAAGAGCACCTGCCGCAGCCGCGCCGGGTCGGCCCGGACGGTCAGCGTCAGGTCCATCGGCGGCAGCACCAGTTGCAGCCCCTTGGCCGCCAACTGCGGGCGAATGCTCTCGCAGACCTCCTCGATCACCAGCCACACCACCAGCGGTTCGGGGGCGATCTCGAGCCGGCCCGACTCGATCCGCGCGATGTCCAAGAGGTCGTTGATCACGGCCAGCAGATGCTCGGCGCTGCGGTAGGCGTTGCGGCCGAACTTGATCAGCTCCTCGTCGTCGGCGTAGAGCCCGCTGATGATCAGGTCGATGTAGCCCAGGATGCTGTTCAGCGGGGTGCGCAACTCGTGCGAGGTGTTGGCCAGGAACTCCGACTTCAGCTTGTCGGCCTCTTCCAGTTTGCGGTTGGCCTCGGCCAGCTTGGCGAGCGTTTCGCGCTGCTCCTGCAGGGCCAGGTTGAGGTCCTGGTTGCGGTTGTTGAGCTTTCGCTCCAGCTCGCGCCGCTCGGTCAGGTCGCCGAACGAGAACAGCCGGCCGCCGTTCTCGAGCGGCGCGGTGTAGACCACGATGAAGCGGCCGTCGTTGGTTTCGAGGTCGAGGTTGCCCGAGCGTTCGTCCCGGATCAGCTCCTCAAGGTGCGCCGCGACGCGGTTGAAACGGGCCGCGGTGAAGTAGGCGCCGACCCGCTCGAAGACGTCGTTGAGCACGGGCTGGGCCGCCAGCCACTCCGGTTCGAGGTGCCACATCCGCCCGAAGCGGGGGTTGCTGGCAACCACGCGCAGCCGGGTGTCGGTGACCAGCAGCGCGGTCTGAATGTTGGCGAACACCAGCTCTTGCAGGTGGCGCTGGGTCTCGGCGCGCTCCCGCACGGCTTCCAGTTCGGCCGCGATGCGGCGCCGCTCCGTGAGGTCGCGCAGCGCCCACAGCCGCCGGCCGCCCGCCAGCCGGCAGGTGTAGATATGGAACAGCTCGCGGCGGGTCTCGACGTGGCACTCATACGGCTCGATGCTCTCCCGGGCGGCGGCCACCTGTTGCTCGAAGTGACTGCGCTGGGCCGGGCTGAGCCGCCACGGCAGGCCTTGCAGGAACTCGTTGGTGGTCGGTCCAGGCTGCCCGGCGACGCTCGGCCCGACCCCGCAGAGGCGCTCGAAGGGCGCGTTCCAGAGCGCCAGGCGGTCGTCGGTGTCGGTCACCGCGATGCCGCTGTCGACATTGTCGAAGACCAGGTTGACGAGGTGCTCCTGATGCGCGGCGCGGCTCCGCAGCTCGCTGAGCTGGTCCTCGGGTCGAAACGACTCGGGGCGCCAGAGCACCGCCACCAGGGCCGCGCCGTCGGCCGGGCCGCCGTGCACCGGCTCCAAGTTGGCGGCCAGCCGCAGCGGGGCGCCGGGCGGCAGGGCCAGATACAGCTCAACCTGCGTCCGCGGCAGACCGTCGGCGAGGCAGCACCACAGCGGGTGATCCGCGGGCGGCAGCGGCGCACCGCTGGCATCGACAAAACGATCACAGGCGACGGCACTGGTGTCGACGATGCTGCCCAGCCGCAGCAGTCGTGTCGCGGCGGCGTTGGCGCGGACCAGCCGGCCGGCGGCGGTGAAGGTCAGCACAGCGTCCTGGCTGGCCGCCGCCAGGGCATCCAGTTCGGACGCCGGGGGCGGGGCCGAAGCGGCGAGCGATGGCGCGCTCCCAGGTTGCGGCTGACGGGCTTCACTCATCGCGGTCGATGGCCTATCCTGGAGGCCAGTCTCTGCTCAAACGGGGCCCCCTGTCAAGCGTCGCCGTTGTCCTGAGGATGACCGCCACCTTGCCAGCCGCGATTCGGGCGCCCTGTGGTATCCTGTGCGGAACTGGCACCACACGGGATCGAGGGACGGCGAATGGGTGGCTTCTTCGAAGTCGGCAGCAACTACGCGAATCGGCTTGGTGAGTACGAGGTGGTGGAGGTCGCGACCCCGCGGCTGAAGATCCGCTATGTCGCCAATGGCCGCCTGCAGGACGTCGACGAGGAGCTGCAGGAGCGGATCGTCCGGAACCTCCGCCGGGAGCTGGAGCGAGCGGCCAGCGCGCCCGAAGAGCGTGCCGCGGCCGCCGCTAAGACCGCCCGGCCGAAGCGCAAGCGGACCCACTTCGAAGGCTTCAACGCGACCGACTTCCAGGGCTCCGGGGCCGGCTCGGGCTGGCGCACCAAGACCTCGCTGGGTGGCTGGCTGGCGCAGTCGCTGGCCGACACCGCCGCCGGTGAGTTCGATTCCTGGGCCGCCGACCGCATGATCGGCTGCTATGTCACCTCCCCGGCCGAGGCCGCCGCGAAGTCGCACCACGACTCCGCGCAGTTCTTCGTGACCACCTCGCCGGAGGGCCTGGTCTACGGTCTCGAAGTGCATCGCCCCGCCGACGCCGCCGAGGGCACCACCGCCTGGGACCGCTTCATCAGCGCGCTGTCTGACGACGAGCATACCGCGGCCACCTTGCAGGACCTGCTGACCTCCGAAAAGGCCGAGCTGACCTGGTACAGCGAGACCTTCGGCCGCAGCGAGCGGCAGCGCGTCCGGGGTGAAGAAGACGGCCTGCTGCTGGACCGCGGAGCGGTCACCGAGAGCGACTCCTTCGACGCCGTGATCGAGCGCCTCAACGAGGCACCGACCGACCAGCCGCTGGTGCTGACGATTGAGGGCAGCATGTCCCCGCAGGAGGCGATCTCCGCCGGGACCACCGCCGCGCAGACCATTCTGGATCTGTTCGGCCGGCTGATCACCCTCTACGAGGCCTGCAAAGGCTGAGCCGGCGGCGGTCTACGGCAGCAACGCCGTCCGCGCCCGGTCAACTACCGCCCGCAGCGCGGCCAGCGTCGCCTCGTCGCAGCGCGGCGTGGTCACCGCTGCCGTCTGCTCAACCACCTCCTGGTGGCACTTCGCCAAGACCTGCTGGTCGGTCGCCGCGCCGCGCCAGCCGCTGCGGTCGTAGAACGGCGGACACCAGGCCAACTCCCGGAAGCGCAGCAGGCTGGTGTCCTCGCCGAGGTGGTGCGCGGCGCCGGTGCCGACGCGCAGGACGGCGTCCCAGTCCAGCTCGGTCGGCGCCGTGTCGACCGGCGCGGCCAGGCGGTCGAGCCCGCCACTGACGTCGCGCTCCAGCAGCAGTTGCTCCAGGCAGAGCGTCTTGCCGTTCTCCAGCAGCCCCTCGCCCAGCCCCGCGCCGCGGCCGGTGAAGGCGGTGATCAGCAGGGCCTTGTGCGCCTTCTCCCACACCGCGTAGTAGCCCGGCTCCCGCGCATCGCAATACTCGCCACCGCCCACCGGCACATTGCGGCCGGTGTAGCGGCGCAGGAACTCGTGCAGCACGAAGCCGTTGAACAGCGCGTCGAAGCTGCTGTAGCTGACCTCGCCGGACTTCATGTCGAGGCTGCCGGCCCAGATGCTGCCGCTCAGGCCGACCGTCGGGTTGACCGCGCGGGCCAGCAGCCAGCCGGCGACGATCTCGGCGCCAGCCACGGCGCAGAAGCCGGCGGTGGTCAGCGGGGTGGTCATGCCAGCCACCGGCATCGCGGTGACGCCGGTCGCGACGCCCTCGCGGCAGCGGCGCAGGTACTTGTCGGCGATGTCGCGGTCGAAACGGAGCGGGTGCGCGATGCAGATGGCGCCCCAGTTGTACCAGTGCGGTCGCCCGAGCAGCTCGCCCATCTCGCAGAGCCAGTCGATCTGGGCGACGTTCCAGGCGAACGGCGGGTGGGGCAGGGTGGCCCACTCGGCCAGCACCAGCCCGGCGGCGAGCGGTTCCAGGAGCGGCGGCACGTCCGTACACAGCAGGCAGTGGCCGACGCCCTGCGCCGGGTGCAGGGCCTCGCCGAAGCGGACCAGCTCGGCCAGCAGCTGGCGCCGGCCGCTGACTCGTTCGCCGCTCGGCCACTGGTAGAGCAGTTGCGCGATCTGGGTGCCCAGGGCCGGCTGCCCGCCGGTGGCCCAACGCGGCGCCGCCTCGGCCGACTGGGGCTGGCCGCGGAGCTGGTCGAGGAACTGCACCACCAGCGCTGGTGGGAAGGTGGCCCGCTGGGCGGCTCGGTCGACCCGCGCGCCCCAGGACACCAGGCACTCCAGCAGCGCGTCGTTCTGGACGACGACGCCGACCTCGTCGAGCACCCGCAGCAGCCCCGCGCCGAGGGCCTCGGCCTGGGAGTCGGTCAGCAGGCTGCGCGCAAACATGGCGCTCTCCTGCCGCGGGGGTTGGCGCGGCAGGCGGTGGATCCTTCCCGCTACTCCTCGGCCTTGGCCTTGCCGTCGCGCAGCCAGTCCTGCATCGCCAGCAGGTTGGAGCCGAGTTGGAACCAGCCGTTCTTGAACGTGCTATAGTCCTGCCCGCACATCGCCGCGCCGTAGCGCGTGCTGTTGGCGTAGAACATCCACTGCCGGACCCAGGCGCGCTCGATGCTCTCGTCGAACAGATTGGTTGGATCGGCGCGCCCACGGGCGTAGCCCAGTTGCAGCAACTGCGTCGCGGCGAGGGTCAGTTGGTTGGTCTCGGCGATGGTCTGGTCGAGCTTGGCGAAGTGGCCCTGCGACCAGGTGCTGCTGTGGCAGGCGCTGCAGACCTTGGTCATCGTCGCCTGCCGTGAGGCGGCCGTGGCGGCATCGATCAGGTGCTCGCTGGCGGGCTGGTTGTCCAACGTGGTTGGCAGCGGCTGGCCCGCGGCGTTGCGTATGGTGTGCGTGGCGCCCGACCGGGGTTGCGGGTGGGCGTAGGGCAGCCCGAACAGCCGCACCCAGAGCCGGGCGCCGAAGTCGTGGCTGCGGGGGGCCAGGACCGTGTCGTCGGGCCCGACCAGCAGGCTGTTGTGGCAGGTCGCGCAGGTCGGGTACTGGAAGTCCGGGCCGGGTCGCCAGGGCACCGCGTCGCGGACCTGGGAGGCCTGGTTGACGAACCAGAGGTTGCCGTGCTTGCTCTCGCGGTAGACTTCCCAGGCGGGCGTGTCGGGCTCCAGGTGGCACTCGCTGCAGGTCTCGGGCGACCGGGCGACGGCCAGATCGAAGCGGTGGCGGGCGTGGCAGGAGCTGCAGGAGCCTCGGGAGCCATCGGGGTTGATCCGGCCGACGCCCTGATTCGGCCAGCCACTCAGGACCGGCAGCTCGAAGTCGCCGAGTTCGTGCGGCACGGTGCGCTTGCCAGTCACCTCGACGGTGGTGCCGTGACAGGCGAAGCAGGTCGCCGCGCGAGTGGCGGCCGAGGGTGGTGTGCTCTGCAGCGCGCCGTCGCGCAGCGTCTGCGGTGCCAGCACCGTGTTGACCAGGCCGTGGTAGACCGGGTTCTGGTCCAAGTTGCCAACGGCGTGGGCCTTCTTGGAGCCGTCGTACTCGGTGACCTCGGTGGGGTGACAGCCGGCGCAGTCGCGCGGGGTGACGACCGTGTGGATCACCGTCCCGAAATGCTCGAAGCGGTCGGCGCCGGCGTCCGGCAGCGCGCCGTGGCACTCGTAGCAGCCGACCGCCACGTCACGCTGCGCTGCCGGCACGGCGGTCGCTGAGATCCGTCGCTGCAGCACGGGTTTGGCGAGCCCCGCGGCCGGTGTGGTGCTGGCGTGGCGGCTGCGCTGCCAGTCGGTCACCAGCCCGGGCTGAAAGGTCTCGTGGCAGGCCACGCAGGTCGCCGACTCCTCGCTGAGCGGCGGCGGGTCGGCCCAACCGGGGCGGGCGCCGGCCAGTAGCAGCAGGACGATGGTCAGCCGCAAGAGCCCAGACATCGGCTTCTCCACCGCGTGGGCGATGCAAGCAAGCTGCCACCGTTAGACAGCGACGGTCACCTCGGCATGGAACGCGACCAGCGCTGGCCGCAGCCGTTCGAGCTCGACGTCCAGCGCGGCCAGCGCGGCGTCGACCTCGCGCAGCTCGCCGCTGCGGCCGAGCTGCTCCAGCCGCTGCGCCGCGGCGAAGGCCGGCTTGGCGCCGAAGTTGCCGACGGCGCCCTTGAGCGTGTGCGCCGCGCGTTCGAGCACCACCGCATCGCCCGCCTGCGCCGCCGCCGACACCTCGCGATGCAGCCGCGGCAGGTCGTCCAGGAACAGCTCCAGCAGTTCGCGGGCCAGTTCGCAGTCGCCAGCGAAGCGGTCCATCGCCTCGTTGATCGCCAGCACTGGCAGATCGTCGGCGGCCGCCGCGGGCACCGGCGGCTCGGACAGCCCCGGCGGCTCCACGCCGGGCTCCGCCGGTTGGAGATCCGGCTCGGCGCTGCTGGCGGCCGGCGCTGCTGGCTCGGCGCCGTTGACCGCCGCCGTGGGCCGTGCTGGGCCGAGCTCGGCGATCACGCGGAGCAGGTCCTTGGCCTGGATCGGCTTCGAGACGTAGCCGTCCATCCCCGCTTCGAGGCAGCGCTCGCGGTCGCCCTTCATGGCGTGGGCGGTCATCGCGATGATCGGCTTGTGGCCGCCGCGGCTGACTTCCATTTGCCGGATCGCCGCCGTCGCCTCGTAGCCGTTCAGCTCCGGCATCTGGATGTCCATCAGAATCAGGTCGAACTCGTCGGCCAGGTCGTCGAATAGCGCCACTGCCTCGCGGCCGTTGTGGGCGATCTGCACGGTATGCCCGGCCTTGCTCAGCAACCGCACGGCCAGCTTTTGGTTGACGTGGTTGTCCTCCGCCAGCAGCACCCGGTAGGCGACTGCCTGCTCGGCCGCGGCGGACTCGCGGTGGCGCCGCCTGGCGGTGCTGCCGCCGGGCTCCAGGGCCATCTCGATCGCCGCCAGCAGCTCGCTCGCGGTGATCGGTTTGGTGGTGTAGGTCGCCACCCCCAGCTCACGGCAGCGCGCCGCGTCGCCGCGAGGGCCGGCCGGGGCCAGCAGCATCACACATTGCTGGACCGCGCCGGGATGCTCGCGAGCGTCCTCGATCACCACGAAGCCGTCCATGTCTTCGAGCTGGCTGTCGACCAGCGCCAGCGCGAACGGCGCCTGCTCGCGCCGGGCGCGTTCCATTGCCAGCAACGCCTCGCGCGCCGACGGCACCGCCATCGGCAGGGCCTGCCAGCCGCGCAGCATCCGTTCGATCACGGCGCGGTGGGAATCGTTGTCTTCGACCACCAGCACCGGCAGCCCGACCAGCGCCAGAGCCTGACGGGCGGCGCGGGCGGTGCCCCGGTGGCAGCGCATCGTGAAGTGGAAGACGCTCCCGACGCCCTCCTCGCTTTCGACCCAGATCCGACCGCCCATCAGCTCGGTGAGCTGCGTGCTGATCGCCAGCCCGAGCCCGGTCCCGCCGTACTTGCGGGTGGTCGACCCGTCGGCCTGGCTGAAGGCCTCGAACACCAGGGCGAGTTTGTCGGCCGGGATCCCGATGCCGGTGTCGCGGACGCTGAAGTGCAGCAGCAGGCCTTCTTCGTCTTCGTCCTCCACCGCGGCGGCCACCACCACTTCGCCCTGCGTCGTGAACTTCAGGGCGTTGCCCGCCAGGTTGAGGATCACCTGCCGCAGCCGCACGTTGTCGGCGACGATCTGGTCGGGCACCTCGTCGGCGACGTCGAGGATCAGCTCCAAGCCCTTCTCATAGGCGCGGATACCGACCGTGCCAACAGTGTCGCTGAGCAACTGGCGCAGCTCGAACTCGACGGGGTCGAGGACCATCTTGCCGGCCTCGATCTTCGAGAAGTCGAGGATGTCGTTGATCAGCGTCAGCAGCGCGTCGGCCGAGGAGCGCACCAGGCTGAGGTACTCGCGCTGTTCGCCGCTGAGCTCGGTCTCCAGAGCCAGGTCGGTCATGCCGATGATGCCGTTCATCGGCGTCCGGATCTCGTGGCTCATGTTGGCCAGGAACTCGGACTTCGCGGTGTTGCCGATCTCCGCCGCCAGGGCCATCTGGTTGGCGTACTCAATGGCCTGCTGGTACTGCAGCATGGAGTTCTCCATGTCGGCCTGCAGCTCCAGCATCTGGGTGGCGTTGGCGGTGAGCTGCTGCTCGGCGCGGCGGAGGCTGGTGACGTCGCGCAGCACGGCCATCACGAAGCTGGTGCCGGCGACGTGGTAGGGCACCAGGCGGTACTCCAGCTCGGCAGTCCGTCCCAGGCCGTTGGTGGCCTGGGCCTGGCCAGTCACCGGCTGGCCGCCGTCCAGCCAGGCCTGGTGAAGCTCACGATGCGCGCGCTCGGTATGCCACCAGAGGCCCGGAGCCAGGCCGCTGTTGGGGTCCAGCAGTTCCTCGCGGCTATGGCCGGTGAGGGCCGCGTAGCGGTCGTTGCAGAGGTACAGCCGACCGGGATCGCCGGCCCCGCGGACCTCGTAGACAGCGCAGGCCTCGAAGCTGTGGTCCAGCAGCAGACGGAACCCGGCGGCCGACTCGTAGAGCCCGCCGAGTTGTCGGCGACAGGCCTGCAGTTCGCCCACCAGATCGCCCATCGCCGCCGCGGCGCGCGGCTCGTCCTGCTCAGAACTCATCGACGGTGCCCTCGGGGAGGCCAAGCTCCGAGGGTAACATCGGCCGTTACGTGCGCCCGCTTAAGCGAGCGTGCCGCGGGCGGCGGCTCAGCGCGGACGGGTCGACCAGTCGAAGGCGATGCTCGGGTCATCCCAGGCAATCCGCTCTTCGTCGGGCGCGGTTGGGTCATAGAGCGCGCTGGTGTGGTAGACCAGCCAGGCCGGCTGCTCGCCGAGCACCCGGTAGCCGTGCGCCACGCCGCGCGGGATGACCAGCAAAATGGGCTGGTATTCGCCCATCGCCACCTGCTCGGTGACGCCGCGGGTCGGTGAGTCCGAGCGCAGGTCGTAGAGCACCGCCTGGATCATACCGCGCACGCAGAACCAGGCGTCGTCCTGGGCGCGGTGCCAGTGGAAGGCCTTGATCACGCCGGGATAGCTCATCGTCAGCGTGGTCTGGGCGCAGCCGGCGAAGTCGTTCCCGTAGTAGGGATCGTCCGTGCGGAGCAACTCGCCCAACAGGCCGCGGTCGTCGGTGAAGGTGCGGACCGCTTTGCGCCAGACCCCGGCGATCTTGCCCCGGCGGCAGCTCTCGCTCATGCTTCCACCTCGTCAGCCAGCAGCGCCACCAACTCCGCGGTCTCGGCGACCGCCTCGCGCACCGCGGTCAGGACCTGCTCGACCTGCTGCGTGCTGACGATCAGCGGCGGCTCCAGTCGCATCACCGTCGGGTTGTTGAGTGTGTAGGCCACCAGGATCTGCCGCGAGGCGAGCTTCGCGATGCACATCCCGGCGATGTCCTCGTCGGTGAACTCGACGCCTACCAGCAGCCCGCGGCCGCGGACCTCGCGCAGGATGCTGGGGTGCGCCGCGGCCAGGTCGGCCAGCCCGCTGAGCAACTGCGTCCCGCGGTCGCGCGCGGCACCAGCCAGGTCGCCCTCCAGGATCGCCTCGATCGCCGCCAGGCCGGCGGCGCAGGCCAACGGGTTGCCGCCCCAGGTGCTCGAATGCAGCAGCGGGTTGGGCTGCATCGGCTCCCACATCGCAGCCGTCGCGATGAACGCGCCCAGCGGCATCACGCCGCCGCCGAGGGCCTTGGCGAGGCACATCACGTCGGGCGTGACCCCTTCGGCCTGACAGGCGAAGAGCGTGCCGCAGCGGCCGAAGCCGGTCTGCACCTCGTCGGCGATCAGCTTGGCGCCGTGCCGGTCGCAGATCTCGCGGGCCGCCGCGAGGTAGCCGGCCGGCGGCACGATCACCCCGGCCTCGCCCTGGATCGGCTCCAGTATCACCGCCGCGGTGTCCGCGTCGACGGCCGCCGCCAGGGCGTCGACCTCGCCAAACGGCACCAGCCGACAGCCTGGCAGCAGCGGCTCGAAGGGTTGCTGGTACTTCGGCCGGCCCGAGACGCTCAGCGCGCCGAGGGTCTTGCCGTGGTAGGCACCGTGAGCCGCGACGAAGTCGCGACGCGGGCGGCCGGCGGCGTGGAAGTAGAGCCGGGCCAGCTTCAGCGCACCTTCCACCGCCTCGGTGCCGCTGGAGACGAAGAAGCTGTACTGCAGGGCGCCGGGCGTGATCTCCGCCAGGCGCGCCGCCAGGGCGGCCTGCGGCTCATTGAGCATCACGCGGCAGGACATCGGCTGGCGGTCGAGCTGCGCCCGCACGGCGGCGGCCACCGCCGGCGGATTGTGGCCCAGCGCATAGACCCCGAAACCGCCCAGGAAGTCGAGGTAAGCCTGGCCCGTGTGATCGTAGATGTAGCAGCCGCTGGCGCGCTCTTCGATCACGCCGAAGCCCATGAAGTCGATCAACCGGGCCAGGCCCGGGTTGATGAACCGCTGGTACTGCTCGATCACAGTCTGCAGCCGATCCGCCATGCGCCGCTCCCTAGGCATACCAGCGTTGCAGGCCGGCGAAGCTCTGCCGCGCCAGTTCCGGCCCGCCCAGTTCAAACTTGAAGACCTCGACGCTGACCCAGTGCTGGTACCCGATCTGACGCAACGCGGCAGCGATGGGACCGTGGTCGGTCTCGCCCATCCCCGGCCCCAGCAGGTTGGCGTCGTTGGCGTGGAAGTGCCGCAACTGCGCCGCGCTGTCGCGGATGGCGGTCGGCAGGTCGCCCGGCTCGCCGCTGCAGAGGGCCTTCACGTCGAGGATCAACTGGAAGTTGGGATGGTCCACCGCCGCCACCATCGCGCGGCCCTCGGCGGCGCAGGTGATGAAGTCGTTTTCGGGCGGGCCGAGCGGCTCGATGCAGAAGGTCACCCCGCGCTCGCCAGCGGCCCGGGCGACCGGCTGAAAGACCTCGACCAGCCGCTCCCAGGCGGCCTCCCGCGAGTCCAGCACCTGCCGCTGCTTCGGCGAGCCGCAGACCAACAGCTCGCCGCCCAGGTCGGCGCAGCAGTGCACCAGCTCGATGAAGAAGTCGCGGGTGCGAGCCCGCAGGGCGTCGTCCGGGGTGGTCATGTGCAGGCCGGGCGGTTTGATCAGCAGCCAGTGCAGGCCGATGATGCTCAGGCCGTGCCGCGCGGCGGTGGCCCGCAGGCTGGCGCGGTCGTCGGCGGTGAGGTCGCCGACCTGCTCGCAGAACACGAACGGCGCCAGCTCGATGCCCTCGTAGCCGACCTCGGCGGCGACCCGGCAGACCTCGTCGAAGGGCGTGTCGCCGAACATCTCGTTGCAGATCCCCAGACGCATCAGGACTCCTCCGCCCGGCCGAGCACCGCGGCCAGCCGGTAGGTCCGGCGGCCGGTGCCCTCGTGATAGACCCGCGTCAGCAGCTCGGCGACGATCCCCGTGCCGATCAACTGCGCACCCAGAGTCAGGAAGATCAGCGCCGCCAGCAGCCACTGGCCGGACCCGGCCAACAGGCCAACCAGGCCGCTGCCCAGGCTCAACGCCCAGCTCAGCAGGGCCCATCGCCCAAAGGCGTGGATCGGCCGGCAGAGCGAGGCCAACAGGAACTTCACGAGCATCAGGTCAAGGATCACCTTGGTGGTCCGCCCGATGCCGTACTTGCTCTCGCCGAAGCGGCGCGGGTGGTGGGTGACCGGCAGCTCGGTGATGCGGGCGCCGTAGGCCGAGGCGATGGCCGGGATGAAGCGGTGAAGCTGGCCATACAGCCGGACCGGTTCCAGCGTCTCGCGGCGGAAGACCTTCAGGGTGCACCCGGTGTCGTGGATATCGACGCCGGTGACCCGCACCAGCAGCCGGTTGGCGAGCCGCGAGGGGACCTTGCGAAGGGCGCCCTCCTGGCGGTTGGCGCGCCAGCCACAGACGATGTCGTAACCCTCGTCGAGCTTCGCCAGGAGCCGCGGGATGTCGGCCGGGTCGTTCTGCAGGTCGGCGTCGAGCGGAATGATCAGCGCGCCGCGGGCATGGTCGAAGCCGGCCTGCATCGCCGCGGTCTGACCGAAGTTGCGGCGGAACAGCAACGCCACCACCGCCGGGTCCTCGGCCGCCAGCCGTTGCAGCACCTCGCGCGACCCGTCGTGCGAGCCGTCGTCGACCAGCAGCAACTCGTACGGTCGTCCGAGTGGCGTCAGCGCGGCGGTCAGTTGGCGGTGCAGCTCAGGGAGGTTGTCGACCTCGTTGTAGACCGGCACAACGACCGAGATCTCAGGTGTGAGGCTCATCCGGGGCAGCTTTCGGCGGCATGGTAGCACAGCGCCGAGGTGGCGGCAAGCCGCGTTGACAGCGCCGCCGGGCTCTGGTAACCTGCTCTTTTCGGAGAACCTCCGTGCGATGGCGTGTGCTGCTGGTGGGCTGCCTGACGGCCAGCTTGGTGGGCTGCTCGGCGAGTGGTCGCCTGGTCGAGACGCTGCGGTCCAACCCCAACGCCGCGCAGCGCGCGCAGGCCGCCGAGGCGCTCGGCAAGGTCACCGTCGAGGGCACCAAGCGCAGTGAGGTGATCGCCGCGCTGGGCGACGCGACGGCCGATGCTGATCCCGCCGTGCGCCAGAAGGCGGTCGACGCGCTCGGCCAGCTCGGCGGCGACGAGGCCCGCGATGCGCTGATCGCTGCGCTGCAGGGCAACTCCGCGAAGCGCGCCTCGGTGCAGGCCTTCCAGAACGTCGTCCGGCAGGGCGGCAACAGCCCCGAGGTGTTCCAGTCGCTGGGTCAGGCGCAACTCGACACCGGCGACCTGAAGGGTGCCGAGAAGAGCTTCGACGAGCTGTCGGCCGAGATCGAGCAGATGGACCCGCAGGCCGCGTCACGGTTCCTGTACGGCCTGAAGTTCGGCTACGACAACCTCAAGACCCGCTACGCCGAGCAGCAGAACAAGGCCAAGCTGGACGCCCTGCAGGTCAAGATCGCCAAGGTCGACACCCAACTCGCCGCTGCCCAACAGGCCGGTGGGGGCATGGGCGGCATGGGCGGCATGGGCGGCATGGGAGGCATGGGTGGATTCCCCGGCGGCTTCGGTGGGCCTGGCATGCCCCTCAGCATCGGCCCTTAGGGCACTCGCCCTCGGCGTCGGCGCGGCAGCCAGCGGCCTGCTGCTGCTGGGCGCCACCTTCCGCACCTTCCTGATCGATCCCGACCTGGCCGCGCTGACGGTCGGCGCGCTGCTGCTGTTGGCTGCAGCGGCGCTGATCCGCTGGCGGGGCGCGACACCCTACACCGCGCTGGCGGCGGCCGCTTTCGGCTGGGCGCTGGGCGCTGCGGCCACGGCGGTCAACCCGCGGTGCGGCTGGGAGGGTGCCCTCTGGGCGGGTCTGGCGGTCGGGCTGGTCGCCGCCGGTCAACTGCTGGCTCGCCCCACCTGGCGCGACGCGGCGGGGCTCGGCCTGCTGGTCGCGGCCTGGCCGGTGGCCGCCCTGGCGGTCGCCGAGGCCGGCGGCTGGCGAGCGCCCGAGACACTCTACCTCACCGAGTTCGGCCAACCGCGGGCGCTGTCGACGCTGAATCACCCCAACAACTACGCCGGGTTCGTGGCTTTGCTGCTGCCCTGGGCGGCCGGCTGGGCGTTGGCCGGCGCGGGCGAACGGCGGTTCGGCCTGGCGGCGTGCAGCGGGCTGCTGGCCGTGGCGCTGGCGGTCGGCGGCCTGGCGACGTACTCCAAGGGCGGGCAACTGGCCAGTCTGCTGGCGGTGGCAGTGTTGCTGGCCTGGCTGCCGCCGGCCGGTTGGCGCGCCTGGTGGCGGGCCTCGCCCCGGCGGGCTGCGCTGTTGGGTGCCGCCGCGGGGCTGCTGCTGGTGGTTCTGGCCCTGCTCTTCTGGCACTCCGCGGCGGCCTCGCGATTGCGGCTGTTCGTCGAGCTGCTGCCGACGCTCGCCAAGTTCCAGCGGATCGGCACCTGGCTGGCGGGCTGGCAGATGCTGCTGGCCGACCCGCTCAGCGGCGTCGGGCCGGGCTGTTTCGGCGTCGCGATGGCCTGGTACCGGCCGGCGACGGCGTCGTCGGAGATGTACACCCACGCCCACAACTGGTACCTCCAGGTCGCCGCCGAACAGGGCCTGCCGGGGTTGCTGCTGCTGCTCTTGCTGCTGCTGCAGGCGGTGCGTGGCGCGGCCAGCCGGGCGGCCCAGACGAGCGGTCCGGCGCGCTGGCGTGAGGCCGGGCTGCATGCCGGTCTGATTGGCTTTGCCGCGGCGGGCCTGCTCGACTACAACGTCGGCGTGCCGGCCATCGCCGTGGTCTGGTGGTTCCTCGCCGGCCTCGCCGCCACCCCGCCAGCGGCGCCGCGCCCCGGCCGTTGGCGCTGGCCGGTGCTGCTGGCGCTGCTGCTGCTGACGGGGCCGTGGCTGCTCTGGAATCGTGGCCAGGCCGCATACCTGCGCTGCCTGCACGCCGTGGCGGCCGGGCAGTGGGAGCCGGCCGCGCGGGAGCTGGCCGCGGCGCAGGGCCTCGACCCGCAGCAGCGCGCCTACCACCTGGTGGCCTGCGACCTGCTGCTCTGGACCGGTCAGCGCGAGACGGCGCGGGCCCGGTTGCAGGCCTTGGCGGCGGAGCAGCCGTTGGAGAGCTGGTACGCGGCGCGGCTGGCCTGGCTGCTGCCGCGCGCCGACGGCCTGCGGACCCTCGCCGCGGCGGTGCAGCGGGACCCGGCCGAGCCGGCGCTGCGGACCGAGTTGGCCTGGCTGCAGGCCCAGACCGGCGACCCCGACCAGCGTCTGCTGACGGCGGCGGCGGCGGCCACGCCGGACGCCACCGGCGCGCGGGCGATGCTGGGCGAGACGGCCTGGCAGCACGGAGATCCGGCCGGCGCGGCGACGTGGTTGGCGGCGGGTGCCGCCGCGGCCGACCCCCGGGACCGCCCCGCGCGCTTCCTGATGGCGTATGGGCGCCTGGACCCGGCCGGCTTCGTGCCGTTGGCCCAGCGGCAGCGGCTGCTCGACCAGCGGGTACGCTACCATGGCGCGATCTTGCCGCGCTGGCGGCTGCGGATCAGCGAGGCGGCGGCGCGGGCGGCGGCGGGCCGGCCAGCACCTGCGCCAGCGCCGCGTCCAGCAGATCGTCGCTGAACGGCTTGTCGAGCACCACGTGGTGGCCCAGCGCGGCGAGATTGTCGAGGGCTTCGCGGTGGCTGTAGCCAGTCACCACCAGCGCCGGCCAGTGGCGGCCATGGGCGGCGAGGCGCTGCAGGAGCTGGTCACCGCGCAGGCGCGGCATTTGCACATCGGCGACCACCAGCGCGAAGGGGCGCGGGTCCGCCAGCACCAGCTCCCAGGCCGCCTCGCCATCGCTGGCGCTGCAGACCTCCCAGCCGCGCCGTCGCAGGGCTCGTTCGAGGTATTCGGCGACGAGCTGGTCGTCGTCGACCAGCAGCACACGTCGCGAGGTCGCGGCGACCGGCCCACGGGGGGCCGCCGCGGCGCTGGCGGCCGGCGGCCCGACCGGCAGCACCAGCTCCAAGCGGGTGGTCCGCGGGTCGAGGGTGGCGCCGAGCCGCGGCACCAGGCTGCGGAGCGTCAGCACCGTCACCAGTTGCGGCGCCGGCAGCGCCGCGGCCGGGTCCAGGACGCGATCGACCAACAGCCGCAGAGCCGGCGTCCAGGGCCAGCCGAAGCGAATCTCGGAGCTCACGCTGACCGCCAGCTCGACCAGCCCGTCGTCGCTGGCGGCCGCCTGCGAGAGGTCGGTCAAGACCCGCGTGGCGGGCTGGCTGTCCAGCAGCAGGGTACAGTCGGGCGGCTCGTCGACGACCAGCAGCTGGCCAGCTTCGGCCAGCCGCAACTCCACATCGGCCAGCAAGAGCGCCAGCTCCTGCGGCTGGGCGGGCTCGGTCAGGCAACGGCCCAGGGCGTACAGGCGGTCGACCACCGCGCCAGCGCTCTGGGCAGCCTGCCTGACGTCGACCAGCATCTGCTGGTCATCGGCCGTCAGCTCAACCGTGCCGAGCGCGGCGGTGGCGGCCAGCACGACGTGCAGGTGGTTGTTCAGATCATGACCGGCTGCCCGCAGCAAGCGCCCCAGAGTCTCGTCGGGGTGGTCTGGTTGACGATCCGGCGCGCTGCTCACCAGGCTGCCTCCAGCCACGAGTCTAGCACAGCGCGCGATCCCATGGGCTGCCCTTGCGGTCGCTGTCGCCACGTGGTATAACGCCTGTATGACGACGGCACGACCCGCACTGCAGGGCCGCTGGTGGTGGCGCACTTCCTGAGTGCGTCCCGTTGTCGTGCGTTGACTTGAGCGTGAAGACAGACCACGGGACCACAGCGGGACCCGTGGTTTTCGCTTTCCAGGCGGCGCGGGAACTGCCCCAGGTGAGGTGGCCGCGCGCCGCGGCGCGCTGGGCTTGAAGGGAGCGAAGCAGATGACACCCGACCGCGCCGGCTTCCGGGAGTTGGCGCAGCAAGGCGACCTGATTCCGGTCTACCACGAGATCCTGGCCGACCTCGAGACCCCCGTCTCGGCATTCCAGAAGCTCGGCGAGGCGCCCTACGCGTTTCTGCTCGAAAGCGTCACCGGTGGCGAGCAGATCGGCCGCTATTCGTTCCTGGGGGCCGAGCCGACGTTGGTCGTGACCTCGAAGGGCCGCCTGGTGACCCTGCAGCGGGGCGACCACTTGGAGGAGCATCACCTGGCCGCCGACGAGGACCCGCTGCACGTGATCCAGGCCGCCATGGGGAGTGCCACCTATGTACCGCACGGCGACCTGCCCCCCTTCATCGGCGGCGCCGTCGGCTACCTCGGCTACGACCTGGTGCGGTTCTTCGAGAAGCTCCCCGACACCTGCGACGACGACCTGCAACTGCCCGACACCTGCTTCCTGATCACGGGCACCTGCCTGGTCTTCGACCGCGTCCTGAACCGGGCCAAGGTGGTCGCGATGGCCCGGGTCGGCGGTGACCCCGACGCCGCCTACGACGCGGCCTGCGAGGCGATTGAGGGCGTCCTGGAGCGGCTCCGGGCGCCGCTGCCGGCGCGGGTCAAGCCAGAGCGCGCGGACAGCCTGGAGGTGGGTAGCAACCTGTCGCGGGCCGAGTATGAGCAGATGGTGCTGGCCGCCAAGGAGTACATCGCCGCCGGCGACATCATCCAGGTGGTCCCCTCGCAGCGCTTCAGCGCGGCTACCAGCGCGGCACCGTTCGATGTCTACCGGGCGCTGCGCAGCATCAATCCGTCGCCCTACATGTTCTACCTGCGGCTCGGCGACATCCACCTCGCGGGCGCCTCGCCGGAGATCCTGGTGACCGAGCAGGACGGCCTGGTGCGGACCCGGCCGATCGCCGGCACCCGGCGGCGGGGCCGGACCAGCGCCGAGGACGAGGCCCTGGCCACCGAACTGCTGGCCGATGAGAAGGAGCTGGCCGAGCACATCATGCTGGTCGACCTCGGCCGTAACGACTTGGGGCGGGTCTCCGAGTACGGCAGCGTCAGCGTCGACGAGTTGATGGTGATCGAGCGCTACTCGCACGTGATGCACATCGTCAGCAACGTCACCGGCCGGCTGCGCGCCGACTGCGACAAGTTCGACGTGCTGCGGGCCGCCTTCCCGGCCGGCACCCTGACCGGGGCGCCGAAGATCCGGGCGATGCAGATCATCGACGAACTCGAGCCCACCCGCCGCGGGCCCTACGGCGGGGCGATCGGCTACTTCAGCTACAGCGGCAGCATGGACACCGCCATCACCATCCGCACCGCGGTGCTGCGGGACGGCGTCTGCTACTGGCAGGCCGGCGGCGGGGTGGTGGCCGACAGCGACCCGAGCGCCGAGTACGAGGAGTCCTGCAGCAAAGCGCTGGCGATCCGGCGCGCTCTGGAGCTGGCCGAGAGCGGCCTGGAGTAAGCCATGATCCTGATGATCGACAACTACGACAGTTTCACCTACAACCTGGTGCAGTATCTCGGCCAGCTTGGCTGTGAGGTGGCGGTATACCGCAACGACGCCATCGACCTGGACGGCATTGCCGCCCTGCGGCCGGCCAAGATCGTGATCTCCCCCGGGCCCTGTACCCCGCTCGAAGCTGGCGTCTCGGTGCCGGTGCTGCAGCGCTTCGGCGGCGAGATTCCAATCCTCGGCGTGTGCCTCGGCCACCAGTCCATCGGCCAGGCCTTCGGCGGTGACGTGGTCCGCGCCGGGCGCCTGATGCATGGCAAGACCTCCCCCATCCAGCACGACGGCCGCGGCGTCTTTGCCGGGGTGCCCAGCCCCTTCACGGCGGTCCGCTACCACTCGCTGCTGGTCAAACGCGAGACCCTGCCAGACTGCCTGGAGATCTCCGCCGAGACCGAGATCGGCGAGATCATGGGCCTCCGCCACCGCGAGTTCGCGATCGAGGGCGTGCAGTTCCACCCCGAGAGCATCGCCACCGAGCACGGCATGACGCTGTTACGCAACTTCGTGGCGAGCTGACGGCCGGCCGCCGCGGATTCTGCGGCTGGTCCGAACCGCGGCGCGGGTTTGGTCGTCGGAGCCAACGGGTAACGAGCCCAACAGGGGGAAGGTCACGGCGATGCCAGAAATCTGCGCTCTCGACGGCACCTCGCTGGTCAACATGAAGGGCAGCTCCTTCAGCGGCAAGGACCTGTCCGGGCGGCAACTGCCGCAAGCCAACCTGCGGGGCTTCGACCTCAGCACCTGCAACCTGGCGCGCTGCAACCTGGCGGGCTCCGACCTGCAGGGCGCGGCGCTGCAGGACGCCGACCTGAGCGACGCCGACCTGACGGGCGCCAACCTCGACGGCGCCTTCCTGGCCAACGCCGACCTCAGCGGAGCCAAGCTGCAGGACGCCTCGCTGCGCGGGGCGGCGCTGAGCGGCGCGGTGCTCAAGGCCACCACCTACAACGGCCGGACGGTCTGGCCGAGCGGCTTCGATCCCGAAACGGCGGGGGCCCGGCTGGTCGGCGGCGCACCCAAGAAGGCGGGCTGCGCCGGCAGCATCGTCGGCCTGGTCTCGCTGATGGCCCTGGTGCTGGCGGTGATCGTGGCGCTGCAGAGCACTTGACCGCGGGTCAGGCGGTCCGCGCCGGGCGTAGCCCGAGGCGGCCCAGACCATGGCCCAGGAGCACCGCGGGCAGCACCAGGTTGCCACTCCAGGCCGCGGTGCTGAGGCTGGTCTGCCGGCTCTCGGGGTCGGCCACCAGGGCCAGGCCGGCCAGGACCAGGACCAGCGCCAGGGAGGCCGCAAAGGCCACCGTGAAGCGCGGCACCAGTCGCTCGCGGACAAACGAGAGCAGGACGTACCCGGCCAGGCCGAGATAGAACTGCAGCGCGCTGACCAGGGTCAGGCCAATCGTTACCAGCAGCGCCCGGCGCGGCGGGTCGGCGGCGTCGCCGGGGCGCGGCCAGCGGTTGATGCCCAGCACGAACCCCAGCACCAGGCCACAGCCCAGCGCGGCCAGCGCGACGTTGCGCGGGAGCGGCAGCCAGACCACCGCCGGACCCGGGTCGCGGAGCACCCAGACCAGCAGCAGCACCAGCCAGGCACCGGCCAGCAGGGTGCTGTAGACGGCGAAGTCGTGCTTCGCGTTGAGCGCTTCGAGGGCCCGCTGGCGATGCGCGGCGGCGCGCTCGCGGCGCTCCGCGGCGGCCCGCTGCTGCTGCCCGGCCCCGGCCGCGGCGCGCAGCTTGTAGGCGTAGGTCGGATTCCGCGGGGCGGCGCTGACCGCTGAGCTGTAGCAGACCAGCGCCTGGTCCCACTCCTCACGCCGGCTGTGGATGTCGCCCATCATCGCATGGGTGGCGGCGTGGCGCGGGTCGAGGGCCAGTATCTTGCGGCACTGCGCGCTGGCCGCGGCCAGGTCGCCGGCTTCCAGCCGGTGCACGGCGTGGCGGAACCAGTCCTCGATCTGCTCGACCACCTGCGCCGACTGCGTCCGGCGGGGCGGCTCGACATCCTGCATCGCGTCGTAGGCCCGCCGGCGGACCGGGTCGCTGAGCACGCGGTAGGCCTCGACCAGCAAAATGAACCGCTCGTGCGCGCCCTCGGGGTCGGCCGCCAGGTCGGGATGCGCCGTCCGCACCAGTTGGCGGTAGCGACGTTTGAGGTCCTCGCCACTGACCTGGCGCGAGACTCCCAGCATGCTGTAGTAGTCCATCGCTCCGCGCATCGTGCTACTCGGCCAACTGCAGGGCCTCGCCGTACAGACCGGCGAAGAACCGGATCGCGAACAGGCCCACGGCCAGGGCCAACACCAGGAACCCCAACACGGTTCCCACCGTCGCCGTGCGGAGGATCCCGGCGGCTGCCTCGCCCTCGTAGTACTCAGACAACTTCAACAGCATTTGGTCCGTCGATCCGACCTCTTCGCCGGTGATCACCATCTGAATCGCCTGCGGCGGCAGCCAGCCCGTCGCCTGCAGCGCCACCGACAACGGCTGGTCTGCCCGCACCGCGCGGGCGACCTGTCGGAGGCGGTCGCTGAGGTGCAGGTTGCCAGACGCGCCGGCGGCCACCTCGCAGGCCTCGCCCAGCGGCAGGCCGGCCTCGACCAGCCGTCCCAGGACCTGCGTGTAGCGCGCCAGGCAGAGCGTGCGGGTGAGGCCGCCGAGCAGCGGCAGGCCGAGCTTCAGGCGGTCCACCCCGGCGCGCACCGCCGGGCTGCCGGCATGGACCGCCCGCACCAGCCAAATCGCGCCGCCGACCGCCAGCAGCGGCAGGCCGAAGGCCCAGGCGCGCGCCGCCAACGAGGCCCCCTCGCCGCTGCCCCGAGTCGCCAGCAGCGGCGCCACCACCAGCACCACGAAGGCCGTGATCAGGAACTGCGTGCCGACGCAGCCGAGGTACGCCAGCGGACCACGCAGGCGCTGTCGCAGAGCCAGGTCGCGCTCGTAATGCTCGGCCAGCTTGGCAAGGGTCAGATCAAGCCGTCCCGAAACCTCGCCGGCGCGCACCAGGCCCAGCTCGAGCGGCGTGAACAGATCGGGGCGCTCCTGCAACTGCACGGTCAGCGGCGTGCCGCTGCCGACGGTCGGCGCAACCTCGGCAGCGAACCGTCCCAGGGCGCCACGGTTGCCGGCCAGCAGGCCAAAGGTCCGCGCCAGCCCCAGCCCGGCCGTCATCGCCTGCGCCGCCTGGCGCCAGAAGAGCAGCCGCTCGTGGCTGCCGATCCGCCGCAGCGGCCGCGCCACTACGGCGTGGGCCGCCACCTGCTCCGGCGCCGGCCGGTGGCCGCGGGGGTAGACCTGGTCGGGCTGCAGGCCCTTGGCGCGCAGCAGCTCCCGCGCCTCGGCCTCGTCATCGGCGAGGATCGTGCCGTCCAGCGGCTCACCCGTCGAGCGTCGCGCCTGGTACTCGAAGACAGGCATCGTCAGCCATCTCCTCGGCCGCCTGCCGCGCGGTCCGACCATCGGACAGCCGCAGCCCCGGGCGCAGTTCCGCCACTGGCAAGAGCACAAACGCGCGCTCGGCCAGACCCGGATGCGGCACTTGCAGGTCGGGCTCGGCGACGGTGACGCCATCCAGCCAGAGCAAGTCCAGGTCAATCGTCCGCGGGCCCCAGCGCTGCAACCGCACCCGACCGAGCCGTTGCTCGATCGCCAGCAGCACCGCCAGCAGCTCCGCGGGCGCCAGCGCCGTTTCGATCAGCGCGGCGGCGTTCAGGAACGGCCCCTGCTCGACCGGTCCCAGCGGCGGCGACTCGTAGATGCTGCTGCCGCCGCGCCAGCCGACCTGCGGCCAGGTCGCCAGCGCCCGGGCGGCCTGCTGGAGGTAGGCCAGCCGGTCGCCCAGGTTGGAACCCAGGCCGATCAGCGCGGCGCGCGTGGTGGCTCCCATCAACGCATACCCCTGTCCGGCCGCGGCGTAAACCGTCAGGCCCCAACTCGAATCGCGTCGCAGACCCGCACCACCCGCACCATCGCCCGCACATCGTGCACCCGCACCACGGCCACGCCCTGCGCGACGCACCAAGCCACGGCCGCGGCGGTGCCCTCCAGGCGCTCGTGCACCGGCAGGTCGAGGATCTGGCCCAGGAAGCTCTTGCGCGAGGGCCCCACCAGCAGCGGACAGCCCAGCGTCTGCAGCTCGCCGAGCCGGCGCAGCAGTCGCAGGTTGTGCTCCAGCCGCTTGCCGAAGCCGATGCCGGGATCGAGTAAGCATTGCTCCCGCGCGATGCCGGCGGCCGCCGCCAGGGCCAGCCGCTCCGCCAGTCCGCGCCGCACATCCTCGACGACGTCCTCGTAGCGCGGGTCGGCCTGCATCGTCTGGGGCGTGCCCTGGATGTGTTGCAGCACCACCGGCACCCCGGCCGCCGCGACCACGCCCGCCATCGCCGGGTCGCCGGTCAGGCCGGTCACGTCATTGACCAGATCGGCCCCAGCCTGCAGCGCCGCGGCCGCCACCGCCGCGCGGCGCGTATCGACCGACAGCGGCACGTCGACGGCCTGCCGCACGGCGCGCAGCACCGGGACGACGCGGGCGAGTTCCTGATCGACCGTCACCTCGGCCGCCCCGGGCCGGGTCGATTCGCCGCCCAGATCCAGCAGATCGGCCCCGTCAGCGACGAACTGCCGGGCCTGCGCGACGGCCGCCGTGACGTCGCCGGCCAGCCCATCGCCGGCGAAACTGTCGGGCGTCAGGTTGAGGATCCCCATCACCAGGGTGCGTTGCCCGAACTGCACCGGCTGACCGGCGAGGATCATGATCAGTGGTACCGGGCCCGCTCGCCGGGCCGCGTGTCAAGCTCACCGAGAATGCCGCGGAGCTGTCCCAGGGCCTCCCGTGAAAGGCCGAACCCCCGGGCGGCCAGGGCGGTGGCCGCGTCGTGACGCAACTCGCGCCGGAAGACCGCAGACTCCCGCGCCAGCAGCAGCACCACCGGCACCTGCGCCGCGTCGTTGTGGTGGAGTGCCTCCCGCGCCTCGCGCCGCACGGCCGCGTCGGGCGCCAGCTCGGCGAGATGCTCGAAGGCCAGCACGGCGCGGTCCAGCAGGCCCGTCTCACGGAACAGCCCGGCCAGGCGCAGGTGGTAGACCGCCATTTGCGGTGCCAGGGTCATCAGCCGCTCCAGCGTCTGACGCGCCAGGCCGTACTGCCCCCGCTCGGCGGCGGCGGCGGCGAGGTGTTCCAACGCCCGCAGGTCGTCGGGCAGCTCGGCCAGGAGGGCTTCGGCAGCGGCCAGCAACGGCCCGTGCAGCCCTTCGGCGGCCAACAACTCCAGCACCGCCTGGTCGAGCTCCCAGGCCGCGGTCGGCACGGCCTGGCGGCCCCGCTGTAGCAGCGCCACGGCTTGTTCGACCTGCCCCAGTTCGCGCAGCAGGCGGGCCGCATCGAGGTAACAGACGGTGGCGGCCGGGTCGCGGTCGATCACACCGAGCAGCGTGCTCAGGGCTTCCTGCCGCTGCCCAAGCTGGTCGTGGGCCAGCGCCAGACAACGCGCCGCGGCGGGGTGGCCGGGCTCGGCGGCGAGGGCCTGCAGGGCGGCGTGGCGGGCCAGCTCGGGCTGTTGCTGTTCGAGGTACAGCTCCCCCAGCAACTGCTGCGTCGCGGCCGGGTCGGCGCCGCTCGCGAGGGCCTCCTGCAGCACCGCGGCGGCCTGCTCCAGCGAGCCCTGCCGCAACAACAGCGCGGCCGTCGCCAGCAGCGGTGAGCGGGTCACCGCGCCTCCTCCGCCTCGGCGGCCAGCGCCGCGGGGGCCAGGTCGCGCGCCGCACCGACCTTCGGCGGGGCCTCGCCCAGAACCGTCGTCAGCTCGCTGCCGCCGATCGTCTCACGCTCCAGGAGCACCTCCACCAGGCGGTCCATCCCGGCGCGCTGCTGCCGCAGCATCGTCCCGGCCGCTTCGTGCGCCTCGTCGACCAGCCGGCGGATCTCGATGTCGATGGCGTGCGCCAGCTCCTCGCTGTAGTCGCGGTCCTCCACCACCTCGCGCCCCAGGAAGACCGGCCCGTGCCGCTTGCCGAGCGTCCGCGGCCCCAGCTCGCGCGACATGCCAAACTCGCAGACCATCGCCCGCGCCAGTTCGGTGACCCGCTGCAAGTCGTTCTGCGCCCCGGTGGTGATCTCGTCCTGCCCGAAGACCAGCTCCTCGGCCAGCCGGCCGCCGAGCAACTGGGTCATCATCGCCTTCAGTTCGGCCAGCGTGCGGTTGTGGCGCTCCTCTTCGGGCAGCGACATGACATAGCCGAGGGCCATCCCGCGCGGCAGAATGCTGATCTTGTGGACCGGCTCGCAGCGCGGGTGGAAGTGACCAATCACGGCGTGGCCAGCTTCGTGGTAGGCCACCGTCCGGCGCTCGCCCGGCAGCAGCACCCGGCTCTTGCGTTGCCGGCCGCTGACTACCCGCTCGATGGCCTCCTCGAACTCCTCCATGCCAATCTTGGTCTTCTCGAGCCGCGCCGCCAGGATCCCTGCCTCGTTGCAGACGCTGAACAGATCGGCCCCCGTCAGGCCCGGCGTCTGCCGCGCCAGGACCACGGGATCGATGTCCGGCTCGACCGGCTTGGCCTTGATGTAGAGCTGCAAAATGTCCTGCCGGCCGCGCACGTCCGGGGTGTCGACCACCACGCGACGGTCGAACCGGCCCGGCCGCAACAGCGCGGGGTCGAGGATGTCGGGCCGGTTGGTCGCCGCCATCACGATGATCCCGTTGTTCGGCTCGAAACCGTCCATCTCGACCAGCAACTGGTTGACGGTCTGCTCGCGCTCGTCATGCCCGCCGCCCAGCCCGGCGCCGCGGTGGCGGCCGACGGCATCCAGCTCGTCGATGAACACGATGCACGGGCGATGCGCCTTGGCCTGCTCGAACAGATCGCGAACCCGCGAGGCGCCGACGCCGACGAACATCTCGACGAAGTCGGAACCGGAGATATGGAAGAACGGGACCTCGGCCTCACCAGCCACGGCGCGCGCCAGCAAGGTCTTGCCGCAGCCCGGCGGGCCCATCAACAGCACGCCCTTCGGGATCTCGGCCCCGAGGCGGCGGTAGCGTTCGCCGTGCCGCAGGAAGTCGACGATCTCGAGCAGCTCGTCCTTCGCTTCGCCGACCCCGGCCACATCGTCGAAGGTCTTGCGCGGCAGGTGGTCCCCGAGCCGCTTGGCGCGCGAGCGACTGAAGGCCATCGCCTGGTTGTTGCCGGCACTGACGTGGCGCATGAAGACCACGTACAGCACCACCAGGATCGCCACGATCGGCAACGCCCCGGCAGCCTGCCTGGCCAGCTCGGCACCGGCCGAGCGAGGCCGGTAGTTGAGCTTGAGCTGCCCGACCGGGGCCTTGTTGTGCTCCGCGATGTCGCGGTTCAACTGCTCGATGTTGGTCGGGCCGGTGGTCCGCAGGAGCCGGTCCTCCTGGCCGCCGGTCTGGTACTGCACGAAGCCCTGGTCCCGCACGATCACCCGCTGCACCTTGCCCTGCCGCAGGTCCCCCAGAAACTCCGAATAGTCCCGCGCCAGCTCGGCGCGGCTCTGGTTGCGCTCCTGCACAAACCACGCCCCGCCCACCAGAAAGGCGACCGCAAACAGCCAAAACACCATCGGTCGCCGCTGATTCACCACCACCTCCAGCCGTCGCCAACCCACCTCCAGTATACCATCCGCCCTGCTCCCCCGCAACGCAACAAACGGGTCTGACCCCTTTTTCAGAAAAGGGGTCAGACCCGATTTCGGTGGCATGTGGGACGGCTCATCGATAGTCGCGTTCGCGCGCCGGCTACCGCCAAGATCGCCGCTGCAGGACGACGTCCGAGCATCGCCACCGAGCCCAGGGGTGCGGTATTGGGTCCTGACCCCTTTTTTAAGGGGTCAGGACCATTTGGTGGGCGG
>JADZEX010000046.1 GCA_020850355.1 Fimbriimonadaceae bacterium | reverse complement strand
GGCCACCCGCCACCTGCCGTGAGGCTGGTCTGCAGCTCGGCTGCCAGTCGTGCGGGCATCAGCGGCGCAGCATGGCGTCGAGCCGCGCCACCAGTTCGGCCGTCGGCCAGACGCCGATCCGCGCCTGCGACAGCTTGCCGTCTGGGCCCAGCACCACCGTCGTCGGCTTGGCGTGGATGCCCCATTGCGCCACCAGTGCCGCGTCGGGAGTGTCGGGGTCCAACGAGACATCGATGATGGCCGCCCGGCCGATGTACCGCTGGCGCAGCTCCGCCGCCACGTCCACCATCGCCTGACAGGGGATGCAACTCGCCGACCGAAAGCTCAGTACCACCGGTTGCCCCGCGGCCCGAGCCGCGCGGAGGGCCTGCTCGGCGGGCGTGCCATCGGCCGCCGGGGCCGGACGCTGCGCACCAGGCCGGAGTGCCAGCGTGACGGCCCAGGCGGCGACCAACAGTGCCACCACCAGAGTCTTGCGCATCACACGCTCCCAGCCGGGCCTCAGCCGCGCAGCAGATCGCCAATCTCGGCGGGCGTCAGCAACTTGCCGCTGCTCTTGACCTGGCCGTCAATCGCCAGCGCCGGGGTCAGCATCACGCCCATCGCGACGATCTGCTGGAGATCCTCAATCTTCTCAATCTCGGCCGTCACCCCGCTTGCGGCCACGGCCTGCGCCGCGGCGTTGTAGAGCTTCTGGCACTTCGCGCAACCAGTCCCCAGAATCTGCACCGTCATCGTTCGACTCCCTTGGTTCAGAACAGCAGGTTGAACAGCCAACCAACCAGCAGAATGCCGCTGGCGACGACCCCGAAGAAGGTCGCGATCAGCTTCGGTTGGAGCACCTTGCGCAGGATGATGGCCTCCGGCAGCGAGAGCGCGATCACTGCCATCATGAACGCCAGCACCGTGCCCAGGGCCGCGCCTTTGCCCAGCAGCGCCTCCACGATCGGGATGATGCCCGCCGCGTTGGAGTACATCGGGACCCCCAGCAGCACTGCCAAGGGCACTGACCACCAGGCCTCACGGCCCATCACCGCCGCCAGGACGCCGTCCGGCACATAGCCGTGAATCCCGGCCCCGACGGCAATGCCCGCCAGCACGTACGGCCAGACCCGTCCGACGATCTCGCGCACCGCGGCGCGCCCGGCGGCGAGGCGTTGCGGCCAGGACCACCGCTGGTCGGCCGCCGCCTCGCCGAGCTGCACGGCGTAGACCCACGGCTCCACCCAGTGTTCCAGGCGCAGGCGGCCGATCACCCAGCCCGCCAGCATCGCCAGCAGCAGACCGGTGCTCAGGTACAGCAGCGCCACCCGCCAGCCGAACAGCCCCAGCAACAGCACCAACGCCACTTCGTTGACCATCGGCGCGCTGATCAGAAAGGAGAAGGTCACCCCCAGCGGCACCCCCGCCTCGACGAAGCCCAGGAACAGCGGCACCGCCGAGCAGGAGCAGAATGGGGTAACCACACCCAGACCGGCGGCGAGGACGTTGCCCACCGCCTCGCGGCGCCCAACCAGCAGCTCGCGCGTCCGGTGTGGGCTGCAGTACGAGCGGATCACGCCTACCACAAAGACCACCAGCCCCAGTAGCAGCAGGACCTTCGGCACCTCGTAGGCCAGAAACTCGACGGCCGTGCCGAGCTGAGTCCGCGGATCGCATCCGAGCACCTCGACGCTGCCCCAGCGCGCCAGTCGCGGCAAGTTGCGGTACAGCAGGAGCCAGGCCCCAAGGGCCAGCAGCGCGCCCAGCGTCGCCCGCGCCGCGAGGTCGCGCGAGGTGGTGTCGTAAGTATGTGCATGACTGCATACATGTTCGACAGTGATGGTGGCGTTGGGCGGCATTGGGGGGTCGTCTCTCAGGCGGCCGGCCGGCAACAGCCCTGGCGCAGGGCGGCGGCGGCGGCCTGTTCGCGGTGGTGGTGCGGGTCGTCGGCCAGCAGGCCGACGGCGGCCTCCAAGGTGGCCAGCACGCCCGCTGAAAGGTCGCCGCGGAGGCTGTAGTCGATCCGCGCGCCGCTGCGCCGACCGGCCACCAGACCCGCGCGGCGTAACAGGCCGAGGTGGCGGGAGACGGTGTACTGGGCTTCGCCGGTGACGGCCTCCAGTTCGCACACGCAGAGGGTGCCGTGCGACCGCAGCAGGCTCAGCAGCCGGAGCCGGATGGGATCGGCCAGAGCGCGCAGCAGCTCGGACGCTTCTTCGGCGGACATCGCTGGCAGGGACTCCTGCCCTGGCTTTCTGCAACCATGCTGCCACTGGTTGACCGCCGGGCCCGGGCGGTGGCGCGACCAGCGGCAGGTCCATTGACGCCAGGCCGCCGGCTCGTCAGACTCTCTGCCGTCAGGAGTCCGACATGCAAAACGGGATGGTGGTTGAGAAGTTCTCCGGGGGGACCGCGGCGTTCCTCTACATCCTGTTCGGCCTGGTGGTGATCGCGGTGATCGCCTATCTGCAGCGGTCGCAGCAAGCGGGCGAGGGCCACTAGGCCGGCACCCGACACAGTTTGTCCAACGCCGCGGCGGCTCGGCCTCGCGGCGTTGGCTGTTTGGGGATCGGGGGTTGGGCAGGAGCCACCGCGACGCCCGCGAACCGCTCTGCAGCGAGGACGGCGCATGGCGATCGGCATCAGTACGGCGTTCGACGGTGGGGCGTTGGGGGAGATTGTGGAGGTCACCGCCGACCGCGTGGTCGCCCGGATCCACCGCGATTGGGACCAGGAGCGGCGCAATACCCAGGCGACCTGGTACTACGCCCGCTTCGACGACTTGGGCGGGCGGCCCTTCAGTGTCCAGTTGACCGACCTCGGCAGCGTCTACAACGGGCGGCCGACCGTTGGCGGGATCGTCCGCGAGGACCAGGGCTTCGTCTCCGACGATGGCGTCACCTGGCGCAAGTTGCTCAGCGGCGAGTTCGATCCAGCCACCCGGACCTACCACATCCAACTGCAGCCCATTGGCGACCAGCTCTGGATCGCGGCCCTCGAACCCTACGTCGCGGCCGACCTGGCGGCCTTCGAGCAGCGCATTCTGGGCCACCCGGAGCTGCAGCGGGAAGTGATCGGCCAGTCGGTGCTGGGGCGCGACATCGTGCAATGGACCATCGGCAAGGTCACGGCGCCGCACGCGGTCTTCGTGCTGGCGCGGCAGCACGCCTGGGAGACCCACACCAGCTACTTTGCCGAGGGTCTCACGAGCTGGCTGCTGAGTGACGCCGCGGCCGACTTCCGGCGGCGCTGTTGTGTGGTGGTGCAGCCGCTGCTGGACCCCGACGGCGTGGCCTCGGGCGCCAGCCGGTTCAACCACCTGGGCTGGGACACCAACCGGCACTGGGACGAGACCGACCCCGACCAGCCCGCCGACCAGCGGCTGCGGCCCGAGATCTGCGCCGGCAAGCGGGTCGTGCGCGACTGGCTGGCGGCCGGGCGACCGCTCGACCTGCACCTCAACATCCACGACACGCAGCACGACATCTTCGTCGCCCCGGCGGCCCTGGCCGACCATCCGCTGCTGACCGGATTCTATCAGGCGATGCAGGCGGCCACCTTCAGCGGCCAGTTCCGCGCCGAACCGCACGGCCCCAGCGGCGTCAGCCAGAACGCGCTGCACGCCGAGTACGGCGTGCCGGCGGCGCTGATCGAACTGGGCACCATCCGCCTGCCGAGCATCGACGACTTCCCAACCCGCGACTACCGCCGCCAGTTCGGCGCCGCCTGCGCCGAGGCACTGGCCAGGTTGCTGTCCTAGCCGCCCTGCCGCACTCCCGCCACGTCGCTGCACGGGCCGTGCAGGAGTTCTCGCTGCCCGGTGAACCCAGCGCACAACGACTGTGGGCAGGTGGTGCAATGCGCAGGATTGGGGACTGGTTCGGCCGGGGTCGTGCCGCGGCGGAGGGGCCGGCCGATCGGGCCGATCTCGCAACGCAATACAAACTCAAGATCGCACGCCTTGACCGACCCCTCACAGGCTGCCATTACCCCTCAAGCGATACGCGGGGACCAAGTGCGTTGCGCTCGGGGGTTGCCATGTGGCGCGCCAGACCGGTAGCAGGATCAAGGTCAAGTTCCGTGGCCCTGGGGCTGGCTGCGGTGTGGTTGCTTCCGGCGGTCCTGGCCCAGCCGCCGGCAGCGGCTCAGTGCGGCGTTGGACACATCCAGGGTGAGGTGGCTGACCCGCTCAACGGCCAACGGATGCAGGCGCCGATCTGGCTATTCGCCCGGGGTGGTCCCGGCGAGGAGTGGCAGCAGATCTGCGATTTTCCGGAGTGGTTGCCCGACCTCACCTACCGCTTCAACAGCGTCGCCTGCGGTCAGTACCGCGTTACCGCCTGCGGACCGGCGGCACCCTATCCCCGCGTCACCCCGGCCGAGTACTGCGGCACGTTGAGCGACGAGCAGCCGTCGGCGACCTGCAACTTTGCTGCGGTCCGGGCGACGCAGCCTTTCAGCGCCGAGATCCTCCTGCCGGAAGCGGGCACGGTAGGCAATCGGCAGGTGATCCAGCTCCGGGTGACCTACCAGGCGATGGTCAACCTGCCGGTCTACTGCCGGGTGCGTATCGAGCGCGCACCGCCCTACCTGCCTCTCGTGGCTGACCTCCTGGAGCTGGCGGACCGGCCGCTGAACTGGGAACCGGTCAGGTGGGCGAGTTTGCCTGAGACGCAGGAGTGCCTGGCCATCTGCGAGCCGCTGGTGGACTGGGACACCACTTGCTTCTACAACGACCCCTACGTCGTCACCGCCGAGGTGCATTTCGATGACTACTGGTCGGAGACCGACCAGGTGGCCGGTCCAGTGAGCCGGAGCTACTCGGTCCGTAACCTGGTGATCCGCTGAGGGGGTGGGGCATGTCGCGACACTGTTGGACCGTGGTGATCCTGCTGGGTTGCTCAACCTGCTGGGCGGTGCCGTCCTACGTCGTCCACAACCCGCCGGCGGCGCCGGGGCAGTTCAGCTTCACCATCGTGGACGAAGGGCAGGTCGCTGACGCCCTCGGCAACCCGTACCACTATGCCTGGACGGTCTACCTGAACGGCGCGCCGGCCCTCACCGGCACGGCGAACGCGCCGCAGTCGGTGGCGATCGACCTGAGCGCGGTTGATCCGCCGCTGCCGCGGGGTATCTACACCGTCGACGTACGGGTCGAGGAAGTGGAGACTTGGGATCTGCAGCAGGTGGTGGACCCGGCCCGGCTGCGGGTCGCCGACCTCAATCCGGAGGCCGGCGGGCCGGGGCTGCAGCTCTGGTTCGAGCGCCAGGCAGGGGTGACGACCGCCAAGTTCCAGTACTACCTGACCGGCGAGCGTCCGGCCAGCCAGCTCCTGGCGACGCTGTTCGACCCGGACCTGGCCCAGCTTGCCGAGACCGGGTCGGTCGGCCAGGTGGGCGTCTCCCTGATCGACGGGCTGGTGGTGAACCTCACCCGCGGCGGGAACTACCAGGTAGTGCTGCACGGCCAGGACAGCCACGGTGCCGACGGGCCACCCGGGCAGTACCGCGAACATGCCAACCGCGAGATCCCGGCCGCCGTGGCGGGGGCGGTGGTGCCGGAGGCGATCTGTACCGCCTATACCTCCGACACCGTCGACGCGGAGCTTGAGACCAATGCCGGCCGCATCGCGGGAGCGGCCATTGCGGATGACAACTTGTCTGGGCTGGCCGACGGCACGTTCTACCTGAGCGAGATCCAGCATGATCCCTCGCCCTTCGAGGTCCTCGAACGCGCCGAGTGCAAGGAGCGTTGTCTCAGAGTGCTGTGCATCCAAGGCCACGGAGATGCGGCTGGGCCGAGGACCGCGTTCCGGGAGGTGACCGTTGGTGAAAGCGCGAGATACTCCGGTTGGCAAGCGATTGCAGACCAGCCGCTGCTTTGGCCGCCGTCTCGCTGGGTAACGCTGGTGGAGACCGGTGCGAGCGGCTCGACGCCGGCCGCCGACCTCTCGGGGCTCCTGTTCGTTGCGTGGATCAGTTGCCATTCGTCGGCACCGGAAGGACAGGCCTGCGAGACGACCTCGCTCGCGCACGCGACGACGTTCTGCGGGGCCGGTGCAGCCCTCGGCTTCGTTGATGGCATCGCTGCGGGAAGGGCCCGACGCCAAGACAACACACTCACAACCGAGCGTATCCGGGAGGTCTGGGCCGAGGTGTTCTGGGCCAACGCAACTGGTCACAACGGCGATGGCATCGCGAAGACGGTCGGGGATTGCGCGCACTTGGCCAAGGAGACGCTACTTGAACGATACAGCAACGACTTCGGCTACGGCAGCTTCGTCATCGCCGCTGGCTGGGCTGGTGGTCGCGGCCTCGTCTTGGCCCCGGCGCGTTGACGCTGGGTGCCGCCGGGAGAGTCAAATGAGAGCACCGCGTTGCCCCTGGCCCTGGGCCCTGTTGGCCGCTCTTGGCGTGAGCCTGGCGGCGGCGGGCGAGGACCCGTATCTCGCCCGGGCGCAGGCGGTGCTGGCTGGCGTGCCTGGCCTGGAGCCCGGCGCGATCGTCGACCCGTCGAGGCTGGCCAGGCGGATCGTCAACCAGGAGCACCCGGTTACCGCCCGGATCTGGCAGGAGGCCACCGGGGAGGAGCGCCGGGTTCTGCAGCAGCCGGCGGGCGTCGGCCGCGAAGGCCGTGGCCTGCCCGTCCGGCTCGAACGGCTGCTGGCGCGCGTGATCGCCGGCCCGGCGC
>JADZEX010000045.1 GCA_020850355.1 Fimbriimonadaceae bacterium | reverse complement strand
GCCGGGCGCGCCGGCCGTTGGGGTGCGCTGTTTCACGTGAAACAGGGGGCGGGTGTTTCACGGGCAACAGCGGCCGGGTGTTTCACGTGAAACAGGGGGCGGGTGTTTCACGTGAAACAGCCGCCGGCCAGCCCGCCGCGGTGGCGCGTGAGGGGAGGCGCCGCTTCTCCGGGCCAGCGCAGCAGCGGCAGCCCGGTGCCCTCAGCCCCGCTCCAGCGCGAAGTAGCCGCTGCCGATCGGCTGCCGGAAGTGGCGGAGGCGGGTCTGGTGGGGCTGCATCGCGCGGACGAAGTCCTCGAAGTCGGCTGCCTCCACCGTCACCAACTGGTCCCAGTGCGCGCTGGCCGCTTCAGGGTCGATCACTTCCTCGACCACCTCGCGTCGCGTCACGGGCCAGCGTCCGGCCAGCTTCCAGCCGCCGTCCTGCTCCGCGCCGCCGTGCCGGCGGGGCTGGCCGAGGCGGAAGACGACCCGGCCGGTGCGGTCCAGCGCGGTCAGCACTTCCGGGTCGACCGCGGCGATCAGCGGGCCGGCCTCGCCCTGGGCGGGGCTGCGCAGCAGCCAGGTCCGTGTTGGCTCGCTGACCACCCAGGCGCGCAGCTTGCTACACCAGGCCAGCCCGCGGCGGTCGGCTGGACCCGGCGCCAACTCCGCGGCACGGGCAGTCGCGGCGGCCAGATCGAAGCCAGGCGGCACGACCACCGGCAGGCTGACTGCCAGCGGTTCGTCCGGCGCGTTGCCGACGACCACCGTCCAGCGGGTCTCCGCGTCGACGTCGTCGGTCACCCGGGCGGTTCGCGTGGCCACCGGCGCCCAGCGGTCGGCGGAGAACGGCTCGAACTCCAGCGGCCCCGCCTTGCTGGGACCAGTGCCCACCATCACGCGGAACGGCGCCAGGGAGGCGGCGCTGCCGTCGTAGGGCTGGGCAGCCTGTTGGACCGTCAGGCCAAGTCGCACCAGCGGCGTCACCAGGCGCAGGTCCCAGGCGAGCCGCAGGGTCTCCCGCGGCAGCACCAGCCCCAGGCTGAACGGCCCGGCGGTATTGCGGACGTGCGCTCGATAGAGCCAGCGGTCGCCGTCGACCTGGAGCGCCCCGTAGAACGAGCGAGTCAACTCGACCAGCCCGGCGCCCGGATCGTCGGGGCTCGCGACGCTCTGCACCAGCAGTGCGCGGTCGCCACGGTTGGTCAGCAGCAACTGCCCTGGGGCCAGGTCGCCGCAGGCGGCCGTAGCAGCCGGCTCCCAACTTGCTTCGAGCGTCGGCATGGCGCGGCTCGGCAAAAACCAGCAACAGCCGCAGATCACGGCCCAGCGGTACCACATGAGCGCACTCCCTGCCGGCCTGCTACCTCGCCGCCGCGGCCAAACGTTGACGTTCAGGGCTGGCCCGCCCGGAGCTGGCGGTAGGCGGACGCCAGCGCCTCCCCTTTGGCTGGCGCGCTGGCGAGGCCGGACCAGTGGAAGATCAGCACCCCGCGGGCTGGCGGCCGCGTCGCCGCCTCGACCACCGCTGGGACCTGCGCGGCGGCAACCGGCTCACCCCAATCGGCCAGTTGCACAATCGGCCAGATCTGCAGGCGTTCGTCAGCCGCGCCGCGGAGGCCCAGGTGCTCGCCGAGCCAGGCTGTCTGGCGCGCGATCCAGGCCGGGTCGCCGGCGTGTCCGAAGCGGGCGTGGTAGGGCATCGGGCTCAGCACGTCGAGGTACGGGGCCTGCGCGCGCAGGTCGATGTGGAGCTTCTCCCGGAGCGCGCCGTCGTAGTCGCGGTCGGTCCAGGGGCAGTGGAAGGTGCCCAGCAGGGCCCCCGGCCGCTCCGCGTCGAGGATTGCGCGGAACTCGCGGACCCAGTCAGTAAGCTGGTCACAGCGCCACTGCGTCCAGCGCTCGCGGTGCGTCGTCAGCAACAGCCGGGCCACCTCGGCAACCGGCCCAGCGGGCAGGGCCAGGCCCGTGTCGGCCTGAAACTTGGCCAGCGTGTAGGGCTCGAAGCCGGTGTCGGGCAGGGCCGGCACGTCGCGCTCCCAACTGGCCTGGCTGTGGTGATAGTCGAGCCAGACGCCGTCGACCGGGTAGCGTCGCAGCAGCGCCCGGAAGGCCTCCATGCGGTACCGCCGGTAACCTGCGTGGGTCGGCGCCACGCCCTGCCAATCGTGTGGCGGCGATGCGGGCTGACCATCAACCCCCACCGGCGCGGCGTCGGGGTGCTCCTTGAGGTAGCCCGCCTCGTGGAGGGTGTTGAACTCGGCGAAGACCCAGCAGCCCTGGGCCCGCAGGGTGGCGATCGCCTCGTCGTTGATCCCGCCGGCGCCGATCCAGACGGCGTTGACGCCCCGGTCGGCCAACCTCCCGCCGTCAGCCAGCCACTCGCGCGGCACGCCGCCGTAGATGCCGCGGACCTCGATCCAGGGCCGTGGCGTCTCGGCGGCCACGGCCAGCAGCAGCGACAGCCCAGTCCAGGTCGCCATGCGTAGCTCCCGCAGTTAGTGTGGTGCAAGGCCCCAACCCCGCGCTGTTTCACGTGAAACACCCTCGGCAGCACCTCGGCCAGGACTGGCGGCGGCGCTGTTTCACGTGAAACACGGCCCGGCTGCCGGCCGCCGACCGCGCTGTAAGCCGAGCTGCAGCACCGCCGCGACTTGGGGGACCAGGTCGTCGGCGACCTCGGCGGCGGACCGGTCCACTGCCAGAGCTGCCCCCCGCGGCCTGGCCCGGACCTGTCGCCCGCGGCAAGCTTGCGGCGGTCTGCGCAACCTTGAGGCGCGGAGCACCTGGCACACCCTACCATGGCGTCGAGGTCAGCCATGGGCCAGGTCGTGGTGGATCAGCGGGAACATCGGGCGGCCGGGAACTCGGTCGCGGTCGGCGTCGTTCTGTTTCCCTGGCGACCCACTGGGGCGCCCGGACTTGAGGGCCCAGCGGCCCTCCCCACACACGACCAGTCCGCGGTTGAGCCGCGGCCGACAAGACGACCCGCAGCCGAAGTCTGCCCAATCGGGGGCCGACTCGCGGCAGGGCGTGCTGGAAGGGAGTGGGTGATGGAAGTCCGGGTTGCGTCAGGGAGCTGCGCCGACCGTTGGCCGTTCGGTCACGGCTGGGCCGTTCTTCCCTTGCTGGCGTTGATCGCATTGCTCTGCCCTGGCTGCGGCCCGCGCCAGAGCCCGCGGTTGGACCTGCTGCTGGATGTCTCGGCCAGCACTCAAGCCACTCGCGACGGCGCCGACTCGCCGCTGGCCGTCGTGCTGCAGGCGGTGCAGCGGCTCCAGTCGCGACGGCCACAGGTGGTCGTCTGGCAGTTTGCCCAGGAGGTCAGCATCGTCTACGGCAATCGCCCGCAGCAGACCACCGACCTGGTGCCCGTGCTGCGGCAGTACGGGCGGCAGACCGCGGCTGGTCGCGGCACGCACCCGGCGCGAGCGTTGGCAGCGCTGACCGCGAGCTGGGCGACTGCGTCGGAGCAAGCCTTTGGGGTGGTGCTGCTGACCGACGGCGAGTCCGCCGATCCGGCGGCGCTGCGGCGCGCCGTGGCCGGGCTGGCGGCGGAACCACGGCTGCGCGCGGCTTGGCTGGTGGGCCTGCAGCCACGGCTGCGGGTCGCCACCGAACGGACCTTTGCGCCGCTGGGGGCGCGGCTGCTGGTCAGCAGCGCCGACGCGGTGGATGCGCGGTCCAAGGCGGTGGAGTTTGCGCGTCGCGTGCGGGAGGGGTTGTGATGGACGAGCTGCGCGATGGGTTGACCGAGGGTCGGATGCCGGGTGAGGAGGGTTGGACGATGGCACACGATCGGCTGGGTTGTACGGTGGCGGAGCCGCAGGTGCAGCCGGCGCGCTTCGCGCCGGAGCCCCGCAATCCGTGGCGGCCGCAGGACTACCTGCAGCGCCTGATCTGCTGGCCGCAGCCCGCCCTGGGGACCCCGGAGGGCGAGGAGAGCTTCGACCGGCTGCTCGCCGAGGTCGCTGCCCAGCAGCCGGCCACCGCGGCGCTGCTCGACTGGCAGCGCTGGGACTCCGCGGTGAAGGCGTCGCGCGACTACGAGACGTTCGTGGCGCAGGTCGAGGCCGAGCTGGCCCAGCAGAACCGCTGGATCGCCAGCGAGAACGACCTGCTGGCGCGCGAGATCGGCGAGTTGCGCGCGGCGGCCGAGCTGGCCGAGGCGGCCCGTGAGGCGACCGTCGAGAGCGAGGACGTGGCCCGCGCGGCGGTCGCCGCGGCGACCGCGCAGCTCGCCGCAGCGCAGCGCCTGGCGGCGGCGCGCTGCAGCGCCGTTGGTCGCTCCTACGATCCGCAGCAGCCCGATGGCGAGCGGTTGCGGCAGCCCGCTCCGGAGATCGCCGAGCTGGCGCTGGTGCCCCATCCCGAGCGGCGGCGCAACTGGCTGAAGCCGCTTTCGACGGCTGTCAGCGGCGCGGTGCTGGGCTTCGCGGTCGGCCACTTCGCGGGTCTGCTACCCAGCGACCTCAGTGATCTGGCGACCTGCTGGCCGAGTCTGGCCGTGGCGTGGCTGCTTGGTGGGGCGATCTACCTGGTGCTCGGCGGCGGTCTGGCCGAGGCGACGCGACGGGTCTATCGCAGCCACGTCGATCCGGTGGACCCGCAGCCCTGGCGCCCGGCGACGTGGGTCCTCTGGGCGACCGTGGTGGCCTTCGCCGCCTGGCCGCTGCTGGCCAACATCGCCTTCGAGGCGTTTGGGCTGCACGCCGCGCAGGCGCGCTGGCTGGCGGCGAGTCAGCAGCTCGCCACCCTCACCGCTGGTGATGGCGAACAGCCGCTGCCGTGGCTGGTGTTTGCGCTGCTCGGTTCGCTGATGGTCGGCAGCAACGCGTTGGTGGTGGTCTGGACCACCCTCAACGAGGAGGATGAGGCCCTCGCGGCGGCCTTGGGCCGGCGGCGCGCCAGCGCGGAGCAGGCGGCCTGGCTGGCCCGGCCGGACGTGCAGGAGGCCCTGGCCGCGGTCGCCACGGTGCGCTGCGAGCTGGCGGCGGTGGCCACCGCGGAGGAGGCCCTGGCCGACCTCGTCCGTCGCCGCAACGCCCCTCTGGCGGGCCTTGAGGCACGTCTGGCCGCGGCCCGGGAGCGCTGGCGCGAGCCGCTCTGGCGGCCCGATGCGGCCACCCGGCAGTTGCTCGACAACGCCCTCGACGCGGCCAGCGGCGCTGCTGCCGAGCTGCACCGGGCGGCCGCTGACGCGGTGATCCGGATCCGCCAGCGACCGGCCCAGCGCGGCTCCCGGCAGGTCGCCACGCGGCGGCCGCCGCGCCCCCGCCGCTGGGGCCGCTGGCTGCTGGCCGCGGTCGGGCTGGCCGGCGTGCTTGGCGCGCTGCTGTTGCTCGGGGCGGCCTGAGCAGTCGACCGCCGCGGCAAGTCAGACCAGGTCGACCCGGTCTGGCTTGTCGTCGCGGACCCGGCCGATCTTGACTTCAACCACCGCGCCGACCTGGTACTCGGCGCCGTAGCCGGCCTGGCAGTCCACCCGCTGACCGGCCACGCGGACCGTCACGGTCCGCCCTTTAACCCGCACCACCTCGGCCGTTTGCCGGCCGCATTGCAGGGCCGGCCGGCCCGGTGGTTCGGGCGCCGCTGGCACCGGCGGCGGGACCGGCGGCCGGGGAGTGCTGCGCGGCGGCGGGTCGGTCGCCGAAGCTCCGGCCGGGCTGGCTGGCCTGTCCGGCGGAGCGGCCGGTGGCGGTACCTCGGGCGGCGGTCCGGCCTGGACTCCCGCGGCGGACGGCAGCACGTCAGGGTTGTGGTCCGCCGCAGTCTGGCCGAAGACGGCATCAAGCGGCCAGGGGAGGACGCGGCGATCGCGGAAGCTCCCTAGCGCCTGGGACGCCGTGGTGTCCTGCGCCGGCCGCCTGTCGTAGTCCAGCAGCGCCAACAAGGCCGCGATCCGTGGCAGCTCGTAGAGGTTCTCCAGCGTATCGCCGTACCCCAGCTCGCCGAGGATGTGCTGCTCAAACGGCGCGGTCAGGTCAAGCAGGCGCTGCTCGTCCGCAGGACTGCCGCTGAGCTGCTCGGGCGGGAGCGTGCCCTGCTGCCAGCCATTGTGGTCGAATAGCCCGCCGTAGCGTTGACGGCGGTCCACGCGGTGCAGCGTGGCGGTCAGCCGCACCGAGCCGAGGCCGCGGGGCTTGCCCATGCCAAGCTTGTGGCAGTACTGCAGTCCCTCCAGCCCGACCGGCTGCAAGGCCCAAGCGAGCGCGCCGAGCTCCGCGTCGGAGAGGTTGTCGAAGTAGACCCGGAACCGGAAGTGGACCCGGTCGCGCACGCGCTGCATCGCGGTGTACTGCGAGGCGTGATCGTGGGCAGTGGCGTCGTCAGTTCCTTGCTCGGGCGGGCGGTGCCAGTAGAGCTTGTGGCCCCGCAGCGTGGTCTCCGCGAGTCCCCGATCATAGTGCCGCAGGGCGTCCTTGCGGTCCGACTGCTGGTGCAGGTAGTGCTGGAACGACGAGGGCTTCGGGCCGCCCAAGACGCCGGGGATGAACGCCTGCTGCAGGTCCGCGGCGACGTACGGGTCGCCCTGGTCGGGCGCCAGCTCGGCGTCGGTGACCTGGACTCGCCCGGCGCAGCCCCGCAGCTTGCGGCCGCCGGCCGGGCCGCGTGGGGTCAGGCCGAACAGCGCGTCGGCGTAGTCGACCACCGCCGGCTCCCGCAACTGGGGCGGCACCAGGTCCACCGGCGCGTGCTCGTAGGGCAGTCGGAAGAGCTGCGCGCGGCCAAACGCCCAGACACGCTCAACACCGTCTGGTCCGCAGCGGCTGAGGAAGAAGACTGGCTGGCCGTCACCTAGCCGACCGCCGGCGCCGAATGCCCTGCCCTGCCACTGGGTGACCTGGTCCTTGTCGTTGAGGAGGTCCACCAACGTGATGGGCGCTTCGCCTTCAGCGGGCTGGATCGGCTCCAGCTCGAGGTACTCCTTCTCCTCAAAGACCTCGAAGACGAACGCCAGGTGGTTGATGAGCTGGCCGCGCTGCTGCATCGGACCAGTCAATACGACCAGCCCGGTGGTCTCGGCGGCCGGGTCGACCGGCTCGACAACGCCCTCCGCTTTCGCGTACCGCAGCCAGATGTCGGGATGCCGCCCATTCGCGGGGTGCATGTGCCACCGGCTGGCAGCGACCCCGGTCAAGCCGACCATCTTGTGCTGGTAGGCGGCCTGCGGGATACCTGCCGGCCCGGTGTTGGTGTAGAGATTGGTGGCGTCTAGGAGTTCCCAGTACGCGGCGAGAGCTGCCTTCTCCACACGGAGCAGCCCGCACAACTCCACGCGCCAGCCGTCTCCGTGCCGGCAGAGGATGCCGGCGCGAGACTCGATTCTGGCCGACGGATCACCGTGGCGAGTGCCGTTGGTGACGAACTTCGCCAGGAAATCCTCGCCGACCGGTGACTCGTCCAGGGCACGGTAGAACATCCGCTTCGCGCTCACCCGGTCGAGTCGGCCATGCCCGGCGATCTCGACGATCTGGCGCAACATGCCCCGCAGGCTGCTGCCGGGAATCACGGGCTGGCTTGGGTCGCCGCGGTGGAAGAAGTCGGGCTGGTTGCGGAGCGCACCGCGCACCGGGTCGTTCTGGAGCGCCACCTGGTCGCAATGCGCCTGCGGGTTGCTGTCCAGCGTCTCGAAGTCCCCGCGCCGATAGGTGCCGCGAATGTAGAGCGGCGTCAGCGTCTCCAGGTCGACCTCGAACCAGCCACTGTGGCGGGCCGGCTGGTAGTCGTCATGGCCCGCCAAGGCAGCTTGTTCAGCCTCGCCGCAGGTGCGGGTGCTGGCCGCCGCGACGACCTGGGCGGGGAGTGGCACGAAGTTGTACGGCGCCGTGGCCCGGCGGCGCTCGCCAGGCTCGATCGGCCGGTCCGACCAAAGGCCCTCAGCCATCCTGCACCTCCGTCAGGTCGACGAGCCGGCTGGCGACGATCCGGCCGGCGTGTTGCTCGTCGGGTGCCACGTAGTGCCGCACCGTCAGCCGCACCGGCCGCACTTGCTGGCCGCGTTCGCGGACCGGCAAGGGTACGGTGTGGGCCAGCCCTTGGGCGCCGTCGGTAAGACGCGTGAAGCCGGCGTCGCGCGCCTGGGCGGTGTCGCCCCACAGGATCTGCGCCTCGTCGAGCGCCTCGGTCCAGGTCGGGTCAGCCACCTGATCCTCAATCCAGCGGCCCCGCCAGCCGTCGTCGTGACGCCAGACCAGCAACTCGGCGCCGGGGCCGAACAGCCGCGCGGTCAGGAGCGTCTCCCAGGTCAGCGGCGGCACGGTCGGGTCGACCTGGTCGCCGGTCAGCAGGCTCGCCCCGTCCAGCCGACCCCAGGTGACGCCGTCCTCACCGTGGACCAGCAGCCAGCGCACCTGGTTGCTCGCCCGGGCGGCCAGCCACGCTGGCAGCGGCAGGGTCGGGTCAACCGGCTGCGGCCGCAGTGCGGCGGGGCGAGCCTCAAGGGTGCGCGACATCGGCCGTCTCCTTGCCCGCCTCGACCAGCAGGGCCGCGGCAGCGTCCTCCAGCCAGGTCCGGTCACCGGCCACCGTCAGCTCGCCCGCGCCGGTCGCCCGCAGCTCGGCGTGACGGGTTGGGCCAGGATGCAGTTCCAGACCGGCCGCGCTGCCCTGCAGGCGGCCCCGACCGACTCCGACCTCGCCGCCGAGGGGCAGATCGCCGGTCCAGAGGTCCTTCAACACCTGCAACAGCAGACCGATCTCCGCTGGCCGCGGGTTACGCAGCTCCAGATGCACCTGCACCTGGGCGGGCGCGGCGGCGTTGGCGAAGACCGGCTGTTCGTTGAACAGGTGCGCCTCGAGCGAGCCGCCGGTGAACCGGTCCAGGCTGACGCGATGCTGCACGCGGTCCGTGCAGCCACCGGCGATCAGCCGTTCGTCAACGACCACGCGGCTCTGCCAGGCGTCCTCGTCGCGCTTTGAGCTGAGCTGCGGTCCGAACATCGCCTCGACCTGCTCCGCGGCTCGTTGGCGGTCGGCGTAGAGGGTGTTGGCGATGCGTTGCGCGCGGCCCCGCAGGGCGCCGGCCAGGCTGGTACCCGACAGCACCGGCTGGCCGCCACTCTGGAGCTGCACCAGGTCAGGGGCCCCGGTGCCGCCGCTGGCGCTGCGGATCAACAGCGAACCGGCGACGGCGAATCGCGCGTCCAGGACGAACCGGGCGCGCTGGTCGGGCGGCGGCCCGGTCTCGAGGGCGGCCGCCAGGTCGTCCACACGATCGGCGTCCGTCAGCGGCTCGCCACCGTGGCGCAGCCAGGCCGCCAGGCCGTCCGCGCGGCGGAGGTCGAAGGTACGGCACCGCGGGTTCGTGGCGACCACCTGCCCGAAGCCGCGGCTCTTCCGCAGCCCGAGCCGGATCGAGCCGTCGCTGAGCCCGGCCAACGCCCCGACCAGGGCACTGCTGAGATCCCGTTCGGCGCTACCGTCGGGCACCAGCAGCTCGCAGCGCAGACCGAAGGTGGTGCCGGCGGGCCACAGGTCCAGGTTGTACAACGCCTGGTCCGCGGCGGTCCGCGTCGCGGCTTCCAGGCGGACGCCGGGGCGCTGCTCGGAGCAGGTCGGCGCCGCCCGGGCATCGTCGAGGATCAGGCAGCTCTGGTCGCCCTCCGGGTCGCCCTTCGCGCCGCCGAACAACTCGCTGACCGCCGGTGGATCGGGCGGCTGCGGCCCGCGTGACGCGTAGCCTTGCAGGCGGGCGGTGAGGTACTGCCGCAGCGCACCGGCCAGCGTGGTGCCCTGCAAGAGCGGCACTCCCTCGAGCGGATCGCGTAGCAGGGGCAAGTCGACGTATGGGTCGGCGTCGCCGTTGCCCAGGTGCAGGGGGGTGACGCAGCGCAGATCGAGCTCGATCACGACGCGCCGCGCGATGCCTCGGGCCGCGGCCGCGGCCCAGCGGGGACCGTCCATCAGGACTCTCCCTTCGTCTTGGCCAGCAGTTGCACCACTCGGTCGACCAGCGCCAGCGCGGTGCGTTGGGCGAGGGGCTCGTCAGGCGCCACGACCACGCCGCCGAGCGCCAGGCGATAGGCTGTCTCACCCCCAAGCTGCCCCCACAACGCCGCCGGATCGAAGAGGCCCGCGATCCAGTCCAGCGGCTTGTGCCCAACGATCCGCGCCCGCTGGAACGGGCGCGCCACGCTGGTCCGTTCTCGGACCGAGTCCTGGTATGCCTCGAGCCGGGCGGGGGCGCCGGCCGGGTCCGCCAGCCAGCTCTGCAACTCGTCGCGCAGCCGGTGCAACTGGGTCTTGCTGAGCGGCCCGGGCCGGGTGGTGGCAGCTCGGACGATGTCGTGGGCGCGCCTCGTGACGGCGGCCTCCAGGAGCTGTTGCTGCCGGCGCTGCAGCATCGTCCTGGCGACCGCCGCAGCGGCGTCCTGCAGGGCAGGAGCTTCGAACGGTGCCGCGGGCGGCTCCGCCAACACCTCGCCCGCGGCGCTCGGCGGGTCCAGGGCCAACCGGCCGTAGCCTTCGGCCCGGCGTTCGCCCAGACCGCGGTCCAGGAGCGCCGCGCGGGCCGTCTCGTCGGCCGGTCGGTCGAGCTGCATGACCAGCGTGGTGCCGGCGGCGAAGCACCACTCCTGGGGCACCGGCAGGCCCCAGGTGCGGTTGAAGCCGCCACACCACTCCACCGCCACGAAGCCCGCGGACAACGTCGCCTGGCAGCCGAGCGCCCGCCCCACGGCCGTCGCCAGCACCGTCGGGTCGGTGCTGCTCTGGCCGACCGGATCGCGCAGCAGCGCGGGGCTGAGCAAGACCAGCCGCAGCTCGGTGGCCGCCGCCGGGCCATCGGGAGCGGGCGCCGCGGCGGGCCACTCCACGACCTGCTCGAGTCGCTGGCCGACCACCTCGGCGAGGCCGTAGTGGGCCTGCCGGTCACCGCCCAGCGCGGCGGTCGGCTGTGCCAGCAGGAGCGTCGCCAACTGCTCCGCCGCGTCGGCCTGCTCGCAGAGCACCAGACTGCGGAAGGACTGCCCGGCGGCCAGCGCCTCGACCTGAAAAACCTCGCCGGAGTCCGCTGTCGCCCGCCCCTGGCGCGGGTCGCGGGCCGTCGAGACGAACACCTCACGGAGCGGCTGGGGCTGGTACCAGAGGCCACCGCCGGCAGCCTGCCAGCGCGCCGCGGTCCGCAGTTGCGCCGGCGGCGCTTCGTCCAGCGCCAGGTCGACGACGGCCCGGTCCGCCTCGGGGGCTCGCTTGGCAACCATCCACGAGTGGGGCGCCGGCAGGGCGCGACCCGGGCCGCCGGCCAGCAGCGGGTAGCCGTTGAGGAAGCGGCCACCACCGCGGAGGAACAGCGCAGGGTCGAAGGCCCGACCGGCGCGCAGCCAGCAGCCGATCGCCCAACCGCGAATCTGGCTGCCGGGCAGGTAGTCCAGAGACACCTCGCGGTTGGGATCACCGCCCGGAGTGCTCAGCAGCGCCGGCTGCCGGAGGTGGAAATCGAGTTGCAGCACGATCATGCCGGGGCTCCTTCCAGTGCGGCCAGCAGGCGCTGCAGGGCCGCGGCGGGCTGCTCCGGCGCGGCCTCGCAGGCCAGGGCCAGCGCCAGCCGTCCGCGCCCGCGGTTGCGGCCGAGCCCGCCGCGCCGGGCGGCGACCACGCAGCCGGCCAGGACAGGCAGCGCCCACTCCGGCCGGCCGGCCGCGGGCAGCTCCAAGTCAGCCTCGAACGTGGTGCCCCGAAGCACGGCCCGGAGATTGCGCAAGCTACCGCGCTGCGGGGCACCGACGGCGGTCAGGCTGGTCTGGCGACGGATGGTGGTGAGGGTGCCGAGCACCTCGGCCGGGCTCTGGAAGGTGCGGCGGTGCGAGTCCTGGGCCAGGTCGGCGCGCACCGCGGCCTGCAGCGCGGCCGGCAAGACTGCCGGGCCGAGGCGCAGGTTCGCCGCACTGCTCGCGCCGCTGCCCGGGCTGCCGAACAGCCAGCCGGCCGCCGTGGCCCAGGCGGCGCCCAGCTCGGGATTCGCCTGCTCGGCCGTCCAGAGCAGGTTGGCGCACTCGGCCACCAGCAGCCCTTTCAGCGACGTGCCGCGGATCAGCGGCAAACCCGTCGCCGCGTCGTGCTCCACCTCGACGTCCACCACGCCGGGCACCCCATCACCGCGGCCGAAGGTGGAGTCCGACAGCAGCGTCACCTGCAAGCTGAGCTTCATGCGTCCACCCCCAGGAAGTACTCCATCGCCTCGATCGCATCGTGGTGCAGACAGCGCTGGCCGTGCCAACCACCGCGGGCGCCCGCCACAGCGACCACTTCCGGCAGCCCGGGCAACGCCTGCAACTGCAGGAACTGGCCCACGGCCGACGCTCCCTCGCGCAAGACCACCTGCAACGCCTTGAGCTTGTTGCGCGGCCACCGCCGCTCGTCGGCAAACCCCGCGACCAGGTCTCGAACCGTCTGCCAAGAGCGCCAGCCGGCGTCCAGCTCGACCGGCCGCAGGCAGAGTTGGCCGGCGGCGACGGTGTACTGCCGGGCCCGGATCTGCTGCAGGGTGCCCCCGAGCCCGGCCTGTGCGAAGTGCCAATCCAGCCAGGATTCCGCGGAGCCCGCGCTGCTGCGCTCGTCTTTGGCGTGCCGGCAGAGCTCCTCGGCCAGGCCGTAGGCCCGGGCGAAGGGATAGCTCACCTTCACCACCGCCACGCCGGCGCAGGCTGTCGCTGGGCCGCCCCCGTCGGGCAACTGCGCCGCAGCCTGGGCGAACTCGTCCAGGTAGATCCGCGCCAGGGCCAGCCCCAAGCGTCCGTCGCAGACAAAGGTGACGTCGTCTCCGCCGTAGACCAGCGGCCGGAACGGCAGGTAGGGGAAGTCACGCAGGGCGAACGCCGCGGCCGCCGGGGCGTGGGCGAGCCAGTCCGACAGCCGCCTCACGGTGGCCTTCAAGGCCTCCAACCCAGCCCGGTTGACCGCCTCTGAGAAGGCCCGGATGGCCTCGACATAGGCCCGCCCCCCAGCACCCTGGCCGACCCGCGCGACCCGGTCACCGAGCCCGTTGCCGTCGGCGTGGACCACCGCCAGGTAGTTCATCTCGTCGCGCGTGCCGGCGATCTTGGCGAACTCGCGCGACCACCGGCGACCGTCCGAGGGTTCACCGAAATGGCGTTGCAGCCGTTGCTGCGCGGCGTCCGCGGCCGCGTGTTTGGCCAGCGACTCCGCCGACGCCAGACGCCGGCCGCCGCCGGCGTCCGTCGCCAGACCGACCGCCGGGAGCCGCGTGGTGCGGCACTCCGCCGTCACCCCGAGCCCCAGCAACGGCTGCGACCGCGGCCGGCGGCGCTTCCAGACGGCTAACTCGGCCAGCACCGCCGCCGCCTCGACGTCGAGCTGCGCGAACTCCACGGCCCGCCCGTAGATCGCCACGTCCAAACCCGGGGCGCGTTGCAGGACCAGGCGACTCAGCCCGGCGGCCAGCTCTTGCCCAGCCGCCTCGTCGCGACACAACACCAGGGCATTGCCACCACCCGCATAGAGCAGCTCGCTGGCGAGTTGAGGGTCCTCCTCCAAGCGTTGTACGGCGCCGGCGGTGGGCTGCGGCAGCGCCTCGCGGAGCCAACTGCCCAGCGCCTCGGCGACCAGGTGCGAGGCACCCAGGTTCTCCGCCAGCCGGTTGCTGCCGAAAATGTAGGACTGAATGCCAGTCACATCGCAAGCCGTTAGCCAGTACCTCATCGGCGGTCCTCCGAGGGCCAGTCCTTGCGGATCTGCTCGGCGTACCAGGCGCCGAACCGCGGCAGGTCGGCGGCACCGCAGACCGTCACCAGACGGTCGTCGCCCATCGTGTTGGCCACCTCGCGGCGAATCACGGCGGGCTCATCCGAGGCACAGACCAGGCAGACGCGGGCTTCATCACCCCCGAGTTGGCTGGCCCGTAGTCGCGCTTCGAAGAGCTTCTGCTTGCAGAGCGGCTTGACGGCGCTGGTGGTGCAACTGAAGGCATGCAGTTGGTACCCGCGCAGCGCCAGGACGTCGATCTCGAACTCAGTCTGCCGATCGCCGTCAGTCAGCCAGCTTCTGAAGCCCTGTGGGCCGAGACGGAGCGCGATGTCAGGCGACCGCTCGGCGATCTGTGCCACGACGTGGTGCTCCAGCCAGAGGCCCGTGAGCCACGCCAGGAACGCCCCCTTGCCCCACCCGAGCTTGTCCCGCCAGACGGCCGGGTCCAGCACGCCCGCAGCGTCGATGTCCGCCCCGCTGCGGCCTTCATTCGTTTCTGCGGTGAGGATGTGCAGGCAGTCGGCAAGCGTTCCGGCAGGCGGCTCCGGCCAGAGCACGGGTTCGCTGTCCGCGCGGGCCGTGTCGCGATAGCCGTTGCCGGTGCTGAACACGGCGTCCACCCCGCGCTGCGGAGCATGGATAAACTCCCGCCAGTGCTGTGATGCCTGCCGATCTCCCAGGACTTTGGCGAGGGCCGCTGCTGACCGTGGGAGGCTCGGTTGCGCCGCCTCGAGGGGTGCGCTGCCGGCTGGCACCCGCCGATGCAGTGCCAGCAGCTCCCGTCCGCCCACCACGGCGGCGTCGCCGACGAACTGGTCCGACTCGACGCCGCCGTCCGCCAGTGCGCCCTTCACGACCCGCAGCTTGAGTTCGCGGGCGTCGAGGTAGAACCGTCGGACGGACGCGTCGCGGCTCACCGCTTCGTTGGCGAACACCGCCATCGCTTTGGTGCCGCCGGTGTAGTCCAGCCCCCAGGGCTGCTTGTGGCCCCGCAACGCCCCCGCGACGTTCTCGTGGATGTGGTGCGGCTCGTTGGCCGGCACGATCAACTGGACGACCGTCAGCCCGTCCGCCTTCAAGAGCCGTTGCAGCTCTTGCAGCGCTGGGCGGACCTGCTCCGTTCCGCACAACACCACCGTTCCGCCCTCGGCCACCACCAGCCGGCTCACCACCAGCGCGGGCAGCGGGTTCGAGCCAACCGTTGTCAGGAGGGTCTGGACTTGGTGTTGGTCAACCGCCTTGCGCCAAGTGGCGTACTCTGCAAGCGACATTCCCTGGCTCCCGACCGGTGAGTTTCGGCGCCCACTGCCCACATTCCTTCAGGCACTGTAAGGAAGTTGACGCCGCGGCCCAGCGATCGTCTCTCGCCGCCGCGTGGTGCGGCTCCTGGCAGGCGCCGGCCGTCGAGCCCCATCTCCAGCCCGGGAGCGGCGGCCGCCGCGATGAGTCTCACCGGCAGCAGATCGGGCGGCCAATGGCCGTGCGGCCGGTGACTCGCACCCCGCGGTGGCGGGAGTCCGACAGTGCTGGGCTGTTTCACGTGAAACACGGCCCGGCGGCCGGCCGCCGACCGCGCGGTCAGCCGAGCTGCAGCACCGCCGCGACCTGGGCGACCAGGTCGTCGGCGACCTCCTCGGCGGCGGCCTCGGCGACCAGGCGGAGGATGGGCTCGGTGTTGGAGGCGCGCAGGTGGACCCAGCCCTGTGGCAAGTCGATCCGGACGCCGTCGCGGGTGTCGAGCCTGGCGCCGGGCTGGCTGGCGAAGTGGCGTTCAAGGGTCGAGCGCATCCGGCCCACTTCGCGGAGCGGTGGGCGGGGCAGGCGTCGTCGGACCATGGCGTAGCGGCCCACCCCGGCCAGCGCATCGCTGACGGTGCCGCCATGGCGGGCGAGGTGCTCCAGGATGAGGGCCATGCCGATGAAGCTGTCGCGGGCGTAGTGCAGGCTGGGGTCGATCACCCCGCCGTTGCCCTCGCCGCCGATCACCGCGCCGCGGCGCTGCATTTCGAGGATCACGTTGATCTCGCCGATCGGCGAGCGGTGGACCTCGGCGCCGGTGAAGCGGGCGACATCGTCGATGGCGCGGGAGGTGCTGAGGTTGACCACCACGACCCCGCCACCGCGCCGCGCCAGGGCGTGTTTGACGGCCAGGGCGAGGGTGTACTCGCCGCCCAGGCAGCAGCCGGTCTCGTCCACCAGGGCCAGCCGGTCGGCGTCGGGATCCTGCGCGAAGCCGAGGTCGCAGCCGGCCTGCCGCACTACCGCGCAGAGCTCGCCGAGGTGTTCGGGCAACGGCTCCGGTGTGTGCGGGAAGCCGGCTCCAGGGGTCGTGTGCAGCAGCACCGCGTCGACCCCGAGGGCCTCCAGGAAGCGGGGCGTCAGCACGCTGCCGGCGCCATTGACGGCGTCGACGGCGACCTTGAACCGGCGCTGTCGGATCAGCTCGACATCGACCTGGGCCAAGACCCCGGCCAGATGCTGGTCGAGGACGTCGCTCACCGGACTCACCGCGCGGCTGATCCCTGGCGGGCGCGGCGGCTGCTCCTGGTGGTAGATGTCAAGCAGTTCCTCGGCCTGCAGCGGGCTCAGGAAGCGGCCGTCCGCGGCAACCAGCTTGAGGGCGTTCCACTCTTCGGGGTTGTGGCTGGCGGTGACGATGATCCCGCCGGCGCAGCCCCGCCGCGGGACGTTGTACTGCACGGTCGGCGTCGGCACCACGCCGGCCTGCCAGACGCGGCAGCCGCCGGTCAGCAAGCCGGCCAGGACGGCCTGCTCAGCCATCTCGCCCGAGCGGCGGGTGTCGCGGCCGAGGAGCACCGGGCCGCGGTTGCAGAAAGCGGCGAAGGCTTCGGCAAAACGGACCAGGAGGAGGGGGGTGAGGGCCTCTCCGACGATTCCACGGACACCCGAGATACTAATCTTCAGCGACGGCACCGGTTGCACGACTGGCTCCCGCGCAGGAGTGTAGTGCAGCACGCGGCTGGCGAGAAGGGGTGCTGCAATCCGGAGCGGCAGCCGTGCGTTGAGGGTGCTAGACTACCTCGCCTGGGGACCAGCCAATGCGTCGCCTGATCTTGTTGGCCGGAGTGCTCGCCGCCCTGCCCGCGGGTGCCGCGACGTTCGTGGTGGCGGCAGGGGTGGAGCGGTATGACGATCCGCGGATCGCGGTGCTGCAGTACGCCGCCGCCGACGCGCGGGCCGTGGCCGCCGTCTTCCGGGCCACCGGCTGCACCAGCCAGACGGTCACGGTGCTCACCTCTCAGCCGCAGGGTGCCGAGCGCCAGGCCAGCCGCAGCAACTTGCTGGCTGCCCTGGAGGCCGTCGTGGAGCACGCCGGGCCGGACGACAAGCTGATCTTCTTCTTCGCGGGGCATGGCGTCGAGGAGGCCGGCGAGCAGTACCTCCTGACGACCGACGCCCGCCGCAGCCTGATCACCGAGACGGCCCTGCCGTTGCGGCTGGTGGCCAAGGCCCTCGGCGGTCTGCAGGCCGCCGGCACGGTGTTCCTGATCGACGCCTGCCGCAACGACCCGCAGGCCGGCCGCGCCGATGCCGATGCGGCGCTCACCGACGGGCTCGCCCGCGGACTCCGGCCGGCGCTGGCGGCCGGCCCGCCGGGTGCCCCGCGGGGCCTCGTGGCAACGCTGCTGGCCTGCGATGTGGGGCAACGCGCCTGGGAGGACCCGGAGACCGGCCACGGGGTTTTCACGACCTATCTGCTGCGCGGCCTGCAGGGCGCCGCGGCGCAGGCGGGCACCGTCACCTTGAGCAGCCTGACGCAGTACGTGCAGGACCAAATCGGGGCCTGGGCAGCGCGCGCCAAGCGGCCGCAGCGGCCGCGCCTCCTGAACCCCGACGGCCGCGACCTGGTGCTGCTGGTGCCGCCGGCCGAGCCCCTGGTGAGTCTCTCCTTTGCCAACCGCCCGCTCGCCGAGGTGATCCAGGAGCTGGCCACGCAGTACAACGCCCAAGTGGTCCTGGGCCCGGGCGCCGATGGACGCCTACTGGTCAGCGGGCGCCTCGAGAACCAGCCGCTCGGCAGCGCCCTGAAGGCGCTGCTGGCCGCGCTGGGACTCCAGGTGCGGCGCGAGGCTGGGCTCTACCACATCGAAGCGGCCACCGCGATCCGACCCGCACCCCCACCGCCCACCGGCCCGCCAGCCGCTCGACCGGCCAGTGCGTTGGTGGTCGCCGCCGACGGCAGTGGGCAGTTCACTACCATCACCGCGGCGCTCGGCAAGGCCCGCCTGGGCGCTACCATCCTGATCCGGCCGGGCACCTACGACGAACAACTGGTGCTGACCAAGCCGGTCACCCTGCAGGCCGACGGGCCGCCAGGTGAGGTCCACCTGACCAGCCGTGGCGGCTGGACGATCCTGGTGCAGCAGGTCCGGCAGGAACAAGAGGTGGTGATCCGCGGCTTCCGGCTGACCGCCCGGGTCGCGTCGACCGACGACAATGGTGGCGCGCTGGCAGCCAGATCACCCGGCCTGGTCAAGCTGGAGGACTGCACGGTTTCGGTGACCGGGCCGCGACAGCGCACCTTCGGCGTTTCGGGCGGCAGGGCCGAGCTGCACCGCACGGAGTTCGTCGACTGCGTCGGCACCGCGGTCAGCCTCAGCGGCGAACTCCTGGCCGAGGACTGCCTGTTCGACACGATCGACGGAAGCCTGGCGGCGGTCTACGTCACACGCGCCTCGAGCCGCTTCGTGCGCTGTCGCTGGACCGGCGAGATTGCCAACCCGGATGGTGTGGCCTTGCGACACGAGGGCGGCACGACGATCCTGGAGGATTGCATCTTCGACACTTGGTGCGCGCTGCAGGTGATGGTCGGGCCAGGCACCCTGGAGGCAACCCGCTGTCAGATCACCCAGTCCAAGGCGGACGCCTTCCTCGTCAGCGGTGGTGGACGGCTGAGTTTCGTGGAGGGGTCGATCGCCAGTGTCCCCAGCCACGCCTTCTGGTGCATCCCGGACGGCGGCAGCCTGGATCTGCGGAACAGCCGGATCAACGGCGCGGCGGTGGCGGTGACCGTCGAAGATGGGTCCTCGGCCGAGGTGCAGGACTGCACCTTCACCGCTTGCGGCCAGGTCTACTGCCACGAGCCGCTGGGCCGCCTGACCGAGCGGAACAACGTCGTCGTCGCGGCGCCAGCCGTCCAGCGGCCCTGATCGGCTGCCAGGTTGGCCAGCCCCCGGCCGCTGGAGCGCGCCGCGGAGACGCACCTGGCAGCGCCACGGTGGCCCGCCGGAGAGCCCGGCGCGGTCCGTTGACGAGCCGATTCGCATGTGGTAGAGTCCGGCCGCGCCCGCTTCACGGGCGGAGATCAGCACCATGGCTCGGCGATCTGCGTGGTTGGTCCTGGCGTTGTTGCCGGCGCTCCTGCTCGGCGGCTGTGCCAAACTCGACAAGTGGCTCGAGAGCACGGTCGGCGAGGAAGAGAAGAAGAGCGGCACGACTCCTGAAGAGGAGCTGGCCAACCAGCAGAAGGCCCTCGCCGGCAGCGTGGCGGCGGACCGCAAGGCGGCCATTGGCAAGCTGATGGGGATCAAGGCCAAGGACGCCCCAGATGTCGCGCAGCAGGCTCGCAGCCTGGTGATCGGCCTGGCCGGCGACGCCGATGTCGAGGTGGCCAAGGAGTCGATGTCGGCGCTGCAGACGCTGACCGGGTTTGCCGAGAAGACCGAAGACGAGCGCCAGCTCGATCCCGAAGGATACGACCAGCAGCTCAAGGGCAAGGAGCAGGTCGTTACCGAAGGCCTGGCGCTGCTCAGCAAGGCGATCACCGGCACGCAGCCCGACCTGCGCTACGGCGCGCTGATTGTGCTCTACAACCTCTGTCGCCCGCCGGTGGTGCCGGCCTCGGCGAAGGACAATATCAAGCAGACGGCGGCCGGCGCGATTGGCACACTGGCCCGCGATGAGAGCGCCGACCTCGACACGCGGCTGCTGGCGATCGAAGCCCTGGCGGTGGCCGCGGCGGGCGACGAGATCGCCAAGCTGGTGCCGCTCCTGGACTCGACCGAGCCGGCGCTGCAAGGTCGGGTCGCCCTGGTGCTCGGCCAGACCGCGGCGGCGCTGGGTGGCGCCAAGGCCGAGGCGGCCACGCGGCTGGCCAAGCTGGCCGCGACCGCCGGGCTGAGCGACGAGGTGCGTTGGCAGGCTGTGCTGGCCTTGGCGCAGATCGGCAGCGACCAGCCGACTGGTCTGACCCAGGGGTTCACCATCACCGTCGACCCCGACGAGGCGGACGACCTCGGTGACGTTGAGAAGGTCTCGCCCCTGGAAGCCTACCGCGCCGCGGCGCTGGCGGCGTGCAAGTCGCCAGAGGCCGCGCAGCAGGCGGCGCAGCTCCTCGCCGAGTACGGCCGGATGGCCACCAAGGCCGAGGAAGAGCTGGCCGCCGAACGCAAGAAGGGCTACCGCTAAGCACGCCCGGCGCGGCCGGCGGCCATCTTTGCCAAATCGACGGCGGATCGTCACGCGCGGTGCGTAGTAGCGACTGGAGTAGCTCTCGAGCCGCCATCCTCGGCGCCGTGGGCACGACAGGAGATCGACCATGCGCAAGATGTTCGTGCTGTGCCTGTCCTTGAGTTTGACCGCGCTCCTGCTGGGCGGCTGCGCCCCGAAGCAGGAAGAAGCCGGCCCGCCGCCGCCCATCCAGAGCACTGGTGAGGGCGCGCCGCCGCCCGCCAGCGCCCCGGCCGACTCCGGCGCCGCGACCGCCCCGGCTGGTTCCGGCGATGTCGCCGCCCCGGCTGGCGAAGCCAAGGAGGGCGAGGCCAAGACCGAGGAAGCCAAGGACGGCGAAGCCAAGACCGAAGAGGCCAAGCCCGCCGAGACCAAGTAGTCTTCGTCTCGCGACGAAGCCCAGAACTGCTGACGCGGCCGGCCCCAATGGGGCTGGCCGCGCGGCTGTTTGGGCGGCGGCGCCGCCGGTCCGGCGCGGCCCGACCGGGCCGGCACAGCAAGCTGGCCGAAATCGGCCGCGGATTGCGCGAGCCTGGGCGTACTACCCGCTGGATGTGGCTGGAAGGCCGCAACTCAGCGGTGCCGTGAGCATCGCAGAAGGAGTTCCGACAATGCGCAAGATGATGGTGCTGCTGAGCGCCGCTTTCACGATGAGTGTGCTGTTCCTGGCCGGCTGCGCCCCGAAGGCCGACGATCCGGGCGCCGCCCCGGCTCCGGTGATGAGCACGGGCGAAGGCGCCCCGGTGCCGCCGCCGGCCCCGAGCGACAGCTCCGCCGCCCCGGCCCCGGCCGACTCCGGCGCCGACGCCGCCCCGGCCCCCGCCGGCGAGGCCAAGGAAGGCGAAGTCAAGACCGACGAGCCGAAGGAAGGCGAGGCCAAGACCGAAGAGGCCAAGCCGGCCGAGACCAAGTAACCTGCTCTCCGGAGCGCGTTACCAACGTCTTCGCACGACGGCCGCCCCGCTTGGGGCGGCCGTCGTCGCGTTGGGTCTGGGCCGCTGCGGGCGGCTGTTTCACGTGAAACGAGCGGAGGCTGGGGCCCGCGATGGCCGCGGTGGTGCTGTTTCACGTGAAACAGTGCCCACCGCCCCGGCGCGCGGGCTGGCTGGAGGATGGCCGCGGCGGTGCTGTTTCACGTGAAACAGTGCCCACCGCCCCGGCGCGGGTGGGCTGGAGGCGGTCCTGCCCAGGCCGCGCCTTGCCAGCCGGCGTCGACTTCGTACAATAGCGGTGGAGTTGCCGATGCAGCGTCGTGCCGTCCGTAAGGCAGTGATCCCGGCCGCCGGCCTCGGCTCGCGGCTGCTGCCATGCACCAAGTCGCAGCCCAAGGAGATGCTCGCCGTCGGCCGCCTGCCGACCATCCAACACGTCGTCGAGGAGGTCGTGGCCGCCGACATTGCGACCATCTGCATGGTCACCGGCTGGCAGAAGCGTGCCATCGAAGATCACTTCGACCTCAGCCACGGCGGACTGCACGCGCTCAAGGGCAGTGCCGAGGAGCTCGGTGTGCTGGCCGACCGCGACCTCAACCGGCGGCTGTTTTACATCCGCCAGGCCGAGCAACGCGGGCTCGGTGACGCGGTCGCTCATGGCGAGCAGTTCGTGGCCGGCGAGCCGTTCCTGGTGGCCCTCGGCGACACCATTCTGTACAGCCCCACCGAGCCGCGCCTGCTGCGCCGGCTGCTCGAGGCCCACGCCGCGGCCGACGTCTGCGCCACCATTCTGGTCGAGCCCGTCAGCCCGGCGGAGGTCGTCAAGTATGGCATCGTCAGCCCGATCGGCCCGGTTGCCGACCACGGGCCGACGCTGATCCGGGACATCGTCGAGAAGCCGGCGGTGGAGGACGCCCCGTCGCACTACGCCGTGGCCAGCCGCTATGTCTTCGAGCCGGTTCTCTTCGAGGCGCTGGCCCGCACCAGGCCGGGGCGCGGAGGTGAGATTCAACTGACCGACGCGATTCGGCTGCTGCTGCAAGAAGGCCACCGCTGTCAGGTGGTGCCGTTGCAGGGCGCTGAGCGGCGCTACGACATCGGCGGCTTCGGCAGCTACTTCCGCGCCTTCTGCGACATGGCCCTGCGGGACCCGGCCGAGGGCGCCGGATTGCGTGCGTACCTGCGCGGCAAACTCGCCGAGGAGGCCTAACGTGCTGGTCGCGGCCGGACTCGCGGCAGTGGCGGGACTGGCCGGCTACGGCGCCTGGGTGGAGCCGCGCCGGATCGAGGTGACCCGCCACCTGCTGCGGCCACCCCGCTGGCCGGTCGGGCTCGACGGCTTGAGCATCCTGCACCTCTCGGACCTGCACACCCGCGGCCGCGGGCCGGTCGAGGCCTACCTCGCCCGGCTGGCCGACGCCCTGCCGGTGCCCGATCTGGTGGTCGCCACCGGCGACTTCGCCGAAGGGCCCGACCGCATTGCGCCCTGTTGCGCGGCCCTAGCGGCGGTGCCGGCGCGTTACGGCCGCTACGCCGTCCTCGGCAACAACGACTACGCGCCGCAGGCCCATCACCTGAGGCTGCTGGACGGCCTGACGGCGGCCGGCTACCGCGTTCTGTTGGACCAGCACGACAGCCTCGAGCTCCCTGGCGGGCGGCTTCGGATCGGCGGCCTGCACTACTACTTCGTCCGCTTCACGGCCCGGCGCTTCCGCTACCCGGTGGGCGAGCTGTTCGGCACCGCCGACGGCGCCGCGCGCCTGCTGCTGAGCCACTCCCCCGACGCGCTGCCGGAGGCCGCTGCGGCCGGGGTGGACCTGATGCTCAGCGGCCACACCCACGGCGGCCAGATCTGCCTGCCCGGCGGGCGGCCGGTCCACAGCAACCTCTACCGCCGGGTGGGCCGGAGCTATCTGCAGGGCGAGTGGCACCGCGAGTCGACGCTGTTGTACGTTAGCCGCGGCTTGGGCATGTCCGACCCGCGGCTGCGGCTGTGGTGCCGGCCGGAGGTCGCCTGGTTGACCATCGGCGCACCGCAGGACTCGCCGGCGGGGCGGGGAAACGACGGTCTGGAAGGTGACGTATGAGTGAGTCCTGGCGCCCCGACGTCCTCCGCGAGCTCCGCCGCATCGTCGGCGCCGAGCGGGTGCTGACCAGCCCCGAGGACCTCTACGTGTTCGGCTACGACGGCACCCCGCTGCTGCACCATGCGCCGCGGGCGGTGGTCGACATCACGTCGGCGGAGCAGCTCCCTCCGTTGCTGCAGGCGGCCAACCAACTCGGCTTCGCGGTGATCCCGCGCGGCTCTGGCAGCGGCCTCAGCGGCGGCAGCGTGCCGGTCGACGACGCGGTAGTGGTGGTGCTGTCGCGGCTCAACCGGATCTTGGAGATTGACGAGCCGAACCTCACCGCGCTGGTCGAGCCGGGGGTGATCACCCAGACGCTCCACGAGGCGGTCGAGGCGCGGGGGCTGTTCTACCCGCCCGACCCCGGCAGCGGCAAGATCTGCAGTCTGGGCGGCAACGTCGCCGAGAACTCCGGCGGTCTGCGGGGACTGAAGTACGGCGTCACCAAGGACTATGTGCTCGGCCTGGAAGTCGTGCTCCCCAGCGGCGAGGTCACCTGGAGCGGCAACAAGTGCGTCAAGGACGCCGCCGGCTACGACCTGAAGCACCTCTTCGTCGGCAGCGAAGGCACCCTCGGCATCTTCACCAAGATCCTGCTGAAGCTGATTCCGCGGCCGCCGGCGAAGCAGACCATGGTGGCCTACTTCGACACGATGCGCCACGCCGCCGAGGCCGTTTCGGCGATCATCGCGGCGCGCGTGATCCCGGCCACGTTGGAGTTTCTCGACCAGACCACGATGCAGTGCGTCGAGGCCTACGCCCAGTTGGGCCTCAACCTGAGCTACGGGGCCCTGTTGCTGATCGAAGTGGACGGCCACGCGGCGGTGGTGGCCGACGAGGCCGCGCGGGTGATGGAGGTCTGCCGGGCGCACCAGGCGCGGGAGATCAGCCAGGCCGCCGACGCCGCGGAGGCGGCGCGCATGGCAGCGGCGCGGCGGGTCGCCTTCACGGCCCTGGCGCGGCTCCGGCCGACCACCATTCTGGAGGACGCCACGGTGCCACGCTCGGCGGTGCCGGCGATGATCGATGTGATCGAGGAGTGCTCCCGCAAGTACCAGTTGCAGATCGGCACCTTCGGCCACGCTGGCGACGGCAACCTGCACCCGACGTTTCTGGTCGACGAGCGCGACGCCAGCGAGTTGGAGCGGGTCGAACAGGCCTTCGGTGACATCTTCCGCGGCGCGCTGGCGCTCGGGGGGACGATCACCGGCGAGCACGGCACCGGGACGGTGAAGATGCCGTTCCTGAAGCTGCAGTACAACGAGCCGACGATCCAGACGATGCGGCAGCTCAAGGAAGTGCTGGACCCCAACCGTATCCTCAACCCCGGCAAGGTGATCGAACCGGGCACGCGGCTGCAGGAACCGCTGCTGCGCGACGTCGCCGACTAGCCGGAGGGTACGCGATGCTGATCTTCCCGGCGATCGACCTTTCCGAGGGGCAGGTCGTCCGCCTGCACCGCGGGGAGCGGGCTCAGAAGACGGTCTACAGCGACGACCCGGCGGCCCTGGCGCGGCGCTGGGTGGCGGCCGGGGGGCAGTGGCTGCACGTGGTCGACCTCGACGGCTCGTTCGACGGCCAGCCCCGCAACTTGCCGGCGGTGCGCGCGATCCTGGCGGCGGCCGAGGTGCCGGTGCAGGTTGGCGGCGGCGTGCGCGACCGGGCGACGATCGAGACCTACCTGGCGGCTGGCGTGGCGCGCGTGATCCTGGGCACCGCGGCGGTGCGCGACCGGCCGTTCTGCGAAGCGGCGCTGGCCGCCTTCGGCGAGCAGGTGGTGATCGACATCGGCGCCCGCGATGGGCTGGTCGCGGTGCAGGGCTGGGCCGAGCGCACCAGGCTCGACGCGTTGCAGTTCGCCCAGGAGATCGCCACCGCGGGCGCGCGGCGGGTGGTCTTCACCGACGTCCACAGCGACGGCGCGTTGCAGGGGCCGAACGTCGCGGCGCAACGTCGGCTGGCGACGGCGCTGTCGATTCCGGTGATCGCCTCCGGTGGCATCACGACGCTTGACGACGTCGCGGCGATCGCCGCGCTGGCGCCGCTGGGGGTGGAAGGGCTGATCATCGGTCGCGCGCTGTACGAGGGCACGGTCGACCTGGCGGACGCCATCGCCGTGGCGGCGGCCGGCTAACGGCGTAACGCCGCCAGCGCCTGCTTCGCGGCGGCCGCCTGTTCCCCGCGCGGGGCCAGCTCCAGGTACTTCGCATAGGCCTCGGCCGCGGCGGCTGGCTGCTTGGCGTCGCGCTCGACCTCACCCCGCAGGAACCAGGCGGCGGCGTGCCGGTCGTCGCGGCCGCGGGCCGCGACGACCGCCTGGCGCGCGGCCGGCAGGTCGCCCAGCGCCCGTTGCGCGGCGGCCAGGCCGCACCAGCCGGCGAGCTGCTCCGGCGCCAGTTGGGTGCAGCGCTCGAAGAGCGCCGCGGCCAGGTAGTCGACGTGGTTGCCGAGTTTGCGCTGGCCCAGATCGAGCAGCACGGCCGGATCGGCCTGCCCCATCGAGGCCACCATCTGCCGGGCGGCGGCCAGCGACTCGGGGGCCGCTGGCGCGCTGGCGGCCATCGCGGACTCTTCCTCGGCCGCCGCGGTCTGAGCCGCCAGCTCGGCCGGCAGGACCACCTGCTTCACCACCAGCCCCTGGCGCCGACCGGTGGCGTTGCCGCACAGCAGGCCGACCGCCAGGGCGGCGAGGACCAGGATCAGGACATTCTCGGGAGCCATGCTGCCGCGCACCGGCCGCGGCGAAAGGTCTGCCATCGGTGTCTCGCAGTTCCTCTAGTATGCGTCCATCGCGCCGCGCGGTAGCTTGTGAGGCGGCCGGGAGCGTGCTATACTGCAACACTCCTAGATTCGCCGGGAATCCTCGTCCGGAGCTGTCGAGAATGCGCAAGACCCCTGATCCCGAAGCCCCCGCGCCGCGCAGCGGCCCGCCGCCGCTCCGTACCGCGCCCGTCAAGAAGCCCCCGAAGCCGAAGAAGCGGGGCGGCTGGCGGGAGTTCATCGATGTGCTGCTGCACCCCAGCGTGAACCGCTTGCGCAGCGACTTGGGGCACATCCTGAAGATCGGCCTGGGCGCCTTCGTGGTGATCTTTGTGGTCGGCACCCTGGTCAGCTTCGGCTCCAGCGGTCCGCGCGACGAGGAACGGCGAGCGGGCAACCAGGTGCCGCAGATCGCCAAGCTGAATGGCACCGCGCTGACGCGCGAGGACTTCCAGAAGCAGTTGGCGGCCTTTGGCCTGTTGCGCGATGAAGTCCTCACGATGCGCTTCCAGCAGACCGGCCAGATGTTCGACCGCTGGGTCGACGAGCAGTTGCTGGCCCAGGAAGCCAAGCGGCGTGGGGTCAAGGTGGGTAAGGACGAGCTGACCAAGGAGCTCGGCAAGAACATCGACCAGGCTCTGAAGGCCAAGCGCGGCGATCTGTCGGAGCGGGACTACCTCTATCGTCTGCAGCAGGAAGGCAAGACCGAGCGCCAGATCCGCGACGAGCTGCGGGCTGAGATCAACCAGGACGCGCTGCGGGCGACACTGGTCGAGAAGAAGGTCCGCGAGGCGATTGAGGCCGAGGTGAAGGTTGAGGAGAAGGATCTCGCCGAGAAGTACGACGAGATCGGTGGGCAGGTGATTCTGGTCAAGTGCGACACGCGCAAGCCGCCACCGAAGCCGACCGACCGCGAAGAGAGCGCCGACGAGCTGAAGACGCGGACCGACCAGGAAGCAGCGTACGAAAAGTCGCTGGCCGCCAAGAAGCCGGAGGCTGCGAAGCTGCTGGCCAAGGTCAAAGCAGCGCCGGCGCAGTTCGAGGCCTTCGCCAAGTCGGACAGCAAGGACTACACAGCCCAGCAGGGCGGCAAGTTCGGTCCCGCCAACCGCGAAGCCTACGATGTAACCCGCTTTGGTGACGACTTCAAGAAGGTCGCCTTCGGCCTGCCACTGGGCCAGGTCAGCGACCTGATCAAAGCCGACGAAGGCTGGGTGATCGTCAAGCTGAACGCCAAGAAGGCCTGGCCGGCGGACTTCTCGAAGCCGGATCCGCGCTCGCTGGACGAAGCCAAGAAGATTGCCGATGGGCTCTACGCGCAGCTCCAGAAGGGTGCCGACTTCGGCAAGCTGGCCAAGGAGAAGTCGGAGGATCCGGGCAGCAAGGACAAGGGCGGCGAGTACGACATGACCGGCCGCGGGACCTGGGTCAAGCCGTTCGAAAAGATGGCCTTCGCCCTGGCTCCGAAGGAGCTGAGCAAGCCGTTCAAGACGCAGTTCGGCTACCACATCATGCAACTGCTGGACCGCGAGCTGCCGAAGGGTGACGAGACCGTCAAGGACGACGAGCCAGATCCTAACGAAGAGTTCAAGACCGAGGAGCAGAAGAAGAAGGACGAGGCCGAGCTAAAGGCCTTGCCGCTGCCGCAGCATGCCGACCTGCCGAAGGCCCTCAAGGTGAAGGTCCGGCACATCCTGATCAAGGGTGAGGACCCGCAGCAGAAGCTGGAAGACAAGCGCAAGCAGCTACTCGACGAGAAGAAGGCCAAGCATTACGACGAGACCCTCAAGAAGCTGCGCGACGAGGCCTACAAGTCGCAGCGCGTGCGGGTCTTCGATCCCGCGATCCAGGCCTATCTGGCGGGCAAGGACAACAAGAAGGACGAACAGCTCTTCTACCTCCGCCAGGCGGCGGCGTTGTGGCCCAACGATCACCCCGACGTGCATTACGAGTTGGGCAAGCAGTACGAACAGCAGACCGCCTTCGGGCCCGAGGCCGGGAAGTCCAAAGTGGCCGCCGCCGCGGCGTTGGCGAAGATGCCCGGACCGGCGACGGAAGCGGCCCTGTTGAAGGCCGTCGACACCTTCGAGCCCGACGTCCGGAAGGCCGTGATCAACAGCCTGGGCGAGATCAAGGCGAAGTCGGCGACCAGCAAGCTGCAGGAGCTGGTGCGCACCGATCCGGACGACAGCGTCGCCAAGGCCGCCGAAGCAGCGCTCCAGAAGATCGGGGCCGAGGTGCCGAAGCGGCTGCGGGCCAGCAATCCGGTCCCGCCGGCCAGTCTGGGCGTGGGTGGCAAGCCGACGTCGGCGCCAGTCGAGCAGACGCCGCCACCCGCGACCAAGGGCACGCCCTAACCGGCAGATCGCGTTGCGACGGGCGGCCAGGCTGGGTCTCTGCGGCCCGCTGGCTGCCCGTTGGCGTTGGGGCGGACGGGGCGCGCGAGCGGCAGGAGACGACGATGCGCGTGGCCGGAGTGGACGTCGGATCGAACTCCTTCCTGCTCTGTATCGTGGACCTCGCCGCGTCGCCGGAGCGACTGCTGCTGGACCGGGCCGACATCACCCGACTGGGTGAAGGCGTCGACCGCACCGCCCAGATCAGCGCCGCCGCCATCGCCCGGGGCGTGGCGATGCTGCAGGAGTACCGCCGCCTGACCGACTCTCACGGCGTAGTCGCCGTGCGCGCCGCCGGCACCGCTGCGTTGCGCGACGCCACCAACCGCGACGAGTTCCTGGCGGCGGTGGCCGCGGCGACCGGTTGGCAGGTCGACGTGATCAGCGGCGAGCGCGAAGCCGAGCTGACCTACGCCGACGTCGCGGTGACGCACGGCCAGCCCGGCCAGCCGCTGGCGCTGCTCGACATCGGGGGCGGCTCCAGCGAGCTGGTGCTTGGCCGCGACGGCCGGATCGGCAGCCGGCGGTCGATCCAGATTGGCTCGCGCCGCTGCCACGAGCGGGCGGCGCCGGGCGATCCGCCGAGCCCGGCCGACCTCCTCCGCCTCGCCGCCGTGGCCGATGCGGCACTCGCCGACATCGAGCCCCTGGCGCCCGGCAGCCTGGTCGGCTCGGGCGGCACGATCACGACGCTGGCGGCAGTGCAGCTCGGCCTGCCGGTCTACGACGCCGCGGCGGTGGCGGCGGTGACGCTCACCGTCGCCGACATCGACGCCCTGGTCGCGCGCCTGGCGGCCCTGCCGTGGCGCCAGCGGCAGATGGTGCCCGGCCTGGAGGCGGAGCGGGCCGACATCATCGTGGCCGGCGCGGTGCTGACCGCCCGCTGGCTGCGTCGCCTCGGCGCGCCCGCCATCGGCGTCGCGGTCGGCGGCCTGCGGCGGGCGCTGGCCCGGTTGGCGGGGGCGCCGGCCGATGCTTGAACTGACCACCTTCCGGCAACCGTTCCCCCGCTGCGGCCTGGCCGATCCGGCCGCCACCCTGGCCACCGCCCTGGCGTCGGCCGACTGGCCGCGCGACCTCGCCGGCCGGCGCGTCGCCATCGCCGTTGGCTCGCGGGGCATCGGCTGTCTGCCGCTGCTGGTGCGCGGCGTGGTCGCCGCGGTGCGCCAACGCGGCGGCGAGCCCTGGATCGTGCCGGCGATGGGCAGCCACGGGGCGGCCACGGCGGAAGGCCAGGCGGCAGTGCTGGCCCGGCTGGGCGTCACGGAGCAGACCGTCGGCGCGCCGGTGCGGGCGACGATGGAGACGGTGCAGCTCGGGACCACCGCCAGCGGGGTGCCGGTGCACTGTGACGCTCATGCCGCGGCGGCCGACGGGTTGGTGCTGATCAACCGCATCAAGCCCCACACCAGCTTTCAGGGCCACTTCGAGAGCGGCTTGCTGAAGCTGTTGGCAGTCGGCCTGGGCAACCACGCTGGCGCGGCGGCGGTGCATCGGCCGGCGGTGGCAGCCTGGGGCGCGACGATCGCCGAGGTGGGGCAGGTGGCGCTGGCGAGACTGCCGGTGCTGCTGGGCGTGGCGCTGGTGGAGGATGCCTACCACGCGCCAGCACTGCTGGAGGCGTTGTCGCCGCCGCAGATCCTCGAGCGCGAGCCGCAGTTGCTGGACCGGGCGCGCGAGTTGCTGCCGCGCTTGCCGTTCGAGGAACTGGACGTCTTGGTGGTCGACGAGCTGGGCAAGGACGTCTCCGGGACAGGCCTCGACCCGAACGTGATCGGCCGACTTGGCATCCGCGGCGTGGCCGACCCGGGTCGACCGCAGATTCGCGTGATCGTGGTGCTGGACCTGACGGCCGCGACCGGCGGCAATGGACTGGGGATCGGACTGGCCGACTTGACGACCGCGGCGCTGGTCCGCAAGCTGGACCAGACCGCGATGGCGGCCAATGCGTTGACGACCGGGCTGCCCGGCCGGGTCAGCGTGCCCTTGACCTGCCCAGACGCGGCCAGCGCAGTCGACACGGCGATTGACCTGATCCGGGACAAGCCGGCGGCGGCGGTGCGGCTGGCGTGGATCCGTAACACTCGGGACCTCGCCGAACTGCGGGTCTCGGCGGCGCTGGTCGCCGAAGCGCGGCAGCGCGGCTTGGAGGAGGTGGTGGCATGACCTGGCGACGAATCGGCGCGGTGGTGTTGCTGTGGGCCCTACGCCCGGCCGCGGCGCTGCACCTGCCGGCCGATGCGGTGGCGACGCCGATTCACCCCGGGGCCTGGTCGTTCCGCATCCGGCGGACCGCCGGCCCGCAGGCGATCGACGGCTTCTACTGGGAGCGCGCCGAGCGACGACTGACACTGCGCGCGACCGATGGGGCCGACCAGGTCTACGGCCTGGAGCCGACCAGCCGGCAGATCGCCCGGCTGACCAGCCCGCAGCAGCGCGCCGTGGCGGCCGTCAACGGCGACTTCTACGTGATGAGCGGCCCCGCGCAGGGAGTCACGATTGGGCTGTTCGTGCGCCAGGGCGAGCTGCTCGGCGTTGGCAACAGCCGCGCCGCCTTCGCCTGGCTGGGCAACGGCGAGCCGTACATCGGCGAGTTCGGCACGACGCTGCGCCTGCTGCTGCCTGGCGCGACTGACGCTCTGCCGATCCACCGCCTCAACAGCAACCGCGCCGCCGACACGCTGGTCCTCTACTCACCCTCCTGGTCGCCCAGCACGCGCACCGACGACGGCGGGACCGAGGTGCTGTTGCGCTGGTCGGGCAAGGTGCCGACCAACGGCAGCCTGGACGCCGCGGTGGCGGCGGCGCCGGTGGTTGGGCGCGGCGACCTGGCGATCCCGCCCGACGGTCTGGTGCTGTCGGCCCAAGGCGCCCCGGCCGCGGCGCTCGGACGGCTGCAGGTCGGGCAGCGCCTCCGGATCGAGGTCAGCACCGAGCCTGCGGTCCCGGTGGCCGAAGCGGTTGGCGGGCACCCGATCCTGTTGGCGGGCGGCAAGCTGGTGTATCAGCCAAAGGCCGACGAGCCGCGCCACCCCCGCACGGCGATGGGCTTCGACGACCAGCACATCCTGGCGGTCACCGTCGATGGCCGACGGCCGGGGCACTCGGCCGGCATGACCTTCCCTGAACTGGCGAAGCTCCTGGCGGAGTTCGGCTGCCGCGAAGGGGTCAACCTCGATGGCGGCGGGTCGACGACCTGCTGGGCGCGTGGCAGTATCCTGAACCGTCCCAGCGACGGCCGCGAGCGGAGCGTCGCCAACGCGCTGGCGCTGGTCTCGTTGGGGCCGTTGGGCGAGCCGGCGGCGGTGGCCTTCGAGCCCGGCGGCCCGGTGCGACTGGCCCCTGGCGCCAGCTTCCAACCGCAGGTGCGCCTGACCGACGCGCTGTACAACCCGCTGACGGCCGATACGCCGGTCACCGTGACAGTTGAGGGCGAGATCGGGGCGTTCCACGGCCAGGCCTTTCAGGCTGGCCCAACGGCGGGGCGCGGCCGGCTGCTGGCGCAGGCCGGGCAGGCTCGCGGCGAGCTGGCGGTTGAAGTGGTCGCCCAGGTGGCCAGCCTGCGAGTCGAGCCCAGCACGCTGGCGCTGCTGGCCGGGGAGCAGGCCGAGCTGGCCGTGGCCGGAGCAGACTCGGCCGGCCGGCCGGTGTTGTTGAGCCCGGCGGCGCTGCGCTGGAGCCTGGAGGGGGCCGGCCAGTTGGCGGGCTCGACCTTCACCGCTGGCGCGCCGGGATCGACCGCCAACCTGCGCGTGAGCGGCTACGGCGCGTCGGCGGTGGTGCCGGTGCAGGTCGCCGCGCCGCAGTTGATCGAGGGCTTCGAGGCGGCTCCGGCGGTGCGCTTCGACGGGTTCCCAGAGACCGTCAGCGGCAGCGTGGAACTGCTGGCGACCGACGCGGCCGAAGGTGGCAGGGCCGCTCGGCTGACCTATCGCTTGACCGACGCGAAGACCACCCGGGCCGCCTACCTGCGCCTCGACCGAGCGATCGGCGGGGCCTTCACGCTGCGCTGCCGCGTGCGCGGCGACGGCCAGCCGACCTGGCTGCGCGCCGCCGTGCTGGACGGCAACGGCCAGCGCTCGACCTTCACGCTGCTCGAGGGGCCGGTCCCGACCGGTTGGACGCTGGTCGAAGCCGCGCTGCCCCGCGGTCTGAAGCAACCGCTGACCTGGGAGAGCGTCTACGTCGTGCAGCTCGACAACGGCCCGACGCGCGACGGCTGGGTCGAGTGGGACCAGTTGGAAGCCGTGCGGTAGCGCCTGTTTCACGTGAAACAGGCGCCTGTTCCGGCCGGTGCCGCGCCGCCTGGCCCGCTGGTGTTTCACGTGAAACAGGTGAGGCCCGCCAACAAGCCGGGCGGCAGCCGCTGTTTCACGTGAAACAGCCATCTGGTCCAGCGGGTGCCGCGCCGCCTGGCCCGCTGGTGTTTCACGTGAAACAGGTACGGTGGGCCGGCTGTTCGTCGGCCAACGGGCGCTGCCTACCGGGCCAGCGCGGCCACTTCGGCGGCTGACAGGGCACGCCCCCAGACGCGGAGGTCGTCAAGCAGTCCGCTGAACCAGCACGGGACGTGGACGCTCTGCCGACCGTCCCAGGCCTCGCGACCGATCACCAGCGGCTCCAAGTTGGCCAGCCGCTCGCCGTCATGGGCCTTGCTGGCGACGAGCTGCCCGTTGACGTACAGACTGATCCCAACGCCGGCCTGGGCGACGACTGCGACGTGCTGCCAGACGCCGGCCTGGATGGCCGCCGGGCTGCGGAAGTTGAAGCTCCAACTGCCCGTTGTGGCGGTCGCCTCGAAGTCGAGGCTGCCGTCCCAGAGCGAGACCACGAACGGCGCGGTGGTACCGTGCAGGCGCTTCACGAACAGCCCCTGCCGGCCGGCCACGGTGTCGGCTCGGATCCAGGCCGACCAGGTCAGGTTAGGGGTGTTGAAGACCGCCGCGTCGGCGCGGCTCAGGAAGGCCTGGTCGCGCAACCGCAGGGCCTGGCCGAGGCGACCGGGCTCGAGCGTCACCGGTCCGTTGATCAGCAGGTCGAAGCCGTGACCCGTGCTGTCGGGCACCCGCCGGCCGCGCAGCTCGTCGCCGGACCAGGCCGCCAGCGGGGTCGGCTCCTGCAGCAGCTTGGCGAGCCGCGCGGCGTCCTGGCGCTGGCGCTCGACCTCATCGCGCAGCGGCTCGGCGACCCGCTCGGTGCGGTTGTTGCGCAGCACCACGCCGCGCGCGGCCCGCCGCAGGTCGATCCCCACGGCGCTGTCGCAGATGGTGTTGCCCTCGCACAGCACTTCCTGGACCAGCGGCTCGCCGTAGGCCGGGTTGTACGGGTCGCTGCCACCGATCGCCAGGTGCGCGTTGCCCAGCAGTTGGTTGCCCCGCACGACCGTGCCGAGGGTCAGCGGAGTCTGCCAGGCAGCGCTGGGCGGCAGGCAGAAGACGCCGAGGTGGGCCTCGCCAGCGAGCTGATAGTTGTCGTGACCGCTGCGGTAGACGTTGCCCTCGGTGATGCGGTTGCGCAGCCACTGGATGTACCAGGAGGGCTGGATGCCGTGGTAGTTCATGCCGAAGTTGTGGAAGCCAGCGGTCCGTTCCGAGGTGTTGCCGGCACAGACGTGCTCGCAGGCCATGCCGTAGAGCTGGATCGCCACGCCGGCGTCGGCGAACTGGTTGTCGATGAACAGGTAGCGGCGCTGCAGCATCGTGAGGGTGACCGTGGAGCTGGCGTCGGGCGCGACCTGCCACGGTGAGTCGACGGTCACCGTGCGGTCGTCGACGGCCACGACCCGCCGGTACTGGCCCCGGCCGCGACCGGCCAGGATGAACAGCCCGGCGCCGGCCCAGCTCCGGTTGGCCACGGCGGGATCGCCCGCCAGGGTTAACGTGGCGCCGTCCACCGCGCTGACGGCGCCGCAGTAGGCGCCACCGCCGGCGTCGCTGGTCATCGCCTCGCGGTCCCAGCCATGCATCAGGCGGAGCTGGTTGCGGGCGTAGTAGACGTGTTGCGAACTGGTCGAGCCGTCGAGGCAGTTGAGCCCGCCACCGGTCGATTGCAGGTCGGCGCCGGTCAGATGGTTGTCCTCAAACACCAGGCCGTCGCTGCCGGAAAAGCAGTACCAGCCCCAGCGCCCGTTGTAGAGCTGGTTGTGGTGGACCCGCGCGCCGCGGACGCGCATCAGGTAGAGGCAGCGCCCGGAGCCATAGAGGTCGCACTCGGCAATCTCGAGGTTGGCGCCGCCCAGGCGCACGGTGTCGCCGCCGCCGGTCGAGAGCTTCAACTGGGCCCGGAGCTGTGCGTCGACCTGCTCGGGCGAGAGATGCCCCCGCCAGGCGTTGGCGCGCACCCGGACTCGCAGCAGGCGCACGTTCCCGGCGTCCGGCTGATCGCCCAGGTCGCCCACGATGACGTGCTCGTGCTGCGTGGCGTAGACCGTCAAATCCTCGATGGCGAAGGAGTTGGATCCGCGCAGCAGGGCGGCTGGCGGTTTGGGCAGGTCCGGCCAGAAGAGCGCCGTCAGGTCCTGCCGTTCGCCGCGCAGCGCCGTGAACCGCGGAATCGTCAGCGTCGCGCTGACCTGGTACCGCCCGCGCGGCAGCCAGACGACGCCGCCGCCAGCCCGCCCGGCGGCGTCCAGCACCGCCTGCAGCGCCTCGGTCGCATCGTCGACCCCGGTCGGGTCAGCGCCGCCGGCCACGGCATCGAAGCGTCGCGTTGGCCAGGCAGCGGCCGTCGTAACGCGGAGGCTGAGGGGGTCGCTCCAGCCGGCCGGCCCACCCCAGCCGCTGTGGACCCGCACCTGGTAGGCCCCCGCCGGCAAGGTCGCCGGTAGTGTCGTCGCCAGGCACCAGGCGTCGCCGCTGGCCGGCAGGGCGAGGGTGCGTGGGCCGCTCAGCAGCACCGTCGGCGTGCCACCACGCAGGCAAATCCCGCCAAGCCGTAGCACCGCGCCGGGCGTGCCGCTGCCCAGGGCAGGTCCTTGGGCCCACCACGGCTGCGGGCGGTTGAGCAGCCCGGCGACGGTGCCGGCGGCGGTCTGGAGACGCCAGGCACAGAGCCCCGGGCGGCCGGGCGGCAGCACGAACTTGGCCGCCTGCGCGTCGCTCTGGAGCAGCGTGACGGCGGTTGCTTTGCTGGAAACCGTGGCCCCACGGGGGACGCTGCCCGGCGGGCTGTCGGCGAGTCGCTCCACGACGACCTGCGGCCGCGGCGCGAGGTCATCGCCGATCAGCATGACGGCCTCGCCCGGTTGCACCGGACTGGACGACCAGTGGACGGCAGGCCCGGCCCAGGCTGGCCAACTCAACAGGGCGAGGCACAGCAGGCAGCGCATCGACAGGCTCCCGGCAGCGGCTTCACCAGCCGCCCCGGCAGCTCCTGCCGAGGCCTTAGCCGCGCAGGTCCTCAACGCGCAGTCGGGTGATCTGCGGCTCGACCACCGGCAGCTCAGCAATCGCGGCCAGCGCCGCCACGATCCGGGCCTCGAGGGTGCGGTGGGTCAACATGATGATGTCGACGCGGTCCTCACCCTCCGGCGGCTCGCGCTGCAGCAAGGCCTCGATGCTGATGCCGTGGTCACTCAGGAGGCGGGCGATGTCGGCCATCACGCCCGGCCGGTCGACCACCTTCAGACGCAGGTAGTAGGACGTCTCGACCGCCTCGATCGGCAGCACTGGCAGGTCGCAGAGCTGGTCCGGCTGGAACGCCAGATGCGGCACGCGGTGCTCGGGATCGGCGGTCAACATGCGGGCCAAGTCGACCAGATCGGCGACCACCGCCGAGGCCGTCGGCTCGCTCCCGGCGCCCGCGCCGTAGTACATCGTGACGCCCACCGCGTCGCCCTTCACGAGGATGGCGTTCATCACGCCCTCCACGTTGGCGATCAGCCGCTTCGCGGAGATCAGCGTCGGATGCACCCGCAGCTCGATCCCGGCCGGCGTGCGCTTGGTGATGCCGAGCAGCTTGATGCGGTAGCCGAGGCTCTCCGCATACTCGATGTCGGCCGGTTCCAGCTTGCTGATGCCCTCGATGTAGGCCTTCTCGAACTGCATCGGGACGCCAAAGGCGATCGCCGCCATGATGGTCAACTTGTGCGCGGCGTCGATCCCCTCGATGTCGAAGGTCGGGTCGGCCTCGGCGTAGCCGAGCCGCTGTGCCTCGGCCAGCACGGCCTCGAAGCTCAGGCCCTTTTCGCGCATCTCGCTCAGGATGAAGTTGCTGGTGCCGTTGATGATCCCAGCCGCCCACTCCAGCCGGTTCGCCGTGAGCCCCTCGCGCAGCGCTTTGATGATCGGAATGCCGCCGGCCACGGCCGCCTCGAAGCCGACCATCACGTTGTGTCGCTGCGCGGCCGCGAAGATCTCGTTGCCGTGCTTCGCCAGCAGGTGCTTGTTGGCTGTCACGACATGCTTGCCGTGGGCGATTGCCTCGAGGATCAGCTCGCGGGCCACCCCGGTCCCGCCGATCAGCTCGACGATGATGTCGATTTCGGGGTTGCGGCAGGTCGCGAAGGCATCGTCGACCACTTGGCAAGCACCAAACACCAGGCTCTGCGCGCGGGCCAGGTCACGCTCGGCGACCGTGTGCATGACAATCGGGCGACCCGCGCGGCGCGTGATCTCGGCCGCGTTGCGCTGCAACACCCGAAACGTCCCACCCCCGACCGTGCCGATCCCCAAGAGCCCCACGTTCACCGGTTTCATGCGCCAGCTTCCCATGCTTCGGAAGCGGCATTCTACACCTTCCGCCGCGAATCGGCGACCCCGGCGCGGCGGCACGCGGTCCCGCCCGCCCGCTCCCACGCGGATCGCCGGGTTTCACGTGAAACAGCACGCGGCTGCCCGGGCCGGGGCGCCCGGCGTGGGTCGCTGCCGGCCTGCCCAGGCGGCGGCTGTTTCACGTGAAACAGCCGCCGCGCCGGTTGACGGCGGGCCAGCGGGTCGGTATACTCCGGCCATTCCTGCCCCCCGGCGACCAGGCGATGAGTCGAGGCCGAATCAGCGTTGTGACCCTCTTGGTGGTGCTGCCGGTGCTGCTGTTCGCCATCTTCGTGTGGCTGAACTGGAGCCCGCTCCGGGTGATCACGGCTGCCGAAGGCCAGTGGCTCCAACTGCGGGTGGGCGGCGGCAAGATGATCGAGACACGGCTCGGTGAGCTGCTCATCGCGACCTTCGGGTTCGGCGCCCTGATGGGGGTGCTGGCGGCCCTGGCCAGCGTCGGTGGCCGGCTCGGGGTGCTGCGGTCCAGCAACGAAGCGCTGCAGCAGGACCGCCGTAAGCTGAGCGCCGCCAACCGCGCTCTCGAAGCGGCGCTGCCCGTACTTCGCGAGCGCTACGACGAGATCATCGGGGGCCTCGACCCGCACCGGCGGTTGATGGAACAACCGGCCGACGACATTGTGGCCGGTGGCGTCGACATCCGACAGATCGCCCGTGAGGAAGCCGCGGCCGAGCAGGCTCGCCGCGGGGCCGGCAGTCGGTCGTGAGGCGTCCGGTCTGGCAACTCGCGCCCAGCCGCCGCGACGAGGCCCTCGCGCTGCAGCAGTCGCTCGGCCTGCACCCCGTGGTGGCCCACATCCTCCTCAACCGCGGCCTGACCGCAGCCGAGATTCCGGCCTTCTTGGAGCCCAGCCGGCTGGCGCCCGCCGATCCCTCCGGCATCCCCGACCTGGACGCCGCTGCCGCCCGTCTGGCGGAGGCCATCCGGCACCGTGAGAAGGTCGTCATTTACGGCGACTACGATGCCGATGGCACCTGCGCCGGCGCGCTGCTGTCGCGGTTTCTGGCGCGCTTCGAGGTGCCCCACAGCTACTACGTGCCGGACCGCTTCGACGAGGGCTACGGGGTCAATGCCAAGGCCGTGGTCGAAATCGTCACGAGGCACAAGCCTGGGCTGATCGTGACGGTCGACTGCGGCATTGCGTCGGCCGAGGAGATCGACACCGCGGTGGCGCTCGGGACGGCGGTGATCGTCACCGATCACCATCAGGTGCCCGCCCGGCTGCCGAAGGTGCCGGCGGTCAACCCGCACCGGGCGGAGTCGACGTATCCTTTCAAGGACCTCTGCGGCGCCGCCGTGATCCACAAAGTCTGCGGCGCGGTGGCAGAGCTGCTCGACTACGACTTTGCTTCCTGTCAGGACCTCCACGAGCTGGCCGCGATCGGCACCGTCGCCGATGTGATGCCGTTGCGCGGCGAGAACCGCCACCTCGTGCAGCGCGGGCTGGCGACCTTGCCGCGGACCGGCATCGTCGGCTTGCAGGCGCTGCTGGAGGTCGCCCGGCTGGGTGCCGATCGCACCCTGACCGCCCGCGACATCGGCTTCGGGATCGGGCCGCGGCTGAACGCCCCTGGCCGCCTGGAGTCCGCCGATCAGGCCTATCGGCTGTTGGTCACCAGCAGCCGCGCCGAGGCCTTCCAGATCGCTGAGGCTTTGGAACAACTGAACCGCGAGCGGCGCGAGCTGGAAGAGCGCCTCGCCCTGGAAGCCGAGCAGATTGTCGCGGGCCAGAGCCTGCACGACACCTGGGGCCTGGTGGTGGCCGCCGAAGGTTGGCATGAGGGGGTGCTGGGCCTGGTCGCCGGGCGCCTCAGCCGGCAGCACCACCGGCCGGTGCTGGCGCTGAGCATCACGGGTGACACCGTCAAGGGCTCCGGCCGAAGTACCGCCGCGGTCAACTTGCACGCCGCGCTGACGGCTTGCGCCGATCTGCTGGAGCGCTTTGGCGGACACCCCCGGGCAGCCGGGCTGACGCTCACGCGGGCGCAGCTTCCGGCGCTCGTCGAACGGTTCGACAGCGCGGTCAAGCAGCAGGTCACCGCCGATGCCCTGGTGCCGCAGATCCAGACCGAGTGCGCCGTCAAGGGGAGCGCCCTGACCATCGAACTGGCGGAGCAACTGGCCACCTTGGCGCCGTTCGGTGAGGGCAACCCCGAACCGCTGTTCGAGATGCGGGGACTCCGCCTGCAGCGCGTCGCGGCCACGCGCGATGGGCAGCACCTGCAGTTGCAGTTTGGCGTGGACGGCCGCGAGACCCGCCTGAAGGCCTTCTGGCCCCGCCAGGGCCGGCTGGCCGAGCGGCTCCACGAGGGCAGCGCCGTGTCGGTCGCCGGCAGCCTCGGGATCGACTCCTGGCAGGGCCGGCGGCAGCCGCAGATCATGGTCGAGGACCTCCACCTCGAGGCCGGCTGACGATGCCCCGCCGCCGCCCGCCGGCCGAGTCGCCCCCTCCGCTGGCAGCGCCCGCGCCGCTGGCCCGGTGGCACCTCGCCGACTACCTGGTCGCAGTCGCGGTGGCCCTGGCCCCAGTCTTCGGCACCGGCCTGGTCCTCGACGAGTTGCCCAACGCGGCCGTCCTCTGGGGCCGCGCCGGGCTGGCGGCGCTGCTGCTGCTCGCCGCGCTCAGCCGGCCGGCACTCCGGCGAGTGCCGCTCGGGGCCTGGCTGGCGTTCCTGCTGCTCGCCGCCCTGTCGATCGCCGTCCCGCGAGCCGGTGCGTCGCTGCCCGCCGTGCTCCGTGGGCCGCCCCTGGCGACGCATTACCCGGCCGACTTCGCCGCCGGACTCGTCGAGCTGGCCCGCCTCGGGCTCTGCTGCCTGGCGGCCCTGGCGACGGCGCGGGCGCGGCCGGCCGCCGTCTGCAGCGGTCTCGGTGCCGGCGCGGCGGTGGTCGGGCTGCGGGCCCTGCAGGAGTTTTTGCCACACCTGCGCAGCGGGGAGCTCAACTGGCGGGTCTTCGCCGGCTTCGCCAACCCGAACCAGGCGGGCTGCTACCTGCTGGTGGTGCTGCCGGCCGCGGCCGCGGCCTGGGTCCGGGCCGGTGGGGAGACGGTCGCCGCGGAGTGGCTGCGGCGGCAGGCTGTGCAACAGCCGCGCCGCAAGCTGCGCTGGCTGGTGGCCGGCGTCGTCGGCCTGGCCTTCCTGGCGCTGCTCCTGACGGGCTCGCGCGGCGCTCAACTGGGTCTGGTCGCCGGGCTGCTGGCCTGCGGGCTAACCTTGGCCCGCGCGGGCCGCCCGCGACTGGCCGCCGCGCTGGTCACGCTGACGCTGCTCGGGCTGCTGGTCCTGCTCATTTCGCCGTTCGGCTCGCGCCTGCTCGGCGGCCTGCAACAGGCGCGGTCCAACAACTTCCGGCTGCTGACCTGGCAGGGCACGGTCGACCTGATCGCCCAGGCCCCCTGGCTCGGCGTCGGTGCCGGCGGCTGGGTCCAAGCCTACGGCGGTTTCGCCCGGGGGGCGTACACGCAGCACGCCCACAACGGCTACCTGCAGATCGCTGCTGAAGCAGGCTGGGGGGCCCTGCTGGCCCACCTGCTGCTGCTCGCCGGGTGGCTGCGGCTGGGCTGGCGGGCGGCGCTGGCCGGCGACCCGCGGCGACGGTCAGCCGGCTACGGCCTGGTGGCCGCCACGCTCGGCTTCGCGCTGCACCACGCCCTGGACTGCGGCTGGCTGGTGACGGCCGTGCCACTCAGCTTGACGGCGCTGGCCGCGCTGGCGGCGCCGGCTGTTTCACGTGAAACAGACGCCCCGGCGGGCCGCTGGCTGGTCGCCGCGGCGGGCCTGCTGGTCCTGCTCGTGACCGGCAGCGCCGCGCGGGCGGAGGCCCACCGGGCCGCGGCGCAACGAGCCATCGCCAGCGGCGCGCTGCTGACCGCGCGGCAGGAGCTGCAGGCGGCCGTCGCCGGGCTGCCGGCGAGCGGTCCGGCCTGGGAGGACCTGGCCGGGTTGGCGGCGGCCAGCGGTGACCCGGTGCTGGCGGCCCGCGCCTACAACCGGGCCTTCGCGTGCCGTCCGACCAGCGCCCGCATCGCCTACCGGCGCGCCGCCTTCGAAGCCGCCCGGGGCGACTTGCCGGCGGCCCTCGACTGGTCGCTGCGGTCGGCGACGCTCAGCCCGTTGCACCTGCAAGGCTACCTGCAGTTGGGCGAGTTGCTGACGCAAGCCGGTCGCCGCGCCGAGGCGATCGCGGTCTACCAGCGGCTCGACGCCCTGGCTACTTCGCCGGCCCTCAGCAGTGCCGCCCCGCTGACCGGCTACACCTTCGAGCCGACCCACGGCTACGGGCTCTTCAGATTGGCCGAGTTGTACCGCCAGGCGGGCCAGGCCGGTCCGGCCTGCGACGCCTATGCCCGCGCGCTGCCGGACTTCGAGAAGTACCTCGCCACCTGGCGCGAACAGGAAGGCCTGGTCGCCAGCCTGCCCGCTGCCGAGCGACAGGTGTTGCTGGAGCAGCAGGGACTGCGCGAATCGGAGCGGCAGGAAGTCAACGGGCTGGTCAGCGGGATCGACCGCGCGCAGCGCGAGCTGCGCTGCGCGCGATAGGTCTGTTTCACGTGAAACGGATCGCCGCGGCCGACGCCCGGCCGGTCCACCCAGGCCACCGCGGAGCGGTGTTTCACGTGAAACAGCCGCGGAACGCGGCGGCGCCTACTGGCCTCCGAGCCAATCGGGCAGCCGCTCGATGGTCACGCTGACCTGCATCTGCTGGCCGGCGTTGCCGAAGTAGACCCCGCGGAGCGGCAGCACATCGCGGTAGTCGCGGCCGTGGCCGACTTTGATCCAGGAAGGGTTGGGCGGGCAGGCGTTGGTCGGGTCGTAGCCGACCCAACCGAGCGGCGGCAGCAGGACCTCGAGCCAGGCGTGCCCTTCACCCACCGCGGCTTCGCCGACCGCCAACTGCCGGGCAGGGTAGTAACCTGAGACATAGCGCGCCGCCAGCCCGGCCGCCCGCAGCAACGCACAGCCCAGATGCGCATAGTCCTGACAGACGCCGCGGCCCCGGCGCAGCACTTCATCGACCGGCGTGTCGACCGAGGTGGTGCCGCGCTCGTACGCCAACTGGCTGCGCAGCCAGGCGATGATCCGCTCGGCGGTCTCGCGGGGGTCGTCGCGCCGCAGACCTTCAACAGGAGCATCCAGAAGTGCGCCGCCGCCGGGTCGGCGTCGCCCACCTCGCGATGCGAGGCGCCCAGGATCAGCAGCCGCAGCGTCAGGTCAGCGCGCTCGTATCCACCCCCAGCCGCAACACCGCCCGCGCCTCGTCGCGCGGCAGAGCGCTCTCTACGACCCCGTAGTAGGCCCGCGTCCACCACGGCACGGCCAGCAGGTCCTCCTCGACCGCGGCCTGGCGGGTCCGGAACTCCAGCAGTCGCATGGTCGCTTCACTGATGATCTCCCACAGCTCCAGCGACAGGACTTCGCGCGCCCGGCGGGTGTTCTCGCGGGCGGCCTGCAGGTAGCTTGCCGCCGAGGACGGGTTGGCCGGGTCGCAGACGCACCACTCGACGGCCTCGCCCAAGCTCGCAAAGGGAGGCTGATCCGGCGCGGCGCCGAGCACGCCGACCAGGTCGGCTGGCAACTGTGGATCGCCCAACAACCCGATGTGCGTGCCACCGAAGTAGAGCGCGCTGGCCAGCCGCACCTGGTCGTCGGCCCGCTCGACATACCGCCCGATCCAGTAGAGGTGCTCGGCCAGCCGACTCAGCGTGCTGCACCGCCCTGCTGTTGCTGCTGCTGTTGCTGCTCGCGAGCAGCTTCGGCCTCGGGGCCCAGCACGGCGTCGCGATGCACCACCCCGTGCTCGACGCGACCTGCCCGCGCCGCGCGCTCCGGGCTGCCTGGCACGTCGCGCAGCACCCAGGTGTCTTTCGATCCACCGTCCTGCGAAGAGTTGACCACGAAACTGCCCTCTCGGAGGGCCACCCGCGTCAGCCCGCCCGGCAACACCTCGATGGAATCGCCCTGTACGATGAATGGCCGCAGGTCGACATGCCGCGGCACCAGGCAGCGCTCGCTCACCGTGGGGTGTTGCGACGACCGTACCAGTTCCTGCGCGATGTACTGCTCCGGATGCGCCCGGATGGCCGCCGCCAACTGCCCCAACTCGCATGGCGTGGCCTGCGGGCCGATCACCACGCCGTAGCCACCGCTGCCGTCGGTGGGCTAGATCACCAGTTGGTCCAGCCGGTCCAGCCCCGTCGCGCGGTCCTCGGGCTCGCAGCAGATGAAGGTGGGCGCGTTCTACAGGATCGCCGCCTCGCCCAGGTAGTAGCGGATCATCTCCGGCACGTAGGGGTAGGTTGATTGTCGTCGGAGACGCCGTTGCCCACCGCGTTGGCCAGCGTCACGGTCCCCGCCCGGGCGGCATTCAGCAGGCCGGCGCAACCGACCAGGCTTTCGGAAAGGTCCGTTCGAGGTGGTTGCCATCGGCGTAGACGGTGACCGTCATGCCCCGGAAGCGTTGTAGCCGGTCCCGAAGCTGGCTGCGCTGCCGCAACTCGGCCAGGCCGAGCTGCTCGACGGTCTGGAGCACGCGGTGGTAATCCGACCGCGGCTCGCTCGGCCCGACGAACGCCTCGTCGTAGAACTCGCCCACCGGATAGGTCGCGCCCAGGTCCGTCATGGCCCGCAGTTTGACGAGGCGCCGGGTCACGGCGGTGTCCACGACGTGAAGCGCCTGTCTTGGCCGACCGACTGCTGGGGGCCACCGTCTGGGCTTGACGCCGCCGGCTTTGCGCGGTACCCTGAGCGGCGTTGTCCTGGTAGCTCAGGGGATAGAGCGCCTGCCTGCGGAGCAGGAGGTCGCAGGTTCAAATCCTGCCCAGGACGTCATCCGGATGGGCTGGGCCTACCGCAGGCCCAGCAAGCTTTGACTGGCCAGCTCCTCGGCGGCGGCTTCGGCGGCCTGGGGGATGCTCGGCTGTTCCCCCCCAAAGTAGAGCCGCGCCGCGTGGCCGATCACCTGGGTGCCCGCCCAGGCCACCGCCGACCCCAGGGCCATCGTGACAGGCAGGGCCGGGTCACCCCAACCGCGGCGAATCCTTCGGTAGACTCCGCGGCAGACACTGCCGGCGCCGATCACGGCCCCACAGACCGTTACGAAGTCAGCCGCCAGGCGCGCCGTGATGCGACGACCCGAGACCGCGGCGATGCGGCAGACCAGCAGCACCTGCAGCGGCGTCATCGCGATGGTGTCGGCGTACTCGATGGGGCTCAGCCCAAGGAAGGCACACGTCCGGGCGGTCGCGTTGATCAGGTCACTCAGCAGCGCGTGGCGACAGGCACCGGGGGGCAGGTGGTGGATCAGCCGCAACTGCAGCTTCGGGTCCAGCTTCTCGTGGACCGCCCGCGCCAGGCAGACGAGGTCGGGACCGTACGTTCCGCGGAGCGGCAGAGCCTTCAGGTCACGGTCTCCGAGAGCGCGCCGCAGCTCCAGTTCCCACCCACGCCAGGCCGACTGGACCGCCGGATCGCGGTGCTTCACGCGGCTCGTGAGGCTGGCGACAGGGGTGTGGACAACCGTCACGACCGGCCGCCGAAGGCTCTTTAGGTGGCTGTACAGCGCCCGCTCCAGGGCGGTCGGCAGGCGGTCGTGCAGCAGGCAGAAGAGCACCACGTCGGCTTCGGCGAGATAGGCTCGCGGGCGGTCGGCCGGCAGGCTCGGCCCGTAGACGCCGAGTCCGGGGAGTTGCTCCAGCCGGAAGCTGCTGCAAGCCTCCCACTCGCCCTCGTCGCCAGCCTGGGTCAACCGCTCGGCGGGCTCGCCGTAGAAGGTCGCGTAGACCTCGGCCACCGCACTGTCGGGGGCACCGACCACCACCAGGCGTGGGTCGCCAGCGAAGGACTTGCCGATCTCCTCGAGGTCTTTGTAGCGCGAGACCAGGTCGTTGAAGATCGTGGTGATGGCGCCCGTGGTGCTGCGGATGATCAAAGCCCGGCCTCCGTCGCCACGGATCATAGGCAGGCGCTGCCGAGCCTGTCAACTTGCCGCTTCACCAGCCGGTCTGGTATAGTGTCTGACCGTCGAAGGAGCCCGTGTGAGCAGCGTCATCGTCGAACTCGGTGCCCGCTCCTATCCGGTGCTGATCGGATCGGGGCTGCTGCCGCAAGTGGGGCACCTGCTGCACTCCCACGGCCTCGGCGGGCGCGTCCTGGTCGGCACCAATCCGCTTCTGCAACGCTACTTCGGGGCCCCCCTGGAGGCCGCGCTGCGCGCCGCCGGGCTGGAAGTAAGCTGGCACATCGTCCAGGCCGGCGAGCGTGCCAAGCGTTTGAGCAACGTCGAGGCGGCCTGCCAGGCAGCAATCGCCGCCGGGCTCGACCGCGGCGGCCTGGTGCTGGCGCTCGGCGGGGGTGTGATCGGCGATCTGCTGGGCTTCACGGCCGCGGTGCTCTACCGCGGGGTCTCCTTCGTCCAAGTCCCGACCACGCTGGTGGCGATGGTTGACAGCAGCGTTGGGGGCAAGACCGGCGTCAACAGCCGGCTCGGCAAGAACCTGATCGGGGCCTTCTGGCAGCCCAGCCTGGTGGTGGCCGACCTCGACACCCTCCGCAGCCTGCCGGCCCGCGAACTGCGCTGCGGGATGGGCGAGGTGATCAAGCACGGCTGCATCCTCGACCGCCAGCTGTTCGAGCGGCTCGAGGCCGAACTGCAACCGGGCCAGCCAACCGACTACCCGTTGACCGCTCGCACTGGCCTCTCGGCGGAGTTGCTGCAGAACTGCGTCGAGCGGAGCTGCGAGCTGAAGGGCGCCGTGGTGGCCGCCGACGAGCGGGAGTCCGGGCAGCGGGCCTGGCTGAACTTCGGGCATACCTTCGGACACGCCCTGGAGCAGGTGGCTGGGTACGGCAAGCTGCACCACGGTGAAGCGGTGGCCATCGGGTGCATCCTGGCCGCGCAACTTGGTGAGCGGCGCGGAGATCTGCCGGCAGGCACTGCCGGCCGCATCGCGAAGGTCTGTGCGGCGGCGGGCTTGCCGACCAGGCTGCCCGCAGGGACCGACCCCGAAGCGGTCCAGGCGGTGATGCAGCGCGACAAGAAGGTCCGCGACGGCCGCCTGCGGCTGGTCCTGTTGCGGTCGCTGGGCGAGGCGATGGTGGTGGACGACACCCCGCCGGCGCTGGTCCGCGAAGTGTTGGTGGCGGCAAGCCGGGAGGCTGATGATGGCGATCGATGAGCGGCAGTTGAGCGAGATGGTGGAGAAGGTGGTGCGCAGCCTGCTGGCCGACGGCGGCGCCGCGGCACCCGCGGCGGCCGCGACCCTGTCCCCGCCCGCCCCGCAGCCGGTCGGCGATGGCGTCTTCAGCACACCCAGCGAGGCGATCCAGGCTGCTGAGCGCAGTCTGGCCGAGCTGGCGGCCGGCGGGCTGGGCCTGCGACGGAAGATCGTCGAGGTGATTCGCCAGACCGCCCGCGCCAATGCCGAGAAGTGGGCGCAGCACGCCCGTGCCGAGACCGGCATGGGCTACTGGCCGCACAAGGTGCTCAAGAACCTGGCGGTCGCCAATGGCACTCCGGGCGTCGAGGACCTCGAACCGCGGACGCTCAAGGGTGATGCCGGGACCCATATCATCGACGGTCGGCCGTGGGGCATCATCTGCGCCATCACCCCCAGCACCAATCCGACGGCGACCGTGATCAACAACGGCCTGGCGATGATCGCCGCCGGCAACACCGTGGTGTTCTGTCCCCACCCGAGCGCCAAGGAGTCGACCAAGGAGACGATGGTCGACCTCAACCGCGCCATCGTCGCGGCCGGGCTGCCCGCCAACCTGATGTGCACGGTGGCCGAGCCGACGCTGAAGAACGCCGCCGAGATCATGAAGTCGGAGCGGATTCGGGTGATCGCCGCGACCGGCGGACCGGGCGTGGTCCGGGCGGCGATGGACACCGGCAAGAAAGTCTTCGCGGCCGGCCCGGGCAATCCGCCGGTGGTGGTCGACGCCACGGCCGACCTGGCGCGCGCTGGCGCGAGCACGGTCAAGGGTTCCTCGTTTGACAACAACCTGCCCTGCGTCGCCGAAAAGGTCGCCATCGCGGAGTCGCGGATTCTCGACGACTACGTGCGCGCGATGGAGCGCCACGGCGCGCAACTGCTGACTGGCAGCGAGATCGAGAAGATCCTGCCGGTGGTCCTGGACGGCGAACACCCGCGGCGCGAGTCGATTGGCCAGGACGCCACGGAGCTGCTGCGGCGGGCCGGGTTGCCGGTCCGCGGTGAACCGCGGCTGATCGTCGCCGTGCTGCCTGAGGACCACCCGCTGGTGATCCACGAGCAGATGATGCCGTTCCTGCCGGTGGTGCGCGTCCGCGATTTCGACGACGCGCTGCGACTGGCCCTGCAGGTCGAACACGGCTTCGGCCACACGGCGATTCTGCATTCCCAGAACACCACTCACATCGACCGCTTCATCGCCACGATGGGGACGACGATCACCGTGATCAACGGCCCCAGCTACGCCTTTTCGGGTGACGAGGGTGAGGGCTACGCGACGATGACGGTGACCACCCCAACGGGCGAGGGCGTCACCTCACCGCGCACCTGGCAGCGGCGGCGGCATCTCTGCTACTCGGGCATGCTGTACGCCTAAGGAGCACCCCATGGAGTTGCGGCTGGCCGTCTTCACGGTGCAGACCTTCGACCTGACCCCAGCCGAGGCCGCCGCCGAGTTGCAGCGGCTGGGCTACGACGGGGTCGAGTGGCGGATCACCAACCTGCCGGCCAGTCTGCCGACCAACCGCAACTACTGGAATGGCAACGTCTGCGCCTTCGAGATCGACCGCCTCGCGGACGAGGTCGCGCCGCTTGCGCACCTCAGCGCCGCCCACGGCCTGGCGCTGCCGAGCCTCGGCACCTACCTCGATCCGCGGCGCCTCGACCTGATCGAAGCCTGCTGCCGCGCCGCCCAGGCCCTGGGGGTGCCGCAGTTGCGGGTCGGTCTGCCCGGCTGGGACCGCAGCAGCAGCTACGACGAGGCCCTGCGCACCGCGATCGAGCTGTGGCAGCCGGTGGTAGCGCTGGGCCAGCGCTATGGTCGGCGGATCCTCGCCGAGCTGCACCACGGCGCACTGATCCCCAGCGCCTCCGCCGCCGTGCGCTTCCTGGGCGCCTTCGAACCGGCGCAGGTCGGCGCTATCTACGACCCGGGCAACATGGTGCACGAAGGGTGGGAGCATCCCGACATCGCCATCGGCGCCCTCGGGCCCTACCTGGCGCACGTGCATGTCAAGAGTGCCCGCTGGGTGACCACGGGCCAGGACGACCAGGGCCGGGCGATCTGGAAGGGCGAGATGTGTCGCCTGCTGGAGGGTCAGGTGGACTGGCCGGCGGTTTTCCGCAGCTTGCAGCGGGTCGGCTACGACGGCTGGTTCGCCACCGAGGACTTCGGTGCGGGTGAGACGCGCGAGAAGCTGGCTGCCAACGTCCAACTGCTGCGCGCGTGGGCAGCGGCCGTCTGACGGCCAGACAGGTACGCGGATGGCGACGATTCGGCCGTTGACTGCCGCCGATCTGCCGGCCCTGGCGCGGCGTCTGCAGGCCGGCTTCCCAGCCGACGGCTACGACGTCGACAACCTGGCCGAGAAGGTCTTCGGCGACGCCGACTACGACGAGACGCTGTGCCTCGCGGCGACCAGCGCGGTCGGCCTGGAGGGTGGACTGATCGGGGTGCGCCGGGGGCCGCGGGCCTTCGTCAAGGCGCTCACCACCTGGCCCGACGAGCACCTCGCCGACGTGCTGTTGGCCGACTTCGAAGCGCGCGTGCGCGGTCTCGGCGCGAGCAGCGTCGAGATCGCCGCCAGCGCCCCGTGCTACTTCCTGCCGGGCGTCGACCCGACCGACACCGCCACCTTGCGGTTCTATCAGGCGCGCGGCTACGAGCGCAGCCGCGATGCCTTCAACATGACCAGCGACCTGACCGCCGACCTGTCGACCGACGACGACGAGGCTCGCCTGGCCGCGGCCGGCTTCCAGCTCCGGCGGCTCACCGCGGCCGATCAGCCGGCGTTGGCGCAGTTCATGGCAACGCACTTCTCGGAGGGCTGGCTGATCGAGACCTCGCTCGCGCTGCGGCGCCAGCCCGTCAGTTGCTGGCTGGCCTGGCGGCAGGACCAGCTCGTCGCCTTTGCGGCCGACGAGGTCACCAACCCGGGCTGGTTTGGTCCGATGGGTACCGACCCGGCGTTTCGCCGGCACGGCCTGGGGCGGGTGCTGCTGCGGCTCTGCCTGCAAGACCTCCGCAGCCGGGGCTATCGCCAGGCGCAGATCGGCTGGGTCGGCCCGTGGCGCTTCTACCAACGCCACTGTGGCGCCGTGATCAGTCGTGTCTTCTGGCAACTGCGCAAGGAACTCTGAGCGCCGTTTCACGTGAAACAGTGTCGGCTTCGGCCACCGCGTTGCCATCTGGACAGTGCCTGCCCGGCACCGCGGCTGTTTCACGTGAAACAGCCGTGGCCGGCTGGGACTCGCCGGCCGGCCCTGTGCGCCGCGCGCCCTGTTTCACGTGAAACAGGCCCCTCGCTTTACCACGGCGCCGCCGCCAGGCGGGCCAGCACCTCGTCGGGCCTGGCGGTGCCCGTGGTCCCGATCTGCTGCACCGTCAGGCTGGCGACCAGACAGCCGACCTGCGCGGCCTCGACGGCCGTGCCACCAGCGGCCAGCGTTGCCCCGGCGGCGGCGTGGAAGCTGTCGCCGGCCCCGACGATGTCCACCGGGCCGGTCACCGGCACCGCCGGCACGGTGGTCACCGCGTCGCCGTCCGCCACCACGACGCCCTGGTCTCCCAGCGTGACGAAGCAGGGCCGGCCTTGTCGGTGGGCCAGTTGGCGCGCGTGGTCGGCCAACTCGCCGGTCCAGCCGGTTAGGGCCGCCAACTCGGCACGGTTTGGCTTCAGGGTGACGGCTTGAAAGGCGGCGATCTGCGCCCGAGAGTCGGCCGAGAGCGGCCAGTCACCGCGCGCGCGGGCCAGCTCGGCACAAGCGTTACGGACGCGGCTGGTCAGCACGCCGTGCTGCGGTTCGCTGACCTGGTCGAGCAGCAGCATCCCGTCGGCCAGCGCGGCAGCTTCTTCGATCGCGACGATCAGGCCGTCCTGCAGCTCGGTGGGTGTCGCGACACGGTTCTTGATGTCCAGTCGCGACAACTCCCGCGGGCCGGTGGCGGAGAGCACCAAGGGCTTGGTATAGGTCGGTGTGACCCGGTCTGGCCACTCCAGCAGCCAGCGCAGGTCGACTCCGGTGGAGGCCAGGCCGCGTCGCAGCTCCCAACCGAGACCATCGGAGCCGGTGCAGCCAACCGCGAGGATCGCCTGGACGCCGAGCGCCGCCAGGTTGTTGGTGACGGTGCCGGCCGCGCCCGGCTGGTAGCGCACCTGCACCACCTGGTGCGCCGGCAGCCCGGTCTCCAGCGAAGGCTCCTCCAGGTCGGGGTCGATCAGGCGGTACTCGTCGACGAAGTAGTCGCCGACCACCGCGATGGTCAGCGTCCGGAAGCGGGCGAGCAACTCGGCCAGGCGGCTGGGTGTCATGGGTGAGCTTCCCTGCGGGCCGCAATCAGCGCCCCGTCGTCAGCAACTCGACCAGGCGGCCGGCGTCGCGGAAGTCTGGCAGCAGGAGGTGCGCCCCGGCGGCCGTCAGCCGGCGCCGCTTCCAGGCGTCGGTCTGGCCCGGCTGCGCTTCATCGCTGGCCACCGCCACGGCCACGCCGCCGACGCTGAGGGTGTTCTCGAGCTCGACGTAACCGTCGCCGAAGGCGACCAGCTCCGGCCCCTGCAGCCCATGCTCGGCCAGGATGCGGTCGATGATGAGCTGCTTCGAGAAGCGCTTGTAGTCGTCCAGCGCACCGTAGATACGGCCCTCGAAGTAGTGCTCGACCTGCAGCGCGCGAGCTTCGGCCAGGACGTAAGGCAGGTCGGTGCCCGAGGCCAGGTAGCAGCGCACCCCGGCGGCGCGGAGGGCCTCCAGGAGCTGGCGCGAGCCTGGCACCAGCAGGTCGTCCGGCCGACAAGCGCCTCTCGCCAGAGCATCGAGCCGGTGCTGGATGCGCTCCTGGAGCTGCGCCAGGTAGCGGTGCTTGTAGGTCAGCGGGTCCTCCGGCTGGCCACCGCGGGCGGCGACCTCCTCGGCGAGGCGGATCATCTGGTAGATGGTCTGCTTGCCGGTCAGCAGTTCGACCCAGTCGCGGACGACCTGCTGCAGACGGGCGGCGTCTTCGGCGCGGGGACAGCCCTGCAGTTCCGCCACGAGCAGCGGCATCATGACGTCCTGCCAGCCGGCGCGAATCAGGCTCAGCGTGCCGTCGAAATCGAACAGCGCATGGCGAACCTGGCCGACGGGCGGGTCGCACAGAATCTCGATGACCTGGCTGCCGGGCAACAGGCGGCCCGGCGGCGGATCGACGCAACGGCTCATCGGCCCCTCCGCGCCCCGGTTGGCCTTTGCCCGCCGATCCCCTTCCCGCCGCGGCGGTGTATAATGCCGCTGGATGGACGGCCCATGGCGCAGGTTACCCTCGAACGCGTACGCAAGGCCTATGGCGACGTCGTCGCGGTGAAGGACGTCGACCTCGAGATCACCGACGGCGAGTTTCTGGTGCTGGTTGGTCCCAGCGGCTGCGGCAAGTCGACCTGCCTGCGGCTGATCGCCGGCCTCGAAGAGGCCACCGGCGGAACGATCCGGATCGGCGACCGCGTCGTCAACGATGTCCCGCCGCAGGACCGCGACATCGCGATGGTCTTCCAGAACTACGCGCTCTACCCGCACATGAGTGTTTACAACAACCTCGCGTTTGGGCTGCGCCTGCGCCGTGAGCCGACCGGTCAGCTCTTCCCACGCAGCCGCCGCGCCCTCAGCGAGACCGACATTCGCCAGCGCGTCGACCATGCCGCCAGGCTGCTCGGGATCGGCGAGTTGCTGCACCGCAAGCCGCGCGAGCTGTCCGGTGGCCAGCGCCAGCGCGTCGCACTCGGCCGGGCAATCGTCCGCGAGCCGCAGGTCTTCCTGATGGACGAGCCGCTCTCCAACCTCGACGCCAAGCTTCGCGTGCAGACCCGTGCCTTGCTGATCACCCTGCACGAGAGCCTGCAGGCCGAGGGCCACGCCAGCACGACGGTCTATGTGACCCACGACCAGACCGAAGCGCTGACGATGGGCGACCGCATCGCCGTGCTGAAGGACGGCGTGTTGCAGCAGTGCGCTCCGCCGCTGACGCTCTACCGCGAGCCGGTCAATGTCTTCGTGGCGCAGTTCATCGGTAGCCCGCAGATGAACGTGGTGGGCCCGTGGCGCGTCGACGTGGCGGGCGGCCAGACGCATCTGCGCGGCCCGGAAGGCATCGCCGTGACGACGCACGGCAGCCTGGCCGCGCGGTTGCAGCCGCTGGCGGGGCGCGAGCTGCTGGTCGGCGTGCGGCCCGAAGACGTCACCGCCGAGCCAGGTTCGCCGGAGGCGTGTCGACTGCCCGTCAGCGTCAAAGTCCGGGAACCGCTCGGGGCGACGGTGCATTTGACCCTCGAAGGTCCAGCCGCGCTGCCGCTGCTGGCCGTGGTCGCGGCCGACACACCGAGCTGGCAACAGCCGCAGTTTGAGGCCAGCTTCGAGCCGGACAAGGTGCAACTCTTCGATCCGCAGACCGAACTGCGTATCGCTTAGCTGAAGGACGGGTATGCTGCGTCGGAAGAGCTCCGCCAACCCTGAGAAGGAGATGCCGTTCACCGAGCATCTCGAAGAGCTGCGCTGGCACCTGCTGCGCTGCATCTTCTACCTGGTGGTGGCTTTCGCGGTCGGCTGGCACTACTACGACGGGATCTATGCCCTGATGTCGCGGCCGGTGATGGAGGCTTTCCGGCGCGCCAGCTACCACACCGACCTGGTCTTCATGGACATCCTGGAGCCGCTGCTCTTCCGGATCCAGGTGGTCTTCGCCGCCTCTGTGATCGTCGGGCTGCCGTTGATGCTCTGGGAGGCCTGGCGCTTCGTCGCACCGGGGCTCTACGAGAACGAGCGCCGCTTCGCCGCGCCGCTGATGCCGTTCAGCATCCTGCTCTGCTTTGCCGGCTTTGCCCTGATCTACTACGCGCTCCCCATCGCCTTCGAGTTTCTGCTGAAGTTCGCGCCTCCGCAGGACGAAGCGAAGGTGATGCAGCACCTCAACCGCTACTACTTCCTGCTCCTGCGAATGATGATCGCCGCCGCCGTCAGCTTCCAGATGCCGATCGTGATGCTGCTGCTCGGCAGGCTCGAGATCGTCAGTTCGCGCGGTCTGATGCGCTTCTGGCGCCACGCTGTCTTGGCCTGCTTCACGCTGGCCGCCGTGATCACGCCGACCATCGACCCCTTCAACATGAGCGTGATCGCCGTGCCGCTGGTGCTGCTCTACTTCCTGTCGGTCGTCCTGGTGTGGTTCGTCGAACGGCGCCGGCGCGCCGAGGCGCAACCGGAGCCGCCCGCCGAGACCCCACTACCGGCCAACCCGCCTGCGCTGCCTCCGCCGGTCGACCCGCCCGCGGCGCCACCGGCCAAGCCCGACTCCCTGCTGCCACCGGAGGCACCGCTGACCACGACGCCCCTGGTGGTGGACCGCTCGGTGCTGCAAGGCCCGCCCGACGACACCGCCGAGCCGACCGACGAAGCGCTGTTCGACCCCGATGCCTGAGCCGGACGCCTGGCCGCTTCACGGCGTCGACTCGGGGCGACCGCTGTTTCACGTGAAACACCGCGCCGCAAGCCGCAGGTAGCGGGACGCTTGGGGGCGGGCCGGCCGACCATGTCGGCGACGGCCTGCCCGGTCGCCGACGCCCGCCCGTAGCCAGCCTGACGAGCGGTGTTGGCGTGTCCCCAGCGGCACAACGACCGATCCCCCGCGGACCGCGCTGTTCTCGGCTGCTCAACGGCGCGCTCGGAGGCCGGCTTGGGGGCCGGGTCCGGGCGCTGTTTCACGTGAAACAGGTCGGCGCGTGGGGCCGGCTGCCGCGGCTACGGCGCCGCGGGCTTGGGCGCCTCTTCGGCGCCGTCGCGCGGTGAAGTCGGATCGGCGGCGGGCTCGGCGATGGTCGGCAGCGGACTGCCGCTCGGCCGATCGGGCCCGCCGTCGCCGGTCACCGCCACGGCGGGCGTGCTGGCGGCGGGCGGCTCGACGGGCTCGGGCTGGATCGCCAGCTCCGTAGCGGTGTCGGGCTGCAGGTCGGCGATCCCGCTGTCGGAGACCACCGCAACGTCGACGCGGCGATGGTTGACAATCATCACGGCCGCCCGGACCGCGCGGTCGGGCAGCACGGCCACCGTGTCCAGGCGGTACGCCTCCACCGGGTGGACCGGCACCGGCTTGGTGCGCGCCAGTTCGCGGCCCTCCTGGTCGTAGAAGACCACCTGCGCGTCACCGGCGTAGAACACCCCGAACAGGCCGCGCAACTGCACCGAGTCGCCCAGCTTCTCGGCCTGCAACGGCTGGCTGACCACCCCGCCGCGCGTCGCCGCGACGATCGGCGACGGACAGGTGGCGGCGCCGTACCAGACGGTCAGGGCCAGGGACTCCTGCGGGGCCAGCAGCTTCAGGGCGGAGCGCAGAGTCAACGCCAGGTAAGACTCTTTGCTGGCCGGCGACGTGTAGACCAGGCTGGCCAGACCCCGGTCGGGGTAGGGCGCCGCCGGGTCCAGCGTCGTCAGCTTCGCCAGCACTGTCTCGTGGCGGCGGTCGCACCAGGCCACCCAGCCGCGCTTGTCGTCGGTCCCGAAGCTGGCTTCCTGGCCGAGGTACTCCACCCGCATCAGGCCGTTCTCGGGGAAGAACTGGGTGCTGGTGGCGGGGCCGAGCAGCGCGGCGTAACCCAGGTGGTGCTGGCTCTCGGCGGCCAGCGGCAGAAACACCTGCACGTCTTTGGTGAACGTCTCGCCGGGGGTCAGCGAGCCGTGGTGCTGGGACACATCGGCGACCGACCAGGCCCGTGGCTGCGCGCTCTGGTTGGTCAGCACGCTGTCGACGCGAAGCACCGTGCTGGCGCGTAGCAGCGCCAGGCGGCGCGTCACGGACAGACCGAGTTGCTCGTCCTTGGGGCTGCCGACCGACACCTCGGCCAGGTCGCCGTCAGCACGCTCGACCGTGGCAGTGTACGTCCCCAGGTCCAGGGCCAACGGTGGCGGCCAGGCGGCAGTCCACTGTCCCTGCGGGGCTGGCCAGGTGGCGGCGCCACCGTAGTTCTGGTACTGCTCGGTGGTCGGCGACGGCACATAGCGCAGGGGCTCGGTCTCGCCCGCCAACTGCGGGGCAGGCTGCGCGCCGATGGTGCTACTACCTTCGGCCACCGCCAGCGCCGGGCGGTCCGGCGCCGCGGCTGGCGCGGCCGGCGTAGTCGGGGCAGCGCCGGCAGCCGGGGCGTCCACGGCGCGGCGCGGGGTGCGCAGGCCGCCGCCGGGCACCTCCTCCGGCTCGTCCGGCACGGCGTCAGAGGGCGTGGTGGGCTGGCCTTCGTCAGCCGGCCAGCGACTCGGGGCGGGCGCGGCGCCGGCGGGCGGCGTGGCGCCGGTCGCCGGGACCCAGGCCGCGCGGCTGGGCTGAGTCACGCCGGGCAATTGCCCGAGCAGCTTCGGGTTCGCGTAGAGCAGCTCGCGTTCGTTGAAGGAGTAGCCGATCGCCCGGCCGCCGAGCTGTGGCACGACCTGGATGCTGACCAGGCCGTTGCGCAACTCCAGGCTCTGCCAGTCGTGGTAGACGGTCTTCAGGGCCTGGCAGGCGGCCACGTCGGCTTGCTTCAGGTCGCCGTTGTCGGCGTCCTTCTTCTCGTTGTCGCCGCAAGCCGTCAGTGCCAGCAGCAGCACCGCCCCGCACCACCGCCAGCGCCTCGGCATGGTCACCCTCCACGGGTCTGCCGGCCGGCGACAGACCGCTCCTGCCTGCTTCGAACGCCCGGTCCGCCCTACTTCTTGAACAGGTCGAGCGGCTTGACGCCCTCCGGGTTGGTCGGCTCGGCGCCCTGCACGATGCGGGTCGCCAGGATCCGGTCGCCGACCTGGATCTTGTCGATCAGCTCCAGACCATCGATCACCTGCCCGAAGATGGCGTACTCGCGGTCCAAGCTGGGCTGCGGCTCGAGGCAGATGTAGAACTGACTGCCGCCACTGTTGGGGTCGTGCGGCGCGCGGGCCAGGCCGACAGTGCCCCGCCGGTGGGTCGCCTTGTCGCTGAACTCGCCGGGTACGGTCCAGGCGGGCCCGCCGGTGCCGACCTCCGGATCGTCGGGCGAGCGGGTCTTCGAGAGGGGATCCCCGCCCTGCACGACGAACCGCGCGACGCGCCGGTGGAAGTAGGTGCCGTCATAGAACCCGCTGCGCACCAGGTAAAGGAAGGCCGACGCAGTCTTCGGCGCTTCCGCGGGCAGCAGTTCGATACAGACCTTGCCGCGCCCCTTGATCTCGAACTCCACCACCGGATTGGCCGTCGCGAAGCGTGGCTTGTCCGGCGTGGTGCCGCCTGGCGTGGTGCCGCCTGGCGTGGTGCCACCCGGTGTGGTCCCACCTGGCGTGGTGCCACCCGGTGTGGTCCCGCCTGGGGTCGCGCCACCTGGCGCGGTGCGGGCGGTCGTCTCGGGTGGGCGCGGGGCCTCGACCGACGGAGTGGGCACGCCCGCCACCAACAGGCCGCCGGACTCGCTGGTCCCGACGGGCTGGGCCGCGGGCCCGCCAGCGGCGACTGCCGGGGCCGGCCGCTCGCGCGGCGGTTGGCGCTGGTCGTCGGCTGGCGCCACCTCGGTGGGCGGCTTCAATCCGGTGGCCGTCACGACCGTCAGGGTGCCGTCAACGGCGGCGTCCTGCGGCCCACGCGGATTGCCGCTGGAGGTGCGGGGCGGTTCGAGCGGCAGCTCGGTGCGGCCGCCTGGCGCGGCGGCGACGGCGTCCTGCACCGCCTGGTCGACCGCCCGGCCAACCCGCGCCGGCAGATCGCCCAGCTCCTCGCGCAGCTTCTGCAGGCGCATCGCGACGAAGCTCAGGTTGCCTGCTCCGCACGCCTCGCGCAGCCAGCGCAGCGTGTCCGCCTGTTGACCGAGGGTCTGCCGCAGGGCGTCGACCTCGGCGGTGTGCAGGTCAGCCGGGAGCACGGCGCCAGCTTGCCGGTGGGCCCGGTCGAGTTGCTGGATCTGCCCCAACAGCTCGTCGCGCCTGGCGGCCTGCTCGCTGGTCATGGTCTCGCCCGCGTGCAGCGTCAGCAGCCCCAACAGCAGGTCACGACCCTGGGCTGCCGCCAGCAGCGGGGCCCAGCAGTAGTAGGTCGCCCCGCGCGACGGGGCCGGCCGGCGCAACTGCGCCATCGCCGCGCCGTAGGTGCCGCCCTGCGGGTCGACCAGGGTGGCCAGCGGGGCGAAGTTGATGCCGCTCTCCTGGTTCGCCGGGATCGGCAGGAACGTCCCAGCCGGCGCCGCGAAGCGGTCGGGGAGCTTGCTGGCGAGCACCGACGGGCTCGTTACCGCCAACTGCGACCCCGTCGGGGCGGCGCTCTCCAGCGGCAGACCGGCGTCGAGCAATCCGAGCTTGGAGACCGTCTGCATCCGCCGCACGGGGGCCGGGATGCTGCGCCACTCGCTGCCGTTCCAGCGCTGTGGCCGGCTCAGCACCGGGCCCGACGCGGCGACCAGGAACGCGCCGCCGGCGTCGATGTAAGCCTGCAGAGCCAGCGCCGCATCGCCTTCGTCGATCACCGTGTCGGGGTAGCGCTCACCGCCGACCAGCACGGCCATCGCGTAGATGGTGGGCGAGAAGCGGGCCGGATCAATCACCTGGGCCGGTTCGAGGACCGCCACGGTGACGCCGATCTCGGCGGCGGCCGAGCGTATCGCAGCCGCCGTCGGATCGTCGGCGACGGGTGGCAGCAGCGCGATCTCGAGCGCCTGCGCGGCAGTACAGCAGGCCAGCAGCAGCGCCGTCCAGAGCGTGCGACTACTCATCGGCACCCCCTACCGTCATCGCGAGGATCTGGTCGCCGACCCGCAACTGGTCGACCACCGTCATCCCATCGCCGACCACCTGCCCAAAGACGGTGTACTGGTGGTCCAGGAAGCGCGCCTCGGCAAGGCAGATGTACCACTGGCTGCCGGCGCTGTTCGGATCGGCGGAGCGAGCCATCCCCAGCGTGCCGCGCTGGTGCGGCTTGCTGTTGAACTCGGCGTCGACCAGCCAGCCCGGTCCACCGGTCCCGGCCCGCGGATCGCGCGCGTTGTCGCGGGTGTGCGGACAGCCGGCCTGCACCACGAAGTTCGGCTCGACCCGATGCACGTGCAGCCCGTCGTAGAAACCCTCCCGGGCGAGGCGTTCCAGGTTCGCGGCGTGGCGCGGGGCGACGTCCTCAAACAGCTCCAGCTCAAAGGTCCCCTTGCTCGTCTCCACGCGAATCATCCGCTGTCGCTCTTTCTGCCGCCACAGCGGCCGTGCCAGGGCCCCGGGGCCGACCGCCGCGAGAGCCAGTCTACTCCTTCACCACCCAGGCGTAGAAGACCTTGTCGCCGATCTGCATCTGGTCGACGATGTCCATCCCGTCGCCGAGGATCTTGCCGAACACGGTGTACTGGCCGTCCAGCCGCTCCTGGCGGTCGAGGCAGATGAAGAACTGGCTGCCGCCGGAGTTCGGGTCGTCGCTCCGCGCCATCGACAGCGAGCCTCGCAGGTGCTGCTTCTTGTTGAACTCGGCCGGCACCTTCCAGCCCGGCCCGCCGGAGCCGACGTTTGGCACCTGCGGCCCCTTGTTGCGAGTCAACGGATCGCCCAACTGCACCACGAACCCTGGTTCGACGCGATGGATGAAGATGCCGTCGTAGAACTTCGTGGAGCACAGCTTGAGCATGTTCTTGGTGTGCTTCGGCGCGACATCCGGGTACAGCTCCAGGTAGATGATCCCGCGGCTGGTCTGGAAGCAGACCACCGGGTTGCCGACGCTGGTCCACTTCGCATCGCCCGACGTGTCCTTGGCCTGCGAGAGGCTGGCCATCTTGGCGGTCTCTTCGGCCGCCTTCTTGGCCTGCTCCTCGTTCTTGTGCTGCTCGTCCTCGTCCACCCGCACGGGGTCCTGGGAGTTGGTTAGGTCGCCGGCCTGGATGTTGGTCTCGACGTCGACCACCGCCCGCTCGGCCGGTGGGTCGGCCAGGTCGCCGGCGTACCCGCCCCGGTCGGTCGGCACATCGGCCAGCTTCTGCTCGCCGCTGGCGTTGGTGGCCACCTTGCTACGCGGCGTGCAGGCCACCAGCACCAGGCTCGCCGACAGCAGGAGCATCACCCGAAACGAAAGACCGCGCATCACTGCCTCCTCCAGGACTGGCCGCCATTATAACACGCCCACCTGGACCACATGGGGTGCCCGCTGCGGCCGCCAGCGTTGCACCCGGCGGCTGTTTCACGTGAAACAGCGGCCGCCGGGCGGCGCCACCACGCCGCTGGCCACCGACTCGCCCGTCGCCCGGCCCACCGGCGGCGGCGCGGCGGGGCGTTGTTTCACGTGAAACACCGGCCGCCCGCCGCTCGACCAGCCCCTCGCGCCCGCGCCTTGACAGATCGGCCCGCGGCGATCACAATGGCCATATTCCTAGTTGTCTAGTAGGAAAGTAGGAATGGAGTTTCAAGGGATGCCGACGGAGGCGGACGTCGCGGTTTGGCAAGGGCAGTGGGGGGCGGCGCCGGCCGGCGAGTTGCTGGCCTGGGCGGCGAGCCTTGGTGGTGGCCCGCTGGCGGTTGCCTGCAGCTTCAGTCTCGAGGACTGCGTGGTGGTCGATCTGCTGGTGGGGCTGGGCTTGCGGCCACGGGTCTTCGCGCTGGACACCGGGCGACTGCCCGAGGAGACCTACCGCTGTGCGGAGCAGGTGACCGCGCGCTACGGCCTGTCGATCGCCTGGTACTTCCCGCTGGCGTCGGCGGTCGAGGCGTTGCTCGGCGCCAAGGGGGCCTTCTCGTTTCGCGAGAGCCTGGCCAACCGGCACGAGTGTTGCGGCATCCGCAAGGTGGAACCGCTGCGGAGGGCCTTGCAGGGCGCCACGGCCTGGGTCACCGGGCAGCGCCGCGCACAGAGCGTCACCCGCGGCGGGCTGGCCGCGGTGGAGTGGGATGCAGCCAACGGCGGGCTGCTCAAGTTGAACCCGCTGGCCGCCTGGACCCGGGCGGACGTCGAGGCCTACGCCGCGGAGCAGCAGGTGCCGGTGCACCCGCTGCACCAGGTTGGGTACCCCAGCATCGGGTGCCTGCCCTGCACCCGTGCGGTGGAGCCCGGCGAGGACGAGCGGGCGGGCCGTTGGTGGTGGGAAGCGGCCGAGCACAAAGAGTGCGGGCTACACGCCCGGCCGGTGATTGAGGCAAGGTGAAGCTGATGGCGAAGACCATGGACCACCTCGATGAACTCGAGGCCCAGAGCATCTACATTCTGCGCGAAGCCCACCGGGCGTTCGACGATCTCTGCATGTTGTGGTCGATTGGCAAAGACTCGACGGCGGCGCTGTGGCTGGCCCGCAAGGCGTTCCTCGGCCGGGTGCCGTTCACGGTGATGCACATCGACACGACCTTCAAGTTCCCGGAAATGTACGCCTTCCGCGAGCAGTACGCGCGGGAGTGGGGCCTCGATGTGATCGTCGGCTGCAACCGCGCAGCGCTCGAGCGCGGCATCAACTACGACAACTACGATGCCGTCACGGTGGCCCACGAGTTGAAGACGGTGGCCCTGCAACAGACCATGGCAGAGCGCGGCTTCAAGGGGCTGGTCCTCGGCATCCGGCGCGACGAGGAGGGGACCCGCGCCAAGGAGCGGGTTTTCTCGCCACGCGACAAGAACTTCGAGTGGAACTACAAAGACCAGCCGCCCGAGCTGTGGGACCAGTTCAACACGACCTTCACGCGCGACAGCCACGTCCGGGTGCATCCGATTCTGCACTGGACCGAGGTCGATATCTGGGAGTACCACCGTCGCGAGGGCATCCCGGTCTGCTCGCTCTACTACGCCCGCCACGGCCAACGCTACCGCAGCCTGGGCTGCCAGCAGGTGACGCGGCCGATCGAGTCGACCGCCACGACGATCGACGAGATCATCGCGGAGCTGAAGGTGATCAAGACCCCGGAGCGGGCCGGACGAGCGATGGACCAGTCACAGGCGTACGCGATGCAGAAGCTGCGTGCGATGGGTTACATGTGAGGCAGGTGGCACGATGCAGCGCGAAGTACCGCCGTTGGAAATGGTGATTGTCGGCCACGTCGACCACGGCAAGTCGACCCTGATCGGGCGCTTGTTCTACGACACCGGCAGCTTGCCGCAGGAGAAGTACGAGGCGATCCGCTATGCCTGCGAGGTGGAAGGCCGCGAGTTCGAGTTCGCCTTCCTGATGGACGCGCTGGCGGAGGAACGCGAGCAGAACGTCACCATCGATACGGCGCAGACCTACTTCCAGACCGCCGTGCGGCGGTACGTGATCATCGATGCGCCTGGTCACAAGGAGTTCCTGAAGAACATGCTGACCGGCGCCGCGCAGGCTGACGCCGCCTTGCTGCTGGTGGACGCCGCCGAGGGCGTGCGGGAGCAGACCAGGCGGCACGCCTACGTGCTGTCGCTGCTGGGCATCCAGCAGGTGATCGTGGCGATCAACAAGATGGACCTGGTCGGCTGGTCGCAGACCGTCTATGACGACGTCCGCCGCACGCTGCTGCAGTTCTTGCACGGGCTGGGGATCACCCCGCTGCACGTGGTGCCGATCTCGGCCCGCGCCGGCGACAACATCGCGGCGACCTCAGAGCAGGCGCCGTGGTACGACGGACCGACGATCCTGGCAGCCCTGGACACCTGCAGCGAGGTGCGTTCGCCAGCTCACCTGCCGCTGCGGTTCCCGCTGCAGGATGTCTACCGCTGGGACGATCAGCGCTACTACGCCGGCCGCGTCGAGGCCGGGCTGGTGCGGGTCGGCGACGACGTCATCCTGCGCCCGTCGGACCGCCGGGTGAAGGTGCGCAGCATCGAGGTCTGGGGCGACCCGGGCCGCCGTGAAGCCGTTGCCGGCGAGTCCGTGGCGCTGACCTTCGACGAGGAGCTGTTTGCCGAGCGCGGCGAGGTGGTGGCGATCGCCAGCCGCCCGCCGCGGGTCGCCAACGAGGTGGTCGCGAGCTTGTTCTGGCTCGGGCTGCAGCCGTTGTCGGTCGGCCAGAAGGTGATCCTCAAGCTGGCGACCGCGGAATGCGAAGCGACGGTGCTGGGGATCGACGAGCGTCTCGACAGCTCCAGCCTCGAGATTCTGGAGCGCCACGCCGCCGCCCTGCTGCCGACCGAGTCCGGGACCGTCGTGCTCGGCTTCCGGCGACCGCTGGCGTTGGACCTGTACGAAGAGAACGCCCGGCTGGGGCGCTTCGTCGTGGTGGTCGACGGCATCGTCCGAGGCGGCGGCACCGTCCGCGAAGCGCGGGCCGAGGTCGGCATCGGGGCGGCCCAGGTGGTCCGGCTCGACGACCGCTGGATCGACGAGCCGGACGGCAGCTACGTCGACCTGACGCGCGAGGCGCCGACTTTCGAGGCCGACGCTTCGGCTGGCCTGCTGCAGCGAATCCTGCGTGGCGAGCGGCTGCTGGTGCGGCTGCGCAGCCCGCAGCAGATGACCTCGCTGACCCGCCTGGCCTACGAACAAGGCTACGACTACCACTTCCACCGCACCGCGGACGGTCGCATCGACCTGCTGCTGTGCCACCCGTCACCGCATGTGCCGCGGCGGAACGAGGCCGATTTCGCGATCTGAGGCCGCGCCGCCAGCGCTGTTTCACGTGAAACAGCGCTGGCCGGTTGGAATCCCGACCGGTCCGCTGGGGTGCTGTTTCACGTGCAACAGCCGCGGCCGGACGGATCCCGACGCGCGTCAGGGGGTGCTGTTTCACGTGAAACAGCGCTGGCCGGTTGGGATCCCGACCGGTCCGCTGGGGTGCTGTTTCACGTGAAACACGGCTCGGCCTGGCGGCGCCGTCGGTCCGGCGGTGGCCTACTCCCGCGCCTTGGTCGCCTGGGCCAGGTCCATCAACTGCAGGCGCCGCAGGCCGCCGCGGAGTGAGCAGGCCACCAGGCCGAGCACGATGGCCGTCACCAGCAGGTAGCCCCACAGCGGCAAGACCGGCTCGAACGACATCGTCTCTGTTTCGTAGAGGCTGAGATAGGCGCGGTTCAACCAGGTCCCGGCGGGCAGCCCGAAGAGCAGCCCGAACAGCGCCATGGTGTAGATCTCGACCGCCGCGGTGAGCGCCGTGGCCTGCGCCGAGAAACCCAGACTGCGCAGCGTGGCCAGCTCGCGGAGGCGCTCCAAAATGCCAACCGAGGAAACGCTGTGGAGCACGGCGCCGGCCAGCGCCATACCGAACGCCAGCAAGACGGTGCAGAAGATCAGTGTGACCCGCAGCGAGGTCTCGACCTCGTCGCGGATGTCCTGAATGCTGATGCACGCCGCCACCAGGTCGTCCCGCTCGAGCTGCCGTCGCAGCGACTTGCCCACCTCCGGGTCGCAGATGATCTGGGCGCCGCGGCCACCATCGGGCCAGGTGCGGTCCAGGAAGCTGCGCTCCAGGTCGTCGACGTTGCCGTAAGCCATGCCGCCCAGGCTGGGGTCCAGCAGCCCGGCGACCCGCATCCGCTGCTTCACGAAACGCTGGCGGCTCGAGAAGGCCCATTCGACCTGCACCGCGTCGCCCGGCTCGACACCGATCGCGCCGGCCAGCTTCTGCGGCAGCCAGACTTCGCCCGGGGCCGGGCGGCAGGGCCGGCCGTCGAGGGTCTGCACTCCCAACGACCGCTGGCCCGGCTGGATGCCCATCAAGGTCAGGTTGCGACTCCCCTTGCGGCCGCGGAACCGAGCGATCAGTTGGCAGGTGCGGTAGACCCCGTCGACACCGGCCGTCTCGGCCACCGCTTGCAACAGCGGCTCACCCGCCCGGCTGATGAACGCCACATCGAGTTCATAGCGCAGCGTCTTGTTCATGAAGCCGTCGATGGTTGAGGTGATACTGGCGTACATCCCGACCGTCGAGAGCAGCAGGCTGGTGCCGCTAACGAGGCCGCCAACCGCGAATAGCGTGCGGCTGGGACGCCGCGCCAGGCCCCTCAGTGGGATCCGCCAGAGCACCGGCAGCCGACTGGTGAGGGTCAGCAGCCAGCGCATCCGGCGCGTCATGTCCTCATCATCGCGGTCGCCGCGCATCGCCACCGCGGGCGGTATCGCGGCCGCCGCGCGCGCCGGCAGCCAGGCCGAGACCAGGCCGGTCACCATCGACAGCGAGAAGGCCGCCAGCAGCACATCTGGGTGAGCGCGGTTGACGGCGTTCGGCAGGTGCAGCACCGAGACGTACTTGGCGGTCATCAGCACCGCCAGCCAGTGCCCAATGAACAGCCCCGGCGTCGCGCCTGCCCCGGCGATCAACCCGCCCTGGAGCAGGTAGTGCCACATCACCTGCCGCGCCGAGAACCCGCTGGCGCGTAGGAACCCGACCACGCCCGTCTGCAGACGTCCGATGCGGGTCAGGGAGCTGTACAGCGAGAGCGCCGCGGCGAACATGAAGAGCACCGGGAACATCACGCTCAGCGCCTGGAAGCCCTGCAAGTCCATCGACAGCAGGTGGTTGCTCGGCTGCTCCCGCTGGTCCCACCAACTGCGCAGGCCGTAGCGCTCGCCCAGCCCCTTCAGGATCTCCAGCACTCCCAGCGCTGTGCCGGGGCGGCAGCGGACGTGGACTTCGGTCACCTGGCGGCCGATGCCGAACCACTGCCGGGCGGCGTCCTCATCGATCCAGACCACCCCGAAGGCCTGCGGCGAAGCCCAGGGCGCCTCCTTCGAGGGCGCCGGGTAGATGTACTCCGGACTGGCCACCATCCCGACGACCCGGAAGTCGCGCCGCCGGCCGAGGTAGCTGGCGCTCAGGCGATCCCCGATCCGCACCTCGTTGAGCCGCGCGAACTGGTGCTCGACGAGGCAGTCGCTGCGACTCGACAGCGGGCGCCCGCGAAGCAGCAGCAGCGTGTTGATGTCCGTGACGCCACGCGGGTCGACGCCGACGAAACGCCCCTGGACCCGCCGTCGGGCGCGGTCGCGCAGGATGATTGTGCCGTCTTTCACGGCGCGGCCGATGGCGTCCTGGACCCCGGGGATCTGACGCGCGCTGATCACCAGACTCTCGGGTGCCAGATCGACCAAGATGGTGGCGTCGGCGAAGCCGTGGTCGCGGTAGAAGCCCTGGTAGCTGGCCTCCAGGTTGGCGCGCGTCTCGCTGAAGATCACGAAGAGGCAGGCGCCGACCGCCACCAGCACCATCAGCGCGATCGAGGTCGACCCGAGGGCGACCGCGTCGCGCCAGACCTTGCGCGCCAGCCAGCGGTTGGATCCGGCGCTCACCCGGCCAGGTCCCGCGGCGCCAGGGGGTGCGCCTCCTGGTGGACGTCGGTGACGTGGCCAGATCGCAGGTGGACCACCAGATCGCCAACCTTGGCGTACTCCTCGTTGTGCGTGACCATGATCACCGTCACCCCACGCCGGCGGGTCTCCTCCCACAGCAACTGCATCACCGTCGCCCCGGTCTCACTGTCCAGAGCCCCGGTCGGTTCGTCGGCCAGCAGCAGCGGTGGCTCCTTGACCAGGGCCCGCGCAATCGCCACGCGCTGCTGTTCGCCCCCCGAAAGCTGGGCTGGAAACTGGTTGGCGCGGTCCGCCAGCCCGACGCTCGCCAACAACTCGCCAGCGCGGCTGGCATCGCCGACCAGCTCGCCGATCAGCGCTACATTCTCCAGCGCCGTCAAGGTTGGCACCAGGTTGAAGAGCTGGAAGACAAACCCGACGGTCTCCTTGCGGTAGGCGGTCAGCGCGACATCGTCGAGGCCGCCGAGCCCGGTGCCCATCACGGCCAGCTCGCCCGAGGACGGCTGGTCAAGGCCACCGATCAGATTCAGGAGCGTGGTCTTGCCCGATCCGCTGGGGCCCAGCATGACCACGAAGGCGCCCCGGCGGAGCTCCAGGTCGACCCCGCGGAGGGCCTGCACGGTGACCGGTCCGAGCCGGTACTCCTTGACCACCCCCCGGGCGTAGACCGCCGGGGAGTCGGCGGCCGCGGTCATCCGCCGCCCTCGGTCCAGGCCTTCGCCCGCACCAGGCTACCGGGCGTCAGGCTGGTCTTGCCCTCGACCACCACCGTGTCGCCCGGCGCCAGGCCGCTGAGGACGGCGATCTGCCGGAAGTTGTTGGCGCCGGTGCTGATCTCGACCGGCTGCACCTGCCCGGCGCGGAGCCGCCAGACCCGGCTGCGACCGTTCTCGCGAACCACCGCCGCGGCGGGGATCACCAACGCCTGGTGCGCCAGCTCGACCTCGCCGTCGATATCGACTGGCGTTCCCGGCGGCAGCACCAGACCTGCCTCCTGCGGCTGCAACCGCACGCGAACCTGCTTCGCCGACCCCGGCACATCGTCGCGCGGGACCGCCTCGTGACCGACTCGCACCACCGCCAGGGGCCAGGCGCGTGACAGGTAACCGCCAGCCCGGCAGGTGAACCGCTGCCCTTCGCGGACCTGCGCGGCGTCTTCGCTGTCGAGGTAGGCGGTGACCCAGCGTTGGCCCTGCTGCACCAGCCGCAGCACCGGCAGCCCCTGCTGCACCACGCTCCCCTGATAGCAATGCACCGCCACCACCCAGCCATCGAAGGGCGCCCGGATCACGTCCAGCGGCACCCCGCCCGCGGACAGCGTCAGCCCCGGCTCGATCCGCGCCAGGACCTGTTCCTCGCGGACGGTGTCGCCCTCGCGGACATACAGCTCGACCAGCCGCCCGGTCTCGTTGAAGCTCAAATCGCTGGCGACACCCTCGACACTGCCGCTGGCGGCGATCGTCAGCCAGAGGTCGGCGGTGCGGGCCACCGCCGTCTCCACTTCGGGCAACTGCCCCTTGACGGCGTGCGTCGCCCAGGCCAGCAACACGACCGCGCCGACCAGCCCCCACCGGCCCCGTCGGCTGCGCCAGACCGCTTGCAGGTAGCTCTTCACGTCCCACCACTCCAGCCGCCCGGCGGCTCGCCCCACCCGCTATATCCTGACATCAGGCGCTCCGCTGACGACGGGTCGAAGTGCTGGCCGTCAGCTCCGCCGCGCTGGCTGGGCGAGCCGTCGAACCGCGCGCGGGCCTGTTTCACGTGAAACAGCGGCGGCGCTGCTGGGCGGGCAGCTTGTTTGAGGTGCAACCACGGCGCCTGCGCGGAGCGGCTGGCGAAACAGGTCGCCTCCGCGCAGGTCCGGCGCCGACCGCGGCAGGTAAACATGGAAACGGGGCGCGGTGCCGATGCAGGGGGGGACATCAGCGGGGGATCCGCGCCCCGTCGGCCCACTACGCGTAGTTTGTGGCCACCTCAACGGTACCACCTCTGAACCAGCCGCGCAAGCCACGATTCCGTAAGAAATCCTTAAGGGAATCGTAAGGCCGTCAGGGGTCGAGGGCGATGCCGGCGGCGGCCAGCGTGGCGCGGACGGCATCGTCCAGCTCGCGGGTCGAGCGGCACTTCGGGTAGCCGCTGCAGCCCAGGAATGGCCCGCGGCGGCTGGTCCGCAAGATCATCGGCGAGCCGCACGCCTCGCAGGCCACTGGGGTCTGCACCGGTCCGCTGCCCGGGGTGCTGGGGGGGGCTTCGGGGATGGTGAGCCCGTCCGCCTGCAGCGCTGCCCGGATGGTGTCATCGAGGCGCACGATGCCGCGGCACTTCGGGTAGGCGCTGCACCCCAGAAAGGGTCCGCGTTTGCTGTTGCGGAGCAGCATCACGCTGCTGCACTTGGGGCACTTCTGTTTGGTGGTCTGCGGCTTCTCGACGGCCGTTGCGTTGCCCTGGCGGTCGAGCTTCATGCGACCCTCGCACTCGGGGTGGCGCGAGCAGCGGAGATACGGCCCCCAACGGCCCTCGATCCGGTGCAGCGGCGACTCGCAGACCGGGCAGGGCTGTTCCGTCGGGGTGCCCTCCGGCGAGACCGGGTTGCCCTGGCGGTCCAGCCGCAAGATGCCGTTGCATTCGGGGTAGCGCGAGCAACCCAGGAACTGCCCGTAGCGGCCCTCGCGGAGCAGCATCTTGGCGCCACACTGCGGGCAGTCGTGGTCGGTCTCGACAGCCTGCACCTTGACCCGCTCCATATCGCGGTTGGCGTCCTCAATCTGCTGCGCGAACGGGGTGTGAAACTCCTCCAGCAGGGCCACCCAGTCGTGCTTGCCGGTCTCGACATCGTCCAGCTCGGACTCTAGCGTGGCCGTGAAGTCGACGTCCATGATCGTCGGGAAGTGCTTCACCAGGGCGTCGTTGACCGCCTCGCCGAGTCCGGTCGGGACGAAGCGGTTCTGCTCGAGACTGACGTACCGCCGCTCGGTGATGGTGCCGAGGATCGGCGCGTAGGTGCTCGGCCGGCCGATCCCGCGCTCTTCGAGCGTCTTCACCAGGGAGGCCTCGGTGTAGCGTGGCGGCGGCTGGGTGACGTGCTGGCTGGGCGTCAGCTCGTGCAGTTGCAGCGGCTCGCCCTCGCGCAGCGGTGGGAGCAGCCGCCCGAAGTCGTCATCGCCGCGCTCCTCGTCGTCGGCCGGCTCGTCGCTCTTCTTGGCGGCCTGCGGCAGCCCGGTGAGGGCCATGTAGCCCGGAAACAGCACCCGCGTACCGCTGGCGCGCAGGCCGTGCGGCCCGGCGCTGAGGTCGGCGCTGGTCGTCTCGAGCTGCGCCGGGGCCATCTGGCTGGCCACGAAGCGCGTCCAGATCAGGCGGTACAGCCGCCGCGCGTCGAGGTTCTCGCGGCCGGGGAGCAGCTTGTCGATCTCGTCCGGGTGCTTTTCGACATAGGTCGGACGGATGCACTCGTGGGCATCCTGCGCCAACTTCGGCGCCTTGCCGCGAGTGCCCTTTCCGGTGTAGTCGTCGCCCCAGGTCTCGCTGATCAGCTGCTGCGCCGCCGCCGCCGCCTCGTTGGCGACGCGGGTCGAGTCGGTACGCATGTAAGTGATCAGACCGACGCTCTCGCCACCACCAAGGGGCAGCCCCTCGTAGAGCCGCTGCGCCACGCTCATCGTCCGTTGGGCCCGAAAACCGAGCTTGTTGGAGGCATCGCGCTGCAGGGTGCTGGTGATCAACGGCGGCGCGGCCCGGCGGGTGGTGGTGCGAGTCGACAGCCCGGCCACCAGCCAGTCGGCCGCCTGCAGCTCCTGCACCACGGCCTGCGCCGCGGCCTCGTCGGGCAGGTCGCCGATCTCCAGCTTCTGGCCGCGGACGCGGTCCAGGCGCGCCTCAAACCGCTCGGCGGGGCGATCGGCGGGGCTGACCACGGCGACCACGCGCCAGTGCTCGACCGGCACGAAGTCGCGGATCTCGCGCTCGCGTTCGACAATCAGGCGCACCGCGATCGACTGCACCCGGCCGGCGCTGCGGGCGTTCTTGACTTTTCGCCAGAGCAACGGGCTGAGCTTGTAGCCCACCAACCGGTCGAGGATCCGGCGGGCCTGCTGGGCGTTGACCCGGTCGAGGTCGATCGGCCGCGGGTGGCGCAGCGCTTCCTGCACCGCGCTGCGGGTGATCTCGTTGAACTCGATCCGCTCGACCTGCCGCAAGCCGAGGGCCTGCTGCAGGTGCCAGGCGATCGCCTCGCCCTCGCGATCGGGGTCGGTCGCCAGGAACACCGCCTCGGCGCCCTTGACCGCGCCCTTCAGCCGCTTGACGACTTCGGCCTTGTCCTTCATGACCTGGTAAGTCGGTTCGAAGCCGCGGTCGACGTCGACTCCGAGGTCGCGCTCGGGGAGATCGCGCACGTGTCCGAGGGATGCCGCCAGGACGAAATCGTCCCCCAGGAACCCCCCAATCGTCCGCGTCTTCGCTGCACTCTCGACGATGATTACCCGTTTGCCCATGGACTTCGTACGCCTATCACGTCGCGCCGCGATCAGGTGGCGCGCACGAAGCGGTTACCGGGCAACCGCCGAACGACCTGCTTCAACTCTAACGTCACCAGCGCGGATTGTACCTCAGGAGTCGCCAAACCGGTCTGCTCGATGAGATCGTCGATGCCCAGCGGCAGCAGGCCGCAGGCCGCGGCGACGGCGGCCTCTGGTCCGGCGCTCGGCGCGACCGCCACCGGCACGGGACGCGCGTCCGGCGGGTCGCTGCCCCGCGCGCCCGCTGGCGGCAGGTTGAGGACCTCCAGGATGTCGTCGGCGCCGCGCACCAGCCGCGCCCCGTCGCGCAGCAGGTCGTGGCAGCCGGCGTGGCGCGAATCGGTGATCGGCCCCGGCACCGCCAGGACATCACGGTTCTGTTCGGCGGCGAGCTGCGCGGTGACCAGGGCCCCGCTCCGCCGGGGCGCCTGCACCACCACCACAGCCTGCGCCAAACCGCTGATCAGTCGATTGCGCAGCGGGAAGTGGAAGCCCCGCGGGCCGGTCCCGGGGAGAAACTCAGAGACCACCCCACCCTCAGCGGCGACCCGCTCCAGGAGGGCCTTGTGACTGCTCGGGTAGGCTCGGTCGACCCCGGTACCGAGGACCGCGACCGTCAGCCCACTGGCCCGTAGCGCCCCTTCGTGCGCGGCGCCGTCGATCCCCGCGGCCAGCCCGCTGATCACCGCGACACCGGCGGCGGCCAGGTCGCGGGCCAGCTCTTCGGCCACCAGTTCACCATAGGGCGAGGTGCGCCGGGTGCCGACCAGGGCCACGGCCGGCTGCTCCGGCGCCGGCAGCCGCCCGCGGACGAAGAGCACCACGGGCGGGTCGTCGATGGCTTGCAGGCGCGCTGGGAACTCCGGATCCGTGCTCGGCACCAACCGCCCGGCGGCGTCTTGCAGCAGGGCCATCGCCGCACTGACATCGAGTTGCGCGACTCGCTGGACGCCTTCGACCTCGCCGTCGCGCGGGCGCAGGGCGGCCCAGGCGGCCGCCGGGGCGGCCAGCAGGGCGGCGGGACTGCCGAAGTGCTGCAACAGCCGCTGCTTGCGCCGCGCTGAGGTGTTCAGCGCGGCGAGCCGCAGCCAGGCCTCGGCCGCCGGGTCCGCGGGACTCACGTGCCCGGCGGCGGCCCCGCGGCGCCGGCCCCCGATCCAGACGGTCCAACCGGTGCCCCCGGCACGCCACCCGGCGCACCCGGCCCGCCCGGGCCACCACCGGCCGGCGGGTCCGGCTTCTTCGGCGGCAGCGGCGGCAGCGAGTTGTCGATGGTCAGACTGTACTTGCGCTCGATCAGGTTGCCACGGTAGTCGGGCACCGTGATGCTCAGCACGTGGTCGCCGTCATCGAGCCGGGCCCGCGCGGCGCCTTCGCGCTGGCTGACCAGGTCGACGGTCAACAGGTAGTCGTTCCGCACGACCTTGATCAGCTCGGTCAGCCAGGGCTTGTCGTCCCACTTGACGACGATCTTGGAAAGGTCGACCCCGCTGCCCTCGTCGTAGACGTAGGTCTCGAAGCGGAAGGTGCGCTGCTTGCCGGGCAACTTCAGCGGCTCGGCGTCCTTCGGGACTTCCGGCTCCTCGCCCTCCTTGGCGTTGGCCTTGGCCTCTTCCAGCAGGGCGTCGCGCAACTCGTCGTCGTTGACCGGCATCGCCACCAGCGAACCGTCCACGGCGTTGGTGCTGATCTGCGGCAGGTACAGCTTGGGCTTGCCGACGTCCACGGCATCGGCCCGGAAGCAGTACAGCGAGCCCTGGGTGGTGGCCACCAGGAGGCTGCCGTTGGCGATCACGGGCGCCGTGGCGACCTTGTACTGCGGGACCTTCTTGCCGACGGTCTCGACCGGATTGCAGCGGTAGAGCCACTTCACCTCAAGGTTGTTGCCGTCGAGGCAGAAGATATTGCCGGAACCGGTGCCGATGTAGCAGTCGGTGTCGGCGATGGTGCCGGGCCGATCGAGCGGCGCGTCGGCCTCGACGCGGGCCAGCAAGTTGCCGCGGACCGCGTCAACCAGCAGGAAGAACTCGTCGCGCCCGGCGGCGAAGATGCGGTTGTTGCCGAGGGCCAGGCCGCCGCGGTCGACCCCAGCGCCGGGGCGTCGCCACTCCTGGGTGCCGGTGATGTCGCGCAGGCGCTGAATCTCGTCCCGGCTGCCGACCACCGCGCCGCCCGGCTGGGCGATCGGGGCGGTGGACAGGATGCCGGTGCTCTTCGACCAGACGACGCGCTTGCGGCGAAACTCGTAGGTCGTCAACATGCCGTTGGTGCTGGTGACGTAGAGGCTCTTACCGTCGGTGGCCAGCGGCCCCTTGGGGGCGTCGGGCAGCCGTAGCAGCTCGGCCTCGGCCCAGGTCTGCAGGTTGAAGGTCAGCACGCGCCCGGCGTCGTTGGCGAGGTAGAGCGTGTCGCCGAGGATCAGGGGGTCGCTGGTGAGACCCTTGTGCAGGTCCAGCACGGTGACCACTTTGGGGGTCGTGTCGTCGCTGACATCGATCACGTGCAACTCGCCCTTGGCGGTGCCGACGTAGAGCCGGCCGCGGTCGTAGAGCGGGGTGTTGCGGATGTCGTAGCGGATCTGGTACTCCCACTTCGTCTCGCCGGTCTCGGCGTCGAGGCAGTAGACCGTGCCGAGCGAACAGAAGTAGACCCGATTTCCGATCACCAGCGGGGCCGCCACGAACGAGGTGTCTTTGTCGGTGGCAAACTGCCACTGCAACGCCAGCGGCGGAGCCAGCTTCTCGGGCGTCGAGCCGGTGCGGGCCGCATTGTAGCGTGCCATGGTGAAGTCGTCAGCCTGGCCATTGGCGACGGCGAACAGGATCACGCCCGTCCACCAGAGCCTGCGCACCGTCATGGTCGCCTCCTCCGTGCTGCGTGGCCCGCGGCAGCGCCGCGGGCGGTTCGGGAAGCCGCGCCATTATACTCAGCGGGATCCGGCGCTGTCAACCGCGCCAAACCCGCTTGCCACGCGGCAGGAAACCGTCTTGCGCGGGCGAAGCCGGACGGCCGTGCGGAGCTCGCGATGGTTGCCAGTTGGCTGCTCTGCCTGGCGCTTCAGGCTTCCCCGGTGTTTCTCCTCTCGGACTTCGAAAGCGCGCTGCCGGTTCGCCTCGGCGGCGAGCATTTGCAGCCTGGTGTGAGCGCGGCGCTACAAACCCAGGTGGCTCGCAGCGGGCGACAGGCGGTTGGCCTGCATTACGCCTTCGCCAGCGGCGTGCCCAGCCCGCAGTATGTCGGGTTCAGCGCGCCGTTGACGATCCCGTTGCGGGCGGCCGCGCTGCGCCTGGCGGTTCGTGGCGATGGGAGTGGGCAGCGCCTCAACCTGCGCCTGGCGGACCGCAGCGGCGAGGTCCACCAGTTCGTGCTGGGACTACTGACATTCCGCGGCTGGCGCGAGCTGCGAGTCGGTCTGGGCGACGGCGGGCTGTGCTGGGGTGGCGATCAGAACCGCCGGCTGGACCCGCCGCTGCGCCTCGATCTGCTGCTGGTGGACAGTGTCGTCAGGCCGGCCAGCGGCGACCTTTACTTCGACGACCTGCGCTGGGAGCCGCGGGTGGAGCCCGCGCCGCCGGAAGCGGCGCCGCTGCCGTTGGCCGCCGCCCGCCTGGCCGGTGACCAGTTGCAGCCGGCGACTCGGCTGGCCTGGCAGGCCGCCGACGAGACGCTGCAGCTCGACTACACCTTCACCGCCGCCGCGGGCCTGCAGTTCGTGGCGCTGGAGCTGGGCGCGGCGCTGCCCCCGGGCGAGCGGCTGCTGCTGGAGCTGGAGGGCGATGGCGGCGGCGCGCTGCTCCGGGCCCAGGTGCAGGACGCCAGCGGCGAGACCCACCAGTTCACGCTGGGCGGGGTGAACTGGACCGGCTGGCAGCGCGCCGAGCTGCCGCTGAGCGGCGCGGAGTGCTGGGGTGGCGACGGCAATCGTCAGCTCGACGGCGAGCGGCGGCTGCGGGCGCTGATCTGCGACCGACCCGGGCCTGGTACTGGCCGCTGGCGGCTGCGCCGCCTGGCGGTGGTCCCGTCGCATGGTCGGCCGCAGCCGCTGGAGCTGGTCAGCGAGCCAGCCGAAACGGCGCCGCCGGGCCTGGGCGGAACGGCGCTGCAGGCGGGCAGTCGACTCCTGCTGGACCGTCCCGAGCACCTCACTGGCGCAGCCTCCTGGCGCTGCGACTACGAGTTCGCGCAGGTCCCTGGGCTGCAATACCTCGAGGTGCCGCTCGGGGCGGCCCTCGGAACGGGTCGCGGTCCGGTCCGGATGCAGGTCAAGGGCGACGGCAGTGCCAACCCGCTGCGAGTCCGGGTGCACGACGCCAGCGGGGAGTACCACCAGTACGACTGCGGCACGCTGCAGTCGACGGCCTGGCGCGAGCTGCGTTGCCCGCTTGACCGGCCCTCGGCCGGGCACTGGGGTGGCGACGGCAACGGCCAGCTCGACGGGGCCTTGACGCTGGTCTCGGTGCTGGTCGACGCCGCGGTCCGGCCGAGCCAGGGGCGTTGGTGGGTCGACCAGGTGACGATCGAGCAGCTCGCCCCGGCGGCGCAGGCGGTGCAGTGTACGGTCGAACCGGCCACGCCCAGCGGCTGGACCACGGCGGGTGCGCAGCCGCTGGGGCTGCAACTGACCTGGCGCGACCGGCGGGCCGGGGCAGCCGGCGAAACGCCGCTGGCGGTGCGCCTGGTGGCCCTCGACGCAGCCGGCGAGCAGGTTCAGGAGAGCCTTCGCACGGTGACCCTGCCCGGCGGCCAGCCGGTCACCACCACCTGGCGTTGGGAGGGTGCCGCGCCGGGCTGGCGCACCCTGGCGCTGGTCTGGCGGCTGGCCGACGACTACGCGGTACAGCGGGTCAACCTGGCCCGCCTGCCCGCGGCGGCCGCGGGTCCGCAGACCGGCAACCCGTTCGGGGCGTGCCTGCACTACGCGCAGCACAAGGGCCGGGTGCCGCTGAACTACCAGTTGCTGGCGCGCTGCGGCGCGCGCTGGTCGCGTGACGAGTACGGCTGGACCACGGTTGAGCGGGAGCGTGGCAAGTACACCTTCCCCGAGTACAACGACCATTACCTGCGGCAAGCCCGCGCCCAAGGGATCGAGCCGCTGATCATCCTGGACTACGGCAATCCCCTCTACGACGACGGCCAGGCGCCCACCAGCGAACCGGCCCAGACCGCCTTCGCGGAGTATGCCTACCAGATGGTGCGGCGCTACAAGGACGTCTGCTCCGCCTGGGAGGTCTACAACGAACCGAACATCGGCTTCTGGAAGCCGAAGCCCGATCCAATCGCCTACACGCGCCTGCTGCAGAAGACCTACCAGGCCTGCAAGCGCGCTGACCCGACCTGCACCGTGGTCGGAATCTGCACGGCCGGGACCGACCTCCAGTACATCGAGGCCGTCCTGCAGGCCGGCGGCGGGCCGTACATGGACGCGCTCAGCGTGCACCCCTACCGCTACCCGCGGAGTCCCGAGGAGTCGGACTTCGTCGGCGAGTTGCAGCGGCTGCAGGCCCTGATGCAGCGCTACGGGATCGGCGACAAGCCCGTTTGGCTGACGGAAATCGGCTGGCCGAACCAGGACGATCCGCGGGGCGTCAGCGAGGCGACCACCGCCGACTACCTGGTCCGGATGGTCTGCCTGGCGCGCGCCTTGCCGTTCGTCGGGCCGGTGATCTGGTACGACTTCCAGAACGACGGCACCAACCCGGCCTACAACGAGGACAACTTCGGGCTGCTCAACCTGGACTTCAGCCCGAAGCGGCCCTACCTGGCGGCGGCGATGATGAATCGGGTGCTGGCGGCGCCGCGCTTCGCCGCCGACCACTCGCCGGGCGACGGGCTCCACGGGCAGGAGTACGTCGGCGCCGACGGCGAGCGGACGGTGGTGCTCTGGAGCAGCACGGCCCCGCGCGAGGTGACGCTCACTCTGGCCGGCGCGGCCAACGTGGAGCTGTCGAGCGGCAGCGGCGAGCAGCGTCAGGTGGCGTTGCAGGAGGGGCGCCTGCAGGTGGCGGTCAGCGGCACGCCGGTCTTCGTGACGGGGCGCTGCACAGCCGTCACCGTGACTCCGCCGGTGCTGCTGACGGCGGCGGCGCCGACCTGGCCGGGCGGGCTGGCGACGCTCGAACTGCGCGCCGGCCCAGGAGCCGCGGGACCCGCCGTGGCGGCGCCCACGGCGGTCTGGGAGGTGCCGCCGGGCTGGCCGACTCCCCAGCCGGTCGGGGCGATTGCTGGCGCTGGCGGACCGCGCGGGCAACGGCTGGAAGTGCGGGTGCCGGCCGACGCGGCGCCGGGCGAGTACGACGTGCTGGTGCGGCTGGGCGCGGCCGTCACGACGACCGCGGTGACCGTCGAGGCTCCGTTGGCGGTGCGGCTGGTGCCGCAGTGGCAGCAAGGCCGGCTGGTCACGGCGGTGGCGGCCCAGAACCAGACGAGCGTCCCGCAGGCGGGCTGGCGGGTGCAGGTGCTGGGAGAGGTCGTGGCGTTGCCGACGCTGGCGCCCGGGGCGACGGCGGTGTCTGCCAGCGGGGCCGCCGTGCCGGGCACGGCCGGGGTGGTGCAGGAGCTGGCGGTGACCGTCGAAGGCCCGGCCGGGCTGCGCTGGACGACGGCGGCGACGGTCAACGGCTGGCTGGTGCCGCGGCTGCCAGCGATCACGGTCGATGGCGACTTGCGCGAATGGGCGCAGGTCACGCCGGTGGCGCTGACCGATTACCAGAGCATCGCCGGCCGACGCCCGGCTGACGATGCCGATCTGGCGGCGACGGTGCGGCTGGCCTGGAGCCCGACCGCGTTGGGCCTGGCGGCCGAGGTGCGCGACGCGCAGCACGTCCAGCAGCAGGCGCCCGAAACGGCCTGGCAGGACGACTCGCTGCAGGTTGCCGTGGACCCCCTGGCGGGCAGTGAGCCGGCGGCCGGATTCACCGAGGTCGCGTTGGCGCTGGGTGCCGCGGCCCTCGGCGAGCGCACGCTGCCGACCGCCACGGCGCTGCCGGCGGGCAGCTTCGCGGTCCGGCGGGCGGGGGCGGTGACCACTTACGAGGCGGCGCTGCCCTGGGCGCTGCTCGGCGTCAGCGAGCCCAGGGCCGGGCGGCGGCTGGGGTTTGGGGCGTTGGTCAACGAGAACGACGGCACCGGCCGCGAGGGCTGGCTGCAGGTGTTCGGCGGGATCGGTTGGACGAAACGGGCCGCAGAGTTGGGTGTGGTGGTGCTCGGCGGATGAACAGCACGCTGCTCGACCGGCTCAGCGCAGGCACCGGCTGGTTCTCGGCGGAGCTGCTGACGGCGGCCGACGCGGTGCCGGCGGCCGCGCTGCGGGAGTTGCTGGAGAGCTGCCGCGCCCAGCCGGCGGCGTTCTGCGATGTGGCCTACCTGCTGGCGCGGCGTGGCGATCAGGCCGGTGTCGCCGCGCTGGCGGAGGCCGCGACCTGGCTGCGCACCGCCTGGCGCGCGGTCGGGTACCTGCGCGAGTTGGATCTGCTTGACCTGGTCAGCGAGAGCTTCGCCGACCCCGAGCGGCTGGATCAGTCGCAGGCGGCCGAGCTGCTGGGCGACTTGCCGGTGCAGTTCGAGCGCCTGGCGGTCCTGGCGCCCTGGCCGGCGCCGTTGCAGCGCGAAGAGGTGGCGGTCTACCGCTTTCTGTTCCCAACCCGGCTGTCGGGCCTGGTGCTGCTGCGTCCGCTGCTGGCGCACACCACCGGCGGCACCGCCCACCTCGACGCGGCCGACGCCGTGGCGCTGGCCGCCGGGCTGGCCTTCGCCAACCAGGCCCGCCGGCTGTCGGCCGCGGCCGTGCCGCAGGCGCTGGTCACCGGGGTGCTCAAGCGGCGGGCCTACCGGCTGCTCTCCCGGCCAGCCAGCGTGGCGGGCTGGCAGGTCGGCGCCGACCTGGTGGTCAGCATCGAGTTGCTGTCGCGCGGCCTGCCGGGCTTTCTGGTCGGCAGCAGCGGCAACTTGCCGATCCACTGGATCGATGCGCCGCCCGATGAGGCCGGCGTGCGCCTGACCGCCGAGCAGGCGTTCCACCTCTGGCACGGCTGGCTGCTGCTGGCCCACGCCTGAGCACCGCCACGGCCCCACGGCGGGCTGGCTGTTTCACGTGAAACGGGCCCCGCGGCCGGCGGCTGTTTCACGTGAAACAGGGCCCCGCGGCCGGCGGCGCCGGGTGAAGGTGCCGTGGCGGGGGCTGGCGCGGCCTCGCGCGACGCCGCTGGGACGGGACACGCAGCGGGTGGCGCACCATTCTGATGGCCAGGACGTGGCAACGATGACACTTGGCGAACTACGGGCCCGGGGCTATCGCACCGAATCGGTGAAGGACGAACTGCGGCGGAACCTGCTTCAGAAGCTGCAGCGCGGCGAGCAGCTCTTCCCGGGCGTGGTCGGCTACGACGAGACGGTGATCCCCCAGATCGTGAACGCCCTGCTGGCGCGCCATGACCTGATTCTGCTCGGCCTACGCGGCCAGGCGAAGACCCGCCTGCTGCGACAGTTGACCGATCTGCTCGACGCGCAGGTGCCGGTGATTGCCGGCAGCCCGCTGCACGACGACCCACTGGCGCCGGTCAGTGCCTACGGCCGGCGGGTGGTGCGCGAACTGGGCGACGCGACCCCCATCGAGTGGCTGCCGCGGCAAGCGCGGTACAACGAGAAGCTGGCGACGCCGGACGTCAGCATCGCCGACCTGATCGGCGACATCGACCCGATCAAGGCCAGCCGCGAGCAGCGCGACTTCAGCGACGAGGAGGTGATCCACTACGGCCTGATCCCCCGCACGCATCGCGGCATTTTCGCAATCAACGAGCTGCCGGACCTGCAGCCGCGGATCCAGGTCGGGCTGCTCAACATCATGGAAGAGAAGGACGTCCAGATCCGCGGTTTCCCGGTCCGCCTGGCGCTCGACATTGTGATGGTCTACACCGCCAACCCCGAGGACTACACCAACCGCGGGGCCATCATCACCCCGCTGAAGGACCGCATCGACAGTCAGATCATCACGCACTACCCGGAGACGGTGGCGGAGGCGATCCAGATCACCGACCAGGAGGCGTGGGTCGAGCGTGGGACGCGGGTGGCCGTGGGGCCGCTGTTCAAGGAGCTGGTCGAGGAGATCGCCTTCGCCGCGCGCGACAGCGCCTATGTCGACCAGAGCTCCGGTGTCTCGGCCCGGCTGACCATCGCCGCCCGTGAGAACCTCGTCTCGAACCTCGAGCGGCGCGCCGTGCGCGAGGACGAGGCCGTGGTCTACCCGCGGATCTGCGATCTGTACGCGATGCTGCCCGCGATCACGGGGAAGCTGGAGCTGGTCTACGAGGGCGAGCGCGAGGGGAACGCCACGGTGGCGCTGCAGTTGATCGGCGAGGGCGTCAAGCGGAGCTTCCGGCGGGTCTTCCCAGAGGTCTTCCGCCGCACCGCCGACGGCGACCTGACCCCGCACGAGGAGAGCGCGCTGTACCGCAGCGTGAGTGACTGGTTCCGCGGTGAGCAGAGCCTCGAGGTCGGCGACGACTTGCCGTACGCGACCTACTTCGAGCGGCTGGCCACCGTGCCGGGACTGTTGGCGGCGGTTGAGACGGCGTTCCCGACCGCGGAGCCCGAGGAGGTCGGCGGGCTGATGGAGTTCGTCCTCGAAGGGCTGCACCAGCACTCGATCCTGGCCAAACGGTCGTTGACCCGGGCGGTGCGCTACCAGGACATGCTGGCGACGATGTTCCGCGGGATGGAGTAGCCGTCAGGCGGTGCCGTTGGCAGTCGGCAGGACGACCCGGAACTCGCTGCCGGCCCCGCGCTCGCTGCTGACTTCGATCCGGCCGCCGTGCGCCTCGACCAGGCGTTTGGTGGAGTAGAGTCCGACGCCCGTGCCGGGAATGCTGGCCGGATTGTCGATCACCCGCACGAACAGGCCGAACAGCTTGGCCACCTGGTCGGGCGTCATGCCGATCCCCGAGTCCCGCACGCGGATCGCAACCTCGGCCGGACTCGGCTGGTCGAGGATCACGATCACCTCGCCGCCGCGCGGGCTGTACTTGACCGCGTTCGAGACGAGGTTGTTGAGGACTCGGGAGATCTTCGCCGGATCGACCATCGCCGCCGCGCTGGTGGGCGCCTCGACCCGGAAGGAGTGCCGGTTGGCGGTGGCCTCGTGCATCGCCACAACGTGGCGCACGAGCTTGCCCAGATCGCACTGCTCGCGATGCACGGTCAACTGGCGGTCGGGGTCGGTGTCCAGGATGTCCTCGACCATCGCCGTCAGCCGGTCGCACTGCGCGGCGATCGTCTCCAGGAACTCCTGGTGGACTTCGAGCCCCAGTTCGCGCTCCGGGTCGGCCAGCAGCGTCAGGGCCTGACCCTTGACGATGGCCACCGGCACCTTCAGGTCGTGCACCACAGTGCCCAGCACGGCGCGCTTGGCGCTGTCCAGTTCGGCCAGCCGCTGGCGTTCGGCGTCGGCCCGCGCGGCGACCGCTCGCGAGACGGCCATCTCGCGGTGCAGGCCCTGGTACAGCCCGACGGCGAGGCACAACAGCATCGCCGTGACCGCCTCGGCCAGCGGCAGGTCGACATGCAGGGTCGACCAGAGAGCGGCCCCCACCACCCACCAGACCGTGCCGACCGCCAACGCCACGATCACGGCCTGGCGGCCTGGCGTGGCGAGACTGGCCAGGGCGACCAGGTAGGCGGCGAGGAACACTACGGCGTAGAGCGAGCCGCCGTGCACTTCGCGGACCGCGCGGTCTTCGAGCAAGGTGTCGATCGCCCCGGCCAGCAGCTCGGTGCGGCTCATCGGCTCGGCCCAGCGGTCCTGCCAGTCGGGTCGCCAACTGGCCGACAACGGGACCAGCACCCCGGGCGCGGTCTGGTCGAGCGTCCCGACCACCACCACCTGGCCCCGCAGCGCCGCCTCCTGATCCGGCAGATCGCGCAGCCGGACCGTCCGGAAGCCCGTGCCGGGCGGTCCCCGGAAGCTGAAGTTGAGGTGGTACTGGTCATCCAGCACCCGGCCATCCGGCAGCGCCTGGTAGCGTCGCAGGCTGTTCCGGACGGCGACCAGCGGCGTCTCGGTGGCGACGGCCCAGCCCACCAGCGGCAGGCTCAGCTCGGCCACCTCGGGCAGGGCCAACGAGAAGTGGCGCGCCACGCTGTCGTTGTCGACGGTCCACGAGCGGTAGCCCTGACCGGCGGCCGCCAGGCGGAACGCCAGCAGCGGCAGGGTCAGTCCCCGGACGCTCGGGCGCGGCGAGTCGAACTCGGCCGCCAGGACCACCTTGCCACTGGCTCGGATCGCCTGTTGCAGCAGTTCGTCGTCCACCCCATTGCTTTCGAGCGTGGCGTCCAGCACAACCGCGCGCGGCGCCAGGCTGCTGAGGCGGCGGAGCAGGCCGGCCAGCTCGGCGCGGGCCCCGGGCTCACCCGCCCGCCAGGCCACCAGGCGCATTGCCGGGACATCGAGGATCGCGACCGCCGGGCTCTGCAGCTCGCCTCGTCGGAAGGCCGCCACGTCGTCGCGCCGCAGGCGCCGGTCACTGACAAACCGCGAGAGCGGCTCGAAGGCGCCTTCGGCCGACAAGACCATCGCCAGCACGGCCGCCACGACCGCCATCACCAGGGCCTGCCGCGCCGCCACGCCGAGGCCACGTTCGAGCACCGTCGAGGTCCGCTGGGCCGCGCTCACGGCACACCTCCAGCGGGCAGGGTCAGCCCTGGCCACTGCACGGTGGCCCGCTGCAGCGGTCCGCGCCCGCGGGTCACCTGCAGCATTACCCGCTGCGGCGCCACGGCGCTGGCGAAGTCCGCCTCGCAGGTACACTCCAGGCGGTCGTCGTCGGTCGCCGTGGCCGGACCTGGCGTGATGCTGAGCGGCCGCCATCGGCCCGCCGGCCCGCTGGCCAGGGCCGTCAGCCAGGGTTCGGACTGCTGCAGACTCGGCGGATAGCGTAGCGCGGCCCGCGCTCGCCACCGCCCGCCCCAGGTATGAAAGGACTGCCAGCTCACCCGAATACCATCCCGCTCCACAGTGACCGGGTCGGCGACGGTCGTTTCAGTGGTCACCGTATCGGTGGACTCATACCGCACTGCGGTCCATTCCAGTGTGACGGTCCGCGCGCCGTCCGTGGGGGCGGCGAACGCCAGGAGGCCCACAAACCCGTGCCGCCGTTTGGCCGCCGCGGCCAGCAGGCAATGCTCTGGCAGCGGCAGCCCCGCCGGCGGCGGCAGCTCGCGGAGCCGGACCGTGGCGAGGTCAAGGCCGACCAGCGCGGCCAGCTCCTCGTCGCGGTCGGCCTCGGCCCACAGTTCGAGCACCACCCGCCGCGGGTCGGCCGGCTCGCCGCGACCAATCACCCGGGCTCGCCCGCAGCGCCAGCGCAGCCCCGCCCCGGAGACCGTACCCGGCGGCGGTTGCGGCAAGGCCAGGTAGTCCCACGGCGCGGTGCGACAGAGCCAAACGCCGGCCGCCTCGCCGAGTCGTGCCAGGAGGCCCGGCCAGTCGCCGAACCAGGTGCCGCTGAGCGGACGCTCGGCCACCGCCGCCTGATTCGCGATCCGCACGCCGGTCTGCTGCTCGACCGCCCGCAGCGCCTCGTCAAGTTGTCGTCTGGCGGTGACCTCGGCCGTGCCGCCAGTCTCCTGCCCCCGCGCCGCCCGAGCGGCGGCGGCCAGCAGAGCCAACAGCGCTGTGCGTCGAGTCCAGCCTGCCATGTGGCGAGGATACGCGGTTCCGACGGCCGGCGTCAACCGGCCGCGCGCAGGTGGCCAGGCCGGCTGTGGCACACCGGTTTCACGTGAAACAGCGACTCGACGCCTCGCCCGCCGCGGCGCACGGCCCCGACCGCCTGTTTCACGTGAAACAGCCCCCAGCGACTCGCTCGACGCAGCGCACGGCGCGGGCCAACCGTTTCACGTGAAACAGCTACCCGGCAACTCGCGCAACGCGGTGCACGGCGCGGGCCGCCTGTTTCACGTGAAACAGCCCCCAGCGACTCGCTCGACGCAGCGCACGGCGCGGGCCAACCGTTTCACGTGAAACAGCCCGCAGCGACTCGCGCAACGCGGTGCACGGCGCGGGCCAACCGTTTCACGTGAAACAGGCCCCTAACGACTCGCGCGACGCGGTTGACATGCGCGGCGCGCGGATCGTCTGGGGAGGCAGGCGTGGCTGCCGCCACCGGCCTGAGGTGCTAGACTGCCTTCGTGAAGCAAGCTGAGTCAAGCAACGCAACGACCGCACCGTGGACCTGGCAGCAAGCCTGCGCCTGGGCCACCTTGGGCAGCGCGGCGCTGGCGCTGGCGCAGTGGCAAGGCCCGGCGGGGCGCAGCATCTGGCTGGTCCCGGTGGTCGCCGCCGGGGTGGCGACGCGCGCGACGCGGCGCCAGACCGGCTGCTGCTGGCTGCTGCTCTGCCTGGGCGCGACCATCACCGGCGGCTGGCAGGTGGCTCCTGGCAGCACCCGGTTGGCCTGGAGCCTGGCGTTGGCGCTCGACCTGGCGGCGTTCCTGGCCCTCGGTCGTTGGCTGGCGGCCCGCGGCAACGCGCTGGTCGTCGCCGCCGGACTGGCGGCCGGGCGGGTCCTGCTCGAACGCCTCTGGCAACTGACCCCACTGGGCGAGGGCTTCTCGTGGGGCGCCTACCGGCTGGATGCCGCGCTGCTCGCCCAGGCGCTGCACATTGGTGGCGTCGCGGCGGTCTCGTTCCTGGTGACCTTCGTCGGGACGGCCGTCGGGGTGCTGATCCTGGACCCGCAGCGGCGGGCCGCCCTGCGGGTGGTGGCCAGCGCGATGGCCCTGCTGGCTGCTACGGTCGCCGCCGGCTTGGACCGCTTGGACCGCGGTTCGAGCGAGAACCTGCAGGTGGCAGCGGTCGCGGCGCACGACGATCGCGTGCCACGGCTGGCGGCGTTGACCGCCGCGGTCGTCACCGACGGCAGTCGCGTCGTGGTCTGGCCGGCCGCGGCGGTGCCGGTGGCGGCACAGCCCGACAGCACGCCGGGCGCGGTCGGTGTGGTGGCCCGCGAGCTGGGCAGTTGGCTGGTCACCGGCCTGCACGCCGTCGGGCGGCGGCAGATGCTGATCGCCGCACCCAGCGGCCGCCACGTCGATAGCGGCTCATTGCCGCACGGCGCGCTGCTGGGCCCGCCGCAAGCCAGCTTCGGGCGGCTCGGGGCGTTGGAGGATGCCGCGCTGTGGTCGGCCGGCCCGGCTCGGGCGGCCGCCGCGCTGGGCTGCACCGTCTTGGCGATCCCGGCCGATTCGACGCCGAACCACGAAAGGCTAGCGTGGTTGGCGCGGCTTCGGGCCGCCGAGAACGGGATGGTCGTGGTGCGCTGCGCCCGCGATGGCGGCAGCCTGGTGGTCGATCCCTTCGGCAGCCTGGTCGCCGCGGCGGACCGCGGCGGCGCCCGCGACCAGGTGCTCAGCACCACGGTGCCGATTGTCAGAGGCGGCCTCTTGCTGGCCACCGAACGCCGGCTCGCTGGCTGGCTGGCGGCGGTCCTGCTGGCCGTCCTGGCGTTTGCCCCGCCGCGCTGGCGGCTGCCCTATCACCCGCTCTTGGACTGAACACAGGCCCGGCCCACCTGGCCGCGCCCGGCCGGTGCCGCAGCAGGCACCTGGAGATCGCGATGCGCCTCGGTCGGCTGTGCAACGTCATGCCGTTGCTCCTGGTGGCCAGTCTCGGCCGGGCTGCCGAGACGACCGACCCCGTCGTGCCAGCCGGCGATCTGGCCGCGTTGCAGCGGGCGCTGGGCGAACGCAGCACCGCGGCCATCTGGACCTCGTTGGCGACTGCCGCGGTCGACCGGGCCACCTTGACCCGGCTGCAAGACTGGGTCGAACGCGGCGGCACGCTCTGGGTGGAGACTGATCTGGCGCGCTCCTTCGGGTTTCAGACGGCTGCCGTGACGGCCCGCGAGCGCTGGGTCCACGGCCGCCGCGCCGCCCCGCGGGGCGCCTGGGCCGCGCTGGGCCAGGTCGACGATGCCTACGGCGAAGTCGCGGTCGAAGGCCACCTGGTCACCGCCCACCCCAACGCCGTGCCGTTGCTGCAGGTCCACGACCCGGCGGTGGCCTACCCGGCCCGCCGCTACCTCGCGGCGCTGCTGCCTTGGGGTCGCGGTCAAGTGGTGGTCCGGCCGCGCCGGTTCGCCGCCGTACGGGCCGACGGCGCCGCCTTCGAGGCGAGTCTGCGCGCCGCTCTGCCGGCCCGTCTCGACGAGGCCGTGGTGCCGCTCGAGACCTTGCAGATCGCCCAGCAGCGGCTGCAGCAGGCCGGCGCCATGCTGCGCACCGAACCGGCCGAGGCGCAGAAGCTGCTGGCCTCGGTCTACCTGGCCTTCCGGCTGTGGTACGCCGATTACCTGACCGGCAGCGGCAAACTGGACGAGTCGACGGCCGTGCTCGGCGCGGTGGCCACCGAGCTGCCGGACGACCCGGCGGTCTACCTCGCGGTGGCCCGGCTGAACGACGCGGCCGGCCGCCCGAACGCCGCTGCGGTCGCCCGCCAGCAGGCCAGCGCGTTGTACCAGTCGCTGCAGCGGCAGCCGCCGACCCCGGATGCCCGGCAAGTGCGTGTGCCGTATCCGATCTTTGCCACCAGCATCAATGCGGTGGGCAGCTTGCAGCAACAGCCGACCCGCGAGGCGGTCACCGCGGCCTGGGCGCGGACTGCCGCCTGGCTCGGTCTCGAAGCCTACCGCCGCAACGACCTGGTGCTCTGCGAGCAGTGGTGGCAGGCCGCCGCCGGAGCCCTGCCGACCTGGCCGGTGCTGCTCCACCAGCGCGGGCTGCTCGCCGTCTCGCGCGGCGACCTGCTGGCCCAGCCGGCGCGTGATCGGGCGCGGTTCTACCAACAGGCCGCGGCGTTGTTCCAGGCCGCCGCCGCCACGGCGCCGAGCCCAGAGTATCCCGCCAGTGCCCGCGAAGTCAGCCAGGCCTGGTTGCGAGCCGCTACGGCGCTGGCCACCAGTGCGGCCGCGGACCCACCGGCGGCCGTGGTCGGACAAGGCGTGGTGGTCCGCTACCACGACCAGGACCGCCGGCTGCAGGTCGGTCCGCTGCTGCGCTCGCAGCTCGACGCCGCCGAAGAGGCCTACCGCTTCACCACCGCCTGGGGCTGGTTTGCCGAGGACCTCGAGGTGCTGCTGTTTGAGGACGCGACGGCCCTCACGGCGGCGCTGCCCCGCGACCAGGCCGGGCGGCAGGCGTTTGGCCAGGCCGCCACGGTCGGCCGCCGCGTGTTCCTGGTCGCCGACCCCCTCGACCTGCGGCGCTACCTGCGGCATCAGATCGGCCACGCCGCGATCAACGCCCTCACCGAGGATGGCCTCCCCGGCCCGCTCTGGTTCGAGGAGGGCCTCGCCTCCGCGGCCCAACGCAATGGCGCGCAGATGGCCATCGCCAGCAGCAACTTCCGCCGCGGCAACGTCCTCGGCATCGAGCAGATCAACAACCCGGCGGTCTTCTTCGACCGCCAACTGACCGACCACGCCTTCGGGCAGGCGCAGTTGATGACCCAGGCCTTCGTCAACCGCTTCGGAGTCGACGCCCTGGCGCTGCTGCTGCAGGCCACCGGTTGGGGCGCCGGGCCCGAGGAGGCCTTCCGGCGGATCACCGCGCTAGGCCAGCAGGAGTTCCTGGCGGCGCTGCTGGAGGGCCGGCTGAACTGATCGCCGCCGGGCCCGCCGGGCGGCGGCTCGTGGCGACGGCCCGCGTGCCCGACCGGGTTGGCTGTTTCACGTGAAACAGCCCGCCGCTCCTGCGCCGGGCGACGCCACCAGCGGCGTGGCGGGTGTTTCACGTGAAACAGCCCGCTCTCAGGGCACGCGCCTGTTTCACGTGAAACACGCGGCTGGGACTGCCGGCCGGCCGGCTCCGCGCCGGGCTCAGCGACGCAGGCTGGGCGGCGGCAGCAGTTCGCCGTCGGCCGGGTCGCGGCGCCAGCCGTGTTGCAGTCGCCACTGCTGCAGTTGGCGGTGGCTGATCAGCGCGGCGCGCACCACCGCCCGCAGCCGTTCGTCGGTCAGCGGCTGCAGCAGCGCGTCGACCTCGACCAGCACCGCCGGGCTGAGCACGACGCCGGCCACTTCGCCCGGCGCCGGGGTCAGCTCGTCGGGGTCGCTGGCGCGGGCTGGCGCAGCGGCCGGACGGCCGAGCTGGAACCGCAGCGTCGCCACCCGCAGGTGCGGACAGCGGTCCTGGATCGTTGCCAGGAGCTTGCGCTCCATCGACCGCAGCGTGCCGTGCCAACTCGGCGACACCACGGCGATGGTCAGGACGCCGTCCTGCAGTCGCGTCGGCTCGGTCTGGCGGGCGATCGCCTCGCCTACGACCGCTGCCCAATGGCCCTGCAGCTCGAGTCTTGCAGCCAGCTCGGTGCCGCCGTGGCGACCGATCGCGGTTCTCAGAAGGCGCCCCGCCGCGGTCGGCCCGCCGCCGCTCCGGAAGCTCTCCGCGGCCTGCCCCGACCGGTCGCTCATGGCGAACTCCGGGCTACCACCGCGCCACCGGCGACCTCCCACAGCGACGACCTGGCCAGCGACCGCTCGTCGAAGCCGCTCGTCTGGGCACAGGTCACCACGACCTGGTCGGTCTCGTCGATCAATGCCAGCACCTGACGGCGCCGGGTGTCGTCCAGTTCGGAGAGGACATCGTCCAGCAGCAGCACGGCCGGCTCGTCTAGCACTGTGCTGAGCACCCGCAGTTCGGCCATCTTGAGTGCCAGCGCCGCGGTCCGTTGCTGCCCTTGGCTGCCGTAGGTCCGGGCCTCCACCTCGTTCAGGCGGATGGCCAAGTCGTCGCGGTGCGGTCCGACGAGGGTCGTCGCGCGTCGCAGCTCCTCGTCGCGCCGGCGGGCCAACTGCTCCAACACAGCGGTCTGCAGGCGCTCAGGATCGGGCTCGGCCGGCAACGATACGTGGGGCCGGTAGGTCACCTGCAGGGTCTCGGCGCCGGCGCTCAGCTCGTAGTGCGCCGTGGCCGCGTGTCGCGACAGCTGCTCTACGCCACGGCACCGCTCCGCCATCAGAATGGCCGCCTGGGCGGCCAGCCCGTCGTCGAAGGCCGCCAAGAGGTCGCCACCAACCGGCCGCTCGCGCGCTGACCGCAGCAGTTGGTTGCGCTGCCGCAGGACCCCGCGGTAACCGGCCAGCGCCGCCAGGTAGCGTGGGCTGAGTTGGCCGAGGCAGCCGTTCAGGTAGTTGCGCCGCGTCTCGGGGCCGCCACTGACCAGGCGGAGCTCATCCGGACCGAAAAACACCACCGCCAGCGCACCGACCGCGTCGACCAACCGCCGCACCGGCTGCCCGTCGATCTTGACGACTTTGCTGCCGTCGGAGCGCAAGGCCACCGCTACCGTGCCAGCCGCGCCGCGCTGCCGCCGGATCTCGCCGCGCACCACCGCCTCGCGTTGGCCTCGCCGCACCAGTTCGCTGTCGCGACCGGTCCGCGGTGAGCGGGTCTGCGCCAGCAGCAGCACCGCCTCGAGGATGTTGGTTTTGCCCTGGCCGTTGGCGCCAGCCAGGATCGTCAGGGGCGCCTCGAACTGCAGCCGGAGCTGCTCCCAGCTCCGAAAGTCGTTCAGCTCGAGGCGCTCCAGGAACATCAGCCCAACTGCATCGGCATCAGCACGTAGACATAGTCCTGGTCGGCGTTCGGCCGAATCGCCGCCGGCTGGTTGGCTGCCGTGAGCTGCATCTTGAACTCGTCGGAGCCGAGCTGGTTCAGAATATCCAGCAGGTAGTCCGCGTTGAAGGCGACTTCCAGCGGCGGCGCCGAGCTGTCGTTCGCGACCACCGTGACCTCGTCGACGGTCTCCTCCGCGCTGCCCACGCGGGTGCTTTGGGCCTCCAGCCGCAACTCGCCCGAGGCGGCCACCTGGACCTTCAGCTTGCGGTTGTCCTCGCGCGAGACAATCGCGCAGCGGCGCACGCTCTCGCGCAAGACGCTGACCGGACCGGTGATGCTCCACTCGTGAGTCGCCGGGATCGCCTTGCGATAGTTCGGGAACTCGCCCTCGATCAGGCGCGACAGGATGGTCACCTTCTCGAACCGGAACTGCACCTGCGTCTCGGTCACGTCCACCGCCACCGTCGCCTGCTCGTCGTCGCTGAGCTGCCGCTCGACCTCGCGCAACGCGCGGGCCGGGATGATCACGCTGATGTCGCGCTCACTGGCCAGCTCGCAACTGGCGGTGGCGAGCCGGTGGGTGTCGGTCGCGACGAGCCGCATCCGACTGTTTTCGACGAGCAGCAACATGCCGGTCAGGCGGGCTCGCGTCTCGTCGGTGCCGACCGCGATGATGCACTCCTGGATCATCCGCTTCAGGGCCGCCTGCGGCACGCTCAGTTGGACCTCACCCTGGATCGCCGGGATCACCGGAAACTCTTCGGCCGGCAGCCCATGCACTTCGAGCTGGCCGCGCCCGCAGCGGAAGCTGAGGTGGTTCTGGTCGTCGGCCTCAATCACCAGCGGCAGACCGCTCGACTGCGCACCGACAACCTCGGCCAGCAGTTTGGCCTGCAGCGTGGTACCACCGGTGACTTCGCACTCGACCGGCAACACGGCGCGGATCCCAATCTCCAGATCCGTGGCGCTCAGCGTCAGCCGTTCGCTCTCCGCCTCCAGCAGGATATTGCTCAGAATCGGCAACGTGCTGCGGCTCGAGACGGCGCGCTGCACGGTACTGATGGCCTGCTGCAGGTCATCTCGCCGCGTCACGAACTTCATCGTCGGTCTTCCCTTCCAAAACGCTCAGCCCTATTCGGGTTGTCCACGAACTCCCCTCCGGGAGGTTGTCTAAACAGTCTTCGAGCTGCTGCCACTGACTCCGGTGGATTCGTGGATAACCCCCGCCACACCGCGCTGGGAGCCCCTTCGCCACGGTGGATAGGTTGGTGGACCGGGCTCTGCCAACCGGGCCCTGGCCGATCCGCCCGACGGGGAGCCCACCCTTCCACAGACCATCCACAGCTCCTTCTCCACACCGGTGGATTAGCCCGTCGCGACGGCTACCACGCCGACGGCGCCGCTGGCCGGCACCGTCAGGAGGTCTCGGCCAGCCGGATCCGCTCGGTGATCGAACTCACCGCGGCGGAGACATCCGGGTCGCCGGCCGCCAGCAGATCGGCGATCTTGGTGCAGGCGTGGATCACCGTCGAGTGATCGCGGCCGAACTGCTCGCCGATCTCGGCGAACGAGCACTTCACGATTTCGCGGCTGAGGTACATCGCCACCTGCCGCGCCAGGGCCACCTCGGCGCGGCGGCTCTTGCTGGTGATCGCCCCGCCGTCGAGGCCGTAGTGCCGCGTCACCGCCTGCTGGATCGAGTCCGTCGAGATGTCCAGGTGACGGTCGCCGAGGCTGTAATCCTTGAGGCACTCGCGCGCCAGGTCGAGGGTCACCTCGGCCTGCATCAGCGAGGCCGACGCCACCAACTTGACCAGCGCGCCCTCCAAGACCCGGATGCTCTCACGGGCGACCTGGGCGACGTACATCAGCACCTCATCGGGCACCCGCAAGCGGTCCTCGCTGCAGCGGTTCTGCAGAATCGCCAGCCGCGTCTCGACGTCCGGTGGCTTGATGTCGGTGACCAGGCCGCACTCGAACCGGCTGCGCAGCCGATCGTCGATCAGCAACTCCTTGGGCGGCCGATCGCTGGTCACGACAATCTGTTTGTTGGTCTCGTAGAGGGCGTTGAAGGTGTGGAAGAACTCGGCTTCGGTGCGGGTGCGCTCGCGCGAGGCGATGAACTGGAAGTCGTCCACCAGCCAAACATCGACGCTCCGGTAGCGGCGCCGGAACTCCCCGGTGCGGTCCTCGCGAATCGCCGACACGAAGTGGTACAGGAAAGTCTCGCCGGAGACGTAGACCACCTTCAGCTCGGGATGCCGCTCGGCGACCTTGTGGCCGATCGCCTGCATCAGGTGCGTCTTGCCGAGACCGACCCCACCGTACAGGAAGAGCGGGTTGTAGTTGCCGCCGGGGTTCTTGGCGACCGCCTCGGCAGCGGCCTGTGGAAAGCGGTTCGAGGGGCCGATCACGAAGCTCTCGAAGGTGAACCGGCCGTTCAGCGGCGGCGAGGCGAAGTCGGCATCGCGCGGGGTGTCCTCGTCGACCAGCAACGCCTCCGGCGCGCGCGGCGGCGGAGCGGTTTGGTTTGGTGCCGGGGTCGCCACCTGGAACTCCAACTCCAGGGGCTCGCCGACCGCCTCGGACAGCGCCCGCCGGAGCGACCCGGCCCAGCGGCGGACCATCAGCTCCTGGACCAGCGGATTGGGTACCGCCACCTGCACCACGCCGTTGCGGCAGCCAAGGGGCGAGACGTCACCGATCCAGAGGTCGAAGGCTGGTCCACTGAGTTCCGGCCGGACCCCGGCGACCGCCCGATGCCAGGCCCTCGCCAGATCCGGCGACGCATCAGCCATCGCTGCGTTGCCTCTCCCGCCAACCGGGCCGCCAGCCGGTTGACACAGTTATCCACTGACTTGTCCACCAAGGTGGAAAACTACGGCGGCGGCCAGCGGCAGGCGCACCACCCGCGCCTCCCGGCCGACCTTGGCAGGGAGTATAGCATGACCGCCGCGGCGCGGAAGGGGGGCCCGCCGAGTCGGCTGGCCGGTCCGGGCCGCGCTGCCGGGAGCCGCCTGGAACCCAGGTTTCTAGCATTTCGTGAGCGGCCAGCCGATGGCCGCGAAGCCGCTTCGCGCCGCCGATTGCGCGGCGCGGCGGCGAGTCCGACGAGCAATCCGCGGCGGCCGGGCCGGCGTTGGCTGCGCTGACCCCGCCGATCCAGCCGGGTTCCGCGCCAGCGGCTGCGGGGGTGCATGTCAGATCCTGGGGCCGTCGGGACGGCCCCGGCGGTGAAGCTAATGGGCACGGAGCGGAGTCCTAACGGATAGAGCACTACCTCCCCGAAAGGACACCCGCTCCGTGGAAGATCGAG
>JADZEX010000044.1 GCA_020850355.1 Fimbriimonadaceae bacterium | reverse complement strand
GCGGGCGGGGGGACCGGCCCGCGACGGCCCGCAGGGGAGTGCCATGGCCGAGACGCATCTCAGCGCCGGGGACCTGGCCCTGGTGGTGGTCTACCTGCTGGCCCTGCTGGCGGCCGGGGTGTCGTTCCGCCGCCGCGGCCAGGGCGACGAGGCCTACTTCCTGGCCGGGCGCACGCTGACCCTGCCCGCCTTCGTCGCCACGTTGGTCGCCACCTGGTACGGCGGCATCCTGGGGATCGGCGAGTTCTCCCACCAGTCGGGCCTCTCGGCCTGGTTCATCTTCGGCCTGCCCTATTACGCCTTCGCGCTGGTCTTCGCGCTCTGGCTGGCCCCGCGGATCCGCGCCAGCGAGCTGTACACCATCCCAGACAAACTGGCGGAAGCCTACGGCCGGCCGGCGGCGCTGCTGGGCGCGCTCTACTGCTGGCTACTGACCAACCCGGCCGCCTACGTGCTGATGACCAGCGTGCTGCTGCAACTGATCTTCGGCCTTCCGCCGCTGCCGGCGATGCTGCTGGGGGTGGCGCTGTCGACGGTCTACGTCTACACTGGCGGCTTCCGCGCCGATGTGCGGGTCAACGTGGTGCAGTTCGTGCTGATGTTCGCGGGCTTCGCGCTGGTCCTGCCGTACTGCTTCACCCGCCTCGGCGACCTCGGCTGGCTGCGCACCACTCTGCTCACCCAAGGCGCGGCCCAGCATCTCACCTGGCATGGCGGCAACACCACGCAGTACATCGTGGTCTGGTTCTTCATCGCGCTCTGGACGCTGGTCGATCCCGGCTTCCACCAACGCTGCTACGCCGCCCAGGACGGTCGCACCGCACAGCGCGGGGTGCTGGTGAGCATCCTCTGCTGGTTCGTCTTCGACGCGATGACCAACCTCGCCGGTCTCTATGCTAGCGCGGCGCTGCCCAGCATCGACCCGAAGATGGCCTATCCGCTGCTGGCCGAGCAGGTGCTGCCGCCGCTGGTCAAGGGTCTCTTCTACGTCGGCCTGTTGGCGACGGTGATGTCGACCGTCGTCAGCTACACGTTTCTCTGCGGGGTGACCTTCTCGCGCGATATCGTCTGGCGGTTCACCGGCTGGCAGGGCGAGCACGGCGCGCAGCGCTGGACCGCCGTCGGCCTGTTGCTGACCACCGTGATCGCCGTCAGCATGGCCTGGCTCTTGCCGACGGTGGTCGGCCTGTGGTACGCCATCGGCACGGTCTTCGTGCCCGGTCTGCTGCTGCCGCTGCTGACCGCCTACGCCCCGCGCTGGCGGATCCCAGCCCGCGCCGTGGTGGTCGCGATGCTCGGCTCCAGCGGGGCGTCGCTGGCCTGGCTGCTGTACGGCCAGCAACACCTGGTCGACGGCTTCCCGTCCTACCCGCTGGGCTTGGAGCCGCTCTATCCCGGCCTGGCCGTGTCGCTGCTGGTGTTCGGCGCCGGCTGGTTAGGTGTTCGCCGCCAGCCACTCCAGCGTGGCGTCGGCTGAGGCCTCGTCGCGGGCGTGGCAGACGTAGAACACCTGGTCGTGCTGTAGCTCGCGGTGGAAGTACTTGATGCTCTCGGTGTCGCACGGCACCCACAGCGCCTTGCCCTTGGCCTGAATGCGGTGCAGCAGGTCCATCCACTCCCCGAAGGGCTTGTTGCGCGAGCCGGTGGTCCACTGGATGCCGCGCAGGTGAGGGATCGAGCAGAGGTCGTCGACGTGTACCAGGCACTCGGGGCCATCCAAGTGGTAGATGCAGGCTCCAAGGTACTCGGCTTCTTCAGCCAACGCCGGTAGCGCCCAGCGCTTGAAGTGGGCCGGACCGATCAGTGCCGCAAAGTCGCACTGGATCGTGTTGGTGCGCACCGGGTGGTACGCCGGCACCCAGCCGGTGACTCCCGTGCCGGCCATCTGACCGGCTTCGTAGACGCCAGTGTAGATCGGCTCATAGAGCGTCCGCACGTCGGCCATGGCACGGTCGATGGCGTCTTCCTCGAGCACCAGATCCATGCAGAGACGCTCGCCACCGCGCATCGCCAGGAGGGTGTCCAGGTTGCTGTGCAGGTCGAGGTGCGAGAGGGCCGCCTGTCCGTCGAACGTCGCCGAGAGGATGCGGTAGAACTCCAGCAGCCGGGTCCACCAGGCGTTCTGCGGGTCCAGCACGATCGGCAGGGCCTCCTGCCAGTCGTCGATGCACGGCAGGACCCAGTCCGTGCCGTAGTTCTCGCTCTCGTCGGGCACGATCAGCTCGGCACCCAGAAACGCTGCCATCTGGTCGGGCCCGAACGACGGGACATAGCTTGGGATCGAGTCGCCGGCCCAGTAGACCGATTGGATCCAAGCCAGCGCAGCATCCGCCACGGCTTGCATGTCGCCGACCGCGCCGGAGAGATAGCGGGGATGCGGCGCCGGGGGCGCTCCCGCCTTGGGCGCGGTGATCCAGCACGGCGGGCGATCCAGCAGTTCGCCGGCCCAGAAGGCCAGCCACCGCTGGCAGGCGGCCTCGTAGTCGGGCTTCAGGGAAACAGCAGCGGCAACGGACACCTCGCGACTCCTCTCGGTCCGGAGCGCTGGTTGCCCGTTGCCGCCGCGACTCCTGCTACCGCCGGGCCTGCCCGGCGACTTTGACCCGGGCTTTGGCGAACGCCAGCACGCGCTGGCGTCTCGTCCGCTCGGCGTCCGAGAGCACACCGCTCAGGCGATCCCGCGCCGCCTGCTCGGCGGCCGCGGCCGCCGCGGCGTCGATGTCCTCGGCGAACTCGGCGGCGTCGGCCAGCACAATCGCCTTGTTGCGCAGCACCTGGAAGAAGCCGCCGGAGATCACCAGGTAGCGCGTCAAGCCTTCGGCATCCTTGAACTTCAACTGACCCGGCCCCAGGGCGCTGATCAGCGGGGCGCGGTTGTGCAGCACGCCGAAGTAACCGTCCAGCCCAGGCGCCTGGAACTCGGCCACCTCGCCGTTGTAGACGGCCTGCGCGGGAGTCACGATTTCGAGGCTGAAGGTGCCGGCCACAGCTTACTCCCCAGCGATCTGCTGCGCCTTCTTGATGGCGTCGTCGATGGTGCCGACCAGGTAGAAGGCCAACTCCGGCAGATGGTCGTGCTTGCCGTCGAGGATCTCGCCGAACCCGCGGACGGTTTCCTCGATCGGCACGAACGAGCCCGGAATGCCGGTGAACACCTCGGCCACGCTGAACGGCTGCGAGAGGAAGTTCTGCAACCGCCGCGCGCGGTTGACGGTGACTTTGTCCTCTTCGCTGAGCTCGTCAACGCCCAGGATGGCGATGATGTCCTGGAGGTCCTTGTACCGCTGCAGCACCGACTGCACGCCGCGCGCGACGCGGTAGTGCTCGTCGCCAATGACGTTCGGGTCGAGGATCCGGCTGCTGGAGTCGAGCGGGTCAACGGCCGGGTAAATCCCCAGCTCAAACAGCGAGCGGCTGAGCACCGTGGTGGCGTCAAGGTGGGCGAAGGTGGTCGCCGGGGCCGGGTCGGTGAGGTCGTCGGCCGGCACGTAGACCGCCTGCACGCTGGTGATCGAGCCGTTGGCGGTGGTCGTGATACGCTCTTGCATCGCCGCCATCTCAACCGCCAGGGTCGGCTGGTAGCCCACCGCCGACGGCATCCGGCCGAGCAGCGCCGAGACCTCGGACCCGGCTTGCGTGAAGCGGAAGACGTTGTCGACGAACAGCAGCACGTCCTGGCCGCGCTCGTCGCGGAAGTACTCGGCCTGGGCCACGCCGGTCAGCCCGACCCGCAGCCGCGCGCCGGGCGGTTCGTTCATCTGCCCGAAGACCATCACGGTCGAGTCGAGCACGCCGGACTCACCCATTTCGAGCATCAGGTCGTTGCCCTCGCGGGTCCGCTCACCGACGCCAGCGAAGACCGACACGCCCGAGTGGTGCTTCGCGACGTTGTTGATCAGCTCGGTGATCAGCACCGTCTTGCCGACGCCGGCGCCGCCAAACAGACCGATCTTGCCGCCGCGGGCGTAGGGCGAGACCAGGTCGACGACCTTAATGCCAGTGACGAACTGATCGCGCACCAGGCCCTGCGCCTCGAAGGTCGGCACCGGCCGGTGGATCGGGCTGCGGTGCTCGGTACCGATCGGGCCCTTGTTGTCGATGGCTTCGCCGAGCACGTTGATCAGCCGCCCGAGGCAGGCCTCGCCGACTGGCACCATGATCGGCGTGCCGGTGTCGACCACCTCATCGCCGCGCACCAGACCGTCGGTGCCGTCCATCGCGATGGTCCGGACGACGTTGTCGCCAATATGCTGGGCCACCTCGGCCACCAGATCGCGGTCCCGCACCTTGCTCTTGATGTGGATGGCGTTGTAGATCGCCGGCAAGTGCTCCGCGGGAAACTCCACGTCGACCACCGGCCCAATCACCTGCACCACTTTGCCCGTCGCCATCCTCGCCTCCGTTCAAGCCGCGCCCGCGGCGTCGCCGAATCTACTTCTCAGCCAGCGCCGCCGCGCCGCCGACAATATCCAACAGCTCTTTCGTGATTGCGTCCTGCCGCGCCCGGTTGTACTGCAGCGTCAACGTGTCGATCAGCTCGCCCGCGTTGTCGCTGGCCTTGCTCATCGCCGTCATCCGCGAGCCGTACTCGCTCGCCGTTGCTTCCAGCAGGTACTGGTACACCTGGTTGTCCACGAAGCGCGGCAGCAGCTCGGCCAGCATCTGCTCCGCGTCGGGCTCGTACTCGTACTCGACATTCGAGCTCGGCTGCTCCACCCCAGCGTCGACCACCGCCCCGGCCTCGATTGGCAGGAAGCGCTCGACGCGGGCGTTCTGCAGCACCGCGTTGACGAACTCGGTGTAGGCGATCCAAACCTCGCTGACCGGTTCATCTGCCCGAATGTAGAGCCCGACCACCGCCTCGGTGATTGCCTGCACTTCGGCGTAGGGGGCATCGACCCCGACCATCGGGAAGCTCTGCTGCGGGTGATAGCCGCGCATGCGCAACGTGGCGCCGCACTTGCGGCCGATGGTGATCAGGTCGACCACCTGTCCGGCGGCCTGACGCTGCTGGCAGAACTCCTGCGCTTTGCGGATGATCTGGTTGTTGTAGGAGCCGCACAGCCCGCGGTCGGAGCTGATCACGACCAGCCCCACGCGCTGCCCCTCGCGGGTCTGCAGCAGCGGCTGCCGGGCGATCACCTCGGCCGGCACATGGGGCGCAACCTCGCCCAGCAGCTCCTTCATCTTGTCCGCGAAGGGGCGCGCCGCGTCGACCTTCTCCTGCGCCTTCCGCAGTTTCGCCGCGGCGACCATCTTCATGGCCTGGGTGATCTTGCGGATGTTCTTGACGGTGCCGATCTTCGACCGGATGTCGCGCAGACTCGCCACGGATTACTCCTCGAACCGCACGGTGACGCCCTGCTCGATCGCCTGGTAGGCGCCGAGGATCAGCTTCAGGACGTTGATCCCGTCGTCATGCGTCTGGATCGGCCGCTCGCCGGTCAGCAGGCAGCCGACGAAGTGCTTGACCTCTTCGGCAAAGCCGTTGGCCGGCGGCAGGCTGCCCGCCTCTTCGCTGCCGTTGTAGGGCTTCAGCAGATAGTCGTTGCCGCGGCCGAAGATCGCGCCTTCGCTACCGAAGACCGCCACCTGCCAGGCGCCGGGGTGCATCGGGAAGGCCCACGAGGTGCTGATCTGGCCCAACGCCTGGTTGGCGAACTTGACCAGCACATGGGCGGTGTCTTCACCCTCGATGGGGCAGTGGTGGTTGTGGCTGAGCGCCGTGACCTGCACCGGGCTACTGCCCGCCATGTGCAGCAGGCGGTAGCTGGGGTGGTAGCCGGTGTCGATCAGCACACCACCACCGGCCGTTGCCAGCTTCGCGCGCCAGCCCCACTCCTCGACCGTGCGGTCGAGCCGGAAGCAGTCGCCGCTGTAGACCTGCTGCACGGCCCCAATCGCGCCGGCCTCGATCCGCTCGCGGAGGTGCCGAATGGCGGGGAAGAAGAGCTGATTGTGCGCGCACATCAGCGTCACCGGCGCCGCCTCGACCGCGGCCTTGATGCTAGCGGCCTCGTCGAAGCTGGTGCAGAGCGGCTTCTCACTGAGGATGTGGACGCCCTTCGCCGCGGCGTCGAGAATCGCCGGCGCATGGAGGTGATGCGGCAGGCAGATGTCGACCGCGTCCAAGTCCTCCTGGGCCAGCAGCGCGGTCCAGTCGTGGTAGCGGGCGAACTGCTCCAATCCCAGCCCGGCGGCCAGCTTGTCGATGTTCGCATCGCTGACATCGCAGAGCGCCACGACCGCCGCCTGGCCGGCCGCCTGGACCGCCTGCCAGCCCGGCACATGGGCGTTGGCGATGCCGCCACATCCGATGAACGCCGTCCGCAACATGCCGCTCCCCTTCCCTACCCCGCCGCGTCCGCCTGCCCGGCCGCCTGAGCGGCCAGGAACTGCGCCTTGAACTCCCCGACGGCCGCCTTCATCTTGGCCATGCTGTCGTCGCCAAGCTGCGCCGTGGCGTTGATCTCACGAACCAGATCGGGGTAGCGCTCGGCCATGAACGACCGCAAGCCGACCTCGAAGGCACCGATCTGGCCAAGCGGCAGATCGTCGATCAGGCCGCTGGTGCCGGCGTAGATCACGAAGACTTCATCGGGTTCGGGCAGCGGGCCGTACTGCGGCTGCTTCAGCAGCTCGACGAGATGCTGGCCGCGGTTGAGGGTCGCCTGGGTCGCCTTGTCGAGATCGCTGGCGAACTGCGCAAAGGCCGCCAGCTCGTTGTAGCGGGCCATGTCCAGCTTGAGCGTCCGGGCAACCGACTTGACCGCCTTGGTCTGCGCCGCCGAACCGACCCGCGAGACGCTCAGACCGACGTTGATGGCCGGGCGGATGCCCTTGTTGAAGAGGCTCTGCTCCAGAAAGATCTGCCCGTCGGTGATCGAGATGACGTTGGTCGGGATGTAGGCCGAAATGTCGTTGGCCTGGGTCTCGATGATCGGCAACGCCGTCAAGGAGCCGCCGCCGCTGATCCGCTTCACCCGGCCACCGATCTCCTGCGCCTTCGCCTCGGCCTCGTGCTTGCCGGGCGGGCCCTGGTAGACCCGTCCGTCGACCCCCTCGGTGACGTCGTCAGCGGCCTCCGCGGCGACCACGATGTAGTCGGAGCGCATCTTGGCGGCGCGCTCCAACAACCGCGAATGGAGGTTGAAGACGTCACCCGGATAGGCCTCGCGCCCGGGCGGGCGGCGCAGCAGCAGCGCCATCGCGCGGTACGCCACGGCGTGCTTCGAGAGGTCGTCGAAGATGATCAGCGCGTGCATCCCGTTGTTGCGGAAGTACTCGCCCATCGCGCAGCCCGAGTAGGGCGCGATGTACTGCAACGGTGGGCTGGTCGCGGCGGTGGCGTCCACCACGATGGTGTACTCCAGCGCGCCGTGCTGCTCGAGGTCGGCGACGACCTGCTTGAGGGTGCCCTGCCGCTGGCCGATGGCGACGTAGATGCAGTAGACCGGCTTGTCGGTCTGGTGCGTATAGCGCTGATTGACGATGGTGTCGATGGCGATGGCGGTCTTGCCGGTCTGGCGGTCGCCGATGATCAGCTCGCGCTGCCCGCGACCGATCGGGATCATCGTATCGATGGCCTTGATCCCGGTCTTCAGCGGCTCGGTGACCGGCTCGCGCTCGACCACGCCCGGCGCCTTCTGCTCGACCAACTGGTACCCGGCGACTTCGCTTTCGACCAGCGGGCCCTTGCCGTCGCGCGGGACTCCGAGCGGGCTGACGACGCGTCCGAGTAGCGCCCGGCCGACCGGGACTTGGAAGATCTCGCCGGTCGTGCGGACCTCGGAGCCTTCCTCGATCTCGCGGTCACTGCCCAGCAGCACCACCCCGACGTTGTCTTCTTCGAGGTTGAAGACCAGCCCCCGCACCGGGTTGCCCAGCTCGTCGCGGGTGCTGGGGAACTCGACCAGCTCCCCGGCCATCGCGTCTTCGAGACCGTAAACGCGGCAAATGCCGTCGCCGACTTCCATCACGGTCCCGACGCCGACCATCCGGATCTCTTTGGAGTAGCCCTCCAGCTCGCGCCGGAGCACTGCCGAGATCTCGTCCTTCCGTGCCATCGGTTATCCCTCTCGTCCGCCTCAGCACTTGACCTCAGCGGGCCGCCGCGCGGATCTTGTCGGTGTCGAGGGGCAGGAACCCCTCGTGGTCGAACTCGCTGACCCGCACGCGGCGCAGCGTCTCGCGCATCGTCTGCAGGTAGGTCCGCACGCTGGCATCCACCACCTGGCCACCGAAGTGCAGGATCACGCCGCCCAGGATCGGCTTGCTGACTTTCGCCTCAAGCTCCACCCGCTGCGCGCCGGTGAGGCTGCCCAGCTTGGCTTCGATCATCTCCCGCTCGGCCTTCAGCAGCGGCACGGCGGTGGTCACGGTCGCCCGCACGACGCCCTGGCGCTGGTCCAGCTTGTCCTGCAGGGCGTGCCGGATCTCCGGCAGTAGCTCGACCCGCCGGTTCTCCACCAGCAGCCGCAGGAAGTGGCTGGTCAGCTCGGAGAGGCCCGCCGCACCATCCTCACCGGCGGTGGCGCTGGCCAGCAGGGCCAGCTTGCGGTCGACCGGGATCCGGCGGTGCGCCAGCACCGCCGAGAGGTCCGGCAAGGCCGCGAAGAGGTCGGCCACGCGGGCCACCTCCGCCACCGTTGCGTCGACGCACTCCGCGTCGACCGCCAGGGAGAACAGCGCTTCGGCGTAGCGTCGGGCCTTGCGACTGGCGTAGTTCATCGGACGCCGTGCTCCACGATGTCATCGATCATCGCGCGGTGGGCGGTCAGGTCCAGCTCGCGCTCGATGATGTTGCCAGCGGCCTTGATCGCCAGGTCGGCCACCAGGTTGCGGATCTCCACCAGCGCCTTTTCGCGCTCTCGGCGGAGTTCGGCCAGGCCGGCTTCGACGATCCGGTCGCGCTCGCCGCGCGCCTGCTCCAGCAGCTCCTCGCGGACCCGCTGCGCCTCCCGCTCGGCGGCCTGGATGCGATCGCGGACCTCCGTCTCGAGGTGAGCCAGGCGCTCTTCCAGCTCGCCGCTCCGCCGCTTCATCTCATCCCGGAACTGCGCCGCGTCCTGCCGGTCGCGGCGGATGGTGTCCTGTCGTTGTGCCAGGATCTTGCCGATCGGCTGGTACAACACCTTCTTCAGGAACGCCACCAGGATGGCGAACCCGACGATGTGGATGAGGATCTGCGGCGGCGCGATCCCGAGGCTGTCGAACAGCTCTTTCATGGCTCCCTACCTCTGCCGACGGCGCGGCTCCAGGCGCTGTGAGACGTTGCTCACTGCACGCCGTAGCCGGCCACCGGAGCGGCCACCGGAGCGGCCGCCGGCGCCACCGCCGCGGTCGGGGTCTTGGCCAGGACGTCGGTCGACTTCTCAACCTTGCCGTTCAGCATGAAGAAGCTCAGTAGCACGTAGATCACCAGGGACTCGATCAGCGCCAGGGCGATGATCATCGCGGTCTGCACCTTGCCGGCTGCTTCGGGCTGCTTGGCAATGCCGTCCAGGGCCGCCACCGCAGCCTTGGCCTGAGCGTGCGACGCGAACGCCACCGCCAACGGCAGACCAAACGTCACACCCAGTGCCAGCGCGAAACCGTAGTTCATGCGAGGTCTCCTCCGAGCGGCCCGAGCCTTAGTGGGCCGCGTGCTCATGCTCCAGATCGTGGTCGTGTCCCTCGTGGTCGTGGGACGTCAGCAGCGAAATGTAGATGCAGGTCAGCATCGTGAACACCGCAGCCTGCAACAGCCCTCCGAACAACGCAAACATCATCATTGGCAGTTGCAGCGGGATGAAGGCCGCCCAGTAGGCCCCAGCCTGCTCCACGTGACCGTGCACGATGTGCCAGCCGCCGAGGCTGAGGGCCAACAGCGACAACTGGATGATCACCGTGTCTTCGCCGAAGATGTTGCCGAACAGACGCATGCTCAGGCTGAGCGGCTTGACGCACTCGCCAATCAGCTCCAGCACGAACATCAGCGGCGCCAGGATCCAGCCGATCAGGTCCTTCGGGCTCCCGGCGAAGTGGTGCAGGTAGCGGCCCAGGCCGTTCTGCTTGATGGCGAAGTACTGCACGCAGCCGAACGCGCTGAGGCCCATCGCGAGGGTCAAGTTGAGCGTCGAAGTCGGTGCGATGAAGCCGGGGATCAGCGCGATGTAGTTGTTGGCCAGGATGAACAGGAAGAAGGTCCCGATCAGCGGGGCATACTTCGAGCCGCCCGGCCCGATGATCTGCTCACAGAAGCCGTGCAGCGCTTCGACGACCATCTCAAAGAAGTTCTGCAGCCCCCGGGGCTCTTCGGCCGCAGGATCGCCCGCCCGGATCTGCCTGGTGGCCGCGGCGCTCAGCCCGATCAGCAGCAGGATCACCGTCCAGACCACAAAGTGGTTGCCGGTCACCAGCTCCAGGCCGGCGGCGTCGTTGATCTTCTTTGCCAACGGCTTGAAGATGCTGCCGTGCTCGATAGCCAGCTCGCTCTTCTGCTCGTGCCCACCGGCTCCATGCTCCGTCGCGGCGCCGTGCGCGGGCTCACCATGGGCTGGCGCCGCGGCGTGGGGACCGGCCGCTGGTGCGGCCGCGTGGGGATCGACGACGGCCGGCGGCGCGGTCGGGGCGGCGTGCGGATCGACCGGCGCGAGCGGCGCTTCAGCGGTTGGGGCCACCGGCAGCGGCGCGGCGGGCTGGGCGGGCGGGTCGGCGACGGTCGCGGCCGGCGGCAGACTGGGGTCAGCGGCCGGCGCGGGGGCGCCCTCGACCGCCGGCAGCGGCGGCAACGGCGGCAGGGTGCCCGGGAAGGAGGTACCGGGGACCGGGGCGACGGGCGCGGCAGGCACCGCCGGCACTGGGGCGACGGCCGCGGGCGGAGCGGAGGCCGCCGGGGCACCATGCTCCTGCGCGCCCGCCAGGGCCACCCAGCTCCCGATCATCAGCACGAACCATCCGTGCGCGCGCTTGCCGTTACTCACCAGTCCCAGCCTTTCGGTTGCGGGCGTAGTATGGCACCGGATCGCAATCTGCGGGAAGGGCCGAGCGACCAATCGCCTTCAGGAAGACCACCACCAGCGGCACCGTGGCGCCCGCGGCGAAGGCGGGCGGGTGCAGCCGACTCGCCGTCTGCAACAGGTACAGCAGGGCCGCGATCACGAGGTACTTGCCGAGGTAGACGGCGACACTCTGGGCCACCTGCCGGGCCGGCCAGGTGCGCCGCTGAAGCTGCCCGACCAGCGCGATGGCGCCGCGCCAGACCAGCAGCGCCGCGACCAGGCCCGCCGCGAAGCTCAGCCCGAGCGCAGCCGGCTGGCCGGCCAGGAGCAGCAGGCCGGCGGCCCCCAAGACCGCCGCGGTGCGCACCACGCGCGGCGCGAAATCAACGTCGTACGCCTGCATCAGTCCTGACTCCGGGCGTGGTCCGCCCGATCCGCCGCGGCGGCCGCGGCCTGAGCATCTCGCACCAACTTGATGAACCCTCCCGCCGAGCCCAGCAGGCAGCCGACCACCAGGCCGATCGGCGCGCTGCCCAGCCAGCGGTCGACCTGTAGCCCCAGCCAGGAGCAGACCACCACCCCGAGGGCCAACGTGCAACCCAGGCCGCCGAGCTGCACCAGCGATTGGGATGCGGCGCGACCGGGTCCGGTGGCGAACACGCGACCTCTCCCGACTCCGCCGTGGAGGAGCCTCGGCGCAGTGTAAAGACGGCCCGGACTCGTGTCAAGGCGGACTCAGCCGAGTTTGCGCCAGCGGACCCGCGTCCCGTAGCCGCAACGTGAACAGAACGGCAGGCGCGTCTCGTCGTCCTTGATGGTCACCCGGTGGCGACAGGTCATACAGGCGTAGGTACCCTTGCCCGGTTTCTGTCCAGTCCGCAACATGGCCCGCTCCTTCACCCGACGGCGAACGGCACGGGGCGCGACGGTAGCCCCCAACCCACTCTGTACCCGATCCGCGAGGGGATTCCTACCCGCCGGCCAACAGCCCGTGGGTCAGCAGGATTCGCCGGATCCAGTCGGGCCGACCGCAGGCCATTTCGTCGACTCCCAGCGCGGCCAGCCGCAACACCTCGGCGGTGGTGGCGGCGTAGCCCCAGTGGTCTGGGAAGCCACTGCGGATCTGCAGGCCGGCGGCCTTGGCGGCGTGCAACACGGGTGCCTCCGCCGCGGCCGGCCAGACGATCAGCAGCTCCACCCCGTAGGCCTCCCGCAGCGCCACTGGCTCGAGCGGGCCGGGGCGCAGGTGGAACCAGGCCGTCGCGAGCTGCGGGCAGAGCTCCTTGGCGCGCTGCAAGACCGCCGGATCGAAACTCGAGAGGGTGCAGGCGGCGGCCATCCCAGCGGCCTCAATACTGCCGACGATGGCGTCCACCGCGGCCGGGTCCTTGACCTCCACCAGCAGCCGCACCCGGCCGCGGGCGTACTCCAGGGTCTCGGCCAGCGTCGGCACCGCCTGGTCGCCGCTGCGCACCGCCCGCACCTCCGCCCAGCTCTGTGCGGCGACCGGACCATGCCCGCTGGTGGTCCGGTCGAGGGTCTCGTCGTGCAGCATCACCAGCACCCCGTCGGCGGTGCGTCGGACGTCACACTCTATGCGATAGGTGCCAAACTCGACGGCCCGGCGGAAGGCGGCCAGGGTGTTCTCGGGGGCGTGGCACATCGCGCCCCGATGGGCGCCGACGCGGACCGGCATCGCAGCTCTCCGCCGTGGCCGTTCGCCGCGCGGGGCCGGGCGCCTGCTGAGGTAACCGGTTTGTGACACGGCCGGCTTGACTTCGAACCGCTGGCCGGCTGTCATGAGACGTAGAGAGGCCGCAGAGCGTATGAATGCTGTGATCGAGGGCGCCGGAATCCACCATGTCGCCGTCCGGACCGTCAACTACGCCGAGACGCTGACGTTCTACCAGGAGATCCTGGGCCTGCAAGTGGCCGCCGAGTGGACGGCCGCCGACGGCCGCGAGTTGGCGCTGCTCGACATCGGCGACGGCAGTTTCGTCGAAGTGATCGCCTTCGGCCAGGGCCAGCCGGTGCCCGAGGGCGGGCAGTTCCATCCCTGGATGCACCTCGCCTTGCGCTGCAGCAACCCCGACGCGGTCTACCAGAAAGCCATCGACGCCGGCTACGGCAGCGTGATCACCCCGCGCGATGTCCAACTGGCGCAGATCCGAGCCCGCATCGCCTTCTTCCAGGGACCCAACGGCGAAGTCATTGAGCTGTTTTGGCAGCAGTCGTAAGGAACCATGCGACCGCTCGCTGGCGTCACGCCGCCAGGCAGGGCAGAGAGTCGAGTGCGCCACGCGCGCCCAGGGGCCGCGGTGAGCCATGAGGATGGTCAATCAGGGTCTGCGAGTGCTGTTGGTGGAAGACGACCTGCGGGTCCGCGACGTCCTGGCGGCCTACCTGGAGGTCGACGGCTGTGCTGTGACGCAAGCGGCGGACGGCCTCGAAGGCCTGCAGAAGGCCCGCGCGGAGCGACCCGAGCTGATCGTCACCGACATCATGATGCCCCGGCTGGACGGCCTGGCGATGGTGCGTCAGATGCGCGCCGATCCGGACCTCTCCGACATTCCGATCCTGCTGGTCTCGGGCCACGCCGAGCCGCCGAACGACTTGGACTTCGCGTCCAACAAGCTCAGCTACATCGCCAAGCCGGTCACCCTCGGCTGCTTCCTGGCAGCGGTCCGACGACTGCGCCAGCGCGAGGCGGCGGGCTGACCGCAGGGCGCCGCCGGTAGGACGCGACCCAGCCCAGGCCGACCAGGGTCGCGCCGCCCAGCACCCCGACGCAGGCCGCCCGCAGCGCTGCCCAGTTGCCTCGGAAGACGGCCAGCGGGCAGATCCCAACCAGCCACGGCGCCAGGCGCCCAGTGTCCTGGACGGTCATCTGGATCGCCAGCACCACGAAGCCAGCCCACGACAGGGCGACCGTGGCGGCCACGCCGCGGTGGCCAGAGAGCCGCAGCAGCAACCGGCAGCCGCTGGCCATCACCAGCGCCCAGCCGACGATCAGGCCGGCCCATGAGAGGAGTGCCGTGCCGCCTGCCGCGTGGCGCGGGGTGCCCCACGCCCAGGACAGCGCGACCCCAATCGCCGCCAGCGCGCCGCAGGACGCCACCAGCCAGGTCGCCGCACTGCCGGCCTGCGGCCGCCCGACCTGGTACCACCGAGTCGCGGGCGAGTCGGCCGGGGCGGTCGCGATCACACAGCCGAGCACCCACAGGTCGATGCCACACCAGAAGATGGTGTCACCCCAGGGGGCGCCAGGTCGCAGGGCCACGGCGTGCAGCCCGGCCGCCAGCCAGGGCCAGACCCGCAGCCGCCAGCTCCCGGCAGCGTTGCGCCAGCCAGCCAGACGGTGACTGGAGAGGTCCAGCAGCCAGGCCAACGCCAGCAGCATGATGGCGCCGCCCAGCACCACCGCGGGCAGATCGTACAACGACGTCAGCGGCTGCAAGAGTCGGTCGGGCTCGACCAGCGGACCCATCGCGTCGAAGGGCGGGCCGCTGGTTTGTAGCAGCAGATACCCGCCGGCCGCGAGGTAGCTCCCGATCACCGCGCCGGCGGTGCTGCGGACGTTGCTGCTGACATACACCGCCAACGCGGTGAGCACCACCAGGCTGCCGAGGTGCGAGGCATAGACCGCGGCGATCTCCGCCAGGGAGGTGCCTCCGAGCATCACGCAGACGGCCTGCAACGGCGCGGCCGCGGTCAGCAGCAAGCAGCCGAAGCCACACGCCGCGAGGATCTTGCCCCGCACGATGGCCACCGCGCGGAGTGGCGAGACGAGCAGCCCGTCGAGCGTCTGCTGCTCATGCTCGAGGCTGAACGCGGCAGCGCCGAGGGGCGGTGCCAGCACCAGGACGAGCGTCCCCTGGACGGCCGCCAGGGCCGTGAAGACCCGCTGGCCGATCTGGTCGGTCAGCCCGTCGGGGAACATCTCGCGAGCGCTGTGGTAGGCCCAGACGACGCTCCCGGCCAGGACCAGCACGAAGCCCAACAACCCCCAGACCGCGCGCCCGCCCCGCATGCGACCGCGGAGCTCGCGAGTCCAGAGCGGATTGTCGAGAAGCACCACCCCACCCTCCGCCGACGGACTGCGTCAGACCACTTGCACGAACTCGTACTGGTCCACCCAGAGCCCCTCAATGGCGCTCTTGGCGCCGCCCTTGAGGTCGAACCGACCCGGTCCGACCCAGACGTATTGCCCGCTCTCCGGTTGCCAGGTGGCCAGGTCGTACCACTGATACCCCGGCTTGACTTCGGCCACACTCGGGTTGATCTGCCCCCAGCCCTTGGCGCGCGTGACGTCGTAGACCCCGGCCCAGAAGGCCTCGCCGGCGCGCTCGCTGCGCTCGACCTTGAGCCGCGCCCGCACCGTGTAGCTGGCGCCGGGGCTGAACCGCGACGGGTCGATCGGCCAGGTCAGGCACCACTCGTAGTGCGTGTTGAAGAGCTTGATCGCCCACCCGTCGGGGGCCTCGGCGTCGCGTGCCAGGGCGCCCCACTCGCCCGGTCGGCCGAGGCTGAAGAAGCCATCGTCGATGGTCACACGTTGCGGCTGGTGCTGTGGCGTGACCGCCACGGCTGGCAGGTCCGTCTGGCCGGTCAGCGGGCGCACCGCCCATTGGACCTCCTGGACGGCGCCGTTGGCGAGGCTCTGCGGTGGCAGCGGGGCGTACAGCCGGACGCTACCGGCCGGGGCGCCGACCAGCAGCACCAGCCGTTCGGGCAGCGGTTGCGGCAGCCGCCAGCGCACCGCGCGGCCAGTGGTGCTGGAGGCGAGGGTCAGCTCCGGCTGCAGCTCCTCGCCGCGCACCGCGAAGCTGGCCTCCGCGCGCTCCGGCGGCACGGCCAGCGGCTGCCAGGGGCCGTTGCCCAACCGCAACGCGATCCCGTCGCCGAGGGTCACCGCGGCCCGCAGCAACGGCGCCAGGCCGTTGGTGCCGCGCGCCGTCCAGCTCTGCGTGGCCTGCAGACCGCCGTTGGCCAGCTCCCAGCGGCGGCGCAGCCACGGCCCGCCCGAGACGCCGCGCTCCAACGCCTGGTGGGCCGCCCCCACCTCGACCGCTTTCCAGCCGATGCCCTCGTCATGCCCCCACTGATAGCGCCCGTCGACCAGCTCGACGCCTCCCAGCTCCGGCGCCAGGTAGGAGTCGGCGCCCTCTCGCAGAGTCAGCGCCGCCCCGCCCTGGTCGGGGCTGATGCCCACCTGCAGCGGCCCGCTCCGGAGGGTCGTCAGCCGGTAGCCGACGGTTCGGCTGCGCAGGTTCCGCAGCACACCGTCGTGCCGCTCCTGCCCTTCGGCGATCCGCACGTTGTTGGACTCGAGCCGCGTCAGCAACTCGGTCGCCAGGGTGCGGTACTCGGGATCGACGCCCTGCGGTTCGAGCAGGTCGTCGCGCAGCACGCGGCGGACGGTCTGCGCCGGCCAGCGCTGCTCCCGGGCATAGAGCACCGGCAGCCCGGCCAGCTTGACCCGCCAGAGTGTCGGAGCGTCGTCCTTGACGCGTTGCTCAGCCTCGGCGAAGAGCTTGGCGGCACGCTGGAAGAAGGCGTCGCTGTACCACGCGGCGGTCATCGGCGCGTAGCAGGTCAGCCGCACTTCCGGCCCCTTGACCAGCGCCTGCAGCTCGTCGAAGTAGGTCCGCACCAGTTCGGCCGCCGGGCCGTAGGTGCCGCCGAACCAGTCGTCCAGCAACGGCGCCGTGTCGACATCGGGGTTCCAGAGCAGCTTCGCCAGCAGCCAGGCCCGCAGTTCGGCAAACTCGGCATGCGGCCCCTGGTAGGCGCCCTGCTCGAACAGGCCGACCACCTTGTTGTCGCGGAAGAACCGCACATTGCCCTGCAACGCGCCGAAGTTCGGGTGCGGGCCGGTATAGTGCGCGAAGTTGGTGACGTAGTCCCAGATATAGAGCTTGTCGGTGACCTTCGACCAGCCCTGAATGTCGGCCACGAAGCGCTGGTTCTGCTCGTACGTGCTGACCGGCAGGGGCTTCGAGAAGTCACACTCGATGGTGCATAGCCGCGGCACCACGTTGGGCCGCGGTGAGAGCGCCTGGGGCGGCTTGCGGGTGTACTGATAGGCCAGCGTCTCGAGCCAGACCTCGGGGAACTCGCGCCCGACGACGTCGGCGACCTGGTTGACGAAGTGGATCAGCGAGCCCGCCGGGCTGCCCTCCCGCTCGTCGATGGCGCGGCAGGCGGCGCACTGGCAGTTGCCATGCCAGTCGTTCTGGCTGACGCTGAACAGCTTCGCGCCGGGGTCTTTGCGGATCCGCTCCAGGACCCGCGCTGTGACCAGCTCGACGACCTTCGGGTTGGTCAGGCAGAGCTGCGCGTAGTCGGCGGTGCGCCGACCGTTGCGCTCGCTGTAGTACTCGGGATGCGGCCCGAAGAACTCCTCCGGGGGCAGCAGCGGATAGAAGGTGTGGACGAAGAGGCCCCCGCCGAAGCGGATCTTGCCGCCCTGCTGCTCGCTCAGCTCCATGCGGTTGCCGTTGGCCTTGCAGCGCGCGGCGTAGCTGCCGGGGAACATGTCGCTCCAGAACGGCTCGCGCATCGCGAAGGCCGGACGCTGGGTCTCGTCGAGCGCCGGCAGCGTCCAGGTCGGGCGGCGCGGGATGGCGCTGTGGAAGCTGCTGTACCAGCGGCAGCCGCCGTGCTTTTCGAGCAGCTCGTAGACCGCGTAGAGCGTGCCCCGGACCGGGCCGCCGAGCAGACAGAGGTGCGCCCCGCGGCTGACCAGCCGGAAGCCGTCGTCACCAAGCGCCTTGAGGTCGAGCGTTCCCAGCAGCGCGCCGGTGTGACGGGTGAGACCGAGCAGGATGGCCTGGGCTGGCAGCGGCGCGGCATCGTCGAGCACCGGCAGCTTGGCGCCGGTGATCTGCTCGAAGAAGCTCTGCAGCTCGCTGGCGGCGTACCGCTGCGATGGCGAAGCCGCCACGGGCAGCACAATCTGGTACGGCGACCGCCCGTCGCGGGCCAGGTCCAGAGCAGCCTGGGCGGCGGCGCTGCGCGGCAGCAGCAGGGCACCACCTGTGGCGGCGGCAGCCTGCACGAACGTCCGGCGGTTCAGGTCGGCGGTCATCCCGATCTCCCAGCCGTTCTTATGCCACGCTCGCCGGTGGCCGTCAAATCGCCGGCGCGGGATATACTGTTGGCGGAGAGGTCGTTGCCCCTGCATCGCACCAGCGGCCGGTGGCGGCTGGGACTGGCCCTGGCGCTGGTGCCGGCGTGTCTCTGGGGCACGCTGCCGCTGGCCGGCAAGCAGATCCTGCCGACGATGTCCGGGCTGACCGTCGCCTGGTACCGCTTCGCCGGCGCGGCGCTGATCTTGTTGCTGATCCTCGGCAGCCGGCGCCAACTGCCGGCTCGGCCGCCGGTCGGTCGCAACCGCCTGCTGCTGGTGGTGGCGGTCCTCGGTCTGGCGGGCAACTACGCCTGTTGGATGGTCGGCCTGGCCTACGTCGATCCGGCCACCAGCGGGGTCTTCGTGCAGACTGCGCCGCTGTTCCTGGCGGCCGGCGCCTGGCTGGTCTTCCGAGAGCGGATCAGCGGTCGCCAGGCCGCCGGGCTGGCCGCGCTGGTCGGCGGGTTGTTGCTCTACTCGCAGCAGGAGGTCAGCCACGGCGCCGCGGCGGGCGGCCAGTACGGGCTGGGCGTGGCGTTGCTGCTGAGCGCCGCCCTCAGCTGGTCGTTCTACGCGCTCGCCCAGAAGCAGCTGCTGGTCGGCTACAGCAGCCAGCAGATCATGCTGCTGGTCTATGGCGGCAGCGCGCTGGTGCTGTGGCCGTGGGCCCGGCCGGCCGAGATCCTGCGGCTCGACGCCACGCAGGTGGGGTGTCTGGTCTACTGCATCCTCAACACACTGGTGGCCTACGGCTCGCTGGCGGAGGCCTTCGAGCATTGGGAAGCCTCGCGGATCTCCGCCGTCTTGCCGCTGAGCCCGCTGTTCACCCTGCTCTTCGGCAACCTGCTCCACCTCGCCTGGCCGCAGCGGGTGCCGCCGGACCACCTCACGCTGCTCGGCTTCGGCGGCGCCCTGCTGGTGGTCGGCGGCGCGATGACCGCGGCGCTGAGCAGCAGGACCCCGGCCCCGAGCAACGAACCGACCAGCGTCCCGGAGGACCCGCCATGCTGACCGGTCTCGCGCTCTGCCTCGGCGTGCTGGCGCCGCCGACGATCACGCCGACCGAGCTGGGCTGGAGCGTGCAGGCCGCGGGCTACACCGCCACGGTCGGCCGCGACGGCTGCTTCACCGGGCTGCGCGTCGGCGAGGCCGAGTTCCTCGACTGCGGCCCCGCCTTCCCGCGCGGCGCCTACTTCTACCAGGGCGGGTTGCTGCCGCTGCCCCAGGTCACGGTCGGCGATCAGCAGCTCACGGCGCAGTCCGACAAGGCGCGCGCCGTCTACCACTTCGAGCCGCAGCGGGTGCGCTGGACCTTGACCAACCTCACCAAAGAGCGGTTGCTGCTGGTGGCGGTCTTCCGCCCGGAGCTGCTGGCGCTGCAGGACGACCTGGGCCGCTGGCTGCGCGCCCCGAAGGAGCGCGCCTGGACGGTTGGCACCGCCTATCTCGGTGCCGCCCGGCTGACGCTCCGCGGCAGCACCCGCTGGTGGGGCCCCTGGGGCCGCAATCAACAGATCTGGGAGACCGCGCTGGGACCCGAGGAGACGCGGGAGGTGATCTTGGAGCCGGCGGTGGCCACGTCCGCGGAGCAGGCCCAGGCGGCCGCCGTCGCGGCGGCGCCGGACCCGGTGCCGACCGAGCCGACCGGCCCGATGTGGGATCTCGCCGCGCACGGCGCAGTCCCGCAGACCTGGCCGGCGGAGGGCTTCGAGGCACCGGGCGTGCGCGCCGTGTTCTACGAAGGCCCGCCCTATGCCGGACGGCCGACCCGGGTCTTTGCCTGGATCGGGCTGCCGGAGGTGCCGGCGGGCACCAAGGTCCCGGGGATTGTGCTGGTCCACGGCGGCGGCGGTACCGCTTTCGAGACCTGGGTGCGCCTCTGGACGGCGCGCGGCTACGCCGCCATCGCGATGGACACCTGCGGTTGTGTGCCCCGCGGCAAGTACAGCGCCTGGCAACGCCACGCCGCCGGCGGCCCGCCCGGTTGGGGCGGCTTCGGCCAGATCGACGAGCCACGCGAAGATCAGTGGACCTACCACGCGGTGGCGTCGGCGCTGCGAGCGCACAGCCTGCTGCGCTCGCTGCCGGAGGTGGACGCCGACCGCATCGGCCTGACCGGCATCTCCTGGGGCGGCTACCTCGCCAGCATCCTGGCCGGCGTCGACACCCGCCTGAAGTTCGTGGTGCCGGTCTACGGCTGCGGCTTCACCCTCGACATGCCCTTCGGTGCCAGCGTGCGCGGCCTCGGCGCCGGCAAGTCGGAGCGCTGGATGCGCTGGTGGGACCCGTCGGTCTACCTGCCGCAGGCCAAGATGCCAGTCTGCTGGGTGACCGGAACCAACGACTTCGCCTACACGGTGCCCGGCCTCACGAAGTCGTTCCATGCGGTCAGCGGCCCGCGCTCCCTGGCGATCCGCCTGCGGATGCCCCACGGCCACGGCGCGGCGGGTGAGGCACCCGAGGAGATCCGGATCCTGGCCGACAGCGTTGTCAAGGGCGCCGACCCGCTGCCGCAGGTGCTGGCACAAGGCCGCGACGGCGTCCAGGCCTGGTGCCGCTTCCGCGCGGCGCAGCCGCTGGCCAAGGCCACACTGCTCTACACCACGGCCAGCGGCCAGTGGCCCGAGCGGCTCTGGGAGGAAGTCCCGGCCACGGTCAGCGGCGACCGCGTGACCGCGACGCTGCCGGCGGGGGTGACCTGCTGGTTCCTCAACCTCTACGACCCGCGCAACGTGGTGGCGTCCAGCGAGCCGCTGGAAATCGCGGCGCCGTAAGAGTCGAACCCCACGGCCGCCTGCCGGTCAGTCGCCGAGGAGCCAGGCCCGGACGGAGTCCGCCAACCTCTGCAGTTCCGCGGCGTTGTGCTGCAACTGGGGGTGCTGCCACAAGCCGGGCTGGTTGGCCACGCAGGCCTCAGCCAGGCTGCCGCCAATCCCCTCGGTGCGCTGGCTGGTCTCTCTGCAGAGAATCTCGGGTGAGTCCAGCGGTCCCATCACAAAAACCCGATCACGAAGCTCGTCGGGTATTCCCTCGGTCACCTCAGCCAGCCGGCCTGGATTGCCATCGCAGTCGATGACGAGCAGGAGGCGACGCTCCGGGTGGCGGCGCATACTTTGGAGCCATGCTTGGTGCGCCAGACTGACCGCCTTGAGCCAACCGCCGGCCGGAGCGCGCAGATCGACGCGCTCTGCGTGGACTCCAGGGGCCATCAGAAACCCGCGAACCAGATCCGCGTCTTTCCCGTCTTCTGGAATCACCACCAAGTGCGCCTCATACTTGTTCACGGCTCCAGCTCGCCATTCCGCAGCGCCTCGTGTAGCTCTCCAGAGAAGCTCATCTGGTCGGCTGGCCGGACCACGGTCGGCTCGAGGTGGCTATCACGGTGCAGCAGATAGATGCGGTCCAGTGGGAACATGCGGACCACCTCGGGGCTGTGCGAGGTCATCAGGACTTGCCCGCGGGCCTCGAAGTTGGCGCGCTGGTCGAGCACGAAGTGAGCCACTTCATCGAGCGCCAGATGACTGTCTGGCTCGTCCCAGAAGCAGCAACGCGGCCCGGCGACCTGATTGGCCGCGAGCACCGTGGCCCCCAGGAAGAAGCACTTCTCACCGGCGGAGAGCCGGCCGAAGTTCAGCTCGGCGACGGCGTCACCTTGGCGGAAACGCGCGGTCAGCGAGCGCGCGTCGCCACCACTCTGGTTCTGCTGGAAGTCGAGCAGGTCGGGTAGCACCGCCCGCAGCGTCGTCAGCAGCGGCGCATAGACGGCCGGTTGCTCACCCAGGACGCGCCGCAGCCAGGCGGCGTAGTTGCTGCCATCCACGGCAAGCTGGTCGCACTCGTCGTCGGACTCCCCTGACATCAGCCTGGGGATGGGTTCCAAGAGCAGCAGCCCAGCTAGCCAGCGTCGGAACACCGCCACTGGATCGTCGGCCGATCGCCCCTGGATGATCGGCAGCGCCACGGCGTGCCAGTCCATCTGGAACCCGGAAGTCCGGGGGCCGCCTGTGGCCAGGGAGACTTCCGACCGCTCGCGGGAGTAGACCACCTCGCCGTCGCAGGTCAACTGCTCGTCGAGGACCCGCAGCGCGCGGAAGCTGGGCGGCAACTCGAAGGCGATCGTGTAGCCGAAACGCTGTGTCGCGATCAGGGCCTCGATGCCGAAGCGCATCGGCTGGTCCCGGCTACCGAAAGCGAAGTCTTCCGGCGCGACGAGTCGCGGGATTCGATTCTCGCCGGCAGCGATGCTGCGAAGGAGGTCCAGCACTTTGAGGCAGGTGGACTTGCCGCTACCGTTGCGGCCGATTAGCAGGGTCGAGCGGTGATCTGACAGGTTCAGTTCGAAGTTCTGAAAGCACCGGTAGTTGTGGGCGTAGAGCCGCTGGATCATCGCTGCCACCTCGTGCCGCCGCCGAGTATAGTCCGCCGGAGGCAGCCAGGCAAGCGCCCAGCGGCCGGGCCGCAGGGCGCTTGAGGGCCCTAACTGTGGCCGGCGGCTACTCCTCGAAGAGGCTCGGCTGCTCGTCGTCGTCGGCTTCGAGGTCAGCGCTGTCGTCCAGGTCGTCTGCCAGCTCATCCTCGGCCGGCCGGTCGTGGAGGCTGCCGGCGGAGACCATCCGCACCACCTTGGCGACCCGCGCCACGGCGTCGCCGTCGTCGAGGTTGATCAGCTTGACACCCTGCGCCGCGCGGCCGGTGCGGCTGATCTTCTTGCAGGGGATCCGGATCAGCACCCCGTTGGCGGTCAAGATCATCAGTTCGTCGCCGTCGTCGACGTTGACCAGCCCGGCCACCTCGCCGGTCTTGTCGTTGACCCGGTAGGTGATGATGCCGATGCCACCGCGGGTCTGCAGGCGGTAGATGTCGCCCTCTTCGTCCTTCACTGGCGTCCGCTTGCCCAGGCCGCGGGTGCCGCAGACGAAGATGTCCTTGCCTTCCTCGAGCTTGACGACCCCGACCACCGCATCGCCGTCGCGCAGCTTGACGCCGCGGACGCCCTGCGCCGGGCGGCCCATCGGCCGCACGTCGTCTTCGCTGAAGCGGATGCTCATACCTTGTTGGGTGGCGATCACCAGCTCGTCGGCGCCGCTGGTCGGGATCACCCAACCGAGTTCGTCATCGTCGACCAGGCCAATCGCGATCAGGCCCATGCGGTTGATGTTGGCGAAGTCGGACATCGGCGTCTTCTTGATGGTCCCCTGGCCGGTGACCATCGTCAGGAAGCCGTCGGTCTGCAGGCCGCGCACCGGAATGGTCGCGGTGACGTACTCGCCGGGCTCGATGTTGATCAAGTTGATCACGGGCAGGCCCCGCGCGGTGCGACTGGCCTGCGGGATCTCGAAGGCGCGAATCTGGTGCACCCGGCCGCGGTTCGTGAAGAACAGCAGGTAATGGTGCGTGGTCGCCACGAAGATGTGCTCGACCGCGTCTTCTTCCTTCTTGGTCAACGCCAGCAGCCCGCGGCCGCCGCGCTGTTGGACGCGGTATGTCTCGATCGGGATCCGCTTGGCGTAGCCGTCGCGGGTGATCGTGATCACCATGTCCTCTTCGGCGATCAGGTCTTCGACGCGCAGGTCGACGGCTTCCTGCTTGCGGAGCTGCGTCCGCCGGTCGTCGCCGAACTTGTCCGCGATCTCCTTGGTCTCGTCCTGCACCACCCCCAGGCGCTTGCGGCGGTCGGCGAGCAGCTCGCGGTAGTAGCCGATGTCCTTCTGGAGCTGGTCGTACTCGTCCTGCAGCTTCTGCCGCTCCAGCCCCGTCAGTTGCCCGAGCGTCATCTCGACGATGGCGTTGGCCTGACGCGGCGAGAAGTCGAAGCGCTCCTGGAGATTCTGCCGCGCCTCGGTGCGGTGGGCGCTGGCGCGGATGCACTGAATGATCTGGTCGATGATGTCGAGGGCCTTGAGCATGCCCTCCAAGAGGTGCGCCCGCTCCTCGGCCTGCTTCAGCAGGAACTTGGTGCGTCGGGTCACGACCTCTTCACGGTGCCGCACGAACTGCGCGACGAGGTCTTTCAGCGAGAGCAGTTGCGGGCGACCGTCGACCAGCGCGAGGTTGTAGATCGGGAAGTTCTGCCGTAGCTCGGTGCGCTTGTAGAGCTGGTTCAGAACGACTTCCGGATTCGCCTCGCGCTTCAGCTCGATCACCACCCGCATCCCGTTGCGGTCGGATTCGTCCCGGATGGCGGCGATGTTGGCGAGTTTGCCGTGGCGCACCAGGTCGGCGACCTTCTCTTGGAAGCGCGCCTTGTTCACCTGGTAGGGCAACTCGGTGATGATGATGGCGGTGCGGTTGCCCTCGCACGGTTCGAAGGCCGCGCGGCCCTGCATCGTGACGCTGCCGCGCCCCGTGGTATAGGCATCGATGATGCCCTGGCGGCCGAGGACCATGCCGCGGGTCGGGAAGTCCGGCCCGGGGATGAACTCCATCAGCTCCTCAACGGTGATGTCCGGGTTCTCGATGTAAGCGCAGATCCCCGCGGCGACCTCGCGCAAGTTGTGAGGGGCCAGCTTACAGGCCATCCCGACGGCGATCCCCTCGTTGCCATTGCAGAGCAGGTTGGGGAACTTGCCCGGCAGGACCCGCGGCTCCTGGACCCGCTCGTCGTAGTTCGCCTGGAAGTCAACGGTGTTCTTCTCGATGTCCTCGAGCATCGCCTCGGCCAGCGGGCTGAGCCGCGCCTCGGTGTAGCGCATCGCCGCCGGCGGGTCGCCGTCAACCGAGCCGAAGTTGCCCTGACCCTGCACCAGCATGTAGCGCAGCGAGAAGTCCTGGGCCATCCGCACCATCGCCGGGTAGACGTTCTGCTCGCCGTGCGGATGGTAATCCCCCGAGGTCTGCCCGGCAATCTTGGCGCACTTCAGCGTGGGCCGGTTGCTCCGCAGATTGAGGTCGGCCATCGCCTGCAGAATGCGCCGTTGCACGGGCTTCAGCCCGTCCCGCACGTCCGGCAGCGCGCGCGAGACGATCGTCGACATGGCGTAGTCCATGTACGACGCGCTCATCTCCTCGGTGAGGCTGATGGAGCGGATGCTGCCGCCGACGGGCAGGTCGCTGGGGGTCAGGTCGTCGCTCATGCTACCGCTCCACGTGTGGTCGGCTGCGCAACCGCAGCCGGGATTTCCGGCAGAGCACCACACCGCCGGACGCCAGATGGGCACTGTGCTGCGCCAGCACCGTCGCTGTCACCGCACCATGCCGTTCAGTCGGCAAGTCTGCCAGGTGGACCAATCCACAACACGGCAGCCCCACCCGCAAGACCAACTCGCCGAAGCCCCGGTCAAGGGTTACGAGCACCTGCCCGTGTCGTGCGGCTTCGGCCAGGATCAGCCGATCGCCGGGGTCCGAAGCCCACTCCAGGACCGACTCCACTCGGTGCCCGGCAGCCTCCAAGGCCTCCCGGGCACGCGGGTTGACGCAGGAGTCGAGCAGCACCTTCACGCCGCGACTTCGACGATCTGGGGCCGGAAGCGCAGCCCGGCGAGCCGGCGGTGGGCGTAGGCGAAGCAGGCCAGCAGATCCTCACGTTCGAGCCAGGAGTACGCCGCCAACAGGCTCTCGACGGTGTCACCGGCCGCCAGCATCATCAGGACATGCTCCACCGCCAGCCGCTTCCCGCGGATGATTGGCTTGCCGCCGAAGATCTCCGGGTTGACGACGATCCGGGCCAAGAGGGCTTCCTCGTCCACGGCGCTCTCCCACCTCAGATATCGAGGTTGCGCACCTTGCGGGCATGTTCGACGATGTACGCCTTGCGCGGTTCGACGGCGTCGCCCATCAGCACGGAGACGATGTGATCGGCGCCCACCGCGTCCTCGATGGAGATCCGCAGCAACGTCCGGGAGTCGGGTCGCATCGTGGTGAACTCGAGCTGCTCGGCGTTCATCTCGCCGAGGCCCTTGTACCGCTGCACCGTCACGCCACGACGGCCGGAGTAGCGCTCCAGCACGGCGTCGCGCTCCTTCTCGGTGTGGACGTACTCGATGTGGCTGCCGTGCTTGACGCCGAACAGCGGCGGCTGCGCGATGTAGATGTGGCCCTGTTCGACCAGCGGGCGGAGGTAGCGCAGCAGGAAGGTCAGCAGCAGCGTGCGGATGTGGCTGCCGTCGACATCGGCGTCGGCCATGATGATGATCTTGCCGTAGCGCAGCTTGGCGTAGTCGAAGTTGCTGGTCACGCCGTTGCGCTTGCCGGCTTTCTTGCTGCTGGCCTCGACGGGCTCGTCCAGTTCGTCCTCCGGCGGCAGGTCCAGGTCGAGCGCCGGCTGCGTAGCCATCGCCGCCTGCGCCGCCTCGCGGGCAGCGCGCCGGCGTTCCTCCTCGACCGCGCGAATCTGCTCGTGGATCTCCTCCCACTCATTGGGGTCGGCGATCCCGGTGCCGATGGCGGTGATGATGGTCCGGATGTGCTCGTGAGCGAGGATCTTGTCGATCCGGTGCTTCTCGACGTTGAGCGGCTTGCCGCCCAGCGGCAGGATGGCCTGGAAGCGGCTGTTGCGGCCGGCCTTGGCGGTCCCGGCCGCGGAGTCACCCTCGACGATGAACAACTCGCACTCGTCGGTGTGCCGGCTGCTGCAATCCCAGAGCTTGCCGGGCATGCCCCCGACTTCGAGCGCCGACTTGCGCTTGATCAGGTCGGCTGCCCGCCGCGCCGCCTCGCGGGCCCGCGAGGCGGTGATGGCCTTCTCGATCACCTGCCGGGCGACCTGCGGGTTCTCCTCGAAGTGCGTCATCAGCGCATCGCCGACGATGGAGTTGACCAGGCCATCGATCTCCGGGTTGGTCAACCGGACCTTCGTCTGGCTCTCGAAGTTCGGCTCCGGCAGCCGCACGCTGATCACCGCTGAGAGGCCCTCGCGGACATCATCGCCGGAGAAGTTGCGGTCCTTCTCCTTGAGCAGATTCTGGTTGCGGGCGTACTGATTCAGCGTGCGGGTGATGGCGGTGCGCAGTCCCGACAGGTGGGTGCCGCCGTCAGGGGTGTGGATGCAGTTGGCGAAGCAGAGGGTGTTTTCGATGAAGCCCTCGTTGTACTGCATCGCCACTTCCACGTCCACGCCGTCGCGCTCATCGCGGATGTAGATCGGCTGATGCAGCGGGTCTTTGGTCTCGTTGAGGTATTCGACGAACTGCCGGATGCCGCCGGAGTAGTGGAACACCTCGCTGCGAAACTGGCCCGTCTCCTCATCCACCTGCCGCTGGTCGGTGAGCGTGATCTTGACGCCGCCGTTCAGGTAGGCCAGGTCGCGCAGCCGTTCGGCGAGCCGCTCCCAACTGTAGACGGTGACACTGAAGATGCTGTCGTCGGGCAAGAAATGGGTGCGCGTGCCCGTGCCTTCGGCGGCGCCGAGGACTTCCAGGGGCACCGCTGTCTGGCCCCGTTCGAACCGGATCCGGTGCAGCAGGTCGTGGCGGCGCACCTGGACCTCACACCAACTGCTGAGCGCGTTGACGCAGCTCACGCCGACCCCGTGCAGGCCGCCCGAGACCTTGTAGGCCGAGCCCTCGCCACCGAACTTGCCGCCGGCGTGGAGCTTGGTCATGACCACTTCGACCGCCGGCTTGCCCTCGGTCAGGTGCATGTCGACCGGAATGCCCATGCCGTTGTCGGCCACGCTGACGCTGTTGTCCGGGTAGACCACGACGTCGATCTGGTCACAGCGCCCGGCCATCGCCTCGTCGATGGAGTTGTCGACGACCTCCGAGACGAGGTGATGCAGGCCCAGCACATCGGTCGTGCCGATGTACATCGCGGGCCGCTTGCGGACTGCTTCCAGCCCTTCGAGCACCTGGATCTGCTCAGCACCGTACGCCGGTTGCTCGGCCACGTAATCGTCCTCTCTCGGGGGCTTGCGCGGCGTCGGCCGGCCCTGCTGCGACGGCTCCAGGGGACCCTCCGACGACCCCTCAAGGTTATCATAAGGACGGTCAGCGGTCAAGCTCTGCCAACCGCTGACCGACACCGCGCGAAGCGGCTCCTGGAGCCGCTCCAAGCGGCCCTCGCAGCGCGCTGAAGCGGTCCCGGCAACGGCTGCTGAGCGGCTTGCGGAAGGTGCCCCGACGGCGCCGGCGAAAGGCCCTGCGGGGCGGCCGATCGCGGGCGTCCCCGGCGCTCGCCGTTGCCGCGGCCTGACGCTTGTGTTACAGTGATCTCGGCCGTCCGGATGCCTGGGAGGGAGCGCTCATGAGCGCCAAGAAGCGCGTTCTCGCCGTCGACGACGAGAAGCTGATCGTGCTGGCGATCCGCCACAACCTGATTCTGGCCGGCTACGAGGTTCTCGAGGCCTTCGATGGACGCGAGGCGGTCCAGGTGATCGAGGCCGAGCGCCCGGATCTGGTGATCCTCGACGTGATGATGCCGGAGCTCAACGGCTGGGATGTGCGGAGTTGCATCCGGGACGATCCCGAGCTGGCCGAGACCCCGGTGATCATGCTGACGGCGCTCGGCCAGGACGGCGACGTTGGTGAGACGATCCGCCGGGGGGCCGACGTCCACCTGACCAAGCCGTTCGAGCCCCGGCAGTTGATCGAAATCGTCCACGGGCTGCTGGCCGCCAAGGGCGGCGACGCGCCCACCGAAGCCTAGGGCCGCGCGCCTACTCGACCACTTCCGGCAGCGCCAACAGCAGCACAGCCCCAGGTGTGGCGCCGGCCGGTGGCAGGCTCACCAGCACGCAACCCTCTTCCGGCGGCAGCAGCGCGCCTTCCAGCTCCAGCGGCACGGTCGTGCCGTCCACCGCCAGGCTGGCGCGCAGCCAGAGCTGCACGCTCTGCGCCGCTTCGCTGCGCGCGGCGAGCTGCACCCGCTGCTCGCCAAGGGCCACCTGCACCGCGCCGAGGCCCGGCAGGTCGACCGTCTGCTGCCCGAGCAACGTGACCCCAGCGGGCTGCGCCGCGAGGGTCTGCCGCAAGGTGGTGAAGTCGGCGCAGGCGTACTGCACCTCCCGGCCGACGCTGCTGCCGCGGCGGGCCGCGCCCTGCGCCCAATAGACCGGCAGGCCAGCCAGCGCCTCGGGGGTGATCTTGGCCAGCAGCAGGTGCAGCCGCAGCTTCACGCGGCCGGTGGCGAGTTGTTCCACGAAGAACCGCAGATCACCCACGGCCTGGGCCGTGCCGCGGGCTTCGAGGCCGCCCTCGACCGGTCGCGGTGGGCCTTCCAGGCCGGGCGGCAAGAGCGCGCGCAGGTCCAGCACCGGCGCTGCCTCGGCCAGCACGCTGAGGTCGAGCCAGCCAAACGCGCGCGCCAGCCCCCGCGGGTCCAGCGCCCCGGTGGCGATCAGCGCGGTCGTCGGGGCGGTGTCGATCGGCCCTGCCGCAAATCGCCCGACCTGGTATCCGCTGCCGACCTTGCGCCAGCCGAAGCCCTGAGCCGCGGTGACCAGCGTCAGGGCCTGCTCAAATGGCATTCGCTTGATCGACACGGTGACCAGCCCCCGGACCTCCGGCCGCAGGGTCACCGTGACGTTGGCGGCCTTCGCCAGAATGGTCACGACCTCGCGAATCGAGCGGTCTCGCGCCTCGATCTGCACCAAAGTCTTACTATCGGCGAAAGCCGTCGTGGCGGTGGTCGCCGCGAGCAGTGCGAGCAGCCCCAGCATTCGGATGCGCATCAGGTTTCCCAGAGCGGCGGGGGCTGACAGCAAGCCCGCCGCGGCGAGTGTCGACGCGGCGGGCAGCCCACCGCGTACGTCGGACGCGGCGCCGTGCTTCAGTCATCCGACCGCCGCGGGGCGGTCGCGGCGGACCTACCTCGCGACGCGGAAGGCCCCCGCGTAGCGACCGGCGTAATACGCCTCGCCAAGCGAGGAGACCTGCACCCCACGTCCGGGCCGTACCGCATGGACGAAGCGGTTGTTCCCGACGAAGACTCCGACGTGCGAGATGCCGCTGCGGTACGTGTTCTTGAAGAAGACAAGATCACCGGCCTGGAGGTTTCCGCGAGCGACCTTCTGGCCGTGGCCGTACATGTCACTCGAGGTGCGCGGCAACCGGATGCCGTGGGCCCGGCAGACGGCGTAGACCAGACCCGAGCAGTCCACCCCACCCCGCGAGGTGCCGCCGCGGCTGTACGGGGTGCCGACATAGCTCAGCGCCGTGCGGGCCAAGGCCGAGCCATCGCCACTGCCGGAGCTGGCTGGCGTGCTGCCGGTGCCGGCCGCCGGCAGGCGGACCAGGCTACAGGGCACCCAGCCGGTGCTGTCACCGACGCGCACCTGCAGCCAGCCGCCGTCGACACGGAGGACCTCCAGCTTGGTGCCCCGCACGACCGCGGTGACGGGTTCGCTGTCGGCCGCGGCGTCGCGGCGCAAGGTCACGCGAGCCTCCAGGGCGTAGCCACTGCAGACCACCCCACCACTGGTGGAGGGTGCCGGCAGCGCTGGCAACGGAGCGCTCAGCGGCCGGGTCGAGACGACCCAACCCGCCACCCAGGCGCTGCGACCCGAGCTGGTGCTAACCCGCCACCAACTGCCGTCCTTACCGGTCACCGGCAGCTTGGTGCCGTACGAGACCAGCCCGAGGCTGTCGCTGGTGGTGCTGGCCGCGGAGCGCAGATGGATCCGCGACTCGTTGACCCAGACCGCGCTGGGGGTCGCCGCCGGCAGGCTCGGCCGGGGCAAGGTCGAGACCAGCGCGGCGGCCTGTGGCTCCGGGGCGGCCGGCATCGCCGCCGGCGCCGGTTGGGAACCCACCGCACCCGGCGGCTGCACCGCCGGCAGCGCCGCTGCCGCGACGGCGGCGCCGCTCGGACGCACAACGCTGCTGCTACCAACCGCCGGCAGGGCGGTGAAGCTGGCGCTGCCCGCGGCCGCTGTCGGCTGGAGGCCGGCGACGGGTGCGGTGGGTGGGCTGACCTGCAGCGCCGGGGGCAACGCCCCGGTCGGCAGTTGCAGGGTCTGCCCGATCTGGAGGATCGATTTGGCGCTCAGGTTGTTGAGCACCGTCAGGTCGTCGACGGTGACGTGGAACCGTTCCGCGATGCGGTACAAGTTGTCGCCCGCCTGAACCTGGTAGGTCGGTCCCACCGCCGTCGCGGCAGGCACCTTGGCGGCGCTGCTGGGACGGTCGGGGATGACCAGTTTCTGGCCGATCTGAAGCGGAGCCGTGTGGGCCAGGCGATTCGCCTGGAGCAAGCCGTCCACCGTCACCTCGTGGCGCGACGCGATCCCGAAAAGGGTGTCGCCTTGCTGGACGGTGTAGGTTCCCTGAGCGGCCTGCAGCGACCCGGATGTCAGAACCAAAGCCGCAGTCAAGGACCCGAGGAACTGGGTGCGGCGCTTCCCACTGTCGGGCGCACGCAGCATGGAGCAACCTCCTTTCGCGCGCCGGCATAGGTACGAGCCGGACCGACTCTCGTCAGCCCGTACCCATTCTAGCTATTCCAGAGGGCCTTGTCAAATCGGCGCAAGATGACGCCCCGCCAGCGGGCCGCCGGGAACCTTGGCAGGGGTCGCTCCGGGCCTGTCGAAACACCTGCCGCGGAGTTGCCGATGCTCGCCACGCTGGCCTGCCTGCTGTCCCCCTTGACGCTCGCCCCGCCGCCGCGGGCCGAGCTGCCCCGACCCGACCTGGCGCGGGGCACCTGGTCGAGCCTCAATGGCGAGTGGGAGTTCCGGTTTGACCCCACCGCGGCCGGCACCGTACAGCACTGGGAGCAGCCGGGCGCAACCGGCTACGACCGCCGTATTGTGGTCCCTTACCCGTGGGAAAGCCGCCTCAGCGGCATCGCGGATCCCGAGTACCGCGGCGTGGCCTGGTACCGCCGGACCTTCCAAGCGCCGGCCGTCGCGGCCGGGCAACGGTTGCACCTCTGCTTCGGCGCCGTCGATTGGGCGGCCAAGGTCTGGCTCAATGGCCACTACCTGGGCGACCATGTCGGCGGCTACAACGCCTTCCGCTTCGACATCACCGCGCTGCTCCAGCCGGGCGACAACACCCTGGTGGTGCGCGCCTTCGACGAGACCGATCCGCGCTGCCCGGTAGGCAAGCAGGTCGGCTGGTACACGCGCTGCAGCGGTATCTGGCAACCGGTCTGGCTGGAGACGGTCGCGCCGGCGCATGTCACAGCGCTGGCGGTCGATTGCCAACTGACACCACCCCAGGCCACGGTGCAGGTGACCGTCCAAGCGCCCATCGCGGGGCCCGCAACGCTCAGCCTGCGGCCCGACGAGGCGACGGTCCCGGCGGTCACGCGGCGGGTCGACCTGCCGGCCGGGGCGAGTGTCGTCGAGCTGGTGCTGCCGGTCCCCGGCGGGCAGGCCTGGTCGCCGGAGCAGCCGCGCCTCTACCAGTACAGCCTGGTACTCGACCAGGGCGGCCAGCAAGACATCGTGCGTAGCTACTTCGGTCTGCGGACCATCGGCGTCGCGCCGACGGCCGGTCGCGAGTACAGCCAGATCCAGCTCAACGGCGCGCCGGTCTACCTGCGCGGCGCGTTGCACCAGGTCTTCAACCCGGCCGGCGTCTACACCTTTGCCGATGACGCGGCCATCCGGCGCGATCTGGAGATCGCCAAGGAGCTTGGCTGGAACTTTCTACGGCTGCACATCAAGCTGGTCGACCCGCGCTTCCTCTACTGGGCCGACCGCCTCGGCGTGCTGCTGATGGCCGACCTGCCGAACACCTGGCAGCTCAGCCCGACCGCCCGTGAGAACTACGAACTGACCCTGCGGCAGGCCATCCCGCGGGACCGTAGCCACCCCAGCGTGATCGCCTGGTGCTGCTTCAACGAGACCTGGGGCCTCGGCGGCGGCCAGGCGCTGAAGTCGGATGTCGTCACGCAGCAGTGGGTCGAGCAGATGGTCGCGCTCACCAGGCAGCTCGATCCCACCCGGCTGATTGAGGACAACTCCCCCTGCAACAACGACCACGTCTGCGGCGACCTGCACAGTTGGCACTTCTACATAGACAACTACGAGGCGGCCCGCCGGCATCTGCGGCAGGTCGTCGACGATACCTTCGAGGGCAGTCCCTGGAACTTCGTGCCGGGCCGCACGCAAGGCCGGCAGCCGCTGCTCAACAGCGAGTACGGCGCGGTTGGCGCGGGCGGCGGCGACCGCGACGTGTCCTGGGGCTTCAAGTACCTGACCACGTTGCTGCGGGCCGAGGCGAAGTGCCAGGGCTATGTCTACACCGAGCATTGCGACATCGAGTGGGAGCACACTGGCCTGACCTGCTACGACCGCACCAAGAAGGCTGCCGGTTACGAGGCCTTTGTGCCAGGCATGGACTACGCCGACCTCCAGGGCGCCGACTTCGTGGGTCTCGACGGGCCGCCGGTCGTCAAGCTGGCGCCCGGCGCGCCGCTGGAGGTGGCCCCGTTCGTCAGCCACTACTCGAGCTTGACCGTCACGCCGCGGCTGCGGCTGGCGGTGACGGGCTGCGACGCGCTCGGTCGCCCGCTGCCGGTGACGGTGATCGCCGAGGCGCCGGTCGCCTGGCAGGCCGCCGACGTCGTCAAGCTGCCTACAATGCCCGTGACGCTGCCGCCCGCGCTGGCCGTGGGCGCCGTCACTGCCGAACTGCTCGACGGCCCGCGGCGCCTCGCGGCGAACTACCAGAACGTGCTGGTGGACCGTCCCGCGCCGGCGGCGGAGGCTTTGGATACGACGACGGTCGCCCTGCGGCTGGCGCCGAGTGAGGTGGCCGCGGTCGATGCTCCGCAGGCGCCGAACCTGCTGGCCGAGCTGCAGCGCGACAAGCTCGCCGCGCCGGGTCGACCGTCGTTCACCTGGCGCCTGCGACTGCCCGACGCCCTGCGCGGCACCGACTTCCAGCGGCTCAGCCTGCTGCTGGAGGCCGGCGCCTGCGGCGGCGAGGCCAAGCTCGACTGGCCGGCGCGGCGCAGTCGGTTGGACTACCCGCAGACCAAGGTCGGCCGCGCCACTCCCAGTACGCTGCGCGCGCGGCTGGCCGGCGTCGAGCTCGGCACGGCGCCGCTGGCCGACGACTTTGCCGACAGCCGCGGGGTATTGTCGCACCTCGCGGGCTACCAGCACGGCAGCCACGGCGAGCGTGTTGAGCTGACCTTCGACCTGGCCAGCCAGCCCGCCCTGGCGGCGAAGCTGCGGGCCGGCGAGCCGCTCGACCTGGTGCTCGACCAGCCGACTGCCGCCGGCCACGGGCTGTCGGTCTACGGCGCCACGATGGGCCGCTACCCGTTCGGCCCCACGCTGCTGCTGACCGCCGCGCAGTTGCCCGTGGCGGCGGGCTGGCAGTCCACTGCCGCCGTCGCCACCGACAGCCTGCGGGGCCGGCAGGAAGTGCTCAGCCCAACCGCCGAGGCCGGCGGCAGCACCTGGCGGTACACCCTCACCGCGCCCCCCGCCGGCTGGCAGCAGGCCGACTTCAACGACGCCGGCTGGCCGGAGGGTAAGAGCAGCTTCGGCACCGCCGGCACCCCGGGCGCGCTGGTCGGGACCACCTGGGAGACGCCCGCCATCTTCCTCCGGCGGCGGCTGGAGCTGTCGAAGCCGCTCGGTGCCAGCGACGTGCTGGTGCTGCGGGTAATCCACGACGAGGACGTCACGGTCTGGCTGAACGGCCGCCGCGTGCTGCAGCGCACGGGCTACGTCGGGGACTACTTCGAAGAGATCCTCAGCGGTGACGACCGCGCCGCCTTGCGGGCGGGCCGCAACATGCTGGCGGTGCAGTGCCACCAGACGATCGGCGGGCAGAACATCGATGTCGGCCTGAGCGTCTTGCGGGCGGACGCCGGAACGCGCGTCGGCCGGACCTATCGCAATCCGTTGATCGACTACCACGGTGCCGCCGACCCGTTCTGCCTGCGCCACGATGGCAAGTACTACCTCTACCCGACCACCGACGGCCAGGGCTACGATGTCTTCGTCTCCGACGACCTGGTGAGCTGGCAGCAGCACCCGAAGTGCTACACCGACCCCCGCGGCGGGGCCTGGGCTCCGGAGGTCTTGCGCTGGAGCCGCGACGGCAAGTTCTACCTGTACTACACCGTCAACCACCCCGGCGGCGGCAAGCTGGTTGGGGTCGCCAAGGGCGATTCACCGCTCGGGCCGTTCACCGACGTGCGCACCCTCGCCGTCGGCTCCATCGACGCCCACGTCTTTGAGGATGTCGATGGCTCGCTCTATCTCTACCATGTGGCACTCCCTGGCGGCTTCCGAATCGTCGGTCAGAAGTTGTCCGACCCGGTCACCATCGCCGGCGAGCCGGTCGAGCTGATCCGGCCGACAGTGCCCTGGGAAATGGCCAAAGGCCATGTCACCGAAGGGCCGTTTATGCTGCTGCACAACGGCGTCTATTACCTGACCTACTCCGGCAGCGGCGCCGATGGGCCGGACTACGGGATCGGCTACGCCACCGCCAGATCGCCGCTGGGGCCGTTCACCAAGTACGCCAACAACCCCATCGCGCGGCGCCGCGACGGGCTGTATGGGCCGGGCCACCACAGCGTCGTCCCGGGTCCCGATGGGCGGCTCTGGCTGGTCTACCACCAGCAGCGCACCACCAAGGTCGGCTGGGACCGCTTTGTGGCGCTCGACCCGCTCTGGTTCAACCCCGACGGCACCCTGGCCTGCCGCCTGACCCGGGACACCGACCAGCCGGCCCCGTAGCGCAGGCGGCTTGACGCCGTCGCCCGGTAGCTCTGAGAATCTGCACTGGCAGTGCGGATTATCATGACAGACTACTGCTCACGGGCGTTGGAACGGGCCTGGGCGCGAGCCTCCGCGCAGTTCGGGGTCGTGCTGCTGACCGGGCCGCGGCAGGTTGGCAAGACCACGCTGCTGCGGCACCTGGCGGAGCCGACGAGACGCTACGTCACGCTGGACGACCTGGCCCTACGGGACCTGGCACAGCAAGACCCGGCGCTGTTCGCGCAGCGCTTCCCGCCGCCGCTCCTGATCGATGAGATCCAGTACGCGCCGAGGTTGCTGCCCTACGTCAAGATGCAGGTTGATACGGTTCGCCGGCCGGGACAGTACTGGCTGACCGGTGCGCAGCAGTTCCCACTGATGGCGGGCGTCACGGAGAGCCTGGCGGGGCGAGTCGCGGTGGTCAACTTGTACGGCTTCAGCGCCCGCGAGGCCGACCGCCGCCCGGCCGACCTGCCCCCGTTCCTGCCTACCGCCAGCGCCCTGGGTCCGCGCCGCGAGGGGTACCGCCTGCTGGCCGCCCCGGAGGTCTTTCAGCGCCTCTGGCGCGGTCAGTACCCAGCGGTCTGTACTGGAGATGTGCGCGATGTGGAACTGTTCTACCGCTCCTACTTGCAGACCTATCTCGAGCGCGATGTTCGGTCGCTCCTGAACATCGGCGACCTGACCGCCTTCCGACGCTTCCTGCGCGCGGCCGCCGCCCGCACGGGGCAACTGCTGAACTACGCCGACCTGGCCCGCGACACCGGCATCAGCCCGAACGCCGCCAAGCAGTGGCTGTCGGTGCTGGTGGCCAGCGGCCAGGTGCACCTGCTGCCGCCCTACCACACCAACGTCACCCGGCGGCTCTGCAAGACGCCAAAGCTCTACTTCCTGGACACCGGCCTGGCGGCCTATCTGACGGAGTGGCGCACCCCCGAGACGCTGGAGGCCGGGGCGATGGCGGGCGCAATCTTCGAGTCGGCCGTTGTGGCCGAGGTGCTCAAGAGCTGGTCCAACCAGCTTCAAGAGGCGCCAGCCTACTTCTACCGGGAGGCTGCCGGCCGCGAGATCGATCTGCTACTGGTCAGCGACGGCGTCCTGCACCCGGTCGAGATCAAGAAGGCCGGCCTGGTCTCGGCGCGCGACCTCGCAACGCATTGCCTGGAGGACCTGCCCATCCCGCGCGGTCCCGGGGCACTGGTCTGCCTGGCGCCTGAGCCGCTGCCACTCCGTGCCGACCTGGAGATCATCCCGTTCGGGATGCTGTAAGGGCTACTTCACCTCCACCCGCACGACATTGATCCGCGCCAGGTCGGCGACGCCGAGGGCGCGGGAGGCGGCGGAGGTGAGGTAGCCGGGGTTCCGCCCGACGCGAGCCAACGGTCGCAGGCCCTTCTTGGCGCGGATGTCCTCGATCATCTTCCAGGCCACCGCATCATGGGCCACCGGGTCGGTCGCCAGCAGCAGGCAGTCCTGCTCGAAGCGGTAGGAGGGCGAGAAGCTCGGGCCGCCCTCGTAGATCACCGCCAGCGCGTCGCTGATCACCAGCTTCTGCTTGCGGCGCAGCGCCGGGATCACATTGACCTCGGCGATCTGCGGGTCGGCGTGGTTGCCGTGCAGCGCGGCCGGGTTGTGGATGCAGCCGTAGTGGTTCTTCAGCGCCGCGGTGACCCCGGCGATGTTGTGGTCCTTGATCACCGGCAGGTTGACCAGCACGCTGGCGTGCTTCGCGACGATGCTGCTAAGCCGCTGGCTGACGCTGCCGCTGCTGACCGCGGTGGCTTCGTAGCCGTAGCCGGCGGTGTCGGTGGCGAGCACCCGATGCCCGCCCGGCTGCGTGCCGACGCGGTAGCCGGCGGCGGTCAGCTCGCGTTCGAAGCGGTCGAAGATCCAGCAGTTGGGCGGTTTGACCCCGGCGCTGATCACCCCCCGCGCGACCGCGTCGGCGAGCAACGGCGAGGTCGCCGCACGGGACGCCAGGACGTTGACCTTGAGCGCCACGACGTCGCTCGGTTTGACGTACTTCTTCCAGGCCGCCGCGCCACGCTGACCTGAGAGCTTCTCGATGCCGGCGGTCAACATCTTCTGAATCCGCTGCCGCCGCGCGTCTCCGCTGCTGGCCGCAGCGCCGGCCGAATGGACCACCACCACCGTCGGCCCGGCCGCCGCCAGCAGGTCTTGCTCGGCCGCCAGCCCCAACACGGCGGCGCCGACGGCCGCCTCCTTCAGAAAGTCGCGTCGATCCACCGGGTCTCTCCGCACGTCGTGCCCGGCGGTTGGCCGGTGCGGTGGCCGATTCCTCCCGCCGGCCGCACACTACCGCCGGGAGCAGCCCGTGGCCACCGCATCCGCAACCCTCCGCGCCGGCATCGCCCGCCGGGACATCACCACCACCGACCCGGCCGTGCACGTTCACGACCGGCTCTATGCGACCGCCCTGGTGCTCGAAACCGACGCCGCCCCGCTGGTGATCGTCGGGATGGACGTGGTCGCCATCGGTGGCATCTGTGACGTGCCCGACGACTTCCTGGCCGCCTTGCGCGCCCGGCTGGCCGGCGAGTTAGGGCTCGACCCGGCCCGCCTGCTGGTCAACGCCTCGCACACCCACCCCGCCGGGAAGCTGCTGGTCGAGCCGCCCGAACAGGTCGAGCTGACCTTTCAGGCCATCCGCGAAGCCTGGCAGCAGCGGGTGCCGGCCCGCCTCGGCTGGGGCTGTGGCCACGAGGACCGGATACAGATCAACCGCACCCTCCGGCTGCGCGACGGCCGGCAGCACACCATCCGGCAGGCCTATCCGTGCCCACCCGACGAGCAGGTCGCCGCCCTCGGTCCACTCGACGCCCGGATCGGCCTGCTGCGGGTCGACCAACTCGACGGCCGGCCGTTGGCGCTGCTGTTCCAGTTCGCCTGCCATCCGCTGCTGGGCGTGCCCGGCGGTGGCGTCACGGCCAACTACCCCGGGTTTGCGCGCGAGGTGATTGAGCAGCAACTCCCCGGCACGCTGGCGCTGTTCATCCAGGGCGCGGGCGGCGACGTCACCGAGGTGACCTACAAAGACAACCACCGCCCCCGCGATAGCCGGCCGCTGGGCTATCTGTTGGGCCTCAGCGCGCTGACCGCCGCGCGGACCATCGTGACCTCGCCGAACGTCACCCTGGCCCACGCCGTCGAAGACCTTCGCCTGCCCCGGCGGACCGACAGCGCCGCCCGGGTTCAGGCCAGGCTGGACGAGCAGGCGGCTCTGCTGGCATCGTTGCGCTTCACCAGCCTCAACTTCCGCAGCTTCCTGCCGCTCTATCTGCAGTACGCCCTGAACCCGGAGCAGCCGGCCGACTACGGCTACCGCTACCTCCACGACGCCGCGCGCGAGGCTCGGGATCATGTCGCGCTGGACGACTTCAACCGCGCCCAGATCTCCAAGTACCTGCACAACCTGGGCGTCATGGAGCAACTCGCCAAAATCGAGGACGACGTTGCCACCTTCCGCCGCCACCAGGCCATCAACGCCGCCAGCGGCGAAGACACCGCCGCCGCCGAAGTCCTCGGCCTGCGGATCGGCGACGGCGCCCTGATCAGTGCGCCCATTGAGATCCTCACTGAGGTCGGCCTCAACGTCACCCGCGCCGCGCCGTTGCCCCACACCTACGTCGCTGCGTTCAGCAACGGCTACCTCCACTACGGCGCCCCCGCCGCCGACTACGACGGCGGTGGCTACGAGGTCACCGAGTGCCTCCTGGCGCCCGCGTGGCAAGCCCTCTACGAAGCGGCGGCGGGGCGGATCTTGGAGGGGCTGGGCGGATCCGCGCCGTAGTCGCTCCGGCGAGCTGGGCCGACCGAGGTGAGGATGGCAGCGATGGCCTTGCGCCGAACCTGGTGGATCGTCCTGCTGGCGTGGCCGCTGCTCGCTGCGCCTGGCGCGGTGGTGCCGGACCCGCGGCCGGCGTACACGTACCTCGTCCCGTCGCAGCTCCCCGGCCCGCCGATCACTTTGCACTGGTTGGTGCTGGTCTACACCCGGCTGGACCTGCCCGCCAGCCCGGCGCGCGGGCACCAGCGGCTGATCGAGGACCTGGAGCCGGAGGTGGTCGAGCGGGTGGTCAACCTGGTGCGCACCTTCGAGGCGCACACCGCGCGGTACACCGGTGGCGAGGTCGGCTACAGCCTGGCGGTCGTCGTGCTGCCGCCAGAACGGCCGTTGACCGGGCTGCGCTGGGTGCCCTCCAGCCGTCGCTACGGGGCGTTCCGAGTCGGCGACATCGAGCGCGAACTGGAGGCCTCCGCCGGGCGCCGCACGGGCTGGTTTGACAACGTGCACCTGTTCTTCCCGTTCAGCGGCCCCTTTCGGCCAAACGCGGCCTGGGGCGGGATCGTCACGCGCGACGACATGTCGGGTTCGCAGCAGAGCATCTCACAAGAGCGCGGCTTCAGCGGCGACAACTACAGCACGGTCTGGCACGAAGGGATCCACGGCCTGGAGCTACAGCTCTGGCGCGAGCTGCGAGCCGAGCGCGGCTGTCGGCCGGACTTGGACTTTGATGGCCTGCCGCTGGAACTGCACGGCCCCGACGCCTTCGGCTACGCCCGCACCGTGCAGCAGCACTCCGAGAACTACCAGCAGTGGCTGGGCGACGTGCTGACCGGCCAGATCCGCGACCTGCGGGCGGTCGGTCCCGCCGGCTACGCCACGGCCCCGGTCCTGGAGCGAGGCTTCGGCCGCTCGGGGATGTACTTCCACGGCCCGGTCCGCCGCGAGTACCCAACGGCGCCGGGTGGGCCGTTCGAGTAGGCGGACGAGTGGCCGGCCGGCCGGGCCCCGACGGCGGCGGTCCGCAGCGAATCGTCGTGACCTGGGTTGACCGCCGGCCGGTTTGGTGTTACGACCAGCCGATGACAAGTGCTTGCCGGCCATCTTGCCCTATCTTGGCCACCTTGCTCGCCCTGCTGGCAGCCGCGCAGGCCGGTCAGGTTGGCCGGCCGGAGTCGTTCATCTCGCCGGATGGGGTGGTCCTGGCCTCGGATCTGGTCTGGCCGGAACGGCTGGCCGACCGCCTGCGGCTGCCGCAGACGGTGCTCGAACGGGACATCGCGCGGCGGGTGCAGCCCGGCGAGGCCGCACCGCTGCGCCGGCCTGGAGAGGCTCAGACCCGCGCCGTTGCCGCCGTGCTCACGCGCTGGAAGCAGCGTGGCGGGCAGGGCACGCGCTGGGAGGCCCTGACCGCGGACTGGTCGGCCCCTGACCGCCGGCAAGTCGCGAGTTGGTCGGGACTCCCTGACCTGGTGGTGGCGAGGCTCCTCCTGGAGCACTGCTTCCGAGACGAGTTGCAGACCTACGGCCTGCTGACTCCGAACCGCCGGGCGAGCGCTAACCAGTCGGAGCGAGCTTACGGAAGTCGGACCGCCAACCTCACCTTGGAGGCCGCGACCGGGGACTTCCGGCGGGCCAGTTTTCTGACTCGGCCGGCCGGGCGACCGCCGGTGCGGTCGGCCGCTGTCCTCCGGGCCAAGGCCCTCCGCTGGCTCCGGGAGCATCGCGTCGCGGCGGCCGACTGGCCACTGCAGGACCAACTGCGGCACCGTCGTTCCGAACTGGGCGTGTCGTTGCAGTTCTTGTTGCGACCAGAAGCTGCTGGCGGCGCCGGCTTGCCCGGCGCAGCCAGCGTCGAGCTAACGGAGCGCGGCCAGGTCACCCACGCCTACTGTCGGATCGCGCCGGTGGAAGTTTTGTCGCTCGAACCACGGATCAGCGCCGCCCAAGCTGGCGCGGCGGCGCTGGCCTCCATCCGGACGCCCACCAAGGAGCTGATCGCCCGTGGCTGGCTGGCGAAGGGCCGGCCAGAGGCGACGCTCCGGCGAACCATGCTGGAGGTCTACCGCAACGACGACGGCCAGCGCCTGGTGTGGACCTGCGAGGTGGAGTCCCGGCGCTTCGGTGGCATGAGCGACTATGTGCGGGTGGACGCGCTCAATGGCCAGTTGCTCGGGACCACCAAGCCGCTGGCGGACACCTACATCCCACCCCGCGAGCCCCCCGCGGCGACGCCCGAGCCGGCTGCGCCGCCGCCAGCCCCAGCGCCCGCACCGCCGCGCGACCGTGCGCGACCGGTGACGCTGGCGTTGTTCGGCGGCCTCGCCCTGTTGATCGGTTGGTTGGCGCGTCGGACGCGGGCTTAGGGCCGCGCCGACGCGCTGCTTGACAGCCGGCCCTGGCTGCGGTCCGATTGGGCGGTCGCCGGAGCAGACTGCGATGAAGCCGCCGTTTCGCGTTCTCTACAGCAACGACACGACCCACATCCTGACCTGCCGCAGCCCCTACAACGACCAGCCGGGGCTGTCCCCCGATCCGCAGACGGGGCGCTGGGAGTACCGGCCGAACCGCTTCACCGCGGCGATGCTGGAGGCGAGCGTCGACGAGACGGCGGACTGCGGGATCGATGTCCACCTGTTGCAGCCGGACGTCGGCTGGGTGCCCTGGTGGAAGTCGCGGCACTACCCGTTCGAGGAGCATGTGCGGTTCATGCGGCAGCGCACCGGGATGCTGCCCGAGGATGACGGCTACGCGGCTTATCTGGCGGCCGGCGGGGACATGGTCGACGTCTTCGTCCGGCGCTGCCGGCAACGTGGGCTGGCGCCGTTCGTGTCGCTGCGGCTGAACGACTCGCACGGTCATGAGTTTCTGCTGCTGGAGCCCCATGACATTCCCTGCTGGGCCTGGCACTGCTTCTGCCCGGTGCATGTCGAGCATCCCGAGTGGCGGATCAGCGCCGATCTGAACGACTGGGAAGGCCGCGTCCTGAACTGGGCGATTCCCGCCGTCCGGGCGCACAAGTTTGGCTACGTTCAGGAGTTGTGCGAGCAGTACGACCTGGACGGGTTTGAGCTCGACTTCATGCGCCACTGTCGGTTCTTCAACGAGGCGGTGACCCCGCCGGCCGAGCGGGTGGCCATCATCACCGACTTCGCGCGCGAGGTGCGGGCCCTGCTGGACCGCACCGCCGCACCGGGGCAGCACCGTTGGCTGAGCGTCCGGATCCCGGCCTGGCTGGCGGCCCACGAACGGCTCGGTATCGATGTCCCGGCGCTGGCCGCGGTGGGGGTCGACATCTTCAACCTGTCGCACTTCTACTTCACCGAGCAGGCCGGCGACCACGGCCGGATCCGCGAGCTGGCGCCCGCCGCTGGGATGTACCTGGAGATGGCCCACACGACGCGCGTCGGTCCGCCGGTCAACACCGACTGCGCCTACGACAACTTCAGCTTCCGGCGCGCCACGCCGGCCCAGCTCCGGGGCGCGGCGCACCTCGCCTGGCAACGTGGCCTGGACGGCGTCAGCACCTTCAACTTCATGTACTTCCGCGAGCACGGCGCCGGGCCGCGCGGGCCGTACGGCGAGCCGCCCTTTGCGCTGCACGGCGAGTGGGCCGACCGGGCACGCTGCGCCGCGGGGCCGCACCACTGGTTCGTGGCGCCGGTCTGGCCGCAGCCGGCGGCCCCGCGGCCGTTGGAGCCGACCTCCCGCCTGGCGGCCGACGCACCGCTGCGGGTGCCGCTAGACCTGGCGCCGCCGGCGGACGGCTGGAGCGACCAGGTGCTGCGCCTGCAGTCCGCCGCGGACCTGGGCGACGCGGTGGTCGAGGCCACGCTGGCCGGTCAGCCGCTGGCGCCGAGTGACGCGGTCGAGGAACCGTTCGAGCCGGAGTACCCGAATCTGCTGGGTGCGCCCGGTCAGCACCGCGCGTGGCTGGTGCCGGCCGGACTGCTGGGTGACGGCTGGCACGAGTTTGAGTTCGTGCTGTCGGCGGAGGCGGTCGACCGACCGCTGGTCACGTTCGTCGATCTGGCGCCGCGAGCCGGGCGGCAGAAGTGTTGAATGCGCCCTGGTAAGGTCTGCTTACCGGGGTGCTGGCGATGACTGAAACCGAGCGCTTGCTGGGTGCCATACTGGAGGAGCTGCGGGAGATCCGGGCCGCGCTGTCGGACCGAAGCGCGCCGGCGGCTGGGGACTCGGTTGCGCGGGAGTCGCCCGCGGAGGTCCCGGCCGATCCGAGCGACGGACTTGCCGACACGCCGACGGAAACTCCCGACGTCGGGGCGGCGGAGTCGCCGCTGGAGAGTGCGGCGGTGGCCTGGCTGCAGGCTCGCAAGATTCTCCTGCGGCGGCTGCCCGCACCGGCCAGCGCCGACGCGGTGTTCGACCGGCTGGCCAGTACCCTGGGCTCGCGTTACCAGCACCTCTGGCGGCTGCACGATCAGCTCCGCCGCTGCCTGGCGACCGGGCAGAGTCTGTCGTTGCAACTGACCGACCGCAGCCAGGAAGAGGTCGCGGCCTGCACGGCGTTGGCCCATGATCTGAGCAAGTTGGCGATCCTGACGCGGTACCACTACCAGAAGTCGACCCGTCTGCTCAACGCCACGGTCGAGCGGTCGGGTGCGGTGGTGGCGTTCTTCACCGGCGGTTGGTTCGAGCGCTATGTCTGCCTGCAAGCGGAGCAGGTGCTCGCCGCCAGCGGTCATCCCACGGCACATCTACAGAATCCGCAGGTGCAGTTCGCCAACGGCGATGCTGGGGAGCTGGATCTGTTCTTCATGGTCGCCGGCACGCCGCTCTGGATCGAGTGCAAGACCGGCGACTACCAGCTCCACGTGCGCCGCTACGGCGAGCTCCGACGGCGCCTCGAGCTGCCCGCGTCCCGCGCGCTGCTGGTGCTGTTGGGGCAGACTGCCAACCTGTGCCAGGAACTGTCCGCGATCTACGGGCTGACAGTCTGCAACGAGCAGACACTCACCGCGGCGCTGCAGGTGGCCGTGGGCTTGACGCCCCCAGCGCCCGCCCCCAGCAGTGCGCCCGCGCCGCCCACGGTGACGCACACGGCGAGTGGCCGGGCCGCCGAGGTGACCGCCTGGCTGACCCGCTGTGGCCTGCGCCCCCTGCCGGCCGAACGACCGGCGTTGATCGCCGCGCTGCTGGCGGTCGTCGCCGAGCAGCCGCCGCCGCTGGTGCTCCGCGACCTCAAGCAGCGGCTGGTCGAACGGACCACTACCAGCGGCTCGCAGGTCCAGGACGTGTTGCAGGCCGTGCTGCGCGGCGGCGGTCTGCTGGGAGCCGACGGCGTGCCACTGGCCAGCTTCCTACAGCCCTGCGCGCGGTTGCTGGACCACCGTAGCGAGGTCCTCGAGGCCTGCTGTTGCCGAGCCTACCGGGCGGCCCTGGAGCACCCTGAGGCGCCGCCTGGGCTGTGGCCGGTGACACCGGCGGAGTTCAGCGCGGCGACCGGCGGAGCCCTGCCTGGGCAGACCGCGTGAGGTGCCGACAGGTACCCCGCCGGCCGCGGCGAAGCAGCTCCGCGAGGGGGCTCGGAAGGTGTCGCCGATGTCACGCCCCGTTCTGCCGACCGCACCCCTCGACTGGCCTGGCGACGGCCTCGCTGGAGACGCCTATGCGGCTTACGCGCCGGTCTATGACCTGCTGTTCGACGACCTGACCGACGACCTGGACTTCTACAGCGACTTCGCGTTGGAGCACCTGCCGGCCGGCGCCGCGGTGCTCGATCTGGGCTGCGGCACCGGCCGGCTGACCGCGCGGATGCTCCGGGAGGGGTACCGCCTGACCGGTCTCGACAACTCCCCGGCGATGCTGGCGTTGGCCCGGCAGCGGCTCGGGTCGGCGGCCGACCAGGTCGACTGGGTCGAGTCCGACTTCCGGCAGCTCGACTTGCCGCAACGCTACGATCTGGCGGTCGCCCCGTACGGCACGCTGGGCCACCTGCTGACCGACGCCGATCGCCTGGCCGCGTTTCGGGCGGTCCATGCGCACCTGCGGCCGGGCGGCTGGCTGTGCTACGACGACCGCCCGAGCTGGCTCTCGCCGCCGCCTGAGGACACCGCGCTGGAGGTCTGGCGGGAGCGTTGGGACCCGGCCAGCGGGCAACGGGTGCGGTTGATGAGCAACCACGTGCAGGTCGCCGGGCAGCCCTACAGCCTGCGCTACGACTTCCTGGACTGGTTGACCGGCGACCGCGTCGGCCGGCGCGCGGTGGTGCGACTGGTGTTCCGCGACATCCACCTGGACGACGAGCTGGCGCTGCTGCGGGCCGCCGGCTTCGCCCGCGTCGAGCAGTGGGGCGGGTTCGACGGTCGACCGTTCGACCCGGCTCCAGCGCCTGGGACCGGCGCCCGGCTGATCCTGGCGGCGAGGCGTGCCGATGGCTGAGTGGCGCCGCTCCCACGGCTGGTGGCGCTGGCTGGCCATCGTCCCGCTGGCGGCCGCCGAGGTGTCGCTGGACGGCTGCCTGACCCTCACCTACCGCTGGCTGATCGACGCCGCGCTGCCCCGCGCCGAGTGGGCTGCGGCGGGCCGGGTGCTGCTGTTGCTGGCGGCCTGGGTCGGGCTGGTGGCCGGTCTGGCCGTGTGGCGCGATGCGTGCTACGCGCGGCTGATCGCCGAGACTCTCGGGCGGCTGCGACAACGACTCTTCGACCGGCTCCTGGGCCTCGCCGTGGCGTGGCACGAAGAACATGCCGCGAGTGCGGTGACGGCGCGCTTCACGACCGATCTGGGCGCGGTCGAAGCGGTGCTGCAGGCCGGGCTGAGCGGGCTGCTGCTGCCGGCTTTGAGCGGCCTGATGGGCCTGGCGCTGCTGTTCTGGCTGTTGCCGCCGGGTCTGGCGCTGCTCGGCCTGGCGGTCTGGCCGCTGGTGCTCTGGACGCCGCGCCTGGTCGCCCCGCGGGCGGTGGCCGCCGACGGCGCGCGCGAGGCCGCCGGGCAGGAAGTGCTGGCGCTGGTCGCCGAGGCGCTGGCTGCACCCCGCGTGGTGCGCGCTTACGGCACCGAGGACCTGCTGCGCCGCCGGCTGACCGCCGGACTGCGGCCCCTGACCGTGGCGCTGCGGCGCAGTTCGTTCCTGAGCGGCCTGGTCGAGCGGACCACGGTGATCGGGATCTACGTCGCACAGGTTTCGGCGGTGGCGCTGGCGGTGCTGCTGGTGCGCCGCGGCGAGCTGACGATCGGCGGTTGCATCGGCTTTTTGTCGGTCTTCTGGAACCTCGGCTGGTCGCTGGTGGTGCTGGCCCGCGCGGCGCCGCTGCTGGTGGCGGGCACCGCCGCCTGGTGGCGTCTGCGCGACCTGCTGGCCCAACCCGAGGACCCGCTGCTGGCGCCGGGCGGGGCACCGCTCGGGCCGTTGCGCCAGGGGATTGAGCTGCGTGGGGTGCGTTACGCCTACCCGGGCCGGGCCGCGGTGCTCGACGACCTCAATCTCGACCTGCGGGCGGGCGAGCTGGTTGCGCTGGTCGGCGCCAGCGGCTCCGGCAAGAGCACCCTGTTGGGCCTCTTGGCTGGCTTCCTGGCCCCAGCGGCGGGCAGCCTGCGGGTCGACGGTGTGGATCTGGCCACAGTCGACCGGCGGACCTGGCGGCAGCAGCTTGGGTACCTGCCGCAGGACTCCCTTCTGCTGGGAGTCAGCGTGGCCGAGAACATCCGCTTCGGTCGGTCGGACATCGGCCCGGCGGCTGTTCTGCAGGCTGCCGCGGAGGCCGAGATCGAGACCGTCGTGCAGGCCCTGCCCGAAGGTTTCGAGACGGTCCTGCCGGCCGGCGGGGGGCGCCTCTCGGGCGGTCAGCGGCAGCGCCTCGCGTTGGCTCGGGCGCTGGCTGGCGAACCCCGCCTGCTGCTGCTCGACGAGCCGACGGCGGCCCTCGACCCGATCACCGCGGCGGCGGTGGCGGCGACTCTGGCGCGGGTCGGCGCGGGCCGCACGACGCTGCTGGCGACCCACCAACTGGCCCTCGTGACGCAGTTCGACCGGATCGTCGTGCTAGCGGCCGGGCGGGTTGTCGAGAGCGGCACACACCGCGAGTTGCTGGCCGCCGACGGCCCCTACGCGCGGTTGTGGCACCGCCAGGCTGGGCTGGCGGTGGCTGCCGATGGCACCTCCGCCGTCGTCGCGGCGGCCCGGCTGCGGGCGATCCCGCTATTGCAGAGCCTGACCGCGGAGCAGGCCACCCAACTGGCCAGCTGCTTTCAGCCCCGCAGCGTCAGCGCGGGCGAAGTGATCTGTCGTCAGGGTGAGCCCGGCGACCGCTTCTACCTGATCGCCTGGGGCCGCCTGACGGTCACCCGTCAGGGGCCGGCCGGCGAGGTTGAGGTGGCTCGCCTGGCGGCGGGGGACCAGTTTGGCGAGTTGGCGCTGCTGCGCGACGAGTCGCGTAACGCCACCGTGCGGGCCCGCGGTGACGGGCTGTTGCTGGCGCTCAGCCGCGCCGATTTTGACGCCCTGCTGCAGCACGCGCCGGAGGTGCGGGCCGCCCTGGAGCGGGCCGCCGCCGCGCGCTCGGATCCGGACGCCGTCAACCCGCCCGATGAGTTGGCACCATAGTGAGCTCAGAGATTGCGCTGCGGCGTATCCTGGGAGGATCAGCGTGTCGGTTTGGCGAGTGAAGATCCTGGCGGGCGGTCTGCTGCTGGCGGGACTGGGGATCGGTTGCGGCGGCGGAGGCGCGGCGAGCAGTGGCGGCGCCGTCCTGCCGGGCGGCCTCAACGACTTCGTGGGCGGCGCCAGCGAGTCCCTGGTGATGCAGGTGAACGGCGGGACGGCGGGCTTCAAGGGCGACAGCACGCTGACGGGGTACCGCGACTGGATCAACCTGACCGAGCTGCGCTTCGGCTCGGAAGTGCCCATCGACAACGGGGCCAAAGGTGGCGGGGTGTCGGCTGGCCTGGTGCGCTTCGACCGGTTGGTGGTCAGCAAGGTGATCGACCGCGCCAGCCCGGCCCTGGCGCAGGCCAACTGGTCCGGCAGCGTGCTCGACCGGCTGGTGCTGGTGGTGGTCGACACCCGCAACCGCAGCTTCGAGCGGTACCGCTTCGACCTGACCGGCGCACTGGTGGCGCGGGTCGAGCAATCCCTGGTGCAGGGCGACTCCGGCCTTGAGAAGCTGTCCCTGGCCTTCAACAAGATCGAGATCACGTACCGCAGCGTTGACGCCAGCGGCGCCCCGGGCCCGCCGGTGACGGTCGGCTGGGATCTCACGACCAACAGCGCCGCGCGGGCGGCCCGGTTGCGTCAAGTTGGGCTATTGCGCTAACCCGGCAAGGAAGATGGCGATGGCGCGGACGACGCGAAAGGTGGCGCTCGGTACTCTGCTGCTGCTGAGCTGGCTGTTGCTGCCCGGCTGTGGCGGCGGCGGCGCGGCGGTCGACAATAGTCCGTTTCAGGCGCCCTCGGGCGGCGACGCGGGCTTCGATCGTATCCCCCTGCGGGCGGTGCTACCGGGCCAATACCTCGTGCCCGTGCAGGTTGGCAACCAGGTCTTCGAGCTGCTGCTGGACACCGGGTTCCAGGGCCTCCTGGTGTTTGGTGATCTGATCCGTCCGACGAATCACGCGGTGCGGCGGACCGGCCGGCCAGCCGTCCTGCGGTTCGGCTCGGGCACGCGCCGCGGCGAGTTCGCCACCGCGCCGGTGGCGCTCGGCCGACGCACCGCCGTCGGGGTGCGCCTGGTGGTGATTGATGAGCCGACCTCGCGCGAGGACCGCTCGCTCAGCCTGAAGGGCGCGCAGGGCATCTTGGGCCTGCGGTTCAAGCCCGGCACCGGCGGGACCGCCAATCGCCTCGATCCGCTGCTGCTGCAACTGGCGCCGGTGGTTCGCGCCCTGGAGTTTGATCTGCCGCAGTCCGGCGCCGCATCGCTGGTGTTGGGCGGCGCGCCGGTACTGAGCGGCGCCGGTGGCCGGCAAGTCTTCACCGCCCAGACCACCACCGCCTTGAACCCCGACCGCGTGCGCGAGAGCTACGCCGACCTGGAGGTACCCTTCCAGATGACCTCCAGCGCGGGGGTCGCCGCGACGCCGGGGCTGCGGGTGTTGCTCGACACCGGGGCTGTGGACGAGCTGATCCTGGACACCGCGGTCGCCGTGCAGCTCGGGTACGACCCGGCCGGCGCCGCCTGGCGGATTGCCGGCAGCGAGGTGCTGACGGTGGAGCTGCTGGGCAGTCCGGCCACGCTGCGACTGCCGTCACCGATCCGGGTGGACCAGGTGCTGGTGACCGACCTCAGCGCCTACAGCGTCGATGCGGTGCTGGGAGTCGGCGTTTGGCAGCCTTATGTGATCAGCTTCGAGTTCGTCGATTGGACGCTCGGCGGGCCGGCTGGCACATTCCGCTTCCTGCACCGCGCCGAGGCCGGCGCGGCGGCCGCTGCCGGCGCTTGGGATCCGCAACACTACACCCCTCTGCCGGGCCTCAACTCCTCGGCCGAGGACAGCTCGCCGACGGTCTCGTCGGACGGGCGGAGCGTGGTCTTCAACAGCGACCGGCCCGGCGGCGTGGGCCTGCGCGACATCTACCTCTACCGTTTGGGCAGCGGGCTGGTCGCCCTGCCGGGGCTCAACTCGGCGGCTCGCGATGAGTCCCCCAGCCTGTCCGGCGACGGCGGGCTGGTGGCGTTCACCAGCGACCGGCCGGGCGGCGGCGGCTGGGACATCTACCTCTACGACGTGGCGGCGGGCAGCCTGGTCGACCTGCCCGGTCTCAACACCGCGGAGCTCGAGCGAGCCCCGCAGCTCAGCCCGACGGGCCGCTGGTTGAGCTTCCGCAGCGAGCGGGCCGAGGGCGGCACGACGCGCTCGCGGATCTACGTCTACGACCGCCAGACCGCCAGCCTGCTGGCGACGCCGGGTCTCGACGGCGGCACCGACCAGTACACCAGCCGGGTCTCGGCCGACGGCCGGCTGCTGGCCTACGACGCCGACCGCCGGCCTGGCGACCGGGGACTGAACGATGTCCACCTTTACGACCTGGTCGCCCAGCGCGAGGTGCCGCTGTCCAGCGCAGTCAACTCGACGCAGGAGGATCTGTTCGTCAGTCTCAGCGCCGATGGCCGCTATCTCGGCTTCCAGACCAACCGCTGGGGTGCCGACCTGGGCTCCAGCGGCGACGATGTGGCGGTCTTCGACCTGCAGCGCGAGGGGCCAGACGGCCGGCCGGGGGTGCTGGTCGACCTGCCCGGTCTGAGCCTCACCGGGTTTGGCGACACGACGCCCAGCCTGAGCGCCGACGGGCAGCGGATCGTCTTCGTGTCGCAGCGTGCCCGCGGCACCGGCGGCCCCGACCTGTACCTCTACGAACGGCCCCCCGGCGGCGCCCGGACGGTCCGCAACGATCTGGACGCGCGCCGCTGGTGAGGCCGCGCGGTGGCTTGGCAGGCGGCTGCAGGCGTTGACGCGCCGCGGCATCGCTGGTATGCTGCCGAAGTCCCGCAAGGGACACTTCGCACCCGTGGCCGAGTTGAACGGCGGTGCCCCGGGCTCCGTTCGACCGCGACACCGCGGGGAGGATCAACCAAGGAGCAGTGACCCCCATGTCTCGTGTTTCGATGAAAGACCTGCTGGAGGCAGGCGCCCACTTTGGCCACCTGACGCGCCGCTGGAACCCGAAGATGAAGCAGTACATCTACGGCGAACGCAACGGCATCCACATCGTCGACCTGCATCAGACGCTGAAGGGCGTCGAAGCCGCCTGCGACTTCATCCAGGCGACCGTCCTGGCCGGCGGGACGGTGCTCTTCGTGGGCACCAAGAAGCAGGCCCAGGAATCGACGCTGCAGGCCGCTCAGCGCTGCGGCATGTTCTTCGTGGCGCACCGCTGGTTGGGCGGCATGTTGACCAACTTCCAGACCATCCGCGAGAGCATCAACAAGATGCGCAACCTGCGGGACCAGGATCGCCAGGGCCTGCTGGACCGCCGCCCGAAGAAGGAAGCCGCGCAGCTCCGTGAGCAGTGCTCGAAGCTGCAGCAGACCCTCGGCGGGATCGAAGACTTGCCGGGCATGCCGACGGCGCTCTTCGTGGTTGACGTCAAGGAAGAGTACAACGCCATCCGCGAGGCCAAGCGACTGGGCATCAAGGTGGTCGCGATCGTCGACACCAACTGCGACCCGGACGACGCCGACTTCGTGATTCCCGGCAATGACGACGCCATTCGGGCCATCAAGCTGGTCACCGACACCGTCGCCGAGACGGTGATCACCGCCGTGCTGGAGCGCGAGAACGCCATCGCTGACGGGACCATCCGCCCGAGCGCCATCGACTCCGTGCGCCGCCAGCGTGAGAACCTCGACGAGCGGCTGCGGCCGGGTGCCGCTCCCGCGGTCAGCGTGGCGGAGTTGGCCGAGGAAGCCGCGGCCGAAGTGGTCGACCCCGGTGAGGACGCCGAACCGCTGGTCGAGGGTGAGCCCGAGGTGGTGGCGCCGGAGGTGACGGCAGTCGCCCCCGAGATCGCCGCGGAGCCGACCGAGGCGACCGCGGCGGCGGGCGACGAGGCCTGAGGGCTGGCGAGAGGACGGAGAAGCGACGATGTCGATTGCAGCAGCCGATGTGAAGGCCCTCCGGGACGCGACCGGGGCGGGCATGATGGATTGCAAGCGCGCGCTGGCCGAGGCCGAGGGCGATGTTGAGAAGGCCAAGGACATCCTGCGGCAGCACGGGCTGGCGAAGGGTGAGAAGCGCGCCGGGCGGACCACCGGCGAAGGGTGCATCGCGCTGGCCAGCAGCCCCGACGGGCAGACCACGCTGGCGCTGGAGCTGAACTGCGAGACCGACTTCGTCGGCCGCAGCGACGACTTCCGGGCGCTGGCGCAGAGCCTCGCGGACGCCGCGCTGGCCAGTGGCGCGGAGACCTCCGAGGCGGTCGGCGGCGACGACGCCATCGCCAACGCCGTGTCGCGGATCGGCGAAGCCATCCGGGTCGGCCGCCTGGTGCGCTGGACGGCCGGCGCCGACGGGCTGGTCGGCTACTACCTGCACACGGCGACGCACCGCGTCGCGGTGCTGGTGGAAGTCGCCGGAGCCGGCGTGGCGCAGCCCGCGCTGGCCGAAGTCGCCAAGGAACTCGGGATGCAGGTGGCGGCGATGCGGCCGCTCTGCGTCGACCGCGACGGCGTCCCGGCCGACCTGCTGGAGCGCGAGAAGGAAGTGCTGCGCAACGCTGAGGACATGGCCAAGAAGCCCGAGAACATCCGCGAGAAGATCATCGAGGGTCGGCTCGGCAAGTTCTTCAGCGAGGTCTGCCTGCTGGACCAGCCGTACGCCAAGGACGACAAGAAGGCCGTCCAGCAGTACGTCGCCGAGGCCGCCAAGGCGGCCGGTGGCAGCCTCGCGGTGCGGCGCTTCCTGCGCCTCGAGGTCGGGCAAGAGTAGCCCATTTTCGGATCCCTGCAACAGGAGCCGCGCGCGCAGGCACGAAGAGGTGCCCCGCGGCGGCTCCCGCAGTATCTGCTGGACCGCCCGGAAAGGTGGTGGGCATGGCCGACTGCGCCGCGCTGAAGTATCGCCGCGTGCTGCTCAAGCTGAGCGGCGAGGCGCTGATGGGAGGCCAGCCCTACGGCATCGACGACGAGCTGTTGGCGGCGATCGCGCAGCACTTCCGGCGGGTCGTCGCGGTCGGTGTCGAGCTGGCCATCGTGGTCGGTGGCGGCAACATCTTCCGGGGCGTCGCCGGGGAGAAGCGGGGCATCGACCGCGTCACGGGCGACCACATGGGCATGCTCGCCACCGTCATCAACGCCCTGGCGCTGATGAGCGCGCTGGAGGCCGAAGGGCTGCAGGTGCGGGTGCAGACGGCCATCGAGATGCACGAGGTGGCCGAGCCGTTCATCCAGCGCCGCGCGCTGCGGCATCTCGAGCAGGGCCGCGTGGTGATCTTCGCGGCGGGCACCGGCAATCCGTTCTTCTCGACCGACACGGCCGCCGCACTGCGGGCCTGCCAGATCGACGCCGATGCCCTGCTGATGGCGAAGCACCGGGTCGACGGCGTCTACAGCGCCGATCCGCGGACCCACCCCGAGGCGCAGAAATACGAGCATCTCAGCTACGACCAACTGCTGCCGCTGGCGGTGATGGACGCCACCGCCACCTCGCTGGCGAAGGTGCAAAGCCTGCCGATCATCGTGTTCGACTTCGCCGAGCTGGACAACCTCCAGCGGATCTGTCAGGGCGAAGCAGTCGGGACCATCGTAAGGAGTAGTGACCATGAGTGAAGCCACCGCCGAGGTCTTGCTCGAAGCCGAAGACCACATGGAAAAGACTGTCAAGGCGACGGAGCACGAGTTCAGCCTGGTGCGCACCGGCCGCGCCTCGCCGGCCCTGGTCGAAGAGATCAAGGTGGATTACCACGGGACTCCGACAGCCTTGCAGCAACTGGCGATGATCCGCGCCCCCGAAGCCCGGCTGCTGACCATCGAGCCGTGGGAGAAGGGGCTGATCCGGGCGATCGAGAAGGCCCTCGCCGACGCCAGGTTGGGGCTCAACCCGCAGAACGACGGCAAGCTGATCCGGATCGGCATCCCACCACTCACCGAAGAGCGCCGGCGCGAGCTGGCGAAGGGCTGTCAGCACACCGCCGAAAAGGGCCGCGTGGCGGTCCGCAACGTGCGGCGCGAGGCCATCGACCACCTCCGGAAAATGGAAAAGGAAGGCGCTGTCTCCGAAGACGAACTGCACCGCGGGCAGGACGACATCCAGAAGCTGACGGACCAGTACATCGCCAAGATCGACAAGCTGGTGAAGGCCAAGGAAGAGGAGCTGATGTCGGAGTGACCGACCCGCGAGCCCGCAGCGCCAGCGCCGCGACGACCTATGAGCTGCCGCCGATCGATGCCGACGAGCAGCGCTGGCTGAGTCGCATCGACCCGACGCGCGTGCCGCGGCACGTCGCGGTGATCATGGATGGCAACGGCCGCTGGGCCCGGCAGCAGCACTTGCCGCGGATTGTCGGGCACCAGCGGGGCGCCGAGACCACCCGGCTGATCATCCGGGCTTGCCGCCACCTGCCGACGCGGCTGGCCGAGGCCGGGGTGACCGTGGAGCCCGGTCTGGGGCGGGTCGAACACCTCACCCTGTACACCTTCTCCAACGAAAACTGGTCGCGGCCCGAGGACGAAGTCGGCGGGCTGATGCGGCTGATCGAGGACCAGTTGCACGCCAACCTGGCGGAGATGCTGGAGTCCGAGGTCAGCGTGCGGCTGCTCGGCCGCGCCGACGACCTGCCGGCCTCGTTACGCCGCGAACTGGAGCGTGACGTCGAAGCGACCGCGGCCAACTCCCGGATGCGGTTGTACCTGGCCCTGAACTACGGCGGCCGCCGCGAGATCGTCGACGCCGCGCGGGAGATCGCCGCCGCGGCGCAGCGCGGCGAGTTGGATCCCGCGCAGCTTGACGAAGCGGCCTTCGCCGCGCGGCTCTATGCGCCCGACGTGCCGGACCCGGAGCTGCTGATCCGGACCGGCGGCGACCTGCGCGTCAGCAACTTCCTGCTCTGGCAAATCGCCTACGCCGAGCTGTGGGTGACCGGGACGCTCTGGCCGGCCTTCCGGCCGGTCGACGTGTACCGCGCAATAGCCGAGTATCAGACCCGCGAGCGACGCTTCGGGGGATTGGTCAGCGATGCCACAACCTAGTCGTCTTGGACCCGCCATCGGGGCCGTGCTGCTGCTGGCGCTGTGCGCCGCTGATGGCGTCCCCGCGTTGCGCGGGGCACCGCTGCTGCTGGTGCTGCTGGCGGCGTCGACACAGATTGCGCGGGAGCTGGCCGCCGCCGCCGCCCGGCGCGAGCAGTACCTTTCGGCACCCGTCATGGAAATGGTCTGCTGCATCGTGTTGGGGCATGTCGCCTACTTCCGGTGTGACCTCGAGTCGCCGTTCCTGGAGCTGGTCAACGCCGTGGTGCTGTCGATGTTCACGCTGGTGCTGGCCGCGGCGGTGACCACCGAGCTGAAGGAGCGCCAGCGCGGGCAGTGGCTGCCCTCGCTGCTCCTGGCGTTGCTGCTGCCGCTGCTGGTGGCCGGCGGCCTGGCCGGGGCCTTGTTGTTGCAGGTGGCCGGAGCAGGCCGGGTCACGCCGTCCGGTACCGCGCTGGTGGTCTTGCTGCTCGGCGCCGCCTGGCTGGCGCAGGGCCTCGGGGCACAGCTCGACGGGTTGCCGCAGACGGCGCGCTACCGCCGGCCGACGCCGCGGGGACGGCTGGTGCGGGTGGTCCTGCCGGCGGTGATTCTGGCGGCGGCCGGTGCCGCTGGCGCGGGCGGCGCGGCTTACTCGTTCGGCGCCCTGGCGGCGGCCGGGCTGCTGATGGGCCTCGGCCTGGTGGTGGGTCAGGAGCTGCTGGTGCGGCTGGCGCACTGGAGCGACCTGGACACGCTGCGGGCCAACCTGCCGGCGCAGGTGGCGGTCTGCCAGGGCTTCTACGACCGCCATTTCGCCGGCGGGGCGACCGACTACATGCTGCCGCTGGCGCCGGGCTTCTGTCTGGCGTGGCTGGCGGTACAGGGATTCCTGGGATGACGCGAATCGCGCTGCTCGGGTCGACCGGCTCCATCGGCACGCAGACCATCGATGTGGTGCAGAGCCTGGGCGACGAATACCAGGTGGTCGCCCTGGCGGCCGGCCGCAATGTCGAGCTGCTGGCGGCGCAGATGCGGCTGTTGCGGCCCGAGCTGGTGGCCGTCGCCGACGAGGCCAGCCGCACCGCGCTGATCGAGCGCGTCGGGCGGTCCACGCCCATCGAGGTCGGGCCGGCGGGCCTGCTGACCGTGGCCACCGTCGCCCGGGCCGAGCTGGTGGTCGCCGCGGTCACCGGCGCGCTCGGGCTGCCGCCGATTCTGGCGGCGCTGCAGGCCGGCAAGCGCGTCGCTCCGGCCAACAAAGAACCGCTGGTGATCGCGGGCGAGCTGATCATGGCGCTGAGCCGCCGTAACGGCCAGCCGCTGGTTCCCATCGACAGCGAGCACTCGGCGATCTACCAGTGCCTGCGCGGTGAAGATCCCGCCAGCGTGGCGCGTCTGATCTTGACTGCTTCGGGCGGTCCGTTCCGGGGTAAGACTCGGGCAGACCTGGCCGCGGTCGGCGTGGCCGAGGCTTTGGCGCATCCGACCTGGAAGATGGGTCCGAAGATCACCATCGACAGCAGCACCTTGATGAACAAGGGGCTCGAGGTGATCGAGGCGCGGTGGCTGTTCGGACTGCCGGTGGATCAAGTCGACGTGCTGCTCCACCCGCAGAGCATCATTCACTCGATGGTCGAGTTTCGCGACGGGAGTGTGCTGGCGCAGATGGACTACCCCGACATGCGCACGCCGATCCAGTTCGCGCTGACCTTCCCCGCGCGCCAGGTCAGTCCGCGCCGGCGGCTCGATCTGGCGGCCGTCGGACAGCTCACTTTTGAGCCGCCGGACTTCGACGCCTTTCCCTGTCTCGGCCTGGCCTATGCGGCGGCCCGCGCCGGGGGCACCCTGCCGGCGGTGATGAACGCCGCCAACGAAGTGGCTGTCGACCGGTTCCTGGCCGGTGAGCTGCGCTTCTTGCAGATTGCAGAGACCGTCGAGACCGTGATGCACCAACATGAGGTACAGGCCGCCAGCGATCTGGCCACGCTGCTGGCGGCCGACGCCTGGGCCCGCCGAGCGGCCCAAGAGGTGAGCTGAGGGTGTTCGAAGACCACGCCATCTGGTTCAAGTTGCTGCGCGGCCTGCAGATCGTCTGCGTGCTCGGCGGCATCATCCTGATCCACGAACTCGGGCACTTCCTGGTCGCGAAGTGGTCGCGGATGGAGGTCGACGAGTTCGCGGTCGGCGTTGGTCCGACCATCTGGTCGCGCCGTCGCGGCGAGACGCTGTACCGGGTCTGCCCGTTCCTCTTCATGGGTTACGTCCGGATTCGCGGCCTGGAGGGGGAGCCCACCGCCGAGGTGGCGCCGCACACCTTCTACGCGCGGCCGGTCTACCAGCAGGTCGCCACGCTGGTGGCGGGCGCGGCCTTCAATGTGCTCTTGGCGGTGGTGATCTTCTGTCTGCTGTTCGGCCTCTGGGGCGTCCCGCCGCGGCCCGACACGACGGTCGCCAAGGTGGTCGCAGGGTCGGCCGCCGACGTCGCTGGGGTCGCGCCCGGCTGGCGGATCGCAGCGGTCGACGGCCGTCCGACGCAGCAGCCCGACCAGGTCAAGGCGGCGGTCCAGCAGTCGGGCGGGCGACCGCTGCAGGTCACGCTGCAGCAGGGCGAGCTGACTCGCGCCGTGACGCTGACGCCCCAGGCCGGGCGGACCGGCAGCGGCTACAAGATTGGGGTCGAGTTCGCCGACCGGGTCTATCTGCCCGTGGTCAGCCACACCGAGCCGGCGGGTCCGGCGCGGCAGGCCGGGCTCTTGCCCGATGACCGGATCGTCGCCGTCAATGGCACGCCAGTCGCCCAGCCCACCGACATCCTGCTGGCCCTGCAACAGGTCCCGGAGGCCGACGAACTGCGCGATCCCGGCGAGGTGACCTTGCCGGGGGTGGTCCTGCAGGTCGCTCGCGGCGGCCAGCTCCACGACCTGACCGTGGTGCCGCGGCCCCGCAAGGACCAGCGGCTGGCCAAGCTGCAGCCAGGCCAGAACGAAGACGACCGCCGGGTCGAGACGTACCTGTTGGGCGAAGCCGGGCTGGCGCTGCAACGGGAGTTCCACCGCCTGGGCGCCGGCGCGGCGCTGGTCGAAGGGTGCCGCACCAGCTACGAAGTGCTGCACAACGTGCTGCGCTCCATTGTCGATCTGTTCACTGGACGCAAGTTCGATCAGGTCGGCGGGCCGGTGCAGATCGTCAAGTTGCTCTCGGAGCAGGCCTTCCTGGGGGCCTGGGATCTGATCAACTGGGCGGGGCTGCTGTCGATCATGATCGGCGTCTTCAACCTGCTGCCGCTGCCGGCCCTCGACGGCGGACGGATTATCTTCGTGCTACTGACCCCCGTCGCGCGCCGGGCGCTGCGGCTGGTCGGGTTCAAGGAAGCCAGCGCGCGGTTGGTGCGCCAGATCGAAGGCTACATCCACGCTGTCGGGCTGGTGCTGCTGCTGCTGTTGATGGTGCTGGTCAGCGTGCGCGACGTCGCTCGGGGCTGGTGAGCAGCCGTGGCCAGCGCAGCGTGAAGGCGCTGCCACCGCCAGGCCGGTTCGACGCCTGAAGGTCGCCGCCCGCCTGGCGAGCCAGGTCACGGGCGATGCTGAGGCCGATCCCAGCCCCGCGGCCGCCGCTCTGGAACGGTCGGAAGAGGTCGTCCCCCACCCCGCTCAGACCGCGCCCCTGGTCGGCCACCACCAGCTCCAAGTCGTCGTCCGCCTCGCTCAGCGTGACGCTCACCTGGCCCTGCGGCGGCGAGTGGCGAATCGCGTTGTCGACCAGGTTCAGGAGGATCCGTTCGAGCGCCGCGCGGTCGGCCAGCACGGCCCAGTCGCCCCGCCCGGCATCGAGCTGCAGGGTGATCTGGGCGAGCTTCCCCGAGCCGCCGGCGACGGCCAGCGTCTCGCCGGCCAGCTCGGCCAGATCGCAACGCTCCAACCGCGGCGGCGCGCCGGCAGTCTGTCGGAGCAGGTCCAACATGCCGTCCAACAGCGCCGCGGCCCGCCGAGCGGCGTACCGCGCCTGTGACAGGTCGGCGAGCTGCGCCCGCGGCAGCGACGGCTCGGCGAGGGCGAGGACATCGAGGTAGCCGAGCGTCTGGCACCAGGCCAGCCGCACGTCGTGGAGCAGACCGGCCACCTGCGTCAGCCGGCGGAGCTCGCGCGGCGAGCGCTCGCAGAGGGCGGCCGCCAGGCGGCGGATCCGCCGCACGCTGGCGACGCCGGCCAGCACTTCGGTGGAGTCGTCGGCCGTTTCGGGGGCGCCACCCAGCAGCAGCAGCGGCAACTCGCTGCCGAGCGCCGCGCGGGCCGTGGCCGGGTCGCCATCGGCGATGCCCACCACCGCCGGATCGCCCGGCTCGCGCAGCACTGCCATCCCGAGCTCGCTCAGCGCCTGCTGCGCGAGTGCGGCCAGATCGGGATCGGACACTTGCAGAACGGCCTGGTAGGTACTCATGGTATGGGTTATATGCCGAGCCTCTGGCACGTCTCGGCGACTCCAAAGTGAACTCGGATTGGAGGGGGCCGTGGCTGGTCGAGCGCGCTTCAAGTACCTCGGACCGCAGCCGAGCCTGCTGTGGAAAGCCTTCGCGCGGTTTGTCGTGGTGCCGGGGCTGAAGAAGTTCTGGATGCGCATCCACCACGTGCGGCTCGATCCGCCGGACCTGGCGCGGCTCCAGGCGGTCACCCGCGGGCCGGCGCTGATCTGCCCGAACCACCCGTCGCTGCACGAACCGGTGCTGGTGTTCGAGCAGCTCGACCATGTCAGCGCCCAGGCACGCTACATGATCGCGGCGAGCACGATGCAGGACGTCGTCTGGGCGATCCCGTTTCTGCGGGGTATCGGCGGCTACAGCATCCGCCGGGGCACGACCGACCGGGCCGCGTTCGCCGCGACCCGCGAGCACCTGCGCGACGGGCGGGCGATCTTGGCGTTCCCCGAGGGCGAGACCTACGGCCTCAACGACACCCTGATCGCCTTCCAGGAGGGCATCGCGCAGCTCGGCTTCTGGGGTGCTCAGGACCGCCAGAAGGCGGGCCTCGGGGCGGATGTCAAGCTGCTGCCAATCGCCATCAAGTATGCCTACCTGAAGGACATGACGGCGGTGATCGACGCGCGTCTGGCGCGGCTCGAGGAGCAGTTGCGGCTGCCGCCGCTACGGCTCGGGCGGTACGACCGCCTGCGCCGGGTGGGCCAGGCCGTGCTGTCGCGCCTGGAGCGTCGCAGTGGGCTGGCGGTGGCCGAGCAGGAAACCCTCGATCACCGCCTGGAGCGGCTCTACCGCGAGCTGCTGAGCCGCCACTCGGCCGCTCTGGAGGTCCGCCCGCTGCCGCACGAGACCACCCCCGAACGGCTGCGGCGGCTCTTCAACGCCCTCGAGGAGCGCCTCGACGCGGCCAGTCTGCCGGCCAGCCGGCGGGCCTTCTGGCAGCAGGTGTACCGCGATCTGGCCTGCCTGCAGACCTTCCAGGCGGTGCGCGACGAGTACGTCAAGTCCTACCCCTCCGCCGAGCGGTACCTCGATGTGATCGGTCGTCTGGAGAAGGAAGTCTCCGGCCGCGATCTGGTCTACGGCCCGCGGCGGGCCATCGTCCGGGTCGGCGAGCCGATCCACCTGGCCGACCACCTGGCCGCGTACGAACAGGACCGGCGAGCGGCGGTGACGGCCGTCACCACGGAGCTGCGCGCGCGGGTCGCCGGGCTGCTGGCGGCCCTGGCCCAGGAGGTCCCGCCGCTGGCTGCCGAATGAGCGTTCACGCAGCGGTCAGGTGGCGCATTTGGCGGCGGGCGTGGCGTGTGGTAGATTGGGGGCTGGCGCGGCCCCACGGGAGCAGCGATGGACGGACCAGAACCGCTACACTGGCTGCGCTGGATGCTCTGGGGCGGCGGATTGCTGCTGTTGGGGCTGCCGCTGCTGGCGACTTACTGCTGGTTCCAGAAGCAGACCACACGGCAGGCCGGTGATGAGGCGATGGCGCGATCCTGGGCAGTGGCCAGCAGGAGCTTTCTGGGGATGACTGTGTTGAGCTGGCTGCTGGTCGGAGTCGGGTCCCTGGCCGTGCAACGGGCGTTGCGGGTGCTCAGCGAGCTGAAGCGGGACGGATAGATCCGGAGGCACCCATGAGCGAGGGTCGTGTGCTGGTCGTCGACGACGATCCCAACACCCGCGAACTGCTACGAATCATCCTGCGCGCGGCCGGCTATACGGTCGACGAGGCGTTCAACGCCGAAGAGGCCATCGCCATGTTGCGCCGTGGCGAGTACGAGCTGGTGACCCTCGACATCATGATGCCGGAGGTCGATGGCTTCGAGTGCTGCCGGCGGATCCGGCAGTTCAGCCGCATTCCGATCATCTTCGTGACGGCGCGCGACCAGCTCTACGACGAGATCGTCGGCCTCGAGGCCGGTGCCGATGACTTCATCACCAAACCATTCCAGCGCGAATCGGTGGTCGGCCGCGTACGGGCCGTGCTGCGCCGCGTCAGTATCGAGCGCCAGGCGCCCAGCGAGGGTCACCTCAAGACCTTTGGCCCGCTCCATATCGACACCCGCTCGCAGAACGTTACCGTGTTCGGTCAGGTGATCGAGTTTCCGGGCAAAGAGTTCGACCTGCTGCTGAGCCTCTGCACCAACATCGGCACCCTGATGTCGAAAGACCGCCTGACGCAGTTGGTCTGGGAGGGCGATGTCGAGGCGGAATCGAAGACCCTCGAAGTTCACATCTACCGGCTCCGCAAGAAGCTCGACCAGGCCGGCGGACTGGGTAAGCACCTCGAGACCCGCCGCTATCGCGGGTACTTGCTGAACGCCGGGATCCTCGATGTGGTGCAGCCTGAGCCGATCAGCGAGTGAGTCTCCGGCGCTCCCTCACCCGCGCTGCGGCTCGCCTCGTCACGGCAGCGCAAGAGCTGTCACCAAGTTACCACGCAAACGCTGCCTGACAGCATCACCGATCTGGCTTCATGATGGTCAAAGGGGGGCTTTGACGTCCATCATTGCACTGCACCGGCCGGAGGCCCTGGCACTCCGGGTGGGACAACGCCCCATCCGGTGGAGGCCGCCATGAAGGTCCTGGTTGCCGACGACGATCGACTGGTCCGCTTCACGCTCTGCCATGTGCTGCGCGAAGGGGGCCACGACGTGATCGAGGTCGCCGACGGAGATACCGTGGTCGCGGCGATCGAGCTGTACCAGCCGGCGCTGGTGCTGCTGGACCTGCTGATGCCGCACGTCACCGGCTGGGAAGTCCTCGAGCAGCTCCGCAGCATGCCCGCCGCGCCGGGCGTGGTGGTCCTGTCGGCCTTCGTCGACGAGCCCGACATGCTGCTGCGCCACCCCAATGTGCTCTCGGTGGTCGAGAAGCCGGTCGAGTTGGACCAGCTCCTGGGGCTGCTCCGCGACTTCGAACAGAGCCTGCTGGCAGCCTGAAGCAGCCGGCCGGGCGCCGGCTGCTTCGTGACCGCTCGAGCCAGCTCAGCGCGTGCAGCTTCCGCCGCCGCAGCCCTGGTTCCAGGGCAGTTTGGCAAGGCCGTTGGCCAACGGGCAGTTGCCCGTGGCGCCGGCTAGCAGCAGACCGCCACCCGCCATCGCGGGCAGCAACAGGAACCACTGCGAGACCGTCACTCCAAGGGCCAGGCCCAACAGGACCATCACCCCCACCGTGAGCTGTGTCTGCTGCATCACCGGCAACGGGCCACGGCCGGTGCCCTCGACGGCGAAGCCGGCGTCCTGCCAACCCTTCAGCCCAGGGCGGTAGATGAACACATCGCTCAACCCGGCCGCCAACAGCTTCTCGCAGACGCCCCCCGCACGCATGCCCGAGGCGCAGTGCAGCACCAGCATCTTGCCCGGCGCCGGCTGCACCTGCCCCACCTCGAAGCGGCTGCTCGGGAGCAGCAGCGCGCCAGGGATGTGCCCCGCCGCAAACTCCGCCGGCTCGCGGACATCGATCAGCACGGCCTGGTCGGCGTCCAGCCAGTTCTTCAGCGTCGCCGCATCGACATCCCGGGGCCCGTCCTGCTTCGCAATCGCTTGCGCCATCACCATCTCCCGCGTTCCCGAATACCCCTACTGGTATTATGCAACGTCGTCGCGGGGGTGTCCAGTTCCGGGGGAGGAGAAACGGCTGTCGATTGGAAGCACGCAGCGGGAGTCTGCCGTGGACGCGCCGTCGTTTGACACGCATCTGCACACGGTCTACTGCGGTCATGCCGCGGAGGACATGCTGGTGCCCAATCTGCTCCGCGCCGCCGCGGCTCGGGGGCTGCGCGCGGTGGCGATCACGGAGCACCTGCACGTGCCGCAACACCGCGCGCGGGTCGACCGGATTCAGACCGATCTGCGGCGAGTCGCCGACCAGGTGCCCTGCGACGTCTACGTCGGGGCGGAGATCGATGCCGACGGCCTGGCCGAGGACGGCTCCCTGGTGGCCCACACCGACGGCCTGGCGTACGTCATCGCCAGCACGCATCATTTCCCTGGCGGCAAGGACTGGTGGTACGACAACCCGGTGCTCGGCCCTGACCAGCGGGCCGCGGTGGTCGAGCGCTGGTTCGCCTGGGCCACCAAACTGGTCAGCAATCCCGTCGTCGACACGCTGGCCCACCCGGGCATCTTCCTGTCCCGAAATGGCCTCACGCCGGCCTTTGCGGGTGCCGTGTTGGACGGCTTCCGGGGCGTCTTCGCGGCGGCCGCCGCGCACAACACGTTGATCGAACTCAATGAGCTGGCCGTCAAGAAGCTCACCCCGCGGCACCGCGACACCTATCCTGATCTGATGCAGGCCGCGCTCGACGCCGGCTGCCGTCTGGTGATGGCCTCGGACGCCCACAGTCCGCGGGACGTCGGCGCATTTGGCTGGACCTTGGAGGTGGCCGCGGCCCTTGGGCTGCAGGCAGCCGATTTCGCCGAGCCGGCCTGGCGCCAGCCGCCGGCGGCCCGGCGCCCAGCTTGAGCGGCGGCGACTGGAGTTTCGGCTTCGTGACCGACACGCACCTCGGCCATGCCGGCGGCCGGGGCGTCCACAACGCGGCCGACGCGGCAGGCGTGGCACCCCGGCTGCGCCGGCTGGCGACGGATCTGGCGGGCTGCGAACTGGTGCTCCACGGCGGTGACCTGATCGATGCCGGTACTTGGGAGCAGCAACGCGCCTTCGCCGCGCTGGTGGCCGACTGGCCGCCGCTCTACGTCGCCCTGGGCAACCATGATGCGCTGCAGCCGGGCGATCGCGAACGTTGGCCCGACGCCCTGCCGCAGGCCTTCGGCGCCGCCGAGCTGCATCACAGCTTCACCCACTGCGGCGTCCACTTCGTCGTCCTGCAGAGCTGGTGGTGCGATCTGGCTGGCGAGCCGCAGCCCTACTGGGTGCCGGCGGCCGGCTGCGTTTGGCAGGTGCCCGACGAACAGCTCGCCTGGCTCGACGCCGATCTGGCGGCCCACGCCGGGTTGCCCACGGTGGTGCTCAACCACCCCTTGGCGATCCCGGTCGTCGCGCGGGTGACCGGTGGCAGCGACGATCATCTGCCGCCCCGTGCGGCCTCGGCGGACTTGCTGGCGATCCTGGCGCGGCACCAGCAGGTCGAGCTGCTGCTGGGTGGTCACGCCCACGTGCAGCAGCTCGAATCGCGAGCCGGTCTCTGGCACCTCGCCGGCGGGGCCCTGGTCGAGCCACCGTGCTGCTGGCGGCGGATCACCCTCTCCGCGACGGACTGGATCGTCGAGACGTTGCCAGTGCTGCCCACACCTGCGTCTGAGGAGTTGGGCCGACCGTGGGTGGCCGGCCAGCCAGGCGACCGCGCCCGCCGCTGGCCGCGCCGCCTGGTAGTCTGAGTTGTGGATAGGAGCCGTTCATGAAACTGGTAGGTGGTGGGCGGGCGATGCTGCTGGTGGTTGGTCTGCTGGCCGGCCTGGCGCTGGGCACCTGGCTGGTGCGGCCGACGCCAGCGCAGGCCCAGGACTGGAACTACGCCCCGCAGGTCGTCACCAACGACGACGAGGGGGTCTGGGTGATCGGGCGACGCAGCGTGACGCTCTACAAGGACGGGCTGGGCGGCTGGAAGCAGGCCGGCAGCCTGGACCACAACCTGGGCCGGTCGAAGATCACCGCCGTGACCTCCTCGCGCGGGAACCTCTGGTTGGTGACCGAAGAGGGTGTCAAGGTCTACAGCGGCGGGTTGATGGGCCTCAAGGAAGTCACCGGCGGACGCTGAGGCGAGCTTAGGGCCGCGGCGCTGCCGCCCGCCGCGCCGCGACGGCGGGGGGTGGACCGTCCGGCCAGCTCCAACTGATGGCGCCATCGACGCTGATCACCGCGGTGAAGCGCCGCGCCGTGGCAAGCGGCCGCGGCGGCGCGATGCTCTCCAGCAGCGGCGCCGCCGGGCTGTCGCTGCTGGGCGCCAGGTAGCGCAGCCGCACGGCGCTGTCGCGGACCCCCGCCGCTGGGGCCCACCACCACTCGCCGTCGTGCTCCTGCCAGCCGGGTGCCCGCAGCCGATCACGCAGCCAGCGGCCCCCATCGGCCGGCGGCAGGCCGTGGGCGGCGGTGTCGTCGGCAATCTGGCCGGCCAGGTCCCGCAGCAGCAGCTCGACTTCACCGCTCGCGATCACCTTCCCCATCGCCCGCAGTTCGGCCTGCCGCAACCACGGCCAGGGCAGGGCGCCGGTCAGCGCGAACAGCAGACTCAGCCCAACCCGCCGGCGGCGCGTAACGGGCAGCCCGCCGGCCGCCAGCGCGGCCAGCAGCGCAGCCGCGGGGACCAGCGCCAGCAGCGGCGGCACCGCGCCCGCGGCGGCGGCCGGTTTGAGCAGCACCGCCGGCCAGACCCAGACCAGCGGCGCCCACGGGTCGCGCAGCGCCGCGGCGACCGCGGCCAGCAACAGGCCATGGCCGACGCAGAAGCCGGCCGCCAACTGCCACCAGCGCGGGTCGTAGGCCCCCCACCCCTCGCTGCCGCAGACGCTGGGCGTTACGTAGAGCCAGGCCGCCGCCACGGCGGCCTGCAGCAACGTCAACCCGCCGGATCGCGGCCGCTCAAGGGTAGAGTCCAAAGCGCTCCAGCCCCTGGTCCTCGGGCAGCCCGAACAGCACGTTCATGTTCTGCAGCGCCGAGCCCGCCTGGCCTTTGACCAGGTTGTCGACCGCCGCAGTGACCACCAGTTGGCGCGTCCGCGGGTTGACATTGACTGCCAGGTCGACGAAGTTGCTGCCCAGCACGACGCCCGTGCCGTGGCAGGTCCCGTCACGACTGACGCGCACAAACGGCTCGTCGGCGTAGGCCGCCAGGTAGACCTCGCGCGCCTCGGCCGCGCTGACGTCTTGCCGCAGCCGGCCGTAGCAGGTGTCGAGAATGCCCCGACTGGTCGGCACGATGTGCGCCACGAAGGTGGCCGTCACCGGCTGCCCACCGAAGTCGCCGACGTAGGTCTCGATCTCGGGGGTGTGTTGGTGCTCGACAATGCGGTAGGCCTCAACGTTCTCGTTGCGGTGCGGGAAGTGAAAGGTCGGCTTCGGCGACTTGCCGGCGCCGCTGATGCCCGACTTGCCGTCGACGATGATCCCGCTCGGCTCGATCAGCCCTGCCTTCACGGCCGGCGCCAGCGCCAGCACCGCCGCCACCACGAAGCAGCCCGGGTTGGCGACCAGGCGGGCCCCGGCGATCTGCGCGCGGTAGAACTCCGGCAGGCCGTAGACCGCCTCGGCCAGCAGATCCGGCGCGGTGTGGGCGGCGCCATACCACTGCTCGTAGACCGCCGGGTCTTTGAAGCGGAAGTCGCCACTGTAGTCGATGACCTTGACGCCGGCCTCGAGGTAGGCCCGCGCCTCGGCCATGCCGACACCGTTCGGCGTCGCGAAGAAGACCACGTCGGGGGTCCCGTCGTCGACCTCCTGGCCGGCCACTTGCACCCGCAGGTCGCAATGTCCGCGGAGGTGCGGAAAGAACTCGTCGATCCGCCGGGTGTCGTCCTGCCGGGCCACCAGCGAAGTCACCCGCGCGGCGGGATGGCGCAGCAGGCCCTCCAGAATGCCCAGGCCGCCGTAGCCGGTGGCGCCGATCACCTTCGCGTTGATCACGTCTCGGTCTGCCTCTCTGACGGCGTGGTCCCTGTCGCCGCCGCTGCGGTCGGGGTCGCGGGGCTGGCCTGGGGCAAGCGCACCGTGAAGGTGGTCCCCACCCCAACCTCACTGTCGACGGCGATGCTGCCGCCAAGTCCTTGCACGATCTGCTGCACCGCGTCCAAGCCAAGCCCGGTCCCGGCCTCGCCTTTGGTGGTGAAGAACGGCTCCCAGATGCGGGTCAGCAGTTCATCGGGAATCCCAACGCCATTGTCGCTGACCGTGATGGCGACCTCGTCGGCCACCGGCCGCGCAGCCAGCACGATCCGCGGAGTCCGGCCGGTGACGCCGGTGAAGGCCTCGGCAGCGTTGCGCAGCAGGTTCAACAGCACCTGCTTGAAGCGGTCGCGGTCGGCTCGGAACGAGCATGCTTCGGGCACCTCGACCTCGACCTTGACGCCGCGGAAGCTCTTGTCGAAGCGCAGCAGCCGCACCACATCCTGCAACACCTCCGCGGCCGCGTAAACGCCGGTGCCGTAGTGGGTGGGCTTGCTGTAGGAGCGAACAGTCTCGATGGTGTCACGCAGCCGCCAGCCCTCCTCGGCGATGGCTGCCAGCAGCTCGCGCACGTCGCCGTCGCTGAGCTGGTGCAGTTGGTCGCGCACCGTCGCCGCGGCGCCGATGATGCCGCCCAGGCTGTTCTTCATCTCGTGCGCGGTGACGGTGCTCATTTGGCCGACGGTCGCCAGCCGGTCGGCGTGGAACAGCCGCTCCTGCACCTCGCGGAGCCGGCGGGTCGAGACCCCGAGCTCGCGGTAGGCCTGGTTCAGACGGGTGAACAGGCGCGCGTTGCGGACCGCCGACGCGGCGAAGTCGGCGAGCGACTCCAGGACCTGCTCGTCGCCGCCGGTGAAGCCCCGCGTGGCGCCGTGGAAGCCGGCCACCACGCCGACCACCTGCTCCCCATCGCGCAGCGGCGCCGCCAACATCGAGCGCATCCCCTCGTGCTCGTCGAAGGCGTGGTAGGCGTTGCGCGGGTCAGCCAGCAGGTCGGGCACGTTGACCGCCTCGCCGGTGGCCGCGACATGGCCCAGCAGCCCCGTGCCGACCTCGAACGGGGTCTGCCAGGACTCGTCGGAGAGCCCGCTGGCGGCCTGGATCCGCAAGGTCACGCCGTCGTCCTCGACCAATGCGACGACCGCTGCCTTGACCAGCATGACCTGCGGAATCGCCGAGGCGACGGTGTCCAGCACGCGGAGCAGGTCGAGGCTGTCGCTGACGGCGTGGCCGACCTCGGCCAGCACCTTCAGGCGCAACGTGCGGATCTCCGCCCTGCGGCGGTTCTCGACGGCGGTGATGATCTGGTCGAGCAAGGCGGCCACCAGGTGCGCCGCGGAGAGGCAGGCCTGGCGGCTGGAGAGGGGCAGCTTCTTGGCGGCCTGCACCAGCAGCCGGGCGTCGACGCCAAACTGCTTGGCGTAGGCGATTACCTGGTGGTCGGGCAGCGGCCGTTCGACCACCCCACCGCCGGCGATGGTGGCAATGTGTTGGCCGTCGAGGAAGAAGGGCACGCTGAACCGCAGCCGGCCGGTCGGGGTGTTGACGACCTTGATTTCGTTCTGCTCGCCAGCACTGCGGATCAGCAGCGGCCGGCTCATCCGGACGGCTTCACGAAAGCTGCTCGAGTTGGCCAGCAGCAGCCGGTACTCGGACTGCCCACTGGCATGGCACAGCTCGGTGCCGTCCGGGCCGAAGGTGCGCACCTCCATGCGCAGCGCCGTCGCCAGCAGATCCTGGATCCGCTGCCACTCCGCCCGCTCGATGACGTCGCCGAAGAAGCTCCGCTGCTCCATCCGTCTCGCCCGCCGCCCTGGCTCTCATCGTACCACCGGCAGGCGCCCGCTGTCAGGCTCCGCGCCGCGGCCGGGGGGTCAGTCGAGACCTAGCAGGTGGCGCAGGACCAGCCGGTCCAGGCCCTCGTAGTCGCGCGCCGCGGCCAGGCTGGCGACCGTCGCCCGGTCCAAGCTCCGCGCCTTGTCGACCAGCGCCAGGAAGATCTCGCGGCTGTTGGCGAGGTGCTGCAACTGGTGCTCCGGCCGAGTGGTTCGCATCGCCTTGACGTCGAAGGCCACCATCTCGCCGCGGCTGCCGTAGCCAGCGTCTTCGAGCACCAGCACCTGGTCGAAGGCGGTCCGCAGGTTGGCCGCCCCGAAGGACTTGTCCTGGTCGTACTTCAGGCCGTTCTGGTCGTTCAGGTGGACGCTCCAGAGCTTGCCGGCGCTCAGTGCGAAGGCCATCTCGTCGGCCGGATCGAGCCCCGCCAGAATCGCGTGGGCACTCTCGACCAGGGCCCCAACCCGGCTGGGATCGGCGCTGCGGTAGCCGATGGCGACCGCATGCCCGATGGTCGGGAGATAGGCGATGTCCATCGGTTCGTTCGGCTTCGGCTCAATCGCGATGCGGATGTCGGGATCGTAGGCCAGCATCGCGTTGATCGCCTCGAGCAGCAACTCGACGCTGCGCACCGCGGATTTGCTTTCGCGCACGTAAGTGCCTTCGCGGGCCAGCCACAGCACCATCAGGTCGGTGCCGAGGTGACGACAGACGTCGATGCAGCGCTTGGTGCGTTCGAGGGCCGCGGCGCGGACGGTCGGGTCGTTGGCGGTGTAGCCCCCGTCAACCCACTGCCCGCCCTCCCAGAGCCGCGGCGCCGACAGCTCGACGGTCAGGCCGAGGTTGGCCAGGCTGTCCTTCAGCGCCGCCGCCTCGCTGGCGATCTGTTGCGGCGAAAGGCGCTCCAGCTCCGGCACGGCGTCGTCGTCGTGCAGCATCACCGACTCGTAGCCGAGGGCCCGCACCGCGGCCATCTTCGTGGCGAACGGCACGGAGGCCCGAACCGTCGGCCCGAACGGGTCGGCGCCCTCGTGGATGTTCCACGGCCCGACGCTGAAGCGGTAGCTGCCTGCCATTGCCTGTCTCCTCAGGCCGAGCTTCACGGCCACCGCGCCGAATCCTCCGCGGCCGCGGTTTGACGGCGCCGCCAGGGCTTGCTAGACTCCGGTCCAAGGCAGGTGTGCGGTGCCACGTGTGGCAGTCGCCCAGTGGCGACAAGAGACCAACACCCACAACCCCAACCTCACCGGGTTGGCGGCCTACCATCGTTTCGGCCTCTCGCGCGATCCGGAGCAGATCCGGCAGCTCTACGGCGAGGTCGACGAACTAGCGGGCGTCTTCCGCACCTTCGCCGCCGCCGGCATCAAGCCGCTGCCGCTGCTGCGCGCGGTGGCCTGGTCGGGGGGCTGCCTGGAGGATGTCGCCTACGAGCGGCTCAGCCGCGACCTGCTGGACGGCCTGCGGGCGGTGCTGCCGGTGGATGGCGTGTTGTTGAGCCTGCACGGCGCCACGGCCGCGGTCAGCGTGCCCGACGTCGCCGGGACGCTGGCCGGTGAGGTTCGGGCGCTGGTCGGGCCGCAAGTCCCGCTGGCGGTGACCCTCGACTGCCACGCCAATGTCACGGCGGCCCTGGTCCGCAGCGCCGACCTGGTGGTCGGCTACCACGAGATTCCGCATGTCGACCTGGTCGAGACCGGCGCCCGCGCGGCGCATCTGCTGGCGCGCCGGATCGCCGGTCGGATTCGCCCGGTGACCGCGCTGCGCAAGGTCCCCGCCATCCTGGGAGTCGAGCGCGCCAGCACCCAGAGCGGCCCGCTACAGCCCCTGGCGGAATCCCTGCGGGCTGCCGAGGCAGCGGGTGAGGCGCTCGACTGCGGCCTCTACCCGGTCCAGCCCTGGCTCGATGTGCCAGGCCTCGGCAGCAGCATCGTCGTCACCACCGATGGCGATCCGGCGACCGCTGACCGTCTCGCGGACACTTTCGCCGACCGCCTCTGGGAGCTGCGCGACACCTGCGGCGAGGCCGGCCTGGCGCCGGCCGAGGTGGTCGCTCGGGTGCGTGCGGCGCCGCGCTGGCCGGTGGTGATCGCCGACGTCGCCGACGCCACCAACAGCGGCGCGCCGGGCGACAGCACGATTCTGCTGCGAGCGCTGCTGGCAGCCGATCTGCCCGGCCCGGTGCTGGTCAGTGTGGTCGACCCGCTGGCGGCCCAGGCGGCCGGCCGGGCCGGCGTGGGAGCCACGCTGACGCTGCCGATCGGCGGCAAGCTCGACCCGCGGACCGGCCCGCCGTTGACCTTGACCGGCCGCGTCAGGGCGGTCAGCGATGGGCGCTACGTGGTCCGCGGCCACGGCGCTGGCGGCATCGCCTTCGATGCCGGCCTCTCGGTGGCCTTCGAGTGCGGCGCCGCGGTGCTGGCGGTGACCAGTCACATCACCATCGGCAGCCATCCGCTGGTCTACCGCAGTCTCGGCCTGGATCCGGCGCGGGCGCAGGCGGTGGTGGTGAAATCGCCCTTCGGCTTCCGCCACGACTACGGCCCGTTCGCCGCCGAGCTGTTGCTGGCCGATTGCCCCGGCGCCGCCAGCGGAGCCTACCGGCGCCTCGAGTGGCAGCATGTCCCGCCGCTCTTTCCGCTGGTCGACCTGCCGGACCGGCACCACCCCACAGCCACCGCGGGCGGCGTCTGGGCCGCCGGTGCGGCGCAGTGAACCGCCCCTGCTCGGACGGCGTTATACCCATTGGGAGCTTGCTTTGGCGTTGAGTGAAGTGGTCCAGGAGCGCTTGCTGGGGGACATCCTGATCGCCCGCGGCGCGGTCACCGCCGGGGGCATCGCCGAGGCGCTGGAAGTGCAGCGCGCCGATGGCGAGCACCGCCGACTTGGCGAGTTGCTGGTCGGCCTGGGGCATTGCCGGGCGGGCGACGTCGCCGTTGCCCTGTCCGAGCAGTACGGCCTGCCGCTGCGCAACCTGCGCGATCTGGAGCTGGATGCCGCGGTGATGCGGCTGGTGCCGCCGGACCTGGCCTGGCGCCACCAGGTCTTGCCGCTCGAAGCCACCGCCGACCACCTCGTGGTGGCGATCGGCGACCCGCTCAACATCGAGGCGCTCGACGACCTGCGGTTTGCGACCAGCCGCCGGATCGAGCCCGTGGTCGCTGACGCCGAGGCGATCCGGCAGCTCGTCGAAGAGCATTACCTGCACCAGATGATGACCACCGCCTCGTCCGACGCGGTGGAGGTGCTGGCCGACGACGACGAGGACATCGGCGACGTCCAGAGCATGGCCCGCGAGGCGCTGGTCGTGCGGCTGGTCAACCTGCTGCTGCGCCAGGCGATCAGCGAGCGCGCCAGCGACATTCACATCGAGCCGTTCGAACGGGACCTCAAGGTACGCTTCCGGATCGACGGCGTGCTGCGCGACATGCCAGCGCCGGCGAAGCGCTATCAGGCCGCCATCACCAGCCGCATCAAGATCCTCGCCGAGCTCGACATCGCCGAACGGCGGCTGCCGCAGGACGGGCGGATCAAGGTCCGGGTCGAAGGACGCGAGATCGACCTGCGCATCTCGACCGTGCCGACGCTCTACGGTGAAAGCGTCGTGATGCGCCTGTTGGACAAAGAGACCGGCCTGCGGGGACTCGACGACCTGGGCTTCCCGGCCCACACCCGGGAGCGCTTCCAACGGCTGCTCAAGACGCCCTACGGCATCATCCTGGCGACCGGACCAACCGGCTCGGGAAAGACCACGACGCTCTATGCGGCACTCCAACTGGTCAACTCGCCGACCCGCAAGGTGATTACCATCGAGGATCCGGTCGAGTACCAGCTCGGCGGTGTGAATCAGATCCACGTCCGGCCGAAAATCGGTTTGACATTCGCCGAGGGTTTGCGGCATATCCTGAGACAGGACCCGGATGTGATCATGGTTGGCGAGATCCGCGACGGCGAAACGGCCGATATCGCGATCCACGCGGCCTTGACCGGCCATCTGGTGTTCTCGACGTTGCACACCAACGACAGCTCCTCGGCGATGGCGCGGCTGCTCGACATGGGCGCTGAGCCGTTTCTGGTGGCCAGCAGCGTGGAGGGCGTCCTGGCGCAGCGGCTGGTGCGGCGGCTTTGTCCGCACTGCCGCGTGCCGTACCGCCCGACGGCCGCCGAACTGGCGGAGTTCGGCACGCAGCGGGAGCGCTTCGAAGGCGCGACCATCTACCGCCCGGGGGGTTGCGAGCAGTGCCGCGGCACGGGCTACCTCGGCCGGGTCGGCCTGTACGAGCTGCTGGCGGTGGACGAAGTGATCGAAGGCCTGGTGATGCAACGGGCGGCCAGCTCGGAGATCAAGGAGGCGGCGATGCGCAATGGCATGACCACCCTCCGCGACGAAGGTTGGCAGAAGGTCCTGGAGGGTATGACCAGCATCGAGGAGGTGACTCGCGTGACGCACGAAGACGAGGCCCGCCTCGGCGTTGGGGAGGATGACGCTCGCCACGCGGACTAGTGGCGGAGGTGCCTGACATGATCCACAACAAGCGATGGCTGCTCCTACCGGGCAGCAGCGTGCTCTGCTTCGCGCTCGCCAGCATTGTGCTGCCGGTTGGCAGCGCCGGCCTGGGGGCCCGCGTCGGCGACCAGCCAGGGCTGGCCCCGGCCTTGGCCCGGTGGGCGCGGGACCTGCACGACGGTTTCCACCGCGGCCGCGAACGGCCGGCCGGGCCGGTCTTCACCTACCGGGCCGCCAGCCACGAGGGCGCCGAGTTGGCCGCGCGCGGCCTGGCCCGCGAGACCGTGGCCTGGTACCGCAGCCACGGGTTGAACCACGAGTCCGACCGGGAGGTGCTCTACGATCTGTTCGAGCACTTGCTGGTCAATGGTCAGTACGACCTGGCCGAGTGGTACGTCCGCGAAGCCGACATGCTGCTGGGCGGCGGCGTGCTGCGCAACAACCTGGCGTGGCACTACACCCAGACCGGGCGGCGGGCGCCCCAGGCGCTCGGGCTGGCGCTCTCGAGCGTCAACGACGACCGCAACGCCTGCAATGTCGACACCCTGGCCTGGGCGTACTTCCGCGCCGGCCATCGCGAGACCGCGGAGCGGTATGCCCGGCAGACCTTGCAGTTTGCGACCCGCGGGCTCGGCGACTTTGGCGCTTGGGAAGAGCATGAAGCCCAGGAGTCGAGCCGCCGGCTCTTGGACGAGCTGCGGATCGACGCCGAGTTGGCGGCTTTGCAGCGCGAGCGTTAGGCGCACCACGGGCATTCCCGCCGCGGAGGGTCGCCGATCCTCCGCGGCGCTGCCGTGACTGGAGTTCGGTTTGCCGCTTTTCAGCTACCAGGCTTTGGACCGCGCGGGCTCGCCGGCCGATGGCACGGTGACGGCCAACGACACCCGCGCGGCGACCGTGCAGATCCAGGCCCTGGGGCTCTTCCCGCTGGAGGTCCGGGCCGCCGGCGGGTCGCGGGACGTCAGCCTGGGAAGTTCGGTGAAGCGGCGCGGCCGGCGCGTCAAGCAGGCCGACCTGACGATGTTCACGCGGCAGCTCGCCAATCTGGTGGCGGGCGGACTCCCGATTCTACGGACGCTCGACGCGCTGATCGACAACACCGAGAACGCCCGCCTGTTTGAGGTCCTCAGCGGCGTCCGCGAGGAGGTGGCCCGCGGCGAGTCGCTGGCGGCCTCACTGGGCGCCCATCCGCGCATCTTCAGCTCGCTCTATGTCAGCCTGGTGTCGGCCGGCGAAGCCAGCGGCGAGCTGGCGGGCGTGCTGACCCGGCTGGCTGATTTCCTGGAGCAGGACCTCGAACGGCGCAGCCAGATTCGCGCCGCATTGATGTACCCCGGCCTGCTGGTGACCGTCGGCGGGCTGGTGATCTTCGGGATGGTGACCTTCCTGATCCCGAAGTTCCGGGTGCTCTTCGAGGAAGTGGACCGCGCGCTGCCGTTGACCACCCAACTGGTGCTGGCGGTCAGCGACTTCCTGCGCTACCGCGGCTGGGCGCTGGCGCTGGCCCTGGCGGTGCTTTGGTTTCTCCACCGGCAGTGGCTGCGCACACCGGCCGGCCGCCTCCGCTGGGACCGCTGGCGATTGCGCTGGCCGCTGCTCGGGCGCCTGCAGCACCGCTCCGCCACGGCCCGCCTGGCACGGACGCTGGCGACCCTGCTGCGCGGAGGCGTGAGCATATTGGATGCCCTCAGTCAGGTCGAGGGCGTGGTCGACAACGCCTGCCTGGCGCAGGCCCTGCGCCAGATTCGCGACGGCGTCCGCGAGGGCGAAAGTCTCGGGCACGAGACCCGCAAGACTGGCGCCTACCCCGCCCTGCTGGCGCAGATGATGCTGGTCGGCGAAGAAACCGGGGACGTCGAAGGGGCGCTGAACACGGTCGCCGACGCCTTCGATGTCGAAGTCGCCAATGCCCTGAAGGGGCTGATCGCGCTGGTCGAGCCGCTGATCATTCTGGTGATGGGCGGCGTCGTGGCCGTCGTCGTGTTCGCGATGCTGATGCCGATCTTCCAGATGAACGCCGGCCTGGGCTGACGCCCGCCGACCACCCTCAGGGCACCCGGCGATCCTCGCCGGACGGCAGCCCCGACCGGCCCTTCCACCGGACTCCCGACGCCCAGCCGGCCGCCGCGAGTCAGGTCGCCCGGCACCCAGGCTGTCGTGAGGGGACCCGCCAGTTCGGCCCATCCAGTGGTCTGCCCGGGTGGCCAGCGGGCCCGAGAGCGGCGGCCCAAAGACGACTGGGCGGAGCCCGCAGGCTCCGCCCAGTGCGTGTTCCACCCTGACAGTCAGCCGCCTATGGCCGGCGCGGCAGCGGCGTCACCAACCGGTCGGCTACGTCGAGCATCAGGTTGACGTAGTCGAGGTTGTGGCAGCCGTCGCTGTCGTCGTTGAAGGCGACGTCGTAGTTCCACTTGGCGATGTCGTACTGCGTCTTCTGCGGCACGGTCAGCGCGGTCAGGTTGACCTTGTCCAGCTTGGACTTGATGGCCCGCAGGCGCGTCACCGTGGCGGCCTTGGTGGCGTTGACGTAGTCGATCACCGCCTGGCTGGCGCCCTCGGCGATGTTGCCATCTTCGATCACCACCGGCGCCTCACCCTCTTGTCGCCGCGCTGCGGCGAGGTCCGTGTGACAGCCGGCGTCGTCGCAGGCGTTGAGGTTGGGCAGGAAGAGGTGCCCCGTCACCAGCGGGCTGGCCTCGGTGATGGTGGAGTTCGGTACCTGGTAGACGTGGCAGACAGCGCAGTCCCCGCCCGTAGCGGTGGCGTGGGTCGAACTGCCGGCCGGCAGACTGAGCGGCACGTAGGTGGTGCCATTCCAGTCGTAGGCGCCGGTCGCATTGAGCACCTCACCCTGCGGCTTGTGCACCCGTGTGCCCGGCACGCCGCGCTCGTCACGGAAGGTGTGACAATCGCGGCACAGCTCCGCGGCCGGCTTGCGCAACTGCGATGGTGCGTCGTCGCGGCGCTGGTGCGGGTTGTGGCAGGCCCAGCACTCGGTATCGGTGGTGGCCGCTTCGCCCTCGCCGTCGACCTGGCGGTCCGCGGGCTCCTCAACCGGGCCTGGGCCGTTCAGCCGATCGACATACCCTTCGGCCGTGTGGCACGGCAGGCAGCTCGACTCCCCGTGCCGCTTCGAGACTGAGTGCACCGACTGCTCATACTCGGTGAACTGCGGATGGTGCGCGCCGACGTGGCAGGAGCCGCAGACGGCGCTGTCTATGGCCACCGGCAAGTCGACGCCTTCCGGATTGCCGACGTGCTCGCCAGCCGGGCCGTGGCAGCTTTCGCACTGCACGTCCACCAGGTTGGCGGTCTCCGTGGCACTGGTGAACCCACCGGGCTGGCCCATCCCGGTCGTATGGCAACCCAAGCAGCGCGTGTTGCCGCCCTGCCCGATCGCCTGCAAGCTGGCGAGTGCCTCGGCATGGCCGGTGCCCTCCCAGTGCTCGAACAACTCCGCATGGCAGCCGCGGCAGACCTCGGCGCCCACATAGGTTGCGCGCGTCGCGCCACCGCCTCCACCACCGCCGGCATTACTGCTGCCACAGCCGATCGCCAAGAGCCCCGAAATGGCTGCTACCGCGATCACCGTGGATCGTCGACCGCCGAGCATGGCTCGCCTCCTCACCACCGCAGTCTCCCCGTCGGTCCGCGACGCGCCGCCAGCCTCCTGGCCTTCAGCCGCCACGCCACCGGACGCCAAGTGCAGGGTGGTTCTGCAAAGCTGTTGCCACGCCCTCGCGGCAGCGCTTGGAGCGACCGGCCCGGCCCGCGGCGCGCCCCACGGCGCTCTCCATGTGCCCCGTGTTTGGGACTCTCCGGCGCCAGTGTCATGGCCCCCGCTCGTATCAGCGGCGGCAAATACGTCGCCTGGCTGCCGAGATACCCGACAAGGTACCCGCGTACCGGCCCGCGTAGTTCGGGCGACTGCCGCGCAGGCGCCTTGGGGGCGGACGCCCGGCTCGTCCGCCAGGGCCTGCCGACAGGCAGCCGGGGTGGTTTTCGGGCAGCAATGTTGCAGTACCCAGACCAGTCGCCGCGCCAGATGGGCACGGCCTGTGGCGGACGCCGGAGCGCGGGGAACGCTGACGGCGCCATCCTGGAGGAGCGCTGGGTATGACTTCGGATCGTCCGGCTGCGGATTGGCTCTTGGCGGCACTGCTGGGCTGCGCGCTGGTGGCGCTGCTGGCAGGGCTGTTCAACCGCCGCGCCTGGTTGCGACCCGCGCTGGTGAGCGGGACCTTGTTGGCGGCCACCGCGATGGGGCTGCTGTGGCGCGGCCTGCTGCAGCACGATTTCGCGATCGACTATGTCGTGCGACACAGCTCGCGGGATCTGCCGACCGCCTATCGCGTGGCGGCCTTGTGGGCCGGGCAGGAGGGCACGGTCCTGCTGTGGACCTTCCTGCTGTTTGTGGTGGCGGCCGCCATCTGGGATCCGCAGCGCCCCGGCGCCCGCGGGGCGACCGTCGTGTTGGCAGCGGTCCTGACCGGCTTCGGAGCGCTGCTGCTGGTGCGCAGTCCTTACGCGCTGGTCAGCGGCAGCCTGCCCGACGACGGTCACGGCCTCAACCCGCTGTTGCGCAACCCCTGGATGATCATCCATCCGCCCGTGCTGTTCGCCGGTTACGCCCTGCTGACCGTGCCGTTCGCCTGGGCCGTCAGCGCCTTCGCCCGGCGCGAGCCCGACGGCTGGCTGGACGTGGCGCGGCCCTGGCTGCTGGCGGGCTGGGTGCTGCTCGGCGCCGGCATGATGCTCGGCGGGTACTGGGCCTACATCACCCTCGGCTGGGGCGGCTTCTGGGCCTGGGATCCAGTGGAGAACTCCTCGCTGATCCCCTGGCTGTTCGCCACCGCGCTGCTCCACGGCTGCCTGCTGCAACGCCGCTGCGGCGCCTTCCGGATGGCCAACTACGTGCTGGCCCTGCTCAGTTTCGCGACTGTGATCTACGGCTCCTACCTGACCCGCAGCGGCGTCCTCGGCGACTTCTCGGTGCACAGCTTCGAGAGCCTCGGGACGCAGGTCAACTCGGTCTGGCTGGGCCTCGTGCTGATGCCGGTCGGGGCGGCCCTGGGCCTCCTTTGGACGGTCCGCCGGAGCTCCCAGCGACCGGGCGTGCCGGCCAATCTGGAGCGCCTGGCGCAGGCCACCTGGCTGCTGATTCTGATGGCCCTGCTGGTCCTCGGCGGCACCTCGGCGCCACTGGTGACCAAGCTGCTGGGCGAACCCAGCGCGGTGCAGCAGGGCTTCTACAACCAGACCCAGAGCGCCTGTCTGGGCCTCGCCGGCCTGCTGCTGGTCTTGCTGCTGCCGCCCCGTGGCAAGCGGCAGGTGGTCTTGGTCAGTGTCGCCGCGGCCCTGGCGGCTGGCCTGGCCGGCGGTCTGCTGGGCGCACTGCCGGCGCTCCGCGACCGGATTGGGCTGCTCTTGGTGGCGGCCAGTTGCGGCGCGATGGCCGCCACCGCTGGCACCAGGCTGCGGCGCGGCTGGCTGGGCCGCCGCTGGCCTGAGGCCGGCGCCGGGCTGGCCCACCTTGGGATGGCGCTGCTGGCCGTCGGGGCGATCTACAGCGGCGCCGGGCAGCGGGTCGACACGGTGCAGTTGACCGAGGGCCGCGCTGCCGCGCTGGAGCAGATCGGCGGCGAGGCGCGATTCGTCGAGTCGGCGACCTTGCCGGACGGCAAACTGGCCCTGACCCTGGCCCACGGCGAGCGCCAGGGCACCGCGCTGGTCTACGAGACCAGCATGGGCGTGATGCGCCACCCGACCATCTTCCACCGCCTGACGGGCGACCTCTACCTGGAGCCCGACCAGGTCGAAGAGGGTGGCGGCGGGCTGGAAGCGGTGCTCACGAAGGGTGAGTCGAAGGTCGTGGGTGGGCTGCGGCTGCAGTTCGTGAGCTTCGAAATGGGCACCCATGGCAGCGGCGCCGGCGACATGTCGGTCGGCGCGAAGCTGCGGGCCGAGTGGCCGGGCCACAGCGTCCACGTGACGCCGCGGTTCGTGGTCAAGGGCGAGGGTGAGTTCGAGAGCCCTCCCGAGACGGTCAACGGCCATGCGCTGCGGGTCACGCAGATCATGCCCGGGCATGGGGCGACCAAGGGTCAGGTGCGGGTGACGGTCACACCACCAGGGCAACCGGAGGGGCTGCAACTGGTGCTGAAGGTAACCTGGAAGCCAGGGATTGCCCTGGTCTGGGTGGGTACGGTGCTGGCCCTGCTGGGTGGGGCGTTGGCGCTGGGTGGTCGGTGGAACGCCGAGCGGACACAAGGGACGGGCACGAAAGGAAACGCACGATGAGGCCGGTGTGTCGTGTCGGAGGCGTGGCTCTCGCGGTGACGCTGGCATCGCTGGTGCCCCTGCTGGGCCCGCGGCCGGTGCAGGGAGACGAGGCGGAGGCGGCCCAGCCGGTCGGCAGTGAGACCTGCCTGGAGTGCCATGCGCAATATGCGCCGGCGTGGGGCACCACCCGGCACAACGCCAACCTGCAGAGCGAGAAGCTGCCGCCCGAACAACGCGGTTGCGAGGGCTGCCACGGGCCGGGCAGCAAACACTTGGAGGACCCGGAGTTCCGCAACATCCGGCACCTCAAGACCATGGTCGGGCTGCCGGCGGTGCGCAGTTGCCTGGCCTGCCACGGCACCGACATCAAGGCGCCATTGTGGCTCAACACGTCGCACGCCAAGGCTGGCCTGGGCTGTGGCGGGTGCCATGACACCCACAACGAGCCGAAGGGCCCGTACATGCTCAAGAACCGCACCAATGAGCTGTGCTTGAGCTGCCATCCGGACCAGGCGGCAGAGTTCCGGATGAACTCGCACCACCCGGTGCTCGAAAAGCGGATGGACTGCTCCGACTGCCACGACCCGCACCAGGCGGGCGCCGGCGCGGGCGCCTTGCTGAAGGCGGGCAACGACAGTTGCGTGCGCTGCCATCTGGAGAAGCGCGGGCCGTTCGTGTTCGAGCACGCCACCAGCACCGGCACCGGTGATGAGGGTTGCATGACCTGCCACCGGCCGCACGGTTCGCCGAATCCGAAGCTCGGTGAGATGTTCGGCAACGCCATCTGCCTGCAGTGCCATGGCGACATCGCCGCGGACCCGGCGCACCTGCCGCGCGCCGGAAGCTGCTACCAGGCCGGCTGCCACAGCCGTCTGCATGGCTCCAACGTCAACCGGCTGTTGATCCAGTAGGAGGTGCCGTGATGCGAGCAAAACTGCCTTGGCTGCTGGCGGTGATCACCGTCGCACCCGTGATGGCGGCTGAGAAACCGGTGATCACGGCGCCGCCCGAGGCCGCCGCGGTGGTCACGCTGGGTTGGCGCCTGCAGGGCACCGACGGCTTCCGTCCCCGGGCCGGCCAGTACGTCGCCCCGTGGACCGGGGTGACCCTGGACATCGAGCGCTTCGACCTGCGGACGCCGAAGGGTTACGACGTGATCGACGTCTGGACCCGCGACTTCCTGGGCGAACGCTCGGACGCCATGGTGGCCCTCTGGAACCCGGCCCTGCCGATGATGCTGCGGGCGACCTGGGACCGCGCGATGTTCTTCAACGAACCGCTGGCGCCGCTGCCGGGGCTCAGCCGGCGGACCAACACGGCCTACGACCTGCGGGTCCGGCCGGGGCTTGGTTCGCGGGTCGGCACCTGGTTCAAGCAGGAGCGGGTCAACCATCCGACGCAGATCCGGGAAGGCGCCTACAGCTACTCGACCGAGGAGTTCGGCGGCTCGTTCGACTTGCCGCTCGGCCCGGGCGTGCTCGGTTTGAAGGCCAACTCGCTGGCCTTCCGCGAGCGCGTCGCTGGTCGCCTGCCGTCGCAGACCCAGATGTACGACATCAGCTACCACGCCGTGCTGGGCAGCCGCTGGCTGTTCGGCGGCGCGGCGCAGTGGACGCTGCTGCGGCAGCCCGGCCTGGCCGGGAGTGAGCTGTTCCAGGCCGGTGCGATGGCCAGCTACCAGCCGGCCAAGAACCTCTGGACCGAGGCGCGCTTCACCCTCCGCGACATCGACCTCGGCCCGACCGCCAACGCCTACGTGACGAAGAGCCTCGGTGGCGGGCTGTCGTTGATCTGGAAGCCGTCCACCACCATCACCTGGCGCGGCGGCCTGGAGCGGCAGCAACTGGAGCGCTACAACGCCATCCAGAGCGCGGTCGAGAAGCCTCACGAGACCCGGGCCTGGACCCGGCTAGACTTCCGCACGAAGCACAACCTGCGGGTCAGCGGCGAGTACCAGTTCAAGACGGTCAACAACCTCGACAACAGCGCCGCGCCGCTGATCGGGGATGCCCGGCCGTTGTTCCTGGACACCGAGCACAAGCTGAAGATGCGCGGCAGCCTCAACCTCGGGCCCAGTGGCATGGCCTACGGCTTCTTCCAGCACCGCTACCGCCGGGCGCAAGCGCGCGGCTTCGGCGAGACGATGCAGAGCTACGGCCTCGGCTACAGCTACGCCCTGACCCCGCAGGTCTCCCTGTCGGGAGACGTCTACTTCCGGGACCTCAGCGTCAGCAGCGCCACCCTCACCGGCCTCGATGCCGACGGCCTGGTGCTGCACGCCGGGATCGCCTGGCAGCCGTCGCTGAAATGGCGCCTGTGGGCCGATTACAACCTCAGCGAATCGTACTACGGCGACGACACCGACCAGCACTACGTCAACGCTGGCCTCACCACCGCCCTGGGTGGAGGGCGCGAGCTGCGGTTCACGTACCAGTTGCAGGACCTCGACAGCACGCTGCTGCCGGGGCTGCGCTACGATACGAACATCCTGAACTTCAGCTTCGCCAGTCCCTTCTGATCCTGGCACGTTCGCCCCGCCGTCGTCGTCCAACCAGCGGATGACGAGGACTCCCGCGAGGAAGTCCGAAGTCGGCGGCGGGGTGAACGCGCTCTGCTTTGGTCGGACCTGCGCGACGGGACGAAGGCTGCTCGTCGGCGCGGTAGATGCGACAGCCTTCGGAGGGCGCGATGAAGCTGACACGTGTCGTCGCAGTGACTGCCACCGTGGCCTTGCTGGCCGTCGCGGCGCACAGCCAGGTGGATGGGGCGACCTACACCGGGAACCGCCTCTGCCTCGTTTGCCATCGCGCCAACCATGCCAAAATCGTGACGGCCTACCCCAAGACGGCCCACGCGCGGGCGATCTTGAAGCCGACCGATGAGGTCATCAAAGCCGACTTCACCAACGCCCCGTTCACGAAGGACAAGATCACACTGGTCCTTGCCACGGGCCGGCATGAGCAGGCCTACCTCGACGCCGACCTCAAGGTGCTTCCGGGCGTCTGGGATGTCGATGCCAAGAAGTGGCTCCCGCACGAGCCTGTCGATGCCGTGACCGAGTGCCTCGGCTGCCACACCACCGGCTTCAACCCCGAGACGCGCGAGCTCAAGGACAGCATGTTCGGGGTGGGCTGCGAGCGCTGTCACGGCCCGGCCAGCAAGCACAACACCGCCAAGAAAGAAGACCGCAAGTCGACCATCGCGATACCGAGCAGCTTCACGCCGGCGCTGCAGGCGGCGAGCTGTGGACAGTGCCACAGCCTGGGTCGCAGCAAGGACGGCAAGCTGGCCTACCCACATGGCTACCGGCTGAACACCGACCTGGCCGAAGTCTTCACCGACGCCAGGCCGACCAAGCCCGGCCGCAACCAGCAATACTCGGAGATGCTGCAGAGCCCGAAGCACTGGCAGGCGGGCGTCGTCTGCGAGAAGTGCCACGATCCGCATGGCGACACCGCACAGCCCTACCAACTGGTCTTGCCGATCAACGAGACCTGCCTGCAGTGTCACAAGACGACGGTCCCTAGCATCGAAGAGCATGTGAAGGCCAAGAAGCACGCGTTGCCGGCCGGGGCCACTTGCGCCACCTGCCACATGCCGGATGGACGGCACCTCTTCGACAAGACGATCGTCCCGCAGGGCTGACCCGGGCGGCGACTGCGGTCCGAGCGCGCTGGAGCGCACGATGCGTCTAGTCTGGCAGGCAGGGCTTCCCCTGATGTTGCTGCTCGCGGTGGCCGGTTCGCAGACCGGCGCGGCGCCGGCCGCCTATGTCGGCACGGCGGTCTGTCTGCGCTGCCACATCGACTACGCCCGGCAATGGGCGGCGCTGGACCACAGCAAGGCGATGGCGGCAGAGCGCCTGCCTCCGGAGAAACGGGGCTGTGAGGCCTGCCACGGTCCGGGTGGCGCACACAGCTTTGGCCAGCGGCAGCAGATTGTGCGCTGGCGCACGCTGCCGCCGCCCGAGGCCAACGGGGTCTGCCTGGCCTGCCATCAGGAGCAGGTGCCGGCGGCGCTCTGGCGGGCTGGTCCGCACGACCAGAAGGTGTCCTGTGACCAATGTCACGCGGTGCACCGCAAGTCGGAGCGCGACAAGCTGCTGCGCCGCCCGGAAGGCCAGGACTGCCAGCCGTGCCACCAGACACTGGCCGCCGAGGCGGCGGCGAAGCGCCACCACACGCTGGCCGACGGGGCCCTGACCTGCGACATGTGCCACGCCTTCCACGGCTCTCGGGAACCTCATCTCCTGAAACTGCCGCAAGCTGCCGGCTGCGGCGAGTGCCACGGTGAGGATGTCCCGCAGCCGGAATCGCATGGACGGGCGGGCTTCAAGCTGAAGCACGGCGGGGACGCCAAGGGGCACCAGGACGAGTGCCGCATGTGCCATGACCAGGTGAGCTTCTGCGACACCTGCCACGCGGTGCCGCTACCCCACCCGCCCGACTTCGCGACCGAGCACAAGGAGGCCTGCCAGAAGCAGCCGGCTAGCTGTCTGAAGTGCCACGACGAGGCCTACTGCAAGCTCTGCCACGAGGCGGTGCCCGCGCCGGTCGGGAAGGCGGCGCCATGAGCGGGCGAGCGCTGGCGGTGCTGCTACTGATCGGGAGCCGGCTGGCGGCCGCCACCGGCGATGCCGGCTGTCTGGTCTGTCACAGCTCGCGGGAGCTGGCGGTGATCGAGCCCGACGGCCAGGTGCGCTCGAGGTACGTCGACGCGAACCGTTTCGCGAGCAGTGTCCACGGCAAGCGTGGCTGTCTGGAGTGCCATGCCGGTTTCGGGGTGGGCCCGCACGGCGATCCGCCGGTGGCCGACCTGCCGGAGCCGTGGCCCGACATTCTGCGCGAGCGCTCGCTGGCCGCCCGCAGCGCGGTGGCCAACTGCGTGCGTTGCCACCGCAGCCAGGCGGCCGATTACGTCCAGTCGGTGCATGCGCAGACCGCGGCCACCGGCGACCAGCAGGTGCCGCTCTGCCAGGACTGCCATGGCAGCCACTACATCACGCCGCACGACGAGCTGGAGAGTTCCACCAATCCGGCCAATGTGCCGGCCACTTGCGCGCGCTGCCATGCGGACTCCACGGTGATGGCCAGCTTCAACGCGCAGACCAACGTCGTGCAGACTTTCGAGACCAGCTTCCATGGCGAGAAGTCCGCGCTTGGCAGCCGCGAGGCGGCGGTCTGTACCTCCTGCCATGGTACTCACGACATCCGCCGCCACGAGGACCCGCTGTCGCGGGTGAATCCCGCCCGGGTGGCCGTGACCTGCGGCCAGCCGAGCTGCCACCCCGGAGCGGGGCCGCAGTTCGCCCAGGCCTTCAGCCACCAGGTCCCCACCACGGCCACCGCGCCCGTGGTCTTCTGGGTGAGCTGGTTCTACCGGCTGGCGATTGTCGGCACCATCGGCGGCATGCTCGGCTACATGCTGCTCGACTTCCGCCGCCGCCGGCTGAACCCGCCGGGGAGCCACGCATGAGCGAACGCCGCTACCAACGCTGGGATCGTTCGCAGGTGCGGCAGCACAAGTTGATGATGGTCTCCTTCAGCCTGCTGGTGGCGACCGGCCTGCCCCTGCGGTACGCCGGCAGCGCCACCTCGCAGGTGCTGGCGCAACACCTCGGCGGCGCCAGCATGGCCGGCCTGGTCCACCGCATCGCCGCCGTCGGACTGATCGTCTGCAGCCTCTGGCACTGCGTCTACCTGCTTGGTCGCTGGCGCCGCCGGCAACTGAGCACGGCCATGCTGCCCAGCCGCGAGGATCTCGTCGAGGTCCGGGACACCTTCCGCTGGCTCTTCGATCCCCGGGCGCCCGAACCGCGCTACGGCCGCTACAACTTCATCGAGAAGTTCGAGTACTGGGCCGTGGTCTGGGGCAGCGTCGTGATGGTCGCGACGGGCTTCATCCTCTGGTTCCCGGTCGGCGCGGCAGGCTGGGTGACCGCCCTGGGCATCGACCTGGCGAAGGTCGTGCATGGCTATGAGGCGGTTCTGGCAGCCCTTTCGATCGCCATCTGGCACATGTACCACGCCCATCTGCGGCGGGACGTCTTCCCAATGAACCGCCTCTGGCTGAGCGGCACCCTCAGCGCCACCGAGATGCGGCATCATCACCCCAAGGAGTTGGCGGCACTCGAGGCTGCCGAGCAGAGCGAGGCGCACGATGACAGCCCTCAGCCGGCGGCATCACCGCTGGCTGCTGCTGACAGCGACGATTCTGGTGGGGCTGTCGGCGGGGTGTAGTCGCCCGTCGCCGCCGGCCGCACCGCGCAGCGCGCCGACCGCGGCCGTGGCCGGCGCCGGTCGGGCGCGCGTCGTTGGGTTGCCCTGCTTCAACTGCCACAACCCCCTCTCGGGCGACGGCTCCCGCGGCATCCGCTTCTCCCACGCCCAGCACGCCGAGCGGGGCACGCACTGCAACGAGTGCCATGGGACCTGGGACCACCAACCGCTACCGGCCGGCACGGCGCCCCACACTTTGGGCATCGCCGGCGGCTGTCTACGCTGTCACGACGGCCGGCAGGCCAGTGCCGACTGCCGCACCTGTCACGCCGAGATGCAGCGGGTTAAGCCGACGAATCACCAGCGGCCGAGTTTCGCCCGGGACCACGGCCGCGACGTTTCGGCGCAGGCCACCTGCCGCACTTGTCACGAAGCGTCTTGGTGCCAGTCCTGCCACGGCCTGGAACTGCCCCACCCCGCCGGCTTCGGCAGCCGCCACGGCCAGTTGGCCAAGGAGACCCCAAAGGTCTGCGCCACTTGTCACGAGCCGGCCGGCTGCACGCAGTGCCATGGCCTGACGTTGCCGCACCCGCCAGACTTCAAGGCGACCCACGGGCACAGTGACCAGCGGCTCTGTGGCAAGTGTCACGCCGCCGGCGACTGCCAGGCCTGTCACCGCTCGCGCAATCCGCACCCGGCCGGCTTCCGGCGCGCCCACGGGCCGGCCGCCGAAGCGGATCCGGAGCGCTGCGCGGTTTGCCACAGCAGCCGAACCTGCCAGAACTGCCACGGGCTGGCGATGCCGCATCCGGCCGACTTCGAGCGTCGCCACGGCCAGCCGGCGCGGCGCGATCGGGCGGTTTGTGCGCGCTGCCACCAGCAGGCCGAGTGCGCCGGCTGCCACGGTCTGGCGATGCCCCACTCCGCGGCCTTCCGCCGGCAGCACGGCGCCGCGGCGCAGCGCGATCCGCAGGTTTGTGGACGCTGCCACACCGCCAGCAGTTGCCGTGATTGTCACGGTACCACGATGCCACACCCCGCCGACTACGTCGACGGCCACCGCGGCGAGGCCAGCCACAGCGAGCGGTCGTTCTGCCTGAACTGCCACACCAAAGCCTGGTGCGCGCTCTGTCACGTGGCCCAGGACAGCGTCAAAGCCCCGTAGCCCGCGGCGGCTCAGGCCGTCTTGAACTCGCCGAAGGGATGCGGCAGGCTCGCCAACTGGTGCCGCAGCAGCTCTTGCTGTTGGCGCAGGGTCGCGGCGTAGGCCGGGTCGGCGGCCAGGTTGCGCTGCTCCAGGAAGTCGGCCTGCAGGTCGTAGAGCTGGTCGGCGTCGAAGTAGGCCGGGAAGTCCAGGTCGGCGTTGTAGCGCACGCCGCCGCCATCGGCGCGCGGGCGGTCGGTGGCATGGCCCGACCAGTCGATCGTCCGCGCCCGCCCGGCCGCCTGGGCGGCCGCCGCATCGGCCTGCAACTTGCCGCGGATCGCCTCGTCGGGTCGGCCGGCGATGTACTTCCAGCGTTCCGAGACCACCGCCCGGCAGGTGGTGATGCTCAGCAACAGCTCGCTACGCCAGCCCGCTGGCGTTCGGCCGGTGGTCCAGCTCTCCACCAGGCTGCGACCGTCGGTGCGCATGTCCTCGGGCGCCTGCCCGCCGGCGATCTCACAGAAGGTGGCCGGCAGGTCCAGGTTGGCCATCAGCGTGGCGTTGCGCGAGCCGGGGGCGACGCGCCCCGGCCAGCGCACCACGGCCGGCGTCCGCGCCGCCTCGGTACAGGTGTACTTGCCGCGGCTCTGGTGGTCGCCGATCACGACCACCACGGTGTGCTCGGCCTGGCCGGTCTCGTCGAGAGTTCGCAGCACCGCGCCGAGGCAATCGTCGAGCCAGGTACCGGCGTGGTTGCGGGGTGCCACCCCGGCCGCCGTGGCGCGCGCTGCGACCGTCGACTTGGGCGGCGTGCTGTGGGGCTCGGCGGCGAGCCAGCCGCCGACCGAGGCGCAGGGATCGTCCTTCAGCAGGCCGGGGAAGTACTGCGCGTGGGGGATGGTCACCGGCAGGTAGAGGAAGAATGGTCGCGGGTCCCGCTGGGTCAGGAACTCGACCGCTCCGTCGGCCAGCCAGCCCAGGTTATGCACCTTGAGCGCGGCCGGGATCTTCTCCTCTTCCTTGTTGCCATGATGGATGCGCGCGGCCCAAGTCCAGCCGATCTGCGTCGTGAGGTACCTCGCCCGTCTGGCCTGGGCCTCCTGGCAAGCGGCGGTGACCCGCGGGTCGCGCGGGTCGGTCAGCTCGGCGACACCACGGACCTCGCCGCCGGGCAGGCCGTTGTGCCACTTGCCAACGATGCCGGTGCGATAGCCCAGCGCGCCCAACGCCTTGGCAATGTTGCTCTCGCTGGCGTCGAGGTGGGTGTTCCACATGATGTTGGCCGGCCCGCTGTCGGGGTTGCTGCGCCGGAACCAGGTGCTGCGTTGCGCCTGCCGACCGGTCAGGATGCTGTACCTCGCCGGCGTGCAGACGGGACTGCTGATGTAGCAGCGATCCATCGCCTGGCCCTCGCGCAGCAGCCGCTCGAAGTGCGGCAGGTGCAGCTTCGGCGGCGCTACGGCGGGGTCCTTGGCGTGCGCCGCGGCGGTGTAACAGGGTACCCGCAGCATGTCCCAGCCGGGCACCTCGTCGAAGTCCAGGTCGTCGGCGTAGAACAGCACGATGTTCGGCGGCCGCGCCGGCGCCTGGGCCCGCGCCGCTCCCGCGGCCAGCGCGGCGCTGGCGCCGCAGGTGCCTAGGAAAGTCCGACGGTCCATCCGAAGCTCCTCTCAGCGGCGCAACAGGCGGTAGCTGCCAGCTCGCGCCGGGAACCCGCCCGCCGCGTCCAGCGGCACGTCAACCGCTTGCTCGCCATCGATCCGCTGCACGCGGGCCAGGCCAGCCCAGCCGGGCAGCTTGGCGACGAACCGCTCGGCGACCTCGCCGTCGAGGGTGCAGAGCCGCTGCCCGGTGGCGCGCTGCCAGAGCGGCCGCGTGAAGCGCGGTGTGGGCAGCACGGTCAAGGTGGCCGTCTGTGGCTCGATTTCCAGGCTGTACAGCGCGGCGCCGGCGTACTCCACGTAGGGCGAACTGCCGACGCCGACGATCCGCGTCAGCGGGCCATCCAGCGGCAGCGGACACCAATCCACCGGGCCGGCGTGCAGGAACTGCCCGTCGTGTCGCCAGAGCGCCGTGTTGTGGGCCTGGGAGCTGACCCAGCCGCGTTCTCCCAGTTGCTGCTCGTGCACCGCCGGAAAGGCCGCCAGGCGGGGCGTCGCGCCGAACACTTCGCCGGCGATCCGGAAGCTCACCGCCTTCTCGGGGGTGGTGGCGACGTTGAGGTAGTGCGAGCCGCCGTGGAACTCGGCGACCGGGCTGAGAGTGTACTGCCACATCGTCGCAGCCTGGGCGCCAAGTGCGCGAAACTGCCGGGCCATCGCCGGGTAGAGATAGCGCGACTGCTGGTACATCGTCTCGAACTCGTAGACCGCCTTGGCTTTGCCGGCGAAGCGCTGGCCCAGCAGCCAGCGCAGTTGCTCGTACTCGGCGCCGACCTTGGTCACGTAGGGCAGGTAGTCGCGGTCGGAGAGCTCGGTCGGGTGGGCCCAAAAGGGGTTCGGCAGATCGGACTGGCCGGGGTAGAGGCAGAAGCTGACCCCGTCGACGGGGCTCTCGGCGATGGCCTGGAAGACCTCCTCGCGGCCCCGGATCATGTTGGGCCAGTTGCAGTTCCAGAAGACCGGTTGCGTCGCCCCGGCGGCACGCACGGCGGCGACCTGCTCGGTCAGGAACTGCTTCGTCCGTTGGTAGCGCCAGGCGGCGTAGACACTGGCCGGCGGGTCCGCGGGTGCCTGCTGCCGCTGCCAGGCCTCAAACGCCGCCCGACAGCCAGCCAGCTCGGGCTGCGCGGCCAACTGGGCGTAGTCCGGATAGGCGGGCTCGTTGATCAGCTCCAGCAGCGCCAGGCAGGGCTCGTCGCGGTAGGCGCGCTGGGTGTAGCGGTTGACGTGTTGCAGCAGGCCCTGCGTGTAGCGTGCCATCGGCGCACTGAAGGCCGGGTCGCAGACCCACTGCTCGCGGCTGGAGCGCAGCATGAAGCTGTCCTCCTGGAACCGCGTGTTCATCTCGTTGACCAGCGTCAGATAGACGTACAGCCCCTGTTCGTTGCAGCGCGCCAGCAGATGGTCCAGGGCGTCGAGGTAGACACTGTCGCGCAGCGCGCCGTCGGGGCCGCTGAAGTCGGCCGGCAGCAGGTGCAGCCGCAGCAGGTTGAGGCCCAGCAGCCGCAGGTCGGCCAGGTTGCGGTCGGTGACGCCCTGCAGCGCCTCGGCCGTCAACGGCACGCCCGCAGGCCGCAGGCGGCCCTGCCACTCCCACGACAGCGCGGTCTGCAGGTTGACGCCCCACAGGGCCACTTCGCTGCCGTCGGGGTAGACCAGCACGCCGTCGCGGCGGCGGATCGGTCGCAGCGGCGCCGCGGGGCCGATCGCGCCGGGCTGTACCTTGGCCGGGTCGACCAGTGCGGCGGCCTGCGGCCGGCTCACCGCAAAGGCCTGCTGCAGCACCGGCGAGGCCTCCGCCAGTGCCACCACGCTGACGTCGTCGAGCCAGCTCTGGCCGGCGACACCACGGTAGAGCTGGCCGTCGCTGCCCCCGAACCACTCCAGCCGCAGCACGCTCTCGGCGCCGCTGTGGACCACTAGCCGCACCTCCTGCCAGTCGGTCGACGGCGGCACGGCGTGGACCACCAACTGCCGCCAGTGGCGCGTCGCGACGCTGCACACCGGCTGCAGCTTGCCGTCGCCGCGGACCCAGGCACGGACCTCGTAGAAGGTCTCCGGCTGCACCGGCACGAGCTGGTCGAGGTGGCTGTTGGAGTTGCCGGCGCTGGCCTTCTGGTAGCGGATCGCCCGTGAGCCCTGCCGCCCGGCGCCGGCCTCCAGGGTGAAGCTGGCCCCGGAGTCCGCCGGCCGGATCTGCTGCCAAACGCCAACCGGGTCGCTCGCCGGCAGCAGCTTCAGGTCGGCTCGCTCGAAGTCGCCGTCAACCACCAGATTGCCGGCCGCCAGCAGCAGCACACCCACCGGTGACCAGAGCATCGCGTCCTCCGCTCAGGGCGCCACGGCCGTGCCGTCGGGCAGGCGGGTCTGGGTCCACTCCAGCACGCCGTCGGGGCACGGATAGCGGGCCGCCAGCTCCTCGTTGAAGTCGATCCCCAGGCCCGGCCGGTCGCTCAAATAGACGTAGCCATCCCGCAGTTCGGGGCAGCCCGGGAACATCTCCAGCTCGACCTCGTTGAAGCCGGCCCACTCCTGCACCCCGAAGTTCGGCGCGGCCAGGTCGAGGTGAATGTTGACGGCGTGGCCGATCGGCGAGACGTCCCCCGGCCCGTGCCAGGCGGTGCGGATGCCGAAGGTCTCGCAGACCGTCGCCAGCTTCCGCGCCGGGGTCAGCCCGCCGAGGTCGGAGAGGTGGCAGCGGATGAAGTCGATCAACCGGCCGCTGACCAGTGGGCGCCATTCCAGCGGGCTGACGAACAGCTCGCCCATCGCCAGCGGCGTGCTGCACTGCTGGCGGACCATCTGAAACCACTCGAGCTGCTCCGGCGGCAGGAGGTCCTCCAGGAAGAACAGCCGGAACGGTTCCAGCTCCTTCGCCAGGCGCACGGCGGTGATGGGCACCAGCCGCTCGTGGACGTCGTGCAGCAACTGCACCTCGTCACCGAGCTTGTCGCGGAGATGCGCAAAGAGCCGCGGCACGCTGGTGGCGTAAGCGTCGGGGTCGTAGTAGTGTCCCGCCGGCTTGCCCTGCGGCCCGGCCGGGAGCGCGGCCCGGCCGCCGTAACCGCCCATCTGCGCCCGCACATACCGCACGCCCTGCTCGACGAAGCGCCGCACGTTGTCCTCGACCTCGACCGGGTCGCGGCCGTCGGCGTGGCGGTAAACCGCGGCTCCGGCGCGGCACTGCCCGCCGAGCAACTGGTAGACCGGCAGCCCGGCCAGTTTTCCGAGGATGTCCCAGAGCGCCTGATCGACCCCCGACATGGCGTTGTTGACGACCGGCCCGTGGCGCCAGTAGGCGTTGACGTGCAGCGTCTGCCAGAGGTCTTCGATCTGGCGTGGATCACGGCCGATCAGCAACGGCGCCAGGTACTCCTCGACGACCGTCTGCACGGCGCGGTGGCGCTGCGTGAAGGTGGCGCAGCCGAGGCCGTAGAGCCCCGGCTCGCTGGTCTCGACCTTCACCACAATCAGCCGCCGTTGCAGCGCGCCGCCACCGGGGCTGAGCTTGCTGGGTCCGGGGGCGGTCAGGATGCACCGCACCGCGCGAATCGTCAACGCTGCCATCCGCCATCTCCTGCCAACCTACACCGCGATCACCAGCCCACTGGCTTGGGAGCGGTAGCAGCCATCGATCAGCCGCGTCGCCTGCCAGCCGGCGCGCCCGTCGTGGCGCACCGCCTGCCCGGCCAGCAACCGCGTGGCGACATCCTCGATCAACGGGAAGTGGCGGTTCGCGGCCACCGCCGGAACCTCGATCACCTGGTCCGGCTGCCCGCGCCGCCGCAGCACAAAACTGGGATCCTCGAACGCGCCGACCTGCAACGCGCCGGCTGAGCCGGTCACGCAGAAGGTGTCGACATTGGCGCCCGCGCCCCAAGTGCAGCGACAGGTGGCGTGCGTCCCGTTGACGAACCGCGCCAGCAGCGTCTCGGTGTCGGGCGCCTGATAGTCGAGCACGCGATGGCCGGTGAACCCAGCCACTTGCGCCGGCTCGCCGAGCAGCCAGCAGAGCACGTCCAGGCGGTGGCTGCCGATGTCTTGCAAGGCCCCACCACCGCCGGCCGCCGCGACGCGCCAGTACTTCGGGTCGTCTGGCGCGGGATTGTAGTAGCTGGCCATGTCGATGGTCGCCTGCAACGGCGTGCCGATGGCGCCCTCGGCCACCAGCCCCTGCAGCCGCTGCGCCAGGGGGTAGTAGCGCCGATAGTAGGCCACCGCCAACTGCACCCCGGCGTGGGCACAGGCTTCAATCATCTGGCGACCCTCGGCAGCGGTCAGGGCCATCGGCTTCTCGACCAGCACATGCTTGCCGGCCGCCGCCGCGGCGATGGTCTCCGGGGCGTGCCGCGCCACCTCGCCGCCGACATAGACGATGTCGACCTGCGGGTCGCTCAGCAGCGCGTCAAAGTCGGCGGTCGCCCGGCAGGCGCCGAAATCGCTTGCCAACTGCGTCGCCCGGGCCGCGGTGCGGCTGTAGAAGCTAACCAGCCGGCTGCCGTCGTGGGCGCAGATCGCCGGTGCGACGGCCTTCCGGATGATGTCACCGGTGCCGCTGATACCCCATCCCAAGGCCATGCTGCCGTCCTCCGGTCGGAGCTTCGACGCCCCACGCGCCGCCCCTGCGCGCTTGACGGCGGTCCAGCCGCAGGGTATCCTCAGGCCCGCTGAGAGAACCCAGATGCCGGGGCGCTACGTGGGCTACAAACTGGTTGCCGGGACCTCCAACCCGCGGCTGTGTCAGGCGATTGCCGAGTATCTGCGGCAGCCGCTCTGCCGCTGGACCACCAAGAAGTTCACCGACGGCGAGATCTTCGTGCAGTCCGAAGAGAATCTCCGCGGGGCCGATGTCTTCGTGATCCAGCCTACCGGGCCGCCGGTCAACGACAACCTGATGGAGCTGTTGATCATCATCGACGCCCTCAAGCGCGCCTCGGCGGAGCGCATCACGGCGGTCGTGCCGTACTACGGCTACGCCCGCCAAGAGAAGAAAGACGCCGCCCGCGAACCGATCACCGCCCGTCTGGTGGCCGACATGATCGAGGTCGCGGGAGCGCATCGGCTGGTCACCATCGACCTCCACGCCGGCGCGATTCAGGGCTTCTTCAGCATCCCCAGCGACCACCTCACGGCGCTCTCGATGGTCGCCGACTACTTCCGCAGTTGCGACCTCACCGAGAGCATCGTGGTGGCGCCCGACACCGGCCGCGCCAAAGCGGCCGAGAAGCTGGCCAACCTGCTGGACCTGCCGATGGCCGTGCTGCACAAGCACCGGCCGCGGCATCAGGTCGCCGAGGTGACCCACATCGCTGGCGAGTTGAAGGGCCTGCGACCGATCATCTTCGAGGACATCGTCTCGACCGGCGGGACGCTGGTCGCCGGGATCGATGCCTTGCTGGCGAACGGCGCCCAGCCCGACATCCGGATTGCGGTGACTCATCCGCTGTTGACCGGCAACGCCCTGGAGCGGCTGACCCGGCCCGAAGTCAGCGAGTTGGTGGTCACCGACACAGTGCCCCTGCGCGAGGGCGCCAACATCGAGAAGATCAAGGTCCTCTCGGTGGCGCCGCTGCTGGCCGAAGCGATCCGCCGGATCCACCACGGCGAGTCGGTCAGTGCGCTGTTCGAGCCGAAGCCGAGCATGTACTGAGCCGCGCTGGCCGGCAGGAGGCCGCGACCGGCTGGCGAACCGGCCAACTGGGAGCGGTGCGATGAAGGTCTTCGTGATGACCGACCTGGAGGGCCCCTGCCAGGTCAACCGCTGGGAACAGACCCGGGTCAGTGAGCTGACGCCGGCCAAGCAGTTCGCGATGACGATGTTGACCGCCGAGGTCAACGCGGCCGTCGATGGCGTCTTGGATGTCGACCCGGCGGCGACCGTGGTGGTCTGGGACGGCCACGGCTCGGGCGGCATCGACAACGCGCAGTTCCACCCGCAGGCCTGGCTGCTGGCCCACGGCCGCGGGATCCGGGCGCCCTACACCCTCGACGAGAGTTACGACGCGCAGATCTTCATCGGCCAGCATGCCATGGCTGGCACCCCCAACGCGCCGCTCTGCCACACCTACAGCTCGAAGACCGTCGAGTATTACCAGATCAACGGCCAGCGGCTCGGCGAGTTCGGCTGCCGGGCCTATCTGGCCGGGGCCTACGGCGTGCCGACCGTCTTTCTGGCGGGCGACGACCAGGCCTCGGCCGAGGCACGGGCGCTGGTGCCGGAGATCGTCACCGTCGACACCAAGGTGGGGCTGGGCATCGAGTTGGCGCTGCACCGCCCGGTGGCCCAGGTGCGCTCCGAGATCCGCGCCGCCGTGGCCTTGGCGGTGCGCCGGCGCCACGACATCGCGCCGGCGGTGCTGGCGGGGCCGTACACCATGGAGAGCCGGGTGCTGCCCGACTGCAGTGTCGACGGCTACCTGGGGCGCAACCCGGCGGTCAAACGGCTCGACGAGCGCACCGTCGAATGGACCGTGGAGCACCTCAGCGAGCTCTGGATCTAGGGGCGCGCAGCAGATTCAGAGTGTTGCCGCCCAACTGACTCCGTGCTATCCTGGACTACTGGCGCGGGGAGTCCGCGCGCCCGACGGCGGGAGGTCGGTGGTCCGGTCGCGCGACAGCATCGTGGCCTCAGGCACCCTCCGAGCGTCGTCGGAGGGTGTGTCATTTCTCGGGTCCGCCCGGAAAGGAGGATGGCTGCGATGGCCTCGATCACTGTCTCGTTACCCGACGGCTCCGCCTTGTCCTTTGACCGGGGAGTGGCCCTGACGACGGTCGCCGCAGCCATCGGGCCGCGGCTGGCCCAGGCCGCGCTGGCCGCCAAGGTGGACGGCCAACTGGTCGGCCTCGACACCGTCCTGGAGCGCAGCGCGGCGGTCACCTTCTTGACCTGGCGCGACGCCGAGGGCAAGCTGGTCTACCGCCACAGCACCGCGCACATCCTGGCCCAGGCCGTGCAGCGGCTGCTGCCCGAGGTCAAGGTGACCATCGGTCCGGCGCTGGAAGACGGCCGCTTCTACTACGACTTCGACACCCCGCAGCCGTTCACGCCGGAGGTGCTGGCGCAGATCGAAGACGAGATGCGCCGGATCATCGCCGAAGACCAGCCGATCGAGCGTCTGAAGTGCTCGCGCGACGAGGCGCGGGCGATGTTCACCGAGCTCGGCGAGCCCTACAAGATCGAGCTGTTGGACGCGATTCCCGAGGGGGAGACCGTCTCGGTCTACCTGAACCAGGCCGCGACCCCCTGGCGGGATCTCTGCCGCGGGCCACACGTTCCGAGCACCGGGCGGATCGGGCAGGTCAAGCTGCTCACCAGCTCCGGGGCCTACTGGCGCGGCGACAGCAACAACAAGATGCTGCAACGGATCTACGGCATCTCGTTCCCCGACGCCAAGGAACTCAACGAGTGGCTGCGGCTGCGCGAAGAGGCCGAGAAGCGCGATCACCGCAAACTCGGGCGCGAGCTGGACCTGTTCTGGTTCCACGATGTCGCGCCGGCCTCGCCGTTCTTCTTCCCGGCGGGGGCGCACCTCTACACCAAACTGGTCGACCTGATCCGCGCGCAGTATGGCAAGTACGGCTACGACGAGGTGATCACTCCGCAGGTGATGGACGTCAGCTTGTGGCAGACCTCGGGCCACATGGACAACTACGCCGAGAACATGTACTTCGTCGAACTGGACGGCCAGCAGTACGCCGTCAAGCCGATGAACTGCCCGGCGCATTGTCTGATGTACGGCTCGCGGCTGCACAGCTACCGTGAGCTGCCGGTACGCTACGCCGACTTCGGGAGGCTGCACCGCTACGAGGCGTCGGGGGTCACCGCCGGCTTGACCCGGGTCCGCTCGTTCTGTCAGGACGACGCCCACATCTTCTGCCGCGCCGACCAGATCGAGGCCGAGGTCGGAGCCTTCATCGACATGCTGCTGGAGGTCTACCAGCTCTTCGGCTTCAGCGATGTGCACATCGATCTGAGCACCCGACCCGCCAAGGCGGTCGGCACGGCTGCAGAATGGACCGAGGCCGAGCAGCGCTTGGACCAGGCCCTGCGGGCCCGCGGCGTCGAGTTCACGGTGGCGGCTGGCGAAGGTGCGTTCTACGGCCCGAAGATCGACTTCATGGTCTCCGACGCGCTGCACCGGCGGCACCAGCTCGGCACCTGCCAGCTCGACTTTCAGTTGCCGCAGCGCTTTGACCTGGCCTACATCGACGCGGCCGACCAGCGGCAGCGGCCGGTGATGGTGCATCGCGCGCTGCTGGGCAGCTTGGAGCGCTTCCTGGGGATCCTGATCGAGCACACCGCCGGGGCCTTCCCGCTCTGGCTGGCGCCCGAACAGGTCCGTGTGATCCCGGTCGGCGAGCGCTTCACCGAGTACGCCCAGAGCGTGGCGACGCAGTTGCGAGCCGCCGGGCTGCGCGTCACCGTGGACGCCTCGGCCGAACGAATGCAGGCCAAGATCGCCTTGGCAGAGGCCAAGAAGGTGCCCTTTATGTTGGTGTGCGGCGGACGTGAAGCGGAGGCCGGGACGGTCGCCGTGCGCGCCCGCGGGATGATCGACCGTGGCGTGGTGCCGGTTGCCGGATTCCTCGCCGAAATCGCACCCGCCGCGCAGTTCCCGCCGCTATAATGGTGCCGATGGGCAGGCGCCCATCAGGAGGAACCGGCCATCAGACGAAGGCAAGTGCGTCCGGAAGCGCCCGAGCGGCGACCGCGCCGGAACAACGAGATTCGTGCACACGAAGTGCGCCTGATCGGAGAAGAGGGCAACCAGATGGGGGTCCTGCGTCTCCGTGATGCCCTGGATGCGGCCTATGACGCCGGCCTCGACCTGATCGAGGTGGCGCCGGACGCCGATCCGCCGGTCTGCCGGATCATGGACTGGGGCCGCTTCCGGTACGAGCAGAAGCAGCGCGAGCGGGACCAGCGCCGGAAGCAGAAGGTCGGCGAGGTCAAGGGCTTGCGGCTGCGACCCTCGACCGGCGTCGGCGACTTCCAGGTGATCCGCCGCAAGGCCGAGTCGTTCATGCGCGACGGTCACAAGGTGCGCATCGAGTTGCGCTTCCGAGGCCGCGAGATCACGCACCGCGAACTCGGGCAGCAGATGCTTGACCGCTTGGCGACGGCGCTCGAGAACATCGGCGAGATCGAGCAGCAGGCCGTGCTCGAAGGCAAGCGGATGTTCATGACCTTCGCGCCGCTGGCCGAGATCATCGGCACGGCGATGACCGAGGCCGACCAGGCCGCGCTGGCCGCCGATGAGGCCAGCGGCGCCTTGGACCAGGATGACGACGACGACGATGACGTCGTCGATCCGCCGCCGCCGGCGGAGAGCAGTGTGGCTCCCAGCGCGGAGCCCGACCCGGCCGACAGCGCGAGCTGAAGATCGGGAGACCGCTGGCAGGCACCCATGTCCGCCTGTCCAGTGGTGCCGCGCCGCACGGCGCGAGGAAGGAGCAAGCGACGTGGGTAAGACTGGCAAGACTCGCAACGCCGCCAAGAAGCGGTTCAAGCTCACCGGGAGCGGCAAAGTCGTGCGCCGCAAGGGTCGCTTCGCGCACCTGCTGACCAAGAAGTCGAGCACGCGCAAGCGGGCGTCTGGCCGGGCCGAGGAAGTCTCGCCCGCCGATGCGCCGAACATCCGCAAGATGATCACCGGCTAGGAGAGCGCCAACCATGCGAGTCAAAGGTGGAATCGTCGGCGCTCGGCGCCGCAAGAAGGTGCTCAAGCAGGCCAAGGGCTACTGGGGCGCCAAGAGCAAGCAGTACCGCGCCGCGATGACGCAGTTGCTGAAGTCGGGGCAGTACGCCTACCGTGACCGGCGGAATCGTCGGCGGGCCTTGCGCCGGCTTTGGATCACCCGCATCAACGCCGCCGCGCGGCTGGCGGGGCTGAGCTACAGCCGGCTGATCGACGGGCTCAAGAAGGCCGCGATCGAGATCGACCGCAAGCAGCTCTCCGAACTGGCCATCCACGACCCGGCCGCCTTCACGGCCGTGGCCGAGATCGCCAAGGCGGCGTTGCAGCGTGTTGCGCAGCCCGCATAACGCTCTGCTGAAGCAAGCCCGAGCGCTCCTCGACCGGCGTGGCCGGGAGCGCTCGGGCTGCTTTTTGGTGGAGGGCCAACGCGCCCTGCAGACCGTCTTGGAGGCGGGAGCCGCAGTGCAGACCGTGCTGCACGAGCCCGCCGCCGACGCTGCGGTGCTGACGCTGGCCGCGAGCTGTGGGGCGCGGCTGGTGCCGCTCGAGGCGGGCCTGCTGGCCGGGATCGTCCAGACCGTCACCCCCGGGCCGCTGGCGGCCATCGTCCGCAGTCCCGCGCAGAGCACCCCCGCCGCGCTCCCGGACCGACTGCTGGTCCTGGCCGAGGTCCGCGATCCGGGCAACGTGGGGACCTTGCTGCGCACCGCCGATGCCGCTGGGGCCGGGCTGGTGCTGGCCGGTGGTTGCGCCGACCCGCTCTCGCCGAAGGTCGTCCGGGCCAGTGCTGGCGCGGTGGTACGGGTGCCCTGGTGGTGCGCGAAAGCGCCGGACGTGGTAGACTGGCTGCAGCGCGATGGCCGGGCGGTGCTGGTGCTGGCCGCCGGCGGGCCGTCGCTCTACGGTGCGGCGCTGCCACCGACGCTGGCGTTGGTGGTGGGCAACGAGGGCCACGGCGCGGGGCCGGAGTGGGCGGTCTGGCCGACTCGCTGCCTGCCGATGGCCGCTGGGGCGGAGTCGCTCAACGCGGCGGTCGCCGGCAGCCTGGCGCTGTACGAACTGGTTCGACAACATGGTCTGCCCGCGGGCAGCGACGGAGATTGAGTAAGCCCCGGAACCTGCGCAGGTCCAGGGAGGTCGGCCCCGACTGCGAGCCGACCCCTGCGCCCGGTGGCCGAAGTTCCCTCCCGAGCCCGGCGGCGGGTGGCTCCCGATAGCGAGCCAGCAAGTGGCTGCTTCGGCAGCAACGCGGGTGGTACCGCGGAGGCGTCACGGCTTTCGTCCTGCGAGAGCCGCGGCGCTTTGTTGTTTGGGGGCGTCCCCCGGAGGTGGCATCGTGGAAGAGACCCTGCTTCGCCTCGAGGCGGAGGCGTTGGCCGCGATTGCGGCGGCGACCGATCTGGCGTCGCTGGAAGAGGTGCGCATCAAGCTGGTCGGCAAGAAGGGCGCCGTGACCCTCGGCCTGCCCAACATGCGGGACGTGCCCGCCGACCAGAAGCGTCTCGTGGGACAGCTTGCCAACCGCCTCCGGCAGGGCGTCGAAGAGGCGCTCAGCAGCCGCCGACTGGCCTTCGAGGCGACCGCCCGCGAGGCCGCCCGGGCCGCCACCAGCCTCGACCTGAGCCTGCCAGGCCGGGTGCCGACGCCCGGTCGCCGGCATCCCCTGACGCTGGTGTTGCACGAGCTGGTCGACATCTTTGCCGGCTTCGGCTTCCAGGTCGTCGACGGGCCGGAGGTCGAGCTCTCCTACTACAACTTCACGGCCTTGGCGATTCCGGAAGACCACCCGGCGCGCGACGATCGGGACAGCTTCTACATCAACCAGGACGTCGTGCTGCGGACCGAGACCTCTGCGGTGCAGGTGCGCTACATGGAGACCCACGAGCCGCCGGTGCGGATCATCGCGCCCGGTCGGGTCTACCGCCGCGACGCCGTCGATTCGACGCACTCGCACACCTTCCACCAGGTCGAAGGCCTGCTGGTCGACCGCGGCGTCAGCTTCGCCGATCTGAAGGGCATCCTCTACGCCCTGGCGCGCGGGTTGTTTGGCGAAGGTGTGATCGCGCGCTTCACGCCGGACTACTTCCCGTTCACCGAGCCCAGCGCCCAGATGGGCATCTGGCGCGGACCGAACGGGATCTGCACGGATCCGAAAGATCCCGCCGGCCGTTGGCTGGAAATCCTGGGCTGTGGGATGGTCGATCCCCAGGTGCTCGCCAACGTCGGGTACGACAGCGAGGAGTACACGGGGTTTGCCTTCGGAGTCGGGCTCGAACGACTGGCGATCCTGAAGTACGGCATCGACGACATTCGGCTCTTCTTCGAAAACGACCTGCGTTTCAGCGGGCAGTTCTAGGCAGCCGCCGGAGAACAGACCATGCGCGTTCCGCTCAAGTGGCTGACTGACTATGTCGACCTCGACCGCTCCGCCGACGAGCTGGCCGAGTTGCTGATCGACCTCGGCGTTGGGGTCGAGGAGCAGCTCACCGCTCCGGGCCTCGGCGGCGATCTGCTGGTGACCGAGATCACCCCGAACCGCGGCGACCTGCTGTCGCTGCTCGGGATGGCCCGCGAAGTGGCCGCGGCAACCGGCCGCACGGTCCGGCTGCCGGCGCCACAAGTCGCCGAGGACCCGGCGGTCCGGATCGCCGACCGGCTGACCGTGCGGGTCGAGGACCCCGAGCTGTGTCCGCGGTACGCCGCGCGGCTGGTCACCGGGCTGACGCCCGGGCCGTCGCCGCAATGGCTGCAGGACCGCTTGGTGGCAATGGGGCAGCGGCCGATCGACGTGCTGGTGGACGTCACCAACTACGTCATGTTCGAGCTCGGACAGCCGCTGCACGCCTTCGATGCGGCCAAGTTGGGTGACACGGTGGTGGTCCGCCGGGCGACAGAGGGCGAGCTGATGGTCACCCTGGATGGCCAGAAGCGGCACCTGACTCGCGAGCAGCTCCTGATCACCGACGGCCACGAACCCGTGGCCTTGGCCGGCGTGATGGGTGGCCTCGACAGCGAGTGCAGCTCCGCGACCCGCGACGTGGTGCTGGAGGCAGCGCACTTCTACGGCCCAAACATCCGCCGCACCGCCCGGCGGCTGGGGCTGGAGAGCGAGAGCTCATACCGCTTTGCCCGAACGGTCGACCCGAACCTGCCACTCTTGGCGTTGGACCGCGCCGCGCAACTGCTGGCCGAATGCGCCGGCGGCACCGTCGCCAGCGGCGTGATCGATGTCAAGGCCGCCGCCCTGGCGCCGCGGCCGATCACGCTGCGGGTGCGGCGCTGCAACAGCTTCCTGGGCGCGGCGCTGAGCAGTGCCCAGATGGCGGGCTACCTGCGCGCGCTGGGCTTCGAGGTCGGCGAGGCCGACGGCATCTTGCAGGTGCTGGTCCCGACGCGGCGACCGGACATCGAGCGCGAGGTGGACCTGATCGAGGAGGTCGCCCGGCTGCACGGCTACCAGAACCTGCCCCTGACGCCGCCCCCGGCGACGCAGTCGGCGGGCGGGCTGACGGATTCGCAGCGGCTCGAACGGCGGGTCCGCGAGTTGCTGCTGGGCGCCGGGCTGAACGAGGTGCAGACCTTCAGCCTGACCAGCGCCCCGGCGATGGCCAAGGCTGGGCTGGTCGCCGATCCGCTTGAGATCGGGGCGCTGGTGCTGCAGAACGCCCTCAGTGCCGAGTTCGCGATGCTGCGGTGGAGCCTGCTCCCGAGCCTGCTGGAAGTGGTCAGCCGCAACCAGGCGCAGCACACCGAGCCGGTCCGCCTGTTCGAAGTCGGCCGCACCTACGCCGGGCTGGACGTCACGGTGACCGACCAGCAGGCCCGCGCGGCGTCGCGGGTCAGCACCGGCCAGACCGCCAGCAGCCTGCCGCTGCCCTGCACCGAGGAGCGCACGTTGGGCGGCGCGCTGCTCGGCCGCGCGGTCTGCGGAGGTTGGAACACGACCCCGCCGACGGCCGAGGAGCTGCTGTTCGAGGCAAAGGGGATCGTCGAGCTGGTCCTGACCGAGCTCCGGATCAGCGGCCTGCGCGTCGAGCCGCGGCCCGAGGCGGTCTTCGAGCCAGGGCGCGCTGGCGCCTGGTGGCACGGCGACCAACTGGTCGGAGTCTTCGGCGAGGTCGCCGTTGAGGTCCGTCAGCGGTACGACATCCGCGAGCCGCTGATGCTGTTCGAGGTCAACCTCGGCTGGCTGCTGCAGCAGGCCGACACGCGGCGTGTCTTCAGCGCGCTGCCCCGCCAGCCCGCGGCGCTCCGCGATATCGCGCTGACGGTGCCGCTGGAGGTGCCCTCGACGGCGGTCGCCGCGGTGCTCACCAGCGCCGCCGGCTCGTGGCTCGAAGAGCTGCGCCTGTTTGACGTCTATCGTGGCAAGGGTCTGCCGGCAGGAACGCGGTCGCTGGCGTACAACCTGCGCTTCCGCCATCCGCAGCGCACGCTGACCGATGGCGAAGTGGACGAGTGCATGGCCGCGGTGGTGACGGCAGTCCGGGAGCAGTGCGGCGCGGCGCTGCGGGAGTAGCTCGATGATCGTGCGGGTGGAGGTGCCGGCGACCTCGGCCAACCTGGGCCCGGGCTTCGATTGCCTGGGCCTGGCGCTGGAGTTGCGCAACAGCATCGTCGCCGAGGCGCTGCCGGAGGCCCGTTGGGAGGTTACCGTTAGCGGCGCCGGCGCCGGGCAGTTGCCGGCCAACTCCGGCAACCTGGTGGCGGTGGCGATGCGCCACCTCTTCCAGCAGGTCCCCGGCGCGCCCCGCGGCTGTCGGCTGCAACTGGTCAATCGAGTACCGCTCTGCAGCGGGCTGGGCAGCAGCGCCACCGCCAAGGTCGGCGGGCTGGTGGCGGCCAACGCGTTGTGCGGCCACCCGTTCGACGAATCGGCCCTGATGCGGTTCTGTGTCGAGCTGGAACACCACCCCGACAACGTCATCCCGTGCCTGCTGGGTGGGCTGGTGGTGGCGGTCGTGGAGGGCGGTGAAGTCCACGCCTTGCGTGTGCCGCACAGCCCGGAGCTGTGCGCCGTGGTCACCACGCCCGACCAGCAACTCCCGACGGCCGTCGCGCGGCAGGCCCTGCCAGCGCACTACGAGCGCCCGGACGCCGCCTACAACGTCGGCCGCGCCGCGCTGCTGGTGACGGCCCTGGCGGCCGGCCGCCATGACCTGCTGGGCCTGGCGATGCGCGACCGGATCCACCAGCCGTACCGCCTGCCGCTGGTGCCGGGCAGCACCGCGGTGCTGGACGCCGCGTTGGCTGCCGGCGCCCTGGGCGCGGTGCTGAGCGGCTCCGGCCCCAGCCTGCTGGCCCTCGTCGAAGGTCCCGCGCGGGCCGCTGCAGTCGCCACGGCGATGCGCGAAGCGTGGGCCGCGCAGCATATCGCCGCCCAGGTCGACGTGCTGGCCATCGCCAAACAAGGCACCGTCGCCAGCCTTGCCTAAGGCCCCAGCCTACAACTCACCGCCGCCGGCGATCCGTTGACACTCGGCTTGCCAGGCGGCCTCGAAGCCAGTCGGCCGGCACCACGCCGCGCTTCGTCATGAAGACCGGCTGCGCTGCGGCCCGCAGTTCGACGCACGGACCGCTCGGCCCGCCGCCAGCCGGAGCCGGTCGCGGCAGCTCGACCCGCCGAGCGGTGAGCTGGCCTTGCGCCGCCCAGCGCTCGCCGAACGGTTCGGCAGGATCGAAAGTCGCGATGCTGACCGCCGCCGCGCCGGCCCGGGTGACCAAGGCGAGCAGGACCCAGCCACGTCGGAGCGCCACGAGTCTGACTCCTGCGGGTGGCAGTTAGAGGCCGGCGGCCCCGCTCCTGCTGTGCGCCCGGCCGGCGGCCACCCCTGGCGCCGGGTCCGGCCGCATGTCACAATGGCGTAACTGCGAGGTCAACGCCGTCTGGGAGGTGTCTGGTGTCCATCAAGTTCTCCTGCCCCGCCTGCGGCAAGCAGCACACCGTGCCCGACGAACGGGCTGGCGCCACGGGTAAGTGCTCCTGTGGGCAAGCTATCAAGGTGCCGCCGGCGGCCGCCGCACCCATCGCCGCCGCTGCCCCGCCGCCGCCCAAGCCAGTCGAGCAGCCGGCCCCGGCGCTTGACCTGCTGCCGGTGGGGCCGATCCGAACGATCCCAGCACTTGGCAGAGCACGCCGGCGGCGGCTCCCGCCGCCCCGTTGCCCGGTACGCTGTACCACGACCGTGACCGCTCCTGGATGCGCGACTTCGTGCCGCGGCCGGCTGAGGTGACGGTGCTGTGCGTCCTGGGCTGGCTGGGCATGGTGTTGATGGTGGTCATCGGCGTGGCGCTCGTCTTCGTCGGCCCAGCAGCGGCGTCCGCTGCCCGCCACGCGCGCGGGCTGCCGCCCGGCGCCACTGGCGCCGCGGTCGGCCTCCTGGCCGTGGCCGGAGGCGTGGTGGTGGTGGTCGCCATCCTGGTGGGGCTGCTGTACGGCCAGCTCTGGAAGGGTCGCAACTGGGCGCGGATCACCCTGATAGTGTTTCAGATCCTCAACCTGGCCGGCGGCCTGTTCGCGGCCATGCAGGGCGAGAACGTGACTCGGGCGGTGGGTCGGATCGGCTTTGGACTGATCTTCCTCGGCCTGCTCAATACGCCCCGAACCAAGGAGTACTGCCAGCAGTAGCCCGGCCCGGCGGCTACCGCGCGCCGGCGGCCGGGGGCGGTCGCCAGAGCCACTCGTCGACCAGCACCTCGGCCGCGCCTTGCTGGCGGGCCAGCGCGAAGCTGTCCATCCAGCACATCACGTAGACCAGCTCCGGATACTGCTCGCGGATCTGCTGCAGCAGGCCGCGGTAGTCGTAGGTCTGGTCGGGCGGCTCGCGTTCGCCGGCCGGGCCGCGCGGGCCAAACTCGCAGAGCGCCAGCGGTTTGCCCAGCGCCTGCAGCGCCGGCCAGCCGGCGGTCGCCAGGTCGAGCGGGCCGCGGGTGTAGAGATCGCAGCCCACCAGGTCGACGCAGTCGCCGCCCGGGTAGTACTCGGCGGTCGGCCGCGTGGCGCGGGTCGGCGCTGTCCACTCGGCGTTGGGCGAGTAGACCCACAGCAGATTGTCGAGGCCCTCAACGCGGCTGAAGCGGTCGAACATCTGCCGCCAGAGCGCCACAAACGCGACCCGGTCGCGGCTCGCCCACCAGTGTGAGCCCGGCAGGTTCATCTCGTGAAACGGCCGCCAGAGGACCACCACCCCTGCCTCGCGCAGCTCGCGCAGCCAGCCAGCCGCGGCGGTCAGCGTCTGCTGCCAGGCCGCGTAGGCCGCCGTCCCGGGTGTCGTCAACTCGGCCAGGTCGCCGATCTGGCGGTCGTCTGAGGGGCCGCCGGTCCAGGGGTTGGGGGCGTGGTAGCAGATCGTCACCAGCCCGCCAGTCCGGGCGTGGGCCGCCAGCAGCGCGGTGGCCTCGGGCGACCAGCCGCCGATCAGGTCGCTGCCCAGCAACCACGGTTGGCGGCCAGTCTGCTCGCGCAGTTGGCCCACCGTCGCGGCCTGCCGGCGCGCCAGTTGCCGCTGCCCGCCGCAGTGTTGGCCCCAGATCAGCCGGTGATCCGGCCGCTGCGGCAACTCGGTCAGCAACCGGTAGACCGCGGCCGTCGCCGGGCTGGCCTGCGGGTTGGCCGGAGCTGCGCCCAGCAGCAGTGCCCACAGGATCAGCGCAGGACTCCCGGCCGCTGCAAGTAGTCGGCGAAGGCATGGTCGACCGTCAGGCCGGTGGCCGTGGCGGGCAGATCCCGGAGGGTCGGGCTGTTGCCGCAGCAGAAGTCGCCGATCGCCAGCTCCAGCGGTGTCTCATCAGCCACCGCGCGGCCGTCCAGCAAGAGGCAGCCCTCCCCAGCGGCGGTCGTGCCAAGGCGGCCGCCCGCCGCCACGACCTCGGGCTGCGCCAGCGCCGAGCGCACCTGCCCGGCCGTCGCCCGCACCCGCAGCACCGCGTTGCCCCACGGATGCAGCTCGGCGATCCGCCGCCGGGTGACCGGACCCGCGGCCAGACCCCCGTTGACCACGCCGCGGTCGATCAGCGCCAGCGGCGTCTGGGCCGCCCAGCGCAGCGCCTCGGCCACCAGATGAGCCAGCGGGCTGTGGCCCGTGGCCGGGTGCGGCACAGCCTGCCGACAGACCGCCAACGGCGCGGCCAGTTCGGCCTGCCGGGGCGCCAGCAGCGCGGTGATCGCCGGGTCGGGCGGCAGGGCCGGGTCGAGCGCCGCTGCCCCACCCCGGATCGCCCAGCGGCCGGCCGCCTGGTCGAGCTCCAGACGACCGACGTCGCCGTGCTCGCCGGCCTGCGCGATCACCGTCTGACCGTCATTGTGGGACACCACCTGCGGTGTCGCCAGCAGCGTGTGGGTGTGTCCGCCGACGATCAGGTCGATCCCCGACACGGCCGTCGCCAGCGCGCGGTCGGCCGGCAGGCCGAGGTGGCTGAGGACGATCAGCAGGTCGACCTCCGGCCGCAGCCGGGGCACCCACTCGCGGGCGGTTTCGACCGGATCGCGCCAGCGCAAGCCGCGTACGGCCGGGTGTTCCATGCGAGCGAAGCCCAGGCCGAGCACGCCGATCCGCCGCCCGGCGACGGTCAAACGCAGGGTGGGTTCGAAAACCGGCCGGCCATCGCCGCGGAGGACATTGGCGTGCAGCCAGGGCACGCCGCCGGTGTTGGCGAGGTGCTGCAGCCGGCCGGTGGCGAAGTACCACTCGCCGTTGCCGGGTGTGAAGGCCGCACAGCCAAGCTGACGGAGGATCTCGAAATCGAGCGCGCCGCCGAACCAGGCGGTCAGCGGTCCGCCGCGCGACAGCTCGTCGCCAGCGTGCAGCAGCAGCACCCGACCCGGGGCAGCCTCGCGTTCCTGGCGGACGTAGGTGGCCAGTTGCGCGATCCCGGCGCGGTCACGGCCGGCGGCGTCGCGGCTCGGCTCCAGTTGGCCGTGCCAGTCGTTCAGATGGACCAGCACCAGCGGCTCGGCCGCGAGCGGGGCCAGCAGACAGAGCAACCACCCGAGGGCGCGCCAGCAGCGCGTTGTCAGACCTCCCCCGTGAGCACCGGGGCCACGCGCAGCGAGTGTACCACCACCGGCCCATCGTGCGCCAACAAGGCCAGCCGGTCGCCGCTGACCTCCGCCGGGCAGCGCACCGCCAGGGTGCGGCAGCTGTTCACACAGAGGTCCAACAGATCGTCGACCAGGTACAGGTCGAGCCGCACTCGACCCGCCAGGTCGACGCCCTCGAGGGCCGTGGCGTCGGCGTAGCTCAGGCTGCTGGCGAGCGGCCAGCGCCAGCCGACGGTGCCGCGTCTGGGGTCGAGCCGCAGCTCCCAGCCGCCGCCAGCGCGCGACCCGCAACGCAACAGCAGCCCGGCGGCGGCCGCCAGCGTCAGCTCGACCTGCAACCGGCCGGCCGGCGGCAGCGGTCCGAGGTCGGCCGCGGCGACGGTCGCCGCGCCAGTCAGACGCCAGCCGTCAGGGAGATGCTCAAGCTGGCCTGCCAGCAACTCCGGCGCGGCGCCCGCCGGCGGCCCACAGGCCGGCCGCAGCTCCGGCACGAAGCTGGTGGTCAGCTCCCCATCGGCCGCGGCGTGGAGCTCGCGGAAGACCATCTGCCCGCCGAACCGACCATGCTGGTCGGGCAGCCAGCCGACCCCGATTCGCCGTGCGCCGAAAGCCGCGGTCTTGAGCACTCGCAGTTGCGGACCATCGAAGGTGTCAACCCGCGGCCGGCGCCAGGGGCCCTCCGGGTGGTCGGCCAGGCGGTACCGCGCCACGCCGTGGTGGCTGTGGATCAGGTACCAGCGGCCGCCCCAGGCGAACCAGTCGGGACACTCCGGCTGGTCACCATGGCCCGGCACCAGAAACGGCGGGTGCTGTGCCCAGTGCTCCAGGTCGGCGCTGCTGAGGTGTGCCAGGCAGCCCCCACGGCCGGGCAAGGGCGGGTCCAGCAGCGAAGTGGTCACCAGCATGTGCCACCGCCCATCGGCCAGCCGCAGGACCACCGGATCGCGCGCCGAGGAGGGCTCGTAGGGCGGTTGCAGCGTCAGCCCGACGGTGGCTTTGGCGAAGCTCCGCCCGTCCAAACTGCGCGCCCAGGTCAGCCGCGCGGGCGACCCGTCGACGGCGCGGACGGCGTAGAAAGCCCACAGTTCGGCGTCGACGCGGATCGCCGAGCCGGTGCAGATCGAGCCCTCGGCCGGGTCGTCGAGGCCGACGGCCAACGGCAGATGCTCCCACGTGCGCAGGTCCGCGGTCACGGCGTGCGCCCACTGGTGCGCTCCCAGCCCCCATTTACTACGATGCGCACGCCGGTCGTAAAGGTAGAACAGATGGAACCGCTCGCCGTCGCAGAACGGCATGATGTCGTAAACTCCGACGTTGTGCCCCGGCGGGCGCCAGTAGTTCCGTAGCGGCGCCGGCGTCGGCCACGGGGCGGGCGGGGTCGCGCCGGGTTGGAAGGTAACCCGGTGCAGACAGGCCGCTGCGGCCGGCAACAGCCGCAGCGGGTCCGTCGCCAACGGCAGCCCGCCGACCGGCCACTCCTGGTCGACCAGCACGCCGCAGAGCACCGCGTCGACGGTCGCGGCGGCGCCACGCAGGACGAACTCGAGCGGCCCTGCAGCCGCCGGCAGCGGCCATTCCAGCACCAGCGGCCGGTCGTTCCGTGGATGCGGCCAGTCGTACTGCAGTTCGGCACGCAGACCGGCGGCGCCCGCCACCAGCGCCCCGCTCAACTGCACCAGCGGCCGGCCATCGTCGGCGACGAGTTGCAGCAGAGGCTCCTGCGGCGGCCGGCCGCGGAGCGTGCCGCGGAGCACGAAATCAGTGACGGCCGGCACCGCTGCCTCCCACCCGAACTGGCCCGCCGCGCCCGCGTCCTGGGCGGCGAGAGCGTGTTCGCATCACGCGATGGTAACACGGCAGCCTCGCCGGACGGGCGCGGCAGTTCCGTTGAAGGGTTACAATGAGTCGCGACGAGGGGCCAGGCCACTTCGTCTTCCGCGAACAACCGCTCATCGGCGGCGATCCTCGGGTCCCGCCCCATAGCGCCCCGGCGGCCCTTCGCCGGGGCGTCTTTCCATTGACTCGGAGCACTCCCAGCAGGTCAGGTATACTCGCGCGGAGTGGCCCGCCCGATGACCAGTCCGACGCACGCCGAGTCTACGCCGAGTCGCCGCCTGCTGGCCGGGCAGGCGGTCGGCGCCGGCGTGGCGCTGCTGCTGGCGCTGTGCACCACCACTCTGGCCAACTTCGGCTGGCTCGCCGTGGCAGTGGCCGGGCCAGCCTGGCTGCTCGGCTGGCGGACCAACGCCGTCTGGTTCGCCGCCGCGACGGCGGCCACCGCGTTCGGCCATTGGATCAACGACACCACCGCCCGCTGGCCGCTGGTCGCCGCCGCGCTCTGTGGCCTGGTCCACGTCTGGGGCCAGGCCCTGCTGCAGCGCCGGCCAGGGGGCCGTCTCGACCAGCCGCGCTCCACCGTGACGGTGACCGCGGTCTGGCTGGCTCGCTGCTGGTTCGCGCTGCTCTTCTGTTGGGGCCGCAGCGGCCTCCTGATCGCCGCGCTCTGGGCGGTCGGCTGGCTGCTGCTCGCGGTTGAGCAGCTCCGGGCCCAGCGCGGCACACCCGAGCCCTGGCCGCTGCTGGCACCGCTGGAGGAGCCGCCGCGCTGGTGGAGTCAGCCGCTCTGGACGCTGCTCGGCGGCCTGCCGACCGGGCCGCACTGGCTCAGCGCGGTGCTTCGCGACGCCTCCGAACGACCTTTCGGGCGGCGCCTGGAAGCCCTCCATGGCGTCCTGCGGCGCTCCCGCCGCAACCTCGACGCGCCGGCCGCGGTACTGCACTTGATGGTCCGCCTGTGGACCGGCCGAGCCGGCTCCGTGCTGGCTCAGGCGCCCCGCCTGCGCGAGCGTTGGGCGGCCGACCGAGCCGTTGTGGACCCCGCCCTGGTGCGCCAGCTTTGGTTGCTGGAAGCTCTCGCGGCGACGGAGCGGGGAGCGTTCGAACGAGCCGTGTCGATCCTCCAGGCGCTGCACTGGCTGGCCCCGCCGGACCGCAACGACCAGCTCCTGCTGAGCATCGCCGAGGCCAGCCTGGAGCTGCGCACCGGCCGCGCCGCGGCCGCCGCCGAACGGCTGAAGGACCTCCCGCTGCGCTGTCACGGTGCGCTGGTGCCGCAGGCCTGGGCGCGCTATGCGCGCCTGCTGCGGGCCCAGGCGCTGCTGGCCACCGGCGATGCCGCCAGTGCCGAGCGGCTGGCCTGCGACGACGCCTGGTACGAGCCCTGGTCGGCCGAGGGAGCCTGGATCGTCGGCCAGGCGCGGCTGGCCCGCGGCGACCGCGACGGCGCCGTCCGGGCCTTCCACGAGTCGCGCCGCCTGGCCGGGTGCAGCTTCTGGCGGCGGCGCGCAGTCCGCGAGCTGACCGCCCTGGCCACCATCAACGCGCCAGATAGTCCGCCAGATTCCGCAGGAAGTCCCGCGCCGCCGCCGTCGTGACCGCGCCGTCGGGCGCGTCGGCCTCGCCCGCGGCGTAGCGGTCGAGGCTCGGCTCGATCACCACGATCCGCCCGGCACCGACCACCGCTTCGACCACCGCCGGCCGTCCCGCGGCGTCCTTGGCGAGCACCGTCCAGCCCGGCCCGGCCACACTCAGGCTGTCGTAGCTCTTGGCGCCGGTCAAGGCCGGCAGGCGGTGCGGCTGGCTGAACAGCGGGTGCGCGCCGACGCTCTGCAAGGTCGTGTCGGCGTCGTCGGCGAAGAGATCGTCGGGCAGCCAGCCGGGCTGCCAGGAGTCGTCGTTGAGCTGGAAGACCGCCACGCGGCCTCCCCGCGCGGCGAAGGCCGCCAGCGCATCGGCCGCCGCCGGCAGATCGATCTGGGCGCTCTTCCAGGCGTCGCCCGCCACAATCAGGCCGGCGTAGCGTCCCAGTTCGGCGGTCGCGGGCTGCTCAACCCACGGCAGGTCGAGCCCCGCAGCGCGCAGGCCCCGCCGCGTGGGGTGCTCGGTTGGCCCGACATAGGCCACGCCCTGACCTCGTGCGGTGCCCGCCGGTGGGGTCACCAGGCGCACCCGCTGGCGCAGTGACGGCCCGCCGGCCAGGGCCGCTTCGACCACCAGGTCGCCGCCGGTCAAGCGGATCCGCAACGGCGGGCTGACCGCCCCACCGGGCGGCGCCTGCCACTCGACCGGCACCGCCGTGCCGCCGGCGCTGACGCGAGCGCTGGCGGCGACGGGCTGCAGGCCTGGGTTCACCAGCAGCACCCGCAGCTCGGCCTGGCCGTCACGGGCCCAGAGCCGGTCACGCACGACGACCTTCGGCGGCGCCGCGGCGTCGGTGACGCCCGCCAGCCGCAGCCGGTCGAGGCCGAAGACCGTCTGGCGGACCGCCATCGCGTAGCTCTTGCCCATGCCGCCGGGGCTGCTGTCCAACTGGCCGGCGATCATTTCCTGCGCGAAGTGCAGGTAGCGGGCATCCTTGGTCTCCTCGAACGCGAAGACCACGGGCTCGACGTTGAGCAGCGAGGTGACCCCCTTGCCGCCGGTGTCGCGGTAGGCTCTGGCGTTGGAGATGTAGCGGAACCCCCGGCCGGGGTTCCAGCTTTCGTTCATCAGCCAGTCGGCCCCGCGGACGAGCATCCGCCGCACCTCGGGGCGAGGCTGCGGCTCTTGCTCCAGGTAGCGCAGGATGCCGTGGGTCAGGATGCCGACGGCGAAGGCCTTGCCGCCCATCACCTCCTCGCCGTCGGTCTCGTCCAGCGGTGGGCGGTGCAGCCAGCCGCCGGTGACGGGGTCCTGGCGTCCCAACGTCCTTTCGATCATCAGCCGCGCCGCGTTGAGGTAATAGGGATTGCTGCTGAAGGCATAGGCCAGGCTCATGTTGATCAGTGGCCATCCGCCGGCCCGCTCGATCCCGAAATCGTAGTTCGGGGTCAGTTTCTCGGCCTGGTTGTCGCAGACCCGCGCCGCGGCTTCGAGGTACCACGGGTCGCCGCTGATGGCTCCCGCAATCCAGTTACCTGGCTGAAAGACGTGGCCCTGCCGGTCGATGGCACCGCCGAACATGCCGGTGCCGAACTGCTTCAGGTAGCTGGCGACCAGCGGCGCCTGGAGCCGTGGGTCGTCCAGCTTGAGGTCGGCGCCGATGTGGTTGAAGCTGTGCTCGTAGACCAGGCCGTTCCAGTTGTTGGTGAACTCGCCCCAGGCGGTGTCGATGGTGCTGTGGTGCCGGGCCATCTCCTCGCCGCGGTCCCAGTAGCGGGCATCCCCCGTGCGCAGGTACTGCACGCCGAGCGCCCAGGGCAGGTCGTACTCGTTGTTGCCGTAGTTGAAGATCCGCTCGCCGAACCAGTCGCCGAAGTGCTGGTAACCGTAGCTGCGCTGCGTCTGGCGGTCTTTGGTGAAGTCGGCGAAGCCGCGGTCGAGGTACGTCTCGTAGCGGTCCCAGGTGCCGGCTGTGCGCGGGAAGACGGCGCGTCCCAGCACCGCGGTGCCACAGGCATAGGCCGGCGCGGCGGCCGGCACGGCTGGCTGCTGGTACCAGCGCGCCCAGGCGACCGGATCGGCCGCCTGCGCCGGGTCGTCCCAGCGGACCAGGATCTCCTTCTGCACCAGTTGCCCGGCCTTCAGCAGGTACTGCCCGTCACGGCACCAGGAGTACAGCCGTAGCCAGGTCTGCGGGTCGGCCTCGTCGGCGTAGGCATTGGCCGGCAGCCAGGGCAGCAGGCGGACATGCACCCCGTCAGGCTTGACGGCGAAGCCGCTGGGATAGGCCTCGACGAAGTCCTTCATGGCGACGCTGACGCGCCAGCGGTCGTCCTGGGCGACGGCCACCCCAACGCCCTGCTGGCCGCGCTCCTCTCCGCCAGCGCCGCGCCGACGGTAGAGGTTGTCCTGGTCCTGCTGCGCCCACAGCCCCTCGGCGTCGGGCACGGCGACCAGCGGCCCGCCATCCAGGCTGCCCTTGACGCCGCCAACTGCCTCGAGCGGCACCCGCAGCGCCAGCGCCCGGATCGCCCGGAAGCGCGGCGCCGGCTCGTCGTTGAGCAGCGACAGGTTGACCGCCATCTGGGGCTGCCGCGGCCAGAGGGTCAGCCGCACCAGATAGCCCCACCCCGGCTCGGTGCCGGCGCTGCGCAGGCGGCCGGCGAAGCGGATCACCGCGCGGTCCGGTGCCAGCCGCTCGACGTCGAGTGTGCTGGGCGGGCCGAGCGTGAAGTTGACCTGGTCGCCATTCTCCAGGCGCACGTTGGCGCCTAGCGGGGTGGCGGCGATCTGTTCGTCGGGGGTCAGCGCGCCGTCCCGATTGCGGTCGGCGGCGAGCTTGCTGAAGAGCGCCGGCACCTGCTTGCCAAGCTCGAAGGCCAGCCCGCCCGCGTCGACCTGCCAGGCCGCCGCGGATTCGGTGACTCGCAGCCAGGCCTCCGCTGCGGCGCCGGCAGGCTGGGCCACGAGGCGGTAGGCCGTCGGTTGGCCAACGCTGGTATCCGCCGCGAAGGTCACCGCGACCCACTTCAGGCTGCCGTCGGGCCACCGCGAGACCACCTCGCCGCCGCGACCGCGAACCTGGCCGGCGGCGTCGCGGACGGCCAGATCGGCGGTCTGCTGCAACGCGCCGCGGGCGAAGGGGACCCCGACGGTGGTGGCCCAGCCGCGGCGCGGCTGGCTGGTCGGTTCGCTGACGGTCAGCTCGACGCTCGCCGGCGTGGTCGGCCTGGCGCTGACCAGCGGGCTGGTCGACAGCTCCAGCGGCCCGGCGGTCAGGTCACCCGAGCGCACCGTGGCGGTGCAGCTCACCCCGGGTGGCAGCCCGCGGAAGATCAGCCGGTGGTTCCGCGCGCGGTTGCCCCGCAGCTCTTGTCGCAGCACCTGTTCGCCCCGCCGCAGCTCGGCCTGGCCAGTTTCGAGTGCCACCGTGGAGGTCCAGCAAAGGTGGACCTCGCCGGGCCGCGGGCTCCAGGCGGCCAGGTCGCCCAGCGCTGCCGCTGGCGGCGTGATCGGCTGCGGGGCCAGCACCACCTGCGCGATGCGATACATCCCGACGGCGGTCTGTGTTCGCAGGGTCAGCTTGTCGCCCACCCGCAGGTCGAGCGGTGGGCGGAGCAGGAAACAGGCCAGTTGGTCGGTGTTCTGCTCGCCGACGGCGACACCCAGCGCCCGGCCGTTGAGCTGCACCTCCAACTGCTCGGTGCCGTCGGCGTCGTCGATCATCTGGATCGCCAGCCAGGCCTGGCCGGCGGTCCGGACGGTATGCTCGGCGGTGGCGCCGGCGGCACCAGTCCGCAGGGTGCTGCCCTCGGTCTCGAACTGTGTCAGACGCCAGTCAGCCGGTAGCAGCCGCCGCACCGCCGGGCCGCTCTGACCCGGGAAGCTGGCCCATGGGACCGCACGCTGGAACTGCTCAGCGCCGCGTGGCAGGGCCTGGAAGCGAAGGTAATCGAAGTAGCCCGGGCCGGGGTTGCCGGGGGGATGCGCAAAGCGGTCGTCGACCCACAGCTCGAAGCCAGCGGCGCCGACCTCGACCAGGCCCAGGTCGCACTCACCACCTTCGTAACGGGTCCAGTCGCGGCCGTTGCGCGAGTAAGCCAGCGGCCGGCCCGGCGCCGAGATCCAGGCCCGGTAGATGCCGGCCGGCAAGGGCACCCGGGCGTGCAGCGGCGGGGCGCCGGCCTCCGGCGTGGCGCGGTCGGCGGACACGGTCGGCGAGGCCAGCACCGCCTCGCCGGAGCGCTTCTTGGCGATCTCTTCCTCGGTGGTCCAGAGCTTCCAGCGATCGCCGCTGTCGCGGTTGAGTTGCCAGGCCGTGGTCGGTTCGCAGACCGCCTCCGCCTCGAACACCAGACCGGGCGGGGTCACCGCCATCGCCGGCCGTAGGACCAGCAGCGCCAGCAACGCGCCCCAACCGGATCGCCGCATCAGCATCTCCGCTGGCCGCAGGGGTACCAGCCGCGGCGTTGGCTGTCAAGACGGGCGGCCGGACGCACACTGTAGGCTGGAGAAGATGATGCGCTCTGTGACCCTCTGGGCAGCGCTGGTGACGGTCGCGATGGCCGCTCTGGCAGCCGATAGGATGGTGTTCCTGGCCGACGACCCGGCCCGTCGGGACGTCATCACGATCATCTCGGACGCGCCGCTGGAGTACATGGTGACCCGCTCGCAGCAGGTCACCGGCGAGGTGCAGGTGGACCCCGAGAACCTCTTGCGCGACCCGGTGGCGCGCTTCGAGGTGCCGGTCGACAGCCTCAGCACCGGTCTGCCGCTGCGCGACGAGCACATGCGCGGGGAGGCCTGGCTGAACGCCCGCGCCCACCCGGCGGTGCGCTTCGAGCTGAAGAAGATCAAGTCGCCGGCCCAGCCGACGGCGCTGCTGACGGGCGAGACCGTCGAGCTGGACGTAGTCGGCACCCTGGAACTGCGCGGCGTGAAGGTCGACCTGCCGGTGACCCTCAGCGTCACGCGGCTGCCGAACAACGCCGACACCGCCAGCCGGCTGCCCGGTGAGGTGATTCGGGTGATCGCCAGGTTCGACCTGCTGCGGTCCGACTTCGGCCTGCAGCTCCCACCGCCGGCCGTCAAGAAGATCGCCAACCGGCAGCAGGTTGAAGTGCGCCTGTTCTGCTCGACCGAGAAGCCGAAGCTGCCCGGGTAGCCGCGCTGCGCGCCGCTTCGGGGTGGGCGGCAGGAGACCGGCTGCTTGCCCCGAAGCCGCGCCGCGGAGACCCCGATGCTCTGGCTGGCTGTCGTCCTCCTGGCCCCCGAGGCCATCACCCTGGCGCGGCAAGGACAGGCCGTGCCCCCGATCGTGGTCGCGGCCGACGCCATTCCCAGTGAACGGACGGCCGCCAAGGAGCTGGCCGACTACCTCGGCCGCGCGGCGGGCGCCACCTTCCGGGTAGTCGACGAGCCCGCCGCTCCGGCGGGGCCGGCGATCCTGGTGGGCCCGACCACCGTCGCCAAACGGCGCGGCCTGCTGCCGCCGGGCGCCGAGGCCTGGCGCTACGTGACCGTCGACGGCTCGCTGCTGATCTGCGGCGGCCGCCCGCGCGGCACGCTCTACGGGGTCTACCAGTTCCTGGAGCACGAAGTCGGCGTCCGTTGGTGGACGCCTTGGGACGAGTTCGTGCCACGCCGCCCGGAGCTGGGTGTCGGCCTCCTCGACCGCGCCGGCGCCCCGCGCTTCGACTACCGCGATATTTACGACGAGTTGCCGGAGCCGAAGGTCTTTCAAGCCCGCAATCGCGTCAACGGCCACTTCAGCGGCCTGCGCAGCGAGCACGGCGGCACGCTGGCCTACGGGCCGCCGTACCATGTGCACACCTTCAACCTCTACTTCCCACCCGGGCAGCACTTCGCGGCACATCCGGAGTGGTACTCCCTGCGCGGCGGCAAGCGCCAGGCCGAGCAGTCGCAGCTCTGCCTCACCAACCCCGCGCTAAGAGCCGCGCTGATTGCCAAGGTGCGCGACCACATGGCGCAGTCGGCGGCCGCGGCGGAGCGCGCCGGGGTGCCGCCGCCCGCGGTCTACAGCGTCTCGCAGAACGACTGGTACGGTCAGTGCGAGTGCCCCACCTGCACGGCGCTGGTGCAACGTGAGGGCAGCGAGATGGGCCCGCTGCTGGACTGCGTCAACGCCATCGCCGACGCGGTCAAGGACGATTTCCCCTGGGCTTTCATCGACACTCTGGCCTACCAGTACACGATCACCCCGCCGAAGACGCTGCGCCCGCGGCAGAACGTGATCATCCGGCTCTGCGACCTTAACGATCCGGACCAGGCCCAGCCGCTGTCGCACCCCAACAACCAGCACTTCCACGACCTGGTCGAGCAGTGGGCCGCCATCGCGCCGCATTTGCGGGTCTGGGACTACGCCGTGACCTACGGCGATCACCACGGTCTGCCCTACCCCAGCCTGCGCACGATGGCCCCCGACTACCGCTTCCTGCTGGAACACCGCACCACCGGGATGTTCGTCGAGCACGAGTACCCGGTCACCGGCGACCTGCGCGATCTCAAGACTTGGGTCCAGATGAAGCTGCTGGAGGACCCCTACCAGGACCCCGAAGCGCTGATCACCGACTTCACCGACGGCTTCTACGGCGCTGCGGGCCCGCTCGTCCGAGAGTACCTGACGCTGCTGGAACAGGCCGTGGTACGGACGCCGGCGCGGGTCTCGGCGTTTGGCGGGGCCAAGGCGCTGCGCTACCTCGACCGCGAGTTCGTCACCGCGGCGCAGGCGCTGTTCGACCGGGCGGAACGTCTGGTTGGCGGGGACGCGGTGCGGTTGGCCCGGTTGCGCCACGCCCGGCTGCCGCTCGACCGCGCGACGCTGTATCGCTGGCGGGAACTCAACCGCGAGGCCGCCGTGGAACTCGATCCGGCGGCAGTCGCCGCGCGGGCGACGGCGGTGATCCAGGCCGAGGCGACCCGTCGGATGGGCGGGCCGCGCGGCGAGCAGTTCGCGCAGCAACACGCCACCATCTTGCAGAGCCTTGCCAAGATCCCAGCCCGCGCCCCCTTGCCGGCGCGCTTCGCCGGCCTGCCGCGCGAGCGACTGATCGACCTCACGCCGGACAGCTTCCGGCTGTGGGCGAACCAGGCCAAGGTGGTGGCCGATCCGCTGGCCGAGCTGGGCGTCACCGCGCGCCTGCTGATGAGCGACACGACCGCCGACCAGCGGCGCGAGGAGTACCGCGTCAACGCCGAGCGCGGCCTGCCCTGGGGCTTCTACGACACCGCCAGCAAGCAGACCGTCGCCGCCACGACGGTGCCGGCGACGGAGTTCACCGGGCCGGGCTACCACTGGCTGAAGCTCGCGCCGGTCGAGCTGACGGCGACCTGCTACATCTACTTCTTCTGGAGCTGGGTGATCCAGGCCGATGTCGACGCCCCGCCGGGCCGCTACGAAGCCTGGGCCCAGGTGCGGCTGACCGGGCCCTGGTTCCCGCACCCGCAACCCGGCGACGCGGACGCCATCAGCGTGGCGCGGGTGATTCTGGTGCGGCAGCCGTAGGCTGGCGCTCCGCGCGGCAGGTCGCCCAGACGCTGTAGCCGACGCCGATCGCCGTCAGCGGGACCACGAAGCCGAGCATCACGCCGCTGAAGGCCGGCAGTGCGTCGTGGCGAGCCGCCGCGAGCAGCAGCCAGACTACGTACAGCACGTAGTAGCCCAGCATCACCAGCCCCTCGGCGCGGGTGATGCCGCCCGCCGCGAAGAAGACTGGCAGGCAGGCCAGGCAGGCGGCCAGCAGAAACGGCAGATCGAAGTGCAGGACCCCGAGCGCCACCGGGATGCCACCGCAGACGGCCGCCGTCAGACCGAGCACCAGCAACAGATTGTAGATGGAACTGCCCAGGGCGTTGCCGATGGCCAGTTCCGGAGTGCCGCGCCGGGCACTGGCGAGGGCCGTCGCCACTTCCGGCAAGGACGTCCCCGCGGCCAGCACGGTCAGCCCGATCACCGCTTCGCTGACCGCCAGGGCCCGCGCCACGGCCAGAGCGCCCGCAACCAGCCAGGCGGCGCCTTGCAGCAGCAGCCCCAGGCCGACCGCCAGCAGCAGCAGATCCTGCCAGACCGGCGAGCCCGACACCGCTGGCTCGGGCTCCACCTCGCCGCGCCGGAAGAGCCAGGCGCTGTGCGCCAGGAAGGCCAGGCAGAGCAGCACACCCTCGGCCGTGCTGAGCCGACCATCCCGCGCCAGCAGTGCGACGGCCCCGGCGGCGCCGATCAGGACGGGCACATCCAGCCGAATCACCTGCCGTCGGACGTGGAAGGGCGCCACCACCGCAGCCAGACCGAGCAGCACCAACAGGTTGAAGATGCTGCTGCCAACAGCGTTGCCGACGGCCAGGTCGGCGGACCCGCCGAGCGCCGAGCGGAGCGTTACCGCCACCTCGGGCGAGGCCGTGCCCCAGGAGACAATCGTTAGGCCGATCACCAGCGTGGGTACGCCCAGCCGCCGCGCCAGCCCGGCCGCCCCGCGCACCAGCAGCTCCGCCCCGCCGACCAACAGCCCGAGTCCCAGCAGCGCCAGCAGCCCCGTAACAGACGACATCTGGGCCAACTCCTAACCGTTATCTTGGCGCCGGTCGGCTCGGCGCGGCCGGCGGCGGATTGACCTTGGAGTACATCCTCCAGCCGCCCTGCCAGCGGATCACCCACGGGTCGGTGACCTGCTCGTCGGCGTTCGCCCGCAGCCGCCCGCCGGGCTGGCGAGTTCAGGCCAACCCTTCCCGCGAGACGGAACTGGCCACCGCGTTGCCGACCGCCCGGAACTGCTCGAAAGCGTTCAACCTCCAACGGCCGCCGGCCAGCGTCGGGTCAAACGGCCATTGGTCGGTGGCGGGCAGCCCGGCCACGACGATCGGCTGCGGCGTGCTCCAGGTCCCGCCGCCGGCGGTTGAGCGGATCACCGCGACGCGGTCCCAGGCCCGCGAGGCGCGGTCCGGAAACCACTGCAGCGCCAGCAGCAACTCGCCCGACGGCAGCTTCACCGCACTCGGCACGCCGGCCGACTTGGCCAGCAGTCGGGCCGGCCCGAAGCGGTCGGGTGAGCTGCCCACGCAGAGCCGCAGCCCGGGCTGACGACGACGCTACCGAGCAGCCGGCCACCCAGGCCCGGCCGACGCCAGCCGCGTTGGCGCATCGACGTGACTCCCTCCATCCGCGCGCGCGGTTCAGCTTGGCGGCGAGCCCTCGTCGGCCTCCAGCTTCACCGCCTGGTAGCCGCCGCCCCGCCTGGTGCTGATGTAGAGCGCGGCGAACAGCAGGACCAGCACCAGCGGCAGGACGGCCACCGACTTGAAGGCCAGCGCGGCGCCCTGCTTGCCAGCGGCCTCGACGGCCTGCTGGGTCTCGGTCGGCGCGGCCTTGACCCGCTCGGCGTCCAACTTGCCGTCGACCACCACGACCTGCGCCACCGGCGCCGGCAACGCCGAGACGGTGCCGCGGTCGTAGATTCCCCCCATCGTCGGCCCGGCGGCCCCGGCGGCGATCATCCCCGCCGCGCCCATCAGCGCCAGGCCCAGCGCCCCGGTGCGCGGATAGCGCTCGGCGGCGACTCCCAGCATGGTTGGCCAGAAGTAGGCCTTGCCCAGCCCGAAGACCGTCGCCGCGACAAACGCCGCGCCCGCGGTGGTGCTGCCGCTGAGCAGGAAGAGCCCGACCGCCGACAGCGCCGCGGCGCCCAAGAGCAGGCCGAAAGGCGACAGCCGATGCGCCAGCGGTCCGGCGAAGAAGCGCAACAGGAACATCAGACCGGAGGTGTAGACCAGGAACAGCACGCCCTGGATGCCGACAGTCTTGGTGAGCACCGAACCAACCCACTGGTCGGGCCCCAGCTCAGTGATCGCCGTCAGACACATGCAGAAGGTCAGCAACAGGAAGCCTGGCGCCAGCGCCGCGCGGAACATGTCGCCGGTGCTGACACCCGACTGGACCCGCTCCGTGGCTGGGAAGCGCTGCCCGGCGATCAACACCAGGTAGGCCACCGCGCCGACGATGATGGTGGCCATCTTGAGCTTCCAGCTCAGGCTCAGGGTCGCCGGATCCGGGTTCGGCAGGTCGACACCCATGATCTTGGTGATCGCGAAGGCCAGCAACCCACCAATGATCAACCCGCCGGGCCAGAAGGCGTGCAGCACGTTCAGACGGTGGGTCTTCTGGTCGGCGTAGACGGTGGCCGCCAGCGGGTTGATCACCGCTTCGACGGTGCCGTTGGCGAGCCCGAGCAGGAGATTGGCGGCGAGCAGCATCGGGAAGCCCACGCTGGGCGAGAGGATCACCCCAACCACCCCCAGGACATGCCCGACCGCGGCCAGTTTCAGCAGCAGGCCCATGCCGATGCTGTCGCAGAGCGGCCCGACCAACATGATGGCAATCGGGAAGCCCCACAGGCCGAGCTGGGTGATGTAGCCCTCCTGCTGGTGGGTCAACTGAAACTCGGCGCCGAACGCCGAGAGGATGTCCGAGCGGATCGAGAAGGTCATCGCCGTCGTGATCAGTGCGACGCAACTGGCCACGAACAGACGTTGGGGGTTGTACGGCAGCTCGCGCACTTCGCTCACGGTGTCGCTCCTGGCTCGTCCGGCGCCGGCGGCCGGTGGATCGCGTCTTCGGAGTGCCGCGCCGGTTTCCTGCCGGTTGCCAAACGCTCCCGGCTGGTTTAGGATCGCGATGGGAGCGGACGATGCGCTGGACCTGGGTCTGGGCCCTCTGCGTGAGCCAACTGGCCGCGGCACCGGTGGTGATCTTCGATGACCTGCCCGCCACTGCCGTCTACCACGGCTCGCTGCTGCGCCTGGGCGGCGGCGCCGCAGCCGGCTACCGCCAACTCGATGCGCTGACGGCTGCCAGGCTGGCGGTGCTGGGACCCCAGGACACGCTGCCGCTGGTGGCCGAGCGTCCGCTGGGCGGGCAGGGCGTGCAGGTGCGGCTCAGCGTGCTCGGCGACGGGGTTGGCTGGTGGGAAGCGAACCTGCCGATTCCGGCCTACCAGGTCGCCCGCGGTGACCTCGCCGACGGCCGCCTGAGCCTCGCCCTGCGCGGCGCCAGTGGCGGCGAACTGGTCGACATCGGCCTGCTCGACCGGGCCGTGCCGCGGCACAACGTGCGGCTGCCGTTGAGCCGGTACGGCCGCCTCGAGGCCGGTTGGACGCTCTTCCGGGTGCCGCTCGACGACTTCTTGGCCCTGGCGCCCGACCTCGACCTGACCCGCCTGGCGATGGTCCAGCTCGCCAGCGTGCGCGCCGTGCCGCTCAGCCTCGACGTGGACCAGGTCCGGATCGAGCCCGGCCCGCACGATCCCTACGCGACCCGCACCATCTTGGAGGCCCCGCCCGCTCCCACCGTTGCCGAGCGCCCGCCCACGACGCTGCCGACGGCGCCGGCCGGGCCCCAGCCACCGACCACCGCGCCGGCCACCAGCGCGGTCGCCACGGCGCCGCGCAGCGCGGCCGGGGACGGGGCCAGCGCCGCGCCGGTGACCGCCGTCGAACCGCCGGCCAGCGCCGCCACCAGCCCCGTCGCGGCCACCGCCAGCCCGCCGACCGTGCAGGCCACCGTGGCGCCCACCCAGCCCGCCCAGCCGCCGACCCAACCGGCGCAGTCGACGCCGCCGGTGGCCGGTCCGCGCCCCGCGACGCCGGGCGGCGGGGCGACGGTGCGGCTGCCCGACGACGCACGGCCGATGCTGCCAGTCTCGTTCTTCTACACCGACGCCCCAGCCGGCACGGTGGGCTGGGAGCACTCCGCCTTCCAGGCGACCTGGGCCACCAACCAGGGCGAGCGCGCCTTCGACGACGCCGAGTTGCGCGAGAGCTTCGTGCTGGCCCCGGGCGGCCGTCTGCCAGTCGGGCCGGCGGCGGCCGGGGATCGCAGTGGCGCGGTGCTCCGGCTGGCCATCAAAGAGGCCGGCTTCGCCTGGTGGGTGGCCCGCCTCGGGCGCCCGCAGTGGGAACTCAGCGACGAGCGGCCCTACCTGCGCAACGGCCGCCTGGAGTTCGCCGTGCGCGGCAGCGTCGGCGGCGAGGTGTTCCGGATCGGGCTCTTCGATGACGCTGACAAGCCCAACGTCGCGCTGGCGATGGTCAATCAGTATGGCGAAGTCGGCAACGCCTGGAACACCATCCGGATTCCGCTGCGGGCGCTCAAGACGGCCGGCCCGCAACTCGACTGGGCGCGGGTCAAGGGTGTCCAACTGGCCAGCGCCCACGGCCGGCCGATCAGCATCGAGATCGACGATCTGCGGATCGTCAATCCGGTCGGTCCAGAGGAGTAGCCGCGGCGCCGGGCTCGACGCCCGCGGCCAGGCTGCCGTCGAGCTGGTCGCGGCAGTGCTGCAGCCAGCGCCACGTCGCGTCCCCCAGCAGCGCCAGCAGCGGCAACCGCCACCAGGTCTCGCCGAGCGTCGCGAGGGACGCCGCGACCGCGTGGAGGGCGTCTGGTTCGGCCGCCAGCGCTGGCAGGCCGGCCCAGGCTGCGTAAGACGCCCGGCCGCCCAACGGATCGTCGCCAGCCGCGGTCGCCAGGCGCACGAGGCGCGCCGCGAGCGGATGCTGCGGACCGCCCGGCAGCCGCGCGACGAGGGCGGTCAGGAGTGGCTCGAACTCGTCCAGCGGCGGCGACCGCAGTAGCCAGCGGCGCGCCGCGCGTCGTGCCCGTTCCGCCGCCTGGCGGGCGATCTCGGGGCTCACCTTGGCAGCACTGGCGAGGGTCAGGTAAGCCTGCCAGCGGGCCGCTGGATCGCGTAGCGCGTCGGCCGCCGTGAGGGCGGTCGCCAGCCCCTCGCCGTCGCCGCGGTCAAGGTCGGCCAGCGCCGCCGCCGCCTCGCGGAGCGCAGGTGCCGCCCACCGTCCGGCACCCTGACCGACCAGCCGCTGGGCTGTCGTGCGCAGCTCGGTGTAGCCGCCCTCGGCGCCTGCCTCGGCCAGCCAGCGGGCCGCCTGCACCTCAATCCGGGCGGCCGCCGCGGACGGCGCCAGTTGCCGCGCCGCGTGCAGGGCCTCGTGGGCCAGAGCGCTGCGCTCCGGACTGCGCAACCCGTCGGCGCCGGCCAGCAACAGCCGGGCTGGCAGATCCGGGAAACTGTAGCTGTAGGGCGCCAGCCGCTCGACCGCCTGCCGCACCGCCGGCAGGCCGAAGGCGCCGGCCATCTCCCGGAGCGCCGCGGCGACACTGGCCAGCAGCGCCTCCCAGGCAGCCCAGCCCTGCAGGCGCAGATCCCCGGCGCGCTCGACCAGCACCACAAGGTCCTCCACCTCGGCGCCGCGCGCCGCGGCCAGGGCGGCCGTCGCAGCGCCCAACGGGTTGCTGGCGAGGTGCGGACTGGCCAACTCGGCGATCCCGCGCGCGGCCGCCAGCAGGCGCACCTGCGTGCCGTCGGGCCAGGCCTGGTGGTCGTCCAGAATCCGCTGCAGCAGCGGCGCCCGGCGGCCGAGCTCGTCGCGCGCGGCGGCATCCAGCACGCGGCGGCCGAGTTCCGGCAGCTCCGCGGTGGCGCCCTGGAGCACCGCCAGGCGCAGCTCGACCGCCGCCCGCTCCGGCGCGGCGAGCTGCCGGAGGCGGACCTGCAAGGGTACCAGCAACCCACTGCCGCCAGCGGCCGCGAAGCGTACCGCCAGCTCGGCCACCAGGGTCAAGGGGCGCTGTTGGGTCAGCCAGGCCCGGCGGTAGCAACGCCCGCGGGGCAGTTCGGCAGCCGGTCGCCGGTCGCCGGCCGGCCGCTCCGGCAGGGCCAGCAGCCGCTCGGCGACCGCCAGGGGAACGATCGGCGAGGTCGCCACGGTGAGCAGCGCGAAGGGCGTCACGACGCTCCACTCGTGGCGTCGCCAACGTTCCCAATGGTAGCTGTCGAAGTCGTGCTCCGACCAGTCCGGACCCGTGGCGGCGGCCGCGGCGTCGTGCAGGGCGCGGGCCAGCGGCGCGGCCTGGTCGTTCAGGAACTGCTCCCACTGCGCCCGGCGGGCCGCCAGCGGGAGGGCCACGCAGGCCGCCTGTTGGGCGGCCAAGGCCGTTGGCGTGAGGCTGGCTCGGACCGTCGCTAGCGCCGCCACCACCGCGTCCACGTCGCGCTCCCGCGGTCCAGCTTCGGCCCGCGCGGCGCGGATCCTGCCGGCCTTGCCGCTCCGCACCATGCGTGGTAGCCTGTCGAGGTCCTGCACACCGCCACCGTTGGGAGTTCGCCGCGTGGAGCATCGCACCGCCCTGTTGCAGCAGATCGCCGACCGCAGCCTGCGGGTTGGGGTGATCGGCCTTGGTTACGTCGGTCTGCCGCTGGCCGCCGAGTTCGCCTCGGCCGGGCTGACCGTGGTTGGCTTCGACGTCGACGCGACCAAGACCGCGGCGCTCAACCGGGGTGAGAGTTACATCGACGATGTGCCCGCCGCGACCGTCGCCGACCTGGTCGCGACGGGCCGGCTCAGCGGGACCACCGACTTCAGCGCCCTGGCGACGGTCGACGCTGTCAGTATCTGCGTGCCGACGCCGCTCCGGAAGACCAAGGACCCCAACATCTCGTACGTCGTCGCCGCCGCCGACGTCGTCGCGCAGCATGCGCGGCCCGGCCTGCTGGTGGTGCTCGAATCGACCACCTACCCTGGCACCACCACCGAGATCCTGGTGCCGCGGTTGCAGGAGCGTGGACTGACCGTCGGCCGCGACGTCTTTGTGGCCTTCTCGCCCGAGCGGGTCGATCCCGGCAACCAGACCTGGACCACGCACAACACGCCCAAGGTGATGGGCGGCTGTACGCCGGCCTGTCTGGAAGTGGCCACAGCCCTGTACCAGACCGCGGTCGAGAGCATCGTGCCGGTCAGCAGTCCGGCCGCCGCCGAGATGGTCAAGCTGCTCGAAAACACCTTCCGGGCGGTCAACATCGGCCTGGTCAACGAGATTGCCATCATCTGCGACCACCTCGGGCTCGATGTCTGGGAGATCATCAACGCCGCGGCGACCAAGCCGTTCGGCTACACCCGTTTCACGCCCGGGCCGGGGCTCGGCGGGCACTGCATTCCGATCGACCCGCTCTACCTCAGTTGGAAGCTGCGCGCGCTGGACTACGAGGCGCGCTTCATCGCACTGGCCGACACCATCAACAGCAACATGCCGCGCCACGTGGTCTCGAAGATCGCCGACGCGCTGAACGGGCAGGGCAAGGCCATCCGCGGCTCGCGGATCCTGCTGCTGGGCGTGGCCTACAAGCCCAACGTCGCCGACATCCGCGAGAGCCCCGCGCTGGACATCCTGGAGCTGCTCGAGGAGCGCGCCGCCGAGCTGTTCTACCACGACCCGTACGTGCCCGAAGTCCGCGCCGAAGGGCACCACTGGCAGCGCAGCGAGCTGACCGAGCCGCTCTTGCGGGCGGTCGACTGTGTGGTGGTGGTGACCGATCACCGGGCCTACGACTGGGACTGGATCCGCCGCCACGCCCGGCTGCTGGTCGACACCCGCAACGCCCTGGCCGCCACCAGCGCCGGTGGCACGGTGGTCAAGCTGTAGCGCCGTGGTACGCTAACGGGGTGAGCACCCAGTGAAGCGCGTCGGGCTGTTGGAACTGCCACTGCCGCAAGCCGTTTGGCGGCTGGCCCTCCCGGCGATGGGGGCGCTGCTGCTGCGCTTCACGAATCACGCCGTGGCGCAGTACTGGATCGGCCGCCTCGACGGGGCGGCGGTCTCGCTCGCCGCGGTCAGCGCCGCCAACTTCCTGGTCTGGCTGATCTATGCCTGGGCGGCGCTCTTCAACACTGGCCTGCAGGCCCTGGTGGCGCGCTCGGTGGGCGCCGGCGACCACGCCGCGCACGCCAGCGCGATGCGGCATGGGATCAGCCTGGCCCTGCTGCTCGGCGCCTGCTCGGCGGCCGTGGCGTTGCCGGCCCGGCACTGGGTGCTGGGTTTTCAGAACCTGCAGCCCGACGTCCAGGCCGTCGCCGCGGGGTACCTCGCGGTGCTCTTCCTGGGCCTGCCGGTGAGCTATGTCGGGATGGCCCTGGAGACCTGTTTCCGAGCCGAAGGGGATACCGTCACGCCGTTCCGGGTGGCCCTCGTCACCGTCACCGCCAACGCCGTGCTGGCGCCGCTGTTCATCCAAGGCTGGGGCGGGCTGCCGCCGCTCGGCGTGCGCGGCGCGGCGCTGGTCACGGTGGGAGTGCAACTGGTCGGCATGTTGGTGCTGGCCGGGTTGCACCGCCGCCGTGAGGTGGCGGCGCCGGGTCCGTTGCAGGTGGCGCAGTGGTGGCGGCTGCTGCGGCTGGGGCTCGCGCCAGCGCTCGCTGGCACGGTCTTCAGCTCGGTCTACGTCGCCCTGGTGCGGATCCTGGCGCCCTTTGGGTCGGCCCCGGTGGCCGCGCTCGGGTTGGGCCACACCATCGAGGGGTTGCCGTTCTTCCTGTGCGTCGGCTTCGGCGTCGCGGCGAGCACCCTGGTCGGCCAGAACGTCGGCGCCGGACAGCCCGATCAGGCGGCCCGGGCGGCCTGGCAGGTGCTCCGCTTCGCCTGCCTCGTGCTGCTGCCGGTGGCCCTGCTGTACGGCACCTTCGCGCCGCACTGCCTGCGCTTCTTCATGGACCCAGTCGACCCGGACGTGCTGCGGTACGGCACGCAGTACCTCCGCGTGGCGGCCGCGGTGCAGGTGATTGGCGGCTGCGAGTGCGTCCTGCGGAACGCCCAGATTGGGGCGGGCGAGACGACCGCACCGACCTTGGTGGACCTGGCGGTAACGCTCGGCCGGATCCCGCTCGCGTGGCTGCTGGCTCGCTACTTGGAGTGGGGGCCGGTCGGGGTCTGGGTCTCCATCGGCACGATGACCTGCGCGGGCGCGTTGGGACAGACCTGGTTGTTCCAGGCCGGCCACTGGCGACGTCGGGAGATCTGAACCGTGGTCGAGTGGCGGCGCCGGCGGTCGGTGGTGTTGTTCTTCCTGAGCGTGCTGCACATGCTCTGCCACGCGCTGCTGTCGTTGCTGACACCGCTGATTGTGGCGATGCAGCAGGACTTCGGCCTGCCGGGCGTCGAGCCCATCACGGCGCTCAACACCTGGCTGGGCGTGACCTTCGCCGGCGCAACCTTGGCCTTCGGAGCGCTGACCGACCGCGCGCCGGGGCGGCTGATCGCCGGTTGGGGTCTGGTCGTCCACGGGCTCGGGCTGCTGGGGCTGGCCAGCGCCAACAGCCTGCCGCAGGCGCGGCTCTGGCTGGTGATCGCCGGGATCGGCGCCGCCGCCTATCACCCGGTCGCGGCGCGGCAGATCCCGGGGCTCTACCCCGAGGCGGTCGGCCGGGCCTTTGGACTGGTGGCGATCGGGGCGGCAGTCGGTTTCTACGGCGGGCCGCGCTTCGCTGGCTGGCGGGCCGAACTCGCCGGCTTTCAGGCGCCGCTCTGGAACGCCGCGGCGTGGCGCGTGCCGGTCTGGGAGGCAGGCCTCGTGGCCGTGCTGCTGGCGGTGGTCTACCTGCTGGCCACCGCGGAGCCCGAGTTGCCGCAGCCAGCCGGCGGTGGCGCCGCGATCCGCGGGCGCGACAAAGCGGCTCTGGTGGTGGCGATCGCCGCGTTGGGACTGCTGCTGATCCCCCGCGACTTCGGCGGGCTGGGGTTCGAGTCGCTCAACTCGCTGTTCCTGCAGCGGGGCGCCGGGTTCGGGCTGTCGGTTGGCGCGGTCGGCAGCCTGCTGGGCTACAAAGGGCTGATCTCACTGGTCAGCAACCCGCTCTTCAGCCACCTCAGCGACCGCGGGCAACGGCTCTGGTGGTGGGCCGGCACGCTGGTCGCGACCGCCCTCTGCGGGCTGCTGATCCCGCTGCTCTCGCCCGGCCCGGCGCAAGTTGCGCTGGTCCTGCAGGGGATGTTCTTCCTGGCCAACTTCCCGATCTTCGAGGCCGCGCTGCTGGAGCGGGTGCCGGCCCGGCTGCGCGGCCGGGCTTACGCGCTGGTGCTGTGCATCGTCGGCGCTTTCAGCGCGGTCGCTCCGAAGGCGGTCGGCGGCTGGGTCGATGCCCTGGTCCAGCCGGGCCAGGCGCTGATCGCGCGGGACGCCTTTGCGCCGCTCTACTGGCGCCTGGGGTGCGGTCTGCTATCATCGTTGCTGGCGGTGCCGCTGTTGGTGGTGATCCAGCGGCGAGGCCGCCGTTTGGAGGGCTAGCCGTGCGTCTGCGACGCCTGATCGGGTTGGGCCTTGGCCTGCTGACGGCCTGCGGACGGGCCGTGCAGGAGCCGCCGGCGGTCGCCAGCGCCCCGCCGACGCCGCCGGCCAGTGCCGCGGCGACCACGGCCCCGTCACGGGACTACCCGAAGGTCGGGATCACCCTGGCGCTGCCGACCGGCTGGGAGGAAGTGCCGACCACCGCCGGCTTCGACCTCGGCGTCGACGATGCCGCGGTGGCCTTCCGGGCCGCCGACGGGGCGCTGCCCGCGCTGCTGGTCGGGGCGCTGCCGGCCAGCACCTGGCAGGAGATGCAGCAACGGGTGCTGCTGACCCGCGGCCGCAAGGCCGTGCGGGCGCTGGCCGACGAGCTTAAGAAGGGCCTCTTGCAGACTCCCGATGGCAAGCCCCCGACGATTGCCAGCGAGCAGGACTGGACGGCGGTCGGCCTGCTCTACGGCTGGCGCGTGCGCGTGGCGGGGCAGGACCCCGACTTCGGCGCGGTGGTTGGCGAGCTGTACGTCGCCGAAGCTGTCCGCGGCGGCTGCTACGTGCTGCTGAGCAAGGCGCCGGATGCGGCCGGCCTGGAGGATGCCGCCCGGCTGCTGGACCAGGTCGAGTTCAGGTCGGCCCCGGAGCCCGCCAAGGCCGCCACGCCCGCGGACGCCAGCCCGCCACCACGGGCCCCTGCCCAGCCTGCGGAGGAGCGACCTGAACGCCGCTAGAGCCATCCTCCTGGGCAGCCTGTTGGCGCTGGTGGCCTGCAGCCCGCCGCCGCCGCCGGTGGTGCAGGGCCAGCCGCCGTTGCCGACCGCGGCCGATGCGCCGGGCTGGCTGCCGCCCGATTGGGTGATCGCCCCGCAGCCGGCAGCGCTCGACAGCGACCGGCGACACAGCACGCTCTATCTGCCCCGCGGCGCCGCCGCCCCGCTGCTGCTGCTCAGTCGCCTCAGCGCACAGGAAGCGGCCGGGCTCCGCCGGCAGACCGCGCAGGCGCCCTTTGAATGGCTCTGGCAACAGCTTCGGAAATCGGTCGACGGGCCGGGCAGCCGGGCTGGCACCGCGCAGCCGTGGCGTCGGGCAGGGCTGCGACAAGGGCAACAGGCCGCGGTCACGATGACCTGGCCCGAGGGCGAGCGGGGACTGCTGAGCGGCGCGATGGCGGTCGGCGAGACGCCCGACGGCGCCCTGCTGGCGGTCCTGGTGCTGGAGCCGCAGCCCAGCGAGCTGCCGGCGGACCTGCTCGCCGCGGTGCCGCTCAGGGCTTCCCCAGCACCGTGAAGGGCACTTCGCTGACGGCCTGCGTGAACAACTCGCGGAGCCGCACCTTCCAGACCCCAACCGGGTCGTTGAGCGCCAGCGGCAGCGGCACGTTGACGGTCTGGCCGGCCGGCACCACGACCACCTGCTGCAGCCAGTCGGCAGCGCTGCCGTCGGGTTTGGCGACCGTCAGGTAGACCGCCCCGCTCCCGGCGCTGGGGCTGAGGCTGACCCGTAGTTCGGGGACGCTGCCCCGCGCCGCGGAGAGTGGCGTGATGCTCGCCTTGGCCCGCGGCAAGAGGTCGGGCAGCGCCGCGTAGACTGCCGCCGACCCCGCTCGCAGCGGCACCGTCAGGCTCTTGACGACCCCCAGATCGCGGCCGGTGCGCAGATCGAAAACCCGCCGCGCCGCACCAAGGGCCAGCGTGGCCTGTTGCCCGGCCGGCACGCGGGCGTCGCTGCGGACCAGCCAGAGCTGCGCCGGTCCGTCGCTCCAGCGCACCACCTGGACCTCCCCGACGGCGCCCGCCGGACGGGTCAGGCGGCTGGCCGCGGACAGCCCGCTCTGCGCCAGCAACGCTCCCAGCACGCCCGTCGGCCGGGCGGTGGCCAGCGCGCTGGCCGGGAAGTTCAACAGCACCGCCCGCCCCTTGCCCACCGCGTTGCTGATCCAGACCGGCGCCCCCGCGGCGGTCTGACCCAGGGCCGGCCCGCCGGCCAGCGCCAGCCGCGGGTCGACCAGCAGGCCCGTGCCCTGGCCGGCCGCTTTCCAGCTCACGCTGGTCGGCTTGCTGACCGGCCCCGCGCTGCTACGGACCCCGAACAGGTCGTCGAGCACGCCGGCCGGCCGCGGCGCGCAGCGATCGGTGAACAACCCCGGCCGCAGGTCGGCGACCACGGTGCCGCCGGCGGCGACGAACTCGCGCACGGCGTTGGCCTCGGCGCTGCCCAGCGCTTCGGCGCGCGGCAACAGCAGCAGCTTCAGGTCGCCCCGGCGCAGCTCCCCGCGGCGCAGCCCGGCGTCGGTGACGTAGCGGACATTGGCGCCGACCCCGAACAGTGCCCGGTACCAGGCTTCGTGGGCGGCTTCGTAGGGCCCGTAGCCCGGTCCGTCGGCGAGCTGGCAGGCCGCCGCCGAGGGCACTGAGTAGAGGATCCCGACGCCGTCGTACTGCATCGTGTAGCGCAACAGCAGGTCGCCGAGGCCTTCGCGGCAGATCCGCGTGTCGGCCAGCAGGTCGCTGATCTGCGCCGGCGGCGAGAGGTCCGGGGCGAGCACGCCGTTGAACCGCCCGATGCCGTCCCACCGCCAGTACCAGACGCTGTCGCAGCCGTTGGCGATCATCCGCCACCAGGCCGCCCCGAGCGTGCGGGCGTCCTTGGTGTAGCCCATCCAGTTCGACCGCGGGAACTCGCGCGGCGCGACATCACGGACCACCAGATCGGCCGACGACGGGTACGGTGACCAGAAGCCGTTGGTCCGGATGATGCCCTCCAGGTCGTCGCCCTCGCGGAACGTGCCGGCGCCCTCGAAGCCGGTCTTGGCGTCCGGGTCGAGCCGCCCGAAGGCCTCGCCGAAGCGCCCGCAGAGCCGCAGGAAGTTGTGCCGTTCCCAGGCCTGCCGGTCGTACCAGCGGGCGTACCGCCCGGCCTGCCGCGCCGCGGCCTCGCTGCTGTCGGCCGGGTTGAGCAGTTGCACGGCCTCAAACGAGGGCAGCGTCTCGCCCCAACTGGCGTTGAGCCGACCGATCTCGCCATACTCGCCCTGCAGCCAGCGCCGGTAGGCGGCCAGATCCTCCGGGCTGGTGTCGCTGCCGCGGGTGGTCGTCTCGTCGCCCAGCGAGTAGACGAAGACCCCGTGCTGCCGCTGCCCGGCGTAGCGCTGCGCCAGCTTCTCAACCCACTCCGCGACGGCTGGTTCGTGGTTCCAGGAGACCGGCGTCAGGTGGCCGTTGGCGTCCTTGGTATCCATGATGCGGGTGGTGTAGGGCACCGTCGGAATGTCGAAGGCGGCCAACACCGGTGGCGGCGTGCCCAGCGAGTCGCCGGTCAGTTGAAGGGTCATCCCAAGCCGCGCCAGGGCTTCGACGGCGTAGGCGCCGGTCGGCCCGGCGGGGGTGTCCCAGACCAGGAAGTTGAACTGCCCTCGGCGGCGCTTGACAACGTTGAACGTGGCACTGCCGTCGGCGATCTCGCCGGCCGCGGTGAGCAGCGCGCCGCGGACCTGCACCAGCATCGGCAGCCAGCCGGGCACCTGGAACCGGAACGGCACACCCGCCGCGGTGGGTGGCGCGGGGGCCGTCTGCCAGAGGATCCGGCCGCGCCGGTCGATCACCTGCACCACCAACTGCTCGGCAGCCGAACTGCTGCCGCCGACCTGCACCGTGCCGGTCAGCTCGCCGCCGACCTCGCTCCAGGGGCTCTGCAGGCTGACCGTCACCGTCCGCGGCGAGGCGACCGTGAAGGGCACCACCGCCCAGTCCAGCATCTCCCGCTCGCTGCGCAGGAACAGCTCCCAGGCGTAGCGGCCGGCGGGCAGGGCGGCTGGCCGGCTGAGCGTCAGCACGGCGGCCCGTTGTTGCGCTCGCGGCTGCCCCACCCCGCTGCCGTAGAACCGCCCGTCCTCTCGCCGTAACCGCCAGGTCAGTTTGGCGCCGGCCGGCGGCAAGGCGTTGAGCAGCAGTTGGTCGCTGCTGCCCGGCGCCTGCCGCCAGGCCAGCGGCCGGCCGGCCGGGAGCTTGCCCGCCGCCCACAGCACCGTCCGCCCGAGCCGCTGTTGCCACCAGTCGTAGCCGGTCTCCCAGCCAAAGCGGTAGGGCAACACCGGCGTGGCGGGCAGGCGCGCGACGCGGCCGCGCTGCAGGTCGAAGAGATCCGCCTCGGGGTCGCCCGGCACGGGCTCGCGCCGGCGTGTCGTCAAGCGGTCGTCGGCGACACCGACCAGCACCAGGCCGGCCCCCGCGGTGACGCGTTCGAGGAGCGCATACTGCAGCTCGGCCGGCAGCTTGTCGACCCCGATGCCGTGAAAGACGCAGGCCTCCCAGGGCTGGGCCAGCAACTGCCGAATCCGTGCCACGCCGTCGGCACCGCCGTGCCAGGTCTCGCTGGTGGTGTCGACGATCCGGGTCCACCAGACGGCCTCGCCGGTGATCGGGAAGCGCTGCTGCAGCTCCACCATCTCGCGGCCCATGGTGTGCTGGTAACGCGAGAAAAACAACACCCGTGTCGAAGAAGCCGACGCCGGACGCAACCAACGGGTGGCCGGCGTGACGTACGCAGGCGACAGCCGGTGCTCGTCGGCAAGGCTCGGATCGGCCCCTGCCGGGGACAGGCAGCATCCGAGCAGACACCATCCGAACCAGCGACCAACCTGCATCGCGCCGCTCCCTGGCCAGCGGGCGGAGCCCGTCATGGCCAGTGGCTAATCGCCACCGCGGCGTCTGATTCCTCCTGGCCTAGGGGCCAGTGGTGTGCGCTTCGTAGACCTCACCGAGCCCGACGGACTCGCTCCCTGAGCGCTCCGCGGGGTAGTCCGTGGGATTCGACTCGGTCATCCCGACCGTCAGCCAAAAGGCCTCGGCCCGCCGCGCCGGCTCGCCGCGCGGCTCAACCACCCGTCCTGTGTCCTGCGTCACCTGCTGTGGTCCCATCGACGACCTCAATTCCGTGGACCGCCTGCCACGGCATCTGCGTCTGGGAGAGCGGGCCGCCAGGCCCGCAGTCGCTCCTTGCACAACGTCCATCGCGGCAGCTGCTCTGGACGTATCACGCCGTCTAGCTCCTGCAACAGACCTTCCACCTCCTGCTCCAGCCGCGGCTGGGCCTCCGCGCGGATCGCCTTGATCCTTCGCCGGCGCCGCTCGACCACCTCCGTGAACTGCTGGCGTTGGGCCGCATCGAGCTCCAGCCGCCGTTCGACGAACCGCAGCACCGTGCTGACGGCCTGGTCCGGCTGGCGCACCGCTCGTTGCAGCCGGGCGTGGACCAGCCAGACCGCGCTGGCCGATCCGGCCAGCAAGCCCGCCGCGAAGGCCAGGCCGATCGCCAGGCGGTGCCCGCCGCGGCGACTCCGTGGCCTCGGCCCGACGGGCGGTGGACCGGGCGTGGCGCTCACAGCAGCCATCCGGCCTGCAGGCTGAGGGTCAGGCCCAGCAGCGGATCGGCGAGCGCCTGCCAGGCCTGCCAGCCCGGCACCGCCAGCAGCACGGCCACCGCCGACAGGGCCGCCGTCAGGCCCCAGGCCGGGCCGCCCCCTGCAACCGGCCGCGCCGCCAGGCGGCGGCGCACCGCCGCCGTCACCTCCGGCTGCGGCACCGCCTCGCGGCGGGCCACGGCGCAGAGGGCCTCGAAGTGCTCCCAAGCGGGCATCACCGTTCCTCCGTGGGCAGCCGCCGCCGCAACTTGGCGCGGGCCCGGTGGGCCTGCACCTTGACCATCGTCTGGCTCCACCCAGTCAGCGCCGCCGCCTCGGCGACGCTGCAGCCCTCCAGGTGCAGCAGCGTGATCACCAGCCGGTCGCGTGGGTTGAGCTGACTCAGCAGCCGGTGGACCAGATCCGCGGCGGCGACGGTTTGGTCGGGACCCGCTGCAAGGCTCGCGCCGGCCAGTTCTTCCAGGTCGTCGCGGTAGTCGACCGGTTGGCGCCCCTGCCGCCGCCAGTGGTCATAGCCTTGCCGCACCGCCACCTGGCGCACCCAGTTGCCGAAACGGCCGCGACCGTCGTACTGCGCCAGCCGCTGCCAGACCGTCACAAAGGTCTCCTGCAAGAGTTCCTCGTGGTCTTCGCGGACCCGCGTGAAGCGCCACAGCAGCCGACCGACCGCCCCCTGATGGCGCCGCACGAGCCGCTCGAAGGCGTCGGGGTCGCCGCCCTGCGCCAACGGCACGTCGCGCTGGTCGGCGGCCTCGTCCGCCGGCAGCGCCGCCGCGCAAAGCAGCCGGGTCAGGGCGCTCCGGTCGAGTCGCCAGCCCGTGCCGGGCACTGTGCCCGGCACGGGTCCCGCTGTCGGCCAGCAGGTGGCGGCCATCTACTGGACCCCGAAGCTCTGGGCCACCGCGGCCTCGACCTCGGTCCGGAAGGTCTCCAGCTTCTGCTGCTGGGCAGGGGTCAAGAGCGGCTTGATCTCGGCGCGTAGCCGGGCCCGCAGGATCGCCAGGTCGGCCACCGCGGTGTTCATCTCGGCCACCGCCCGCCGCACCGCCGGCTCGTCCAGCGGCTCCTGCCGGACCGCCGCGCTGACCACCTGGTGACGCTGCGCCACCGCCCGGCCGGCGGTTCGCAACTCGGCGTCATGCTGCCGCAGGACCGCCTTGATCTTGGTCCACTGCTCCGGCTGCATCCCCATCTCGCGCTTCAGCCGCAGCAGCTTCGGCAGACTGCCGCGCAGCACCTGCAGCACCGGCCGGTCGGCCAGTTCGTCGGGCAGCAGCTCCAGCAGGCGGGGCGCCTCTTGCGCCAGGGCCACTCGCGGCCCGGCCAACAGAGCCAGCAGACCCAGCGCACCACAGGTCGTCAGTCCCCACAGCCAGCGCTTGCGTCGCGTCATCGTCACTCTCCTCGTGCGGGACGTCGTGCCTGTCGCACCGGGCCCGTTGCGTGCAGGTTGGACCACCGTCGATGGCCAGTGACGTCGGCGATCGGGCGCCGGTTACACCTCCTGCTCGAAGCGCGCCACAAGGTGCCGGCCGGTGGCCACCGCCAACCGTAGCGCCTCGTCACGCAGCGTGTCGGGGTGGTGGCGCACCGCGTTGTGCACCTCGTAGGTGAAGGCGCCCTGGTAGCCCGCCGCGCGCAGGCCGGCCAGGACCTCGTCCCAGTTGACCTGCCCGTGGTACGGCAGGATGTGCAGATCGGCCCGGCCGTCGTTGTCCTGGACATGGATGGCCTTCAGCCGCGAGCCCAGCGCCCGCAGGCTGGAGGTCTGTGGCAGCTTCTGCAAGAAGGCATGGCCGGTGTCCCAGCAAAGCCCGACCAGCTCATGGTCGAGGGCGTCGCACAGGTCGATCAGGTCCTCGGGCACCGAGCCGAAAGTGCGCTGACCACCGAAGGTGTCGGCGAGGTTCTCCAGCGCCATGCCGACACCGTGCTGCTCCAGGGCCGGGATGAACTGGCTGAGGAAGCTGACGTTTCGTTCGAGCACCGCCTGCCGCACCTCCGGCCCGCCGGCGCACGGCAGGTTGGCGGGGTGCATCACCATCCAGGGCACCCGCAGCCGGCCACACCAGTCGATGCAGCGCAACGTGTCGGCCACGCCCTCGGCCGCGCGGTCGCCGAAGTACCCGAACATCGGACCGTGGGCCTGCACAAACGGCAGGCCGACCGCCTCGGCGGCGGCGCGCAGGCGTTCCAGGTGCAGTTCACCGGCTGCTCCGCGCCAGAGTGGCAGCATGTCGCAGCCATTGAAGTCGAGGGCGTCGAACCGTGCGGCGTGCAGCCGCCGGACGGCGCGGTCGATGTCGGCGGTGTAGTCGTAGAGGACGTTCAGACTCGTTGCCAGCAGCACCGGGCTTCTCCCGCCCAGCGCTTCGGCAGCCAGCCCCGCCGCTCCTGCCGGCGCTAGAGATTGGCCCCGGCCGGCAGCCCGGCCAGGGTCTGGCCCGGGATCAGCCGGAACGCGAAGTCGGCCGTCGCGCCGCCTTGCCCCGCCGGCAAGGTGATCCGCAGCGTGTAATCGCCCGGCGTCAGGTCGGTGAAGAGGTAGGTGCCGGTGGCCCCGGTCTGGCCGGTCAAAGCCAGTTGGACGATGCTGACGGTGACCCCCGGCAACGGCGTGGTCGGCTCGGTCAGCTCCGCGGCGCTGCCGACAATCAGCACCCGCCCGTCGCGGTTGCGGGTCACGATCAGCCCCTGCACGCGCCCCGGCTGCTGTTCACTGTAGGCGCTGCCCGGTGACGAGCCGCCGCCAAAGAACTCGTAGAACGGGCTCGCCGGGCCGGCCCCGCAGCCAGCCACGAGGACGCCGAGCGCCACCAGAGTTGCCGCCGCCAGGCCTCGCCACACACGCATTGCCGTTCTCCGGTTACTGGTCGACACTGCCCGCCGCCTCGAACGCGCGCCAGAGCTGACCGACCCGCCGTAGCCGCGCGATGGCGCCGCTGCCGCTGGTCCAGACCGCCACGCCCGCCACCGCTGCTAGCATGGCGCCGGTCGCCAGGACGGTCAGGTGCGTGCCGGCGGGCAGCTTCACCGCGAAGCCCGCGGCCACCTTCTGGACCATCAGCAGCACCAGCCCCGCCGCGAGCGGTGGGCCGACCACCGCCAGCATCGCCAGCGGCGCGCCGTTGGCCCGGCCACGGTAGCGCGCGGTGCCCAGCAGGGCCAGGCCGCCGGCGAGCAGCAAGGCCCCGTTGGTGGCCAGCAACAGCACGGCGCTGACCACCCAGACCAGCGGATGGAACGCCAGCGCAGCCCACAGCACGACGACCACGTCGAGCAGCAGCAGGGCCTCCAGCAGCGGGTAGAGCTGCCCCACCAGAAACCCCTCGGAGACCTCCGCATCGCGCAGGTCGCTGAGCAGCAGCAGGCCGAGTGAGCCGGCCTGCCGCTCGTCGGTGACCACTGACCCGACCAGTGTCGCGGCGCTGGCGACGAGGCAGGGCGTCGCCACCGTCAGAGCGGCGAGGATCAGGCCCAGCCAGACCGCGGCCCCGCCGCTGACGCCCCAGCCGGTCAGGAACCGCAGCCCCAGGTTCCCCAGCAGCTCAGCCGCACCGGCCAGCGCCCAGCCCACGGTGCCACCCGGCCCGCGGCCGCCGGCGGCCAGCAGTCCTGGCGCCAGCAGGCCGGCGACGGTGCCCAGCAGACCCAGCAGCAGCACCGCTTGCGACCAGGCTCGCGTCAGCCCGCGCCGCTGCATCACCAGCACGGCGCGCCAGACCAACGGGTTCTCACGCCAGCGGGGCGGCGTCCAGCGCCACAGCAAGGGGGCCGGACCGCACTCCTGGCGCCGCGCCAACTGCCGTTGGGTCTGCCACGCCCGACCCAGCGCGGCCAGCCCGCCGCCCCCTAGCAGCACGGCCCCCAACGGCGCCGGCCAGGCCAGGAAGGCCGCCGTCCAGCCTGTCGGGCCAACCGCTGACCGCAGGCCGTAGCAGCCCGGCAGCAGCGCCGCCAGCCACAGTGCCAGCGTCACCAGCCGCAGCAACCGGCCGCCGCTGGCCGTGCCGTCGCTCTGCCGCACCCGCAGCCAACTCTCGGCGGCGGCGACGCAGGCCGCCAACGCCAGCAGGTTGAGCAGCGGCTGCCAACTCGGCACCGCCGCCCCGCCGGTGCGGCCGACCGCCAGCCGCCAGACCAGCGCTGGCCACAGCGCCGTGGCCAGGACATCGATCAGCCGTGCCGCGGCAAGGGCGAGTGGCGAACGGCAGCGAGGGCCGACGGCCCACAGCACCAGCCACTGCCGCCCTTCGGGCCAGCCGTAGCGCCACGGCAGGTAGCAGGCCCCGAGCAGGTGCAGGCCGAACCACAACCGCACCGCCGGATCGCTGGCGGTGCCGCGGCCCCACCAGAGCCCGCAGCCCAACCAGAGCAGCAGCACCAGCAGCGGCAGCTCGGCCGCCTCGGCCGGCCAGGGCTGCTGCTCCGTGCCCTCGGCGAGGCGCCGCAAGGCTGCCAGCCAGCGCTGCAGCAGGGCCAGGGCGTAGACCAGCAGCAGCCACCCCCCGAGCACCGCCTCGCCCCCGAAGAAGCGGTGCGGCTCGACCATTAGGGCGTGCAGCGCCAAGGGCCACCGCACCAGCCCCAGGCCCTCCAGACCGAGGTAGACCCGCGCCAGCCAGCCCACCAGGGGGATCGCCCAGAGCGCCACGAAGCCCCACAGCGCAACCTGCAGACCGGTCCGCGCACTCGCCCGCCGGGCGCGCTGACCGGCCCCGCTCGGAGCCCGCACCATGGCCAGCAGCGCAACCACCACAAAGATCAGCGTCAGCCCCAGCGCGCCTCCGAAACTCAGGCCCAGGAACGGCAGCAGCAGGGCCAGCAGCGGCAACAGCGGCAGGGTATACAAGAGGATGTTGAGGAGCGGCCAGCCCAACAACAGCCAGACCATCGCCGGCCGGGAGATCGGGCTCGCCAGGAGCAGCTCGATGGTCGCCTGGCGCTCCTCCTGCCAGGTCTGCCCGGTGGCCAGCCAGTAGCCCAGGAAGATGGTCAGCCAGGCCACCCCACCGACCAGCCAGGTGCCCAGCATCTGGGCCGCGGCGGCCAGCAGGTCGGTCGGCAGCAGGCCGGCCTCGCCGAGCTGGCGGTTGGTGAGCTGCAACACGGCCAGCCCGCCAACGATTGCCACGAAGCCCAGCACCGTCAACGCGCAGAGCACCAGCGGGCCGGCGAACGAAGACGTCCGGCGCCGTTGCTGGCGGCGCAACTCGCGCAGCAGGAACGGGTTCAGGAGGCGCTCAACCCAAGGCTCACTCGTCACCGACGCGGCCATTGTGCTCCTCGTACCTGACGCGTCGAGTGGCGGCGTCTTCCACCCCTGGCGCCGCCTCCCAGACCCCACCGTCTGCCTGCCAGGCCGCGGCTCGCTCAGCGTACTGCGCCCGAAAGGCGGCCAACCACCCGGCGTAGCTTGGTTCGCCGAGGCGTTCGGCAGATCCTGCCGCGACCACCAACTCGTTCTCGCTGGCCGGCCAGTCGACCCACCCAGCGGTGGCGCGCAACGGCTGTCCGGCGGCGCTCGCACTGGCCGCGGGCCAGCACCACGGCAGCCGCCAGCGGAGCGCGCCGGAGGGCCGCTGCAACAACCGCACCCGGCAGCCGGCAGCGGTCGCCACCACCTCGTAACCGAGCGGCCCGGCGGCGGTCGGCCAACGCTCCAGGCGAATCACCGCGCCGGGCTGCAGCCAGGCCGGCGAGAGCGCCGTCCCGAGGTCCAGCCGGCCGTCGCGCGCGGCCACCAGGCATTCGCCCAAGAGGGCCAGCCAGGCCGCGGCCGGACGCGAGTCATCCGGCACTCCCCAGCGGTAGCCCGCCTCGCGGAGGCCCCAGGCGGCCGGCACGGCGTCCGCCAACTGGCCGCTGGCGGTGCTGTGCAGCAGCACCGCATAGAGCGCCGCCAAGGCCGCGGCCGGGCGGCCCGCCGCCAGCTCGAGGCGGCCGCGTTGGGCGGTCTGCCAGGGGCTCAGCCAGGCCGGCCCGGCCGCCGCTGGCAGCAGCACCAGGCCGCGTTCGAGCGGGCGCTGGGCGAGGCTGGCGGCGCTGGGCAGCGCTGGCGGGCGCCAGTCGCGGTGGCGCAGCGTCAGGGCGGCCCAGGTCTCGGCCACCTTCGGTTCGGCCACCTGCAGCGCGGCCGCCGTGGCGCGCCAGGCGTCTTCCTGGGCGCGCTGCCGCAAGACGGTCTCGTCGAAGTCGAGGCGTCGGAGCAGCGGCACCGCCAGCGCTGCGCTGAGCGCCTGGGTCGGCATCCGGAAGACCAGCGCCTGCGGCTTCTCGGGGGCCAGGTCCAGCTCGTACCGCACCACCCCCAGCGGCGAGGCCCGCAGGGCCTGCACCTCGGCGGCGCTGAACTCCGGGCGGGTCGGCTCGTCCAGCGTCGGCGCCGTGGTCCGTCCCGGTAGCAGCGGGAAGGTGTAGCAGAGCGCACCATCGCGGCTCAGCCAGCCGTCGTGGAAGGTGTACCGGGCCGTCGGCTGCGCCAGCGGCCAGGCCGCGCCCCAACCGCCGTCGGCGACCCAGGCCAGCCGCACCACCAGCCGGCTGGCGACGCGGGCCCGGGCGACCAGCCGCAGCAGGCCGACCTCGCCAGGCAGCGCCTCGAGCGGCTGGCCAACCGCCTGCGCCTGCACGCTGACGTCATCGACCAGGCCACCCCAGGCCAGCGGCGGCGCGCCCCGCCCGAGCCAGGTGGCGGCCCGCGCAGCCAGCGGCCGGGGAAGTTCGCCCAGCAACAGCAGCAGGCTGCCCTGCGAGCCGGCCAGGCGGCCGTCGGGAGTCACCCGCAGCGGGCTGAGCCTGGCAGCCGGCGAGGCGGCCGACCAGACCGGCAACACCAGCGTGGGCTGGCTGAAGTAGCTGAAGGGCTCCCGGAGATCGAGCTCCGGGGCCGGCCAGACCAGCGGGAGGGCGCCCGTCAGCAGCAGCAGGGCGGCGCTCAGCGCCGGCTCCGGCGACGCGTGAACTCCAGACCGCGCGATGTCGTCACCATGAGGGAGCGATACGGCAGCGCATCCACCCTCTCCTGCTGCTTGACGGCGGCCGGCCCGTGGCGCGATATTGAACGGGGGCCAAGACGAAGTCCCTGGGAGCGCAAGACATCATGCAGCGAACTGATCGACGTGACTTTCTGCGGGCCGCCGCGGCGGGAGTCGCCGCCGCCGGGCTGGTCGGTGCCGCTGGCGCGGCCGACCCGAAGGTGCAACGCCGCACGCTGGGCTCGACCGGGTTCGAGGTCGGCATCCTCGGACTCGGGCTGGGCAGCCAGTTCGTGGCAGGCTTCAAGGACAAGCCCGAAGAGTGCCTGGCGGTGCTGGAGCGCGCCCTGGAAGTGCATGGCATCAACTACTGGGACACCGCCAACGGCTACGGCCTCAGCCAGCAGATGATCGCGCCGGCGGTCAAGAAGCACCGCGAACAGATCATCCTGGTCTCCAAGAGCGGCCAGCGGACCTACGACGGCTTCAAGCGCGAGCTCGATAAGACGCTCCGCGAGACCGGGACCGACCACCTGCAGTGCTTCTTCATGCACGACCTGAAGCCGGCCGACAACCTCGACGCGATGGAGACCGGCTGCGTCAAGGCCGCACGCGAGGCGCGCGACCAGGGCGTCATTCAGAACTACGGCTTCACCGGTCACACCAGCGCGGCAGTGCTCTGTGAGGCCATCCGACGGTTCAGCCCGGACCTGGTGCTGACGGTCTTCCCGGCCAGCGGCCGCGGCAAAGACTACGAGACGCAGTTGCTGCCCTTGGCCCGCGAGAAGAAGATCGGCGTGGTCGCCATGAAGACGGTCCGGCAGGCCCAACAGGCCGGCCTGCAGGGCAGCGACATGCCGCGCTACGCGATGAGCCTGGAGGGCATCTCGACGGTGATTGTCGGTCTCGACAGCGTCGCCCACCTCGATCAGAACGCTCAGATGGCCGCCAACTTCACGCCTCTCAACGCCGCCCAGATGGCCAGCCTGGCCGACCGGCTGCGGATCGCCACCGAAGGGATGACTCCGCCATGGCAGACCCCCGGGTACCAGGACGGACGCCTGGTCTGACGCTGCTCGCCCTGGCCCTGACCAGCGCCTGGGCCGCGACCACCGTCGCGGACGACTTCCAGGCGGGCTGGGACCGCTGGCAACCCGTCACCGCCAGCAACTGGGAGCTGCGCCGCGACGGCGACAACCAGTACCTCGCGCTGATCAAGCCGGGCGCCCTCCGCACGGGCGTCCGGCGGCCGGGCGAGTACGTCCTGCTGAAAGACCAGCGCCTGCAGGACACGACTCTCACCGCCCGCGTGCAGAGTCTGCGACCAACCACCCTGAAGGGCCGCGATGTGGTGCTGGTGTTCGGGTGGCAAGACGACACTCACTTCTACTACACCCACCTCTCCAACGACACCAACGGCAGCACTCACAACGTGATCATGAAGGTCGACGGAGAGCAGCGAACGGCGCTTCAGACGCCCAAGAAGCCGGAGGCCCGACTCTCCGACGGCTGGCACACGGCGCGTCTGCGACACCAGCCGGATGGCCAGATCGAGGTCTTCTTCGACGATCTCGAAAAGCCGCTGATGACGGCCCGCGACACCGCCTGGCCGGCCGGCCGGGTGGGTTTCGGCACGTTCGATGACACCGCCGCGTTCGACGATGTCGCGGTGGCCGGCACCCCTGCCGTGCAATAGCTCCGCAACAACTGAACAATCCTCACCGCGCTGCGTCGAGTCGCCGGGGTGGTCTGCCTGGGGCAACACCGCCACCGCGAACTGCCGCTGGCCGTGCCGGCCAGGTGGCAGACAGATCAGACGTCGAGCTGCGCAGTCCGCTGCGCGGCGGAGGATTACCAGATGAAGAAGCGAGGGTTCACCCTCATCGAGTTGCTGGTGGTGATCGCCATCATCGCCATCCTGGCCGCGATTCTGTTCCCGGTCTTTGCCAAGGCCCGCGAGAAGGCCCGTCAGTCGAGTTGCCAGTCCAACATGAAGCAGATCGGCATCGCCTCGTTGTCGTACACGCAGGACTACGACGAGATCTACGTGCCGTTTGCGCGCGGCAACCAGAAGTGGGGCGACCTGATCACCCCGTACATGAAGAACACGCAAACCATGGACTGCCCGTCGCGGCAGTACCGCGTGACGCTCAACACCGCTGGCACGCCGCCGTTCTACTGGGATGTCGCCGACGCGGGCAACCCCGGCACGGCAACCTACCGCTACGCCTACGGCATCAATGCCTGGAGCCTGGCAACGACCGCCAAGTTCTGCGTCGGGCCGCAGGGCCGGGCGATGTCCACCGTCAACCGCCCCGCCAACGTCGTGATGTACGCCGAGGGTGAGGGCGCCACGCCCTACTCCATCGGCGCTGGCGTGATGGACGTGCCGAACGCCCAGGGGCAGTGCGGCTGGAACCGCCACAACGACGGCATGAACAACGCCTACGTCGACGGCCACGTCAAGTGGGCCAAGATCGACGCCCTGACCGCCGACCTGGGCGGCAGCACCACCGAGTTCGACAACGACTGGAACAGCAACCGGCCCTGAGGCGGTTGACCGAGGTCGCAGCCGGCAGCGCGGGCCAGCCGGGCCCGCGCTGCCGGATCACGTTACGTCTTCCTAACACCCTGGACACCCTGCCCTGGACGCACTACGCTCTCTCGTGGAGCCCTCGCTGGTGCCCCGTGACGGCCCCGGCGCAGCGCTCCATCGGACCGCAGCGACCAGACACTACACAAAGGGCCGGGCCACGGCCCCGTTCAGGAGCAGGACATGAAGAAGCGAGGATTCACCCTCATTGAACTATTGGTGGTGATTGCGATCATCGCCATTCTCGCAGCCATTCTCTTCCCGGTCTTCGCCAAGGCCCGCGAGAAGGCCCGGCAGTCGAGTTGCGCCTCGAACATGAAGCAGATCGGCATCGCCTCGTTGTCGTATGCTCAGGACTACGACGAGATCTACGTGCCGTTTGCGCGCGGCAACCAGAAGTGGGGCGACCTGGTGCAGCCCTACATGAAGAACAGCCAGACGATGGACTGCCCCTCGCGGCAGTACCGCATGACGCGCAACACGACGGTCACGCCGAACTCGTTCTGGGACGTCGCCGATGCTGGCAACCCGAGCACCGGCACGCTGCGCTATGCCTACGGCATCAACGGTTGGGGCATGACCATCGCTGGCGGCGCCCCGAAGAACTGCACCGGCCCGCAGGGCCGCGCGATGTCGGCAGTCGCTCGCCCGGCCGGGACGATCATGTACGCCGAGGGCGAGGGCGCCACGCCCTACTCCATCGGCGCTGGTGTGATGGACCTCACCCAGAACCGCGGCCAGGTCGGCTGGAACCGGCACAACGACGGCATGAACAACTGCTACGTCGACGGCCATGTCAAGTGGTCGAAGTTGGAGCCGATCTTCACCGACAAGAACACCAACGCCAACGAGTACGACAACGAGTGGAACTCGAACCTCTGAGTCCGCTCGACAGCTTCGCGGCCGACGGCCGGGCACCGCGCCCGGCCGTCGGCTTTTGTGGACCCGACTGTCTATTACTTCGACTATGCTATTCTGGCGGGCATGACGAGCGGACCACGAAGTCGGCGCGAGCTGCGGCTGCGCGGGTTGGTGCAGGGGGTTGGTTGTCGACCGTTCGTCTACCGTTTGGCGCGCGCCTGCGGCGTGTCCGGCGAGGTGCGCAACGACGGCCAGGGGGCGGTGATCGAGGCCGAAGGTTCGCCGGCCGAGCTGGCCCACTTCCAGGCCCGCCTGCTGGCGGAGTTCCCGCCGCCGGGGCAGATCGCCGAGCTGGTGGTCCGTGAACTCCCGGTGCAGGGTGACGCCGAGTTCCTGATTGCCGCCAGCGCCGACCGGGGCCGTGAGCTGGCCTGGGTGCTGCCCGATCTGGCGACCTGCCCGGCCTGCTGCGCCGAGGTGGCCGATCCCGCCGACCGCCGCGCCGGGTACGCCTTCACCAACTGCACCCACTGCGGTCCGCGCTTCAGCATCATCACCGCGGTGCCCTATGACCGGCCGCGGACGACGATGGCCGGGTTCCCGCTGTGCGCCGCGTGTGCCGCCGAGTACCACGACCCGGGCGACCGCCGCTTCCACGCGCAGCCCGTCGCCTGCCCGGTCTGTGGTCCGCAACTGCGCCTGCTCAGCGGCACCGGGGAGCCCCTGCCGGGTGCGCCGCTGGCCACCGCCGCGGAGCTGTTGCGGTCCGACGCCGTGCTGGCGGTAAAGGGCCTGGGTGGCTACCACCTGGCCTGCCGCGCCCGCAGCTCGGCGGCCGTCGCAACACTGCGGGAGCGCAAACTGCGCGAGGCCCGGCCGCTGGCCGTGATGGTGGCCGACCTGGCGGCGGCCCGGGCAGTGGCGACGGTCAGCCCGGCGGCGGCCACGCTGCTGGCCTCGCCCGCCGCGCCGATTGTGCTACTGCCGCAGGGAGCCGCCTACGATCTGGCGCCAGAGGTGGCCCCGGGGCTGCGTCGCGTCGGGCTGCTGCTGCCCTACACGCCGTTGCACCACCTGCTGCTGGCGGCGGTTGGCGAGCCCCTGGTGCTGACCTCGGGCAACCTCTCCGACGAGCCGATGGCGTACGCCGACGACGAGGCCCTGGCGCGGCTCGGGCCGCTGGTCGAGGCGGTGCTGACGCACGACCGGCGGATTGCCCGGCGCTGCGACGACAGTGTGGCGGTGGCCTGGTCGGGCGGCCTGCTGCCACTGCGGCGCAGTCGCGGCTACGCGCCCGAGCCAGTGCGGCTCAGCCAACGGCGACCGGCCACGGTGCTGGCGGTCGGGGCTCACCAGAAGAACACCTTCTGCCTGCTGCACGACGGCGAGGCGTTCCTCTCGCCGCACGTCGGCGACCTGGAAAGCGAGCCGGCGTTGGCCTCGTTCGAGGCCGGCATCGCCGACTACGAACAGCTCTTCGGCTTGCGTCCGGCCGTCTTGGCCCACGACCTGCATCCCGACTACCTGGCCACGCGCTACGCCGTGCAACGGGCCGCGGCGGCGGGCCTGCCCACCATTGCCGTGCAGCACCATCACGCGCACGTGGCAGCCTGCCTGGCCGACCACGACCGCGCTGACGCAGTGCTCGGGGTGACCTTTGACGGCACCGGGCTGGGCCCCGATGGCAGCATCTGGGGTGGCGAGGTGTTGCTGGCAGATTGTCGCGGCTACCGTCGCCTGGCCCACCTGCGGCCGTTCGTGCTGCCCGGCGGGGAGGCCGCGGTCCGGCAGGGCTGGCGGATCGCCCTGGCGCTGGCGCAGCAGGTCGGGCTGCCGCTGCCGGAGGCCTGGTGGCCCGACGCCGCGCGGGCAGCGTTCGTCCGCCAGATGATTGCCCGCCAGGTGCAATGCCCGGCGACCAGCTCGGCCGGCCGGCTGTTCGACGCCTTCAGCGCGCTGCTCGGGTGCCGCCCCACGAGCCGCTACGAAGGCGAGGCGGCGGTCGCTTTGGAGGGTCAGGCCGACCCCGCCGAGGCAGGCCGGCTGCCGTTTGGGCTGCTGCCCGGTGAGGTCCGCCAGATCGACTGGGAGCCGGCCCTGCGGGCGGCCGTCGAGCAGCGCCTGGCCGGCGTCGCAGCGCCGGTCTTGGCGATGCGCTTCCACCGCGGGCTGGCGCAGACCACCGCCGACCTGTGTCGGCAACTGGCCGACGCCACGGGCGTCGCGACGGTCGCGCTGAGCGGCGGCTGCTTCCAGAACCTGTTGCTGTTGGAGCTGCTGGCAAGCCAGTTGCAGTCGAAAGGTCTCGAGGTGCTTGTGCACCGCCGTGTGCCGCCCAACGATGGCGGTCTCAGCCTCGGGCAGGCGGTGGTGGCAGCAGCACTGGGGAACCACTGATGTGTCTCGCCGTACCGATGAAGGTCACTGCCGTGACGTCTGACGAAGTCGTCGTCGAGCTGCACGGCGTCACGCAGCGGGCGCGCCGCGATCTGCTCGACGAGGTGGCGGTGGGCGATCATGTGATCATCCATGCCGGCTATGCCTTGACGGTGCTCGACGAGGCTGAGGCGGAGAGCACCTGGGCACTGTTCGACGAGCTGCAGCCGGGGGACGCCGATGCCCAGTCTTGAGCAGTACCAGTCACGGGATCTGGTCGCCGCGCTGGTCCGCGAGATCGAGCGCCTGGCCCCGGTCGAGGCGCCGGTCAAGATCATGCACGTCTGCGGGTCGCACGAGCACAGCCTCAGTCAGTGGGGGTTGCGCAGCCTGCTGCCGCCGCAGGTCGAGCTGATCGCCGGGCCGGGCTGCCCGGTCTGCGTCTGCCCGGAGCACGAGGTCCGCGAGGCGCTGGCGGTGGCGCGCCGCGGCGCGCTGCTGCTGACCTATGGCGACATGCTCCGCGTGCCGACCAGCGAGGGCTCGCTGCTCGACGCCGCGGCACAGGGCGCTGACATCAAACTCGTCTACTCGCCGGCCGACTGCGTTCGCCAGGCCCGCGAGAATCCCGGCCGCGAGGTCTGCTTCTTCGCCGTCGGCTTCGAGACCACCGCCGCCCCGACCGCAGCCCTGGTGCAGGCCGGGCCGCCGGCCAACCTGTCGGTCTTGACGGCCCACCGCCTGACCCCGCCGGCGATGGCCCTGCTGCTGCGGTCCGGCGAGATCGAGGTCGACGCGCTGATCGCGCCCGGCCACGTGTCGGTGGTAATCGGCGCCGAGGCCTGGCGTCCGCTGGTCACGGAGTTCGACCTGCCCTGCATCGTGGCCGGCTTCGAACCGGTCGATCTGCTGTTGGCCGTTCGCGAAATCCTGCGCCAACTGCGCCAGGAGAACGCCGCCCTGGGCAATGTCTACCGCCGGCTGGTGAAGCCGCACGGCAGCGCCAAGGCGCAAGCGGCGCTGGCGCGCACCTTTGACGTGCGCCCGTCGGTCTGGCGCGGCCTCGGCGAGCTGCCGGACACCGGCCTGCTGCTGCAGGAGCGCTTCGACGAGCTGAACGCGCGGGTCCGCTTCGACCTCCGAATCAGCGCTGAGTCCGCCGAGATGCCAGCCGGTTGTCAGTGCAACCGGGTGATGCTGGGGCAGATCAAGCCGCCGGAGTGCGGACTCTTCCGAAGCGCCTGCCACCCCCTCCGGCCGTACGGGCCATGCATGGTGTCGCAAGAAGGAACCTGCTACATCTGGCACCAATACGGCGGGCAGGTGGCCTGAGGGCAAGCTGCCGGGCGACGCCCGGGGGGACGTGGCGAGCCGCCGGCTTGGAGCGCGGCGGCACGGGAGAGCCGCGATGTCGACTCGCTGGTGTCTGCTGCTCTGGTTGGCGGTCGCCGGGGCCCAGGCGGGACAGTACCATGTCCTGACGATCGGGGTCAGCAACTACGACCATGACTCGATCACCGACCTCAACTTCGCCGCGACCGACGCGCTGACGGTCGCCGAGCGGTTCGCCCGCTGCGGCATTCCGAAGCGCAACATCCGCGTGCTGCTGTCGGCCGACTTCACGCCGCAGCAGCGCGAACAGCACCCGCTGCTGACCGACTCCGCGCGCCCCACCCGCGGGCTGCTACGCAGTCGACTGCGCAAGCTCCGCGACGAGGCGCAGGCCGGCGACACGGTGATCGTGTTCTTCTCCGGACACGGTCTCTGCCTCGAGCAGACCAGTTACCTGCTGACCTCCGACACCGACCCCGACGACGTGCCGGGGACGGCCCTGGCGGTCAAGGAGGCGGAGGCCCTGCTGTCCGGCCTGGCGGCGGCCAACGTGCTGCTGCTGATCGATGCCTGCCGCAACGACCCGCGAGCCGGCAAAGGAGACGAGGACGGCAGTCTGGAGGCGGGCTTCTCGAAGGACCTGCGGCTGAGGCTCGAGTTGGTGCCGAACCTCACCACGGTGATGGCCTGCAGCGTCGGGCAGCGGGCCTGGGAGATTCCCGAGGAGCGCCAGGGCGTCTTTGCGCACTACCTGCTGCAGGCGTTCGACAGCGCGCGATCGCCAGACGGTCAGGTCCGCCTGGGTGGCCTGGTCGACAAAGTGCAGGGCGGTGTCTCGGACTGGAACCGGACCCACCCACAGAAGTCGCAGTTGCCCCAGGCCGAGAAGGTCAGCGGTAACTGGGAGTTCGTGGTGCTGCCGGCACGGCCGAAGAGCAAGCTGCGGATCACGGTCACGCCCGCGGCGGCGAAGGTCTTTCGCAAGCGCCCCGACGAACCTGCCGGGCAGCTCCTCGGCACCACGCCGCTGGAGGTCGACGGTGAGGCGGGCGAGGAGGCCACCTACAGCGTGGTGCTGCCCGGCTACCAGACCGAGCGGCTGGAGCTGGCGCTCGACCCGGGCATGCAGAGCGCCAGCATCAAGCTCCGCACCGCGCCGCCACCCGGTCCGAAGCCGGTCGCCCTGCCGCCCGCGGCCGAAGCGCTGGTGCAGTCGCGGCCGGCCGGGGCCACCGTCTGGTTGGGCGGCGACAACCTCGGCGTCACGCCGCTGCTCTACCGCGGCCCAGCCGGCGCGCTGGCGCTGCGGGTGACTCTGCCGGATCACGAGGACCGCAGCTTCACGACGACTCTGGTGGCCGGCAAACAGACCCCCGTGATGGCCGACCTGACCCGCCTGGTCGGCCAGGTGCTGGTCAACGCCAGCGTCGCCGGGGCGGAGATCTGGGTCGACCGCGCCAAGCTGGACCAGTCGACGCCTGCGATGCTGGTGCTGCCGACCGGCGAGCATCAGGTCGAGGTACGGGCGTCCGGTGTCCGGCCGGCGACTCAGACCGTGATCGTGCGGGCTGGCCAACTGGTCACCCCACCCTCCTTCCGCCTCGACCCGCTGTTGGCCGAGGTGCGCCTGCAGTCGGTGCCCGAAGGCGCCGCCATTTGGTTGCGCGACGCGACCGGCGCACTGACCGACAGCGGCCGTCGGACGCCCGAGTCGGTGACCTTCGGGGTGCCCTTCGAGCGGCAAGTGGTGCTGCGCCGCGACGGCTACAAGGAGGCCGTGCTGAACGTCACGGCGGCCGCTGACCGCCCGACGGTGCTGCCCAGCGTGAAGCTGGAAGCCCTCCCGGCGACGGTCGTCGTGAGCAGCGTCCCGGCGCGGGCGCGGATCCTGCTCGACGGGCAGGACACCGAGCGGACCACACCCGCCACTCTGACCGTGCCTGCCGGGCCGCACACCATCCGCTTGGCACTGCCCGGGTACCGCGCCAGCGAGTTTGCCCTGACCGCCACCCCGGCCGGCGTCCACTCGCCCGAGCCGGTCGAGCTGGCAGCCGTCCTGGGTCGCCTGCGGATCACCGCGACACCGGCTGGCGCCAGCGTCGAGCTGCCGGGCCGGCCGCCGCTGACGGCGCCCTGTGAGCTGGAGTTGCCGCCCGGCGAGTACCCCGTGGCGGGCCGCCAGGCCGGTTACCTGCCCGGCGAAACCAAGGTGGTGGTGCGGCCCGACGAGCTGACCAGCGCCAGCCTCGAGCTGCAGCCGGCGCCAGTCGAAGTGCGATTCACCAGCGCGCCGCCTGGTGCCAAGGTGAGCTTCGGCCTGCCTGACCAGACGCTGCAGGTGGCACCGGGGATGGTCAAGCTGCTGCCCGGCACCTACCGCGCCCGCTTTGAGCTGCCTGGCTACCTGCCGGCTGACCAGCCCTTCGTGGTGCAGCTCGGCCAGCCTCTGAGCCTGCCGGCGGTGACCTTGCAGAAGGTGCCCGAGGCGCCCAGGCCCGCCGTGGTCGAGGCACCTAAGCCGCCGCCGAAGCCGCCGTTTCGACTGCCCGACTACCTGCCCGCCGCGGCGCTGCGTCCGTCGTTGAGCTACCGCATCTGCCCCAGCGACGCCATGCCGCAGGTCTGGATCCCGGCCGCCGAGTTCATCATGGGCGCCAGCGCCGCCGATTGTGAAACGGCGCAGCGCTCGCTGATGCTGGCCCATCTGAAGTTCGACGACGACTGCTTCCGGGGCTTCTCACCCGAGCGGCAGGTGCAGCTCAGCGGCTACTGGATCGACCTCCACGAGGTCACCAACCAGCAGTTCGTGCGGTTCCTCAACGACCGCAAGCCGACCGACGCCGAACGTCGGCAATGGTGCGTCGTCCGGGGTGAGGCGCGTGGCGCCAACTGCGAGCCGGAAATCGAGAAGTCGACCACCCGCTTCCTGGTGCGCAAGGGCTTCGAGAACCACCCGGCGACCTTCGTGACCTGGCTTGGCGCGCAGGCCTACGCCGCCTGGGCAGGTCGCAGCCTGCCGTCGGAGGCGCAGTGGGAGCGGGCTGCCCGCGGCGGTGTCGAGCGCGAGCTGTTCGCCTGGGAGGGTAGCTTGCCCGGGCAGGGGGCGGGCAACTTCGCGGACCGCTGCCTGATGCAGCTCCAGAACATGATGCCGAAGCACTGGTGGTCGTACCTCGACTACGACGACGGCTTCGCCAGGCTGGCGCCGGTCGGCTCGTTCGACCCCAACGCCTACGGCCTGGTGGACGTCGCCGGCAACGCCTCGGAGTGGTGCCGCGACGCCTACGACGGCCGGTTCTACCAGACGATGCCCAGCGAGGACCCGGTCAATGCACCGGCCGGCGGCCCGCCGAAGATCGCCGTGGCCCGTGGCGGCAACTTCATGTGCCCCCCGTACAAGCTGCTCTTCGCGCACCGCGACGGGTTCGAGACGCGGCGCTATCCGGAAGAGGTCGGCTTCCGGCTGGTCAGCAGCGACCCGGCGCCCGCGCCCTAACCACCCGGCGGCGGCAGGTCCACCGTCAGGCTCAGGTCGTGGCCCGGCGCGCTGGCGGCGACGGTCAGCGGCAGCTCGAGGCGCAGGCTCTCGAAGAAGCAGGCCCCGTGGCCGCTGCTGCGGCAGAGGTAGACATCCAGTTCGGCGGCGAGGCGGCCCTGGCCAGCCACGAAAGTCAGCAGCAGTTCGTCCGCGGGGAGCGGGCCGCTGCGGGCCCCTGACAGCAACGGCGACTCCGCGAAGCTCACCCGCAGCGGTGCGCAGGGGCTGGGTTGGAAGCCCGCCGGCCGGCGCGCCCGCAGTCGCAGCCGGCCGGCGCCCGGCCGCACCGTGGCGGGCGGCAGCACGACGGTCTGCGGCGGCCGTCCGGCGCCCTGCGGCGGGCGGGCTCGCTCGGGCTCGCGCAAGAGCAGCGTGCTGACTGCGGCCGTCGCCAGATCCACCACTCGGATGGCGTGGTTGTTGGTGTCGGCGACGTAGAGCCGCCCCGCGGCCGCGCTGAGGCCAGCCGGTCCGTCGAAGCGAGCCGCCGCGCCGAGGCCGTCGCTGTCACCCGGCAAGCTGCCCCCGGCGAACGTGTTGAGCTGGCCGCTGGGCAGGTGGAAGCGCCGGATCCTGGAGTTGAAGGTGTCGGCCACAAAGACGCTGTCGCCGACCACCGCCAGGCCCAGCGGGTGCTGCATCAGCGCTTGCGGGTACGGGCCGTCGATGGCACCGAAGTCGAACAGGCCGCGGCCGACCAGCGTCTGGACCGTGCCGCGGGCGAGGTCGACATAGCGCAGGCTGCTGGTCTCGCTGTCGACGAAGTAGACCCGTCCGGGTGCGCTGGCGAGGCCGCTGGGCTGGGCCAGAGCCGCCGTCCGGACGGGATCGGGCTGGTCGCTGCCGGGGCTCAGCCGCGGTCCGTCGCGCAGGTCCTCGCGGCCACTGCCGGCCCAGGGCCGCGCCTCGGCGGTGCGCGGGTCGACCAGCCAGAGCTGATGCGACCCGGCGTTGGCTACCAGCAGTTGCGCGCCCGACGGGAGCACCTCCCAAGGCGAGTGCAGCGCGACCTGCCGGCCCCGGCCGCTGCGGTTGGAGCTGGTCGGCTTCCGCCCGGTGCCAACCAGCGTGGTGACCCGCCGGGCCGTCAGATCGGCGACGCGCAGGGCGTGGTTGGCGGTGTCGGCGAGGTAGAGCGTCGCACCGACCAGTGCCACGCCTTGCGGCTGTCGGAAGGTGGCCGTCGCGAAGTCACCGTCGTCGAAGCCCGGCGCACCGGATCCGATCACGGTCTGCACCCGGCCGTCGAGGTCGGTCACGAGGTAGCGGTGATGCGTCGAGTCCGCGATGAACAGCCGCCGACCGGGAGCGTCGGCCAGCACCTTGCCCGGATAGAGCAGCACGCTGCGCGGGGCCCGGTCGCGCTCCAGACGGCGCGGCAACGGTCCGCGGCGGAGCGTGCCGGCGGCGCTGGCCTGCTGCACTTGGGCGGCGATCAGCGGGTCGAGGTCCTCAAACGTCAGCTCGCCTGCCTGGGTGCCGACCACCCGACTGTCGGGACCGAGCAGCACGAAGGTCGGCCAGGCGCGCACGCGGTACTGCTGCCAAACCTGAAAGCCCAGGTCGTTGAGCACGGGATGCGCAATCTCGTAGCGCCGAATCGCCTGGGCGATGTTGGCGGTCTGCCCTTCGGCGGTGAACTTGGCCGAGTGGACGCCGACCACCACCAGCTCGTCGGCGTACTTCGCTTCGAGTTTGGCCAGCTCCGGCAGGATGTGCAGGCAGTTGATGCAGCAGGAGGTCCAGAAGTCGAGCAGCACGACCTTGCCGCGCAGGTCCGCCAGCCGCAGCGGCGCCGCGACGTTGAGCCACTCCAGGCCGCTGGGGAACTCCGGCGCCTCGACGCGGTCGGCCGCACCAGCGACTGCGGGCAGGTCCTGCGCCGGCGACTGCGGCGCCGCCAGCAGCAGCAGTGCCAGGCCGGCCCAGAGCCGGCCGACGACCGTCCGCGGGCGACCGCCGCGGCGGAGTTCGCACATCATGGACTCCCAGGGCCCGCGGAGTGGTAACCTGTACCCGGCGGGCGAAGTTCCGGGCCGCCGCCGAGGGGTTTCGCGGCGGGCCGGCTGCGTTAGAGTAAGCATGTTGCAGATTCAGTCGGGAGGGTGCCTCGATGCGGTTTCTAACGCCTGAAGAGCTGGCCGAGCGCGAACGGCGCCGGGCCGCCGCCGACCAGGGCGGTGCCGCTGCCGTGACCACTACCGAGCCGGTCGCACCGACGGAGAACGGCGAGCCTGCCTTCGAGATCGCCAACCAGCTGACGCGGCCGCCGCAACCGAAGACCTTCGAGGAGGCCGGGATCAGCGAGCGGGTCCTCGAATCGCTGATTCTGAAGACCATCAAGCAGCGCGGGACGCTCAACTTCCAGCAGGTCGCGGAGGCGTTGTGCGTCAACATCGGCGTGATCGACGATCTCGGTCGTGACCTCCGCGACCGCAAGCTGATCGCTGACCTGAAGCCGCTGCACTACGACCTGACGACCGAAGGTCGGCGGATCTGCAACGAGTTCGAGCGGGAGGACGCCTACGTCGGCCCGGCGCCCGTGCCTTACCTGCAGTACTGCGCCGTGGTGCTGCAGCAATCGAAGCGGGCGCGGCGGGTCTCTGAAGACGAAGTCGTCGATGCGTTCGGCGGGTATGCCCTGCGGCCGGAGTTGGTGAAGACGCTCAAGGAAGGCTTCAACAGCCAGCGCAGCATGTTCTTCTACGGGCCGGCCGGCAACGGCAAGACCCTGGTCACCGGCGGGCTGCACCGCCTGATGGACGAAGAGCCGACCGTCCTGCCCTACGCCTTCGAGTTCAACGGCCGGGTAGTGCGCTACTACGACCCGGCGTTCCACAAGATCTGGGACGAGCAACTGGAGGAGGAAGTCGCTGGCGCGACCCCGCCGCCCGATGCGGATCCTTACCGCCGGGCGATCTGGCTGCAGCCCGACCCGCGCTGGCTGATCTGCCACGCCCCGCTGGTGGTGGTCGGCACCGAGTTCCGCGTCGAGCACTTCGAGATCGCCTACGACGGGGTCTACGACGCGCCGCCCCAGGCCAAGGCCAACAATGGGGTGTTCATCATGGACGACCTGGGCCGCCAGACCCAGAGCCATTTCATGATCCTCAACCAGTTCATCTACCCGCTGGAGTCGCAGGAGAGCATCGTCAAGTTTGGCGGCGGGTCGTCGATGCGGATCCCCTACAAGCAGCGACTGTTCCTGTCGACCAACCTCAACAAGGACGACATCATCGACGACGCCTTCAAGCGCCGCCTGCTCTATCAGGTGCTCGTCGACCGCCCGACGATTCCGCTCTGGCGCAAGATCTTCCATCTCGAGGCCAAGAAGGCCGGGGCCACCGACACCGCGCGGATCGACCACTACTGCGACCTGGTGCTGGCCTGGTGGGAACGCGACGGCCGCGTGCTGCGGGCTTGCGACCCGCGCAACATCTTCGTGATGCTCGACGCCACCCTGATGCCGGGCGAAACCCTCGACGACCACATCACCGACACCACCTTCGAGCGGATCTACTGGCAGTTCCCGGCCGGCTTCCAGCGCGACGCCGTGGCCTATACCGACGAGGCCAACCAGGAGCGGATCCGCAAGTTGGCCGAGTGGGAGTTGGAGGGCGTCGGCGCGCCGCCGGACTGGGACGACACCTTCCACCGCGACCCGGCGCCGGCCTGGGACGGCCATCCGCCCGACATGACCCCCCGCGCGCCGAGTGCCGCCGCCAAACCAGCAGCGCCGGCGAAGCCCGGCGCCGCCTAGACCGCGATGGGCGAGGTGCTGCTACGGGCAGCCGCCGAGGCCGATGTCGGGGCCGTGATCGCGCTCTACCGCGCGGCCTATGGGGACTCCTTTCCGTTCAAGGAGTTCTACGACGCGCAATGGGTCAAGCGCGGCATCTTCGACGACGGCATCGTCTGGGTCGTCGCCGAGCACGAGGGGCAAGTGCTCGGCTCGGCGGCCGTGATGCTGGAGGCCGGTGACCGCAACGACCTGATCGGCGAGTTCGGTCGGCTGGTGGTGCATCCCGCAGCGCGCAGTCTCGGGCTGGGTAGCAAGCTGATGCAGGCCCGCCTCGAGCGCGTCAGCGCGGCGATCGAGTTCGGCTTCGCGGAGTGCCGCACCGCGCACCCCGGCGCCCAGAAGATCGCCGTGCGCAGCGGCTTTGCGCCGGTCGGGCTGGAGCCGTTGGCCTACCTGGTCGACGACCGGCGCGAGAGTGTCCTGCTGGTTGCCAAGCTGTTCGGCAACGCCGTGCGGCTCCGTCGAAACAACCCCCGGGTGATTCCGGCGGTCCACGCCATTGGCTCCCTCGCGCTGCGCGCCTGCGGCCTCGACGACGACCTGCTGGTGGAGTCCCGCGCCGAGCCCTACCCGACCGCCGACGGCGAGCGGCTGGCCGAGCTCGAGGACCAACAGGTCTACCGCCTGCTCCGCCTGACCCGTGACCGCCTGGCGACGCCTGAGGTCTTCGGCGGGATGCGCCTGGAGTACGGCTTCCTGAAGCTCAAGGCGCACGCCGGCCGGTACCTGGTGGTGCTGCGCGGCGAGACCATCGTCGGCGGACTGGGCTACGTCTGCGACGACATCGACTCGAAGGTGCGGGTCTTTGAGCTGGTCGCCGTCGACGACCGCGCGCGCGGCGCGATCCTCGAACTCGGGCTGGCGCAGATCGAGGCGCTGCATGATCCGGCCTATCTGCAGGTCGACGTCGCCGCGCACCAGCCGCGGATCCAGGCGACGCTGGCCTGTCTCGGGTTCGTGCCGGTAGCCTACTGCCCGTCGATGGTCTTCGCAGCGGGCGAGCGGCTGGATGTCGTCAAGATGGTCAAGCTGCGGCTGCCCGTGCGTCTCACCGGCATGGAGCTGGTGGACGAGGGTCGCGAGCTGGCGCGACTGGTCGAGGAGCAGTTGATCGCCAACGCCCGCGGCGTCGAGTTGGACGACGTGGCGCGCCGCGTGCAGGTCTTCCAGGGGCTCACCGACGTACAGATTGGCCGCATCCGGGCAGTCTGTCGCGAGGTGCCCTACACCGCGGGCGAGACGGTGTTTGCCCGGGAGTCGACCGACCAGGCCCTGTTCATCGTCCTCGAGGGGTCGGTCGACATTGTGCTCGGCGAGCGAGCAGAACCCGTGGCGGCGGTTGGGCCGGGGCAGATCTTCGGGGAGCTGGCCCTGATTGACGACCTGCCGCGCAGCGCGGGCGCCGTCTGCGCCACCGCCAGCCGGCTGCTGGTGGTCCGGCGCGCCGACTTCCAGGACCTCTGTCGACGGGATCCGGAGCTCGGCGTGGTGGTCCTACGGAACATCGCCCGGACCCTGTCGGAGCGACTCCGCGACACCAACCTGCGCGTTGAGGGGCTGGTGGCCCACACCGCGCGGCTGCTGGCGCGCTCTTGACGCTGCGGCGTGGGCGACCTATGCTCCAGGCGCCCGGAGTGGCCGATGCGATTTCTCTGGCTGCTGCCCCTGTGCTGCACCGTGCTGGCGGCGGCGGATCTGCCGCTGGTGCCGTTGCGACAGGCTCAAGACTTCGAAGATACGGCGCCGCAGGTCGAGCTGTGGGCGCACAACGGGACCGCGCCGACCGTCCACTTCCTGGGCCTGAGCGACGACTGCGCCGCCAGCGGGCGACGGTCGCTGAAGCTGGACGTCACCCTCGGCAGCGGCTCCTACTACTACTTCGGCGCGCGGTTGCCGCTGGCGGTGGCCGGCCGGCTGGAGCTCGCTGGGCAACTGCGGCTGGCGGCTGCCCCGCCGGGGGCGCGGGTCGGGCTGGGCTACAACATGGTCTACCCGCCTTCGCCGCACTCCGGCTGCTCGCCACTGCGGGAGGTCACCGCGCCGAGCACCGCGTTCAGCAGCATCCGGGGTGATCTGGTGGCCAGGGGCGTCGCTGGGATGCGCGGCGTGTTGGCCAACTGGACCGTCAACCTGACCGGCGACGAGTGCGCCGTGCTGCTCGACCGCTGGTCGCTGTTCCTCTACGGCAAGGCCGGCGATCGGCTGACCGTCTACCTGGACGACCTGCTGCTGGAAGGCGCGGTGCCCGACCTGACGGCCTACCGCGACTCGACCCGGCAGCGCTGGGAAGCGGCCAAGGCGGCCTTCGTCAACCAGGTGGCGGGCTGGCGCCAAGAGCTGCAAGGGTTGCGGCAGGCGGAGCTGCCAGCGGGTTTGCCGCCGGCGGTGGCCGCGGTCGGCAGCAGCGTCCGCGAGGCGGCTCAGCGGGCCGAGCACCTGCTCGCCAAGTTCACCGCCCAAGGCACCGCCACGCCGGCCGACGTGCGGCAACTCGAACTGGCTTTGCAGGTGCTGCGGCACGGGCCAGCCACGGTCCGCGCGATGGCCGCCGCGCTGACCCGCGGCGAGGGCTGTCTGGTCGCCCCGACGCTGCGTCCGACCGGCTCGCGGCCGCCGGACGCGCAGCCGCTGCTGGAAGCGCCGGTGGGCGGCGAGCTGGCCGTCCACGCGGCGGCCGGCGAAGTCGAGGCGGCGGCGGCCCAGATCTACGCGCTCCGCGACTTGCGGCAGGTCCGCGTCGAGGTGCCCGTGCTGCGCCGCGCCGATGGCCTGGCGCTGGCCGGTGACGCCGACCAGCGCTGGGTTGCCTGGTGGTACCAGGGCCTCTCGCACAGCATCGCCGCCTCGTCCACCCGGCAGTATGTGCCGGAACTGCTGCTGCACGACCTGGCCCTGATCCGGGTCGACCGCCCGGCCCAGCGCAACGAGCTGCGCAGTAGCGCCGCCGACGGGTCGGCGCGCTATCTGGTCTGCAGCGATCCCGACAGCACGGCGCTGGCCAAGGTCACCCCGCGCGACGCCGCGACGCTGCAGCCGACCGATCTGACGGCTGGCTCGTGTCAGGAAGTCTGGCTGACCTGGAAGCTGCCGCCGACGACACCCGCCGGGCGTTACTCTGGCGAGTTGCTGGTGCGCCACGCCGAGGGCCACGTGCGGTTGCCGCTGAACCTGACCGTGCAGCCGTTTGAGCTGCCGCCACCGCGACTGACCTACAGCATCTACTACCGTGGCGTGCTGTCGCCCGACGACCGGCCGGCCATCGACTCGGACCGCAAGTCGGTGGCGCAGATGCGCGCCGAACTGGCCAACCTGCGGGACCATGGCGTGACCTACCCGACCAGCTACCAGCCGCAGAACCCGCAGTGGGCGCAAGCGATGGAACTGCGGCGCGAGGCTGGCCTGCCGACCGACCAGTTCTTCGACCTGGGCTTCGGCGTGGGCAACGCGAGCACGCCAGCGGCGCTGCTGGAGCTGCGGCAGCGCGTCGAGCGGTTCCGCCAAAGCCTGGCGACTTACGGCTACCGCGACGTCCACCTGTACGGCTTCGACGAGGACGTCGACGAGCGCCTGACCTCGCAACTGGCCGCCTGGCAGACCGTCCAGGAGGCCGGCGCCCGGAACTACGTGGCGTGCTACCAGGGCACCTTCGAGAAGGTCGGTGCGCGGCTCAACCTGGCCGTGCTGGCCGGCCCGCCGGACGCTGCCGAAGTGGCGAAGTGGCACGGCGTCGGTTCGCGGCTGTTCTGCTACGCCAACCCGCAAGTCGGGTTGGAGGACCCCGCGGTCTACCGCCGCAACTTCGGCCTGCTGCTCTGGCAGCACGGCTACGACGGCGCGATGGACTACGCCTACCAGCACGGCTTCCACCATGTCTGGAACGACTTCGACGACCTCACCTACCGCGACCACAACTTCACCTACCCGACGGTCGACGGCATCGTGGATACCCTGGCCTGGGAGGGCTTCCGCGAAGCCGTCGACGACGTGCGCTACCTGACCCTGCTGGAGCAGCGGCTGGCCGCCGCGCCGCAGCACGCGCAGGCCGCCGCGGCGACCGCCTGGCTGCGCGGGCTCGATGCCCGCCAGGCTGACCTCGACGCCTTGCGACAGGAAGCGGCGCGCTGGATCACGGCGTTGGCGCCCTGAACGGCGCGTCAGACTTCGGTGGCCGCGGCCGGCTCACCGACCGCCTGGGGACCGCTGTGGACATCTACTTCCTACGACACGGGATCGCCGAAGACTTCGCCAGCAGCGACGCGGCCCGCCGGCTGACCACGGAGGGACGCGCCAGGTGCCGGCAGGCGGCGGCCGGCCTGGCCGCCTTGGACGTTCAGTTCACGGCGGTCTGGAGCAGCCCGCTGGTGCGCGCCCGAGAGACGGCCGAGCTGGTGCTGCCGGGCCACCGCGTCAGCATCCGCGAGGAACTGGCGAACGCGCCGCTGGACCGTCTATTCGAGGCGCTGAGCGAGTTGCCGCCCGATGCGGTGGTGCTGCTGGTGGGGCACGAGCCGCAGCTCAGCGGCGCCGTGGAGCGGCTGCTGGGCGTGGAGTATGGGGCCGTGGAGATGAAGAAAGCGGCGCTGGCGCAGGTCCAGATCGACCTGCGGCGGGGCAGCCAGGGCGGCGGCCTGCTGGTGATGCTGCTGCCACCCCGCGCGCTGCGACTCGTCGGCAGTGGCGCGGCGCCGTAGTTTCGCCGACCGGCGCCGCGGGTAGACTGCCTGCTGGGATACTGCGCGATGCGGCGGCAACGCGGATTCACGCTGGTTGAGTTGCTCGTGGTGATCGCGATCCTGGCGCTGCTGGCGGCGATCCTCTTCCCGGTCTTCGCCAAAGCCCGCGAGCGCGCCCGGGTGGCGGCGTGTGCCAGCAACCTGAAGCAGTTGGGCAGCGCCCTCCAGCTCTACGCCGACGACTACGAGGAGTTCTTCCCGAACGCCGTCGACTGGGCCGACCGGCACTTCTCGGCGATCTGGTCCAGCCAGCCGCAGTACCTGGCACGGATCGCCGCGATGCCCGACCTGAACGATGCCTTGGACCCCTACCTGCGCAACCGCCAGGTCTGGGCCTGCCCCAGCGACTGGGGCTGCAACTACGAGCCCATCGCCAACGTGACCGTCAACAACAGCAGCATGCACCGCACCTACGGCATGAGCTACAGCTACCGCACTGCACTGACCTTCAACAGCCAACGAGCCTCACAGCTCAGTGACCCGGCTGGGACGTTGCTGCTGAACGACGCCAACGGCGCCTGGCACTACGGCGACGACGGCCGGTTCGGCAGCTACCGCTACAACGTGCTGTTCGCCGATGGACACGTCAAGCTGCAGACCTACGACCAGGTCAACGACCTCTGGAGCCAGCCCTTCTAGGCTCGCCGCGAGGCCGTCAGGCGGCCGGTTGGAGCGCCTCCCAGAGTGCTCGGTAGTAACGCATCAGCCGCAGGGGCTCGGGCGACTCGGGGATCTCGGCGAGCGTGAAGCCGTCGTAGCCCACGGCACTGAGCCGGGCGAAGAGCTCGCGGTAGGGGTAATCGGGCCGCCACAGCTCGGTGATGTGACACGAGATGATGTCGTCAGCCAGCAGCCGGAAGGAGCTGCCGATACTGCCGTCGACCACCTCGGGCGGCGTCGGGTTGGAGTTCCAGCAGGCGCCGACGCTGGGATGCTCGCAGACGTCCAGGATCTCGCGGATCCAGTGCGGGTCGCTGGTCCCGCGGCCGTGCACCTCGAGGAACACCAACACGCCGAGATCCTCGGCTGCCTGACCGACCTCTTGCAGCGCCAGCCCAATCTGCCGGCAGGTGTCAGCGGGATCGAGGCCATCATGCAGGTGGTTCGGACGGACCTTCACCCCGACCGCGCCGACCTCGGCCGCCAGTTGCAGATACTCCGCCGCGGTGGCGATGTTGGCGCGCACCACAGCCGCCTCGGGATGGTCGAACTCGCAGACGCTGCCGAGCGCCCAGAGCACTACGCCCGAGGCTTCGAAGCGGTCGCGCACGGCGCGGCGGGCGGCCGCACTGAGGCCAGGTTCGACCCCATGCGCGTGCGACGTGCGCAGCTCGACGCCAGCGAAGCCGGTGGCCGCGCAGTTGGTCAGCAGCGTGGCGAGGTCCCAGTCCTTGGCCAGGTTGTAGGTCACCAACCCGAGCTGCATGGTCTGCTCCCGCTCACTTGAAGGCCTGGGTGAGCGCCACCATCGTCGTCGCAAAGCCACCCAGAATGCTGGCAATCGCCTGCACCGACTCCATCGCCCGGCGGTCGCGCGGGATCTCCAGCGGTCGCGCCGGCACCAGGATCATGTCGCCCCGGCGGATCACCGTGTGATGCTCGGCCTGGGCCACCGTGCCGTTCGCTCGGATCACCAACGCCGCCTTGACATCGGCACTGGAGGTCACCCCGCCGGCGCGCTGGACGTACCAGTTGAGCGTCTTGTCGGCCACATACTGCTGCGCCGAGGTGCTGGCGACCTCGCCCATCAGCAGCACCAGCTCCGGCTCGTTGGGCACCACCAGCACGTCGCGCGGTCGCATCCGGAGGTCGGCCTGGCCGTTCAGAATCGCTTCGAGGTCGATCGCCACCCGAACGTAGCCGACTGGCACCCCGTTGCTCCCGCGGGTCTGCCCGGCGCGGTGGCCGCCGGTGAACTGCTCGACGCCATCGGCAGCCTGCCCCATCGCCTGGTCGAGGTCCTGCGTGATGATCTCCGACGGCTGCACCACCGCGGTCGGCAGCACCCGCTCGTCGGTGATGGCGTTGGGCAACTGATCCGGCACGTTGCCGCTGTTGCTGCGGGCCATGATCGCGGCCAGGTCGGCCTGCTTCTTGCGCTGCAGCAGGTCGTCGTAGATGGCATTGACGAACGTCGCGGCGGCCGGGTCGACCACTTCTTCGACCCGCCTCAGGAGCACCGCACCGGCCGAGAAGGCGCCCTGCTGCAGGCCGCCGGCGCGCTCCATCAGCAGCGCCCGCAGGGAATCCTCGTTGCCCGTCAGCGAGTACAGCCCGGGCACCCGCACGCGGCCCCGCACCAGCACCTCGGGCGTGCTCTTGAAGTACTCGCCATCGCGCCGGATGATGATGCTGTCGCCGTCCTCCAGGACCAGGTCCTGCGCCTTGTCGCCCTGCAGCGCCAGCGCCAGGTCGGGCCGGAAGAGCAGCGGCCGCGTGTCCCGGGCGCGGGCCACTTCGCAGGTGGTGAATCCGGGCTGGCAGAGCAACCCGCCAGCGCGGAAGACCAGCTCCGAGAGCGTCATGCCAATCCCGCGCTCGTAGGCCCCCGGGTTGGCCACGAAGCCCTTGATGGAGACCATCGGCTCAATCACGGTGGCGCGCGAGTGGGTGTAGACCTCCAACTGGTCGCCGGCCGCCAGCGGCAGCAGGAGGGGCTTCACGGTGAGGTCGAGCGGCAGCACGCGGAAGCGGTCGCCCGGGGCGCGACGCTGCAGCTCGGCGCGGGGGAGATAGGCGTTTGGCAGCGGTCCGCCGGCCAGGAAGAGCAGGTCGTCGACCGTCATGCCGGCGGTCAACGGGTACTCGTTCGGCCGGTACACGGCCCCCGCCACGCGCACCCGCGGCGGCTCGATGGTCACCGAACGCCAGGCCTGCAGTTCGACGAGGTCGAGGTCGGCCAGCTCCAGGTCGTCCTCGGCCTGGCCGGCCAGGGCGCGCGCCGGGTTGATCCGCAGGCGGCGCGTCTGGCCACCAGCCTCCTGCCGCAGCACGAAGGCTACGTCACGGTCGGCTTCCGGCCGCAGGCCGCCCGCCTCGCGCAGCAGATCGCCGACGGTCATGCCGACGGCCCGGCCGTACAGCCCCGGCTTGGCGACCGGGCCGTTGATGGTGACCTGGCGCGGCGCCGCGACCGCGGCTTCATCGGCCGTGACCACCTCCAGCAGGTCGTCCTCCCGCAGCGGCAGGTTGTCGGCCGGGCCGCCGGCCAGCGCCCGCGTCAGGTCCAGGTACCGCCGTTCGAAGTCGGCGCTGCCCGCCACGACCCGCGTCAACTTGGCCCGTGAGGCCGCCCGCGGCAGCACGCCACCGCAGCGCTGCAGCAGATCTCGCACGGTCATCGCCGCCGTCAGAGGATAGGCGCCCGGGTTCCGCACCAGCCCGACGACACGAACTTCGGGCAGCGCTCCGAGCTCGGACAACGAGAGCACGGTCAGCAGGTCACCGTTCCGCAGCTCCGGATTCGGCTGCGGTTCAGCTCCGCGGGCCAGCGGAGCAAGGTCGATCCGGGTCTCGACCGGCTGTCCAGAGGAGGTGCTCAAGAGCACGGCCTGGGTCGAGGCCAGCTCGGCCACGCCGCCCGCGGTACGCAGCAGGTCGACCACCGTCAGCGCGGTGGTTGACTCGTACCCGCCCGGCTTGTTGACGGCGCCGCGCACGCTGACGCGCACTGGCGAGCGCTGTTCCTTGGCCAGGATCTCCACCTCGTCGCCCGGCCGCAGCACCAGCTTGGCGGCGGCGCCACCTTCGCGCAGGTCGGCGACCTCGAACGGCAGGCTCTCGACCTGGCCATCAGAGCGCACCCGCCGGATCGCGCCGACCCCCACAAAGCCGTCGCGGGTGATGCCCTGGGCCTTGGCCACCGCCGCCGCCAGCGTCAGGCCGGCCTCCCAGCCATACTCGCCGGGCCGACCCACCGCCCCCACCACGCGCACCGTGGCGGCCGCGGCCGCCGCGGCCAGCACCTCCACCTCGTCGCCCTGGCGCAGTGGCTCCACCTCGCGCAGGTCGGCCTTCTGGCCGATCACCTCGCCCAACGGGAAGTCGTACTTGGTCGGCTGCGTGTAGTCCCGCACCCGCGACACCTGCAGCCGGGCGGCTTTGCCGGTCGGGCCGCCGGCCAGTTGGAGGGCTTCGACGATGGTCTGCTCGCGCAGCAGCTCGTAGCGCGCCGGTCGCGCCACTGCGCCGGCCACCGCCACCAGGCGGGTCGCCACCGGCACGTAGATGCTGTCGCCATCCCGCAGGGCGACGTTCGCCTTCGGGTCGCCGGTCAGCAGGAACTGGTACAGATCGATGGTCTGCGTCTGCGTTCCGCGGTACAGCGTGATCTGCCGCACCGCCGCGTGGGCCGTCGGTCCACCGGCCGCCGCCAGTGCGTCGAAGAGCGTGGCGAAGCCGTTGACCACCACCCCGGTGCTGACTCGCCGCACCTCGCCGCGCACCGCCACCCGGAGCGCGTGGAGGTTCGAGTAGGAGATCCGCACCTGGGCGTCTTTGGGCCCCTTGCGGCGCAACTGGGTGGTCAGCAGGCGCTCGAAGTCGGGCACCGCCAGGCCCCCGACCTGCACCACGCCGATCGGATCGAAGCCGACGGTGCCGTCGTTCTGGACCTGCGTGGCGACCTGCTTCGGCGGCACCAGCGGGTTCCAGAAGGTCACCACGAACTGGTCGCCGGGCGCCATCTGGTACGACGGCGGCGGGCTCACCACCACCTCGGGCTGGCTCCCGCGGAGCGAGCGCTCGATGATCTCCTGCCGGAAGATGCCCTGCCCATAGAGTGGCAGCTCGTCGCGCGCCTCGGTCTCGATCTCGTCGAGCAGCGCGGCCACGCCGGGCTGGTCACCCGGCAGGGACGGCCGCGGCGGATAGTAGGACGGGCCATCGGGCTGGCGCAGGGCGCCGGGGTCGAGGCTCGGTGGCTCGGCGCTGTCGGGCACCTTGGTGACGGGCTGATCGCTCGACCCGCTGCCGCCGTTCGGGCGGTGGTCCGGCTGATCGTGACGGTCGCCGGCGGCGCCGGTCAGGGTGCTCAAGGCCAGCAGCAACACCGCCCAGGTCGCAACCAGACGCATCGATGTTCTCACCTTCAGCGAAGCGAGGGCACCAGCGGCAAGGCGCGCGGCCACCGGGTGAAAGCCAACGGTCGGATTCGAACCGACGACCTGCGCATTACGAGTGCGCTGCTCTACCAACTGAGCTACGTTGGCGACGACTTTGTCGACCGCCCCTGGAGCGGGTGCGGGGCCAGCCGAACAGGCCGTAATCTACCATGCCGCGAGGCCTCTTGTCAACGCCAAGGCGGCCCGCGGCGGCGGCTGTGCTATGCTGTCGGCCGTCAGGAGGATCGCCGCCATGTCCGCCCACAGCCGCCGTTTCGGCCGCCCCGCGCCGCTCTTCGATCCACTCGCCGGCACCGTCGTGCGCGAGCCGCGGGGCAGCGGCTCCGGCTGGTGGGTCGGCGCACCGGGCGCTTACTACGACCAGGCCAGCGCGACCTTCTACCTGACCTACCGCCTGCGCGAGCCGCGGCCCGTCCGCGGCGGGATCACCCGGCTGGCAGTCAGCACCGACGGCCTGCACTTCGAGGACCTCTGGGAGGTCCGCAAGGAGCAGCTTGACTCGCCGAGCATCGAGCGCTGTGCCCTCCTGCAGGGCCTCGACGGGCGTTGGCGCTGGTACGTCAGCTATGTCGACCCGGCCACCGAGCAGTGGCGGATCGACGTGGTCACGGCCGACACGCCAACCAGCTTTGACCTCGCCGCCCGCCGCAAGGTCTTCTGCGCCGCCGATCTGCCGGGCATCGAGGGCGTCAAGGACCCCTATCTGTTTGTGGTCGGGCGCCTGACCTACCTGCTCGCCAGCATCGGCCTGAGCATCGACGTGCCGGCCGACCAGGCGGCGACGAAGCACGCCACCGGCGACATCTTCAACACCGGGCTGACCATCTCGTCGACCGGCCTGGCCGTCAGCGCCGACGGCGAGCAGTTCGAGTGGCTCGGCGTCAGCGACGCCCCACGCGGTGCCTGGGACGCCTACTGCCTGCGAATCAACTCGATCCTCCACACGCCGCCGGGCTTCACCGCCTTCTACGACGGCAGCGCCAGCGTGGCCGAGAACTACGAAGAGAAGTGCGGTCTGGCGCAGAGCCTGGACCTGCGCAACTGGACCCGCGTCAGCACGACGGGACCGCTGATCGGCGTGCCTTACGGCAGCACCTCGGTGCGCTATGTCGATTGCCTGACGGTCGGCCAGACGGTCTGGTTCTACTACGAACTGGTCCGCCCCGACGGCAGCCACGAGCTGCGCGCCTGTCCGGTGCCAGCGAGCTGAATCAACTGCCGGTTGAGGTGTAGTGCCGCAGCCCGTGGCGCCAGAACAGCAGGCTGGCGCCGAGGAACAGCAGACCCGCGGCCGGCGCCGTCGCCAGCAGCGCGGTCGGCGCGTCGTGGGGCCGGCCGACGATGGCCAGGCCGGGGAAGTAGCTGACGCAGGCCAGCGGCACGACGAAGGTGAAGAAGGCCCGGAACCAGGGGCGGTAGACGCTCAACGGGAACTGCGCCGTCTCGACGCCGCCGTAGGTCAGGATGTTGATCAGTTCCAGCGTCTCGGTGGTCCAGAAGCTGAGCGCCGCCTGCGCGATGAACAGCCCGCTGAAGAGGCAGGCGCCGCCGATCACGGTCCAGAGCGCCAGCAGCACCCGCCCGACGGTCCAGTCGACCTGCAGCGCCGCGACGCTCCAGGCCAGCACGACCACCCCTTGCGACCAGCGCCCCAACCGCAGCAACTGCAGTTCGTGGCCAATCACCTGCAACGTGACGCTGCGCGGCCGCAGCAGGAGCCGGTCGAAGGACCCGCTCTTGACCAGGCCGGGGAGCACATCGAAGCCGCGCACGACCGCTTCGGCCGTCGCGAAGGCGATGCTGACCAGGCCGTAGAACACGCCCACTTCGGCCAGGCTCCAGCCCCGCAGGCTGCCGAACCGGTCGAGCAACGCCCAGACCGCCAGGAACTCGCCGCCGGTGATCAGGAAGTGGCCGACGGCCAGCAGCACCACCGACCCGCGGTACTGCAGTTGCGCGCGCAAGGACTGCCCGACATACCGCCAGTACAGCCGCCAGCCGCTGAGCGGGCGCCAGTCAGCCACCGAGCACCACCAGACGGCGCAGGCCCCGCGCCAGCAGCAGGCGACCGAGCAGGACGAAGCCCAGCAGCCAGGCGGCCTGGAAGACCAGCACCTGGCCCACCGCGGCGGGCGGGAGGTGGCCGATCCAGAGTCGGAACGGCAGGTCGGCGAGCCCCGCGAAAGGCTGCCAGCCGGCCACCGCTTGCCACCAGTCGGGCAGCAACGGCAGCGGGATCACGATCCCGCTGAGCAGCCACGGCAGCACCGTGCCGAGACGCACCACCCCGTCGCCGGCGACCGTGAAGAAGAGCAACGCCGTCAGCAGGTTGGCCCAGGCAGACGCCAGCAGCAGGGCCATCACCGTGGCCAGCCCAAAGGCCAGCAGCGCCGCCGGCGAAGGCGGCAGCCGCAACCCTAGGAAGCAGGCCGCCAGGACCAACTGCGGCCCCGCGCGCAGGGCTGTCGTCGCGCCGCGGTAGGCCAGGTTGCGGATCAGCAGGACGCTGTAGAGGTCCACCGGCCGGCACAGGTCGTAGGCCACGGCGCCGCTGCGCACCGTGTCGCGGACCTCGCTCTCGACGCCCAACATGACAATCGCCAGGAGGGCCTGCCCGAGCCAGATGTAGGTGATCGTCTCGGACAGCGACATCGGTTGGGGGGCCCTGCTGGAGCGATAGAAGGCCTCGAAGACCATCGTTCGGATCAGGCCCCAGAAGAGCTGCGTGGCGATGCCCGCCCAGGCCGCGGCGCGGTACTGCAGCAGCAGCCGGAACCGCGCGCTGGCGATCGCCCGGTAGGGCCTCATCGCTGCTGCTCGTAGAGCCGCGCGATCAGCTCCTCGATGGGCGGATGCTCGACGAACAGGTCGTGGATCGGGTACCGGGCGGCAAGTCGCCCGATCAGCGCCGCCGCCGGGGTGCGGGCCGGATCGAAGCGCAGCTCGACCCGCCGTCCGTCGACCTGCACCACCGCCGCCTCGGGGTCGCTGACCGCCAGGTCCGGGATCTCAAGATCGACGATCAGCCGCCGCTCGCCGCTGACCTTCGCGCGGAGCGCCGCGAGGCTGCCATCGGACAAGATGCGGCCGCTGCCGATCACCATGATGCGCGAACAGAGCGCCTCGATGTCGTCCATGTCGTGGGTCGTCAGGATCACCGTCACGCCGTGCTCGCGGTTGAGCTGCCGCACGAAGTCGCGCACGGCGAGCTTGCTGACCGCGTCCAGCCCGATGGTCGGCTCGTCGAGGAACAGGATCGCCGGCCGGTGCAACAGGCTGGCGGCCAGCTCGCAGCGCATCCGTTGGCCCAGACTGAGCTGCCGCACCGGGACGTCGAGCAGCGCGGCGAGGTCCAGCCGGCCGATCAGCTCGTCGCAGGTCTGGCGGTAGGGCGCGGGCGCCAGGCGGTAGATGTCGCGCAGCAGTTCGAACGACTCGACCACCGGCAGGTCCCACCAGAGCTGCGAGCGCTGCCCGAAGACCACACCGATCTGCGCGACGTGCGCCGCACGTTGGTTCCAGGGCACCCGCCCCAGCACCTCGCAGACGCCGCTGTCGGGCACCAGGATGCCGGCCAGTACCTTGACGGTGGTTGACTTGCCGGCGCCGTTGGGGCCAATGTAGCCGACCAGCTCGCCCGTCGCGAGGTTGAACGAGACGCCGTCGAGGGCCTGCACGTGGCGCACCTGGCGGTGCAGCAGGCCCCGGACGGCGCCCCACAACCCGGGCTGGCGCACGGCGATGTCGAAGGTCTTGCGGAGGTCCTCAACCCGGATCTGCGGCATCGCCACGGCTCCGGCCGGCGGCGGCTCAGCGCACCTCCAGCCCCGACGGGACCGGCCGCGCGGTGGTCAATAGCACCGGCACGTCGTCCGCGGTGGCCGCCAGCAGCATTCCCTCGCTGACCTCCCCGCGCAGCTTGCGCGGCTCCAGGTTGGCGACGATGATGATAGTCTGACCGACCAGCGCCTCGGGCTCGAACCAGGGGGCGATACCGGCCAGGATCTGGCGCGGCTGGCCACCCACATCGAGCTGCAGCTTGAGCAGTTTGTCGGCCTTCGGGATGCGCTCCGCGGCGGTCACCGTGGCGGTCCGCAACTGCGTGGCGCGGAACTGCTCATAGGTCACCAGCGCGACGCCTTCCGGCGCTGCCACCGCCGGCGGCGCGGCCGGCGGCTCGGGAGTTGCAGGGGTCGGTTCGCTCATGGCAGGCTCCGGGGCCGGGGCGCCCAGGCGGGCCACCTCGGCGGCAATCTGCTCGTCACTGACCTTCCAGAAGATCGGCTGTGGGTCGGGCGGCAAGGCCTGCCCCACCGGCAACGGCGCCGCGGCGGCATCCCAGGGCTGGTCGATCACCTGCCCGCTCTGGCCGAGCCGGCACCAGAGCGCCTGCGCCGCCGCCGGCAGGAACGGCGCGCAGCAGACCGCCAGGGCGCGGCAGACCTGCGCGCAAACCGCCAGCACGGTGCCGCAGCGCTCGCGGTCGGCCTTCAGCTTCCACGGCTGCTGCTGCTGGAAGTAGCCGTTGGCGGCCGTGCCGAGGCTGAACAGATGGCGGATCGCGCGCTTGAACTCGTAGGCCTCCAGCAGCGCACCAACCTCACCGGCCAGCGCCGCGGTGCGGTCGAGCAGCTCCTGGTCGGCGGCGGTCAGCGGCCCCAGCGGCGGCACCTGGCCGTCGAGGTATTGCGCGATGAACTTCACGGTGCGCTGCGCGAAGTTGCCGAGGTTGTCGTTCAGCTCGCTGTTGATGCGCTCCTTGAAGTCGGCCCACTTCCAGTCGCTGTCGGCGGTCTCCGGCAGAATCGTGGCGAGGTAGTAGCGCAAGTAGTCGGCCGGCCAACGCTCCAGCACCTCGTGCAGCCAGATGGCGTGGTTGCGGCTGGTGCTGAACTTCTGGCCCTCGAGGTTGAGGAACTCGTTGGCCGGCACGTCCGTGGCGACCACATAGTCGCCATGGGCGTGGCACCAGGCGGGGAACAGCAAGGCGTGGAAAATGGTGTTGTCCTTGCCGATGAAGTGCACCAGCTTGGTGCCCTCGTGGTCGCCCCAGTACTCCCGCCACTTCTCGGGCTGGCCGCTCTGCTCGGCCCACTCCTTGGTCGACGAGATGTAGCCGATCGGCGCGTCGAACCAGACGTAGAGCACCTTGCCCTCGTGCCCCGGCAGCGGCACCGGGATGCCCCAGTCGAGGTCGCGGGTGACCGGCCGCGCGCGCAGCCCTTCGCCGAAGTAGCCCTGGCAGAACCCCACCACCTGCGGCCGCCAGCCCTCACGGCTGTGGATGTAGTCGCTCAGCCAGGGCTGGAACTGCTCGAACGGGAAGTAGTAGTGAGTCGTCTCGCGCCGCTCCAGGGCGGCTCCCGAGAGCGCGCTGCGCGGCGCGATCAGCTCCAGCGGATCGATCGCCTTGCCGCACTTCTCGCACTGGTCGCCGGCCGCGTCGAGGTGCCCGCAGTAGTTGCAGGTCCCGCGAATCTGGCGGTCGGCCAGGAACTTGCCCACCTCCGGATCGAAGAGCTGCTCGGTGGTGCGAGTCTCCAAGAGGCCCTGGTGGTAGAGCTTCAGGAAGAACTCCTGGGTGATCGCGGTATGCACCGGCCGCGTGGTGCGGCTGAAGTTGTCGAACGAGATCCCGAGCTTGGCGAACCCGTCGCGGATCACCGCATGGAAGCGGTCGGCCACCTCCAGCGGCGTCTGGCCGAGCTTGCGGGCGGTCTCGGTGATCGCCGTGCCGTACTCGTCGCTGCCGCAGATGTAGATCACCTCGCGGCCTTTGGCGCGGAGATAGCGCACGTAGATGTCGGCCGGCAGGTAAGCGCCGGCCACGTGACCGATGTGGATCGGGCCGTTGGCGTACGGCAAGGCACTGGTCACCAGGTATCGTTTGATGCTCACAGGGCACCCCTTTCGAGGTCACCGAAGCCGCTCACGCCGAGCCAGGGGGCCGCTCAGACTCCCGCCAGAAACCGGGACAGCCAGCAGCGTGGCGGCGGCAGGATGGTCCGCTAGTTGGGGCGCGGCATCGAGCAGGACGTGCGCCACCGCGCCGGCCAGCGGGCCGGCTCACGCGGTGCCTGAAGCTCAGGACGGCACGTCACGGGACTCCTCCGAAACAGGGGCATTATAACTGCCTTCGACGTTGCCGCCCAGCAGGAGGTTCAGCCGCCGGTCGCGAAAGCGCTGGCGGAGCCGACGATGCCCCGCTGTGCCGCCCACGTTTTGCTGTGCCTGCTCTGCCTGCCCGCCAGCGCCGCCGTGTGGCACGTTGCCCCGAACGGCGCCGACACCCAGGCCGGCAGCGCCGCCGCGCCGTTCGCCACCATCCAGCGCGCCGCGGTCGCCGCCCAGCCCGGCGACACGGTGCAGCTTGCGGCGGGTACCTACCGCGAGGTGGTGACGCCGCCCCGCGACGGCGCCGCCGGGCAGCCGATCCGCTTCGAGGCGGCCGGCCACGCGGTGCTGACCGGCAGCGACCCGCTGAGCGGCACCTGGCGCGACGCCGGCAACGGGCTCTGGGAGCTGGCCACGACGCAGCGCTGCAGGCAGCTCTTCTGCGACGGCCGGCCGTTGCCCGAAGCCCGCTGGCCCAACGTCCGCAGCGCCGACCCGATGGAGATGCCACGGGCGACCACCGCCGAAGGCACCAACTACACCACGCTGGTCGATCCGAACCTCCCAGCCGGCGACTGGAACGGGGCGTTGGTGCTGCTCTGGCCCGGCAGCCGCTGGGACAACTTCACGCGCCGCGTGACGCAGTACCAGCCAGGGCAGTCGTTCGTCTTCGACCAAACCCTCGAGAAGCCGCGCAAGGACCCCTACCACACCTTCGATCCCTACAAGCCGGTGGCGGGCAATCCGTACCTGCTGTTCGGCTGCCGCGCCGCGCTCGATGCGCCGGGCGAGTGGTTCGATGACGCCGCCGCCGGCCGGCTCTACCTGCGCACTCCCGCTGGCCAGCCGCCCGCGACGCACCGCCTCGAGGTGCGCCAGCGGGGCGTGGTGCTGAACCTCAAGGGTCGGCAATACCTCGAACTCCGCGGCTTGCGGATCGAGGGCGGGGCGCTGGACCTGACCGACGCGCAGCACTGCTTGCTGGAGGATTGCCACCAGCGCTACCCCGACGCCGTTCGCGAGTACCCCGAGGGCCGTGTGCCGCCGGCCGTCAACCTGGTCAGCGGTCGCGACAACGAGCTGCGACGGTGCAGCATCGGCAACTCCGCGACCACCGGGCTGCGGGTGCAGGGCGAGGGCAACCGCCTGGTCGACTGTGTGCTGTTCAACCTGAACTACCTCGGTAGCAGCCTCAGCGGCGTCGACTACGGCCGCTCGGTGGCCTGTAGCATCTCCCGCTGTAGCATCGGTCGCACCGGGCGCGACACCATCGGCCACCACGGCAGCAAGAAGATCCGCATCGAGCATTGCGAGATCTGGCAAACCAACCTGCTCAACAACGACTCCGGCGCCATCTACTGCTGGGGCACCGACGGCGAGGGCGGCGTGATCGCCTACAACTGGATCCACGACAACCTCGGCGACTCGACCGTCGGCGTCTACCTCGACAACTTCAGCCGCAACTTCATCGTCCACCACAACCTGATCTGGAACTCGTCGGGCAGCGGGATCCGCCTCAACAGCGACGCGCTGGGGCACGTCGTGGCGAACAACACGATTCTGCGGAGCCGGGAGCCGTTCGGGACCTACTGCTACTCGGCCTACACGCCAACCATGGCGGGCACCCGGATCCTCAACAACCTGGTCGACGTGAAGCTCAAGCCCAGCGAGCCGAGCTACTTTGTGCAGGGCGCCCTGGGCCCCGAACTGCGGGCCAACCTGGTGGGCGCGATGGACCGCCAGGCACTGCCGACGGCCGGCTCGGCGGCGGTTGACGCCGGAGTCAGCGTGCCCGGCGTGACCGCCGAGTTCGCCGGCGCCGCACCCGATGTTGGGGCCTACGAGAGCGGTCGTCCGCGCTGGACCGCCGGGGCGACCTGGCAGCCCCCGGACGCGCCGCAGCCGCAGCCAGCCGACCTCAGCTTCGCGCCGCTGCCGCCCCTCAGCGCCGCCACCATGATCACCCGCGGCCTGCGCGTCTGGCTCGACGCGGCCGCCGACAGCGTCGTCAGTGGGGCCGACGGAGCCCTCACGGCCTGGCGCGACCAGGCCCCCGGCGCCGCCCCGCGCGCGGTGCAGGGGCGTGGCCTGCGGCTCGTGCCGGCCGCCCTGAACGGTCGGCCGGTGGTCCGTGGCGACGGCCAGAGCTGTCTGCCCATCGGCACGCTCCGCGAAGAACTCGGCGCGGTCGCGATGTTTGTGGTGGCCGCCGGGCCGGCCGCGGCAGGTCCGAGCTGGCAGCGCATCTGCGGGGCCTGGGTCGGCGACGCCGGCAAGAAGGACTGGGAGAGCCCCAGTTGGTGCCTCAACCGCCCCGGCGGCGCCACGCCGGCGGTCTTTGCGCCACAGCTCTACCAGTTCCAGCGCCCCAACGGCCACTCGCTGCGGAGCGTGATGGTCTTCGGTCCGGGCACCGGCAACACCCAATACCTGGCCGGCGACATCGCCGAGTTGCTGCTCTACGACCGCGCCCTCAGCCCGTCGGAGGCCGATGCGATCAGCGACTACCTGCTGGCCAAATGGGGCCTGCAGCCGTAGCGCCCGCGCCCTCAGCCGTCGCGGAGGCCGGCCCAGAGGTGCTGCACGAAGGCCGCGTTGTCGGCCTGGACGTAGTGCATCGTGCCGCCCATCCGGCTGTAACTCTTGCAAAACCGCAGGTAGTAGGCGGCGCTCTCCTTCGGCGGCTCGCCGGTGGTCCAGTCCCAGTTGCCGCCGTCTTGCAGGTCCACCACGTAAAGGCGGTGTCCGCTGACCGCCGGCCGACCGGCCGCCAGGCGCAGGTTGTTGACGCAGCTCAGGCTCTTCTCGAAGACCTGCGGGCCCATGATGGCCGTGCCGATCGAGAGCACCACGCCACCATCGAGCTGGTCGACCGACGCCCCGAAGCGGGCGAAATCGAGCGCCGCCGCGCGGCCGACCGCGGCGCCGGAATACCACGGGTGGCAGGCGATGATGTCGTAGCCAATGCCCGGATGCACTGTCCAGGGCCGCCCCAGCCGCCACGCCGCCGCCGCTGGCGAGGCCGCGCTGAACGGGTGGCGGCACGGCCAGTGGCCGACCGGCAGACCGTGCCGCTGCGCGGCGCTGAGCAGTTCGGCGAGGCCCGCCCAGCGCGGATCGGCGTCCGGCAACGCGGCCAGCCGTTCGCGAAGCTGGCCGACGCTGGGCACCTCCAAGCCGTCCGCGGCGATCAGTGCGCCGACCGCCTCGCCGTAGCCCAGCCCGGCCGCGCCGCCGACCAGCAAGGCCAGATTGAGCGCCTCGCCGGTCTCCCGCCAGGCGCCGAAGGTGCCGTTGGCGACATTCTCGCGGACGCTCTCGGAGGTCAGCCCCTGCCAGGCAAACTCCCAGTCGTGGATCGACCCGGCCCCGTTGGTCGCCAGGTGGGTCACCCAGCCCGCCGCGAGCAGCTCGCCCAGCAGCCGGCCGGCGCCGTTGCGCAACAGGTGCGCCCCGTAGATCAGCAGCACTGCCGCCCCGCGGGCCCGCGCCGCACGGACCGCGGCGACGCACCGCCGGGCCTGCTCCGCGGCTGCCGGCGCCACGGCGGGCGGGTCGCCGGCCGGGTCCAGCAAGACCGCCTCAAGTTGCGTCAGGTGCCGTCGCTGGGCCAGGGGGTGGACCCGCAGTTGGGCCAGGTCGAGACGTTCGGACCGCATCACGGATCTTCCCGTGGCGCGCTTCACCAGCCGCCTGCCCGGCCCCTCCCTGCGTTGACACGAGTCCGTGTGGCTGCTAGAGTGCCGCCCGTTTGGGGTGAGACGCTGCGGGAAGGTGTACTGTGAAGTTCGCGGTGGATCGGTCGGCTCCTTACGTGGCCGGGGTGGATATCGGCGGGACGTTCATCAAGGTTGGCATTCTCTCGCCCGACGGGTTTGTGGTGCATCGCACCCAACTCGAATCGCAGGCCGACCGTGGCTTCGCGCACTTCGTGACCAGGATCGGCGATGCGTTGCAGCAGGCGCTGGCCGAGCCAGGCCTCAGCGCGGCGCAGCTTCGCGGCATCGGGGTCGGCTATCCCGGCACCGTCTACCCCGACACGGGCCTGATCAGCGGCAGCCCAAACATCCCGGGCAGTCAGGGCAGCAACCTCGTGACGCCGCTCGAAGAGCGCTTCCAGCGGGCGGTGCTGCCGATCAACGACGCCTCGGCGGCGGCGCTCGGTGAGTGCCGCTTCGGCGCCGGCCCGGAACACGGCGCGCGCGACCTGGCGCTGTTCACCCTCGGCACCGGCGTCGGCGGCGGGGTGGTGCTCAACCACCGCCTGCACTACGGCGCGCATCACCAGGGCACCGAGCTCGGCCACATGGTTGTCGATCCGCACGGCCCGCAGTGCGGCTGCGGCAACTTCGGCTGCCTGGAGGCCTTCTGCGGCACGGCGGGCATTCTACGGGCCGCCTGGAAGCGCCTGCAGACCGGCCGTCCGAGCCGCCTGTGGGACTACATCCAGCCGTTCAGCGGGCGCGAGCTGACGCCCAAGATGATCTCCCAGGCGGCCGCCGCAGGCGATGCCGTGGCGCTTGAAGTGTGGGGCGAGATCGGCTTCTGGCTGGGCGTCGGGTGCGTCACCGTGATCAACTACCAGGACCCCGACCTGATCGTGATCGGCGGCCAAATCGCCAAGGCCGGGCCGCCACTGTTCGACGCGATCCGCCAGACGGTGCGGGCCCGGCAGCGGCTGAATCCCTGGCCGGTCGACAAGATCGTGCCTGCCAAGCTCGGTGAGGACGCCGGGATCGTCGGCGCGGCGGCGGTGGTGCTCAGCGACTGAGCGTCGACCGCGCCGGCCAGGGCCGTGGCACCGCGCACGGTGCTGCGACCCTGGCCGGTGACGAACTCAGCGCAGCGCCTGGACTCAGACCTGGGCGGTCTCGCGCGCGCCCAGCAGGCCCTCCACAAAGCGGGCGTTTTCCTCGACCATGTTGTCGTTGTCGCCGCGGTGCATGCCGACGTTGACGACGTCACCGGGCTTGATGTGGTCGAAGGCGAACTCGAAGCCCATCCTGGCGTCGATCCGGCCGGCGCCGAGGATCTTGTAGGCGATGCAGGGCTTCTGAATGGTGTTG
>JADZEX010000043.1 GCA_020850355.1 Fimbriimonadaceae bacterium | reverse complement strand
GGCTCGGCAGGCCCAGCGCCTCGCCGGCCCGGCGGGCCGGCACCAGCGGCGTCATCCCCTCGCCCAGCGAGATGATGTGCGCCGGGTCGCGGACGGGCATCACTTCCTGGTAGCGCCACATGTCCCAGCGGCGGCGGGCCAGCGACTCGCGCGTGAGGGTCAGGCGGGCTCTCTGGAGGTCGTAGCGGGCGTACAGCACCTTGCCGCACGCCGAGCAGACGGTCTGCAACTGGTCGGCGTCGTACTGCTGACCACAGTAGGTGCAGTCCAGGTGCGTTAGCGTGCTGAGACCGGAGGGAGTGGGCGAGGCGGCCTGACCCGACACAGCCGCCAGTGCGTCACGCGGAGTGGACATCGGAAGGCTCCAGGAACGCCGAGATCAGCGTATGATACGGCGCTACAGTACAGTCTGGGAGCCTGGGGCCACCGCCCCGGGCGCCGGGAGGAGCGATGCTCACAGGCATTCACCATGCCGGCATCACCGTGTCCGACCTTGACCGCGCGCTGACGTTCTACCGCGACCTCCTGGGTCTGGAAGTCTTCGTGCAGATGGAGCGCACCGACCACACCATCGGCGACATCGTCGGGTACCCCGGTGCGCGCATCAAGATCGCGTTCGTCGGCGTGCCCGGCGACACCGCGCGGGTGGAATTGCTCCAGTACGTCGTGCCGCAAGGCGAGGCGCTGAAGCCGGAGACGTTCCAGCCGGCCAGCGGACACGTCTGCTTCCGCGCCGACGACATCGACGGCATGTATCGGCGCATCGCTGAGGCCGGCTACCAACCACGGTCCGACGCGCCGGTCACCATCACCGAGGGCGCGAACAAGGGCGCGCGCGTGTTCTACGTGCGTGACCCGGACGGCTACTCCGTCGAGCTGTTCCAGCCGCCGCCGGGCCGCTGACCGGCGCATGGATGTACCGCGTGGCGCGCACCGTGCCTGATTCGCCGGCGACGGCAGCCGCCCGTGTCGAGACGGGGCGGGAGACGCTTCCGAACGCGGCGTCCCCCGCCCGCTGGCGCCCGTCCGGCGAACGCGTGCTGTTCGCGCTGCTACTGGTCGCGGCGGCAATCGTGCGCTTCGCCGGCCCGGGGCTGCTGGAGCCGAACGTCTCAACGGCCGAAGCCGCCCACATCGCCGGCATCGAGCGGCTGCTGGCAGACCCGAACGTCGGTCTGTTCAGCAGCACCGGCATGGGCACGTCTGGTCTGGCCCTGGTCCCCGCCGCCGCGCTCCGCATCGTGCGGCCCGAGCCGGAGCTTGCCCTGCGCCTCTACGTCGGCCTGGGCAGCCTCGCATTCGTGGCGCTGTTCTACGCGCTCTGCCGCACCCACTTCGGCCCGGTCGTCAGCCTGACCACCACCGGCCTGCTGGCGTTCTCGCCATGGTCGGTGACGTTCGGCCGGAATGGCGACCTGTCGGTGTTCGCGGCGGCCTGGGCGGCTGCCGCTGCGCTTTGCCTGCAACGCGCCCTCCGAGGCGGCGGGCCGCGCCGCTGGCTGCTGGCCGGCGCGGCGACGACGGCCGGCCTCTACTGGCACCCGTCGGCCATCTGGCTGCTGCCGACCCTGGCGCTGCCAGTGCTCTGGTTGGCCGTCGAGCGCTCCCAAGCACGCCCCAGGCTGATCGTCGCGTTCTGCGTCCTGGCGGCGGCCGGGGCGCTTGTCGCGGTCCCACGGATCCCGGCGCTGACCTCACAGCCGATTTCGACAACAGCGCTGCTCACCAGCGAAGGCGCCGCCCCGCCACCGGATGCCGACCTTCGTATGCGCGCGCAGCAGACCGCGCGGGCATTCTTCCTGCTCGACGCGACCGTGAACGCCGATGGGCGCTACCTCGCGCTCGGGCGTGCGCCGCTGGACGCGCTCTCCGGCTTACTGCTGCTGTCCGGACTGATCCTGGCGGCGTGGCGACTGCCCACGCGGGTGCTCCCGCTGTCGCTGGCCCTCGTGCCGCTGCTGGCCAGTCAGCTTGCCAGCCCGCGCGTACCCGCCCTGGCCGACGCCACGGTCGCGCTGCCAGGCCTCTATCTGCTGGTCGCCGAGGCGCTGGCACGGCTGGTGGCCGTCCTGCCGTTCCCATCGGTCACGCGGGCGGCGCTGCTCGTGGCCGTCCCAGCCTACGCGATCTTCGGCTGGGGCGCGTACACGGACTGGATCGGCAGCGCCGCGAGCGCCCAGGCGCGTCAACCGGCCCTGGATTATGACGAGGTGGACGCATTCGTCGGGCAGCAGCGCACGCTGATCGCTGCCGGGCAACCGATCGGCACAGTTCGGGCGTGGCGGGCGGACCACCCCCGCCTTGCGACCGGCTCGCGGGTGATCCGCCGGCCGCGCAACACGCCGGGACTGCCGGCGCAGGCCGACCTGTCGCAGTTGAACCTGCGTCCGGCCGGGCAGACTGGCGGCCCGACCGGCGACCGCGCGGCACGGGGCGCGGTGGCGAACCGGGCCGGCGAGGTGTTCGTGACCGACGCCGTGGGGCGCGTCAGTCGGCTCGACCCTGAGCGGAACTCGCTGGTTCCGCTGCCCGGCCGCCCTCCGCCGCTGGAGCAAGTCTCCGACCTCGCCGCCGATGCCGATGGGTTCCTCTACCTCGCGGACGCCGAGCGGTCGCTGCTGGTCAAGCTCAGCCCGACCGGCGAGCAGATGGGGACCATCGGCGCCGAGTGGGGGATGTATCGACCACGCGGCCTGAGCATCGGCCCGGACGGCCGCATCTACGTCGCGGATACGGGCCGGAATAGGATCGCGGTCGGCACCGTGGAAGGACGGTTCGTGAAGGCGATCCCGCCGCCGGCTTCGTTCGGGCCGTTCGAGCAGCCCACGGCGGTCGTCGTGGACCCGTCCGGCCGCATCTACGTCGGCCTGCCGGAGATCGGGCGGCTAGCGGTCCTCGACGACAGCGGGCAGGTGCTGGGCGGCTGGACGACGCCGAAGGGCAACACCATCGAGTCATCGCGGCTGGCCGTGGTCGCCGATGGCGCCGTCGCCGTGACCGAGCCGGCCCAGGCGAAAGTGCGCCTGCTGGACGCCGACGGACGCGAGTTGTCGGCCATCGACGCGCCAGGCCGCCCGTATGGCGTGGCCGTGGCCGGGGGCCGGCTCTTTGTAGCAGAGCCGGCCAGCGGGCGCGTCCTGATCTTCAGCCTCGGCGGACGCTGACCAGCAAGCGGGCCGGCCGCCTGCGGGCCAGCCGGCGGCAGGGCTACTCCTCGGTGGCGCGGGCGGCGTGCCCGTTGGCGCGCGGGCAGATGTGCTTGCCGGCCCCGAGCGGGGCTTCGCAGGCCGGGCAGCGCGGCCGGCCTGCCGCAAGCAGCGGCACAATCGTCTCGGCCAGGGTCCGAAGCTGCGGGCGTGTCACCTGGCAACTGAAGCGCGCTGGCCCTTCCAGGTCGGACTCAACGTCGTGAGCGAGGATCAGGTAGAGACGCTGGGCCTCGTCGTAGCCGAGCGCCAACTGGCCGACCTTGAACTCGACGTCCGGCGGCAACGATGGCGGGCTTTCACGCTGGACCAGCGGCGTATCCGGACGCGGGGCGCCTGCTCGCAAGTCCAGGGCCGGCAGTCCCGTCAGCAGTTGCTCGATGAGCATGGCGAGCGCCTGGAGCTGCTCTCGCTCAACCCAGAGCCACGCGCTGGCGTCGGTGCGGATCGCGAACAATCGAAACGCCCGCCGTCCTGGGGGTCCAACCGCATCGGCTTCGATGCGCTGGACTGGGCCAAATTCGGTCTGACCTGTCGCCACCTGTCGTCCTGCCTCCCGGTTTGCAGCG
>JADZEX010000042.1 GCA_020850355.1 Fimbriimonadaceae bacterium | reverse complement strand
CAGGCGTACAGTGTGCTACTCTCGAAGCGCGTGCCGCCGCCAGCGCCGCGGCTGCGCGAGGAGCGCTTCAACCTGCAGCAGCAGGCCGCCCGGATCTTGGACCGGCTGGCCAGCGGGCCGCTGGAGTTTGGCGCGCTGTTTGGCGAGCGGCCCAGTCGACAGGAGCTGGTCTTCACGTTCATGGCCCTGCTGGAGCTGATCCGAGATGGCCGGGTGGCGGCGACCCAGGAGCAGACCTGGGGGCCGATCCGCCTTTGGAGGGTGCCCGATGCAGCCGGCCTCGAGCCCGCCTGACGCGCCGCTGGTCGAGCGCCTCGAAGCGCTCCTATTCGCCGCCGGGCGGCCGGTCGCGGTGGAGGAGCTGGCCGACCTGCTGGAGCTGGAGAGCGGCCTGGTCGAGGCCGCGCTGCACCAGGTGGCCAGCGGCTTGCAGGGGCACGGGGTGGCTTTGCTGCGAGTCGCCGGCGGCTACCGCCTGGCCAGCCGGCCGGAACACGCCGAGGCGATCCGGCGCCTGCTGCAGCCGCCGCCGCAGAAACTGACGCCGGCCCGGCTCGAGACGCTGGCGATTGTGGCCTACCGGCAGCCGGTGACGACTGGTGAGCTGGAGGCGGTGCGCGGCGTAGACAGTGGTGCCACGCTGCGGGCGTTGCTGGAACTGGGCTTGGTCGAGCTGCGCGGGCGCCGCAAGGACCGGCCCGGCCGGCCGTGGCAGTACGGCACCACGGCCAGGTTTCTGGAGGAGTTCGGCCTCGACACGCTGGCCGACTTGCCACGCTTGGAGGAGCTGGAGGTTTGAGCATCTGGTGGCTGGCGTTGCTCCCGGCGTTGACCCTCGCCCCGCCGCGGCGGGCCGCCGACGAGGAGCCGGACGTCTACATCCCGCGGTCGTTGCCCCGCGCGCAGTTACGCGAACTACGCGCCGCCGCCCTCCGCGCCGCGCGCGAGGACCCGCTGCCGGTCGGTCTGCTGGCGCCGCCCGAGACCGCCCCCAGTGGCCCGCCAACCCGGCCCGTGCGCCGGGATGGGCTGCCCTTCACCTGCCGCGCGCTGCTGGTCGCCGACCTCGCCAGCGGGCAACTGCTCTACGGCCGCAACGTCACCGAGCAACTGCACCCGGCCTCAACCACCAAAATCCTCACCACCTTGCTGGCCCTGGAAGCCGTCGAGGCCGGCCAGGCCCGACTGACCGATGTGATCCAGATCGACCAGGACTCCGCCAGTGTCGCCGAGAGCGGGCTCTGGATGCAGGTCGGCGAGCATCTCACGCTGCGCGAGCTGCTGGTCGGCGTGATGGTCCGCAGCGCCAACGATGCCTCCTATGCGGTCGCCCGTTACCTCGGCGGCGGCAGTGTCGAGGCGTTCATCGACCGCCTCAACCGGCGGGCGACGGAGCTGGGCTGCCGGCGCAGCCACTTCGTGAACCCGCACGGGCTGCACATCGGTTGGGACGGCAGCGACCGCGGCGCCGAGCACTACACCTGCGCCTGGGACCTGCTGCGGATCACCTGCGAAGCGCTCCGCCATCCGTTCTTCCGCGAACTCTGCCTGCTCGACGGCGAGCGCGTCAGTTGGGAGAACCTCGACCCGGATCCGAAGAAGAAGCACCCGCCGGAGCGGATCATCCACAACCGCAACCGTCTGCTCGACACCTACGCCGAGTGCGTGGGGGTCAAGACCGGGTACACCAAACAGGCCGGTGCCTGCCTCGTTTCGGCCGCCCGCCGAGGCGACCGGGAAGTGGTCGCGGTGACCCTCAAATCGGCTTCCGGCAACGACCGCTGGGTCGAGGCCGAGGCGCTGCTGCGCTGGGGACTGGACGAGTTTCGGAGCGAGCGGGTGCTGACCGCCGGGCGCGCCGTGGCCGCGGGGCCGGTGATCGGCGGCACGCAGCGCGAGGTGGGACTGGTCGCCACCGCTGACCTGACGCTACTGCGGCACCGCCGGGCCGGCCGGCCCGCGGTCCGGGCGGCCCGGCCGCAGCGGGTCCGGGCCCCCCTCGCCGCCGGTCTGCCGCTGGCCTGGGCCAGCGTGCCGGGCGGCGCGCAGCAGCCGGGTGTGGCCTTGGTCGCCGCGACCGACGTGCCGGACCGCCGCGGCCAGGGCCGCCCGGTGGGCTGGGCCGTCTGCCTGTTACTGGGGATTATCGGCTATGGAACGGTTACAGAAGCTCATCGCCGCCGCCGGGATCTGCTCGCGGCGCGCCGCGGAAGCGCTGATCGGCGCTGGGCGCGTGCAGGTCAACGGCCGCGTGGTCGACGAACTGGGGGCGAAAGCCGCGCCGGACGACCAGATTCTGGTCGACGGTCAGGAGATCGGCCGCCCGCGGCGGCTGCGCTATGTGCTGCTGCACAAGCCCACCGGCTACGTCACGACGCGCCACGACCCGGCCGGGCGCCCGACGATCTACGACCTGTTGTTTGACGATGACCGCGTGCTGCATCCGGTCGGCCGCCTCGATCGGGACTCGCAAGGGCTGCTGCTGCTGACCAACGACGGCGAGCTGACCCTGCGCTTGACGCATCCACGGTACGGTCTCGAGAAGGCCTACCGCGTCGGTCTGAAGCCGTGGCCGACGCGCCCCTTCCTGAAGCGTCTGCGGCAGGGCGTCGAGCTGGAGGACGGTTTCGCCAAGCCGAAGCTGGTCAAACAGGCTAATCCCGAAAGCGTCGAACTGGTCCTGACCGAGGGCCGCAACCGCGAGGTGCGGCGGATCATGGAAGCGCTCGGCGTCGAGGTGACCTACCTCCGCCGGATCCGTCAGGGGCCGCTGACGCTGGGCGCGCTGAAGATCGGCAAAGCCCGGCCTTTGCGCGACGACGAGGTCGACCGGCTGCGCGAGGCCGTCGGCCTGCCACCCGCCACGGCGCGAGGTTGACAAGACCGCGGTGCGTGCGCAGCCTAAGCGCCAGGAGTGCCCATGGCCAGCAGCGTCCGTCGCCAACCGAACTGGTCGGCCCTGATCGTCGGCGCCGTGCTGGTCTGGTCGATCGGCACCAGCCTGTTCTTCGGCCTGCTGGGCCGGCACGTGGCCAGCCACCTCGATCCGGCCGCCGCCAACTCCCCGGCGCCGGCCGCCCGGTGCCCCTTCTGAGCGTCACCGCTCGGGCGTCGCGCGGGCTTCGATCCAGTCAATCTCCAGGACGCCGCCGACCGGCCGATCCGACGGGTCGGGGTCCAGCCGCAACAGGTTGATCTGACCCCGCCACTGCGGGTGCTGGCGCAGATCGAAGACCAGCGTGTGCCACTGCCCGTCGGGCGGTAGCGGCCGGCTCAACTCGCGGCCGGCGGCCGTGCCCGGCGTGAGGTGGCTGCCCCAGAACAGCGCCAGGGAGTTGCCGCTGGTCTGGCGGGCGCGGACCACCAGGTAGCCATACCGCCGGGCCTCGAAAGCCGCGGTGGCGGTGCTGCAGTAGGCGTCACTGCCGGTCACCGTACAGCGTAGCAGACCCGCCGCGCCGGCCAGCGTGCAGTGATGGTCGGCACTCCACTCGCCGGGCCCCTGGTCGAAGTGCCAGGCGCGTTGCGCCGGGGCGGCCTGCGGTTGGCCCGGCCGCAGGCCGCTGACCGCCAGGCTGACCGGCGCCGCGCCGTGCTCCAGCCGCACGAACAGCGTCGCCTGACGCGGGTCGTAGCGCGCCTCGACGCCAGCCGCGTCGAGGTCGTCGCCAAACTTCGCGGGACGGCCGTCCAGGGTCACGGCCCGCGGCGCGGCGATCCCCGGCAGCATCGTGCAACTGCGTCCGCCGGCTGGACGGGTCAGGCGGCAGCGGAGGGTGTCACCGGCCACCACCAGCCCGTCGATCTTGGCGCCCGAGCTGAGCCGGTACCGCGCGCTGCCCAGTTGCGCCGTGACGGTCTGCTCGGCGAGGTCCCAACCGAGCTGCGCGTAGTAGTTGACGTCGATGTCCTCGGGGTTGATGTAGGGCGGGTTGCGCTTCGTGAAGCGTTCGTACCAGCCGTCTGGGTAGCATCCCTTAAGGCGCGGCTCTTCGTCGCCAAACTGCTGGATCATGCCGCTGACCGTGATGCCCCAGGCCAGCTCCTGCCAGGGTCGGCTGTGGTCGATGGCGGCAAGCTGCCGCAACGCGTAGGCGTAGACCAGGCCGCACCACTGCACCGGCACGCCGAGCCAACTGTGGGTGAACCAGGTCGAGCCGAAGACCGGGATGCTGGCGTGCTTCATGCCCGGCTTGCCGGGCGCCTCCCAGAGGTAGATGAACGGCAGGCCGCTGCGAGCCCAGTAGACCGCGCGGTCGCGCCAGCGCTGCTCGCCGGTGGTGCGGTAGGCGTCGACATAGCAGCGGATCGCCGCGGCCGCCGCCAGCACATCGGGCTGGTGGATCGGGCACTCCCAGCCCTGCGCCCCGGCGGGCACCACGAAGCGGTCGAGATAGGCCAAAGCCCGCCGGCCGGCACCGATCGCCTCGGGATCGCCGGTCAGCCGGGCCCAGCGCCAGATGGCCTGGGCCGGCACCGCGCAGGTGCCCAGCTCGCGCGTGCCACGGGGGCCGAGGAACTCCATGCCCGGCGGCGGGCTGTAGCCCCAGGAGCCATCGGCGGCCATGCTGCCAATCGACTGGTAGGCCGCCGCCCGCAGCGCCGGCAGGGCCCCGTCGAGGTGGCCATAGACGAACGGCAGGTTGCCGCGCAGGATGTGACAGCCGGCCGGCGAGGCGAGACCGCCCTCGCCCTGCTCGGCCAGGGTCGTGTCGAGGATCGTCTGGGCATGCTCCCGCGCCGCGGCGGCGCCGGCGGGATCGCTGGTCAGCAGCGCGTCGGTCAGCAGCAGCGCCGCGTACTGCGGGCTGTTGGCCGGCTCCCAGCCGATGCAGTGGCGCGACTTCTTGGTGGTCGGCTCCCAGACCGTCTGTTGAAATGCCCAGCGCGACAGCGCCAACTGCTGCGGCAGCGGGCGCGGCTGCGGGTTAGCCTGCGCGAAGGTCGGCCGCCGGGCACACCAGACATCGACCGCGTCGAGCACCTTGGCGCCGGCGCGGAGTAGCCAGGTCTGCCGCAGTGTGACGGTCTCGCCGGCCGGCACGGCGTAGGGCTCGCGGGCGGTGAGCTGGTTCTCATCGCAGAACTCCGGCCCACCGGGCGCGAAGAGCTGCAGCCGATGGTTGTCCTGCTGGTCGAGGTGATTCGGGCTGGCGAAGAGCGCCGACGGCAGGTGGTGGTTGGCGTGCCAGGTCTGCCCGGCGTCCCACAGCAGTGCCACCAGCGCGTCGGCCGTCTGCACCGCCAGCAGCGGCACCGTCACCTTGTGCGGATCGGGGACCAGGCGGTTGTTGAGCGGCGGGTGGAAGTCGCGGGTGCTGGACGACGGCTCGGCGCCCTGGAGATACTCCAGCCCCGGGAACAGCGCCTGCTGCTTCGCCGCGCCACTGCTGCCGTCACCGACCAGCACGGCCGGGCCGCGCAACGCCCGGAGGGCCACTGGGGCGCTGGCGGTCAGTTCGAGATCGAGGTCGATCAGGTCATCGGCGGCGAGGGTCCAGGTGGCCACCAGGCGGGCGGGTGCGCCCTCCAGGGGGTAACTCAGCCGCACGCTGCGGGCCGTGGTGCGGATCTCCGGCACGCCCAGCGGCGCCGGCCCGGCCGCCAGCTCGACCTCGGCCACTTGCGTCGCCTGCGCCACCAGCCGGTAGCCACGGGCCGTGGCGACTTCGCAGCGCAGCACGCCGCGGCCGTTCTGAAGCAAGACCAGCCGCTGCCGCGGTGAGGCCAGCAGCACGGCATCGCCCGCTCGCTGCACGACTGGCGCTTTGACCACCGTGGCCGGCAACGGCGGCAGCGCCGGCCGGATGGTCACCTGACCCGGCCGGGCCACGGCCTGCGGGGTCTCGCCGTCGAGCCACCGCAGGGCGACGTCGTAACCGACCTCCCCGGCCTGCGCCCGCGGCGCCAGCGGCACGCTGACCGCCGCTGTCTGGCCCGGGGCCAGTGGCGGCACCGGGCGGGTCGCGGCGACGGCGCCGCTGAACTGCACGGTCGCCTGTCCGGCGGCCAGCGGCGCCCGGCCGGTGTTCTCGACGACCGCCCCGAGCGCCGTCGGCTGGCCGGCCGCGACCACGCCCTGGCGCGGCCCGCTCGCCCGCAGCGCCAGTTGGGTCGGGGGGCCGGCCAGCCGCAGCTCCTGGGCCAGGCCGCCGACCAGCTCGGCCCGCACCGCCACGGCGCCGGCCAGGTGGCAGAAGTCGAACTCCAGCCAGGCCTGCCCCGCCGCCGTCAGCGGTGCGGTCAGCGGCTCGCCGAGCGGCTGCCCGGCAGCCCCCAACGCTTGGATGCGGAGCGGCCCGGCGGCGCCGGCCGGGGCCTGCAGCAGCGCGCCGCCCGCCAGCAACGGCGCCACCCCGCGCGCGTCGGCCGCGTTGCCGCGCAGCAGCACGATCCGTGGCTCGCCGACCAGCGCCCAGTCGTAGTTGATGTCGCCGCCGCCGCCGCTGTCGGTGACCAGCTCCACCGTCACGCTGCGCCCGGCGTAGGGCCGCAGGTCGGCCAGCAGCGGCGCCCAGCCCGGATCGGCGAGGTGCTGGTGTGCCAGCCGCTGGCCCTCCACCTTGAACCCGACGCCGATCCCGTCATGGGCCGGGGTCTCGCCGATGCCGTCGGAGTAGCCGGCCCAGCCACACAGGACCAGCCGATCCTCGGCCCCGAGCGCGGGCAGCGCGACGGTGTAGGGCAGGCGCGCCTCGCTGGCGTCGCGCGGGTGCAGGAAGACCGCCGGGCGTTGCACCCCGGCGGCGCGGCCCGGCCGCCGCAACTCGGCCGCGCTGGACGCGATGGCGCGGGACGGGTCGCAGGTCGCCAGGCCGTCCCAGACGGTCTCCAGGCGGGGCGTCGCAACGACGGTCAGGAGAGCCAGGCAGGTGGCCAGCATCAGCGGCTCCGAGCAGCCCCTGCTTGGCCGTCGCGGGCGCGGCTCCTGCCGGCGATCACGGCGTGGTCAGCGCGAAGCTGTGCAGAATCTTGCGATGCCCATCGTGGGCGAAGAAGCGATCGGCAGCGACGCCCAGCCAGCGCCCGAAGAAGACGTCGTACGGCAGGTAGGCGACCGTCTTGCCGAGACTGGGATGCCAGCCGGCGGCCCACTTGAACGCCCGCGCCCAGACGATTGGGCCGACCGTGAAGATGGTGTTGGGGTCGGTGAAGCCGCCCATGAACGGCCCGTCCCAGTGCCAGGCCAGCGCGCCACTGAGCGGGGCGATGCCGGTCGCCCAGCCGCCGCCGCCGAGCGCCGTGATCATGCCGTCGGCCGGCACCAGCGCAATCGGCGTGTCCTTCAGCGCCTGCCCGGTCCAGGCAAGCTGCAGCGAGGCCAGGTCGAGGCACTGCGGCACGCGCTTCTCTTTGGGCACGAAGTAGAGCTTGTCGCTGAGCACGGCGGTGGCGTCGCCGGCCACTTCCTGTTTCCAGACGGTGTTGCCCGTGGCCGGGTCCAGCACCTCGGCGAGGCCCGGCGTGATCACCACCACCTTGCCGCCAGCGTGCAGCACGAACTGGTCGTTGTTGGTGCCCACCTTGGCGTTCCAGAGCGCCCGCCCCGTGGCCGGGTCGACCTTCTGCAGGCCGCCCATCGCGTTGTGGTAGAGGCTGTCGTCGACGCTGTGGACCCGCGCGGCGGGCGGGAAGTCGCGCAGCCCCCAGACCAGCTTGCCGGCCGCCGGGTCGATGCACCAGAGCCCGGTGCCCCAGGTGCTGGCGATGATCTTGTCGCCACAGAACTGCAACGGCACGTTCAGCCAGGGCTCCATCGGCACCGACCAGGCGACCTGCCCATCGGCGGTGGTGATGCCGTAGATGTTGCGGCCGATCCGCGCGTAGAACTGCTCCTGGCCCAGCAGCACGGCACCGCCAATCACGTTCTGCCGCGGCCGCCTGGTGCCGTGCCAGGGCCGGCGGGGGAAGATCGGCGCGGAGTCGTGCCCCCGGTCGAGCCCTTCGGCGCGCTGGTACCAGACCGGCTTGCCCTCGGTGACCGAGAGCACCCCGCCGGCCTCACCATTGAACAGCAGCAGGTGCTCACCGCTGACGGCGAGCGTCTCGATGCCTTTGTCGAGTGGGATCCGCCACTTGTGCTGCCCCGTCGCCAGGTCCAGCATCGCGAGCTGCTGCTTGCCCTCCAAGAGCACCGTGATCGGCAGCAGCCCGCGGTCGAGCAGGTCATCGAGCGGGTAGACCATCTCCGCCGCGACCGAGTAGACCGGCCGGGCATCGGGGAGGTTCTGGGCAAACTGCCCCCAGCCAGGGGCACTCAGCACCAACCACGGCAGGATTGCGAACCAGCGCATCGACCACTCCACCACCACGATGGTAGTGTGCAGCGTCGCCCGGCGCCGCGTCACGAGCAGGGGCGGCTCGCCTCGAAACAGAAAGGCCCGACGAGTCTCCCCACTCGTCGAGCCTCTCTGGTCGCTCTCGCGAGTACCGGCGGCTCGGCGCTCGAGCCGCCCGGCACCAAAGGGTCATGCCGTCGCCGCTCGTGGCCTCCGAGCCCGATCGTCCGGCCACGTCGGGCAGTATGGCCAGCGGGCGTGTCGGGCTTGTTTCACAGTCGTAAACGATCCCGGCCCAGGGCACAGGCACCGCGCGCAGCGCGAAACAATCGGCTCACCGGCCCTGGGGCACCCAGCCCAGCAGGCTGGCGGCCTTGGCGAGGTTGAGGTGCCGGCCGGCGCAGTCGCCGCAGATGAACACGGCGTCGTAGCCGCGGTGGTCGGGCAACTCGATCGCCCGCCGATAGGCGTCGCAGAGGTCCTCCGGCCCGGTCACGAAGCTGCGATCGGCCTGTCTGGCGAGCAACTCGGCCCACTGCGCCGGGCTGCGCGGCAGCACCATCTGCAGCGACAGCACGCTCAGGTCGGGGTGTCTCACGGCCCAGGCGCGGCAGACCTCGTCACCAAGACGTTTCGTGAGGCCGTAGAGATCGGTCGAGTCGGGCGGCTCCGCCTCGCTCAGCCGCGGCTGATCCGCGGCGCGTTGTCGCAGGTTGCCGTAGACACTGAGGCTGGAGGCGTAGATCACCCGCCGCGCGCCGACCGTGACGGCAGCTTCCAGCACGCGGTGCATCCCTTTGACATGGACATCATAGGCGCCGTCGACGCGGTGCGGGTCCTCGCGGCGGCCGTGGTACATCGCCAACTGCACCACCACCTCGCAGCCCGCGGCGGCGGCCTGCAGCGCCGCCGGGTCGGTCACCGACCCGAGGTGAGTGCGGTCGGCCGCGCCCTCGACCGGGCGCAGGTCCAGGTACCGGCAGTCGTAGCGCTCTTCGAGCGCCGGGCGCAGGATGCCGCCGACATGCCCGGCGGCGCCGATCAGGAGCAACTTCATGGGACCCTCCTAGCGGCCTTGCGGGACCCATCCGAGCAACTGCTGGGCCTTCGCCACGCTGAGGTGCCGGCCGCTGCGGTCGCCGCAGATGAAGACGGCATCGTAGCCCTGGTGCTGCGGCAGCTCAATCGCCCGCAGCCAGGCGTCGCGGAGGTCGCTCGGGCCGGTGGCGTAGTCCAAGTCCTGGCCCTCGGCCTGCATCCGCGCCCACTGCTCGGCGTTGCGCGGGCCGACCATCTGCAGCGAGATCACGCTGCTCGCGGGGTGTTGCTGGCAGAAGGCCTGGCAGACGACGTCACCGAGCCGTTTGGTGAGGCCATAGAGATCGACCGCATCGGGCGGTGCGGATTCCGTCGGATTGTCGCGTGGCGGGCGGCTGGTGCGGTAGACGCTCAGCGTCGAGGCATAGACGACGCGCCGCGCCCCGGCCTGGCGGGCGTGGTGCAGGATGCGGTGCATCCCCTTGACATGCACGTCGTAGGCGTCGTCGACCTGGTCGCCGGGCCCCCGGAAGCGCATCATCGCCAGTTGCAGGCAGACCTCGACGTCCTCCATCGCGGAACCCAGGACGGCGTCGTCGTTGAGGCTGCCGACCCGGCTATCAGCGGCGTCGGGGACCGCCGTTAGATCCAGGTAACGGCACGTGTGCCGCGCCTCCAGCGCTGGGCGCAGCACCCGCCCAACGTGTCCGGCCCCACCGATCACCAGTAGCTGCATCCACCATCTCCGACCTGGCTGGCCTCGCCCAACGGTAGCACCGTGGCGTTGCCTGACAAGGGCGGAAGGTCAATCGAAGGGGTCGATCGCGACTTGCTCCAGCGGTTGGCGCGGGTCGAGGTAGAAGACCCAGCGAATCCAGTAGCTGCGGGCGTCCTTCTCGGGATGCAAGCCGATCTTGACCCGCTCGCCGCCGGCCGGCAGCAGGGTCTTGAACCGGAACACCTCGCCGCGCGTCACGGCAATGCTCTCGCGCAGCTCGCCGCCCACGGCCAGATGCACGCGGGAGGTCTCGGCCAATAGCCTGGCGCTGCCGGCCAGTTCGAGCTGGTTGCCCACCCGGCGCAAGGTGACCGGACCGAAATCGTAGTAGGGCCGCGCGAAGACCTGCGTTGCGTAGTACCGGCCACCCGCCGCGGCGACCCCGAGTCCGATGTGCGAGTAGTCGCCGCTGAGGATGTTGGCCTTGTGGCCCGGTGAGTTCATCCAGCCGTGGGCGCCGTACATGAACCGCTGCGCCAGGTCGTCGTTGGCGAGCGTGCCGCCGCTCATCTTGGCATAGACGATGTTCTCGCCAGCCTGCCCCTCCCATTGCCCGGCGCAGACCACGCGCTGCGAGACCGTGGCCCACTGCTCGTGCGGTGAGGTGTGGCTGAAGTAGTCCTCGCGAAGCATCTCTTGGCTATGCTGCCGCGCGGCCTTGACCAGCTCGGGCAACACCGCCAGCTCGGGCAGCTCAGCCTTGCGGCGCTCGGTGTTGGTGAACCGTCGCAGCAGCTCCTCGACCTCCTCGACGCCGTGGAAGGTCTGGTCGGCCCAGCGTGGCTGCAGCAGCATCGCCTCAGGGGTCTGCGCCAGCGCGCCACCAGCCAGCCAGAACAGCAGCCACCAGGCTCGCATTTCGGTCCTCCTGTCCCCTCAACGCCGGCCGGCCGCCGACGGTTGCACCGCAAAAGCGAAAGCCGGCCCGTAGGCCGGCTTTCCATGCCGAGGGCGGGACTCGAACCCGCACAACCCGGAGGTCACTAGTCCCTCAAACTAGCGCGTCTACCTATGCCGCCACCTCGGCCGAGGTTATTGCATCGCGCGGTGCTGGATCAGCGCGGCCAACGCCGTGACCGCCAACCAGCCGTAGCACAGCCAGAGGCTGAGGCCCTCCAGTCGCTTGTCCTTGCCGACCTTGCCGCCACCCCCGCCACCGCTGGCAAGAATGCCGGAAAGGCCTTCGGAGCGCGAGGTCTGCGCCGCCACGACGACGACCAGCCCGACCCCAACGGCGATGCTGATGAACTGCAAAAAGCCACCCAGCGTCATGGGCGTCACACCTTCACAAGCGGTCAGTATAGCACCCCGCCGCAGGAGGGGCAAGAGAGTCAGCGCGTCGCCGGCGGGCCGTCCGCGGCGGCCTGGCCGATGCCAAAGCGGGTCGGCACCACCGTCGCCGGCAGCTCGTGGGTGGCCCCGGCCAGCGCGACCTGCGCGCTGCCGTCGCGCCGGCAGACCAGCCGGGTGGCGCCGACCTGCAGCAGCACCGTGCCGTCGTTACTGCTCGCGGTGGCCGGCGCCGCGGGGCCGGTGTCCAGAACATGGCAGTAGACGGTGGAGCTGCTGGCGCCGGGCGGGCTGACCTCCAGCCGCCAGCGGTTGGCGGCGGGCGACAGCCCGGTTGGCGGCGGGTCGAAGGTCGCGCCGCCGTAGGTGTAGCCCTCGACCGCCCGGTGGGTCGCGCCGCGCGGCAGCAGCGTCCGGACGATCAGGCGGCCCGGCTGGTTGACGATGGTCGCCGTGCTGCCAGCCAGGGCTGGTTCGTGGCGACTGTGCAGCAGCCAGGTCTGGCGGTACTCCGGGCGAGTCGTCGCGACCCAGTCGACGATCACCACCGTGCTCGGCCGCAGGAAAACCAGTTGGCGCAGCCAGCCGCGCAGCTTGCTGGGCGCGTAGGCGGCGGTGCAGTCGGCCGCCAGATAGCAGAGGGCGGGCTGTTCATGGAAGGCGACCAGGCGGCCCCGCTCGAAGGTCTCGCGGCGGGCCAGCCAGCCGGCCAGATCGTCGGCCGGCCAGTCCCACGACTTGCGCTGCCCACCGTCGTTGGCGTACGGCTGGCGGCCGCCGTCGCGCAGCCGCGACCAGGTCTCGGCGGGCTGCTCGACCAGCAGGCAGTTGTGGGCGACGGTGCGCAGCAGCCAGTTGACGCTGTGGTTGGAGCTGTAGTCGTGGTACTCGCCGCTCTCGGTGGCCAGCGGCTCGCCCTGCACCAGCTCGAAGTTGCCAACCTCGAAGTGTTGGTGGTGGTTGAACAGCGGGCCACACTCGAAGCGCAGCCAGGTCGCCTGATCAGTCCAGTCGCTGCGGGCATAGACCCGGCCGATGCCGCTCGCGAGGTGCGCCAGCGGCAGGTCGGTGGGCCAGGCCGCCTGCGGGTCGGGGCCCTCGTCCCACAGGAAGTCCACCAGCCGGGCCTCGAAGTTGCTGCCGGCGCGGCGCCGCGTGTCGACCGCGCGCGCCAGTTCGCTACCCCGGTAATACTGCGCCAGGAGCCCGCGGAGGTGCCGCGGGTACTCGTTGTGGCCGCCGTAGAGCGGCGAACCGTCGCCCTCGACGGCGTACCGCTCACTGCTGTAGCCGGCCTTCCAGAGCCCGGGATAGGGCTGGTACAGCTCGTAGGCCAGGCGCTCCTCGAAGAACCGCGGGGCCTGCTGCCAGCCGTCGTAACCCTCCAGCCGGCGGGCCAACTCGAGACCCTGCGCGAGGTGCCAGAGTGCGCCGCGGGCGTACCAGCCGCACTCGGTGTAGCCCCCACCGGCGCCGAAGGTCCGCAGCACCGGCGCGACCTTGCCCTCGTAGAGCCGCCGCAGCGCCGCGTCGCGGAAGGCTGGGGCCTGGGGATTCTCGCCCCAGGTGCCGTAGGCCACGCGCAGGTAGCAGAGGATCTTGGAGAGCGTCGAGTTGTGGAAGGCGTTCTCGTCGGTCGTGAAGCTCGCCAGATGGGCGTTCAGCCAGCTCAGCCAGGCCGCCCGCCGGCCGGCCGCGAGGTGACGGTGCAGCAGGTCCCAGGTCAGCGCCACCTCGGTCACGGCCAGCCAGGTGTCCTGGTGGAGATTGCTGGCGCCCCGCGCAACGAGCTGGTCGGCGCGCTGCAGGTAGCCCGCGGCGCGCTCCGGCGGCAGACCCTCGACCAGCTCGACGACCCCCGCCGCCAGCAGGTTGGCGCCGGCCTGGGACCGGATCTCCTGGTACCGCACCGGCTGCTCGGCAGCGCGCTGCCGCAACCTGACGGCTGGACCGAGCAGCGCCGGATGGTGGCCCAGCAGATCCCGCCAGGCGGCGTCTGCCGGCACCGCGGCCGACGCCCGCGGAGACGGCAGGAGGACGGCCCAGAGGGCCGGCGCAAGCGCCCAACGCAGCATCGGCAGACTCCCTGCGGCGGAGCGTAACACACCGCCGGGCGACCCGCGACGTGCTATAATGGACTGGTTGCGGTACGCCTGGAGGACAGCGCGGTGGAGATCTTCGGCGTCGGCAGTTCCGAGATGTTCATGATCGCTCTGGTGGCCGTGGTGCTCTTCGGTGAGCGGCTGCCGGAGGTCGCGCGGATCGTCGCGAAGTTCTCCCAACGCCTGCGCAGCGCCGCGCGGGAGTTCCAGGACGCACTGCGGATCGACCCCTAACAGCCCGCGGGAGCCTGCCGTTGGAGACCATCCGTCACGCCATCGTCGGGGCCGGAGTGATCGGCCCGTTGCACGCTGACTCGATTGCCGAACTGCCGGGCAGCCAACTGGTGGTGGTCTGCGACGTGGTCGCCGACCGCGCCGCGGCCCTCGCCGGCAAGCACGGCGCCGCCGTCGAGACCGACTTCGACCGCCTGCTGGCGCGGCCCGACATCGACCTGGTGCACGTCTGCACCCCGTCGGGGATGCACGCCGACCAGGCGGTGGCCGTGTTGCAGGCCGGCAAGCACGTGATCACCGAGAAGCCGATGGACATCACGCCGGCCGCTTGCGACCGGCTGATCGCCGCGGCGGCCGCCGCCTCGACCAAGGCCACCTGCATCTTCCAGAACCGTTTCCTGTCGCTCACTGAGAAGGTCAAAGAGGCCGTTGACGGCGGGCTGCTGGGCCGGCTCAACATGGGCGACGCCTACATCAAGTGGTATCGCAGCCAGGAGTACTACGACAGCGGCGACTGGCGCGCCACTTGGGAGCTCGACGGCGGCGGCTGCCTGATGAACCAGGGCGTGCACTACGTCGACCTGCTGCAATGGTACATGGGCCCCGTCGAGTCGGTCTACGCGGTCACCGCCACCTTGGCGCACGACATCGTGGTGGAGGACGTGGCGGCGGCGGTGCTGCGCTTCCGGAGCGGCGCGATTGGCGTAATCGAGGGCAGCACGGCGGCAGCGCCGGGCCTCGACTGGCGGATCGAGCTGCACGGTGACCGCGGCTCGGTGACCGTCAAGAACGGCCACCTCGAGCACTGGCGGTTCCTCGACCCGGCCCTCGACCGCCAGCCGCCGCAGGATGAGGTGCAGGCGCTGAAGGCAGCCGGCGCCGATCCGGCCAGTCTGCCGGCGCAGGCCCACACCCGGCAGATCCAGTTGATGTGCGAGGCGATCCGCGGCGGCGGCGAAGTGCCGGTGCCGGTGCGCGAGGCGCGCCAGGCCGTCGAGATCATCTGCGCCATCTACGAATCGAGCCGCACCGGCCAGCAGGTCACGCTGCCCGCGCGTAGCTAGGAGGAAGCGATGCCCGCAGGCGGTGACGGCGAGCAGCTCGCCGCGCAGCGGCTGGAGGCCCTGGCGCAACTCGCGGTGAGCATCACCGCCTCGCTCGACACGACCGAGGTGCTGCCCAGCATCCTGGCCCGCGCCTGCGAGTTGCTCGGCGCTCGGAAGGGCTCGCTGCTGCTGCTCGACGAGGCCGGCGAGCATCTCCGGATTGCCGTCGCGCACGGGCTCAGCGCCGAGGTCATCGCCAGCACCTGCATCGCCCTCGGCGACGGCATCGCCGGCGCGGTCGCGGCCAGCGGCGAGCCGCGGCGGTTGTCGCCCGGCGTGATCGAGCGCGACGGCCGGCAGGTCGCCGCGCCGGCCGCCATCTGCGTGCCGTTGAGCACCCCCCACGGGGTGATTGGCGTGCTCAACCTGTCCGACCACCGCGACGGCGCCGAGTTCAGCGAAGTCGACCTGCGGCTGGCCGAGTTGCTGGCCGCCCAGAGCGCCGTGGCGCTGCGCAATGCGCAGATCTTCGCCGAACAGCAGCGCCAGGCCGCTGAGCTGCGGGCCTTGCAGGAAGTCTCGATCGTCGTCAACGACAGCCTCGACCTGGACGAGACCCTGACCGACGTGCTGCGCCAGGCGACGACGCTGCTGCAGGCCGCCAAGGGCAGCATCATGCTGCTCGACAGCGCCGGCGAGTGGTTGACGGTGGCGGTCGCCTACGGGCTGGATCCGGAGGTGATCGCCGCGACGCGGCTGCGCTTCGGTGAAGGGATTGCCGGCGAGGTCGCCGCCAGCGGGCTGCCGCGGCGGCTGGCCGGGGGCGAACGGGCCGCCGGCAGCGTCAAACTGGGCGGCCTCCCCGCCGCCGCCTGCGTGCCGTTGCAGGCCCACGGGCGGGTGATTGGTGTGCTCAACGTCTCCGACCGCTGCGACGGCGGCGACTTCTCGGAGCGGGACCTGCACTTCCTCGCCGCCCTGGGCTACCAGGCCGCCCTGGCGCTCAACAACGCGCGGCTCTACGACGGGCTCCGCGAACGCGCCGACGCGCTGGCGGCGCTCAGCGACATCGGCCAGGCGCTGACCCGCTCGCTGGACCGCGACGAGGTCTTGAAGCGCGTGCTCGACAGTGCGCTGCGGCTGCTGCGCTGCCAGCAGGGCTCGCTGATGCTGCTGCACAGCGACGCCCCGGCCGGCGACGAGTTCGACCCGGCGCAGCCGTTCCTCGGGCAGACCGAGGTGAGCAGCGGCTTCCTGAGCATCGAGCTGGCGCTGGGGCTGCCGGCCGAGGTCGTCGCCGAGACCCGGATCCGGCTCGGTGAGGGCGTTGCGGGGCAGGTCGCGCTGACCGGTCAGCCGCTGGTGCTGGGGCAGGGCCGCGTCGAAGGATCGCAGTCGCGCCAGCGCAGCGCCAGTCTGTGCCTGCCGTTGGAGGCCAAGGGCAAGGTGATTGGGGTGCTCAACCTCTCGGAGCATCAGGCTGGCGACTTCACCGACGCCGATCTGCAGTTGGCGCTGACCCTCAGTTCGCAGGCCGCCACGGCCATCGAGAACGCCCGCCTGTACGACGATCTGCGCGACCAGTTCGTGCACTCGATTCGCGTCATCGCCAACGCCATCGACGCCCGCGACCCCTACACCCGCGGGCACAGCGACCGGGTGGCCCGCTACGCGCGGCTGATTGCCGGCGAGATGGCCCTGCCCGAGGACGAAGTCGAGACGATCTACTACGCCGGGCTGCTGCACGACGTCGGCAAGATTGGGATCCGGGACAACATCCTGCTGAAAGAGGGCAAGCTGACCGACGACGAGTTCGACGCGATGAAGCGCCACCCGGTCAAATCGGCGGAGATCATCTACCCGGTCAAGCAGCTCCGGCGGATCCTCCCGGGCTTGCGGCACCACCACGAGCGGTTCAGCAGTCGTGGCTATCCGGACGGTCTCCACGAGCAGCAGATCCCGTTGATGGCCCGCGTGATCGGCGTCGCCGACACCTACGACGCGATGACCAGCAACCGCCCCTACCGCAAGGGTCTGCCGCGCCGGGTGGCGCTTGAAGAACTTGCTCGCAACCGTGGTTTACAGTTCGACCCGGAGTGCGTCAATGCCTTCCTGGAGCTGGCGCGCCGCGACGTGATCGCCGAGATCGACGGTCAGGGGCCGGGCGGTGCGGCGGATGTCGCCGCGGCGCTGGCGGCGGTCGAGGGAGCTGGGGCCGGCTAGGAGACGGGGATGCGGTCGAGACGGCGTGGGCGACGAGCACTGCTGGGGCTGGGCCTGCTGACACTGCTCAGCGGTTGTGCCAACGAGGTCACCGACGCGCTGATCGAGCAGCCGCTCGGCAAGCTCAGCGAGTGGGCGATCAGCCTGCAGTTCCGCAAGGAACAGGACCCGCTGCTGCACAACTACGTGCAGCTCCTGGGCGGTGAAGCGCGATCCTTGGTGCGTCGCAAGAACGTGCCCTATCGCTTCACCGTGGTCGACTTGCAGGAACCCAACGCCTTCGCGATTCCGTGGGGTGGGATCTACGTCACCAAGGGCCTGCTGCGCTTCGCCGACAGCGAGGACGAGATCGCCTTCGTGGTCGGCCATGAGGTGGGACACGTCGAACGGCGGCACGGCTCGCTGGCGTTCCAGCGCAACTTGATTGTGATGCTGGCGCTGAACCTGCTGACCAGCAACAACAACGAAGACTGGATGCAGTACGCCTACCTCGGCAACGCCTTCCTGGACCTGCACTGGTCGCGCGAGAACGAGTCCTCGGCCGATCGCGAGGGCGTGATGTACGCCATCAACAGCGGCAAGGACCCGGCCCGCGGGATCGACTTCTTCCTGCGTCTCGACGAAGCCTACGGCGCGGTGCCGCGGTTCTGGGGCTACTTCCAGACGCATCCCATCAACCGCGACCGGATCGCGGCCATCAAGCAGCAGCCCTACCTCGCCGAGGACGCCCAGATGCTGACGCTGATCGCCGAGGGCTATCGCCAGCGCGAACGCTACAGCTCGGCGGCGCAGCATTACCAGCGGGCGGTGCGGGCCGACGCCAACTGGGGCCCGGCCTACCTCGGCCTGGCGCGGGTGGCCGCCTGGCGCGGCGATCGCGAGGAAGCCAGGCAGCGGTACCAGGAAGCCCTGACCCACGGCATCGACGCGGCGGTGGTGGATCCCGAGGTGGCGGCGTTGCCGAGCGGGCCGCAGTTCGATCCCAGCCAGCCGGCCGCGGCCAGCGACATCGTCGCGGCGCGCCAGGGGCTCGACCAGCTCGGCGTGCAGTTGGCGCGAGTGGCCAGCAGCGGGCAGTCCGTCTGGAACCAGCCGCTCGACAGCAACGCCGCGCTGGTGCAGTCGCACCAACTCGCCGGCACGCAACTCGATCAGCTCTACGACCTGGGCGACAAGCTGCCGGGCAGTCTCCAAGGGATGGTCAAACTGAGCCAGCAACTGCGCGGCGCGGCGCTGCGTGGCGCGGCCGAAGTCGGCGCGCTGCAAGACGAATCGGCGAGTGCCGCAGCGCAGTTGGAGCGCACCCGGCAGCGGGCCCTGGCGAAGCTCGGCGGGAACGCCTCGGGGGCGCTGCTGGAGCTCACCCGGCGCTTCGTCGGTGACGGCGAGCGCGCGGCGATGGACCTGCGCGACGGGGCGCAGCGGCTCAATGAGCAGGACCCGGCGATGCGGCGGGCGGTGCAGGGCTCCCACGACGCCATCGCGCTGCTGCACCACTCGCTGACCGGTAGCGCGCGGCCGAGCCAGGTCAGCGACCGGCTGCGGTCGTCGCTGGCGGCCGCCGAGTACGCGCTCGACGAGGCCGTCGACCGCACCGAGCCGGCCCAGATGGCGGTCTTCGGCGGGCGGCTACGGGGGCTGATCAACAGCCTCGACATCACCATGGTGGACCGCCCCCGACACGAACGCAGCGCGGCCTCGCGCCTGGTGCAGCGCTTCCTCAGTTGCACCCCGGCCGAGGCCGCGCAGGCTTACCAGAGCGGCCTGACCTTCGGTGAGGCGACCTACGTGCTGGCGCTCGCCAAGAGCACCGGCAAGCCGCTGGAGGAGCTGCTGCAGGCGGCTGGCGACAGCGGCCGCCGGGCGGTGCTCGACCGGCTCGCCCGCGGTCGTCGCTCCAACGCTGCGGCGATCGCCATCCTGCTGAAGTTGATCGACGCGGAGCTGATCGGGCAACTCGAACCGTTGGCGGCGGGAGGGGCCTGATGGCAGCTCGACGCCGCTGCGCCTGGCTCGTCAGCCTGGTCACGCTGGCCTTGGCCGGCTGCGGCGGCGGCTGGCGGCTCGAACCCCTGGTCGATGGCGCGGGAAGCGGGGGCAGCGGCGGGCTCGAGAGCCTCGATCCGCTCAGCTTCGACGAGACCACCTTCACCGGCGCGGCCTACTCCCGCGACGGCACGACCCGCCGCGAAGCCGCCATCGACGCCGCCCAAACGGGCTCGAAGGCGCTCAACAACGCGGGGCTCGACCTTGGGTCGATCAACAAGCAGTCGGGCCTGGCGGCGCTCGACAAGGCGATCTACATCCCCAGCCGGCAACGCGCGGCGCGCACGCGGGAGGCGGATGTCGAGCTGGTCGACTTCACCGAGGACGGCTTCCGAGTCACCGGGGTGATTCGCTACGACGACGACGGCCCGATCGCCGAACGCCACGACCTGCGCTGCGTTGGACCGAACACCGACCTGACGATGGCGATCACGGTCACCGCGGCGGGCATCTTCACGACGCAGGTCACGGGACAGGCGGAGGACGACGACGGGACCATCATCCGGCTGCTGATCGTCGGCGAAGAGACCTATGACCAGGCGACCGAGAACGCCTACGGTCGGGTGCGCGAAGAGTACCGCACCCTGGCGGGGGCCGTGGTCTACGCCAGCGACATGAACTACAGCGGCTCCTACGAGACCGACGAGTGGCGCGTCCTCGGCCGGGACATCCTCTACGAACCGGACGGCTACTGGGTCGCGGGCGACTACGACCTGTGGTTGAACGGCGAGGACCTGGTGGCCCTGTCGCTGGTCTGCGACGCCAGTGATGGCTCGCGCTTCACGTTGACCATCGACCAGTTCGACAACATCTTCGGCGACGTCTACGACTCGGCTGGGACCCTGCTGTTCGGGTACCGCTCGCTGAGCGCCGTGCCGGTCCTCAATGCGCCACCCGACGCCAACGCCGTGGTGGTCGATGCCAACGGCGACCCGGTGGTCGACGACGAAGGCCACACCGTCTTCCTCGACATCGACTTCCTGGACGCCCCAGGCGAGCCGTGAGGTGGCGTCGCTGGGGGGCGGCGCTGGTAGTCTGGTGGCTGAGCGGTTGCTCCGGCGGTAGCCTGCCGGTGGAGCCGTTGCTGGGCAGTCTGGACGAGGAAGCCGCCTTCGGGCGCTTCGAGTTGCTGAGCTTCGACGACGGTCACCTCAGCGGTTCGCCCTTCTCACGAACCGGCGCCAGCCCGACGCAGCAGGCCATCGACGCGATGACCACCGCGGTCCGCGCCACCAACTCGCTGGGGCTGGAGCTGAGCTCCTTCAACGAAGGCAGCCGCGGCCTGGCCTTGGCCGATTCGTTCGTCTACGTGCCCGTCCGCAGCGGCGCCAGCACGGAGCTGATCGACCAGCAGGACGGTGAGTTGCGGGTTCGCGGGACGCTGCAGCAAGACCCGGCCGGCAACATCTCGCGGGTGCTGCGGATCACTGGCCCGCAGACCGACCTGCTGTTGCAGAACGCCTTCCGGCAGCCCGATCAGCTCACCAGTCAGCTCTCCGGTCGCGACCTCGACGCGCGGGGGCGGGCCGTGACGCTGAAGCACCTGGAGCGCGGGCAACTCGATCGAGCCACCGGACGACTCCGCGGGCGGCTGCGCGTCGAGGTCTTCCGGGACGACGGCACGCTGCTCTACGCGGGCGACACGGCCTACGAACGGCGGCTCGGCAGCGCCGGCGGCACGCTCGACGGGCGCGACCTGTGGCGGGATCCCGACGGCTACTGGGTCGCCAGCCGCTTCGACCTGGACCTGGACGCCGCCGGCCGTGGGCTCGGCTGGCTGGAGTTCACCGTCAGCGACGACCTCACGATGCGCCTCGAGCTGGCCCCCGAGACGGTCGGCGGGAGCATCGTCAACGCCGCCGGCGAAGCCGCCGGGAGCATGGCGATGACCTCCGCGAACCAGGTTGTGCTGCTCAACCCCGGTGGTTCGCCGATGCTCACGGCGGGCGGTGAGCCGGTGACCTTCACGATCCAGATGGCCCCCGCCCGGCCGCCGGCGCCTGCGACAGGCCAAAGCGGCTAGTCTCGCCGGCCGATCCCTGCGAGCGTCTTGCGACGAGCGCGATGGCGGCGGTGTGGGCCACCTGGCGCGGGGTACAATGGAGCTGGATCGGGAGCGATCTGATGCGGGTGGTGCTGACAGCGGTCGACGGCCCGTCGGCGGGACGCCGCTTCGAACTGCGGGAGGGGTGTTGGCGAATGGCGCCGGGGGGGCTGCCCGAGCCGGACGGCGGCGGCCTGCCCAGCAACCACCCGCTGCTGTTGGTCAGTCCGGACACCGCGCAGGTCGAGTCCCCGGTCGAAGGCGATGGCGCCTACCTCAACGGCCACCGCATCAACACCGCGCCGCTGCTGCAGGGCGACGTGCTGCAGGTCGGCACCAGCCGCTATCGGGTCGAGCTGCAGGACCTCCCCGGGCCGCGTTGTCCGGGCTGCCAGAACCGGCTGCCCAGCGCCGACACCGGGCGCTGCCCGCACTGCGGGCGTGAGCTGGGCGCCGCCACCGTCGCGGTGCCGCCGTTGTCAGCGGTGCATTGCACCGGCTGCGGCCAGGCCTTGCCCGCCACGGCGCGCTTCTGCCCGGCCTGCGGCCGCGACGCCCAGGTGGCGCCGGTCAGCCTCGCGACCACCCGCCTACCCCGCTGGGCCGCCGCCACGCTCGCGCTGCTGGCCCTCACCGTGGCGCTGCTGTTGCTGCTGGTGGGCGTGCTGCTGGGACAACGCCTGGGCCTCGCCAACCAGGCCCTGCGCGGCGCCGGGCTCGAGGTGCAGGGGCTGCTCGATCCGCCAACCCCTGCGGCGCCGGTTCCGCCGCCCTCGGCGACCTCAGCCGACGTGGCGGCCATGGCGACCACGCCGCCGGCCGCCAGCGCCAGTCCGACCTGGCTGCGCGACGGGCGGGTCCTGCTGCGCTACGGCGGGCGCGCTGGCGAGGTGCGGCGCTACAGCTCGCAGTCGCAGGTCGACGGGACGATGAGCGTGCTGGGGCAATCGTTGCCGCTGAACGTCAATGCGGGCAGCGGTTACACGCAGGAGATCCTCGCCAACAACGGCCGCACGCTGCGGGTCAAGCTGTCGCTCGACCCGTTCACGGCGACGCAGGGCGGGTCGCCCTTCGGAGCGCTGCCGGCCGCCCCGGCGCCGGTCACCCTGGACCTCGACCCGCGCGGTCGAGTCCTCGCGACGGCCTCGGCCGGGGGCGGCGAGCAGGTCGGCCTGCCCGGTCTGCCCGGCGGGCTGGCGGTCGACCTGCAGGGGATCTGCCAGCAGTTGACCGCGGCCGCGTTCCCGGAGCCGGCCGTCGGCGTCGGCGACACCTGGACGCAAGCGCCAGTCCTCCCGCTGCCAGGCGGCGGGCGCGTCACGATGCGGGCCAACTGCCGGCTGGACGGCTACGAGACGGTCGCCGGCCGGGCTTGCGCGAGGATCGTCACGCAACTCGAGGCGCCCTTGGCGATGCGCCTGACGGACCCCCGCGACGGCGCCCCAGTCAGCAACGTCGGCAGCCTGCGGGGCAACATCACAACCCACTTCGACCCCGCCGCTGGCGCCCTGGTGCGAAGCCGCGGCGACCTCGACATGAACCTCACGATGAAGCTGGAGACCGGTGGCGGCGGCGCAGCGCTCAAGGACCTGGGTGTCCCCGGCGCCGATGGCGACCTCAGCCTGACCGCCCAAGGCAAAGTCCGCCAAAGCGTCGACCTCGCCCCCTGAACGTTGACTCCCCACACCCCGCCAACGTCCCCTATCCTGGGAGCCCACGATGCTCGTCCTACTGCTGCTCCTGGCGATCCCATCAAAGGGGTCAGGACCCTTTTCTGCGCCGGCGCGGCCCGTGCTGGTCGCTCCGCTGACAGCGGCGGCCATAAATGGTCCTGACCCCTTTGCAGCGGCTCTCGGCGTGTTGGGGGTCTCGCGGGCGGAGGCGGGGCTGGACCTGGCGGCGATGGGGCTGTTTGGTGGGGGGCCGTTCCGGCTGGCGTGGTTTGACTATTTGGCAGCCGACCCCTGGCGTGGCCCGGTGGCGGCGGAGCAGCAGGGACGTGGTTGGCTGGCGCAGGATGGTCTCGCCCCGGCCCTGGCGCGGGCTGGGACCTTGGCCGGGTATGGCGTGCGCCGCGGGCTGGTCGGCAGTGTGCCCGACAGTTGGCGGCAGCAGCTTCATTCCCAGCGCCCCCTGGCGGCGGCGCTGGCCCGGCTGCGGCAGGCGGGCGGTGGCGTGCCGCCCGGGGACGACCCGCCAACCGAGGACCTGCCGCTCGACCTGCAGAACGACCTCGCGCTGCTGCTGTTGGCGGCCGAGGGTTGTCTGATCTGGCGGGAGCGGCTGTTTGCCGACGTTCCCGGCACCGGCCTGGCGGCGCATCTGGCCGACTTGCAGCGGTTCGCGGCGGTGGACGACGACCAGGCGCCGGGCGCCGAGAGCCTGGCGCACGAGGCCCGGCTGGACCGCCTCACCGCGGCACTGGATCTGGCGGCTCTGCACGCCGGCGGCATGGACCTGGCGCTGGTGCTCGACGACGTCCGCGGGCGACTGGCGGCCCGCGATTGGACTGCCGTCGCGCCGCGCCGCTGGGCCACCGGCCTGGGCGACGTGGTAATCGGCAGCAACGGGGACGACACCTGGGAGGGCGAGTCGCCGCTGTTGCTACTGGATCCCGCCGGCAACGACACCTACCACACCGGCGCGGCGGTGGACCAGCCGCAGCGGCCGGTGGCGCTGCTGCTCGACCTCGCCGGCAACGACCGCTACGAGGCCAGCGCGGCGGTCGCCCAGGGCGCTGCGCTGGGCGGTTGGGCCTACCTGCTCGACCTGGCCGGCGACGACCAGTACCTCGCCACCGACCTCGCGCAGGGTTGTGGCATCGCCGGCATCGGTCTGCTCTACGATGCCGCCGGCCGTGACCGCTACACGGCGCGCGCCCATGCCCAGGGTGCCGCCGCTTTCGGCCTCGGCCTGCTCCTCGACCGCGGCGGCGACGACCAGTACACCGCCTTCCACCGCGTCCAGGGCTACGGCTACACCCGCGGCTGCGGCGCGCTGGTCGACTGGGACGGCGCCGACCGCTACCTCGCCGATGACACCACCATCGCCTTCCCGAGCCCGCAGTCGGCGCAGCACAACACCTCGCTGGCCCAGGGCTTCGGCTTCGGACGCCGCGCCGACTACACCACCGGGGCCAGCCTGGCCGGCGGGACCGGCTGGTTGGTCGACGGCGCCGGCGCCGACCAGTACCGCTGCGGCGTCTTCGGCCAGGGCGGCGGCTACTGGTACGGCCTCGGCGTGCTCAGCGACTTCGGCGGTGACGACACCTACGAGGGCGCCTGGTACGTCCAGGCCGCCGCCGCGCACTTCGCCATTGGGCTGCTGCTGGACACCGCCGGCGCCGACCGCTACACCGCCACGCTCAACATGGCCCAGGGCGCCGGGCACGACTTCTCGGTCGGCTTCCTACAAGACGAGGCCGGCAACGACCGCTACCAGGCCCCCAACCTGGCCCTCGGCGCCGGCAATGCCAATGGCGTCGGCTACCTCCTCGAGCGAGCCGGCGACGACGTCTACGAGGCCAAGGATGGCGTCAACCTCGGGATGGCCCGAACGCCCGGCACGGCCGCTGAACTGGCCCTCAGCGTGCGTCGCGACGCCCGCAGCCTGGGCCTGTTTGTCGACGCAGCCGGCCGCGACGGCTACCCCCGGCCAACCTGTGCCGACGGCCGCACCTGGCGCGACCAGCAACCCGGCACCGCCGCGCAGGGCGTGGGCACGGACCTGCCGTAGCCGCCGCAGGAGCCGTCGAGCGCTGCACGAATCGGCGGCTGACTGCGAGCAGACGAGGGAGGTGTAGCCAATGGCGCAGACAGCAGTTGGGACAGGTCTGAGGAGCCACCTGACAGCCGGGGCGGTGTTGGTGGCCAGCCTGCCTGCCCTGGGACTGTGGGCGGCTGATCAGGGGACCCCGGCGGAAGTACTGCGGCTGACGCCGCTGCCGGTGATCGCCGGCGTGCAGGGCGGTGTCCTGGGCTTCTCGATCGAGGCGCCCTGGCTGGCGGGACGGCTGGACCTGCGGGCACCGGAGACCGTCCACTCCAGCCTGGGGCTGCACTTCATCGACCACCGGCGGCCGGACATGCCGCCGTTGGGGACCATCGACGAACAGCCCGTCTGGCGCCGCGACGAAGCCACGGGCAGCCTGAGTTTCGAAGCTCGCAGCAGCGAGGGTCTGGTCTTTGGCACCACGGCCACCCCGGAGGCCGATCGCGTGCGACTGGCGTTCTGGGTCCGCAATAAGACCGGCCAGCCTCTGCGGCACGTTTCCAGCCAGCACTGCCTGGTCCTCAGCCACTCGCCCCAGTTCAGCCGGCGGAACACGCTTGACACCACCTACGCCTGGATCGGTGGACAGTGGCAGTGCCTCAGCCGCACCACGCCCACGGCCGCCGACAAGGGCCGCGACCCGTGGATCCTGCTGCCGGTGGCCGACGGCCCGCGCGACCTCGGCGGCCAGCGGGACATGCCCGATGGTTGGTGGGTCGTCAACCAGGTTGCCGACTCCTACCTGATCGCGCGCCAGAGCGCAGACGGCCGGCACCTCGTGGCCATCACCTGGGATGACCGGCCTCCGGGGCTGCTCATGAGCAACACCCGGATTCCATGTCTGCACGGCGGTCCGATGCAGCCGGTGGACCTGGCGCCCGGTGCCAGCTACACCTGGCATGGCGTGATCTACCTGCTATCGTCCGGTCCGCCTCGCCTGGCCGAGCTGTACCGCCAGGATCGAGCCACCGCGCTACGCTGAGCCACTCCTGGAGCCCAGCCATGTCCAGTAACCCGCCAACGCTGTCGCTGCCGGCGGGGCTGACCGCGGCGCTGGCCAGCTTCCGTGACGGTGCCGGGTTAGCCTGGTTGGACACGCTGCCGGAGCTGGTCGCACTGGCCGGCCAGCGCTGGGACCTGCGGCTCGGCGCACCGTACGGCGGTGGGTCGATCAACTTCGTCGCGGCCGTCGAGTCCCCGCGCGGGCCGGCCGTGCTGAAGTGTGGTCCGCTGCTCGACGAGCTGGCACAGGAGGCGGCGGCGCTGCGCCTGGCGGACGGGGCGGGGCTGGTGCGGCTGCTGGCGGCGCTGCCGGCGCAGGGGCTGTTGCTGCTGGAACGGCTGACACCAGGCGACGACGCCGCGGAGCTCGCCTGGGACGATCTGCTCACGGCCGCCACGCCGGTCCTGCAGGCCCTGGGGCGACCGCTCCGCAGCGCGACTGGCCTGACTCCGTTGGCGACCTGGGTGGCCGGCTTCCAGGACCTGCGGGCCCGCCACGACGGCTCGACCGGCCCGCTGCCGGCCGCGACGATTGCCCGCGCCGAGGCCCTCGCGGCCGAGCTCCTCGCCAGTGCCCCGGCGCCGGCCCTGCTGCACGGCGACCTGCATCGCGGCAACCTGCTCCGCGCCAGCCGCGCGCCGTGGTTGGCCATCGACCCGAAGGGCGTCGCTGGCGACCCGGCTTACGAGCCTGCCTGCCTGATCCGCGACGGCTGGCAGCAGCTCCCGCACTGCCGGGCCGACCTGACCCGCCGTTGCCACGACCTGGCCGTCGCCGCCGGCCAGCCGCCCGACCGCGTCCGGGCCTGGGCCTACGTGGCTGCCGCCCTCGCCGCCTGGTGGCAACTCGAAGACACCGGCCAATGCGGTGACACGATACTGCTCTGCGACGCGCTCCGCTGACCTGGCGCGGCGCGGCTGCGTCTTGTGGAGCCTGGCGGCCGGTCGCCGCCCTCCGGTGGCCTGGTCACCACTTGATGAACAGCGGACCCGTCCAGCCCTCGACCGTCAGGCAGCCGCGGGCGAGGTCGACCTGGTGTGGCACCGGCGGCGGCGGGTCGGCGAGGGTCTCGGCCCACGGCTGCGAGTGAACCAGCACGCGGCCGGCGGCCAGCGCGGTCGGGTCGGGGTAGAAGGTCAGCCGCTCGCCGCGCAGCCCCGTGATCGCGTAGCTGCGCTGGTGCTGCAGGCCGAACGGCTGCGCCTTGACCTTGAAGCGGCCGCTGGTGGCGTCGACGAAGGCCCGGACCTCGTTGACGATGGTCTTGCCGAACTGCTCGACGCTGTGGCCATCCACCACCCGGGTGTCGTACTCGCCGAACAACGGCGCCCCGTCGGGGGCGCGCAGCCGGACATGGACCGTGGTGTCGGGCTTGGCGCCGACCAGGCCAAAGGCGCCGCGGCAACGCTTGATGAACAGCCGCACCGGCTCCTGCGTCACGGCGGCCCGCTCCTGGCGCAACGCCCAGCCGAGCCGGCCGAAGAGCGCGCGCAGCCAGAGCGCCGGCTGGGCGAACTCCGCCGGATCGTCGTGGCGCAGCCGCCAGAGCGGCTCGCGGTCGGGCAGCCCGCAGGGCACCGAGCCGCGGATCCAGATCAGGTTGCCCCGCTGCGCAGCGTAGGCCCGCCGGGCGTTGCCCTGGGTGACCGTCACCAGCAGCCCCGGAGCGGTCCAGTCGGTCGCCACCTCCTGCAAGCCACCGCCGCTCGTCACGGCGCGGTGGCGTAGCGGGCGGTTGGCCGCCGGGACGGTTTCGTAGAGGTCGGGGTCGAGGTCGCCGGTGACGCTGAACTCGCCCTCCAGCGGCTCGGCCAGCGCCAGCCCGAGGTACTCTCGCAGCCGCGGGGCGTGCTCCAGCGAGCCGTAGACCAGCAGCGGGCCGCCCGCGGCGCCGTGGGTCAGCAGGGCGGTCTCGGCCGCCGTGGCGCCCACTGGGGCCGGCGCCAGGTAGACGCTCTCGGGCAACTGCCCGGCCGCCTGCAGCGCGGCGAAGCGGCGCCCATCGCAGACCGTCAGCAGTGGCAGTCCGGCGGCCACAGCGTGCTCGACAAACTGGTCACCGGCAAAGAGCTGCGGCAGGCGGTCGGGTTGCTGCTCCAGCACGTCGTGGTAGTCGTCGTAGGGGTAGACCCAGACCAGCGGCCCGGCGGCGTCGGCCCGCTCGTCGAGCGCCCGCAGCAGGTGCGGCGCGACCTCATTGACCTCCTCGGGCAGCACCTGCCCGCGCTCGGTGTCGATGCTCAGCACGTGCAGGTCACTCGGCGCGTCGACCCCGCCGCGGTCGTTCAGACGACTGCAAGCCAGGGCCGTGTAGGCCTCCAGCGGCTCGCGGGCGTAGATGTCGTACCACGGGTTCTGTTCGAACCAGGGGTCGTTGAGGTAATGCCGGTAGGGCAACCGGTCGCCGGGCGTCTGGGCCAGGCGGGTGAGGTAGCAGACCACATCCTGAGCCAGCAGATCGGCGTGCAGCACCGGCAGGTTAGGCGGCGCGACGGTCAGCCCGGCCAACGCCGTGATGGCACGGTGCGAGACGCCGTCCGTGGCCAGATCGACGCCCAGGCTGTAGTTGGTGCCGCGCACTTCGAGCGGCAGGTCGGGCGCCTGCTCGCGGAAGCTGCGCCAGAACCCCAGCGTCGTGGCACCCTCGGCGGCGGCGCGGGCGGTGCGCCAGCCCTCCGGCCGTAGCAACTCGCCCGTCGGGGTCCAGGCGTAGTGCGAGTAGCCGAAGCCGTTGGAGAGCCACAGATAGTCGAACCCGACCGCCGCCGCCAGGCTACGCATCTGGGCGCCGAGATGGGCCCCCAGCGGCGTGTCCTCGGGGATCCCCTGCGGCCAGCCGCCGAACGCGCGCGGATCGGCGTGCAGCCGCGTCTGGGCACTGACAAAGCGCATCGGCGCGGCCATCGGGCCGGGCGGGAAGGTCACCAGGATCTCGGGATGCTCGACGTATTTGAACGGGCTGGCGGCGAACTCAGGCCCCGGGTCGATGGTGGCGCCGACGGTCACCTCCCCCACCCCCAGCCCGGCCGCCGCCTGCCGCAGGGCGGTGATGGCCTGGGCCAGATCGCCGTAGGTCCACTCCGGCGCGTCGTCCCGAAACGGCCGGCCGGGCCGGTTCTGGTACCAGCCAGGATAGTACAGATCGGGCAGCGCGTCGGTATTGCAGAAGCCGACATAGCGCGCCCACTCCAGCCGCTGCGCCAGGTCGCCCGACCAGCTCAGGATCTCCGACCCGTCGGCGACCCACAGCAGCACCCCCAGCGCGTCGCTGCGGTCGAGGACCTGCGCCCAGGCCGTCAGGATCTGCGTCCAGCGACCGACCAGCCCAGCGGGCGTAAGGTCGTCGAACGGCTTCAGGCTGCACTCCAACACGGTCCGCCGCCAGCGGGCGCGGGGCGAGTAGGGCGAGGCGTGGTCCATGTCAGCCCTCCGCGACGAGGCAGCACTCAATCCCCAGCACGCCGGCCAGCTTGGCGATGGTCTGGGCATGGTGGCCGATCCCGAGCGCGAAATGGTGGGTCGGCCCCTCCGCCACCCAACGCTTCAGGAACGTCCGCACGTCGGGCTGGAAGCGGCCGTGGGTGTTGGTGTTGCCGGTCGGCGGGATCGGCCAGCGCAGGCTCTGGCCCTCGGCGACCACGAACTTGAAGCGGCCATCGGCCCGGACCCCAATGCTGAGCATCGTGATCGGGCCTTCCTTGAGCTGGAACTCGACCGAGGCCCCGCTGCCCGGTTTGCCGTGGTACTTCGCCAGGCTCCGCAGCACCGGCTGGCCGTCGGCGACATTGACATGATGCGGGCCGTCGTGACCGACCAGCACACTGTCGCGCTCAAAATCGACCGGGTGGAACTCCGCGAAGCTGCCCCCGATGTCGAGCCGGTCGAAGATCAGCATCGCCAGCAGGGTCTTCAGGTCGAACTCGCCGCACATCGGGAAGCCCGCGCCGGTCAGCAGGCTGTTGCCGACGATCAGGTTGGTGACCACCTGCCGCAGCTCGCTGCCCGGCTCGGCTTCGTAGTAGTAGGCCAGCCCGTCGAGCCGCTTCTCGGCGATGAAGCCGTCGAGCGCCACGGCCACCCGCGCCGCCAGGGTCAGATCAGCGGGCGTCAGGCGACTGGTGATCGGATCGCTGACCGGGTCGGGCGTGTCGAAGAACTCGAGGATCGCCGCCTCCTTGGCGCTCACCACCGCGGGGTCGGTGGTGCGGTAGTGGCGCAGCAGATCATCGGCTTCGCACTGCACGACATGGCACCCGAAGGCCGCGGTGACCGCCGTCGGGTCGGTGTGCATGTCCAGCATCGCTTCCAGGACATGCCCCAAGTGGCCCAGCCGGGCGCTCTTCAGGTCGTGCAGCACCTTCGCAATCTGGCACCATTCGGCCAGCTCGGCGTCGGCCACCGGGTCGTCGTAGAGCGTGCCGAGGATCACCTCCGGCGGCCGCTTGCCGAGCCGAATGGCGACGCCCAGGAACTCCGGCACGCTGCAGAAGTCGTCGTTGCAGAGCTGCATGTAGGTGCTGCCGCGCGGGTAATCCATCGCCGCCAGCGGCTGCAGCGCCACCAGCACGATCGGAATGTCAAGGCTCCGGCAGATCGCGCCGAAGGTCGACGAGGTGGCGTAGGTCACCATATCGACGAACAACACATCGAGATTGGCGGCCTGGATCCGCGGCACCGCGGCGTAGGCAGGCTCGGCGGAGTCAATCATCCCAAAGTCGTGGACGGTGACGCCCTGCGCTCCCAGCCGGTCCAAGAGCACGCGGTACTTGCCTAGCAACTCGTCCAGCAGGCCGTCGAACTGGCCCCAGTAGGTGTGGTGCCCGACGCACAGGGCTCCCACGTTGGCGGTCAGCGGCTTGCGCCGCGGCACCCGTCGCTCGTCCATCTCGTCACCTCTCCGCGGCCCCGGCCCAGCGGGGGTCGGGGCGGCTCCGCAACTCGGCCTGGCGCTCTTGCCAGGCGGCCAGCAGCTCGCCAACTCGCGGCGCGGCGGCCGGGTCGTCCAACTGCGGCGAGACCGCCCAAGGCGCCCCGGAGCAGCCCAAGCTGTCGGTCCGCTGCTCATCGGTCAGGATCCAGAGCACGTTCGGTCGCCGCGGCATCAGCGTTCCTCTCCACCCAGTCGCAGCCGCAGGCTGTCCGCGCCGGCCCGCACCGCCTGCTCCAGCCGGGCCCGCAGTGCGGCGTCCAGGCGGCTCAGCGGCGCGCTGATCCCCACGGCGTAGCGACACTGGCCGCGCGGACCGAGCACCGGCGCCGCCACCGCGCCGACCCCGTTGTCGTGGTGATTCTCCAGCCAGGCCACCCCCGCGCTGCGGATCGCCGGCAGCCGCGCCGCCACTGCGGCCGCCTCGGGCGGGTCGAGCGACGCCAGGTAACCCCGCTGCTCGGCGGGCTCGCGCCAGGCCAGCAAGACCAGCCCCGCCGCCAGCCCGTGGGCCTGCCCCGGCAGATGCCGCGGCCGCGCCGCCAGCAGCGGCCGGGTCGAGGTCCGCCAATCAACCAGCACCAACTGCCCCCGCCACCAGGCCGCCAGCACCACCGTCTCGTCCAGCTCGGCCCAAACCGCATCCAAACAGCCCGCCGCCAACCGCTTCGTCGCCGCCACCGGCTCGACCGCGTCGGCCAGCCGCAACGGCGCCAAACCCAGTTGGTAGACCCGCCGCGCCGCGTCGAACGTCAGGTAGTCCAACGCCACCAACGTTCGCAGCAGATTCAGCGCGGTCGGCGGCTTCAGCCCCACCTGCCGCGCCAGCTCCCGCACCCCCGCCCCCTCCGGCCGGTCCGCCACCGCCGCCACCAACGCCATCGCCCGTTCCACCGATTGGACCATCATCGTTCCGTATTACTGAACATCGCGCAGCAGTGTGGACATGCTAGCACAGCCGGAGGCTGCGCTGCAAGGGGGGCCGGTGGCCGCGGGACGGCCGGTCTCAGTGGCCGGCGCGGCAGACCGCGGCGACCTGCGCCAGGTAGGTCGCCGGCTGCCAGTGCGGGCTGTGGTCGGGCGTGTGACAGGCGGTGCAGGCGTCCACCGAAATCGTGCCCGGGCGGCTCGTCGCGGCCTGCAGGTGAGCTGCGCTGGCGGGGTGGCAGGCCAGGCAGTGCACCCCGCGGTCGGCGCCGGCGCCGCGGACACCGCGCTGGCGGAGGTCCTCATCGTGGCAGCGCAGGCAGGCCGCGACGTCGCGGCCGAGCGCTTCGAGCGTCGCCACGGCCCGGCCGTGCGGATGCTGCCGCCAGGCCGCCACGGTCGCGGCATGGCACTCGGCACAGGCCGCCCCGGTGGGGCCAGCCGGCGCGGCGGGAGGCGTCGGAGCGCCTGACTCGGTCACCTTCTGCGCGGCGAAGCAAGCGTCGACCCAGCCCTGCACCACGTCGTCGCGCGGGCCCTCGATCACCAGCTCGGTGCTCGCCTGGCACTGCCAGCGGCCGTTGGTGTGGTGCGCTTCGACCACGCTCAGCGAACGGCCCTTGGCCGCCACGGTGACCCAGGTGGTGCCGTCCGCCGTCCAGCGGGGCGTCGGCTCGCTGGCGGTCAGCGCCAAGGCCACCACGGCCGGGCGCCGGGCGACGGGCAGGCGGTCCAGCAGGCGGGCGGTGGTGGCCTGGTCAAAGTGGCTGAGCAGGACCCACCAGGCCGCGCCCTCGGCGGTGGCGGTGGCCGCCAGCTCTCCCAGGCGAGCCGCCAGCTCGGCGCCGGCCAACGGACCCAGGCAGATCGACATCACGCCCACCCGCACGCCCGGCGCGGCGTCGAACACCACCATCGCTGGCAGCGTGGCCTCCGGCGGCGCGACGTTGGTCAGCGGCAGGGCCGCGGCGCGGGCCACCGCCAGATGCGCCGGCTGCCGCGCCTCGGCCGCCCCACACCCCACCGCCACCGCCCCCAGCCGCGCCGCCAGCGCCGCCGCCAACTCGGCATGCCGGGCGGGTGGCCCCAACCGCCCCAGATCCAGATAGACCGCCCCCGGCGCCCGCTGGCGCACCGCCGTCACCAGCGCCGCCCGCCGCGCCAGCCCGCCGGCCTGCTGGCCGCCACAGCCGCAGGGCTCCAGGTAACCGTCGGTGCAGCCGCCGATCACCAAGGTGACCGTCCGGTCCGGCGGCGCGGCGCCGCTCACCAAGACCAGCAGCAACAAGCCGCCCAGCCCTCGCCTCACGGCGCCGCCTCGGCCGCGCGGAGCGTGACCGGCAGGCGCAGCGGCGGCTCGCCGGGCAGGTCGGTGGCGACGACCACCTCTGTTGCGACCACCTGCCCGGGTTGCAGCGACGCCACAAAGCCGATCCGGCAGGAGCAGCGGTCGTCCGCCACGGATCGGCTGACCTCCCGGATCGACGCGTCGCCAACCGTCACCGAACGCAGTTCGAACGGCTGCTTGAGCGACGTCAACGCCAGCTCGAACGGCACGGTCGGCGGGCAGTCGAGGGCCACCACGCGGCGTGGGCTGGCTGCCACAGCGGACGCCGCCGTGACGATCACCGGCACCCGAATCCCAGCGTCATCGGCGGCGAACTTGAGGGTCAGCGTGAAGCGGTGCTCGCCGACCGGCAGACCAGCGGTGGTCGCGACCTCGACGACCTGGTGGAGGTACGGTGGCCGTGCGGCCTGGTCCCGCAGCCGCACCTCCAGGTTCTCCGAGTCCACCTCCGCCGCGGTGATGGGCAGGGCAGCAGGACCGGTCACGACGAGGCGCGCACGGCCGGTGCCCTTGCTTGGGATTGCCAGACTCAGTTGGCTGGGTGACGTTCGTACCGGAATCTCGCAGCGCACCGCGATGGACACTCCGATCACCGGGCGCCCAGGGTCGTCCGTCGCGAACCAGACCGCCTGCTCGACAGGGCGTAGCGCTGTCAGGCGGAACTTGACCGGGACAACCTCGGTACCGCCAGGCGCTACGACCAGTTCACCGCGCAGCGGCGAGGTGCAGGTGCAGGTCGTACCCCCCACTCGCAGCGTCAACGGCGAGCGACCGCCGTTGCGCACCGCCACCTCGAAGACCCACTCCTGCCCAGCCTCGCGCGCGTCCACGGTCCAGTGGACCTGCGGCACGACCGCGCGCGGCGACGGCTCGGGCCGCTCCGGCAGCACCAGCGCGACGCCGGTGTACCGCGCCTTGACTTCAGCCGACGGCAGCACCACCGGCCGCCCGCCCGGCTGCTCGACACAATGCACGACGCTGTCGGTGATCGACAACACCGTCACGAAGTGCTCGGGCTCCCGCAGGTGCAGCACCGCCGGACTGTCCAGACGGGCCACCTCCTCAAAGGTGGCCCGCACACAGCGGCTCTGCACACCGAGCTGCTGGGCAGCATCGCGGACCTGTAGCAACGTCATGGTCGACTGTGGGTACTGCCGTCCAAGCTTCTCGGCATCCCCAGGACTCACGGGCCGCCCAACGCAGTAGGACAACGCTAGCGCCGCCGTCACCCCGCACGACGGAGTCTCAGGCGCGGCCACCAGGAGCGCCATCAACCATAGCATGGTTACTTCCCCGCGGCCGCCAGGGCCCGCTTGCCGTACTCCAACAGCTCTTCCGGCGTCGGCTCGGTCAGGCCGAACGGCGCCTCGCGCAGGCCTTCGGCGAGCAAATCATGCAGGCCGTACCCAAGGCTCTTGCCGTCAACCTGCGGTTGAGCCGGATCTCGCAGCAGACCGCCGAACAACCAGGGTACTTGCCGCTGGGACTGCATCGCCTCTAACGCCGCCGCATTGCAGTGTAGGTTGGTGCACTTCGCGTAGGTCGATGAGAACCCCCTGAAAGTCGGCTCCTGCCCCTTCGCGGCCTGAATGATGGCCAACGATAGCATGTAGGTTGTCGGAATGTGCACACCGCCGACTTCGCGGTGGTTCCCATAGCGCACCTCGCGCACCTCAAGGTTGCCGTTCTCGGCAACTGGGCCGACGCTCCGAGCACGGAGAATCGCGTACCCCAGGTCTGGGGCCAGCCAGTACTCCGTGGAACCCACTCCGATCACCACGGCGCGCTCCGGTTGTTGCTCCACTCTGAGAACACCCCATCGGCCGTCGCGGAGGCGAGATGGTATCACCTCGTTCAGAAGCAACCAGCCTACCCACCGCGATCCTTCGCCGAGCGGGCCGTCTGGCTTCCTGGTCGAGTTGGTCACGAACGGCAGATCACCATCCACGATGATTGACGCTGTTTCCCTGCGTTCACGGTTCTGGTAGCACACTTCGTACTCGAACGTAGGCTCAAACATCCTCTTGGGCGCGGATGCACAGCGAGTGTAGCGCTCTGTGCCTGTTGCCCGATCAACTCCATAGAACCCAGACATCGCCTTCAGGTAGACCGGCGCATCGGCAGCCTGACCCTGCGCGTAGGGCCGCTCAATAGTACCGTAGTTGAAGCTGAGAGCATCCAACCGTTCGCCCCGCGCGAGCAGTAGTTCTGCAATCTCTCTTGGTGCTGGCAGCACGGCTTGCGCAGCGTGGCCGCCAAACAGCACTGCCAGCAGTCCGAAAGACCCAAGACGCGACCACATAGCCGTCTCCCTTCGTGGCAGTGGGCCGCGCATCACCGCAGCAACACGCGGCTCACTGCTGCTGGTCACTCGCTGGCTGCCAACTCCAGCACGTCCACCACTCCGCCGCCAGGCCCCCTGGTACAGCCGCACTTCCGGGCGTAAACATACCCGGCGTGCTCCGTACATTCGTCGTCGAAAAAGGCCTGCAGTTGCATGCAGGGACGACTCTGGGACTCGCATGTCTGGTCAAGGCCCAGTTGACCATCGCCGACGCAGTCGCCTATTTCGTACTGCTCGACCAACCTGAAGTGGCGCGCCGTGAGTAGTTCGTCGCAATCCTCGCCTTCGGTGCTCCAGCACGCCAAGGTGCCTGCGTTCACGAAAGCGACGAGCGGATCCCCGCCCTGCCACCAACTGATGATCGTGCCTGCGAAGCAGTCTTCGGCCTCGAGACACGGCAGCTCGGCGAACTGGCACGCCGACCGGTAGCTGAGGCGGCTCGTGTTCACCACCATGCAGGTCGAACCACGCACCTTCCCCGCCTCCTCGTCGCTCAGCGCCTCCATCGCCCCAGCCGCCGTCACCAGACCCAACACCCAGAGCCAACAACACACTCGCATTTTGGACTCCCCTGCGACGCCCGCCCCATGCGGGCCCTGTCGCTTGGAGTTGTATAGCACGACGGGGGGGGGAGTCAAGGGCTTGGCGAGAAAGTTCTCAACGCCGGCACAACCACCCCACTCAGAGTAAACGACACCTGGGTCCTTAGCCCGCAGCGGGGCGGGCGGGCAGGTGGCGACAGGCTGGCACGCTGGCACGCTGGCCCGACCGGGCGCCACCCATCGGGCGGCCAGGCCCCGGCGGCGGCGCGCGGAGCCGGGGCCGTCGACCGACCCGGTCAGGCCGCCGCGGCCTTACTTCGCTATGGCCGCCAGGGCCCGCTTGCCGTACTCCAACAACTCTTCCCGCGTCGGCTCGGTCAGGCCGAACGGCGCCTCGCGCAGGCCTTCGGCGAGCAACCCGTGCAGGTTATGCCCCATGCTCTGGCCATTGAGCTGCGGTTGGCCCGGATCCCAGACCGTCCCACCAAACAGCCAGGGCACCTGCCGCTGCGACTGCATTGCGTCAATAGCCGCGGCATTGCAGTGCAGGTCGGTGACCTTTCCATACTCCGAAGTCAGCCCAACGAAGGTCGGCACTTGGCCCTTGTCTGCTAGGATGATGGCCTGTGACAGTAGGTAGGTGGTTGGCATGTGCATGCCACCGACCTCTTGGTGCTTGCCGTAGCGGGTCTCGAAGACCACCATGCTGCCATTCTCGCCACGCGGTCCGACGGCCCGCGATCGAGTCAGCGCGTAACCCAGGTCTGGCGCCAGCCAGAACTCCGTCGGCCCCGCGCCGATCACCACGGCGCGCTCGGGCACTTCCTCCACCCGTAACACCGACCAACGGTTGCGGCGCAACTGCTCGGGGACCACCTCGTTCAAGAACCACCAGGCGACCAGATGCGAACCGTGAAGCACCCTGCTGGTCGGCGACTTGGTGGTGTTGACCATCAACGGCCGGCCGTCCGCCACGAGGATCGACGCCGACTCGCTCCGCTGCTGATCTTGGTAGCCCGCCTCGTACTCGAAAACACCACCCGGCGGCTGCTTCGGCGCCGACCCGCACCGTGTGAACCGTTCCGTACCGGTCGCGCGGTCAAAGCCATAGAACCCGGACGTCGCTTTGAGGTTCTCCAGCGCGACGAGCACTTGGCCCTGCTCGAAGGACCGCTCAATGGTGCCGTAGTTGAAGCAGATCGCACTCAGCCGTTCCCCGCGGGCGGTCAGGAGATCGGCCAGTTCGCGGGCCGTGGGTGTGGCGCCCAGGCCGGCCCGGCCCAGCACCAACGTCAGACAGACTCCGAGCAACACTCGACGAGGACCCATGCGCGTCTCCCTGGCGACACCCGCCCGACGCGGGCCGGGTCGCTTAGAGTCGTATAGCACCGCGGGGGGGGAGTCAAGGGCCTCGACACAGATTTCTCAACGCCAGCGCAACAATCCAACTCAGAGTAATGGACAGACGTATCTGCAGCAGCTCGTGCCCCTGCGCGGTCGCAACCGGAGCGGGGCGGTGGATGGGTCGCTGAGGCCGTGGCATGTTGCGGGGCGTGCGGCGGCCTGGCGAGCGGGCTTCGCGAAGATTCTTGCGACGGGGTGGCCGGTGGCGGCAGGAGACCTGGCAGTCTTGTTGAACGGGCTGGTTGGTGGAGGGTTCGATGCTCAGTGTCACACGGTTGCTATGCGGCACCGCCACGCCGGGGGACGCGTTGCGCTACGGGCGCCACTCGTCCAAGCTGCCGGCCGGGCTGCTGCACTTTTCGGCGGACAAGAAGCCGGTGCTGGTCTGGAACTGCACGCGGCGCTGCGATCTGAAGTGCGTCCACTGCTATGCCAGTGCCGCGGACCGCGACTTCCCGGGCGAGCTGACCACGGCCGAGGGTTTCGCGCTGCTCGACGATCTGGCCGGCTTCGGCATTCCGGTGGTGCTCTTCTCGGGCGGCGAGCCGCTGCTGCGGCCGGACCTCTTCGAGCTGGCTGGCTACGCCAAGAGCAAGGGCATGCGGGCGGTGCTGTCAACCAACGGCATGCACATCGACGCGGCGACCGCCGACCGGATCAAGGAAACCGGCTTCAGTTACGTTGGGATCAGCCTCGATGGGCTGCAAGAAGTACACGACAAAGTCCGCGGGGTGCGGGGCGCTTTCCAGGCCTCGTTGGAGGGCATTCGGCGGTGTCGTGAGCGGGACATTCGGGTCGGGCTGCGGTACACCGTCCACAAGCTCAACATCGACGAGCTGCCGGGGATCTTCGACCTCTTGGAGACCGAGGACATCCCGCGCTGCTGCTTCTACCACCTGGCCTACGCCGGCCGAGGCGACAAGCTGAAGCGCTTCGACCTGGAGCCGCCCGAGACGCGGCGCGCGGTCGAGTATGTTTTCGAGCGGACCGCCGACTTCCACCAGCGGGGGCTCGACAAGGACATCCTGACGGTCGACAACCATACCGATAACGCGTTCCTGTACCTGAAGCTGGCGGAGCGCGACCCGGAGCGGGCGGCGCAGGTGCTGCAGATGCTGGAGTGGAACGGCGGCAACCAGTCGGGCATCGCCATCGGCTGTGTCGACAACGAGGGCAACGTGCATCCGGACCAGTTCTCGTGGCATGTCACCCTGGGCAATGTCCGCGAGCGGCCGTTCAGCGAGATCTGGGAGGACCGCAGCCATCCGCTGATGGCGCTGATGAAGGAGAAGCCGCGCGAGATCGGCGGGCGCTGCGGGCGCTGCCGCTTCTTCGGGCTGTGCAACGGCAACCTGCGGGTGCGGGCGCACAGTTACTATGGCGACTGGCGGGCCGAGGATCCGGCCTGCTACCTGACCGAGGAAGAGATCGACCCGAGCGTGCCGCTGCCGCGGCTGAGCGAGGAGGTGACGTCATGAGTCACCCTGGCGGCCACCCCGGCGGGCACCCGGGCGGGGGTCACCCGACCGGTGCCAGCGAGCGGGCGTCGCACGATTCCTGGATGACCAAGATCGACTTCAACCAGACGCCGTTCACGGTGATCTGGGAGGTCACTCGCGCCTGCGCGTTGCGCTGTGTGCACTGCCGGGCGGTGGCCCAGCCGCAGCGGCATCCTGAGGAGCTGACGACCGCCGAGGGGAAGGCGCTGCTCGACGAGATCGCCACCTTCGGCAGCCCGGTGTTCGTCTTCACCGGCGGCGATCCGCTGATGCGGCGGGACATCTACGAGTTGATCGAGCACGCCCGCAGCAAGGGGCTGCGCTGCGCGCTGACTCCCAGCGCCACGGCGTTGGCCACCAAGGAGCGGCTGGTCAAGCTGCAGGAGGCCGGGATCGCGCGGCTGGCGGTCAGCCTGGATGGCCACACCGCGCCGGTCCACGACGCCTTCCGCGGGTTCGAGGGCTCGTTCGACCGGACGCTGCAGATCCTCGCCGACTGCCGCGAGGTGGGGCTGCCGTTCCAGCTCAACACGACGGTCACTCGGCTGAACGACCAGCATCTCGCCGAAATGGCGCAGATGGTCGCCGACTCCGGCGCGGTGCAGTGGAGCGTCTTCTTCCTGGTGCCCACCGGCCGCGCCTCGTTGGAGCAGATGGTCTCGCCGGAGCGGCATGAGGAGATCATGCACTGGCTGGCGGAGATGAGCGAGCAGTCGGGCTTCGACATCAAATCGACCGCGGCGCCGTTCTACCGGCGGGTCGCCATCGAGCGCAAGCGGCAGGCCGCCGCGGGCGGGCCGGTGACCTTCGCGGGGGCCGGCTTCCGTTACGAGGATGGCCTGCACCGGCCGGTGCAGGGCGTCAACGACGGCAAGGGCTTCGTCTTCGTGAGCCACGTCGGCGAGGTCTTCCCGAGCGGCTTCCTGCCACTCAACGCCGGCAACGTGCGGGAGCGCTCGCTGGTCGACATCTACCGTCACAGCCAGCTCTTCCAAGACCTGCGCAACCCGGACCTGCTGGAAGGCAAGTGCGGCGAGTGCGGCTACAAGGTGGTCTGCGGAGGCAGCCGGGCCCGCGCCTACGGCGTGCTGGGCAGCATCTTCGCGAGCGACCCGGCCTGCTCGTTCGAACCGGGCTAGGCCAGCCCCAGCCCCCCTTGCAGCGCCCCTCGCGCTGGCCGCCAGCGCCGGCCGCGGGCCGCGGCCGGTCACCCCAACCGTCGGATTCTGCGACAGCCTCCGCACCATTGTCCGAGCCGCGGCCGCGGCCCGGCGGTCGTCGGGTATTTCGACAGCCCCGTGGTAGCCAGCCCTGGCAAGTCGGTTGCAGCCTTGAAGCAAAGAAGTGGGTTAGCATATCCAGATAGTCCGATAGGCGTAGGATGCGCTGCGGAGAGACCAGATGCGGTCGTTGTGGCTACGGGCGGTGGTCGGGTTCTCGGTAGGGCTGTGCGGCGGCCTGGGCGGCTACACCTTTGTGTATGCCAATGGCGCGTCGTACATGACCAACGATCCGGCGGCCTGTAGCAACTGCCATGTGATGCGGGAGCAGTACAACGGCTGGACGCGCAGTTCGCATCATGCGGTGGCGACCTGCAACGACTGCCACACGCCGCACGATCTGGTGGGCAAGTACGCCACCAAGGCCCGCAACGGCTGGCACCACTCGGTGGCCTTCACGACGGGCAAGTTCCACGAGCCGATTCGGATCGGGCCGCGCAATCTGGCGATCACCGAAGCGGCCTGCCGGCACTGCCACGAGGACATCGTGCAGCAGATCGACCGGCCGGACCATGCCGGGTCCGAGCTCAGTTGTGTGCGTTGTCACCCGAACGTCGGTCATCTGCATTAGCCGACGCTGTCAGGAGGATGCTGCGAGATGGACCCAGATCAGACCGCTGCCCCGGCTGCTCCTGCCACCGCCCGCCCGCCCCGGCGTGGGAGTGGGTTCGTGGTGCTGCTGCTGACCGCCCTGGCCTCGGCCGCTGTGACCTTTGGGGTGACCGCCCTGCTGGTGAACATTTACGGCCACAAGCAGGAGGCCAAGAACCCGTTCTTCCGGGTCGTCGAGCTGACCGACGAGACCGATGACCCGGCGGTCTGGGGGAAGAACTTCCCGCTGCAGTACGACGCCTACCTGAAGACAGTCGACCAGCAGCGCACGAAGCATGGCGGCAGCGAAGGCTTGCCGCACACACCGACCGCCAAGGACCCCCGCAAGACCGTCAGCTACTCGCGGATTGACGAAGACCCGCGCCTCAAGACGATGTGGGCTGGCTACGCTTTCGCCAAGGATTTTCGCGAAGAGCGCGGCCATGCCTTCATGCTGGAGGACCAGACCTTCACCGAGCGGCAGCACGTCAAGAAGCAGCCGGGGACTTGCCTGCACTGCCACGGCTCGGTCTACAACTACTACAAGCGTGAGGGCCAGGGCGACATCATCAAGGGCTTCGAGAAGGTCAACCCCCTGCCCTACTTCGAGGCCCGCAAGCAGGTGCAGCACCCGGTGGCCTGCATCGACTGCCACGATTCGCAGACGATGCAGCTTCGGATCACCCGGCCGGGCTTCCTGGAGGGCATCAAGACCTACAAGGCCAGCCAGGGGATCCCGAACTACGACCCGAACACGATGGCCACCCGCCAGGAGATGCGCAGCTACGTCTGTGGGCAGTGCCATGTGGAGTACTACTTCAAGGGCAAGGAAGACAAGCGGCTGACCTACCCCTGGCACAAGGGTCTGAAGGCCGACCAGATTCTGGCCTACTACGACGAAGTCGACTTCAAGGACTGGGAGCACAAGGAGACCGGCGCGCCGGCGCTCAAGGCGCAGCACCCCGAGTTCGAGCTGTGGTCGCAGGGCACCCATGCCCGGGCGGGTGTCGCCTGTGCCGATTGCCACATGCCTTACATGCGGGTCGGCGCCCAGAAGATCAGCGATCACCATGTGCGCAGCCCGTTGCTGAACATCGCCAACGCCTGCCAGACCTGCCACCGCGTGCCGGAGCAGGAACTGAAGGACCGGGCCGAGACGATCCAGGCCCGCAACATGGAGTTGCGCAACCTGGCGATGGACGCCCTGCTGGAGCTGATTGCCGACCTGAAGGCCGCCAAGGCCGCCGGGGCGACTGCCGCGCAACTCAAGGAAGCGCAGCTTTGCCAGCGCCGCGCCGGCTTCCTGCTGGACTTCATCGAAGCCGAGAACAGCACGGGGTTCCACGCCCCGCAAGAGGCGGCGCGGGTCCTGGCGCAGTCGCTGAACCATGTCCGCAAGGGTCAGGTGGCGCTGCGCAAGGCGATGGGCCCGGGCGGCGTGAAGACGACCGCCGCGCCCACCGCCGGGCCGACCGCCGCCGGAAGCTGAGCGGGCCGACCGCCGCAGCGTGATCCTCGTCGCACCGCCGCCGGCTCGCCGTCAGGTGAGCCGGCGGCGGGCTGTTGGGGGCAGGATTCGCCGCCGGGCTGGCCAAGCCGCTGGCGAATCGGAGCGATGCGATGCGCGCCTGGCTGTTCTGCGCTCTCTGCCTGACCCCGCTGGCCGCCCAGGAGAATCTGGCCCTCAACGGCAGCTTCGAGCAGGCCGCGACTGACGCCAGCCTGCCGGCCGGATGGGAGCTACAGCGCCAGAACGACGCCCGCGGCACCTTTGCCCTGGACCCAGCGCAGCGGGTCGACGGCCGCCAGAGCCTGCGGATTGAGCACCCCGAGGCCGATGCGAAGTGGATCCGCGCCAGCCTCCTGGACCTCCCGGCGCAGCCCCGGACGCTCTACCGCATCGACTTGCAGGTCCGCGCCGCCGGGGCCTACAACGTGCTGCTCTACGAGTTCGTCGCCGACGCCACCGAGGCGACCTACGTGACTCACCAGGTCGGCACCGGGACGGGCACGGCGGGGCAGTGGATCAGTCTCGGCAAGAGTGTCGTCACCGGGCCGCAGGCCGGGTCGTTCAAGATCTCTTGCATTGCGCAGGGGCCAGGGACCGTCTGGTTCGACGAGGTGCGCCTGGTGAAGGTGGCGGGCGTGCCCGATGGCGAGGCGGTCGCGGTCAACGCGGCGCCGCGGGTCGACGGACAACTTGACGACCCGGCCTGGCGAGCGGCGCCGGCGATCGGGCCGCTCTACCTGTTGGGCAGCAGCGGCGAACGGCCGGCCGCCGCCACGCTGGTGCGGGCGGTCTGGACCAGCGAGCAGCTCTACCTGGCCTTCGAGTGCGTCGAGCCGCAGCCGGCGGCGATGGTCGCCAAAGTCACCGAGCCCGACGGCCCGGTCTACCTCGACGACAGCATCGAGGCCTTCCTGGATCCCGAGCAGAGCGGCAGCGGGTACGCTCATCTGGCTGTCAACAGCCGCGGCCTGGGTTTCGATCAGCGGCGGCTCGGGAGCACGCTGAACAGCACCTGGTACACCACTCGTGGCAATCAGACCAGCGACTGGGACCCTCGCTGGCAGGCCGCCGCAGCGGTCGCCCCGCCAGGCTGGACGGTCGAGCTGGCGGTGCCCTTCGCCGCGCTCGGCGGCACCCCGCAGCCGGGCGATGTGTGGGCCGCCAACTTCTGCCGCGAACGCTACGCCCAGCCCGAGCTGTCGACCTGGGCTCCGCTGCAAGGCGAGACCTTCTTGCAGCCGGACCAGTTCGGCCGGTTGATCTTCCGCGCCCGGCCCAGCGGCCAGCCGACCGTGGTGACTCGCCCGGCCGCGGCCGCAGCAACTGCGCTGCCGCTGGTGCCGCGGCCGCAGCAACTGCGCCGCGGTGACGGCCTGGTGACTCTGCGCGGTCCGCTGCGGCTGCAGCCCGCCGGGCCGGAGGCCGCGCGCTACCTGGCCGCCCTGGCGCCACTGCTGGGCGGGGCGACGGTGCTGCCGGTCAGCGCCACGGCGACACCGGGGGCGCTGCAGGTGCGCAGCTTGAGCGACCCGCGTGCCGAGACCGAGCGCGCGCGACGCAGCGAGAGCGATGCCCAGTGGCAGGCCAATCCCGAAGGCTACCGGCTGCAGCTTGCGGCCGACCGCTTGGAGCTGGTTGGCAGCAGCGCGGCCGGCGTGCGTTGCGGATTGCTGACGGTCGCCCAACTGCTGCGGCCGACGACCGCTGGGGCCACGCTGCCACAGCTCGAAATCGTCGACTGGCCCGACCTGGCGATCCGCGCCTGGCATGTCGGCGGCCTGCGCGCGGCCGACCGAGCGGTCTACCAGAACTGGATCGAGACGCTGGCGCGGCTGAAGTACAACACGCTGATGATCGAGGTCAACGACTCCCTGCGCTACGAGTCGCACCCCGAGATCGGCCTGGCCGACGCCCCCAGCAAGGCCGAGATGCGAGAGATGGTCGCGGGGGCGAAGGCGCTCGGCTTCGATGTGATTCCGCAAGTGCAGGTCTACGGGCACTTCAACTGGGTGCTCGACAAGCCCGGCTGGGCGGATCTGGCCGAGAACCCGCAGGCCACCGGACGTTGGGGCCGCTGGAACGCCAACATCCGCGACCCGCGCTACTACCCGCTGGTGTTCGACCTCTACCAGGTGGCGATCGACGTCTTCCAGCCGCGGATCTTCCACATCGGGCACGACGAGATCACCTTCCAGCCGATCGGCGTGCATCCCGCGACACGCGACACCGCGCCGCACCTGTTGCTGGTGGAAGAGGTCACCAAGCTGTATGCCTGGCTGCGCGCGAAGAACCTGCAGGTGATGATGTGGGGCGACCAACTGCTGCGCGAGCACCACGGCGGGCCGGGCAACACGTGGCAGGCGGTCGACCTGCTGCCGAAGGACATCATCATCGCCGACTGGCACTACGAGCCGGCCGAGCAGTACCCGAGCGTGAGCTTCTTCCGGCAGAAGGGCTACCCGGTGGTGGCCTGTGGCTGGTGGGACCCGCTGAACATGATGAACTTCGCGAGCGCCGCAGTCGACGCTCGGGCGCAGGGCTTCAGCGGCACCAGTTGGTGGCGGCTGCACCAGTTCGTCGAGAGCGCCGAGCACCAGACCGCCTTTGTGCTGGGGGCCGAGAACTCCTGGAGCAATCGCCGCCCGAGCATCGACCAGCTCGGCTACCAGCCGCAGGCGGTCTGGCGCCGCCTGGCGGGTTGGGGACCAGCGGCCGCGGAGACACGCTACGTGACCTGCGATCTAAGCCGCCACGCGAATCAGTCGCTGGCCGACAACCGCCGCCGGCTGGGCTGGTTGGGGCTGGGGCCGGAGCAGGATCTGGCCAGTGTGCCACGCGGCCTGCAGTGGTTCAATGGCGTGCCGTTCCGGGTCCTGGAGGGCACCAACGAGGTGGTCATGCTGGCCGCGGCGGGCGACCCACCGCGGTCCTGGCCGTCCTCGGCGCGCTCGATCGGCGTCGGCAGCGCGGCCCGAGCGCTGTGGCTGCTGGCAACCACCAGCGCCCCAACTCGCCGGACCGGCGACATCTACCAACGTGGCGCGCTTTACCCGAAGCTGCTCGGCCGGCTGGTGGTCTACTACGCCGACGGCAGCACCGCCGAGGTGCCGTTGAGCTACCGCCGCGAAGTCACCGACTGGAACGCCGGGCTGCCGCCGGCCCGCGGTCTGACGGCCTGGTCGGGCCAGACGGCTGGCGGCGCTTACGCGATGCTCTCGCAGTACCGCTGGGACAACCCGCACCCCGAGAAGGTCATCGAGACGGTCGACCTGCGCGCGCTTGAGGCCCCGCTGCGGCTGGTCCTGGTCGGGTTGACGGCGGCCCTGCCCTAACCTCGACAGGCCAGCTGCAGCGTCTGCCAGCAGGTCTCGTGGGCCAGGCGCAGTTGCTCCCGGACCGCGGGCGACAGGTCGACCTGGTGCACTGGCTTGTCGGTGGTGATCCGCCCGGTGCGGATGATCGGCCCCGGATCGCCGCGCCGGCCGGTGAAGGCGGTCTGCTGGTACTCCTCGGTGAGTGGCGGGTCGAGTGCCAGGAAGCGTGTCAGCCGGGCCAACTGGACCTGGGGTTCGGCCAGCAGGGCCTCGTAAGAGAGGCAGCAGGAGTGCTCCGGCTGCGTCCGCTCGGCGGCCAGCCGGGCCAGGGCGGCGTAGCGTTCCAGCAGGTAGTCGGGACCCTCGGCATAGTCCCGGCCGTAGATTGGACCGAGGGTCCGCACCAGGCTGCCGAGCGCCGGCTCGGGTTGCCGCACCAGGAAGACCAGCCGCAGGCTCGGGTCGTCCAGCAGCGCCGGCAGCGGGGTCTTGGCAGTGTGGTTGATCTGGTCGACGAAGTAGCGCGGCGGCCGCAGCCAGGCGCGGTGCTCCCGCAAGATGCGCAGGCGGACCGTCTCGCAAGTGTCGCGGCCGGGGTACGGCAGATTCAGCTCGCCGCAGCCCAGCACGTCGGGATGGCTCAGCAGCAGGTGATTCACCAAGGTACTGCCCGACCGCATGTGGGCCAGGATCAGCACCAGCCGAGCCGGCCGCCGGCGAGCCGCAGCGACGCCGTCGCAGGCCGCCAGCAGCAGCCGACGCGCCAGCGCGCGGTGCCACGGGCGCCGGACCGCCGCCACTGGCGGGCTAGTTACGGCTGACTCCGAAGCGGTACTCGATCACGTTGCGATAGAGCTGGCCCGGGAACAACGCCGGGCTCAAGAAGCCGGGCTGGTTCGGGGAATCCGGGAACAGGCCGGGCTCCAGGCAGAAACCGGTGCGATGGTCGTAGACTACCCCGCCCTTGCCGACGACCTCCGGGTTGAGGTGGTTGCCGGTGTATAGCTGCACACCGGGGGCGGTGGTCCAGCATTCCAGGTAACGGCCACTGGTCGGCTCATCGACCCGGGCCGCCTGCACCAACATGCCGGTCGGCTGGCCCAGCACGAAGCAGTGGTCGTAGCCCAGACCAAACTTGAGCTGCTGGTGGTCGGCGTCGATCCGCTCGCCGAGGCGGTGCGGCGTGGTGAAGTCGAAGGGCGTGCCCGCCACGGGTGCCAGCTCGCCGGTCGGGATGTTGCCCTCGTCGGTCGGCACGTAGCGGGTGGCGCGCAGCCGTAGCAAGTGGTTGCCGACCGGGCCGGAGCCGGCCCCGGCGAGATTGAAGTAGGCGTGGTTGGTGAGGTTCAGGATGGTCGGCGCAGCGGTCACGCCGCGGTAGTCGAGTCGCAAGATGCCGCTGTGGGTCCAGGTGTAGACGCAGGTCAGGTCGACCTGGCCGGGGTACCCCTCGTCGCCGTCGGGGCTGCTGGCGGTGAGGGTCAGCCGCGGGCCCTCGGGCGTCTCCTCGGCCTGCGCCTTGAAGAGCAGCCGGTCGAAGCCGACCTGCCCGCCGTGGAGGTGGTTCGGACCGTTGTTGATCGCCAGCTTGTAGGATCGGCCGGCCAGGGTGAACTGCCCCTTGGCGATGCGGTTGGCGTAGCGGCCGACGATGCAGCCGAAGTAGGGGTGCCGCGGCAGATAGCCGTCCAGGGTGTCGTAGCCGAGCGTGATGTCGGCCAGTTGGCCGGCGCGGTCGGGCACGCGCAGCGCGACGATGATGCCGCCGTAGTTGGTGATGGCGACCTCGCCCGCCGCGCTGCGGAGCGTGTACAGCTCGGCCGAGCGGCCATCGGCCAGCTTGCCAAAGGGCTCCTGCGTGAGGCACGGACTGGCCAGCACCATGCTCGGCAGCAACACCAGGGGCAGCGTCGTCATCGGACCTCTCCTCAGCGGAGCGCCCTTTCGCGCCGCGAGCGGCGCCCTCCTGCTACGGAATCGTAACAAGCTGGTCGGTCGGCCGGTTGCGGCGGGCGGGCCGCTGTGTTATATCGGCGACGGGAAGGGACGCCCAGGCCAGGCGGGAGTCTGGCCGGTCGGTGGTTTTGTGTCCGTGATGGATGCACTGGGGAGGCCACCATGCGCCGTCTTTCGCTGCTGCTCGCCGCGCTGGCTTGGAGCGTCGCTGCACCAGCCGCCACCTTCTCGGTGACCAACACCGCCGATTCCGGCGCCGGCTCGTTCGCGGCCGCCCTTGGCAGTGCCAACGCCGACACCGCGGCCGACATCATCGTCTTCAACCTCTCTGGCGCCGGGCCGCACCGGATCGTGAGTGTCGGAGCGGTGGTCATCGAGCAGCCGGTCACCATCGACGGCACCTCGCAGCCGGGCTACAGCGGCACGCCGCGGATCGAGTTCAACTCAGTCAACACGGCCGGGTGGGTCGTCAACACCGCGGCGGCCGGAACCGTCATCAAGGGCCTCAGCCTGGTCAACAGCGGCAACGACCGGCTGGTCATCTACGCGCCGCAGACCGTCGTCAAGGGCTGCTGGTTCGGCGTGGGCGCCGACGGGCAGACCCAGGTCGCCAACGGCAGCCACAACATCGTGGTGGGGGCCAACGACGTGCAGATCGGCGGCACTGGTCCGGCCGAAGGCAACGTCCTGGTGCGCGCCGGCCGGTTCGGCCTGTTCATCGGCGGCTGGTCCCGGGCACTGGTCTACGGCAACCTGATCGGCGTCGGTCCCAGCGGCATCGAAGCGATGCCGAACGCCAGCTACGGCATCTATCTGTGGGGCGCCACCGACTGCCGGATCGGCGGGCCGGCCGACGGCCAAGGCAATGTCATCTCCGGGAATGCCGGCTCTGGCCTGGCGACCGAGGCGGGCAGCGACCTGGCGGGGACCCGGATTCAGGGCAACTACGTCGGGGTCGCCGCCGATGGGCGTACCGCTCTGCCCAACGCCGCCAGCGGGATGTACCTCACGGCGATCCACGCCATCATCGGTGGGGCGGCCGTCGGTGAGGGCAACGTCGTGTCGGGCAATGGCCAGTACGGCATCGTCTCCACCGGCGCGACGCTCTACGGCAACTTCGTCGGCACCGATGCGAGTGGCACCCTGGCCGTCCCGAACGCCGAGATCGGTGTCGTGTGCAGCACTGGGACACACCTCGGCGGTAGTCTCACCGGGCAGGGCAACCTGATCAGCGGCAACGGCTCGAACGGTGTCCATCTCTCGGGGCCCGACTGCGTGATCCAGGGCAACCGGATCGGCACCAATGCCGCGGGCGACCTGGCGATCCCGAACCGCGGCTCGGGCATCATCGTCAGCCACGGCGAGTACTACGCCAACCTGATCGGCGGTGAGGCGGTGATTGGCGGCGACGGCACCCTGGGTGGGGCCGGCAACCTGATCAGCGGCAACGAGCGCTTCGGGATCGAAGCCACCTGGCCGAGCCCCCGTGGCACCACCATCCGTGGCAACTACATCGGCACCAACCTCCTCGGCACCGCCGCCGTCGGCAACTCGCTCGGCGGGATCATCGCCTCGTATTCTGGCAACACCATCGGCGGCACCAACCCCGCGCACCGCAACGTGATCTCGGGGAACTTCGAGAACGGCATCACCCTCGGCACGTTCTGCGACGGCGCGGTGCAGGGCAACTACCTGGGCACGGACTACAGTGGCACCCGGGCGCTCGGTAACCTCGGCTGCGGCATCTACTGCGCCGCCGACAACGTCACGCTCGGCGTGGTCGCGGCCAACTCGCGGCAGTCGCTGGCGGCTGGCGGCAACCTGATCTCGGGCAACGGCGCCGGCGGCATTCAGGTCTATGCCCGCACCAGGATCGCCGGCAACTTGATCGGCACCGACCTGACCGGCTCCCGCGCCGTGCCGAACCAGGTCGCCGGCATTCTCGTCGGCCAGGTCGTGTACCTGCCCCAGATCGGCGGCGACCGCGACGTCGACCGCAACCTGATCAGCGGCAACAACGGCGACGGGGTGAAGGTCAACGCGGTCATCTCGGGCAACACGCTCGAGCTGACCAACAACTGGATCGGCTTGCAGGCCGATGGCACGACGCCGTTGGGGAACAGCTCGAATGGCGTGTTGCAGCTTGGGGGCACCGTCCGGCTGAGCCGGAACCGGATCGCCTACAACGGCCAGAACGGGGTCTGGGGCCGACAGGCCACCACCAGCGAGAACCGGCAGAGCCTGTCCATCGGTGAGGACAACGAGATCTGGGCCAACGAGGGCTGGGGGATCCACCTCGGCGACCACCCGCTGCAACTGAACGACGGCCTGGAGACCGCCGGGCAGCCGAACCATGGGATCGACTGGCCCGAGCTGAGCAGCGCCAGCACCGTCAGCGAGGGCGTCCGAGTGACTGGCTCGTTTCACGGGCAGCCGGGCACGATTTACCGGCTGGCCTTCTTCACCAACGCCAACGCCGACATTTCCGGCCATGGCGAGGGCCAGCACCCGGCAGCCTTCTGGGACATTCTGAGCGACTCCCAGGGCGACATCACCATCGACCACGTGCTCCCGGCAGCCAACGTCCACGGGCCGGTGGTCACGGCCACGGCGTTCCGGCCGGACTACGGCACCAGCGAGTTCTCGAACGCTGTCTCGGCCGACGCGGTCAACCTGGCCATCGACAAGAGCGCGGCCGCGGCGACGAGCTATGTCGGCCAGAACCTGGTCTACACGATTCGGGTCACCAACCAGGGCGAGCTGGCGCAAGCCGGGGTGACCGTGACCGACCAACTGCCGGCCGGTCTGACCTACGTCTCGGCGACGGTCAGTCAGGGCACCGTGAGCGAAGCCGGCGGCACGGTGGCGGCCAACCTGGGCACCCTGGCGGCGGGTGCCGAGGCGACCGTCAGCCTGACGGTGACCTGCACCCAACGGGGCAACGTCAGCAACACCGCCGCGGTCACCGTCGGCGGGGGCGCCCCGCGATCGGACCAGGCCACGGTCAACGTGCTTGGGCCCCCGGCCGCGCCCGTACTGACTTCGCCGGGCGACAGCAGCAACGTCGAGCAGTTCCCGCTCGACCTGCACTGGAGCGCCAGCGACGAGGACGGCGGCAACCTGCGCTACAAGGTGGAACTCCTGCGTGACGGCGCGGTGGTGCACACCTTCGATCAGACCGGTACCGTCACTGGCGGCGTCTTCGACGCACCGCAGTACGCCAGCGGTGAGAGCGCCGGGCTGCGGGTCGACTCCCTGGCGGCTGGCACCTGGCAGTGGCGGGTGACCGCCTCGGACGGCACCGGCTGGTCGGCGGCCAGCGCCCTGCGCACGCTGGTGGTCGCGGCGCAGACCTGGCAGTTGGCGACGCCGATCGGCAACTGCGTGCAGTTGCCGGTTTTCGAGGCCGGGCTGCAACTGAGCGGCGCACCGGCCGGCACGACCCTGCAGTACCGCCTCGAGATCGCCCGGCAGGCCGACTTCAGCGGGGCGCTGCAGGTCTATGACCAAACGCTCGGGCAAGGGCTCTGGTCGGCCGACCAGTACGAGGCCGGTGAGGCCTTCAAGCTGTGGCCGAACGACACCACCTTCGACCTTGGCACCAGCTACTACTGGCGCGTCCAGGCGAAGGTCAGCGACGCCACTGGCTGGGTCGGACCGTCGCCGGTCAGCGAGTTCCACGTGGTCCGCGGCGCGGTGCTGCAGGGCCGCCCGCGGCACCGCTTTGGGGTGCCGGTGAGCTACCCGCTGGAGCTCTACAACCCCACCGAGCGCAACATCGACTTCCTGATTCAGATGACGCTCACCCCGCCCGAGGGCTTCGGCGGCAGCGCCAAGCTGTACGACCCGGCCGGCACCGTGGTCGACGACCTCGAGAACATCCTGACCGAAGACGTCTCCTACCTGACCGACGCACTGTCGCCGGGGCGGCACGTCTTCCGGCTGGAGGTCACCCTGACCCCGGCGGCCGGCACCCGTGCTGCGCGCGCCGGCCGCCCGTTGCCCGTGCTGCTGGTGATCGCCGGCAAGTTCGTCATCGGAATGGCAGTCGGCTACGCCCTCGAGAAGAGCTGCGAGGCGGCCACGCGGAAGCTGCTGCAAGACGAGCACGGCTTGTCGGAGGACGAGGCCAAGGACTTGCTGGAGGCGACCACCGAGGCGGCCAAGCAGACCGGACAGAGTGCTGGCGAGGCCGCGCTCAAGAAGGGCGCCGAGGAGTATCTCAAGAAGAAGGGCAAGGAGCAGCTCGCCAAGAAGCTGTTCGAGACCGGCCTCAAGGCAGGCGCCCGGACGATTCCGTTCGCCAGCATCGCGATTGGGCTGATCAACTGCATCCAGGGCATCGCTTCGGCCGCGAAGACCGACCAGAAGGTGCAGTCTGAGGTCGTCGCGTCGCTCGATCCAAACGAGAAGATCGGCCTCAGCGGCACCAACGGCTTCGTCCACCCGTCGGACCTGCTGCCCTACCGGATCAACTTCGAGAACAAGGCCACCGCGACCGCGGCAGCGCAAGTGGTGACGGTCACCGACAGCATCGACAGCGACCTCAACCTCAACAGCCTGGTCTTCACCGGCTGCGGCTTCGGGACCCACACGGTGACGCCAGCGACCGACAGCAACAGCCTCAGTGAGGACATCGACCTGCGGCCGAGCCGCGATGTGGTGGTGCAGGTCCGGGGTCATGTCGATCCCGAGACGCGACTGCTGACCGTGACTTTCCGTGGCGTGGTGCCGGGGACCGACCTGCTGGACGACGACGGCTTCCTGCCGCCGAATGTGACCAGCCCGCAGGGCGAGGGCTTCTGCAGTTACGAGATCCGGATGCCGGACGGCATCGCCTCGGGGACTGTGATCACCAACACCGCCCGGATTGTCTTCGACGCCAACGCGCCGATCGACACCGCGGAGGTCCGAGTGACCGTCGACGGCACGGCGCCGAGCAGCGCGGTCAGCGGGGTCGCCAGCTCGCGGGATGCGGGCTGCGGGTGCGGCACCTCCAGCGGCACGCTGCCGCTCTCGTTCAGCGCCGACGACGACACCGCCGGGGTCCAGGAAACCGAGCTGTGGTACCACGGCGAGCTGGCCAGCACGCCGCTCGGGCGCTCCCAAGCGGTCGGCGGACGGACCTTCGAGCTGCACGGCACCGCGCCAGCCGACGCCACGCGGATCGACTTCCCGGCCCGCTTCGGCTACCGCTACCGCTTCTACACGGTCGCGCGCGACGCCGCGGGCAACACCGAGACTCCGCCCGACCAGCCCGATCTGACAACCACCGGACCGGTCGCGCCGCCGTTCGCGGCGGGTCTGCGGCTGGTCAGCATCCCGCTGCAGCCCGAAACCGCCGACCCGCGGGTGGTCTTCAACCTGGCCACCAACGGCTGGGCGCGGTACAACCCGACCAACAGCGGCTGGGTCCGCCCGAACGCGGACGCCGACGGCTTCAGCACCTTCGCCAACGCGGCGGCGGTGCCGGGACGGGGCTACTTCCTGCGCCTCAGCGAGGCCGTCACCCCGACGCTCAGCGGCCCGCTGCCCGACGAGACGCAACGCTACGGCATTCCGCTGGCAGCGGGCTGGAATCTGGTCGGCAACCCCTGGCTGCGCCCGCTGACCTGGTCGCTCGACCAGATCCAGGTGCGCCTGGGCGAGACCACCCAGACCCTGGCCGCCGCCGACGCCGCGGGGATCGTCGAGAGTTACGGCTGGCTCTGGCTGCCCGATGCCGCCTCCCCGCACACCGGCCGCTACGTGCTGCTGTACGACGCCGCGCAGTTGCCCGGCGTGACGGGCAGCCTCGGCGTCTGGGAGGGTTGCTTCATTCTGGCGCACCAGGCCTGTACGCTGCTGCTGCCGCCGCCGGTGCAACCGGTCGGTCGGCGGGCGGCCGCTCCGGCGGGCACCTGGAGCTTCGGGCTGCAGGCGCTGACCAACGCCGGTAGCAGCGAGGTGCGCCTGGGCGTCGCCAACGGTGACACCCCGCGGGCGGCGTTGCCGCCCGACCCGCCCGGCGGCGCCCCGGCCGTGCGCCTCGCCAGTCTGCGCGACGGGCGCCGGCAGGCGGTCGACCTGACCACCAACCTGCTCGGTGCGCGTTGGGAGCTGGAGCTGACCTGGCCTGCCGACCGCGCCGTCGGCGACGTGGTACTGGCCTGGCCCGACCTGCGCCATGTCCCGCCCGGGGTGGAGCTGCTGCTGGAAGATCCCACCACCGGCGCGCGCCGGTCGCTGCGCACCACCGTCGGCTGGCGACTGGCCCGCCGCGACGGCGAGACGGTACGCCAACTGCGGCTGCTCGCCGTCCGCGGGGCCGGCCTGCAGGTCAGCAACCTGTTGGCCAGCACCACCCGCGGCCGCGGGGTCAGCCTGAGCTATGCGCTCAGCGCGCCGGCCGAGACGCGTCTGCTGGTCGTCAGCGCTGGCGGCCGGACCATCCGCGAGTTGCCCGGCGGCAGCCGCACGGCGGGCGCCCAGGTGCAGAGCTGGGATGGCCGGGACGACAGCGGCCGGCCGGTGCCGGCGGGAGTCTACCGCCTGACGCTGGTGGCCTGGGACGCCACCGGCCGGCAGAGCCGCGTGGTGCAGGTGGTCACGGTACGCTGAGCGTGGCATCCTGACCGCATGAGCAAGTCAGTCCGGGTGGTGATCCGCGGCCGGGTGCAGGGGGTCGGGTTCCGCTACCACCTGGCCGCGGTGGCCCGCCGGGAGGGCCTCGTCGGCTGGTGCCGCAACCGGCCCGATGGCGCGGTTGAGGCCTGGCTGCAGGGCACGCCCGGCGCGGTCAGCGCGGTGCTCGGCTGGTGTGCCGTCGGCCCGCCAGCGGCGCGGGTGACTGCGCTGGAGCAGGCCAACGTCCCGGCCGACGCGTCACTCAGCGAGTTCAGCGTGCGACGTTGAGGGCCCGGGGCGACGACACCGCCGCCCCGGGGGATGGGTCACTTGAACTCGAGCCACTTCTCGCGGGGTGTCGTGCAGGTGGGGCACTCCGCCAGCTTCGGATCGGTGGTGGTGAAGCCGCACACCGAGCAGACCCAGATGCTCGCCTTGGCTTCCTTCTGGTTGGCCAGGTCAGCGGCCGCTGCCTGGTACAGCTTGGCGTGCTCGGCCTCCGCCTGACCGCCCAGTCGAAGCGCTGGATCGCGTCCTCCTGACCTTCCTCCTTCGCCTTGGCGATGAAGCCCGGGTACATTGTGTCGCGTTCGTAGGTCTCGCCCTTTACGGCCGCCTGCAGATTGTCAGCGGTGGACCTGACCTCCGGGGTCTGGACGTCCTTGGTCGGCTTCCCGCCCAGCTTCTGGATCACCCCGGCGTGCTCCGCGGCATGGATCGCCTCGGCCTTGGAAGCCGCCCGGAACAGCACGGCGACCTGCTGGTAGCCTTCCTCGGCGGCCTTCTTGGCAAAGGCGGCGTACCGCGCCGAGGCGTTCGACTCGCCGTTGTAGGCGGTCTGCAGGTTCTCCAAGGTGGTGCCCACCTTGAGCTCCGCCGGCTCCTCCGGTCGCGGGGCCTCGGCCGCGGTGGTGGCGACCGGCAGCGGCGGCGGGGCCTCCGCGCTGGCGGTGGTGTCGGCCGGCTTGCTGCAACCGGCGGCCAGCAGCAGTCCAAGCCCGCAGAGCAGTCTCAACAGGGCGCGCTTGGTTTCCTCCCGAGCTGTTCCCAGGCGCTACGGTACCACGATTGACGGCGGAGCGCGGCGGTCAGGCGGAGGTCGCCAGGAGGGGATCGATCACGGTCAGCAGCGCGGCCCGCGCGGTCTCGACGGCGGTCTGCTCCGCAGCGGCCAGCCGGGTTTCGAGGCGGTGTCGCAGCCGGGCGGTGACGGGATTCGGCGCCAGCAGCGCGGCGGCCGAGGTCGCCGCCAAACCGGCGCCCAGCCAGGCCACCGTCCGCCCTGGCAGCGCCAGCGACAGCGGCAGCGGCGGCGGCCAGCGGCGCTGGGCGCGGGCCCAGCCGTAGAGCGCAGTGCCGGCCCCGGCCGCGAGGCCCCCGGCGGCCGCGCCAAGCTCACGGCGCACCGCTCGTTCGTAGCCCGCGCCAAGCTCGCGCCGGGTCTGCAGCCACTGCCCCACCGCCGCCGCCGCGGCCGCCGCGGGGGCGGGGTCGGCCAGCAGCGTCGCGCGAGCCCGTAGCCAGGGCGCCAGCAGCGCCGCGGCCACCAGCAACTCGGCCCGCCGTGGCGGCGCGCAGCGCAGGATCTGTGCGCTCAGCGACCCCAGCGGCGCCAAGAGGCCGGCGGCGTCCCGCCCGCGGAGTTCGGCACGCTCGGCGGAGCGCGTCACGGCGGTCGCCACAAAACGCGCCAGGCCGGCCACTTCTTGCGGCCACCAGAGCCCCAGGTCGGCGCCCAGGTAGGGCCGTCCGGCGAGCCAGGCCGCGGCCGGCGAGGCCGGAATCTCGAAGCGGGGCGCCGCCGCCGCGCTGACCAGAGCTTCGACGGCCCCACCGCGGTCGGCGGCGGTCAGCCGAACCACCGCACTGGCCAGGTGGCCGACGCCGTTGGTCGGGTCCCACAGCACGGCGCGTTGGAAGTGACGCCGGGCCGCCACGCTGAGGCCGCGCCGCCGGGTCAGTCCCGCCGCTGCCGCCAACCCGGCGGCCAGCGCCAGCCCGGCATCGTTGGCCGCGTCGGCCGGCGGGCCCAGCAGGTCGCTGAGGCGCGACCAGTCCGGGGCCTCGTCGCACCCCAGGGCCCAGGCCAGCGCGGCGGGGGCACCCGGTTCGTCCAGCCGCACCGCCCGTTCGAGGTCGCGGCGGCAGCTCGCGTCGGGCCAGACGCGCCGCGCGACCCGGCGCTCTACGCCGGGCAGCAGCGCCGCGCCGGGCTTAGTGTCCCGGCTCGCCATCGGTTGGCTCGGCGGGCGCTGGAGCAGGCGGCACGGGCGGTGCTGGTGGTGCGGACAGGGCGGGCGGCACGGGCGGGCCGCTGCCTCCGGCTTTCAGCAGGCGCAGTTCCTCTTCGATCGCCGCCTCGGCCTCGGCGCTGGTGGTCCGACGCTCGATCTCGGCCAGCAGGGCCTCACGCTCGCGGCGCAGGTTGCGGGGTTCGGGTTCGGGCAGCTCCTCCGGCTCCTCGGGCAGCGGCCGCAGCGCCGGCCCCTCGTCGTCCTGGGGCGGCAGCTCGCCGTGCCCCGCCAACGGCTGGGCGGCCGGCTCCTGCTGCTCGCTGTCCGGCTCCATCCGCTGTCGCCGCCGGCGCGGCCGCAAGGGCGCTTCGGGCAGCACCACCTCGCCGCTGGCCACGGCCCGCTCGGCCGCCTCGGCCATGCTGCGCGCCTCGGCGCCGGGCTCGGCGACCGCCTCGCCGTCGGCTTCGTCCTCGTCCAATGCGTCGTCCAGCGGGTACTCCCGCTGGTACCGCTCGTACCGCTCCCGCAACGACTGCACGCGACTCCGGGTCCGGAAGTAGTCGCGCCGCAGGCGGAGCTCCTGCAGCTTGTCCTCCAGGGCGTCGATGTGGTCGCGCAGGTAGCCGGTCAGCCGCTCGTGCTGCCGCTCCTGCTGCTCCAGAATCTCGACCCCCCGGAGCGCCCGCCGGCGCCGGCGGATCCGCTCCCGCCCGCGTTCGTCGTCGCCAGCGTCGACCGCCTGCTGCGCCTGCTGCTGCAGGCGCTCGGCGAGCGCCTGCTCGTCGGCCAGCTTGCCACTCAGCCGGCGGCCGTCCTGGATCGCCAGATCCAGCTCGGCGCGGGCCTCGGCCAGGTCGCCCTCCAGCATCGCCAGCAGGTCGTCGACATCATCGCGCGCCGGGCCGGCGTTGAGCAGGTCGTCGAGGCCCTCACGGACGGCGTTACGCAGGTCGCGGAAGATGCTCATGTCTACAGCTCGACTCGCCGGCCCCAGCCGTCGTCGTCATCCTCCGGAGGCGGCGCGTTCGGATCGCGCCGGGGCGGCAGATCCGCCGGCGGGGCGTTCTCGGCCGGCGGGGTCGCGCCACGCCGTTGCGAGAGCCGCTCACCGGGCGCCCGGGGCGGCGTCGGCGCGGTCGGCGGCGGCGGTGCGGCCGGCCGGCCGACGCGGCGGCGCATCTGCTCCAGCTCGATGTCGACGTTGACCTCGTCCTCGCTGCGCCGCGGCCGGCCACGGTCGGCGGCGGCGTCGATCTTCGCGGCGAGGGTGTCGTCGGGCTCGAGATAGTCAGTCAGCTCGCGCTCCGCCTGGGTGCGTGCTTCGAGGTCCTCGACCTTGTCGGCCATCTCCTCGAACTTGTCGAAGGCGCTGCGGTCCCGCAGCGCCGAGGCATCGATCCGCCGCGGAGCGGTGCGAGCGGTCCGCTCGCCTTCGCGCTCCCGCCGGACCCGCTCGGTGCCAATCCCGCGGCGCCGCTCGCGGAAGTCCTTGATGCGCTGCTCCAACTCCTTGTACTGCACCCGCAACTCGTCCACCGCGCGCTGTTGCTCGAAGAGCTGCTTGTCGTACTCGCTCCCCAGCTCATCGTAGTTGCGCTTCTTGCGCAGCGCCTCGCGCGCCAGTTCGTCGCTGCCGCTGTCGACCGCCACCTGCGCCCGCTGCGCCCACATCTTGGCCATCTCGTCGGCTTCGTCGAGCTGTCGTTGCAGGCGCTTCTCGACCGCGAGCTGATCGACGAGCTGCTGCTTCGCCTGGCGCAGCAGATCTTCCATCTCGGTGATCGCCAGGTCGAGCTGCTTCTCGGGATTCTCGGCGGCCGAGAGAAGGTCGTTGACGTTCGACTTGATGATCCGGCTGATCCGCTGACCGATACCCACGGTCGTCTCCTTGACCCGGCGCCCGGCGCCCTATGCCTATTCTACCGCGTCACTTGCCGCGGCGTCAGCCTCACTCCGGCCCGTCGCCTGCCCGGCCAGCGCCTCACGCAGCCCGGACAGGTTGACGCCCTGCTGGTCGAACAGCCGCAGCAGCAGTTGCGGATTGGCGATCACGCCGAACCGCACGCGCAGGCCGTCGCCCAGCACCAGGTGCCCCCGATCCACGCCCACCGCACCGAGGTCGGCCCAGGCGATGGTCCGCTCACCCACGCTGACACCGCGCTCGCGGTGGAGCTGCAGCGGGCCGAACCAGACCTCGCGGCCGGCGTCGAAGTCGGCGGTCACCCGCGCGCCGAGGTTGGTGTTGACAGCGTTGCTGACAACGTCCAGCACGCCGTCGAAGTCCTCGATGTCGTCCAGCACGCTGGCCATCCGTGGCCCGGCCTGCAGGCGCAGCACCCGCGACACCGGCGGCTCGCCGGGCAGCGGCAGCGGCCGCGGCCAGAGCGCCAGATAGACCGCCTCCAGCTCGCTGAACAGGAAGCTGTGCAGCCCGCTCCAGCTCTGGACCACCAGCCCGTGCTCGTGCAGGGTCACCCGACGCGCGGCCGCCGGCAGCATCACCGCCGCGACCATCGCCTTGGTCAGCAGCACGACCACCACGTAGCCGGCCACGCAAACCCGGCCAGTGGCCACCAGCCAGGTCCATAGCAGCACGTTCAGCAGCCCGGCCAGCAGGAGGTTGGTATGCCGCTCCCACCGCACGCCGAGCGTCTTACAGGGCTCACCCAGGGCACTCATCGCACGCTCCCTCACTCCCAGTCCCGTGGCCCGCACCGCCCTCAGGCGTCAAACAGGCTCGGCTGATCGGCCTCGTCCAGCGGATCCGGCGCCGTCGGCTCGGCGTTCGCCAGCTCCGCGGCGGTCGGCTGCACCGGCTCCTTCAGCAACTGCCGGGCCTTCTGTCGCGCCGTCTCGAGATCGTCCGCCAGCTGCTGGCAGAGCGGCTCATAGTCGGCCTGGCCCTGCTTGCGGACGATGTACGCCGGGTGCAGCACCGGCATCACCCAGGCCGGCCGAAAGCGGTGGTCGACAAACCAGCGTCCGCGGACCTGCGAGATCGGGATCGGCCGACCCAGCACCAACTCCGCCGAGGGCTTGCCGATGCAGACAATCACCTTCGGCCGGATCAACGCCAGCTCGGCCTCGATCCACTGCCGGCAGGCCTGGATCTCATCTTCCTCCGGGTCGCGGTTGCGCCCCTTGCCGCGCTCGGTGCGGGTCCAGGGCCGACACTTCACGATGTTGGTGATCCAGACGTGCCGCCGCTGGATGGTACACCGTGCGAGGCACTCCGTGAGCAGTTGCCCGGCGCGACCGACAAAGGGCTCGCCCGACTGGTCTTCCTGCTCGCCGGGCGACTGCCCCACCAGCACCATCGGCGTGGCCGGGTTGCCGCACCCGAAGACGACCTGCGTGCGGTCGGCCTGCAGCTGGCAGGCAACGCAGCCGAGCGCGGCCTCGCGCAACTCGGCGATGGCTTCCGCGACGGCTGGTCCGTCGGGATCCCGCATCGTCGCTTCTCCCATCAGCGGTCACTTCGCAGGCTCGTCCGGGCCTCCTGCCTCAAAGGTCGGGGCAGCGCCGTCGAAGACCAGCTCAATCCCGAGCACCCACAGCTCCGGCCCGCCAGCCGGCCACAGCTCCAGGCGGACGGCGTCCTTCTCGGTGGTCACCACCGCGTCGCAGCCGGACGCCACCGCCCGCTGCCGCACCGCGGTGATCTCATCACGCTCAAAGCGATGGTGGTCGGGAAAGGGTTCCTGAATCACCGCCGCCGGCTGCATTTCGTCGAGCGTCGCGAAGAACGCGCCGGGGTTGCCGATGCCGGCCATCGCCATCACACGGCGCTGTCGGAGCTGCGCCAGCTCCAGCGGCTGGCCGCTGGGGAACTGCCAGAGCCGCGCCGGCAGGTGGCGCGTGCGGTAGACTGGCACCTGCGGGGCGTGCCGGGCGACCTCGGCGCGGACCTGCTCCGCCGGCAGCGCCGCGGGGTGGTCGGTGCGTGTCAGCCAGACCTGGTCGGCCCGCGCCAGGTAGCTCGGCGGGTCGCGCAGCACCCCGGCCGGGAAGAGCCGCCCGTTGCCGAACGGCTGCGTCGCGTCGAGCAGCACGATTTGATCGTCGACGGCCAGCTTGCGGTACTGGAACCCATCATCGAGCAGCAGCACGGTGGCATCGAAGCGCTCGACGGCGTAACTCGCGGTGAGGCGGCGGTCCTTGCCGACCAGTACCGGCACCTCGCGCAGGCGTTCCGCCAGCAGCACGGGCTCATCGCCCACCTCGGCCACGCCGAGCAGGCGGTTGACGCCGTCGTGGACCACGTTGACCCCGCTCAGCCGCTCGCCGCCGTGGCCCCGAATCAGGATCGCGACCCGCTCGCCGGCGTCGTGGAAGCGCTTCGCGAGGTGCATCACGGCCGGCGTCTTGCCGGTCCCGCCGAGTGTCAGGTTGCCCACCGAAATGACCCGCGCGTCGACCTGCAGCGGACGGACCAGGCCGCAGCGGTAGGTCAGGTCGCGCGCCGTCAGGCCCAGCGCATAGCCCTGGCTGGCGCCGCGCAGCAGCGCCCGCGTGAGGCTCGGACCCAGCCCGCGGCGTTCGCCGGAGACCGTCGCGTGGAACCAGTCGGCGACCGTCGGCCGGCCGGCTGGTCGAGACGGCGCCGCGGCTGGCGGGCGGGCGTCAGCGGGCATCGAGCAACTCGACGAGGGCCTGCGCGGTGCGCGCGGTGGCGCCCCGGTTGGCGACCACCAGCTCCCGCGCGCGGTCCGCCAGGCGCTCCAACTCGGCGGCGTCGCCCAGCCAGCCCGCCGCCACCGCCTGCAGTTCGGCGGCGTCCCGCACGATCTGTGCCACCCCACCCTCGCACAACAATCGCACGCTGTCGCGGACATTCTGCACGAACGGTCCGCTGAGCACCGGCTTGCCCTGCGCCGCCGCCTGCAGGACGTTGCTGCCACCCAGGTTGACCAGGCTGCGGCCGACGAAGGCGACCGTCGCGACCGCGTACAGCTCGCCCAACTCGCCGGTCGTGTCACCGACGATCACCGCCCGCGCGGCGCCGCTCTCGGCCGCCCGCGCCGGCAGCTCGCTGCGCCGCAGGCCGACCGCGCCGAGTGCCGCGATGCGGGCCAGGATCTCCGCGGCCCGGTCGATGTGGCGCGGCACCAGCACCAGCCGCAGCGTCGGAAACTGTGGACGCAGCGCCTGCCAGGCCGCCAGCAGGACCTCTTCTTCGCCGGGGCCGGTGCTCCCGGCCAGCAGCACCGGCTCCGCCGGCTGCAGGCCCAGGATCGTCCGCCACTGCTGCAACCGCTCGGCCGACACCACCGGGTGCGCCTCGTCGAACTTCAGGTTGCCGGCCACCGTCACCCGCGCCCCAGGCGCACCGAGCCGCACCGCGCGGGCCGCGTCCTCGGCCGACTGCATCAGCAGCCGGTCGGGGAAGCGCAGCACCCAGCGGTAGAACCAGGCCACCCGCCAGCGCTGAATGCGACCGAACGACTTGTCGCTGATCCGCCCATTGGCGCAGGCCAGCGCCACGCCGGCCGCGGCGCTGAGGCGGTAGAGGTTGGGCCAGAACTCGGTGTCGATGGTCACCAGCAGCGCCGGCCGGAGTTGCCGCAGCACCCGGCGCACCACCCACGGCAGGTCGAGCGGGCTGTAGAACAGCCCTTCGGCCCCGGCCGCCAGGGCGGCCTCGCGACCGGTCTCGGTCCAGTGCGACAGCAGCAGCACGGCGCCTGGCCGCCGTTGCCGCAACTCGGCCAGCAGCGGCCGGGCGGCGATGGTCTCGCCGAGCGAGACGGCGTGGACCCAGACCACTTCGCGCCCCTGGCAGCGCGCCACGAGGTCGGCCGGCAAGCCGCCGAACCGCTCGCGGAGCCCCTCGCGGGCCAGCAGCTTGACCGTCAGCAACCGGCCCAGCCAGGCCAGGGCGCCGAGCAGCAGCAGCAGCAGGAAATGCCCAGGGCCTGGCATCACGCCGGGAACCCTCCCTGCAGGCCGTAGGCCCGGTAGTAGGCGCCCTGCGCCGCCAGCAGTTCCGCGTGGGTGCCCAACTCGAGGATCCGCCCCTCACCCAGCACGACGATCCGCGCGCAGTTCTGGATGGTGCTCAGCCGGTGCGCGATCACCAACGTCGTGCGGTCGCGCATCAGCCGCTCCAGGGCCTCCTGCACCAGGGCCTCGTTCTCGCTGTCGAGCGAGCTGGTGGCCTCATCCAAGATCAGGATCCGCGGGTCGCGCAGAATCGCCCGGGCAATCGCCACCCGCTGGGCCTGGCCACCCGACAGCGTCTTGCCGCGCTCGCCGACCCGCGTTTCGTAGCCCTCGGGCAGCGCTCGGATGAACGCGTCGGCGTTCGCCGCGACGGCCGCTTCGACCACTTCCTCGCGGCTGGCCTGCGGCTTGCCGTAGGCGATGTTCTCGTGGACCGTGCCGCGGAACAGCACGGTCTCCTGCGGCACGATCCCGATCTGCCGCCGCAGCGAGGCCAGGGTGACCGTCCGGACATCCACCCCGTCGATCCGAACCGCGCCACTGGTCGGGTCGTAGAGCCGCGGGATCAGGTTGGCGAGGGTGGACTTGCCAGACCCCGACGGCCCGACCACAGCGACCGCCTCGCCGGGGCGCAGTTCCAGGTCGATCCCCCGGAGCACCTCGTGGCCGGTGCGGTACCGGAAGGCCACGCCCGCAAAGGTGACTTGCCCCGGCCCGGGCGCCAGATCGCCCGCGCCGGGGGCATCGACAATGTCGCTCGGCTGGTCGACCACTTCGTAGATCTTCTCCGCGGCGGCCAACGACTCGCTGAGCGCCAGGCGCGCCCGACCGAACTCCTTGAAGTTGGTGACCACGAGCTGCATCGCCGCCATCAAGGTCACGACATCGGCCCCGCTGGCCCGCCCGCCCTGGATCTCGCGGCTGCCCACCCAGAACAGCACGGCCAGGCCGCCGAGGCCAATCAACTGCGTCAACGGCTGCAACAGCGCCCGTACCCGCACGGTGCGCATCGCGGCCCGGCGGACCGCGGCGTTCTCGACCTCGAAGCGCTCGATCTCGAGGTCCGTCGCGCCGAAGCACTGCACCACCCGAATCGCCGCCAGGCTCTCCTGCAGGCGCGCGGTGAGGTCCGAGAGGCGCTCCTGCAACCCCGTCGTGTGGCGCTTCATCAGGCGGCTCGACCGCGTCAGCAAGGGCGCCAGCAGAGCCATCGTGAGCGCCGCCGAGAGCATCAGGCGGGGGTTGGTCCAGACCATGAACCCGACCAGCCCGAGAATCGCCAGCGGGCACTTCACCAGGCGGGCCAGCTCGTAGCTCAGACGGTTCTGCAGCACGCTGACGTCGTTGGTCACCCGGGACATCAGCGCGCCGGTCGACTGGTCCTCGAAGTAGCTCAGCGAGAGGTGCTGCAGGCGGCGGAAGAGCTGTCCCCGGATGTCCCGCGCGACGCTCTGCCCGACGCGGTCGCTGAGGTACAGATAGAGGAAGTCGACGATCGCGATGCTGACGCCGAGCAGCACCAGCAGTTGCATGGTGCCGCCCAGCGCGGTGGGGTCGACGCCGGCGCTGAACTGCTCACCGAGCCCCCGCAGGACGACCATCGTGAAGGACATGATGGCGCTGTTGGCCGCCGAGGCGAGCAGGGCGATCACCAGCGTGGGGCGGTACGGCTGGGCCGCCAGCCACAGCCGCCGTCCCGCCGAGGCGCGGTCGCTGGCCACCTTAGCGCTCCAACTGCCGACCGTTGCGGCCGGCTTGGATCGCCTGCACGAAGGTCAGCAGCGTGCGCACCTCGGGCAGGTCAGGCAGGCTGGTCAGCAACTCCTCCAACACCCGACCGCGGTGGCGCTGGGCCAGGAACAGCTCCCGCACGGCGGTCTGCAGCGCCCGGCGCGCCTCCGGCCCGACGCTGTTGCGGCGCAAGCCGATCACGTTCAGCCCGTGAATCTTGGCCGGCATACCCTGCGCCACGCAGTACGGCGGCAAGTCCGTCACCAGGCCGCTCATGCCGCCGACCATCGCCATCGTGCCGACCCGCACGCGCTGGTGGACGCCGACCAGCCCCCCCAACACGGCCCGGTCGTCGACCACCGAGTGGCCGCCCAGCGCCACCTGGTTGGCCATCTGAATGTGGTTGCCGACAATCGCATCGTGGCCGACATGCGACTGCGCCATCAGGTAGTTGTCGCAGCCAATCACGGTCACCCCACCCTCGTGATTGCTGCGGTGGACGGTGACGTACTCCCGGAAGGTGTTGCGCTCGCCGATCTCCAGGCGGGTGTCGACCGAATCGCACTTCAGGTCCTGCGCCGGCCCGCCTAGAATGGCCCCGTGGTGGACCACGCAGTCGGCGCCCAGGGTGGTCCGTGAACAGATCACGGCGTGCGCACCGACGCTGCAACGGTCGCCGATCACGGCGCCAGGCTCAATGATGCTGAACGCGCCAATGGTCACGTCGAGCCCGAGCTGAGCCCCGGGATCGACGATCGCGGTGGGGTGAATGCTGCTCATGTCGTAACGCCTGCCTCGCCCTCGCCTAGACCAGCGCGAAAGAGCCTTCGGCTGCGGCGACCACTTGCCCGTCGACCCGGGCCTCCATCGCCAAGGTGGCCATCAACTTGCCGAAGCGGCTGACCATGCGGCGTCCCTCGACGGCCAGTTCCAGCAGCATCCCTGGCCGCACCGGCTTGATGAACCTGGCATCGTTGATGCCCGTGTAGTAACAGAGCCGCTCACCGCGCTCGACGCCGGTCAACAGCACGATCCCGCTGACCTGGGCCAGCGCCTCCAGGATCAGCACCCCCGGCATCACCGGCTGACCCGGAAAGTGGCCCGGGAAGTAGGGCTCGCCGATGGTCACACCCTTCAGCCCAACAGCGCTGCGGGCGGGCACCAGGTCGATCACACGGTCCACGAACAGGAACGGGGGGCGGTGCGGCAAGAGGGCCAGGATGTCGGGCAACTCCAGGTCGCGCCCCGTGAAACGGGCGACCACCGCCGGATCGGGGTAGTCGCCCTTGATGATCGGCCCATCGCTCATGCCTGCCGCCTCACCTCGGGTCGCCAGTCTAGCATTCGGCCCAAACAGCGTCAATGCCGCTGCCGGACCGGCTAACCGAGGAAGTGATAGACCGGCAGATCGAGGAAGATGCCGACGATGTTGAACAACCCGCCGCTCAGGAAGTCGCCCAGGATCAGGCCCAGAAAGAAGGGCACCGCGGCGCGGAAGAGCTTCAGCCCGCCGGCCCGGATGATTGCCGACTTGCAACCCCAGGCGATGAACAGCGACAGCCAGACCTGGTCCATGCTCCAACTGCTGCTGACCGCCAGCCCGACCGGATGCAGCGGGAACCCGACCATTCGGATCCGCAGCAGGAACAGCGCCACGCAGTTCACGAAACCGATGATCATCGCCACCAGGCTGGCCGGCTCGGGCCGCCGCGGGGCCAGCAGGTGGTTGGCCAGCCGGCCCCAGGCTTCGTTGCCAAAGTGGCGCAGCAGTTGCCAGACCTTGGCACTGTCGGCACCGCGGTCGTAGTGCGGCTGCAGCACTGCGACGTAGGCCGAGATGATGCCCACGAACGCCGCCAGGCCCATCGCGAAGGTCAGCCGGCGCAGGTTGACGCCGGTCCGCCAGCCGGCCACCAGGCCTTCCAGGTGGATCGGCATGGGATGCGAGCGGTGCGCGCGGTTGAACCAGAAGAACAGCGCAAAGCCGGTCATCGTAGCCGGTGAGAAGCTCAGCGGCCCGAAGATCCGTGGCAGCAACTCGCCGGGATAGGCGTTGTGCAGATCATGGGTCGGCGAGCCAAACTCGGCGCGCAGCCGGTCGACCGCCAGGCTGATCCCGAAGTAGCCGACGAACAACGCCACGACCGGCCAGAAGTCCATCCGCAGCCGCATCGCGAACCAGGTCAGCAGCGCAAAGCCGACCAGGAAGCCCCAGAAGGCCACGGGGTACGGCAGACCCTCTTGGCGGCTGGCGGCATACTCCGGATCGCGGCCGAAGCTGCAGGCGATCACCCGCCGCAGGTGGTGCCGCCCAGCGTAGATCGTGACCGCCGCCAGGCCGAGGTAGCCGCCATAGGCCTGTTCCGGCACGTACGGCGCGTTCGGGTGACCCGACGAGAAGCCGGTCGCCACCGCGAGGATGGTCTGCGCCTTCCAGAACAGGAAGAACATCCAACTGCTGCCCAGCACATCCAGCGGCAGCAGGTAGCCGATGCCAATCGCGAAGGGGAAGATGTACATCGGCGTGCCGCCGATGGCGTTCCACGGGCGATTGGCCAGGAACTGCCCAATCGTCCAGGTGCGGGTCTGGATCGCCGGCACGCCCGGCATCCACTGGTTAAGGTTGTTGACGACGTTGATGAAGCAGGGGATGCAGAAGGCGACCCACATCAGGCGGTGCCGGAAGAAGCGCAGGTCGGGCTGGATCATCTCCAGCGGCAGCGCCACCAGCGGGAAGGTCAGCCGCTCGCTCTCGACCCATTGCCGGCGAATGATGGTGTTCAGGCAGACCAGCGTGAACAGCAGCAGCAGCGTGAAGGCGCCCCAACAGGTCAACGGCACGACCCATGCGCGGCCGAACTCCCAGAGGCTGGCGTGCCCCACGAAGAAGGCCTCCAGCGCGGTGGTATCGCGCGGAATGAGGTACTTCGGCAGCCGCTCGCCGAAGGCGATGGCCCACTGGTTCTCGGGCGTCGCCTTGAAGATCGGGTAGGCCAGCACGCCGATCAGGACCTGCGCCTGGTCGTGCCCCACCAGCGCGGTGGCGAGGGCGACCATGAAGTAGATCACCAGCAGGTCGGCGCGGCTGAACGGGGCCCGGCCGATCCGGGCGCAGAGCGTGTTGATCACCAGCAACACGGCCAGCAGGATGACCACGTTGAAGAACAGCGAGTAGGTGGTCGGGTGGCCGGTGTACTTGATGGCCTCCATGTAGGAGACCCAGAACGCGTTGACCGGGATGATCAGCAGCGCCGTGATCACCGCGCGCGCGCGAACCGCCGTGTTCTCGGCAGGGACGACAGCAGGTACCGAATCAGTCATGCCGCCCGATTCGGCAGCCTGCTGAGTTCTCCTGCCAGGTTTCAGCGCCGCGTTGCCTGCGCGTCGAAGGTCACCAGGCCGACCTGTGGCTGGGCGCCCCGAACGGTGACCAGCAACTCGCCGTGTGCGGTCTCGGCGGGCGTCACGGCGGCCTTCAGGCGCTGGCCGCCGCTGAACGTGCCCAGCGCCGCGCCGTTCAGCGTCACGGCGCACTGCCCGGCGGTCTTCGCGCCGGTCAACAAGACCTGCAACGTGCCACTGACCGCCCGCGGGACCAGCAGCTTGAAGCGCAACTCGCCGTCACCGCTCCAGCCGGGCGGCGCCGCCGCCCGCAGCCCGCGTTCGAGCGCGTAGCCACAGCCGCGGCCGAGCTTCGCGCGGTCGTCGTCACCGGCACCGCACTCGATGGTGATGGTCCGCTGGGCTCCAGGCTCGTCCTGCGCGGTCAGCGCCTGCAGCTCGCCGTAGGTCAGCACCTCGTAGCCGCGCTCCCGCAGGCCGTCGAGAATCGCCGGCAGGGCGCGCAAGGTGGGCTGCACCTCATGAATCAGGATCACCGCGTCCGAGTGCAGGTGCGAGAGCACCCGGCTGGCGGTCCGGTCGGCGGTGGCGCTGCCCTGCCAGTCGAGCGGGTCGATGGTCCACAGATCGACGGTCAGGCCGAGCTCCTTGGCGACTTGCCGCACGCGGCTGCTGACCGCGCCGTAGGGCGGGCGCAAGTGCTCGACCGGGCGGCCCGTGACCGCCTCGATGGCGGCGCTGGTGCGCTCCAGCTCGCTGCGAATCCCCGCCGCGCTGAGGCGCGGCAGCACCGGGTGGCTGTAGCTGTGGTTGGCAATCTCGTGGCCCCGGCGGGCGCACTCCGCAGTCAGCTTCGGGTAGGCTTTGACGTTCTGGCCGACATTGTAGAAGGTGACCTTGACGCCGTAACGGTCGAAGAGGTCGAGCGCGGCCGGGATGAAGTCGGGACGAGGCCCGTCGTCGATGGTGATGGCACAGCGCTTCGGGCCGGCGGCCCCCAACGGGGCGAGCGCCAGGCCAACGGCTAAGACGAGCCAAACAGGACGCAGCTTCACGGTGTCCCACCTTCCACTTGCCAGCATAACGCCGCTCGCACGATGGGGAAAGGGAGCGGCGAACCGCACTTGCGAATCCGGCGTCTTTCCACCATGGTACCTTCGACCATGGGGCTTCCGATGCGTTCCCGCGGCTTCCGCTACGCCTTGCTGACGACGTGGCTGCTGACACTGCCGGCGGCGGCGCAGACTCGTCCTGGCCCCGGTCGGATCGCCGTCGGCGGCGCCTTCCCGACCGGCTACGTCGGCACGCTGGCCCGCTTCGGCCTGCCGCGCGACCTGCTCAGCGACGACCAGTTGGCCGACCCGGCCGCGCTGGCGAAGTACCAGGTCGTCCTGGTGGCCGGCGCGCCGACCACGATGGCCGACTATGGCGCGGCTTTCGACAAGGTGCTGGCGGCCGGGGGCGCCGTGCTGCTCGACTTCAGTTCGCCATCGATGGTGCTGCGCGACTGGCTGAACCGCGGCGCGCCGCCGCGGGGCGGGTCGCTGCTCGGCTTGAGCGGCCGCTCGCGGTCGCCACTTCGACCCGCCGCCGGCAGCCCGTTGGCCGCCGATGTGGTCGAGTCGGGCGGCTGGCCCGCCAGCCGGATGTCCTTCATCCCCTACGTGCCGCCCGATTCGGGAGCCCAGACGCTGGTCGAGTTCACCGCCTCGACGCCGCTCGGCGAGCGGGTCGATCCCCGCGAGCTGTTTGGTGGCGGCGACCGCCGCCTCGAGCGCCCGGACACCGGCCCGCCGGCCCCGGCGATTGTCGTGATGCCCCGCGGCGGTGGGCAACTGGCGCTCTGCGGGCCCGCCCTGGGGCTGGCCACGTCGGTGCTGGGCGAGGACTACGACGCGCTGCTGCTGGGCCTGGTGCGGGTGCTTTCGAAGGGCCGCGCGGTGCCGCAACTGGCGCCGGAAGGGCCGCATCTCGGCCGCAAGCAGAGCCTCCGCACGCAGGATGACCGCAAAGAGGCCCTGCCGGCCGACGAGCCGCCCGCCGCCGAGCCGGTTGGCGACGCCCCGCCGCGGCCGCTCGGGCCGGGGACTCGCGGCAAGCTGCCGGCCGGCTACACGCTGGCCGAGGCCGAGCCGTCCGAAGAGTACGACCTCCGCCTGAAGCTGCCCCGGGGCGGCGCCGAGGTGGTCTTGAACTACTGGAACAGCGCCAACTTCGTGAAGGTGTCGCTGACGCCCAGCGCCGTCAGCGCGGCACGGACCAGCGCGGGTCGGGCGCGCGGGCTGCTCAGCCAGAAGGTGGCCCTGACCGCCGGCACGCCGGTCGTCCTGAAAGTCCGCAGCCGCAAGCTGGTGGTGCTGGCCGGCAGTACCCTGGCGACCGCCGACCTGAGCGGCCTGCACCACGGCCAGGTGGGCCTGAAGGGTGTCGGCGAGGAGTTTGAGTTCCAGGGCGTCGAGCCGGTCTGGTTCACCGACGACTTCATGCGCACCAACGACCAGCAGGGCGGCTGGGAGACCAGCGGCGGCCGTTGGGAGACCGCACCGGTCCAGAACCCCGACATGGGCGCCAACCCGTTCAGCTACAAGATCCAGGCCGACACCCCGGCCTGGGCGCTCAACGGGTACCCGTTCTGGGACGAGTACCGCTTCAGCGCGGCGCTCCGCCCTGGTTCGGCCGGCGGCCTGATCGGCCTCGGGGTCTTGGCGCAGGATGCCGAGAACCAGCTCCGCTTCGTGGCCCGGGTGCGCGACGGCGAACGCCCGGAGCCGGACGGCTTCCGGCTGCAGAAGCTGCAGGCCGGCCGCATCACCACGCTGGCCAGCGTCAGCGGCGGGTTGCAGCAGAACCAGTGGTACCAGGTCGACTGCACCGCCGAGACCGGCCGCTGCGAAGTCCGCGTCGACGGCGTGGTGGTGCTGCGGGCGACCGACACCTCCTTCACCAGCGGCAAGATCGCGCTCTATGCCGAGGAGTGCGCCGCGCGGTTTGACGATGTCGCGGTCGAGTCGGTGGCCGACGCGGTCGAGCGCGAGGCGCGCCTGGTCGGCCAGGTCCCCGACTACGCTGGCCTGATGGACGTCGATTCGTGGGCCGGCCCGGCCACCCCGTGGGAGCCGGACCCCGAGACCGCCGGGGCGTTCTGGCGCCGCAACACCTTCTTCGGCGACGTGCGGGTCGACTTCGACCTCAGCAGTCTGCCCGACGGGGCCGCCGCGCAGTTGGTCTGTGACGGCGACGGCCGTTCGCCGACTACCGGCTACGGCGTTGACGTCCAGCGCGATGGCGCGCGCGCGACGGTGCAGATGCTCCGCTGGGGCAAACCGGTGGCCCGCGCCGCGGTGCCCTTCGCGGCGCCCTTCCGGGTCAGTCTGAAGCGCGCCGGCGAGCAGATCAGCGGCCTCGTGAATCAGCAGCAGGTGGTCAGTTGCTCGCCCAACGTGCTGCCGGGCGGCGGCCGCGTGGCGTTCCTGGCCGACGGCTGGCTGCCGAAGGTCTCGGCGGTCGACCTCGCCAGTGGCAACCTGGTGGACTTCACCTTCGACGCCGCGCCAGTCGACTGGTGGGTCAGTTCCGGGGAGTGGGACGTCACCAACCGCTGGTCCTGCACGCCCGACTGGTCCTGGTTCGGCGGCCTGGCGCGCGGCGTGGCGAGCATCTGGCTGAAGCAGCCCCTGGAGGGTGACCAGGTGCTCGACTTCTACGCCGGCCCGAAGATGCTCGACAGCACCTTCGGCCAGAAGGAGCGCGTCGGCGACTTCAACGCCGTGCTCTGCGGCGATGGCAAGTCGGTCGACAGCGGTTACGCCTTTGTCGTCGGCCCGGCCGCCGGCGGCGCCGAGATTCGACGGAAGGGCCAACTGGTCGCCCGCAACGACCGCTTCCGGCTGTTCACCCGCGGCCACAACCGCTGGGCCAACGTGCGCTGCGAGCGGCACGGGCCGCAGTTGCTGCTGTATGTGGACGGCCAACTGATCCTGGAGGCCCGCGACGCGCAGCCGCTACCGGCGGGACACCTCGGACTGTGGACCCAGAACAACGGCGTGATGCTGCCGCGGATCACCATCTCTTACGAGCGCACCGGCAGCGCCCGGCTGTCCTTGCCGGCCGCGGTGCCGGTCAAGAAGCTCTAGCCGCCGCTGCTCAGGGCTGCCGGATCAGCAGCAGGTAGTCCAGGCCCATCCCGTCGCCGAGGTTGGTCAGCCGGAGTTGGGCCGGGCCTGCCGGCAGGTCCAGCGTGACGGGTTGCTCGGCGCCGCCGAGCAGGGCCAGTTGCCAGTCGTCGGTGGCCGTGCAGAAGCCGCCGGTGCGGGCGAAGCCGGCCGTGGCCAGGTCGGGCCGCGGGACCTGGCCGTTCAGCTCCACCTTGCGGCGCGGCTGCGGGGAGTCGCTGCAGTAGCGCAGCGCCAGGCGGTAACGCCCGGCTACCGCCACCGGCAGCGTCCACTCCAGCCAATGCCCCAACTCGGCGTGCCAACCCGTGACCATCGCGCCGCTGGCGGCGATCCGGCCCCGCTCGACCCGCACCGCGCCGCCGCCCTGGGCCGTGAAAGCCTCCGCCTCGATCCGTGTCAGGCTCCGCGGATCGAGCGCCCGGACCCAGGCCGGGGCGACCGTCACCAGGAGCGAGTCGCGGGCTGCCAGGCCGGCGTTGTCGGTGACCGTTAGGACCACCGGGTAGCTGCCCGCCTTGGCGAAGGTGGCGACGACCCGTGCTCCGCTCAGCCGCCGGCCGTCGCCGAGATCCCACTCGTAACGCACCAGCTTGCCCGGCGCCAGGTCCCGCGAGCGCGTGCCGTCGAGCGTGATCCGGTCGCCCGCTCCGTCGGCCAACTGCCGGTCGGGGCCGGCGTCGGCGGTCGGCAGACCACGGGCGCGGTCGCGGGCGGCGAGCCGTTCCATGTCCCACAAGATGCGCGGTGAGCAACGCGACTGCTGGCTGAAGCCCTTGCCAAAGGCGCTGATGTTGGCATAGGCCGCCTCGCAGCCAACCCGCAGGACCTCCTCCACCGCGGGATCGGGATGGAAGCGGTTGGCGTAGGCGATGCCCTCGAACAGCAGGGGATTGCTCCAGGGCCCGCCGGCGCTGCTGTGCGGGCAACTGGTGTACCGGAAGCCCTTCACCGCCGGCGTCCACATATCGCGGATCAGCCACTTCGAGGCCCGGTACAGCAGCGGCGGGATGCGCGGGTCGGGCTCCAACTGGTGGTAGGCCTTCAGCCCGCTGAGCAGCACGCCGACCATGAAGCCCGCCTCGCCGCGGTGGCGGGGCGGCTCACAGAGACAGTGGCCGGGCACCATCATCCGGTCCCAGCCGCCGTTCGGCGTCTGCCGCTCGACGACCCGGTCGACAATCAGCCGGGCGCAGTTGAGGTAGTAGGGATCGCCGGTGTACTCGTAGACCGCCAGCGTGAAGAGCAGGTGCCAGCCGCTGTCACGACCGTTGGTGTAGTCGTAGTTGGCGTCGGTTTTGCGGGCATAGGCGTCGGCGATCATCCGGGCGGTGGTCAGAGCGCGCTCGTCGCCGGTCAGCGCGGCGTACTCGCAGTGGCCCTCACACCAGGTGTGGCTGGCGGTGAAGCCGCCCCCGGCGGTGCCCTCCTGGCCGACGGGCTGGGACAGGTAATGGCCCACGTGGCCCAGGCAATGGGCGTAGACCAGGCCAGCGTTGGGGCCGGCCCAGACCGTGTCGACATCCATGTTGTGCCGCTCGGCCTGCTCGGCGACATCGAACCAGCGGCGCTGGCCGCCGCGGGCGAACTGCATCAGCATGGCGTGCTGCGTGTCGTACTCGATATTGCCCCAGTTGGTGCCCCGCTCGCCGTACCAGTCGCCGAAGTTCAGGAAGCCGTACTCACGCAGTTGCTCGCGCGAGGCCAGGTAGGCGTCCAGCGCCCGGTCCATGGCCGGTTCGTAGCTCGGGTAGACCTGCTGCGTGTTGATGCTGATCTCGCCGAAGGCCCGGCTTTGCTGGTACCAGGCCGGGCTGGCCACCAGCAGCGGCGGCTGCTCAACCAGGGCCGCCGCGACCGCCGGGGCGATGCCCCAGGTCAGCCACAGCTCCTGCCGCTTCGAGCAGCCCAGCTTGAGCTTGTAGGCGCCCTTCTCGAAACAGTAGTAGAGCCGGTGGTCGGGCTTCTTGGGGTCGTACCAGTCGGTCCCGTAGGCGACGTCGCGGATGTCGGGCAAGAGGTCCAGCCGGACGCCCTGGGCGTCGACGGCCAGGCCCTTCGGCCAGTGCTGCCAGAAGGCCCGCGGGATCACCGCCGCCGGACCGCCGGGCAGGTCGACCGCTGCCCAGCCGGCGGCACGGTGCCCGCTCCCGGCCGCCTGGCCGCCGCGCTGCAGCTCATAGCGGGTGTCGTCGACCTGCCGCAGGGACAGGCCGCTGCCCGGCTGGCCCGCGGCGTCGCCCAACTGCGCGGTCGCCCCGCGTAGCGTCAGGGGCAGGCTCCAGCGGCGCAGTGTGCTGAAGAGCTGTCGCGGATCGGCGTTGGTGATGGTGTGGTAGAGCCGCACCACCGGCACCTCGGCGAACAACTCGGCGTCCAGCTCCCAGCCGAACTGGGCGGCGTCGGGTGTGGTGGTGCCGCTGACCACCACCCGCCCGCGCGCGGCGCCGAACTCCTGGCGCCGCGCGGTGACCGGCGCCGGACCGCCCCGGTCGGCGCCGTCGAAGGCCAGCCCACCATGCCGCAGGTCGACCGTCAACTCGTCGGCACCAAGCTCCTGGTCGCCGTTCAGATCGTAGCCGATCCCGGCGGCGGTGACGCCGAGGTGGCCGTAGCGCGCCGTCGCGCCGGGCGGCCAGGGCGCCGCGGGCAGGCGGTCGGCGACTTGCCGGCCATACTCCAGCACGTACCGCTGCACCCGCGGGCGGGCCGTGAAGCGTAACAGCAGCCAGCGCACCGAGCCGTCCGGCCACCAGACCGTCGGGTCGCACTGGGCGTCGATCACCTGCCCATCGCCGAGCAGGCGCGCGCCGTCCTGGCCGGCCCACCAGTCGCCCGGCGGCAGCGGCACGCCGCTGGTGACCGGCCAGCCGACCGCCGGCAACGGCCCGCCCGCGGAGAGCGTCAGGGGCACGCTGCGCCGGGCCGCGCCGGCGCCCTTGGCCGCGGCCGGGTGTCGCGGCTGGACCGTCAGCGACTTGCTCAGGACCGTCTGACCACCCGGCGTGCGCGCCGCGATCACCGCCGCTTGCGCCGCCGTCAGGGCGACCCGGTGGTTCTGGGTGGCCCGCTCCTCGACGACCGTGGTCAGCTTGCCGCTGCGGTCGCGGAGGCGGATCTCCGCAGCCACCGGCCAGGTCGTGGTGAAGGTCAGTTGGTCGGCCCACAGCGTCGTGTGGCGGATCTCGTAGCGTGGCTGCCAGACCGGCGGAGCCGCCGGCAGCAGCAGCAGTTCTTCCAAGCGGCTCTCGCCGGCCGCCGCCGCCAGGCGCAGGGTGATCTGGTCGCCGGCCTGCAGCACCACCGGTTGCAGGCTGCCGTGGAGCACCAGGTCACGGCAGTCGGCGGTGCCGCTGACATAGCCGAGCGGCCGGTCGTTGTGCAGCACCGCGAAGACTTCGGCGCCGGGTCCGTCGTACTGTTGGACGCCCAGCCAATAGCGCCCGGCCCGCGGGATGGGGAAGCTGACGCTGGAGCCCACCCCACCCCGCCGCACCGCCGCCACGCCGCGGTACTCGGTGAAGGTGTCCTCGACAAAGCCGCTGAGCTGGGCCTGACGGATGCTCACCGCCACGGTGCCGGAGCGCTCCTGGAGCGCCAGGATCTGCGGCAGGCCGCGGAACGGGCGGAAGCCCTCGTCGCTGGTCCGGTCGCTGTCCAGCTTGGGCAACGGCCGCGGGCTGGCGGGCGGGGCGTCGACCTCCAACCAGACCGTCTGATCCGCGGCGGTGTGCGGGTCGAGCTGCTCGGAGAGAACCATCAGCCGGTAGCGTGACCGGCCGGCGAGTTGCCGCAGCGGCAAGTCGCCGCTGAGGTAGACCTGCGGCCCAGCCACCACCAACCGCGCCGCCGGTCCGGCGCCTTGTTCACCCGTCGCGGCGAAGCCCGACGAGTGTGGCGCGCCGTCGGTCTGCGAGAGCATCGCGTCGGTGCCAGTGCCGTTCTGCCGCCCGGTCCGGGGGTCGCCGTCAACATCCAGATAAAGGTGCAGCACGCTGTGGGGCTGGTAGTCCGCGGCGAAGGTGATCCGCCAGATGAAGCGCTGCCCGCCGACCGGGGCGACCGCGACGGTGGTGATGTCGCGACGCGGGTCGTCGCTGACGGTGCGGTCGCCAGCGGCCCGCGAGCGGTCGTCGTGGATGGTCTCGAAGACCTCGGCGTGGGCCGGATCGCTGCCCAGCAGCGCCTCCTGCTCGTCGCTGAGGCCGTCGTGATCGAGGTCAGCCGCCGCCGCTGGGAGCAGCAGCAGCGTCAGCAGCGCGGTCCGCCAGAGCCACATGGCGCCCTCCCGCCGGGCGCCTTGGGCTCACCCGACAGCCAACTCGGCCGCCTCGTCGATCGGCGGCAGACCCAACACGTGGCGCAGTTCGTCGCGGTCGACGGTCTCGACCTCCAGCAGCCGGGCTGTCAAGGCGTCGAGCTCCGCGCGGTGGGCCACCAGCATCTTCCGCGCCCGCTGCTCGGCTTCCTCCACCAGTCGCCGCACCTCGGCGTCGATCTGCTGCGCGGTCGACTCGCTGACCGCCCGTTGCAGCGTCAGCGGGAAGCCGAACGGGTCGCGCCGGGCGCTCCCATGGTCGTAGTTGATGGGTCCCAGGTCGGCCGACATGCCCAGCTCGACGATCATCGACTGCGCCAGGTGGGTGACCCGCTGGATGTCGTTCGAGGCGCCACTGCTGGCCGTGCCGAGGACTTCCTGCTCGGCCACCCGGCCGCCCAGCAGGCAGGCCATCTGGTCGCGCAACTGGGCCTCGGTCCAGACATGCCGGTCGTTGGCCGGCGCGAACCAGGTCACCCCGCCGGTCAGCCCACGGGGGATGATGCTGACCTTGTGGACCGGATCGGCGTGTTCCGCGAAGGTCGCCACGACGGCGTGGCCGGCCTCGTGAACGGCGAAGATCCGCTTCTCGTCCTCGGTGATCACCTGCGAGCGCCGCTCCAGGCCAATCGCCACGCGGTCGATCGCTTCGTCGAAGTCCTCGAACAGGACGTGCTGGTGATCGCGGCGCGCCGCCAGCAGGGCGCCCTCGTTGACCACGTTGGCGAGATCGGCCCCGACGAAGCCGGGCGTGCGGGCGGCCAACCGCCGCAGTTCGAGCTGCGGGTCGTGTTTGACGTTGCGGATGTGGACCCGCAGAATCGCCTCGCGGCCGGCCAGGTCGGGCGCCTGGATCATCACCTGCCGGTCGAACCGGCCGGGCCGCAGCAGCGCGGGGTCGAGGATCTCGGGGCGGTTGGTGGCGGCCATCAAGATCACACTGCTGGCCGAGTCGAAGCCGTCCATTTCGACCAGCAACTGGTTCAGCGTCTGCTCGCGCTCGTCGTGCCCGCCACCGATCACGGCCTGCCCCCGCGCTTTGCCCAGGGCGTCCAGCTCGTCGATGAAGACAATGCACGGCGAGTGCTGTTGGGCCTGGCGGAAGAGGTCACGCACCCGGCTGGCGCCGACGCCGACGTACAACTCGACGAAGTCGCTGCCGCTGAGGCTGAAGAACGGCACCTTGGCCTCCCCCGCGACGGCCTTCGCCAGCAAAGTCTTGCCGGTGCCGGGGGCGCCGACCAACAGCACGCCTTTCGGGATCCGCCCACCCAGGCGGCGGAACTTCTCGGGCGTGCGGAGGTACTCGACAATCTCCACCAGCTCGGCCCGCGCCTCGTCGATCCCGGCGATGTCCTCGAAACTGGTCTTGATGTCCCGCTCGACGTACTGCCGCGCGCGGGCCTTGCCGAAAGCCATCGCCCGCTCGGCCGGATTGGCGCGGCGCATCACCATCGTGACGATCAGGATCATCACGGTGAACAGCCCCAGCAGGTAGAGCGTGGAGGCGAACTGCGAGGTCGTTTTGAAGCGGAAGGTGACGTTGTTGGCGTCCAGCAGCGTCGGCAGGTCGCGGTCCAGCTCGCCAGTTGGGCGGTTGACCTGGAACTTCGCCGGCTCGGTCCGTTCCGGCCGTGCCGGATCGCGCCACTTGGCCTCGATGCTGCGGTCGAGGATGGTCGCCTCGGTGACCTGTCCCGCTTCGACGCGCTCGACGAGCGTGCTGTAGTCGACCAGCGGGGTACCGGCCTGGTTGACGCTGTTGGCATACAGCACCACCAAGGCCATCACCAGGATCAGCAGCGGCCAGATCGCCATTTGGCGCAGCGGCCCGCCCTCGGGCTGGCCCGGGCGCGGGTTCGGCTGGTTCGACACGAGGTACGCACTCCACTTCCGCCGGTATCTTGCCCCGCCGGCGTCCGATTGTCCGCTCCGGCTTAGGCGCCCAGCGGCACCAGGCGGAACTGGCCGACGTCGACCAGCCCGCGCGGAGTCAGCCGTAGCGCGGGGATCACGCTCAGCGAGATGAACGAGAGGGTCATGAAGGGGTCGGGCAGCGTCGTGCCGAGGGCCTGCGCGGCGGCGTGCAGCGCCTCGCAGCCGGCTGCCACGGTCGCCACCGGCTGGTCGCTCATCAGCCCCGCCAGGGGAAGCGGCAGCAGCGCCAGCAGCTCGTCGTCGGTGGCCACGGCCAGCCCGCCGCCGACGTTGACGATGGCCTCAACCGCCCGCCGCATCGCCCGGTCGGTGACCCCGACGACGGTGATGTTGTGGCTGTCGTGGCCGACCGTCGAGGCCAGGGCACCGCGCTGCAGGCCGAACCCGGTGACCAGGCCGAGCCCCACCAGGCCGCTGCTGCGGTGCCGCTCGAGGCAGGCCGCGAGCAGCAGATCGCGGTCCGGGTCGCTGACGATCTGGCCGTCGACCAGTCGCGGGAGGGCCGTCTGCTGGCCCGTCAGGATCAGGCTGGGATAGACCTCGATCACCTTCACCGGCCCGCCGTCCCAGGGCAGGCGGAAGGTCTCGGCGGTGAGCGGCCGCAGTCGCACCGTCTCCCGGAGCGGCGCATCGCTGACCGCTGGCGCTTCGAACAGCGCCGCGCCGGCAGTCGCGATGCGGCGGCCGGCCTTCCAGGTCTCGCGGACCTGGAAGGTGGTCAAGTCGTCGAGGATCACCAGGTCGGCCTGCCGCCCTGGCGCCAGGCTGCCGACCCGGTCGGCCACCCGGAAGCGCTCGGCGGTGTTGAGGGTGGCCATCTGAACCGCCACCACGGGATCGACGCCCAGCCCGATCGCCAGCCGCACGATCCGGTCGAGGTGCCCATCGCGCAGCAGGTCGGCCGACTGGATGTCGTCGCAGCAGAAGCACAGCCGACGGGCGTTGGCCGGCGTCAAGACGGCCAGCAGCGCCGCCAGGTTGCGGGTCGCCGAGCCCTCCCGCACGAACAGGTAGCAGCCCGCCCGGACCCGTTCCAGGGCCTCCTCAGGCGAGGTACACTCGTGGTCGGATTCGGGGCCGGCCAGGCTGTAGGCCATGATCTGCCGCCCCCGAATCCCCGGCGCGTGGCCGTCGATTGGCCGTGAGCCGGCGGCGGCCAGCTTCGCCAGGATCTCGGGGTCGCCGGCGATGGTGCCCGGGAAGTTCATCATCTCGGCCAGCCCGAGAACGCCCGGCCGGCCCAGCAGATCCGCCACGGCAGCGGCGTCGAGCACGGCGCCGGGGTCGTCCATCGGCGAGGCCGGGACGCAGCTCGGGACGTTCACCCAGAGGTCCAACGGCACCGCCGCCGCCGCTGCCAGGACATACTCCAGGCCCGGCAGCCCGCAGACGTTGGCGACCTCGTGGGGATCCACAAAGGCGCCCGTCGTGCCACGCACCGCGACGGCCCGGGCGAACTCGCCGACGCTCAGCAGGGAGCTCTCGATGTGGACATGCGCGTCGAGCAGCCCCGGGGCGACCCAGGCCCCAGCGAGGTCGATCACCTCGTGCGCGGTGTAGTCGCCCCAGCCGATCACGACGCCGCCAGCCAGCGCCAGGTCGGCCTCGTGGACGTCACCCGAGAGCACGTTGACCAGCCGGGCGCCGCGTAGCAGCGTCTCGGCGGGTTGGTCGCCGCGCGCGATCGCCAGCAGCTCGGACTTCGTCATGCGGACCATCCTGGCGGCATCATAGGCCCGCGACGGCGGATCGTCAAACGAGGCTCGCCTCAGGTCGGCGGCGCCGGCGCGGCGTTGATCCGCAAGCCGTCGACGTTGGTGATGCTGAAGCCGAGCTGTCCGACGAGTTCGCTGACGGCGTCGATTGCCGCCGACCGGCGGAGCGGCGTGCGGATCTCGACCAGGCTGACGGCCGGGCTGAAGCTGCGCCGAATCGCCTCGCCGACGATCGGCAGGCGGCTGGACTCGGCTGGCCTGGTGAAGTCGACGGTGCGCGGGCGCCGGAAGGGCTCCAACCCGCTGAGCAGGTCGCGCACCTGCTGGAAGCTGGCCTTGCTGAGCGTCAGCGTGATGGTCGTCGGCTGGGTCACCCAGGTCGCCAGCATCTGGCCCAGCAGGTCGCGCTGCTCGGCGCCGCCGGGCAGCAGGCCACGCACCACCGCCGCGGCGTCGGCGCCCTGAGCCTGGCCGGCGGCGATGATCCGGGCGTCCCAGGTGTTGACCACCCGGACCTCGGCGCTGGCGGCCCCGGCGGTGCCGTCGGCCCGGCCAACCAGCAGCAGCTCGACATTCAGGTTGCTCTTGGCCTGCCCGACCAGCCAGGCCATCGCCGCCGGATTGCCGGCGGCCGCCTGGGCTACCTGGTCGGCGTCGCCCAGCGCGTCGATCTGCTGCTTGTCGACCACCTCCAGCCCGGCCTGCAGCAACTGCTGCACCAGCCCGGTGCCGATCCGCTGTCCGCCCGTTTCCGCCAGCACCACCGCCAGGCGGGGCTTCTCAATGGCCGCGTAGACCTGCGGGAAGCCCTGCTCGAGTTGCGCGATCAGCGGGCGACTGGCGACGCGGCAGCGAATCGTGACATAGACCGCCTGCGCCGCGTCGTCGCGCTTCTCTTCGAGGATCTGGTCATCGAAGACGACCCCCTCGCGGCTCTCAACCTGGGCCTGGTCGGCGACCAGCTCGTACAGCTCGACCTTGGTCTCGCTCTTGACCATCACCCCCAGCGCTGCTTCGACGGCGTTCCGCTTGGCGTCGACCAGCGCGCGCTCGCGGGCCGCCGCGAAGTCGCCGGCCAGGTTGGCCACGCCCACCGCCCGCGGCACAAGGATCCCCTCGCGGCCGGCGGGCGGTTGCGCCCCGGCCAGCGCGCACCAGAGCCCCACCAGCAACACGCTACAGCCCCGCATGGCCCGTCTCCCGTCGGCTTGACGCCCCTCGAACCGGTCACTAGACTGACGCTACCGCGCGGCAGTGGAGACCGCCTTGACACTCAGTCAGTCGATGGAGGACTACCTCAAGGCGGTCTACAAGCTGCAGACCGCGACGGAGCGCGTCCCCACCTCAGCCGTCGCCAGCGCCCTGGAGGTCAGCAACGCCTCAGCCACCAACATGTTGCAGCGCCTCGCCGAACTGCACCTGCTGACCTACGAGCGCTACCGCGGGGTCGAGCTGACCGCCGCCGGCCGGCGGGCCGCGCTCGAGATCATCCGGCACCACCGGCTGATCGAGCTCTACCTGCAGCAGGCCCTGGGCTACCGCCTGGACGAAGTCGACGCCGAGGCGGAACGGCTGGAACACGCCATCAGCCAGGACTTCGCGGCGCGCATCGAGCAACTGCTCGGCCATCCAACACACGATCCGCACGGGCATCCCATTCCCAACGGCAACCTGGAACTGCCCGAGTCGGGCGGCATCGCGCTCGGTGCGGTGGCCGCGGTCGGGCAACTCCGGATCGTCGCCGTCGAGGACCGCAACCCGGCCTTTCTGCGCCGGCTGGCGGCGCTTGGGCTGCTGCCCGGCGAGACCGTCGAGGTGCTGGCGGTCGCCGCCGCCGACGGCAGTGTGTTGATTCGGCTGAGCGGCGACGAACTGCGGCTGCCAGGCGAGCTGGCGGCCCACGTCACGGTGGTGGCCTGAGCCGTCACGGCAGCGGCTCGAAGGTCACGTCGTCGACGTAGAACACCGTCGCCGCATCGGCCGACGACATCAGCACCACGCAGGCCAGCGTGCCGAACTCCGGGTGGCAGGGCAGCTCGTGCAGCAGGCGCGGGGCGGCGCCCGGCACGGTCCAGGTCAGATCGTACTTGCCAGTGGCCGCGTCGCCCAGCCGACAGGTCGCCTCCCACCGCACCCACTGCCCGGCCGGGAGGACGCCCAGCGGCGTCCCGTTGGCGAACGCGCGCCCGTCGGGCTCGACCCGCAGTTGCGGGCCGAGGTGGTACTGGTACGGATCGTCGCGCCACTCGTACTCCAGCTTCGCACCGGCCTCCCAGCGCAGGCTAAGGCCGCTGCGCAGCGTCCCGCGCAACAGCTCCAAGGGGTAGGTGATGTAGGGCACGAAGGCTTGTGGCAGGCCGGCGGCATCGGTCACGCGGAGGCTCTGCCGGCCGCTGGCGGCGGTCGTCGCGACGACTGCCACCCGCGCCGCGTCCTTCACCCCGACATGGGCCCCGCGCTCGGCCTCGCCCAGGGCGTAGTCCTCGTAGTCCCGCCGCGCCGGCTGGCCGATCGACCGCGCCGCGGCGCGGTAGTCGGCCGGCTCGCGCAGCACGGGTTCCTCGGGCCGCGGCCAGGTGCGCCGGTCGGGCGACTCGTAGACCCCGGCCGCCGTCAGGTCGATCGGTTGGTGGCCCAGCGCGAGCGCCGGCGAGTCGGGCTGCAGGCGGTAGTCATGCCGCGCCGCGTCGCGGAACAGCGGGTTGGCCAGGCGGCTGCCAGCGTCCTGCCCGCGCTGCTGCCAGTCGGCCCACGCCGAGCGCGCCTTGAGACCTTGCGGCCCGCGGATCCGGACTGACCCATCGGCGCTGTGGACCAGGTTGGCGGCGAACCGCACGAAGCTGTCCTGGAAGCCGTTGAGCGTGTAGAGGTTGGCCGCCTGGCCGTCGTAGCTGATCACATTGCGCTCGCAGCGGTTGTTGGCGATCACGTACTTCGGCCACGGGTTGAACTGGACCTGGCTCTCCTGCCCGCCAACGAAGACGTTGTTGACGACCGCGTTGTCCTCGCCGCAGTTCAGCATGAAGCCGCCCAGCACGGTGTCGTAGGCGATGTTGTCGTGGACCTCCCAGCCGCTGCAGTGGGTGTCCAGGTAGATGCCCCACGAGAAGTGCGGGTAGGCGACCTGCCCCGGCCCGGTCTCGTCGATGCCGCCCGATCCATGGACCAGATTGTGGTGGATCCGGTTGCCGCGATTGACCGACTTGTTGCGCGCGGTCTCGTCGGGCCAGCCCCAGTTGTAGGCCGTGGCGGCCTCGATGATGCCGGTGTCGCAGGTGTCGATGTTGACGTCGTGGCCGTGGTTCCAGGCGATCTCGATGTTCCGCCCGACATCCATGCCGATGGCGTAGCGCGGTCCATCGTGGATCAGGTTGTGGGTGATCTGACAGTCGGTCGCGCCGGTCAGCCAGACTCCGCCGCAGCGATTGTGGAGGTTCCCCCAGCCGAAATCCCAGATGTAGTTGTTGTCGATCCGGTGCCCGCGTACCCGCTCGTAGTTGCGGGCCTCGCCGGTGATGGCGATGCCGTCGCCGAGGGTCTGGGTGATGTCGCAGCCGACCACGCGGCAGTCGGCCGTGTCCAGCCCCAACCGCACGGCGACCCCGACGTTACGCAGGGCGCAGGCCGCGACGACGATGTCGCGCGCCTGACTGATGCTGATGGCGTCGCCGCGGGTCTCGCGCAGTTCGAGGCCGCGGATCACGATCCCCGTGACTGCCGCGGCGGGGTCGCCCTGAACCACCAGCAGGCTCTCCAGCGCCGGCACCAGCACCTCGCCCGGCCCCTCGGCCGGCGGTTGGTAGTAGAGCCGCGCCGCCTCGGGATCGACGTACCATTCGCCCGGCGCGTCGAGCTCGGCGAGCAGACCGCAGACGAACCAGCGGTCGTGCGGCCGCAGCGGGTAGACGCCGCTGGCCGCCTCGACCACCCGCGCTGTGGCGTCGGCGCTCTTCAACGGGGCCCACTTGCGCTCGTAGTTGACCGCCGGGTGGAAGACCACCCAGCCGCGCTCGAGGTGGCTCCAGCGTTCTGGCTGCAGCTCGCCGGCGCGGTAGAGGAACCTGGTCTTGGTCTCCGGTTCCGCGACCCCGGCGTTGTAGAGCCAGCCGCCGTGCCGGGGATGCGCCGGATCGTAGTTCGGGACGCGCGCCAGCGGCTGGCGCTGGCCCGCGCGGTAGAGTTCCCGGAACTTCAGGTCGGGCAGCGCCAGACCCCGCAAGTCGGCCTGCAGGACCGCTCCGCGCCAGGGCTGCCAACCGCTGACCGGGCGGCCGCCGCTGAGCACCGGCCGCGCGCCGGGCGCCGCTTGCAGGGTCAGCCCGCGGTCGGCTGGTCCCAGGCGGAGCGGCTCGGCGAGCCGATAGAGCCCGTCGGCCAACACGATCTGCGCGGTGGCTGCACCGTTCCGACGCTCGCGCACGAGGTCGCGCGCCCGGGCCAAGGTCGCCACCGGCGCGGCGGCCGTCCCGGGGTTGGTGTCGGACCCCGTCGGCGACACCTGCACCACCACCTGCGCCCCAACCAGCGCGGGCCACACGCAGACCAATGCGATCAGCCACCGGCGCATCGCTCGCTCCCGGAGGGGAGTTGCCCAGCGCTGGCGCCGAACCTGCTGCCCGCTACTTCGTCAGGTCGACCCGGTCGATCTCCTGGCCAGCCCCATCGAGCGCGGTCAAGGTCAACCTGGTCGGGGTCACGGCCACTTCACACCAGTGGGTCACGCTGGCGAAGACCTGGCTGAAGGGATTCTGCGCGGCCGGCCCCTTGAGGTAGGTCGGCGCCCCGCCGCCGCCGGAGGTGACCATCGTCAGGCCGTCCTTCTGGCTGCGTTCGTAGATGTGGTCGTGGCCGCTGAAGACCAACTGGTAACCGGCGGCGATCAGCAACGGGAACAGCTCCTGGCGGCAGAAGCGCATCGGCTTCTCGCCGGGCAGGCCGTCCTCGGCCAGCTTGCCGTGCGGGCCCAGGCTGTAGATCGGGGTGTGGAAGCAGGCGATCCGCCAGGGCGCGGCCTTGGCGCGGGCGAGGTCGGCCAGCAGCCACTTGCCCTCGGGGGTCTCGCGCCAGTGGTCACCAAACCAGCTCGACTTGTAGAAGTCGATCATCGTCAGATGCACCGGGCCCTGGCGCACGCTGTAATACCACTCCGGGTCGGGCGCGGTGAAGTAGCTGCGGTAGAAGTCGCTGGCCCGTTCATGGTTGCCGGCCACGGCCAGCAGCGGCAACTTCGCCAGCAGCCTGGCCGCGGGGTCGAAGAACTGCGGCTTCCACTGCTCGTACTTGCTGCCGTCAGCGACCAGGTCGCCGGTGTGGACGACGAAAGCGTGGTCGGTGACCCGGGCCGCCATCGCGTCGGCGATCTTCTGGTGCTCCTCGGCCCGCGTGCGGGTGTCGCCGTAGACCATGAAGCGCAGCGTCTGCGGATCGCGGGCCCAGGTCGTCACCTGGCCGCTCGCCCAGGGCGTCGTGGCCGGGCCGACCTGCCAGCGGTAGACGGTGGCCGGACTCAGGCCGCTGGCGACCAGCTCGTGGATCCGCACCGCCGGCTCCGTGACGCTCGCCAGAGGTTGGCCCTGGGCGCTGAGCAGCCGAACCTCCAAGGGGGCCGCGGTGGTGGTCTCGAAGCGCAGCGCGAAGCCCGTCGGGCTGACCTCCTGCAAGTACGGCTGCAGCCGCAGTCCAGCCACGGCGTCGGCTGCCGCGGCCGGCAAGATCGTCGGATCGGCCCCGCTCGTCGCCGCCAACTGCGGTGCGGCCAGCAGCCGGCCGGCCAGCCACAGTGCCATCCAGACCCAGTGCCTCGAGACCCGCATCATCCGCTCCTCACCCTATGCTAACGCGCCCGCCGCACCGCGGCCGGGGGCGTCCGGCCTGCGGCCCGGCCAGCCCGCCAAAGCGGCCTCAAGATGGCGTGTTCCGCGGCGCGCGGGCGTACAATGGAGACGAGTGAACTGGCGGAGGTGTGCCATGCAGAGTGCGACCGCGCGGCGGGGTGGGTGGTGGCTGACAGTAGGACTGGTCGTCGGGCTGACCGGCTGTGCCAAACCGCCGGCGGATCCGAGTCCGACGCCGAGCGGCGAGACCGCCGCCAGCAGCGCGACGGCTCCCGACGGCGCGGCGATCCAGTTCTGGCACACCCAGACCAAGGAGAACGAAGCGGCGCTGAAGGAGATCATCGCCGCCTTCAACGCCGCGCACCCCGGCCAGCCAGCGATCCAGCCGACACTGATCGGCAACTACACGCAGCTCTACGAGAAGATCCGCGCCGCCGCGCAGAGCAAGAGCCCCGGCAGCCTGCCCGACCTGCTGGTGGCCTACGAGAGCATGATTGCCGACTACATGGAAGCCGCCATCGTGCGTCCGCTGGACGATCTGCTGAAGGACCCGCAGGTCGGCCTCGACGCGGACTCGCTGGCCGACATCTGGCCGTCCTACTTGGAGACCAACCGCTTCCGGCAGTTCAACAACCAACTGCTCAGCTTCCCATTCACGAAGAGCAACCTCTGCCTGTTCTACAACGCCGACCTGTTGGCGAAAGCCGGGGTGAAGGTGCCGCAGACCTGGGAGCAGTTCCTGCAGGCCTGTCGGCAGATCAAGGCGCAGGCCAAGCTCACGCCGTTGGCGACCTTCCCCGACGCGTCGACCATCGACGGGCTGATCCTGTCGTTCGGCGGCAGCCTGGTGAGCGCCGACGGCAAGGACGCGATTCTCGACGACGAGGCCACGAAGGTTGCCTTCGCGATGCTGCAGACGCTGCGCCGCGAGAAGCTGGCCTACACGGTGACCGACAAGGACGGCCAGAACGCCGACTTCGCGGCGCAGAAGTGTGCCTTCTTCTTCCGCAGCTCGGCCTCCCGCCCGTTCTTGACCCGCCAGATCGCCGGCAAGTTCAAGTGGGGCGCCAGCGGGCTGCCGGTGAAGGCCGGCGCCAAGCCGGTGACCGTGATGTTCGGCGCCAACATCGCCATCCTGAAGTCGTCGCCGGAGCGCGAGAAGATTGCCTGGGAGTTCGTGAAGTACTTCTCGACGACCGCCGTGACCGCAAAGTGGGCGCAGGCCACCGGTTACCTGCCGGTCCGCAAGAGCGCCGCCGCCGACGCCGGCTACCAGCAGTTCCTGGCCGCCAACCCGCAGGCCCAGCAGATCCTTGACCTGCTGCCGGTCGCCGTGCCGGAACCCAACGTGGCCGGCTGGCAGGGCGTCCGTAAGTGCCTCGAAAGCGCCGAGACGGCGGTCGCCACGCAGGTCAAGCCAGCCGACGCCGCCGTCAGCGAACTGAACGGCTGCGCCGACGCCCAGTTGCAGGAAGCGGCCCAGCCGTGACGGTCGACGACGCGGCCGGGCTGACCCACCTCGACGCCAGCGGCGCCGCGCGGATGGTCGATGTCGGCGACAAGCAGGCGACCGACCGCCAGGCGCTGGCCTGCGGCGCGGTGCTGTTACAACCCGCCACGCTGGCTGCCATCGCGGCCGGAGACGCCCCCAAGGGTGATGTCCTGGGCACCGCGCGGCTGGCCGGGATTCTGGCCGCCAAGCGGACCGCCGAGCTGATTCCGCTGTGCCACCCGCTGGCCCTGACGGCGGTGCAGGTCGACCTGGCGCTGGTGCCCACGGCGGCCGACGACCCGCGCTGCTGTTGGCAGCCCGGCCTGCCCACCGCGGCGGTGGTGATCCAAGCCGCCGCCCGGGTGCGCGAGCGGACCGGCGTCGAGATGGAGGCCCTGACGGCGGTTGCGGTGGCGGCGCTGACGGTCTACGACATGGCTAAGGCGCTCGACCGCACGATGGTGGTGCAGGGCGTGCGGCTGCTGGAAAAGTCCGGCGGCCGGCACACGGTGCGGGTCGTGCCGGGCCAACTTGAGGACACCAGCGAGGCTACAGATCCGCCACCCAGCGGGCGATAGCCAGATGGGACCAGGGCTCCGGCCGGGTCCCAGAAGCGAGTCGAGATGCCCGGCGGTCGTGGCGCCCTGGCGCTGGTGGCGTTGGTTCTGTCGGTGCTTCTGGCGGTCGGCCAGCAGTTGTTCCGCTGGTTGCCGGAGCAGTCTGGCAGCACCCCGTTAGGGGCCGTGGTGGGCGGCTGCCTGGTGGTTGCGCTGCTCTTCCTGGCGGTCACCGGCGGCAGTGCCGACGGCCGTCGGCTGCGCCAGGTGAAGGTCCACTGCACCGCCTGCGGCGCGGTCCTGTTGCGTAGCGACTGGGCCGCCCGGGGCTGTTGCCCGCGCTGTCACCACACCCACTTCGAGCTGCTGCCGCAGGCCGCCGGCGGGCCGCCGGTGCCGCTGGGCGGCAGCCCGACGCCGACACCGCTCGCCACGCCGCAGCCCGCCGCGGCCGCCCCCCGGCGGCCGGGCCGCCTGGTCGACGACTCGCAGGTCCGCCTGCCGCGCGGGGCCCGCCGGCGGGTCAACGCCCGGATCGACGAAGTGCTCGTCGCGCGGCGCCGGGTCACGCGGATCTGACGCCCCTCAGCCGACCGTCAGCTCCAGATCGCAGTACAGGCAGCGCCGCTGGTGCGGCCCGACCAGCAGCATCTGCGGCTCGGTGTAGCCCTCGACCCGATTCGCGCAGTCCGGATTCGGGCAGCGCGGGTGGTGCTCCACCGGCTGCGCCAACGGTGCCGGACCCGGCACGCCAGCGCTGCTCTCGGCGTCGAGCAGCAACGCCAGCAGGGCCATCCGCACCGGCACGCCGTAGGCGGCCTGGCCGAAGTACGCGGCCCGCCGGTCGGGATCGACGTTGTAGGCGATCTCATCGACCCGCGGCAGCGGGTGCATCACCAGCAGTTCGGGCTTGCTCTGCTCCAGCAGCGCCGCGTCGATGCGGTAGCTGCCCTTGACCGCCTCGTACTCGCTGGCGTCGGGGAAACGCTCGCGCTGGATGCGGGTGACGTAAAGCACGTCCAGATCGGGCAGCACGTCCTCGACCCGCTGCACCTGCTCGACCTCGACGCCCGGCGGACGGTAGCGCTCGGGCAGTTGCAGCGACGGCGGCGCAATGCACAGCACCTTGACCTGGTAATGCCCCAGCGCCGCGAGCAGCGAGTGGACCGTGCGCCCGAAGCGCAGGTCGCCGCAGAGGCCGATCTGCAGGCCGTTGAGGTCACCGCGGGCGCGCTGGATCGTGAACAGATCGGTCAGCGTCTGGGTCGGATGCTGGTGCCCGCCATCGCCAGCGTTGATCACCGGCTTCGAGGCGTAGTCGGCGGCCACCTTGACGCTGCCCTCGAGCGGGTGCCGCATCACGATCACGTCGGCGTAGCTCTCGATGATCCGCGCCGTGTCGGCCAGGGTCTCGCCCTTCACGGCGCTGCTGGTGGTGGCGTCCGCAAAGCCGATCACCCCGCCGCCCAGCCGCTGCATGGCGCTCTCGAAGCTCAGCCGCGTGCGGGTCGACGGCTCGAAGAAGGCCGTCGCCAGGATGCTCCCGGCGAGCATCGTCTGGCGCTCGTGCAAGCGCTGATGCATCGTCTCGGCGACGTTCAGGACGTGCTGCATCTCGGCGGCCGAGAAGTCGTCGACTCGGATCAGGCTGCGTCCCGCCAGACTCATCGCTGCCTCCTGGGCCCCCGCCTGCGACGCATCGTAACGCCGGCCGGGCGGGGAGTCAAAGCGAGTCGAGCTGCCGCGCCAGCTCCTCGGGTGTGACCGCCAGATCACTGCGAGCCGGGCTGGCGGCCGACTTTGAACCCGCCCGCTACCGCGCCGTGGCAAGTCGCCGCTGGCGGGCCAGCGACGCCTGGCGCGGGGCGCAACTCGCAAAGATCGCTCAAAGGCCGTGCCCGGGACCGCCTCGCCGTGGGGGGCGGCGCGCCTTGGTGCGGCGATGCGTTAGGATAGGGGTCAATGAGGAGTCCCTCGATGCGACGTCTCCGGGTCTGCGCCGCACTCGCCCTGGCAGGCGGCCTGCTGGGTTGCCAACCTGCCGCACCCCCGGCCGACTCGACTGCGGCGGCCGCGCCGGCGCCGGCCCCTGGGCCGGCCGCACTGGCGCCGCAGGTCACACCCAGCGAGGTCGAGTGGACCACGGTGCAGGAGGCCGCTGGCCTGAAGGCCGCGTTAGCGAAACTCAAAGGGCGGCCGCTGATGGTCAACTTCTGGGCGACCTGGTGCCCGGCCTGCATCAAGGAGTTCCCCGACCTGGTGGCGGTGGCGCAGCAGTACGCCGAGCAGGTGACCTTCGTGACCGTCAATGGTGACGACGCCAAAGATGTCGAGACGAAGGCCAGGCCGTTCCTGGCGAAGCACGGCGTGCGGCAGCACAACTTGCGCTACGAGACGGCCAAGGAGACTCGTTTCATCGACGAGTTCCACAAGCCCTGGAGCGGCGAGTTTCCGGTGACCTTCTTCTACAAGGCCGACGGCAGCCTGCATCAGATGCTGCAGGGCGAGCAGTCCAAGGCGGCCTTCGTGCAGGCGGTCGAGGACCTGCTGGCGGCCAGGTAGACCGTGGCAGCGTTGTCGCAGATTGTGGTCACCGCCGCGCACGGCGGCGTTTCGCCGGGCAGCGTGCCGGTCGGCGGTGGCGCCGCGGTGGTGCAGCAACTGCTGCGCGTCTGGGGGGCGACCCAGCACACCGAGCTGACGCTGCTCGGGCTCGGCGAGGACTTCGCCGCGCCGGGGGTGCGGTACCAGCAGGTCCCGATCCCCTGGCCGCCGGGCCGCGGGCCGCGCGATCTGGTGCGACTCAACGAGCTGCAGTACGGCCGGCTGTGCCGCCACTTCGAGCGCGCCGTGACCGCCTGGATCCTGGCGCAGCGGCGGCCTGGGCTGGTGGTGCTGGCGAACGACTTGAGCGAGGGGCCCGACTTCGCCGCGCTGGCGGCGGCAGGGGTGCCGGTGGTGACGCTGTGGCATGTCGACGTGGTCGACTACTTCGCCCGGTTCTACCTCGGCGGCCTCGACCCGGCCCGCCTGACGCGCCTCCACCGCCGCCTGCCCGCGGTCGACCGGCTGCTGCCCGAGTTGCTGCGGCTGGTTTTCAGCAAACAGGCCGCCGCCCTCGCCACCGGCCGGCGCCAAATCGTCCCCAGCGCCGCGATGCGCGAGGTCATCACCCGCTGCTACCCCGCTGCCGCGCGCCGCGTTGAGGTGGTCCCGTGGGGCGCCTGGGAGCATCCGACGGAACCGGCCGCGGTGGCCAGCGCGGCGGCGCAGTTGCGACAGCAGTACGACCTGCGCGACGGCGAGGTGCGGCTGTTGACGCTCAGTCGGCTGTCACCCGAGAAGGGCCTCGAGCGGCTGCTGGCGGCCTTGGCGTGCGGCGCGGCGCGTGCGGAGCTGCCGCCCAACGTGCGGCTGCTGATCGCTGGCGAGGCCGCCTTCATGCAGGGCCAGCGGTATGTCGCGCGGCTCCGGCGGCAGGCTGCCGCGCTGCCCTGCCGGGTCGACTTCGTGGGTTACGCCGCTGGGCCGCAGAAGGCCGCGCTGTGGCAACTGGCCGACCTCTACGTCTTTCCGAGCCGCCACGAGAGCTACGGCCTGACCTTGGCCGAGGCGCTGCGGGCGGGCTTGCCGGTGGTCAGTACGGCGCCGGTGGCGGCCGGGCTGATCCCGCCCGGCGGCGGCCTGGCGGTGGCGGCCGACCCCGCCCGCGGCGTGCCGCGGCGGCTCTGGGCGGCGCTCGCGCCGTTGCTGTCCGCCCCGCAGCGGCTGCCGGCGATGGCGGCCCGGGCGCAGGCGGCGGGCGCCCGACTCGACTTCGGGCTGGCGGCTCAACGGGTGTACGATATCTGCCGCCAGGCGGCGGAGGAGTAGCATGAGCGAGCGACGGGTAGCGCTGGTGACGGGCGCCAGCCGCGGTATCGGCCGGGGCATCGCCGAGGCGCTGGGGGCGGCCGGGTGGGCCGTGGTGGTGAACTACCACAGCAGCCCGACGGCGGCCGAGGAGTGCGCCGCAGCGATCGACGCCGCCGGTGGCGCGAGCCTGTTGGTGCAGGCCGACATCGCCAACCTCGCCGACCACGACCGCCTGCTGGCACTCACCTTGGAGCGGTTCGGGCGAGTCGATCTGCTGGTCAACAACGCTGGCGTCGCACCGACGGTCCGCACCGACCTGCTGCAGGCGACGCCCGAGTCCTTCGACCGGGTGATGGGGATCAACCTGCGCGGGCCCTACTTCCTGACGCAACGGGTTGCCCAGGCGATGGTCGCCGGGCTGGATCCGTCGCAACCGGCGCCGCAGATCATCAACATCGGCAGCGTCAGCGCCTACGCCGCCAGCACTTTCCGGGGGGAGTACTGCCTCAGCAAGGCGGCGCTGGGCATGATGACTGCGCTCTTCGCCGACCGCCTGGCAGAGCATGGGATTCGGGTTTACGAGATTCGGCCCGGCGTGATCGAGAGCGATATGACCGGGCCGGTGAAGGCGAAGTACGACCAACTGATCGCCGACGGTCTGTCGCCGATCCGGCGCTGGGGCACCCCCGGCGACATCGCCGCGGCGGTGCTGGCCATCGCCGACGGCGCGTTCCCGTTCTCGACCGGCCTGATTCTCGACGTCGACGGCGGCTTTCACGTCCGCCGGTTGTAGACCCGCGCGGCCGGCAGGATCGGCGGCGGCGAGGCCGAATGGCCACCCTCGCGGCGCGGCGCCGCGGCCTTTGGTGAAGGAGCAGGCTGTGAAGCTCGGAGCGAACTCGGTACTGTTTGGCGGTCACGACCTCGAAGTGGCCTTCCGCTGTCTGGCGATGGCTGGCTACGACGGCATCGAACTGTCGGCCATCGACGGCATGAGCCAGCATCTCGTGCTGGACCGCTGGCCGGAGCTCGTCAAGCCGATCCAGACCTATGCCGCCACTTACGGCCTGGCGCTGCTGGCGATGGAGCAGCCGTCACAGGACCTGGCCCGTATGGAAACGGCGTTCCAGGCCGCCGCCGAGATTGGCATCCCCATCGTCAACTGCGGCCCGGGCGGCAAGACCAGCGAGCCCGAGACGCTGCAGTCGTCGATCGACACGCTCGGCAAGCTGGCCGACCTGGCCGGCAAGTACGGCGTCACGCTGTGCGTCAAGGCGCATGTCGGGTGCTCGATTTGGAACACCCCGACGACCTTGCAGGCGATGGCGGCGATCACCTCGCCGCACTTCGGGATCGACATGGACCCGTCCCACATCCACCGCGCCGGCGAGAACCCCGTCGAGGCCCTCGGCGCCGTCGTGTCGCGCGTCAAGCACGTCCACATCCGCGACTGCAAAGGCCGCGAGCAGGGGCCGGGCAAGCCCGAGATGCAGGCCAACGGGCGGGGCGACATCGACCTGCTGGGCTACCTGCGCGTGCTGCACGAGGCCGGTTACAGCGGCCCGGTCGACCTGGAGGTGATCGGCGCCAAGGAGTACAGCCTCGAGCAGTGCGCCGTGATCGCCGCCGAAACGCGCGGTCACATGCAGGCCTGCCTGCAAGCCTGCGGCGCGCGCTGAGGCGTCCTCAGGCCTGCCCACGCGGTCCGGCTGGCCTGGCCTCGTCCACCAGCCGGGCCGCGCCCCAGGCCAGCCAGCGGCGCACGGCCGGTTCGGCGGTCGGCGCCGCGGCCCCACCGAAGATCGCCAGCCCGGCGCGGCGGCCGTCCAGCTCGAAGGTCGTCGCGGCGTTGAGGGCGTTGCCCGCCACCTCGCGCCAGAGCAGCAGCCCGTGGGCCGCGATGTTGGCGCTGACCGCGGCCAGCAGCGCGGCCGCGGTGGCCGGGTCCTCCCCCGCCGCAGCCAGACTCCGCCCCAACAACGCCGTCCCCGCCGGCAGCCCGCGGTCGTGCGCCAGGTGGCAGCCCAGCGATGAGGCGTGGAGCGGATAGTCCGAGGTGTCCACCAGGACCATCGAGTGGTCGGCGTTGGCACGGGTCAGGTAGAGCAGGCGCTCCCCGTAGAGCATCGCCACAGTCGCGTTGAGGCCGGTCGCGGCGGTGATCTGATTGCAGACTCCAGCCGCCGCGGCGATCGCCGGGAACCCCTGCAGGGCCCGGCCGGCGAAGACCAGGGCGCCGTAGTCCAACGCAAAGCGGTGGTAGCTCGGCTTGCGTACCAGCCCGGCCGCCTGCAAGTCGGCCAGCAGCCGCGAGGCCGAGCTCTGGTGGATCCCCAGCTCGGCGGCCACCGCCGTGGCGGTCAATGCCCCGCGCTCGGCCAGCAGCTCCAAGATGGCGAGTCCCCGCGCCAGGGACTGGACCTGCGGCTCGGCCACACTGCTCCTCCCTCGCCGCGCTCAGGCCCGCGGATCGAGCATGCCCTGGGCCAGCAGCCGGCGCTGCAAACCCGCGACATCCACCTGCCGTACTGACAGCCCGGCCGCGGTGGACAGCGCGGCGGCGGTGCCGGCGGCCTGGCCGAGGTTGACGCAGATCGGCATCACGCGGAAGTTGGAGTGGGCGAGGTGCGTCCCGGAGATGCTGCGCCCCGCCAGCAGCAGGTTCTCGACGCCCCGCGGCAGCAGGCAGCGGTACGGAATGGTGTACCCCCGAGCCTGCGGGAAGTGGCGCTGCACCCCGGTCTCGTCGAGCCCGGCGCCGGTGATGTTGTGCACGTCGAAGTTGAAGTGCGCGTAGCTCACCGCCCAGTCGTCGAAGACCCGCGCCGCTAGGATGTCGTCCTCGGTGAGGGTGTACTCCCCCTCGAAATGGCGCGTCTCGCGGACCCCGATCACGGCGGCGGAGCTGATCACGTAGCACTGCTCGTAGCCCGGCACCCAGGCCCGCAGGAACGCGACGATCGGCTCGATCTGCCGGCGCGCCGCGGCGTGGGCGCGGGTCAGGTCGTCGGCGTTGGTGCCATCGACGCCGATGATGTTGGTCATGTTGCAGCTCACCACGCCGGGCAGCGTGGTGCGGTACAGCAGCACATGCCCGGCCGGTTGCGGCAAATGCTCGTGCGCCAGATCCTGGATGCGGCCGGCCGGAATGCTCAGGTTGTCCTCGAAGCCACCGGGAAAGACCGCCCGACTGGTGTCGACACCAGCCACCTTGAACATCAGCGTCATCGGCTGCATCCGCCCATCGCTCGGACGACCAAGCTGGTACGGCGCCCCGGCTCGTGCCGCGACGTCGCCATCGCCCGTGCAGTCGATGCAGACCTGCGCCAGGAAGGCCTCGCGGCCGGACTTGCTCTCGGTGACCACGCCGCGCAGACTGCCCGCGGTGACCAGCGCGCTCGACACCAAGGTGTACAGCCGCAGCCGCACGCCGGCCTCTTCGAGCAGGTCGAGATAGGCCGTCTTCAACCGCTCGGGGTTGATGGTCTGCCGCGCGGCGCCGCCGGAGTCGTCGGCCCGGTCGAGGATCTCCTCGTACAGCCCGCCCCGCGTGCTGCCGGTCCAGTGACTCATCAGCCCGCTGGTGGAGATCCCCCCGACCTCACCGAACTGCTCCAACAACACCGTCCGCGCCCCGTTGCGGGCAGCACTGAGCGCCGCCGCCACCCCCGCCGGGCCAGCCCCGGCCACCAGCACCTCGACCTCGCCCGCGACCGGCACTGCCCGCGCCGGTTCCTGAATCGTCCGCATCTGGCGCTCCTCAATCATGCGCATCGTACATGATCATCAGATACTCCCGCCGCGAGCGGCTGTCAAGGGGCATTTCACGCGGTGGCGTTTGACCGCCGTGGCGGCAGGCTCCTATACTCGGGTCGATGGGTGCCGAAGCGACGCTGGAGGGCGTACAGTGCCCGAAGTGCCGGGCGGTCAGCTACCCCGGCCTGATGGGCTTCCCACGCTGCCACCGCTGCCATGAGCAGTTGCGGCAGTGTCGTTACTGCACGCATCAGGCCCGCGGGCTGTGCCGCCTGGCAGCGACGCCCCGGCCGCGGCTGCTGGCGGCGGAGGGCAAGCCTTACTGTGAGGGCTTCGAGAGCAGTCTGCGGCGCGGACCGGTCGGCAGCCGCTTCGCCCAACCGCTCAGCGGCAACGCCCGGATCGTCGGCCTGACGGCCGCCACGGTGCTGCTGCTGACCTGGCTGCTCTGGTCGACCCTGGGCGTCGAGCGGGGGCTGCGGCTGGAGCTCGACGAGCCGCGGGTCTGGGTCCAGGATGGTCGCGCCCGCGTCGGGATGACCATCGCCGGGGATCCCGCGTTGCTCGGTACGATGGAGCTGCGGCTGGCCGGCCCGGCGCTGCAGCATTACACCATCGAAGACCCGCTGCCGCTGGCCGAGTCGATTGGCCTGGTGGCCCGCCTGCGGCTCGACGCGCAGGGCACGCAGCGACTGCAGGTGACGCTGGTGCAGCGCCCCGGCGCACCGGGCGCCTGCCCCCTGACGGTCAACCTGGTGGGTACCCAGGCCGAGCTCCTGGCGACCGCGCAGACCATGCTGCGGGCGCCAGCCAGGCCCTGACAGGATCCCTGGCCGACCTGGCGAAGCCAGCGCCGGGAGCGACGGGATGCGCATACTGGTGACCGGGGCGGCCGGACGGATCGGCGGGGCCATCGTCGAGCGGTGCGCCGGGCGGCACGAGACCGTGGCCTTCGATCTACTGCCCCCGCCGCTCGGCGACCAGCGCCTGACGGCCGATGTGCGCGACCGCGAGGCGGTGTTCGCGGCAGTGGCCGGCTGCGACGCGGTGATCCACCCCGCCGGCTTCCACGGCGGGCACCTCAAGGACCACTCCAGCGCGGAGTTCCTCGAAGTCAATGTGATCGGCCTGAACCACCTCTACGAAGCGATGCTCGCCCACGGCGTGCGGCGGATGGTGCAGTCCAGCACGATGGAGGTGGTCTGCGGCCGCGACTGGCTGGCCAACGGCGTCGCCGTGCTGGACGAAGGCACGCAGCCGAAGCCCGATGCCATCTACGCGCTGAGCAAATACCTCGGCGAGCACCTGGCGCCGTTCTACCTCCGGCAGCATGGCCTGACGACGGCGATTCTACGCTACATGAACGTCGATACGCTGACGCCGCAACAGGCCGGCTATCAGATGACCGCCCGCTGGGTCTGGCGTTACGACGTCGCCGAGGCCAACATCCTGGCCGCCGAGTGCCCGCAGATTGGTTGCGAGGTGTTCCACATCGGGCCCGACACGCCGCTCAGCAACCAGGACATCCAACGCTCCCGGCGCGACCCGGCGGCCGTTCTGGAGCAGCACTGGCCCGGCTCGGTGGCCCTGCTGCAACGCCACGGCATCCCGCTGGCCGACTGCCTCTGGCCAGTCGCGCCAATCGCCAAGGCGCAGCGCCTGTTGGGATGGCAGCCGCAGGCGACCTTCGCGCAGTTCCTGGCCGAGCTGGCGGCGAGCTGAGTGGACTACATCGAGAGCTGCACGTAGAGGTAGAGCAGAGGCGCGTTGAGGATCAGGCTGTCGAGCCGGTCGAGCACGCCGCCGTGGCCGGGGAACCAGGCGCCGTAGTCCTTGATCTCGGCCTCGCGCTTGAAGATGCTGGCGCCGAAGTCGCCGATCTGGCCGCAGATCCCCAGCAGCACTCCCAGCACCAGGCGGTGCCACAGCGAGATCCGCCCCGCCTGCGAGGGCAGCAGCTCACTGGTCGGGAGCACGCCGACGTTGAACAGATGCCCCGCCAGCAAGGCCGCGGCGATGGCGAAGACCAGCCCCCCCAGGCAGCCTTCGACGGTCTTCTGTGGGCTGACCGTCCAACTCAGCTTGCGCTGCCCCGCCAGCCGCCCGACCACGTAGGCGCCGACGTCGCTGACCATCGTCACGACCAGCAGGAAGTAGAGCAGCCGCTGCCCCAGGCTCATCGTCCCGAAGGCCGTACTGGCGGTCAGTTCGGGCGAGAGCCCCCGCACCAGGACCACCGCGCTCAGCAACAGGCCGCAGTAGACTGCGCCGAAGACCGTCAGACTGACGCCCGCGGTGGGCGCCCGCAGACCGAGCTGCAGGTGCATCGCGAAGTCCACCAGCACCAGCATCACGATCAGCGCCAGCGCCGCCAGGCCCCAGTTGTCCAGATCGTTGGCGAAGTAGTGCGCTGCCATCACGAAGGCCGTGCAGACCGCGTAGGCGATCTCCTTGGCCAGCCGCAGCCGCCGCCGGCTGGCGACCCAGTGCAGCTCGAGCACGGCGACGAAGGACAACGCGCAGACCGCCAGAGTCAGGGGCCAGCCGCCGAGCCAGGCCAGCAGCAGCCAGGCGAAGAGGTAGACGGTGCCGGTGATGATCCGCGGCGGCAGCATGTCAGGCCTCCAAGCGTTGGCGGGCCAGTTGATGCGCCTGCCGACTGCGCACCGCGAAAGCCAGCTCGGCGTGCGGCATCACCTGCACCACCGCCGCCAGGCCGATGGCCTCGCCGACCCGCCGCACGACCTCTTCCAGCGTCGCCCGGCCGGCGCCGAACTTGATGGCGAAGCCCACCCCCAGCAGTCGGCCGAGCTCGGTCTTCGGGTTGTCGCTGGCCAGCAACCGCCGCAGCACGGCGCCGCGGGTGGTCAGCTCCGCCGGCCGCACGAGCCCCAGCAGCCCCGGTGCCAGCAGATCGCCGCCGAGTCGCTGGCCGCTCAGGCGTAGGCCAGGGAAGGTCTGCTCGAAGCGTTCCTGGCGCACCATCGTCCAGGCCACCGCGGCGTCGAGCGGGGCGTGGGTCAGAAACTGCTCGACCATCTCGACTCGTAGCAGCGGGCTGTTGGTCGGCCACAGCAGCAGCTCGTCGTCGCCCGCGCAGTACTCCAGCAGCGCCTCCAGCCGGGCGGCCGGACGGGCCGCCAGCAGGTGGGCGTCGTCGAACAGATCGAGCGCCTGGGTCTGCGCGGCGTAGGCCGGCGGGCCACTCAGCACCAGCCGGTCGACATCACCGCAGGCGCGCAAGGTCTCGGCCGCCCACTGCACCAACGGCCGGCCCGCCAGCGGCAGCAGCCCTGGCGCTGGCGCCCGCGACGCCAGGTCGTCGTCCAGCTCGCCCCATTCCACCAAGACCGCCGTCGGCATCATCCCTCCGCTGTGGGCCGCAGCCAGCCGCGGCGCTCGGCGACCGCGGCCTGTGCGCATAGGATACCACGCCCCCGGCGCCGCTGGGAGGGACTCCCCCGCGGGGGGTGCGAGTCACAGCGTAGGGTCAGGCGGCGCGGGGCCGGCGGACGGCTGGGTCGGTGAGCTCGTCGGCCAGGACGGTCAGCAGGGCGGTCAGACCGTCGGGGCTCCAGTTCATGCCGGCTCCT
>JADZEX010000041.1 GCA_020850355.1 Fimbriimonadaceae bacterium | reverse complement strand
CGCGCGGCGACGGCGGCAGCAGGTACTCCTGATCCGGGGTCCAACGACGGTAGAGCTTGCTCATGCGCTAATGGAATCACAGGGCGATCAGCTTGTCGATCCCCGGTTATGCGCAACGGGCTCCTAGCGGTTGGTGAAGATCGCCAGGTACTTCACTGGCCGGCCGTGCAGTTGCTTCGGGCCGTGCGGCACGCGGGCGTCGAAGTAGAGCGAGTCCCCTTCGGCCATGCGGTAGCTGGTGCTGCCGAAGAGGAACTCCATCTCCCCCTGCAACACCATGATGAACTCCTCGCCCGGGTGCTCGAAGAGCGTCGCGACCTCCTGGGAGTCGGGCTCCAGGAAGATCACGAAGGGCTCCATCAGACGAGGCATCGTGCTGCCGAAGGCGAGGTGCTCGTAGCCGTACTCGGGTCCCAGGTCGCGGCGGTCGATCCGCTGCCGTTGGCTCTTCGGCACGAAGATGGCGCGGTCCTGGCGGGCCTCTTCCTCAAAGAAGAAGCCGATGGCGACGTCGAGCGCCGAGGCGATTCGGCTGAGCGTGGCGATGGGCGGTGAGACCTGGGAGTTCTCGATCTTCGAGAGCAGGCTCTTGCTGAACCCGGTCCGCTTGGCGACCTCCTCCAGCGTGTACCCACGCTCGCGGCGGAGTTCCTTAATGCGCCGACCCAGCAACAGCTCGTTCATGCCCTGGTCCCTTTCGTGGTACGGCGGACACCCAACCGACCACGGCAGCCAGTGCCGCGAGCGCTACGAACAGGCCCAGCCGGTAACTGCTCGGCTGGTATGTCCAACGCACCAGGTAGTCGCCGCCCGGTACGGCGACGGCCTGCAGCACTCCGTCGGCCGGCCAGTTGGTGACTCGCTGCAGGCCCGCCCAGGCCTGCCACCCGGGCGCCCGCGCGGTGCTCAAGACCACCATCGCCGGCCCGGCGACGGTGCCGCGGGCGACCCAGCGTTGCGGCGTCACTGCCTCCGGATAGCATGACGCGGTGGTCGGCGCTGTCATCGGCGGCGCCGGAGCCGCGGCCGGCAAGGTCACGGTCCGCACCGGGTCCAGCGGCGGCCCCGTCGCAGGCTCGCCCGCGCGGCGCCAGGCGGTCGTCACGAAGGCCAGCGACAGGGCCCGCGGGTCTTCGTAGATCCCCAGCCGCTGGCCGCCGACCCGGGGCCAGCCGCGCTCGCGCGTGAGGTCCCGCGAGGTCAGATAGTAGCGCACGCCCAACCGCGGCAGCAGCGGATGGTCCAGCCGCGGCCTGAAGGTGGCGGGGTCCCAACACTGCCGCTGCAGCCGCGTGTAGGCCTCCAGCGTCAGGCTCTCCGAGCCGCACGGCGAGCTTAGGCCGTAGGCCACCGGCGTGTTCAGCGGCATCCAGTCCAAGAACGGCGGCCGCCCGCCGCCGGGCACGCCGAGCATCCGCGCCGGGCCGGGCAGGCGTTGCAGGGTGGCAATCTCCGGGGTCGTGGGAAAGACCGCCGCGGCCGGCACCGCGCGGTGCAGGCCCCAGCCCAGCCAGAGCAACTCGCCGATCGCGACCGCCGCCACCAGGCCCGGTGCGAGCCGGCCGCGCAGCCCGGCCGCCACCGCGCCAGCGACCAGCAGTGCCAGCGCGGCCTGCCGCAGCACGTACGGCGTCAGCCCGGGCGTGAAGGCCGTCAAGACGTCCGCGCTGGCGCGTTGCGCTTCGGCCCACAGCCCGAGCAGCAGCAGGGCCACGGTGCCGGCCAGCACCAGCCCCGGCAGGCGCCAGGTGCGCGTCCGCGGTGCCTCCAGCAGGCTGTCGAGGCCCCAGCCGGCCAGCGCCGCGAGCGCCAGGTTGACCATCGCGAAAGCGCGCGAGAGGCCGCGCAGGCTGCTGAAGCCGGGGACCAGCTCAAACAGCAGGCGGTACAGCGGCGACCCGACCGCCAGCAGCAGACCGACCACCACCAGGCCGCTCAGAATCTTCGTCTCTCGTCGCCGCGAGCGCAGCGCCCCGCAGACCGCCAGCCAGAGACAGCCACAGCCGGCCGACATCGCGGCCTCGATGCCGTTGGGGTAGGGTCCCCAGAACAGCCCGCCCGACCCGCCGCCGGTCAGGTCGAGGGCGTTGTGGCCGTAGAACCAGGGCGCCACCAGCAGCACGAGCAGCGACCACGGCACCCGGCTGGCCACGGCGTCGCCGTAGGCCGTCACAGTCCGGCCGCTGAGCCGGGCCATCTCCAACCCCGGCAGCAACTGCGCCGCCGCCAGCAGGCCGCCGAGCAGGGCCGGCACGCCAACCCACAGCACCACCTGCCGCCAGCGTCCACTCGCGACCACCTGCGCCGCGGCGTAGAGGGCCCAGGAGAGGCCCAGGTAGAAGGCGATCTGGACGTGCCCGCCGGTGGTGACCAGCCCCAGCAGCAGCGCCACCGGGGCCAGCCGCCAAGACTCCTGGCGCCGCCAGGCGACGCTCCAGGCGTGTAGCAGCAGCGGTCCCCAGGCGAAGGTCCACTGGCTCAGGTTGGGGTAGGCCAGCCAGCCGATCGTGAAGGTGTTCAGCAGCAGCAGACCCGCCGCGCCCAACGCCGCGGGCGCTCGGACACCGTGGCCGCGCAGGAAGGTCCACAGCCCGCCACCCAGCAGCGTCAGGTGGCACCAGGCGCTGAGCAGGAAGAACAGCCCGATCGGCAAGCCGACCGCCAGCCAGCAGAACGGGTAGAACACCGCCGACAGCACATTGCCCAGGAACGGCTGGCCGCAGTTTTCGTGCGGATTCCAGAGCGGCAGGCGGCCCTGCCGCAACGCGGCCGAGGCGTACAGCCGCCACGGGAAGTACTGCTGGATCACATCGAGCTGTGGGTTGTGGACCCCGCGCACTGCCGGCTGCTGGTCGCGGTACTGCGCCCAGGGGGTCATCGCCCAAAGCATGTCGAGCGGTCCGAAGGTGCCGTGGCGCAGGCAGGGCGACAGCAGCACCAGCGCCAGGAGGCCACAGGCGAGCCAGCCGGCCAAGGGGTGCTCCAGGCGGCGGGACCGACTCTGCGGCGTCAAGCGCGCTCCCATGCCGTGGCGTTGTACCTGTCCGGCGGCCTGCTGTCAACCACGCTCAGGCCGACCGCGCGCGCGGGTCATCGGCGGCGCGCAGCTCGGTGGTCGCCACCGCCACCGCCAGGCGCAGCTCCTGGCAGAGCCGCCGCAGCCGTTCCCAGGCCTCGGCCGGGAACTCCCGGTCGACCAGCACGACGGTCGCCTCGGGGTGCGCCGCCAAGGCCTCCCGAGCGGTCTCGCTGGTGGCCAGCACCGGGGTGCCGTGGAGCTGCAGCCCGACCGCCCGGGGTTCGTCGCAGATCACCCCGACCGGCCGCCAGCCGCTACTCGGGTCGTTGCGCAGCCCGCGCAGGGCGAGGTCAGCCTGGAGGGTGTTGCCGACCACCACGATGGCCGGCGCGTTGGCCCGCAGGGCGTGCTGCAGCAGGCGTTGATGCAGCACCCGCACACCCAACCGGGAGCCCGCCAGGAGCAGGAACTGGCAGAGCAGATTGGTGGCCAGCAAACCGGGGCTGAACTGCTCGAGTTGCCCGCGGAGCAGGCCACCGCCGGCCAGTAGGAGCAGCCCGGACGCGGCGGCGAGGGCAAAGCGCGGCAAGTCGTTGACACTGGTGTGGCGCCAGATCCCGCCGTAGACGCCGCTCGCGAACGAGGCCAGGAGTTGCGTCGCGACGACCAGCGGCAGGCTGGCCAGCAGCACGGCCTGCCGCGCTGGCGTCGCCATCTGGCCCTCATACTTCAGCAGGCTGGCGGTGTAGAAGGCCACGGCGACGAGCACGGTGTCGACCAGCAACTCGAGCATCCGGCGGCGGTGGCGGTGCTGCGCCAACAGCGGGATCGGCGTGCGGTCCAGCAGATCGCCGAGGTCGGGCTGGTCGGCATAGACGCGGACCTGGCCCAGATACAGCCCGACGCCGCCCGCCGCCACCAGGAACAACGGCAGGACGAGGTTTCCGAGCGTCCAGTCGAGCCACCGCACCGCCCAGGCGACGAGTCCGCCGGCGGCGCCCAGGGTGTACAAGAAGAGCACCGCGCGCCGCTCGCTGAGCCCGATCGCGACCAGCCGGTGGCTGGTGTGGTCGCACCCGCCCTGGCTCACCGGCCGCCGCGCCCACTTGCGGGCGAAGGTCACCAGGGTGGTGTCGAGCAGCGGGATCAGCAGCACCAGGACCGGCAGGAAGACCACCGCGAGGGTGCGCTCGCCCGGCCGCACCCCGCCCGAGACGAGCGCCGCCGCGCCCAGGTAGAGGCCGATGAAGAGGCTGCCGCAGTCGCCCATGAAGACGCTGGCCGGCGCGAAGTTGTAGCGCAGGAAGCCGAGGCAGGCGCCCCCCAGGGCCGCGGTCAGCGCCGCCGCGGCGAACTGCCCGGATTCCGCCTGCAGGGTCAGCAGCGCGGCGGCGGCGATAGCGGCGATCCCGGCGCAGAGGCCGTCCATGTTGTCCAACAGGTTGAGCGCGTTGCCGACGCCAACCAGGAAGACGACGGTGGCGATCTGCTCGAAGTGGTGGGCCGCCGGCCAGCGGTCGGCGAGACCGAAGCGGAAGCCAGCGTCGACCAGGCCGATCGCGGCGATCAACTGCGCCAGCAGCTTGGCCTGCGGCCGCAGCCCACGCCGGTCATCGATCACGCCGACCACGAACATCAGGCCGGCCGCCGCCAGCAGCGTCCACTCCGACCGGCCGAGCTGGCCAACCAACGGCAGCACCCCGAGCGCGGTGCCGCCCACGATGGCGAGGCCGCCCATCAGCGCCGTCACCCGCTGCGACCAGCGGTCCGGCCGCGGCTTGGCGACATAGCCCCGGCCGATGGCCCACCGCCGCACCAACGGCGTGAGCGCCAGCGAACCACCGAGGCCCAGTACGAATGCGAGCAGGACGGAACCCACCGTCACGGCTCCCCGGCCACCACGTCAGCGCGCGGCGGCCGCCACTCGGATCCTAGCATACGCTGCCAACCCCTGCTATGACGTCGCTGTTGCGGGGATGCTGCCGTCATCTAACCAGCCAATCTGCGGTACCGGTCCCGCGTAGAGCTCCCACTGCACCCCTGCCTCGGCCAGGAAGTCGAGCGGCATCCGGTCGCGGTAGACCCGCTGGAAGACGACCTTCTGGCAGCCGCACTGGATCAGCAGCTTGGCGCACATCAGGCACGGCGAGTAGCCGGCCAGGTAGCAGGTGCAGCCGGTCAGGTCGACCCCGTAGCGCGCCGCGTAGGCCACCGCGTTCTGCTCGGCGTGGGCCGTCTCGGCGCAGCCCCCGTCGGCGGTGCGGCGGCAGCGCTCGGCGCCGAGGCAGTCGGGGTTGCCGCCGACCGGGCCGTTGTAGCCGGTGGCCAGCAGCCGCCGGTCACGGACCAGCACCACGCCGACCCGGCCGCGCTCGCAGGTCGCCCGCGTCGCCGCCAGCACCGCCATCGCCATGAAGTAGCTGTCCCAGCTTGGCTTGCCGGCCAGCGGGCTGCTCATGCCACCACCTCAGCGTGTTCCCAGGCACGGAGCGCGTCGAGCTGCTCCTCAACCTTCCAGAACGCGGCCGCCAGGCGCTCCATTCTGGCCGGCTGTCGGTCGAGGTAGTTCCAGCCCATCTCGACAGACCGGGCGATCTTGGCGACGGCCTGCGGCACCGCGACCTGGCGGTAGTCGACGCCCGCCGCGCAGAGCGTCGCCTGCCAGCCGATCGGCGGGCCGTCGTAGGTCTGCCAGTGCAGCCGCGGCCAGGTCGGGATCGGCGACGGGACGTAGGCGAAGACCCCGACCCCTTCGGCCCGCAGCGCACGGAACCAGGTCTCCCGCGTCACCCCCGCCGCCGCGGCGTCGAAGTTGCCCGACAGCATGTGATAGGCCGGCGCATCCCCCGGGCCGAAGGTCGGGAACGAGAGCACCCGCGAGTCCGCCAGATGGGCCTGCAGCGCGGCGACGTTCCAGGCGCGCCCGGCGTTCTCGTCGTCCAGCTTGGCCAGTTGGTCCTGCAACAGCACGGCGTCGAGTTGGCTCAGGCGATAGGTGTAGACCAACGAATCGACGTACGGCGCCAGCTCCGGCGGGTAGTCGCCCTCGGGCGCGCGGCCCATGTGCTGGGTGTTCAGGCAGGCCCGCCAGTAGACGTTCTTCGAGTTGGTCAGCAGGTAGCCGGCCTCGCTGGTCGCCAGCAGCTTGCCGCCCATGCAACTGAACCCGGCGGCGTCGCCAAAGCTGCCGACCCGGCGGCCGGCGTGGACCGCCCCGTGGGCCTGGCTGCCGTCTTCGATCAGCGCCAGCCGGTGCTGCGCGGCGATCCGCGCGAGGGCCGTCAGGTTGGCCGGCTGGCCGTACAGGTGGACCGGCAGGATCGCCGCGGTGCGCGGCCCAATCGCCGCCTCGACCGACGCCGGGTCGAGCAGGCCGGTGTCGGGGTCGACATCGGCGAAGATTGGCACGGCGCCAGCGTGCAGCACGCACGAGACGCTGGCGCCCCAGGTGTAGGGGCTGACAATCACCTCGTCGCCGGTGCTGATGCCGAGCCCCTGCAGCGCGCTGTGCAGCGCGGCATGACCGCTGGACAGGCCGAGACACTCGCTGACGCCATGCCAGGCGGCGATGGCCGCTTCAGCCTCGCGGATCACCGCGCAGTTGCGGTTCAGGCCGACCGTCTGCCCGCGCCGCAGCAGGTCGCCGACCCGGTCGATGGTCTGGTCTGTGAATCGTGGGTGCGGTTCCGGCGCCGGGGCGCCCAGGGCCGGTCCGCCGAGCAGTGCCAACTTCGCCATGTGCCGCGCTCCGTGCGCTCCCCAGTTGGCTGCCCCGCGGCAGTTTCCTCCGGCAGGGAAGCCCGCCCGTCCGGCGAACCGGCGAGCCATGAACGTGATCACCGACCCGACCTGGGAAGCCACTTACTACCAGTCCGACAGCGGCGGCCGGCGGCCCGTCGAGGACCCGCATGGGACCGACGAGATCGCGCGCGTCGACACCGTGCTGGCCGGCCTGCGCGACCGCGGGATGGTCGACACCGTGGAATACGACCATGCCGCCTTCGACCGGCTGCGGCAGGCCGTGCGACAGCACTTCAAGATCCACTGGACCAGCATCACGCCGCCCATGGAGCGCCTGCTCTTCGCGCTCTGCGCCTGCCGCCGGCCGCGCACCGTGGTGACCACCGGCGCCTTCTGCGGCAACACCGTGATCTGGAACGTCGGGGCGCTGACCGGCCCCGGTGCCGTCGCCAGCGCCGCCGAGATCCTCGGCTGCGAGGTGGTGCCGGAGCATGTCGAGCTGGCCAACGCCAACTTCGCGGCGATCGGCGCGAGCGCCGACATTCGCTGTCAGGACGGCCACCAGACGGTGGTCTCGACCGCGGCACCGATCGACTGGCTGTACCTCGACGCGACCGGCCCGCGCGACCATCCCGACGAGCGCCGGCGCGGCAAGAAGATCTACTGCACCCTCCTCGAAGCAGCCTACGACCGGCTCGCCGACGGGGCGCTGATCCTGGCCCACGACACGCTGCCGGGCTGGTTCGCCGAGCAGGCTGGCGAGTACTTCGAGCTGGTCCGCGAGAGCGGCCGCTTCAAGCAGAGCGTCGACGTGCGGATCGACGAGCAGGGGATCGAGATCACGCAGAAGTAGGCCGCCGTCTGGCGGCCGGCGGGAGCACCGTGATGGCGTGGCGGGTGGTGGAGCTGCCGGCGGTTGAGCAGTTGCAGGCCGAGCGGCTGGCGGCGATGTGGACGGCCTCGGCTGACGCCTGGCCGGGCGGCTTGAACCACGGTGAGCCCGAGAGCGCGACGAACGTCTACGAGCGCCACCGCCGGATGCAGCGACTGGCGGTCTTCGTGGTCGAGCAAGGCGACGAGTACCTCGGCTACGCGTTGCTGCAGCAGCCCGCCGGGAGTCCCGAGCAGGCCTACCTGGCGCTGCTCAACGCCCGGCCCGACTATCACGGTCAGGGCCTCGGCAAGGCGCTGATCCTGGCCTGCCTGGAGCGCGCCGTCGGCCTGCAGAAGCAGGTGCTGACGCTGGGCACCTGGGCCGGCAACCTGAAAGCCGTGCCGCTCTACAAGAAGTGCGGCTTCTGCTGGGTGCCCGAGACCCAGGTCTGGATGCAGAACTTCCTGCCGCTGATTCTGCGCCTGCCGGCGGCCCAGGGCTTCCTGCAGCGACACCCCTGGTACGCGGCGTTCGAACGCGACCTGGCGGTGGCGCCGGACGACCTGCGCGACGGCCCCCGACGGGTCTTCCCGTACCGCTTCCGGGCCGGCGACGAGTTGCTCGAAGTGGTGATCGACCAGCTCGCCGAGGCGCCCTGCAGCCTGACGGTCGACGGGCTGACCGGGGCCTGCCGGTTGGGTGTCGAGGACGTCCTGCTGGGGGTGCCGCAGCCGCTGGTCTGGGAGGTCACCAACCGCAGCGGCCGGCCGCGGCAGATCAGTGTGCTGGCCGCACCGAGCGACGGCGTGGCACTGGCGGTGGCCGAGACGGCGACCGTCGAGCAGCAGTGGAGGCTGGAAAGTCACCTGCTGCTCGACCCGCTGGTTGCACCGCGACCTCCCGGCGCGCCGCTGCCGCAGGCGCGCAGCACCGTGCTGGTCGACGGCCAGCCGTGGACTCTGGCGGTCGGGCTGAGCGGCCAGCCGCCGGTCGAGCTGCGGCTCCGGGAGCAGCAGGTGGTGCCGGGCCGCGGCGGGCAGCAGCTCGTCGTCAGCCTCCGCAATCGCCTGCCGGCGGCCGTGACCGGCGAGCTGCGGCTCGATCCGCGGGCCGGGCTGACCTGCGAGACCCTGCGCGCGCTGCCCGCGCTGCCGGCCAAGGGGCAGGCGGAACTGCTGCTGCCCGTCGCCCTGGAGCACTGCGAGACGGTGATCCCGACGGCCCAGCTCGCGCTCCGCAGCGACGCCCTGGATGGCGAGCTGCTGCTGCGGCCCCAGCCGCTGCCGGTGCGCGGGGTGCCGCTGACCGAAGTGTACGCCTGGGAGGATCCCGAGAGCGGCCAGGTGACCGTCGAGACGCCGCTGCTGGAGGTCAACATCAACCCCTGGGGCGGCACCGTCATCGTCACCGAGCGGGGCGGCCGCGTGCTGCTGCGACAGCGCCGGCCGTCGGTCGGTCCGCCGCACAGCGGCTGGTCGCAGCGCCCGCCGCGGCTCGCCCTGCGCTGGGAGAGCGGTGCCAGCGGCCTGGCCGTGACGCTCGAGGTGCCGAGCGAGACGGTCCCGGGGGTGACCATCGAGAAGCGCCTGACCATCGGCGCGGGGCCCTACCTGCGCTGCGACTACCGCCTGCGCAACGCCAGCGCCGCCGAGCTGCAGGTCGACCTGGTGCAGACCACCGAGGCCGAACTGAGCGGCGAGTGGACGCTGCCGCTGCCGGGCGGCGTGCTGCACGAGGTCGCCGGCTGCGGCGAACTGCTCGTCCACGGCCCACTGGATCTGCCCCGCGCTGCCAGCGACTACGGCGAAGGCTGGCGCGCCCACAGCGACGGCCGCTGCGTGGTCGGGCTGGTCTGGTCGGCGGCGCGCCAGGTCGACGGGCTGCAGTGGGACCTTACCGCCCCGCCGCTGCCGGCTGGCAGCACGGTCGACCTGCCGCCGCTCTGGCTGGTCGCCGGACGCGGCGACTGGGAGCTGGCGCGCGACCTCTGGCGACGCCTCTATCAGGATCCGCCGCAGCGCGAAGACACCCGGCCGACGCTCTGGGAAGGGCTCACCGCGGAGCTCGGCGGGTCGCCGGCGGTGGTGGTGGGGGACACCGCGCCGCTCGACCTACGGCTGCGCAATGCGCTGCGGCGGAGCTGGCAGGGCCGCTGGCAGTTGCAGGGCCTGGTCGGCGAACCGCCGTCCGCGGAGCTGACCGTGGCGCCGGGCGACCGGTCGACGACGACCGTCACGCTCCGTCTGCCGGCCACGCCCGGCGTGATCGCCGCCGCGGTCGAGGTCCAAGCCGCCGGCTCCAGGCGCCAGATTGCCACGCCGCTCGTGAAGCTCGGGCCGGGTGGCCCGGCGACGACCCGGGCTGACGGCGAGCGCTGGCTGCTGGAGAACGGCGAGTTCGCCCTGGCAGTCGCCGCTGGACACCTCGGCGCGGCGGTCTCGCTCTGCTGGCGCGGCGTCGAGCTGCTCGACAGCACCTTCCCGGAGCCGCGACCGTTCCTGTTCACCGGCCGCTGGTTCGGCGGGCTGCACCTCTACGCCGAATGGCCCGGCGCCGACCTCTGGAACCAACGCGAGGTGACCGTCGAGCCGGTCCAGCGGACCGGCGCCCAGGGCCTGGCCTGGAGCGGCCTCCGCAGTGTCGGCACCTGCACCGCCAAGGATGCTGGCTGGCTGCGGCTGGAGACCGACTACCTGACAGTCGGCGGAAGCCCCTACCTGGCCGTCGCCCGGCGCGCCGTCAACACCAGCGGGGCGCGGCAGGAGTTGAGCTGGGGCAGCGTGCTCTGGCCGCGCGCTGGAGCCGCGGCGGTGGTCCACGCCGCGACCCGGCGACCGCCCCGGCAGCCGCACCGGGCGCTCGACGATCGCGCTGTCACGGCCCACTCCCGGCGCGCCGCGGGGCCCGGCTGGCAGACCGGCGGGCAACGCTGGCTGAGCCTCGAACTGGCGCCTGGTGTGGCGCTGAGCCTGGTCTGCGGTCAGCCTGGCGGCTGGTGCGACGTCTGGCACGAGGAGCAGTTGGCGGCGGTCTGCAACCACCGCACGGTGCTCCTGCCGGGCGAGCCGGTCGAGCGGGTCGACTGGATCCACCTCACTGCGCAGCCCGACCCGGTCGGCCGCGACGAGTTGCTGGGGGCGTTGATCGACCTGCCGTGACCCGCGCCGCCAACAGGCCGACGGCCGGAGCGCCAAGCGCTCCGGCCGTCCTGATGGCGAACTGTTTCCGCGATGCGTTACGGCGACGGCTGCTGCTCCGCGCTGTCGACCTGCGGTTCGGCGGCGCGGTCGTCGTGCGACGTGGCCAGTTCGTTGCGGCGCTCCGGCAGGCCGACATCGTTCATGCCCGCGGGCACCTTGTCCTGGGCCGTCTTCCAGCCCCACTGCTTCCAGAAGTTCTCGGACAGGGTCAGCACACGGCGCCGGGCGAGGCGGTTGCTGGCGTTGTGTCCCGCCGCGTCGAGCCAGGTCTGGAAGGCCTGCTGGTAGAACCCCTCGGCCGCTTCCTGGTCGCCATCTTTGGCGGCCTTGATGGCCTTCGCCTCGAAGATCCGCGCCTTGAAGTGCAGGCCGATGGTGTCGAACGGATCGTCGGACTGCCAGTCCTCTTTAAGGCGCCGCAGAGCCAGGTCCAACTCGCCCTGCTTGAAGGCCTGCCAGGCCCGCAGGTAGCGCTGCTGGATGGTGATGACCGCGCCCTGCGCCACCGGATCGTAGCCGTACTTCTTGAGCGACACGTTGTACCAGAAGAGCGCGCTTTCGATGTCGGGGATCCGCTCGTAGGCGTGGGCGATGGCCCGTTCCAGGAAGGTCGGGTGGGGATGGTCCAGCGCCAGCTTGAAGTATTCGGCGGCGCGGGCGTAGTTCTGCAGCTTGTCGTAGTAGGTCCAGCCAACTTCCTGGTACAGCTCGTAGCGCGTGCTGTTCCAGGGCAGGCCCTTCTCGCAGAACTGGATCCCCTCGCGAATGCGCTCCGCGGCCTGGTCCGCGGACTTCTCCTCGACCGACATGTTGTAGGCGAGGTGCCAGGTGGTCACGGTCCAGGCCTCGACGAACTGCGGATCCAGGGTGGTCACCAGCCGGCCGAGCGGGACGGTGCGGTAGTGGCGTCCTTCGTACCAGTTGGCGTCCGACTGCAGCCACAGCACGTTGGCCGCCGACCGTCGGAAGCCGCCCAGCAGGGCCGCCATCACGACGATCCCGACATCCTGCATGTTGAGGTCCTGGATCTTGTCCAGCGGCATGCCGACATCGTTCAGCGAGGGCAGCACATTCGAGACGCCCTTGATACGGTTGACGGCCGCGACGTAGGTGAAGAGGTCCTTGCCCCACTCCTTCGGCGGCACCGCGGCCTCCACCAGGCGCACCTCCTGGCCCTCGGCGTTGCGGCCGGTGGTGCGCCGCGGCTGCAGGCCGCGCTTCGCGAGCTCCTGCTCCACCTGCCGCAGCGCGTCGTCGGTGGCGTAGTCGTAGAACGACACGCGGAAGGTATTGCGGTAGCGGTCGATGCTGCCCTGCAGCGGAATCAGGCCGACGAAGGCGATTCCGATCAGGATCCAGGCCACGAGGCGTTGTCGTCCGTCGGTCATTACGGTTCCTCAGAACTCGCGCTCGTGGAACAGGATCCACGAGATGCCCAGCACCAGGCCCGCGTAGAGCGCCGTGTAGCCCACCACATTGAGCATCGCGGCGGGTTCCACGGGCTGGTTGTTGAGCAGCGCCGAGCGCAAGTCGAAGTTGGTGAAGGCCGGGATGAGCTTGGAGAGGAGCAGGAAGACCAGCTTGGTGCCGGTCGATTCGGCGCGGTTGCCGAGGTAGGTCACCTGGCTGTTGACCGCGCCCAGGACGTACACGAAACCAGTCGCGAAGATCGTGAAGATTGGAGTCGCGATGGTCGACAGCGCCAGCGCCACCGCCAGCAGGATCAGCGTCTGCAGGTAGATCGCGAACAACGCCATCGGCACCATGTAGGTGAAGCCACCGAAGCCCAGCGGATGCTTGACGCAGTAGGCCACGCTGAAGGCGATGCCCATCAGCAGGTCGAGCATCAGAATGACGCCCGCCGCGCCGACGAACTTGCCGAAGAGGTACTGCCAGCGCGAGACCGGTTTCGACAGGATCGTGAAGATCACCCGGCGGTCGACCTCATTGGGGATCATGAACCCGCCGAGGATCACCGCCAGCCCCAACCCGATCAGGGTGATCCCGACCAGGCCGAAGTCGACCACGAAGCGGAACTCCTCGCCGGTCGAGAGGTACGAGAAGGCGACGGTCACGCCAATCAGCAGCAGCCCGAGCAGCAGCACCACGAACAGCACGCGCTGCCGGATGCTCTCGCGGTACGTGGCTTTGGCGATCGCCCAGATCACACCCATCGCTCAGCTCTCCTCACTGCCGTCGGCGGTGGCGACAGGCGTCTCGGCCGGGGCCGCCGGCGAGTCCTCGGCGTCGTCGGCGTCGATTGCGTCCCACGGGCGGTCGGCCTGGGTGCGCTGGACCGCTTCCATGAACACGTCTTCCAGCGTCCGGCGCATCGGCAGGATACTGTCCAGGTGGGCCCCGGCGTCCTGAATCAGCTTCACCGCGGCCCCGATGTCCGGGCCGTCCTTCAGGATCAGGTCGGTCGACGGCCGGTTCTCGGAGCTGCGCCGCAGGCGACCGACCTTGCCAAGCTGGTCCTTCAGGGCGTCGCTCGCGCCGGACACCGTCAGCCGCATCTTGCCCGGTTCGACGAGCAGCTCTTCGAGCGCCCCGTAGCGCAGCGTGCGCCCACGATCGAGCAGAATCACGCGGTCGCAGAGGTTTTCGATTTCGGTCAGGAAGTGGCTGCACAGGAAGACCGTCTTGCCCTCGGCCTTCATCCGCACGACCACGTCGCGGATGTCCCGCGCCCCGATCGGGTCGAGGCCGCTGGTGGGCTCGTCGAGGAAGACGATCTCGGGGTCGTTCAGCAGGGCATGGGCCAGGCCGATCCGCTGCACCATGCCCTTGGAGTAGGTGCGCAGGCGGTTCTTGGCGCGGTTGGTCATGCCAACCATGTCGAGCAACTCGGGGATCCGGCGCTTCCGCCGCGCCGCGTCCATGCCCAACAGGTTGGCGTAGAACTCCAGCAACTCGAACCCGTTGAGGTGCCCGTAGAAGTACGGCCCGTCGGGCATGAAGCCGATCCGGCGCTTCACCGAGACATCGCGCTTGGGGTTCCGGCCGAACAGCCGGCAGGCGCCACGGGTTGGGAAGATCAGCCCCATCAACAGCTTCAGGGTGGTCGTCTTGCCCGATCCGTTGGGGCCGATCATCGCAAACACTTCGCCGCGGAAGACCTCCATGTTGAGGTCCGACAGCGCCGTCACGCCCGGCAGTCTGAACAACTCACCGAACGCCGTGGTGTAGGTCTTGTGCAACCGTTCGCAGGAGATCACGGTCTCCTGGCCGGTGCCAGCCACCGGGTTGGCGACCAGCGGCGTTTCCACCATGGCCATACGGGCGACTCCTCTTGCCGGCCTTCCGGGTTGCCGAAGGCGGCGGATGATAGCTGCTTGCAGTGCTTTCGCGGCCGGCGGCTGTTACGCCCCGCCGGGATCTTTCTGCGGGTCGCCGCTCAGCGCGGCACCACGATCTGCTTGAGACCCTCCCCACGCGCCGTCGCCGCCACCGCCGCGGGGGCCTCGGCCAGCGGCACGCGGGCGCTGATCAGGTCGTCCACGCGGAGCTCGCCAGCGGCGATCCAGGCCATCGTACGGCGGTTCTGAGCCGGCGTGCTGGCGTGCGCGCCGACAATCTGGAACTCGCCGTAATGGACCTGGTTGCTCTCGATGCGGAGCGGCGGGCTGTCCGCCGGGAGGCCGGCGAACCAGCTTAGCCGCCCCCCAGGTGCCAGCCAGTCGAGCGCCGCCTGCTGCACCGCGGCGGCCGGCGCGGCGACGATCACCACATCGGCCCCGCTGCCGCCGGTCGCCTCGCGGACCGCCGCGCCCACTTCGTCGGGCGGCAGCAGGGTTCCCAGCTCCGCCGCCGCGGCGCGCTCGCAACGGTCGGGCCGCGTCTCCAGCAGGAGCACCTGCGCCGCGCCACGCAGCCGGGCGATCCGGGCGTGCAGCCAGCCGATCGGCCCCAGGCCGACCACCACCACGACATCGCCCGCGCTGACCGCGGCCAGCTCCTGACCGTTCAGGCAGCAGGCGGCCGGCTCGGCCAGCGCCGCCGCGCCCGCCTCGAGGCCCGCGGGCACTTCATGGACATTGCCATTGACCACCGCCGCGGCCGGCACCGCCAGCAGCTCGGCGAATGCTCCGGGCCAGTAGTAACCGATGGTGCGCAGATCGGGACAGCGGTTGCTGCGGCCGGCGGCGCAGTAACGGCAATGGCCGCAGCCGACCGCCGGGGCCACCGCGACACGGGTGCCGACCGCTACTGCGGCGTCGCTGGCCGAGACCACGCCAACCACTTCGTGCCCCAGCACCTGCGGCACCGGCACCTTGCGATTGCCATGGGCCACAATCTTGGCATCCGTGCCGCAGACCGCGCAGGCCTCAACCGTCAGCAGCAACCCGCCAGCGGGGCAGGTGGGGGGGGCCACGTCACCCACCTCGAAGCGTCCGGGACCGTGGAAGACAGCGGCTTGCAGGGCAGTGCTCCGCGCCGCATGGTACGGCCCGCGGCGCGGAGCGTCAACCCGGCGCTAGTCCGGGCCGGCCCAGCCGCTGAGGCGGCAGAGCAACCACCAGTAGGCCCGCCCGACCCGACTGGCGCCCTGCTCGTTGAGATGACCGCCCTGGTCGCGACCGTACTCCGGGACCAGCATCTCGGCCCCGTTCTGAACGAAGTGGCTGCCGTCGGGACGGTGCGACTCGATGTCGGCGATGTCGAGCAGCGGTCGCCCGCTCTGCCGGCAGTAGTCGCGGATCGCCGTGTTGATGCGCGTCCGTTTGTCGCCCAGCCGGCTCGACTGCACCACCGGCACCGTCCACCAGACGAAGCGCACCCGAGGATGGGCCCGCTCGAGTTCTTCGTAGCGGCCCTTCCAGTAGTTGAAAGCCGCGGCTTCGTCGGTGCGCTCGATGATGTCGGCGTAGCAGAACTTCATCATCGCGACGTTGACCAGCTCCCCGCAGCCGCCGCGGACCTTCTGCACGAAGGCATCGACCTTGGCATTCGGCTGGCCATTGGTCGACAGGAAGAACTCGCCGAGGCCGGTGTTGCGCTGGAACCACCAGGGCTCGATCATGTGCTGCAGGCCCATGCGGTACCGCGGGTTGTTGCGAGCCATCGTCTCCAGGGTCCGAATCACGTCGAACCCGACCGACTGGTGTCCGAACAGCACCTTCAGTTGCCGCGCCCGGTCCAGCGCCTGCATCGGGATCTGCTGGTCCTGCGGATCGGTGCAGGTGTGGTCCACCACCATCGCGACGCTGGCCGCGGCGCCGGCAGCCTGCCGCGGCGCCGGCGCTTCCTCCGCGCGACACCCGCTGATCGCCAGCAGTCCCACGGTCGCCCCCCAACCCCACGCCCCCAGCCTCAACCAACGTGCCATGTCCACCTCCAGCCAACGGCAGAGTGATACCCAGGCGTGGTCTTGGACAACCTTACGGGGGTGTCAACGGGCAGGCCGCCGGAACCTGCTGCACGGTGCCAGGGTTGGGCTCTCAACAGGCCTTGGGGAGCGCCGCGATGCAGCGGACCAGGCAGTGGCGACGGACGCAGACGGAGCGGTGGGTGCAGCGCCGATGGGCGGCTCGCCAGCAGGCGCTGGCCAAGGCCAGCTCGCGCCTGCTGGCGCTGCTGGCAGCCCGAGAACTGGCGGAGCCGCACCGTTTCCACAAGCACAACCTGCAGTGCTTCGGAAACTGCCCGTACTGCCACGACCGCGCCTGGCGTCGGCTGTTGCTGCGACCTGCGGACGCCCGGCGGTGGCTGCCTGCCGAGACCGCCGACCTGGCTGACCTGCCGTCCCGGCTGCTGGCTCGAACCAAACCGGGTCAGCCGGTGCAGCAAGTCACGGCGTGAAGCGTCCGCCCGGTTGTCCCGCGCCGGGGCCGAATGTGGTAGCATCCTCGCAGAGCGAGGGCCGGCATGGTGCCGCGACGCTGGGAGCGGGCGAACGGGCGACTCCACTTCGGTGACCAGCCGCGGATCGGGCAGCGCTGCGCCCAAGCCGTGGCGCTGATCTGGCTGCTGGCCCTGGCGGCGCAGCTCCTGGCGACGGTCTGGCAGTACAGGCTGTCGCGCGGCCGGCCGGACCTGCGGGCGCTGCCCCTGACCGACGGCCCCCTGCCGCCGCCGCCGCCGCCGCGCGGCCGGTGAGCGGCCTGCCCTGGGCGGTCTACCTGCACGTCCCGTTCTGCGTGCGCCGCTGCCACTACTGCGACTTCGCCACGGCGGCGCTGAGTCTGCACCCCGCCGAACGCACCGCCCGCGTGCAGCGCTGGCACCAGGCCGTGCAGGCCGAGTTGGCCAGCAGCCCACCGCGCCCGGCCAGCTCCGTGTTCTTCGGCGGCGGGACGCCGACCACCGTGCCGGCTGCGGTGCTGACCGGACTGCTGGACCAAATCCGCGACCACGGCGGCCTGCTCCCTGACGCCGAGGTGACCATCGAAGCCAACCCAACCACCGCGGAGGCCGACCTCTTCGGCACGCTGCGCGCGGCCGGTTTCAACCGCCTCAGCCTCGGGGTACAGAGCTTCGACGACCGGCTGCTGCAGGCGCTCGGCCGAACGCACGACGTGGCCCAGGCCGTGCGAGCGGTGGACCTGGCGCGGGCCGCCGGGTTCGACAACTACAGCCTCGACCTGATGTTTGCACTGCCCGGCCAAAGCCTCGCCGATTGGCAACGGGCGCTGCAACGGGCGGTCGACCTCGGCCCGCCGCATCTCTCGCTCTACGGCTTGGCGGTCGAGGCCGGGACCCCGCTGGAGCAACTGGTCGCCAGCGGGCGCGTGCAACTGCTCGACGAGGATCTGGCCGCGGACATGTACGAGTGGGCGCTCGACTGGCTGCCAGCCCAGGGTTGGGAGGCCTACGAGATTGCCAGCTTCGCCCGCCCTGGCCGTCGCGGGCAACACAATCAGGTCTACTGGCGTAACGAGGAGTACCGCGGCTTCGGGCCAGGCGCCGCCAGCTACGTCGCCCGCCGCCGCTGGACCAACCTGGCCGCCAGCGAGGCTTACGCCGCGGCGGTCCTGAACGGCGGCGATCCGGTGGCAGAGCACGAGCAACGCAGTCTGGCCGAGGAGCAGCGCGAGACCGTCTACCTCGGCCTGCGAATGCGCGACGGCCTGGAGGTGGCCCGCTTCGAACAGCGCTTCGGCAGCCCGCTCGACGCCACCTTCGCCGCGGAGTGGCAACGCCTGCAGGCCAAGGGCTGGGTCGAACGAACTCCGACCCACTGGCGGCTCACCCGGCAAGGGGTGCTGCTCTCGAATCAGGTCTTCCTGGAGTTCGTGTAGGCGTCGACCCCACAGCAAAAAGGGTCCTGACCCCTTTATCGGCCGAGCAGGTGGGGGCCGGGCGGGCCGAGGTCGACGAAGCGGCCGCCGCGCAGCTCCAGGACGCGGTCGACGCCCTTCAGGGCGGAGGCCTGGTGGGCGATCACGATCACCGTGCGGTCGGTCATCAGGTGTTCGAGGGCCTCTTGCACCAGGGCTTCGGTCTCGGGGTCGATGTGGCTGGTGGCTTCGTCGAGGATCAGCAGGCGCGGGTTGCGGAGCATCGCGCGGGCGATGGCGAGGCGCTGTTTCTGGCCGCCTGACAGCTTCACGCCCTGGTCACCGACGAAGGTCTCGTAGCCCGCGGCGAGGCTGCCGATGAAGCCGTGGGCGTTGGCGGCCTCGGCGGCGGCGATCACTTCCTGGTCGCTCGCCTCCAGCTTGGCGTAGGCGATGTTCTCGCGGACCGTGCCGCTGAACAGCCCGACATCCTGTGGCACGATGCTGACGACGTGCAGCAGCACCTCGGGCGGCAGTTCGGCGAGGTCCACGCCGTCCAGCCGCAGGGTGCCGGCCTGGGGGCGGTAGAGCCCCAACAACAACGTGGCGAGGGTCGACTTACCGGTCCCGCTGGCGCCGATCAGGGCGACCTTCTGACCGGCGGCGATCTGCAGATCGGCGCCGGCGAAGATCACCGTGCCGTCGGGATAGGCGAAGTGCAGGCCGCGGATGTCCAGCTCGCCGCGCCAGGTTGGCGGCAGGCTGGTGGTCAGCCGCGGCGGCGGCGGCAGCGCCGGCTCGTGCAGCAACGCCAGCAGCCGGGTTGCCGCGCCGCTGGCCATCTGGTAGCGGGCGTAGGCGGTCGACAGGTTGATCAGCGACGAGCGCATCATCTGGAGGTAAGCCACCATCGCAATCAGGGCGCTCAGCTCAATCTGCCCGGTGGCGATGCGGTAGCCGATGATCCAGAGCACGGCGGCGAAGCCGACCAGGATGGTGCTCTCGGTGATGAACTCGATCCAGACATTCAGCGCGGCGTTGCGCAGGCGCAGGCGCAGGCTGTCGCGGTTGCTGGCCTCGAACTTGGCGATCTCGTGCTCCTGCCGCTGGAAGGCGCGCACGATGCGGATGTTCCAGACCGCTTCCAGGAAGAGCGTGGTGAGATGCGAGAGCGCTGTCTGGTTTTCCTCGTTGATCTGCCGCACGCGGTCGCGGGTGCGTGAGACCAGCAGGTAGAGCAGCGGGAAGACCAGTAGCGTCAGCAGGCCCAGGATGGCGTCCATCCGGAAGATCAAGACGATCGAACCGAGCACCGTGACCGGGCTGGTGAAGACCTGCACCAGGCCGTCGTGCAGCAGGTATTGCAGGGCCGTGACGTCGTTGGTGACGTTGCTGACCAGCACGCCGGTGCGCTGGTCGTCGAAGAACTCCAGCCGCAGGCGATGCAGGTGGTTGTAGACATCACGTCGGACCGCCACGGCCAGGCGCTGGGTCACCGAGAGGGCCAGGTAGCTGCTCAGCGACTGGCAGATCCGGCGGCCGACGAAGCAAAGCATCACCCACAGCAGGATCCAGCCGAGCAGGTGCAGCCGCTGCTCGGTTGGTCGCTGGCCAACCAGCACATCCTCGGTCAGCCGCTTGAACAACCACGGCACCGCCAGGTTGAAGGCGCTGACGCCGAGGGCCAGCACGACCGCCGTGAGGATTCGCCCGCGCTGTTCACGGAGGTGGGGCAGAAAGGCCCGCAGCCCGCCCGACGAACTCGTCGTGGCCGGTGGCGGCGCGGTCCCGGCGGCGTCTGGCGTGCGGTCCAACTAGCCCAGCTTTCGGCCACCCGGTGGGCCTCGGCCGGGTGGCTCCCTGAGCATGCCATAGCCCGGCCTTTGTGGGAAGAGCCAGCTCCGGCCGGGCCAGCCGGGCGCTTGCCTGTCGGCGGTCTCTGCGCTACCATGCAAGGTCCCGGAGTGACCTCTGATGCGAAGCGACACCGTGCGGCTGGGCTTCGAACGCGCCCCGCACCGCAGCCTCCTGAAGGCGACCGGTAACTACAGCGATGCCGACCGCGGCAAGCCCTTCATCGCCATCGCCAACAGCCACATCGACATCATTCCGGGCCACACGCACCTGCTGGAAGTGGGGCAGTACGTCAAACAGGCCGTCCGCGCCGCCGGGGGCGTGCCCTTCTTGTTCAACACGATCGGCGTCGACGACGGCATCGCGATGGGCCACCGCGGGATGAAGTTCTCGTTGCCCTCGCGCGAGCTGATCGCTGACAGCGTCGAGACGATGCTCGAAGCGCACTGCTTCGACGGCATGGTCTGCATCCCGAACTGCGACAAGATCGTCCCCGGCATGATGATGGCCGCGGTCCGCTGCAACCTCCCGACGATCTTTGTCAGCGGCGGGCCAATGGCGGCAGGCGCCGGCGGCAGCGACCTGATCTCGGTCTTCTACGGCGTCGCGCAGCACAGCCTCGGCGCGATCAGCGCAGCCGAGCTGGCTGACCTGGAAGAAGCAGCCTGCCCGACCTGCGGTTCCTGCAGCGGGATGTTCACCGCCAACAGCATGAACTGCCTGTGCGAAGCGCTCGGTCTGGCGCTGCCGGGCAACGGCACCGTCCTGGCGACCTCCCCCTCCCGCCGCCTGCTCTACGATCGCGCGGCGCAGCAGATCGTCCGGCTGGTCGAGCAAGACCTCAAGCCGCGCGACATCGTCACCGTCGCCAGCATCGACAACGCCCTGCGGCTGGACGTCGCGATGGGCGGGTCGACCAACACCATTCTGCACACCCTGGCGATCGCCCACGAAGCCGAGCTGGACTACGACATCGCGCGGATCGACCGCCTCGGCCAGACCACGCCGACGCTCTGCAAAGTCTCGCCCTCGTCGAGCTACCACGTGCAGGACGTCCATGTGGCCGGCGGCATCCACACCATCCTCGGCGAGCTGGTGCGCACCGATCCGAGCCTGCTGCACCTCGACTGTCCCACCGTGACGGGTCGGACGCTGGGCGAGAACATCGCGGAGTACGACCTGCGCGGCCCGCAGATCAGCAACCGCGCCCGCGAGATGTACGTCCTCGGTGGCGAGGCGCCGCTCGGCCGCCAGAGCAGCGTCGCCGACAGCCTGCAGGCCGCGGAGCCCATCTCGAACGGCGTCGACACCCTGGCGCGCTGCGTGGCGGCGGCCTGGAACGCCCGCAACACCGCAGCCTTCCGGTCGCTGCTGACGCCGGGGGTGCAGTTGCTCGAGGCAGGCGACCCGGAGCCGGTGGAGGGCGTCGAGCCGGTCGCCACCTGGCTGACCGGCGCCGCCGAGGCCTTCGGGGCGAAGGTCGTGGCGACCCCCGCCCGGGTCGGCGATCTGGGCGCGGTGCTGGCCTGGGCGGTCAAACCCGAGGCCGCGCCGGAGCGCGTCGCGGTCGCGGTCTTCGACCAGGTCGTCAACGACCAGGTCGGCCACATCGCCGTGCAGCTCGGTGGCGAGGCGCTCCGCTCGGCCCAGCCGACGGCCGGCGCGCAGTGGCTGAACCTGGACGCGTTTGACTGCATCCGACCGGCCAGCAACCCGTACAGCGCGACCGGCGGGCTGACCATTTTGTTCGGCAACCTCTGCCCCGATGGCGCCGTCGTGAAGACCGCCGGGGTGCTGCCCGGAATGCTCTGCCACAGCGGCCCGGCGGTCGTCTTCGAGTCGCAGGAAGAGGCCTGCAGTGGCATCCTGGGCGGTCAGGTGAAGGCCGGCGACGTGGTGGTGATCCGCTACGAAGGCCCCCGCGGCGGGCCGGGGATGCAGGAGATGCTAGCGCCGACCAGCTACATCAAAGGCATGAAGCTCGACAGCAGCGTGGCGCTGATCACCGATGGCCGCTTCAGCGGCGGCACCGCCGGCGCGTGCATCGGCCACATCAGCCCGGAGGCCGCCTCCGGGGGGCTGCTGGGGCTGGTCGAGCCGGGCGACCGGATTGCCATCGACATCCCGGCCGGCAGCCTGACGCTCGAAGTGGACGAGGCCACCCTGGCGGCGCGCCGCGCGGCCTGGACGCCGCCAGCTCCGCGCTTCACGCGGGGCTACCTGGCGCGCTACACCGCGCTGGCCACCAGTGCCTCCAGCGGTGGCGTGCTGCAGGTGAAGGACTGACCATGCCGCTGGCCGTGGTGGCGATGAGCGGCGGGCTGGATAGCTGCGTCACCGCGGCCTTGGCGCTCCACGCTGGCGAGCAGCTTGCGGCGCTGCACGTCAGTTACGGCCAGCTCACCGCCCGCCGCGAGCACCAGGCTTTCGAGGCGGTCTGTGACGCCCTCGGCATCAGGCTGCGCCACCACGCCAGCATCGCCCATCTGCGCGAGTTCGGCGGCTCGGCGCTGACCGACCCGACGCTGGCACTGCCGCTGGGTGAAGACCCGCACCGGGCCGGCATCCCGGTCAGCTACGTCCCCCAGCGCAACGGCAACCTGCTGCTGATTGCTGCCGCCTGGGCCGAGGTGCTGCACGCCGAGAGCATCTGGACCGGCATGGTCGAAGAAGATGCCTCGGGCTACCCAGACTGCCGCCGCAGCTTCTGCGATGCGCTGGAGCGCGCCATCGGCGAGGGCAACCACGACGATCACCCCGACCCGCGCATCGTCACGCCGCTGATCCACCTCACCAAGGGTCAGATCGTCGCGCAGGGCCTGGCGCTGGGCGCGCCGCTGGAGCTGACCTGGAGCTGCTACCAGCGCGAGGACCGCGCCTGCGGAGTCTGTGACAGTTGTCAGCTCCGTCTGCAAGGCTTCGCCGCGAACGGCGCGAGCGATCCTCTGCCGTACCTGGAGCGCTAGGGTGGGGGCTGTGCCGAGCCTGCTGGTGGCCGAGTTGTTCCGCAGCCTGCAGGGCGAGGGCCGCCACGCCGGGCGGCCCTGCTTCTTCATCCGCCTGGCCGGCTGCCACCTTAGTTGCCCCTGGTGCGACACGCCCTACACCTGGCGGCCGGGCGCGGTCACCGCCGCCGACAAGCAGCGCCACGAGCTGCCGGCGCTGCTGGCCGCGGCCACTGCGGCGGGCTTGCCGCTGGTCGAGGTGACCGGCGGCGAGCCGTTGCTGCAGACGGCCACCCCGGCGTTGCTCGGCGCGCTTTGCGACGCTGGCTTCGAGGTCCTGCTGGACACCTCGGGCACGATGCCGTTGGACGCCGTCGATCCGCGCGTGGCGGTGATGATGGACCTCAAGGCGCCTGGCAGTGGCCATGCCGCGCGGAACGAGTGGGCCAACCTGGACCGGCTGCGGGCGGATCGCGACGAGGTCAAGATCGTGATTGCCGACCGGGGCGACTACGAGTGGGCGCGCGCGGTCATCGCGCGGTACCGGCTGGCGCAGCGCTGTCGGGTGGTGCTGTCACCGGTGACCCCAGTGGAGCTGCCGGCGGCGCCCTGGCCGTTGGCCTGCGACCTCGCCGCCTGGATGCTGGCCGACGCCAGCCCGGCGGCGTTGGGCCTGCAACTGCACCGCCTGCTCTGGCCGGCGGCCCTCCGCGGCACCGCCGAGGGAGGCTAAGCGCAGGCCGCCGCCGGCGCCAGGGCGTGGACCAACTGCTCGACACTGAACGGCTTCGCCAGCACCGCGTCGAAGTGCGCGCCGGAGCGCTCGGCGCGCTCGACGATACCGTCCAGGGCGGAGACCGCCACCATCCGCGGCGTCCGGCCGTGGTGCTCGCGGTGGATCATCGTGGCCGCCTCGAAGCCGTCCATCACCGGCATCATGAGGTCCATCAAGACCACGTCGGGGCGCTGTTGCCGCACCAGGTCGACCGCCTCGGCGCCGTTGGTGGCCGTCCGCACGGTGTGCCCGTGCAGTTGCAGATGGGCCGCGATCACAAAGCGGTTGTTGCGGTCGTCTTCGGCCAAAATGATGTCCATCGAAGCGCTCCCTCGCGCAGCCACGCCAGAACCAAACCAAAGGCGCCCGAACCAAGTTCCTTACCACCACAGGCCGCTGGCGAAACCTGCCAGCACCGCCCCGGTGAGGGTAGTGACGGTGTTCAAGAGCTCGTTGTTCAGCGCTCTCCCGCCCGCCAGTAAGCTCTCCGTAACCGTCCCCAACCAGGCCGCGGTAGCCAGCAGCGGCAACGCCGCCCAAGGCAGCAGACCGCCGGCGCAGGCCACCGCCAGGGCCAGCGCGGCGGCCAGCCAGCCCAGCAGGCTGCCCTCCAGCGAGACGGCGCCTTCGGTGCCCGGAGCCACCCGCCGCGGCGGCAGCAGCAGGTAGGCCCGGCGGCCCGCCAGCATGCCCAACTCCGACTCCGTGGTGTCGGCCAGCGCCGCCGCCAGCGCGCCGAGACAGGCCGCCAACCAGGCGTCGCCCCAGCCGACCGCGCTGCCCACCGCGGCCGCCGCGGCCACCGCGCAGTTCGCCGTGGCGTTGCGCCAGGTGCGCGCGCCGCGCCGCTCCTGCGCCGCGCCGAGCGCCACCTTGCGCCGGTAACCCAGCCGCGTGAACCCGCTACCGGCCACCACCAACAGCGCCAGCACGGCGTAAGCCACCGGCCCGGCGCCGAGGTAGATCAGCAGTCCGTAGACTGCCCCGGCGAGGACCCCGCTGGGGGTGATCGCCCCCACCCGCCAGCCCAGCAGGCCCAACGCGCTGTTCACCAGCAGAGCCGCGGGGAGCCGCTCGACGACAACTCTGGGGTCGATACTCATGGATCGGCCGGCCCGTTCACACCTTGAGGCGAGTTCTGCTTCAGCCGCGACGGTGGTACCACCACCACTCCAGCAGCAGGAACGCCAGCGCGGCGGCCACCAACCACCGCCAGAGCTCGCGCACCCGCAAGGTCTGCTCGCTTGGCGGCAGCACTTTGGCGCGACCAAAGCGCAGTTCCTGCTGCGGCGTGGCGTTGCTCTCGGCGGCTGCCAGCAGGCTCACCGCGAACTCGCGTTCCTGGTCGCCGGCGCGCACGGTGTAAACGCCGACGCGGTCGGTGTCCCCGTAAGCCAGCCGGCCGCCAGTCACCGTCAGATGCTCCTGGCGCTGGTCCGGAGTCGTCACCACCGCCGGCCCGTTGGGCAGCTCCAGGGTCACCGTCTCGCCAGCTTGCACCGCCAGCGCCTCGCCCTGGGCGGTGCCGGCGGTCAACCAGCGAACCAGGTTGCCGATCAGGATCGGGAAGCCCGCCCGCAGCGGCAGATCGCTGTCGAGCAGGTCGAAGCCGAGCCAGGCGACCCGCCGGCCGTCACGCTCGCCGACCACCAGCAGCGGGGTCGCAGTGCTGTCCAGCAGCACCCGCGCCCACGGCCTGGCCCTCGCCCGGCGGGCTTTGGCGATGGCCACCTCGTTGAAGTCCACGAAGCTGGTCACCGGGTGCTGGGTCGCCCAATCCACTACCGTTGGCTGGCTGACCTCGCCCAGCAACTCCACCGGGGCCCCCTCGCCGCCGCAGTTGAGGTAGATCGCCGGCCGCTGCGGATCGGCGCTGGGGGCATTGCCGCAGAACACTAGCAGCGTTCCGGCGGCGACGCGGTCCTGCGCCAGGGCGGCAGTGAAGGTGGCGCTGTCGTACTTCACCAGGTCCAGCCCGGGCTCCAGCCGGAGCGCCTGCTCGAGGAATCGGTCCGGCTGCCCAACCAGGCCGACCTCGGTCCGCCGCGCCGCGCCGAGGCTGACGTAGGCCCGGTCGTCGCCCGGCAGGGCATCCTGGCCGGTCAGCCGCACTTCCAGCCGGCCACGGTCGCTGGGCAGGTCCTCCAGGATCAGGCTCCGCGGCTGCCCAGGCGTGAGCGTGTAGCGGCGTATGTCGAACAGCCGGTTGTCGGCCCGCAGCTCAACTTCGACTTCGCGCGGCGCGCGGCTGGGGCCGCTGGCCTCGAGCGCCAACAGGACCTGCGGCCGCGGCCGGTCGTCGAAGGTCCGCCGCATCTGCAGCGCAGTGATTCCGACGTTGTCGACCGCTGCGCCGCATGGCACCAGCTCGACCTTCGCCAAGTCGGCGGCCACCGCTTCCTGCGGTGGCCCGGCGGCGTCGCTGAGCAGGTAGACCCGCGCCGCCTCGCCGCGGGAGCGGGCCACCGAGCTGGCCAGCGCCAGGGCGTCGCGGAGGTCGGTCGGCCGATCGGTCAGCCGCACCGCCGCCAACGCCCGCTGCAGCGAGCGGCGGTCGGCCGAGAGGCCATGGACCACCAGCGGGCGATCGCTGGCGGTCACCAGCATCAGCTCCTCGCCGCGCGCCAGGCCGTCGATCAGCGCGCCGACCCGTTGCCGGGCGACCTCGAAGCGGCTGCTGCCGGCCAGCGGCGCCGCCATCGAAGCCGACACATCGAGCACCGCGATGACGGTGCCGCCACCGAGCTGGTGGGTCCGCCGGAAGGGCCGCGCCGCCGCCAGGACCGCGCACAGCAGGACCAGTAGTTGGAGGTAGAGCAGCAGGTTGCGGCGGAGTCGCTGGAACGGCGCGTTGGCCTGCAGGTCGTCGATGGCGTGCTCCCAGAAGAGCACCGACGCCACGACCTGCTCGCGCCGCCGGAGGCGCAACAGGTAGAGCAGCAGAATCGGTACCGCCAGCGCCAACCAGGCCAGCCCGAGCGGGTTGAGCAGCCCCATGACCGCAGTTTACGTCGGGCGATCCGGCCCGTCAACGGCCGGCCCGGCGCGGCCCAAAGCGCTTGCGGCACTGGCCTGGCCTGCTACACTGAGCGCGCCCGGTGCAGTTCGCCGGGGACGGATTCAGAGGGAAGCATGTCGAAACTACGGTACGGGTTTGTCGGAGCGGGTGCCATCATGCGCACCCATGCGGAGCGTCTCGTGCAGCGGGACGATGTGGAGCTGGCGGCCATCGCCGACCCCGCTGAGGGTCCGGTGCAGGCCTCGGCGGACAAGTTCAAGATCCCGGGACGCTACGCTCAGTTCGCCGACATGATCGCCCAGGAGAACCTGGATGTGGTGGTCGTGGCGGTGCCCAACGCGTACCACGCCCCGGCGGCCATCGCCGCGCTCGAGGCCGGCTGCCATGTGCTCTGCGAGAAGCCCCCGGCGCTCAACGCCGCGCAGGCCCAGCAGATGGCCGACGCCGCCGCGGCCAACGGCAAGCGGCTGCTCTACGGCCTCAACATGCGCTTCCAGGGCGAGAGCGACGTTGCCCGGTCGTACCTCGACAACGGCCGCCTCGGCGAGGTCTACCACGCCTCGGTGATGCTCTTCCGTCGTCGCGGCATTCCGGGGCTCGGGTCCTGGTTCACCACCAAGGCCATCTCCGGCGGCGGCGCGCTGATCGACATCGGCGTCCACATCCTGGACCTGACCCATTACCTGATGGGCCAGCCGCAGCCGGTGGCCATCTCGGCGCTGACCCACGCCCGCTTTGGCAACAACCCCGAGACCTACAACTACCTCAGCATGTGGGGCACCCGCGTGCCGGGCGGGCCGTTCGATGTCGACGACCTCGCCGCCGCCTTCGTGCGCTTTGCCAACGGCGCGTCGCTGGTGCTGCAGGTCTCCTGGGCCGCCAACACCTCCGAGGGCGGCAACATCCGCCTGATGGGCGACAAGGGCGGCCTGGAGCTGAGCCCCGGCAGCAGTGTGAAGCTGTTCACCGAGGACAACGGCGCCATCGCCGACATCAGCCCGCTCTACCCGAAGCCCGACGCCTACGCCGCGGAGCATGCGCATCTGATCGACTGCATCCGCGACCCGGCCAAGGCGCTGCGCACCGACGGCGCGCAGGGTGTCGTGCTGCAGAAGATGCTCGACGCCATCTACCGCTCCAGCGCCGAAGGCCGCGAAGTGCCGGTCTAGGCCCGCTCGTAGCCGTCGCGCTGGGCGACCCCCGGTCACGGCGGCGCCCCGCGCGACGGGCGGCCTACCAGCGTACCTGCAGCGCCACGTCGCGCTCCAGCCGCGGCACCACCACCACGAGCCCCGCGGCGGTCGCGGTGGTCGTCTCCCGGCGCGGCGGCTCGAGCGACCAGGGATCCCACCATTCCAGCCGGCAGGGCCCGGACGGCAGGCCGGGCAACGTCACCGCCAACTGCTCAGCGGGGCGGACCGGTTGCTGCGCCGCGACGTTGCGCAGGCAGTGCTCGCGGTTCTGCAACCAGACCAGCGCGACCGTGCGGCCGCGCAGGCCGTAGCCACGGGCGAGTTGTTGCGGGCCGCGGAGGCAGGCCGGGATCGTCAACCGGTCGATCGTGATGCCGTCGGCGCCAGCGTTGGACAGCGCGACCTCGTGGTGCCCGGCCGGCAGGTCACAGCTCACGTCGAGGTCGTAGTCGACGCCCCAGATGCGCCACTCCTCGGACCACTCGCTGCGGGCATACCGGCCCTCACCCGGCGGCCCGGCCGGGAGACTGCGCTGGAGCAGCAGCCGACCATCCAGGCGGACCTCCAACTCACCGCGCACCCAGACCCGGCCGATCCGCAGGATCAGGCGCGAGGGAGTCGGCAGGTCGACCACCAGCACCCGCGGCCGTTGCTGCGCCGGCTGGGCGCGACCGTAGAGGTAGAACCGTCCCAGCGCGGTGGGCGGATCCTGCAGGTCCAGCTCCAGGCGGTCGCCGACCGGAGCGCCGCCGCCGCACGACAGCACCAGGTCGCGTGGCGCGGCCGGGGTGGCGCCAGCGGCGTAGCCGAACCGCGGCAGCAGCGGCTGGAACTGCTCCGCCGGCCACCGCACACCCGCCACATAGCGCGAAAGCTGCTGGTACCGCTGGTACACCTGGGCGTCGTGGAGGTACTCCCAGCACCAGCTTAGCGGCGTCCCAGCCGAGCCGTTGTGGACCGCCGACCAGAGCAGGTTGTGAACATGAACGCCCTGCGGGTCGCGCTGCCCCAACTGGCTGAGCCAGTCGAACCGCGTACCGAACTCGCCGAACAGGTGCGGCCGGTCGTACCGGTCGGCCATCTGGCGCGTGACCGGCGCCTGCTCGCCGGCCAGGTCCACCGAGCCGTAGACGTGCGACTGCACGAAGTCGAGCTCCGGCAACCGCCACACCGCCTCCGCGCCTTCGGCGTTGCCAAAGCTGGTGCTGATCAGGTGCCCTTGCGGGTCCAGCGACCGCACGAGGCCCGCCATCTCGCGGTGCCAGGCGGTGATCTCCGGCAGCAGCTTGTCCCACTCTGGGAAGCAGTTGAGCTCGTTCCACAGCTCCCAACAGAACAAGTTGTCGTCCCAGCCCCAGCGGGCGACGATTTAGGCCAACCGCTGGCGGATCAGCTCGCGGCCGGCTGCGGTCGTGTAGAACTCCCGCGGCTCCGCCAGCGGCCCGCCATTGGCTGCGTTGTGGGCGCAGAAGTCGGTCCAGGGCCGGGCGGTCAGCTTTCCGAGCCAGTAATGCTCCCGCTGGTAGGGCTCCGGCGAATCGAGGGTGAAGAAGACCTTGACGCCGAGCCGCCGACAGGTCGCCAGGACCTGATCGACGCGCCAGGCGTTGGCCAGGTCGTAGCGCCCCGCCCCAGACCGCGGGCCGTGGTACTCGATGGACAGGGTGCGGTCCCACTGCAACCAGATCCGTGCCAGATTCACCCCGACCGCCGGCAGCGGGGCCAGCCAGCGCTCGAAGTCGGCCACACCGCCCTGGTGCGCCCAGGCGATGTTGTGGCCGATCGGGTAGAACGGCGTGCCGTCAGCGTACTCGAAGTAGCGGGTCCCGGCGGCGCGGCGGATCACGCCATGGCCCGTGGCGGGGGTGGCCTCGAAGGCCGCCGGTATGCTCCAGACCTCGCCTGTGGAGTCGCGGACCTGCCCACGGACCTGCCAGGTCCCCGGCCGCGGCGCCGCGAACCGTAGCAGCCAGCAGCCCTCGCTGACCAGCTCGACGCTCTCCCGGCCGGCGTTGTCGCTGCTGCGCTGCGCGGCCTGGTAGTAGAAGCCACCCACCCGGCGGGTCTCGCCGCCCGGCCCGCGGAACTCACCGCCAACCTCAACCTGGCGCCGGTCGAACGGGTTGCCGTACTGCGCGGTCAACGGCAGCCGCACCTCCAAGCACTCGCCACACGGCACGCTGCGGCGAGCGAGCTGCGGTTCCCCAACGGTCGGCGCCCCCACCAGCATCACCGCCACGAGGCCGATCATGGTGTGCTCCACCGCAAACGGGTCAGGACCCTTTGTTGACACGGCCAACCGCTCGCGGCTACAATCGAGTATGCCACGACGACTCCGCAACGCCGAGGGCGGGCTGGTCTACCACGTGCTCAATCGCGCGGTGGCGCACCTGCCCCTGTTCCAGACCGAGTTCGACTACACGGCCTTCGAGACCGTCCTGCAGCGCGCCCTGGAGCGCCAGCCGCTGCGGCTCTTGAGTTACTGCGTGATGCCGAACCACTGGCACCTGGTGGTCTGGCCGGAGACCGACGGCGCGCTGTCGCAGTTCGTTGGCTGGCTCAGCAAGACCCACGTCCAGCGCTGGCACACCGCCCACGGCACGATCGGGCAGGGGCCGCTCTACCAGAGCCGTTTCAAGAGCTTTCCGGTGCAGGACGACGAGTACCTGCTGACCGTCTGCCGCTATGTCGAACGCAACCCGCTGCGCGCCGGTCTGGTGCCGCAGGCGCAGGACTGGCAATGGTCCAGCCTCTGGCGGCGGCTCTCCGACCACGACGCCGACCGCGCCTGGCTGACATCCTGGCCGGTCAGCCCGCCGACGGACTCGCCGGACTGGATCAACGAGCCCCTCAGCGACCGCGAACTCGACGCCCTGCGCCGTTGCGCCCAGCGCGGCGGACCGTTCGGCGACCCCACCTGGGTCGCCAGCACCGCCCAACGCCTGGGCCTCACCAGCGCCCTCCGCGACCGGGGCCGGCCCCGCCGCACAGCCGAAAAAGGGTCCTGACCCCTTTCTGGAGCCCGACCATGTTGGTTGCCGGACACGCCCTGGCGACGCCTGCCGAGCGGTTTGGATTGTATGTGGGTGGGCAGTGGTGCCAGGCGGCCGATGGGCGGCGGATTGAGGTGATCAATCCGGCCAATGAAGAGGTTCTGGCGAGCGTGCCGTACGGCGGGCAGGCCGAGGCGCGGCGGGCGCTCGAGGCAGCGGCGGCGGCGGGGCCGGGGTGGCGCGAGCTGACCGCCTACGACCGGGGCGCGCTGCTGCGGCGGGCGGGGGAGCTGACCCGCGAGCGGTGCGATGAGATCGCCTTGTTGATGAGTTTGGAGGAGGGCAAGACCCTCGCCGGCGCGCGGGCTGAAGTCTTGCAGGCCGCCGCCACGCTCGACTGGTTTGCCGAAGAGGGCAAGCGCGTCTACGGGCGGATTGTGCCGCCGAGCGTCGGCAGCAAGCGGCTCTGGGTGCTGCATCAGCCGATCGGCGTGGTGGCCGCGGTGACGCCCTGGAACTTCCCCATCGCGTTGCAGTCGCGCAAACTCGGCGCGGCCCTGGCGGCCGGCTGTACCACCGTCTCGCGGCCGGCCTCGGGCACGCCGCTGTGCACCATGGCCTGGTTCAGTTGCCTCCACGAGGCGGGCTTTCCACCGGGGGTGATCAACCTCGTGGCCGGCCCGCCCGACACCGTCGTGGGTGAGTTCATCGATCACCCGGTGTGTCGCAAGATCAGCTTCACCGGCAGCACCGCGGTGGGTAAGGAGCTGCTACAGCGCTGCGCGCCGCAGCTCAAGAAGCTGGAGCTGGAGCTGGGCGGCCACGCCCCGGTGCTGGTCTTCCCGGATGTCGACGTGGCGGCGGCGGCCAAGGAGTGCGTCGTCGGCAAGTTCCGCAACATGGGTCAGGTCTGCATCAGCCCGACCCGCTTCTACGTCCACCGCAGCATCCGCGAGGAGTTCACGGCGGCCGTGGTGGCGGCGGTGCAGCAGCTTAAGCTGGGTGACCCGCTGACCCCAGGCTGCGAGGCGGGGCCGCTGTTCGAGCGGCGCAATGTCGAGTCCGTCGAGCGCTTCGTGGCCGACGCCGTCGCCAAGGGCGCGCGGGTGCTGGCCGGCGGGCGCCGTCCGCCCGGCTTTGACCGCGGCTACTGGTACGAGCCGACCGTGCTGGACCAGATCGATCGCACGATGCGCCTGACCTGCGAGGAGGTCTTTGGGCCGATCCTGCCGCTGCTGACCTTCGACACCGTCGACGAGGTGCTGGCGGCGGCCAACGACACGACCTACGGGCTGGCGGCGTATGTCTTGACGCGCGACCTGAGCACCGCGATCCGCTGCGCCGAGGGCCTCGAGTACGGCATCATCGGCCTCAACGACCCGGTGCCGGCGACGCCGCAGATGCCCTTCGGAGGCATGAAGGAAAGCGGCCTCGGTCGCGAGATGGGCGCCGAGGGGATCTACGAGTACCTCGAGACCAAGATGGTCTCGGTGGGCCTCTGAGCGGCTGGGCCTCCGCTCGCGCACCTGGCGTTGGGCGGTCTGTGAACCGCGCGGGTCAGGCTGGAGTCCACCAGGCATCCAGCGCTGCCCGCAGCCGGGCCACCTCGGCCGGGCGCTGCGAGGCGAGGGTGGTAGTCTCGTCAGGGTCGGCGGCCAGGTCGTACAACTCCGGCGCCGCGCCGGGCTTCGTCGGCAAGATCACCTTCTGGTCGCCCTCGACCCGCCAGCGGTGTTGCAGGCTGCGCGCCGGGACCTGCAGATCGACGATGTCGTGGGTGTAGCAGGCGCCGTTGACGGCATTGCGGGCCGCCACGGCTGGCGCGTCGCGCAGGTCCAGGCCGGGCAGCCCGGCTGGCAGCGGCGTGCCCGTGGCGCGCAGGAGCGTCGGCAGCAGATCGATCGACGAGACCGGGACGTTGCTGCGGGCCGCGGCGATCCTGCCCGGCCAGCGCAGCAGCAGCGGGGTCCGCACACCCCCGTCGTACGGCGTCAGCTTCGACTTCACCGCGCCCGGGGCATCCGGGCGTTGGGTCCACCCGTTGTCGGCGAGGTAGGCGACCACGGTGTTGGCTGCCAGCCCGCGCGCCTGCAACAGGTCCAGGAGCTGGCCGCAGGTCTCGTCGAACCACTCAACCATCGCCCAGTAGCGCGCCAGGTGGAGGGAGTCGGTCCGTTCGCGATAGTGGGCCAGCAGCCGCTCCGGCGGGTTGTGCGGCTGGTGCGGCAGCATCGGCGCGTACCACAGCAGGAACGGCCGGCTCTCGCGCTGCGTCAGGTCGAGGAAGTCGGCGATCGGCTGCATCGTCTGCCGACCGATCACCAGACCGTCGTCACCGTGGCGACCGCCGGTCGTCATGCCGTGGGTGAAACCACCACGGCGATAGTCGCCTTGCCACCACTTGCCGGTCTGCAGGCTCAGGTAGCCCTGCGCGGCCAGCAACCGCGGCAAGGTCGGGACGGCGTCGAGGTGTTGGCAGAGCACCTCGCGGCCTTCGCGGAAGGCGGCAGTCTTGGTGTAGTCGCCCAGCGGCAGTTTGGCAGCCTCCGCTGGCCGCGGGGGATCGTTGCCGACGATCTTGTGCTGGTGGGGGTGGAGCCCGGTGATCAGGCTGGCCAGACTCGGACAGCAGAGCGGGGCGGGGAGATAGCCCCGCGGGAAGGTCAGGCTGTCGGCCGCCAGCCGGTCGAGGTGCGGGGTGCGCAGGTGGGGATGGCCCTGCCAGCCGTAGTCGCGCCAGCCGTGGTCGTCCGAGACGATCAGCACCACGTTGGGCGGCGGTGCAGCCGGCAACCGGCTGGCGAGCGTGCTGCCGGCGACCAACTGGCAGAACCGCCGCCGAGCGAGGCCCGGAGTCTGGATCATGCGACCTCCGATCCGCCCGTGGCACCGACCGCAGACTGCCGGGGAGCGACCGCGCCGGCCGCTCCCCGAGCCGACTGCATTATGGATCGATCACCAAACCGGCGTCGGTCACAATGCCCTTGAAGTGGGTCATTCCGGAGTAGCGACCGCCGGTTGAGCCGATCGTATAGAGGTAGCGCCCCGGCCCCGTCACACTGGTGAAGGTGGTCGTGGTCCGGCTGGCGCTGGCCGCCTTGACATGGCCATCGCAGTACGACAGGTTGGCCTGCTCATTGTGTCGGCCGATCACCGGCGCGGTGCCGCCCGGGGCCGTCCCGGTGAGGTTCGGCTGCAAGGCGGCGTCACCCCAGAGCGCGGTCTCGGCCGGGTACTTGAGCTGGTTCTCGGCAATCACCTGATGCGGGGTGGTGACCCCCGGGATGCCCGGCCCGTCTTCGATCACGCCGAAGTTCGGGGCGTAGCTGGCCTGCCAGCTCCCCGCCAACGGCGCCCCACCGAACGCCGCGCTGATCGCCGCGGTGGTGATCCGGTCGCTGTCGGAGGGGCACTGCATGATCTGGAAGTTCTTGACGTACGGCGTGACCACGTCGTAGACGGTCATCAACCCGATCGACGACGGGTAGATGCTCATCGGATACTTTTCGTCGTAGTCCTGCACGTACTGGGTCATACTCAACGAGTACTGCTTCAGATTGCTCTGGCAACTGCTCATCCGCGCCTTTTCGCGAGCCTTCGCGAAAACCGGGAACAAAATCGCTGCTAGAATCGCAATGATCGCGATGACGACCAGCAGCTCGATCAACGTGAACGCCCGAGGGGTTCGCCTCATTGTCGACATTCTCCCTGCGACACCCGCCTTCAGACCGGTGTCGTGCGGCCCTCGCCCGGCCCAGACCCGCCTGCGGCACACGCTCCAGCCAGGCGATTCGCCGTGCCGACAGAATACCTCCTGACCAGCCGGCCCGTTGATCGAAAATGCCCGGCGCCAGTTCACTTTACTAGAGTATCTGATTGTCCGCGGTTTGGTCGTCAGGTGGTCGCCCAGTCGTGCCAGACCGGGCGCAGCAGGTTGGCGTGGCGCCGGGCGGCGGCCCGCAACAGGTTGGTGGCGACGGCGCGGTCGGTGACGTTCGGTTCGGCGGCCAGGGCGTCGACCAGCCGTTCGGGCTGATCGTCCAGGCAGGCCGCGGCGGCCAGGTCCTGTTGGGTGGTGATCCGCTGCAACTGCTCCGCGAGAGCTGGCGGCAGGGCCGGTGGCGGGTCCTGTTGCAGCGTCCCACCGGCGATGGCGGTCCAGCTTTCGATCACGGCCCCCGCCGGGGCGCCGTTGGCCGGCGCGGCGAGGGGCGTGTTGTAGATGCCCCGCGCCGGCGGCCCGCCCAGCAGCGCCGCGATCACCCGCTCGACGCCCTCGGCGCTGGCCGGCAGCGAGCTCAGCGGGCGCTGCCCCGCAGCGAGCGCGGCCCGGCGCTGGCTGCGGCTCGGGCCGTGCTCCCAGTGCCAGGGGTCCCACGGCGTGAGGCCGTAGGCGCGCAGCGTCGCGAAGTCGTTGAACCCCTCGAAGAAGTCCGCGTTGTGCTGGTCCTCCAGCACCGGCAGCAGGCCGTGGCGGGCCAGCAGCTCGCGGTTCAGCCGCCACGCCAGCCGCTCCGGCCGGGCCAGCTCGTCGTACAACCGGGGCAGCAGGTCGGTCCCGTGGTGGTGCAGTTCGAGCAGCCAGGAGAGGTGGTTGGTGCCCCAGACCGCAAGGTGCGGTGGGGCGTCCAGCCCGAGCCAGGGTGCGTACATCGCCGCGCGGTTGTGGGCGCCGTGGCAGAAGCCGACCGCCCGGACGCCCCGCCGGGCCGCCATCCGGACGATCAACGCCAGCGGGTTGGAGAGGTTCAGCAAGGTCGCCTGCGGCGGCAGCGCGGCGAGCACCCGGCGGACCAGCGCCCCCATCCGCAGAGCGCGCAGCCAGCCGGCCGGTCCGATGGTGTCAACGTGCTTCGGCAGGAACCCCGCGCCGACGGCGGCAGCGAAGTCGGCGACATCGGCCGCCTGCCCGCCGGCGTTGAGCGTCAGCACGGCGAAGTCCGCCTGCTCCAGACCGGCTTCCAGCGTGGCGGCCTCGCACAGCTCCAGCGGCAGCTCCAGCGCGGCGGCCAGCCGCAGTGCGATGGCGGCCATGTCGCTGCGCGCGCCGGCGTCGTGATCGCAGAGGCAGAGCCGCAGACCGTACTCGGCGGCCACCGGTAGCAGTGACCGCAACAGCGGGCCAGTGAAGTCGAAGCTACCGGCCCCAACCAGCGTGACCTGCCTCATCGTGACGCTCCTGCGGCGGCCTGGGGACTGTAGGCAGTACACTCCAACTCGATCTTGATGCCGCCCCAGAGGCCGCTCTGGACGGTGATCCGGGTCGGCCGCGGGGAGCTGCTGAAGTACTCGCGATAGACCGCGTTGTAGGCCGCGAAGTCGGCGATGTCGGCGAGGTGGACGGTCACCTTGACGACCTCGGCGAGCGACGAGCCGGCCAGCTCCAGCAGGGCGCGGGTGTGCTCCAAGACCAGCCTCGTCTCGCTCTCGATGCTGCCCAGGACGGCCTGCTGGGTCTGCGGGGCGACCGGTCCCTGACCGGCAATGAAGACCCACTCGCCGACCCGCAGGGCTTCGCTGTAGGGCCAGGCGTCCGGGTCGGCGCCGGGTAGAAAGTAGGCGGTGCGCGGTGGATCAGCGGGCATTGGCGGCTCCGCCGGCGGCTTGCCCGTCGCCGTGGCGTTCCCTGCTGCCGCCGCAAAGTTGTCCTTGACAGCCCCCCGGCGGCGCCCTACCATGACCGCGTGGCTTCGGCCACCGGATACGTCAAAGGCGTTGATGAGGACTCAGTAGACCGTGCTGCGGGTCCAGCGAGCCGGGGATGGTGCAAGCCCGGTGCCGTTGCTGGTCGAACCTCCCCTCGGAGCCGCTGCTTGAACCGCCCATGGGCGTAGTAGAGCCAGCCGGGCAGGTCGCCCGTTACCCTGACCGCCGATCGCGCGGCCGCCTGCCTGCGCTGTCGGACCGAGTGGTCGCGCCCGGCCGGGCGCGGCAATGCGAGTGGTACCGCGGAGCTTCCGTCTCGTTCGAGATGGAGGCTTTTTCGTTTTGGGGCAGGCTGTGAGCGGCGCGTTGGCGCGGCCGCCGGAGGAGCGAGTGATGAGCGATCGGATCCTGGTTTTCGACACCACGCTGCGTGATGGCGAGCAGTCGCCGGGCGCCAGCCTGAGCCGCCCGGAGAAGCTGCAGATCGCCCAGCAACTCGCCAAACTCGGGGTCGATGTGATCGAGGCCGGCTTCCCGATCTCGTCGCCCGGTGACTTCGAGGCGGTGCGGCAGATTGCCGAGGAGGTGCGCGGGCCGGAGATCTGCGGTCTCAGCCGGGTCCGGCAGGAGGACATCCAGCGCGCCTACGACGCGGTCAAGGCGTCGCCGCGGGCGCGCATCCACACCGTCATCGCCACCAGCCAGGTACACACCGAGAAGAAGCTGCGGAAGTCGCGCGAGGAAGTTCTGGCAATGGCCGTCGACGGCGTGCGCTTCGCGCGGTCGCTGGCGGCCGAGCATGGCAACTGCACCGTCGAGTTCAGCACCGAAGACGCCGTGCGGACCGACCTCGAGTACCTGATCGATGTGGTCGCCGCGACGGTCGAGGCCGGTGCCGATGTCGTCAACATCCCGGACACCGTCGGGATCGCCACGCCGCCGCACTTCCACCGGATCATCGCGACGCTGCTGGAGCGCATCCCGCTGCTGCGCGAGCGGATCGTCTCGGTGCACTGCCACGACGACCTGGGGCTGGCGGTGGCCAACTCGCTGGCGGGCGTCGAGGCCGGGGCGCGGCAGGTCGAGTGCACCATCAATGGGCTGGGCGAACGGGCGGGCAATGCGTCGCTGGAAGAAGTCGTGATGGCGCTCAAGGTGCGCCGGGACCACTACCAGGCCGCCAGCAGCGTGGTCACCACGGAGCTCTACCGGACCAGCCAACTGGTCTCGAAGCTGACCGGCATGGCGGTGCAGCGCAACAAGGCGATTGTCGGGATGAACGCCTTCCTGCACGAAGCCGGGATCCACCAGGACGGGATGTTGAAGGACGCCAGCACCTACGAGATCATGTCGCCGGCCGATGTCGGGGTACCCGAGAGCCGCCTGACGCTGGGTCGCCGCAGCGGCCGGCACGCCCTGAAGGCACGGCTGGAGGAGCTGGGCTACCACCTGGCCGAAGCCGAGCTGGACCAGACCTACGAGCAGTTCCTGAAGATCGCCGAGCGCAAGAAGGAGGTCTTCGACGAGGACCTGGCGGCGCTGATGGACGACGCCGTGCGCGGGGTGCCCGCGAAGTTCAAGTTGCTGCAGGCCCAGGTGACCACCAGCACCGCGACCGACTCCCTGCCGACCGCGGTGGTGGTGATCGAGGCCGACGGCGAGGTGATCAAGGACGCGGCGATCGGCGACGGCGGCGTCGACGCGCTCTACCGGGCGATTGAACGCGCCACCGGCGTGACGGTCGACCTCGCCGACTTCCAGCTTCGGGGCGTCACCGGCGGCACCGACGCAATGGGTCAGGCGACGGTCAAGGTGATGTACCAGGGCCGCCAGACCACCGGCCGCGGCGCCAGCACGGACGTCTTTGAGGCCAGCGCGAAGGCCCTGCTCGACGCCATCAACAAGGTGAGCTGGCTGGAAGAGCAGCGCGCCAAGGGCAGCGGCGGCGCCGCCTGAGCGCCGGTCTGTGACTCCCGGACAGCCCGCGGTGGAAACGCCGCGGGCTGTCGGCGTTCTGGTTGAAGCATCACCGTAACCAGAAAGTAGGGCAGCGGTCATCTGCGCCGGTGGCCGCGCATGGCACGTACCCGTTACCCGCGGGGTAGGGCCCGTGGGGGAGGGTGGAAAGGACGACGAGGATGCGCACACGGACTGGCTGGCTGGCACTGGCAATGGGGCTGCTGCTGACGGCACTGCCGGGTCAGGCGGCGCTGCCGAAGACTCTGGAGGAGCTGCAGGAGCAGCACAAGGAAGCCGGCAAGACGCCCGAGGGCCTGTCGAAGCTGTGGTTCGACGCCTGCTTCGTCTACATCAACGAAGAAACGCGCGACGAGGGTCGCAAGATGATCCAGTGGCTGACGATTCCGCTGAAGGACGAACCCGGCTGGGATCGATCGCAGGGCCAGACCTACTTCGTGCGCGCTCTCAAGGAGCAGCAGTACATCATCCGGAGCTACGCCAAGGGCGCCAAGCCGGATAACAACTACCAAATGGACCCCGAGAACTACGAGCTCAACATCGAGAAGGTGAACCTCAACCCGCCCGGCGTCGAAGGCCGCGGGATCCAGGTCTACCTGCGCAGCGGCGGCGCTGACACGCCGCGGCCGGTCTACCTGATGAAGAGCAAACAGTCGGGCCTCTGGTACATGAACCTGCACACCAACGTCTACACCGGGATTCGGCCGCCGGTTGATCCGAACAAGGAGACCTTCGGCTAGACCACCCCCCCGAGCTGGCGCGAAGCCCAGAGCGACCGGTCCCCGCGCGGGGCCGGTCGCTCTGCATTGGGGCCGGCCCCGCGCCGCGCTGGCGAGGACTCGGCAGCGGCCTGCCGAACCATCTGTCGGGAGCCCGTGATGCGTGCCGCACTGCTGCTGCTGGCCCTGGTGTCCGCCGCCCCGGCGATGGAGCGCGAGCGCGTCGACCTCAGCGGAACTTGGGAGTACGCCCGGACCAGCTCGCTCGACCAACTGCCCGCTGAAGGCTGGCAGCCGCTGGCCGTGCCAAGTACGATTCCGGGGTACCGTTACGCAGCAGCCTGGTTCCGGCGGACCTTTGAGGTGCCCGCTGGTTGGGCCGGGCGGACGCTGCTGCTGCACTTTGGCGGCGTGCGCTGGAACAGCCGAGTGGTCGTCAACGACCAGCCGGTCGGGGGCTGCTTCAACGGCTTCGACGCCTTCACGCTCGACATCAGCAGGGCCGTCCGGCCCGGGCAGGTCAACAGCCTGCGGGTCGGCTGCCACGATCTCACGGGCGTCTTCGACCCGGTCCAGCCGCCGGTCGTTTGGGAGAACGGCGTCGATGTGCGAGACCAGCCGCTCGACCGGGTGCTGGCGCCGATCGGCGGGCATGTCACCAGCTTCGGGATCTGGGACACCGTCGAGCTGGAGGCCGTGGCGCCGGTCTATGCCAGCGACGTCACGGTTCAGACCAGCGTTCGCGAGAAGCGGCTGCGGGTGAGCGCGACGGTGCAGTTCGGCGTTGGGGCCGCGGCCACCGTCAGCGGCCAGGTGCTGGACCGGGCCAGCGGTCAGCCGGTCCTGGCGTTGCCCGCCGTGGAGGTGGCGACCCAGCAGGGCGTCGCGCCGATCGCCGACCTGGCGGTCGACTGGCCGAACCCACGGCTCTGGTCGCACGAAGACCCCTATCTCTATGATCTGCAGTTGACGGTCACCCCGGCCGGCGACGCCGCGCCGAGCGACCAGCAGACGATCCGCTTCGGCTTCCGAGAGCTGCGGGTCCGGCGGGACGAGTTTCTGCTGAACGGCTGGCCGCTGCAGTTTCTGGCGAGCAGTTGGTGGCCGCCGCAGCCGCCGGCCAGCGACGACCAGGTCCGCGCCCAGTTGCTGGCGCTGAAGCGGGCCAACACCCACATGTTCCGGACCCACACGCAGCCCTGGCCGCGGAACTGGTACCGCCTCGCTGACGAGTTGGGGATCCTGATGATCCCCGAGGCAGCGGTCTGGAACGACGACGGCGTCTATCGTCTCGACGACCCGCGCTTCTGGGACCACTATCGCGAGCACCTGCAAGCGATGGTGCGGCAGCTCAAGAACCACCCGTCGGTGGTGCTCTGGAGCCTCGAAAACGAGTTTGCCGGCAACCGCCTGAGCGACGCCACACCAGAACGCGAGAGCAATCTGGCCGCGCTGTCCGAGGTGGTGCGGACAGCCGACCCGACCCGGCCGGTGACCTACGAGAGCGACCTCGACCCGGGCTTCAAGGCCGACGTGATTGGCCTGCACTATCCCAACGAGTGGCCCGCGCAGCACCTCTGGCCGAACTGCGCCGACTGGCTCGACAAGCCGATCCCAACCAGCGGCGGCGGCGGTGGGTTCTGGGACGGCCAACCGTTTCTGTGGACTCGTCAGAAACCGCTCTACATCGGCGAGTTCCTGTGGATCCCGTCCAACAACCCGGACTGGTCGACGATCTTCTTGGGCGACGCGGCCTACGCCGACTACCACCGCTCGCGGGCGACCGCCAAGGCGCTCTCCTGGGAGATGCAGATTCAAGCCTACCGCCGCGCCGGCGTCAGCGGGATGTCGCCCTGGACGACTATCGAGCATGGCGCGCTGGACGAAAGCAACCCGACCTGGCTGGCGCACCAGCGGGCCTATCGCCCGATTGCGGTGTTCGGCCGCGAGTGGGACCGCCGGTTCTTTGCCGGCGAGACCGTGACGCGGCAGTTCGACCTGGTCACCAATGTGCTCCGCGAGACGCAGCCGACCGTGGTGATCAGCTTCAGCGGCGGCGGCAGCGCGCGCTGGACGGCCAGGCCGCTGCTCGGCGCCGGGCGACAGGCCGGGCAGGTTAGCCTGACGGCACCGCGCAAGGCCGGGCCGAGCATCCTGCGGCTGGCGGTCGAGGAGCGCGGCCAGGTGGTCTTCGAGGACCGCTTCGCGGTGACCATCGCGGCCCGGCCAGCGCTCCAACCGCCGCGCGACATTGGTTTGTACGACCCGCAAGGCACGGCGGCGATGCTCAAACTGCCGGCCGTGCGCGATCTGACCGCGCCGTTGCCGCGGCTGCTGGTGGTGGCCCCCGACGCGCTGCTGGCGGCCGGGACGACGCCGGCAGTGCCCCAGATCGGTGGTGCGCCAGGGCCGGGCGCGCGGCTGGCCGGCCATGTGCGTGCCGGCGGGCGGCTGCTCGTCCTGAGTCAGACCAGGCTGCCGCAGGACCTCTTCGGCCTCAGCGTCGTCAACCGCGACTCCACGATGGCCTTCGCCACGCAGCCGTCGCATCCGCTGCTGCAGGGCCTGACCGCCGCCGACCTGCAGTTCTGGCGTGGCGATCACCTCGTCACGCGGCACGAGATCGTGCGGCCGGCGCGCGGCCAGACGTTGCCGCTGATCGTCACCGGCAGCCAGGCCGGGGTCAACACCTGTGCGCTCCTGGAGGTCCGCCAGGGCCAGGGCACGGCGCTCTTCTGCACCTTGCGGCTGACTGACAAGCTGACCGCCGAGCCGGTCGCCGGCCGGCTGCTGCAGGCCGCCTGGCGCTACCTCGACGGCTACCGTGCCGCGCCGCAGCGGACCGGCCTGTGGTGCGCCGACACGGCGCGGCGCGCGGTGCTCGAGACGGTCGGCCTGGAGGCGCGGAGCATCCCCGCAGCCCCGGCGGCGCCGGGCGACTTGGACGGGCTCGACACGCTGGTGCTGGTGGACCCGCCCAGTCTGGTGCCCTGGACGCCGGCCCTGCAGCCCTTCCTGCAGCGCGGCGGCAAGGTGCTGCTGGCTCAACTGGCGGCCGCGCGCGGGCCGGAGTTGGCGGCGCTGGGCATGTCGGGTGTGACGCTCTCGACAGCCGCCGCGGCGGTCGTCAAGCGGGAGGGTGTCGGTGGCCCGTTCGCCGAGCAGTTGCTCCGCGAGGACCTCTACTGGTTGGGCCCGCCGCCCAGCGGCTTCAGTTGGTCCGACCGCTCGCGCGCGGCGGGCCAGACGGTTGCCGTGGCGCAACCACAAGTGGATCCGTCCGCCGGCACGGTCTACTCCTGCGCGGCGATGCTGGCCGAGGGCGCGGTCGTCAGGCAGACGCCGGAGAGCACCCTGCTGGCCAGCAGCGGCACGGTCCGCGGCACAGTCCGCGTGCCGCGCGCCGGCGACTGGGTGATCGGCGTGACCGGCTCCGGTTCACCGGTCGACCAGACCTGGCCGCTGGTGGCGGTGAGCGTCAATGGTCGGCGGCTCGGGGAGGTCTACCTGGGCTCCGCCGAGACCGCCACCTACGGTCTGCGGGCCACGCTGGCGGCCGGTGAACAGGCTCTCGAGCTACGCTTCACCAACGACGCCAGCAACGCCCACGAGGATCGCAATGCGACGCTGGTGCAGGTCAACCTGGCGCCGGCCGCGCCGGCGGCTGCCGGGCTGGTCGAACTGACCTCCCCCGCGGCGGTGTTGCTGCGACCGGTTGGCAAGGGCTTGCTGGTGGTCGAGTCACTGCGCTGGGATCAGGCCATTGGCAACGAGTCGAAGGCCCGGCGGTACCTCGCCAGCCTGCTCACCGCGGTCGGCGCCAGTTGCCGCGCGGGGCAGGGCGGCTGGGCGGTCGAGGCCGAGACGATGGCGCTGCAGCCGGGCCTGCAGTGGAGCCGGCCCACCGGCGATCACATGGCGATGGTGCAGGCCTGCTGGTGCGAGACGCCGGTCGACGTGGCGCAAGCCGGCCGCTACCGGCTGACGCTCGTCGCGCGCGGCGCGCCGGCCGCCGAGGACTGGCCGGTCGCCAGGCTGTTGCTGGACGGACAGCCGTTGGGCGAGCTGAAGGTCGACTCCGCCAGTTGGTGCGACCGGACCCTGATCGTCGAGTTGCCGGCCGGTCGCCATACGCTTCGGATCGACTACCAGAACGACCTCTGGGACCAGGTCCGGGGCCAGGACCGCAATCTGTATGTCGACAAGCTGCTGTTTGAGCCCGCAGCCTGACCGCGAGGTGCGCTGATGTCGTCGCAATCGATCCCCTGGCCGCGCCTGGCTGAGGTCCGGCAGACCTTTCCCGGGACGCCGGTCGCCGACCTGGAGGCCGCCGTGGCCGAGGCCTTGGCAGCTTTGCAGGCCGCCCAGCGCATCCGGTCGGGACAGCGCGTGGCGATCACCGCAGGCAGCCGCGGCGTTGCCAACATCGTCGCCGTGACCGCGGCCGCCGTGCGGCAGGTGCGGGCGTTGGGCGCCGAGCCGTTCGTGTTTCCGTGCATGGGCTCCCACGGCGGCGCGACCCCGGCTGGGCAACTGGAAGTGCTTCACAGCTACGGCATCACCCCCGCGGCGGTCGGCGCAGCGGTGCTCTCGCAAGGCGAAGTCGTGGCGGTCGGCCGGACCGTCAGCGGGATCCCCTTGTGGTGCGACCAGTTGGCCCACGCGGCGGACCACTTGCTGGTGATCAACCGCGTCAAGCCCCATACCGACTTCTCGGGCCCGGTTGAGAGCGGACCCAGCAAGATGCTGGCGATCGGCCTCGGCAAACACCACTCGGCTGAGGACACCCACCGCCGCGTCGTCGAGCGCGGCTACCCGGCCGTGCTCCAGGAGGTTGGTGACGCCCTCTGGGAGGCCCTGCCGGTGCTCGGGGGGATCGGCCTGGTCGAAAACGGGCACGACCAGACCGTGCGGGTCGGCGCGGTGCGGCCCGCCTCGCACGAGGCCGACGAGCGTGCGCTGCTGCGCTACGCCTACGAGGTCTTCGGCAGCCTGCCGTGCGAGTTCCTGCACGTGCTGCTGGTGGATTGGATGGGCAAGAACATCAGCGGCGCGGGGCTCGACCCCAACGTTACCGGCATCGTCACGGCCAAGACCCACTCCGCGCCGCCGGTCCCGCGCATCCTGCGCGTGCTGGTGCGCGGCCTGACGGCCGAGAGCCACGGCAACGGGACGGGCGTCGGACTCGCCGACTTCATCCTGCGGCGCCTCTACGACGAGATCGACTGGGAGGTCACCGCCACCAACGTGCTTTGTGGCGCGGCCCCCGAGAGCGGCCGCTGTCCCCTGGTCTACGCCACTGACCAGCGGATGTTGCACGCCGCGAGCCGCACCACCGGACTCACCGCCCCGGCCGATCTGCGGCTGATCCGTGTCCACAGCACCCTGGCGGTGGACCGGCTGTGGGCCAGCGAGGCGCTGCTGCCCGAGCTGATGGACCACCCGCGGTGTCAGGTGTTGAGCGACCCGCAACCGATGCGGTTCGACGCCACCGGCATGCTACCCGACCTGCCGAATCCCCTCACGCACCCCTGACGCGCATCGCGTGATCCCGCTCTCTGACCGGCTTACTCAACGGCCGGCGCGGCGCTACACCGCCAGGAAATATTGTTGCGAGACTCTTGCGAAGCGGCGCAAGAGATCCCGGACAGCCGTCGCTGGTGGTGCACAATACGTGGACACACAGGTCAGCGATTGACGACGCGAGGACGAGCGCGAGCGATGAGGAGACCGGGATGAAGCGGGGCAACTGGTTCGGACTGGCGGCGGTGCTGGTGGCGACGCTGCCGAGTTACGCGGGCGGCTGCGGCGGTTGTCAGAGCGAACCGGTCAAGGAAGTCCAGGCTTGCCCCGGCGGCGGCTGCGCCGATGGTGCGCTGAGCGCCTGCAGCCTGAAGGACCTCGAGTCGAAGCGGGTGGCCCTGCGCTGGCAGCTTCATGAGTTGACCTACAGCGACACCGCCAGCGAGGCCGACCGCGACGCCGTGCGCTCCCAGCTCGCCAACGTCGGCGGCGCCTTGAAGGTGCGCCTGGCGGCGCGGGTGACGGCGGGCAACGCGGTCGCGGCGCTGAGCGCCGACAAGCTGGCGAAGGCCGGCCCGGTGCTGGCGGCGGCGCCCCTGCAGTAGAGTTTCGGACGCTCACAGCGCTGCCGCCTGCGGCAGCGCGTCGGTCGGGCCCGGGACCGGTCCCGGGCCCGACTGCCTTTGGGGGAAGGGCTGCCCACGGTGGTTGCGAATCAGCGGCCCATGAAGCGCATGCTCTGCGGTCTGGTCGCCTGGCTCGGGGTCCTGTCCGGTGTACCGGCAGCCAACAGCGTGGTCGGCGAAGCCAACACGCTGTGGGTGGTTCCCGAGCGCAACCTCGCCTGGGTCGAGCCGTTCCAGGCCCGCCGGCGGCCCGGCGGTGGCTTGTACACCATCGGCGGGTACATCGCGCAGCGGGACCTGGCGTGGTGCATCGCCGCCGCGATGCGCTGGCTGGCGACCCATTCCGAGGACGCGCCCGGCTTCGACCGGGCCTGGAAGCAGCACGACCTGTACTTCTCGTGGCCCGACCCCGACCAGCCCCGCGGCGGGCCGTCGGCCGGCCTGGCGGTGGCGGTAGCGGCCTATTCGGCGCTGCTCGACAAGCCGGTGCGCGGCGATGTGGCCTTCACCGGGGCGGTCGACCCGCAGGGCCACGTGCTGCCGGTCGGCGGCATCGACCGCAAGCTGCCGGCGGCCATCGTGGCGGGGATGAAGACCTGTTGCATCCCGGCCGACGGTGCACCGGCGCCCGCGGCGCTGGCCCTCGACACTGCGCGTCGGCTGCGGGTGGTGCTGATCCGCAACGCCGGCGAGGCGTTCTTCGAGGCCTTCGGCACCGAGGGGCCGGAGGGTGAGCGGTACGACCGGATGCTGACACTGTACCAGGCCGCCCGGCAGGCCGAAGCCGAGCGGAACTGGTCGGCGGCCCGCCTGGCGCTCGACAACCTCTGCGAGCTGGTACCCAACGACCTCAGCGCGATGCGGTTGGCGGCGCAGTACAGCCGGGTCGACATGACCGTGGCGGCGGCCAACCTGTTCGCCGACGCGGCCCGCTACGAGCGCGACGGCCTGCCCGACGAGGCCCTCCGCACGGTGCGCCGCGCCTGGAGCTACGCCGACGCCGCGCAGCGGCAGAAACACCAGGAGCTGCTCGACCGCCTGGAGCGCAGTGCCCTCCCGGCCGACCTGCGCGTGCTGCTCGACCGCGCTCGCGAGGCGGCGGCCAGCGGCGCCGTCGGCGAAGCCTGGCGGCTGTTGCTCGAGATCCAGCGCCGCGATCCACAGCACCCACTGGTCGGGCGGTACCTGACCGCCTGGAAGGACTTCGGGCCGGTTGCGCTGCTGGAGCAGACCGTCCGCGCCCGGCCGGACGACACCGCCAGTCGGCAGGCCCTGGCCCGGGCGCTGCTGGAGGCCGGGGTCCCGCGCCAGGCCGCCGAGCAGTACGCCGTGCTGCGCCGGGCGGAGCCGCAGCAACCGGTCTGGGCCACCAGCCAGGCGCGGGCGTTGGCGACGGCCGGCGACCTCGCCGCAGCAGCCAACATCCTGCGCGAGGTGCGGCCGACCTGGCCGGCCGAGGTCGCCGAGACCGGGCGCCTGCTGGGGATCGAGCTGAACCCGCCGGAGCTGCGCCTTGGCGAGTGGCAGGTGCAGGGCCTGCTGGCGCAGCGGGTGATCCAGGCACAGGACGATTCACCAGGGCTGCGGCTGCTGCTGCGCCAGGCCGCACAGCAGGTCGCCGAACTGGCGGGCAGCACGTTGCTCACCTGCGACCTCGGCCGGCTGCCGAGCGGCCTGCACCGTTGGGACCTGGAGCTGCGCGACCGCTACGACAATGTCGTCACGGCGGCCTGCGAACTGCCCGTGCCGCCGCGCGAGGAGCGTCCCTGCCTGCGGCCGGGCGCCCCGCCGGCCGGCCTGCTGCCAGGCGCCGTGATGGTCGCAGCGGACGAGGCGCTGACGGTGCTGCGCGGCACGCGGCTGCAGGTCGTGGGTGGCCACTGGTTTGCGCGGGCCGGGCAGTTGGCCGCGGTGCAGGTTGGCGAGCAGCGCGCCGAGCAGCCGCCGTACCGGCTCGAGGTGCCGACCCCGAGCGCCGGCGCGCTGACCATCGGGGTCACGGCGACCCTCCGCGATGGGACGCCGCTGGCGACGCGGACCGCCGCGGTGGCCGTCGTCGACGCCCCTCCGGCCTGGATCCTGGCACCGCTGGCCGGCAGTCTACTGGCTGGCAGCACGCCGCTGCTGGTCGGCGCGGCCGGTGGCGAGACGGTGCTGCTGCTGGTCGACGGCATCCCCTGGCAGCGCGCCGCGGCCAGTGGGGCGCTGCTGCTCGACGCGGCCCGGCTGGCACCCGGCGAGCACGAGATCACGGCCATCGTCGAGCGCGGCACCGAGCGGCTGCTCAGCCCACCCGTGGCGGTGCGGGTGCCGGTCGTCGCGACGGCCGGGGAGGGTGAGGCGCCCCAGGTGTTCCCGGCCAGCGGCCCGCTGCTGACGGTCGCCGGCCAACCGCGCGACGGGGTGCGGGCGCTGCCGGCGGCCGGTCCGCTGCGCCTGATGCCCTGGCCCGTGCCGTGGACAGCAGCGCCGCTCCCGCCGGCCAGCAGCCTGGCGCTGCGACTGGACACCTCACCGCTGCCGGCGCCGCGGCAGGTGCGGATCGCGCTGGGTGACCGCCTGGCGTTCGGCCAGTTGCCCGACCGGGCGGCCCTCGGCCCGCAGCCGCTGCTGGCGCCGGGTCCGCTCGCGACGGCCGTCTGGGCGCCGCCGGTGGGTACCTGGCGGCTCGATTTGCCGGGAGGACCAGCCTGGGTGACCGTCACGCCCGGCCCCGAGCTAGGCCTGGCGGGCGTCCCGTCCAGCCTCACCGCCAGCGGCCCGCTGCGCCTCGACGTGGCAGTCGCCGAGGAGTTGCGGCAGGCGCAACTGACCTTGGTCGCTGGCGACCTGGCCCTCGGCACCTGGCCCGCCCCGCCGGCAGCGCTGGAAGTCGACCTGGCCAAGCTCCCCCGCGGCCCGCAGATTCTACGGCTGGTCTCGGCCCTGGCGGACGGCACCCGCGTGGTATCGCGGCCGGTGGTGGTGGACGGGCGGTGAGACCGTGGACTAGCCGGGTGTGGCATTGCTGCTAACGACCGCGCAGAGGCTACTCCGGGCGATCGCGGACGCGGCTGGCCAGGCGGGCAGCGTCCCGACAAGCTGGTTCGCCGGAGGTGCGCCCGATGGGCGATGCGATCGGAGTGGTGGAGTTGTCTGCCAACGAACCAACCAGGCCGCCGGTCCCGAACTGGCTGCTCTACCACGGCACCACACGAAGCTGTGCGGACAGCGTCGTGGCTGGGATCGATCTCGAGGTGGGGCGCGACAGTCTGGACTTCGGCCGCGGCTTCTATACCACCACCAACCTGCGGCAGGCCTGGCACTGGGCCCGCCGGGCGGCCTTCGAAGAAGGGGCCAAGTCGCCGCCGGCAGTGGTCTGGTTTGAAGTGGCGAGAGACGCGGCAGCTCTGCTGCAGGTCATGTTCTTCCTACTGCACGCCGGCCCCGCCGCCGCCGACTACTGGCGCCTCGTCGCACACTGTCGTGACGGTGGTTCGCATCGTCCAGGCAGCGACGAGCCGTGGTATGATCTGATCGGCGGCCCGGTGTCGCGGGACTGGCGCCGACGCCAAGCCTTTGCAGGCTTCGACCAGGTCTCGATTCACACCGCCGCCGCGGCGCGATTGCTCGATACTGCACCCAAGGGCATCCTGTGCCGGCAGCCGCTGAGGACGACCGATGACTGAGCGACAGCAACAAGAGCGCTATTGGAGGCTGGTCGAGATCTGTCTGGTGGAGATTCTCGGCTTATCGCCGGACCAGGCGGCGGCGGCCATCGCGCAGACACGGGCGCGCTGGCGCCAGCGCCGTGAGTTGGGTTACCACACTGAGCCGTTTTACACTGCCGTCGACTTGGCCCACGCCACCACGCCGCGTCTGCAGCGCATCAAGCTGGCTGACCGCCTCTGGGCCCAGCACGCGGCGCAGTACGAGACGCTGGTGCGGGCGGCCGGGCAGACCGACGGCGTCAGCTCGCCGGCTTAGCCACCCCGGCCAGCCCCGGCCAGTCCCTCGCCGAAACGGGCGTTCCCGCCCGGCCGTGCCGGTATTGCGCCAGCCGGCCGTTGGACACCGTCGCCCTTCGGCGCGACGCCGCCGGAGGCTGGTGATCCCCGTTGGTGGAGCTGGTGCGCCGCGTTACGGCGCTGCGGGTAGCTTGCGGAAGAAGACGTCGCCATTGCTGGTGCGGTCGGCTTCGGGCCGCTGCGGATCGCCGGCCACGCAGCGGATCAGCAGGCGGTACGTGGTACCGGGCTCAACCTTGGCCAGCGGCAGACGGTAGAGGTGGCCTTTGTTCCAGGCGCCGCAGTGGCTGTCGTGGCGGTCCGTGGCGAGCACCTGCAGCGTCGTTTCGTCATCGCCGCGCAGGGCCTGCAGGGTGACCTCGCGGACGTTCAGGCCGAGCAGGCCGTTGCTCCACTGGAACTCGGCCTCGTAGGTCCCGGCGTCGACCACCCGACTGGTGACGTCGAGGCTCAGCCTGGCTTCACCGGCGTTGAAGTCGGCGGTCTTCCAGCCGCCGATCTTGGTCCGGCGGTAGGCCTTCTTGGTGTCGGGGAAGCCCAGCGCTTCGCCCAGCGCAGCCAGCTCGGTGGCCTGTTTGGCGATGGCGTCCTGGGTGTCTTCCCAGCGGCTGGGCGCGGCCTCGCCGGCTGCCAGCACGCCCAGGCCCCAGGCGTGGAGGGCAGCCTTGGTGGCGTCGGCGGTGTCGTCGAAGCGGCGGAGCAGATCGGCGACCTGCTGGCGTTGGGCCGGCTCAAGCTTGGCGGCCTGCGGGAGCAGGGCGTTGAGCTGCCAGAGCAGTTCCAGCAGGCTGGTCCAGCCGCTCAGCACGGCGGTCTCGTGCTGCAACTGCGGCATCCCGAGCTGGTCGGCCAGGGCCGCGGCGCGCCGTAGTTTGGTGAGGTTGTCGGCCAGGTGCGCTGCATCGCGGTACTCGGCCAGAACACCCTCGCCGAACTTCAGCCCGCCGCGATTGGCCGTGCCGATCGAGCTGCCGTAGCACCACGAGACGATCACGCGCGAGCCGTACAGGTCCTGGCCGATCGGCCCGGTCAGCGTCGCCCACTCGGCGAAGGCCGCGGCGTCGCGCAGGTTGTGGCGCACGGCATAGGCGCGGGCGAACTCGGCGGGCGACATCGCCTCGGGGTTCCAGGCGTACTGCGCCGACGCCTCCAGCAGGAAGTCGTAGAACCGCCGGGCCGGGGGGGCGTAGCCGACCAGCGTCTGGACCGCGCACGCCGCGAAGTTGCGGAAGCGCTCCTGGATGAACTCGGCGCCGTGCCAGGGCGCCACGCCGCGCCAGTCGGCCGTCAGGATGGGGCACACGCCAAGATGGTGCCCCGCGGCGGCCCAGGGCTGGAAGTAGGGCTCCAAGACCGGTTTGCGGGCGCTGTTATAGGTCCGCCCACCGTCGTAGTGGATCACCGCGGTGCGCGGCGCCAGGGCCGCCAGAATCGCTTCGTTGTGCTTGAAGCTGGCCTGCGTCGTGAGCACCCGCAGCTGGGCCTGCGGCTTGCCCGCCGCGGCGGCGGCCGCCGCGAAACAGCGCTCGACCAGCAGCGCCTCGTAGACGAACGGGTTCTGCGTGGCATCCTGCAGCGCATTGCCGGAGCCCTCTTCGGCCAGCCAAACCGTCAGCGCGCGGACGTCAGGCAGGCGCAGCAAGTCGCTCATCCAGCGGGTGATCACCGGCGCCAGATTGGGGTGATCGAGCCGTACCAGCGTCTGGCCGGTGCTGCCGCCATGGGCGCCGCCGCCGGCGAGCTCGGGATGCACTCGAAAGAGGCCGGTCGGCGCGAGCTGCTCGAGGTGGTGGAGGATCGGCACGACCTGAATGCCGCTCAGGCGGGCCTTCTCCAACAGGGCGGGCGGCAGCTTGGCAGTCGGCGTGCCGTCGGCGGCAAAGCCGAGTTCGCCGTGGACTTCGAGCAGGTTGAACTTGCGCGCCGCCAGCCAGTCGAGGTCGCTGCTGGCATCGCCGCCCCAGAAGCCGCGCTCCGGGAGGGCCGGCCAGTCCAGCACGGTGACCTGCGGCAAGCTCCAGGGCTCGCCGCGGGCGGCGATCAGTTGGGCGATGGTCTGCGCCGCGTTGACCAGGCCGCCGACCTCGCGCGCCTGCAGCCGCAGGCCGTCGGCGGTCGGCTCGATGCGGTAGGCGCCGGCGGCCGAGGGCAGCCCGTCGGCGGACAGACGCAGCTCCAGCCTTGCCACGTCGGTGGTCCGGGTGGCGTTGTACTGTCGCAGCGGCCACGCCACGGCGGCGACGGCGGCACCCAGGTTGGCCCCGCGGTAGCCCAGACCGGCCGGTAACGGGCGCCAGCCGTGGAGCTGGACTTGCCGCGGACGCGGCAGCAGGTGGTCCAGCACCACAGCGTCGGGCGGCGGCGTGGCGGTCAGCAACAGACAACCCCAGATGACGAGCATGGCCAGGCTCCGGAAGGACAGTTGCCCGCGCCGCCCAACACTCCTGCCGGAGGGCAGCATTGACGGTGGCAGACGGCGCAGCGACGGTGGTGACGATCGGCTTCTTCGACGGCGTGCATCGCGGCCACCAGCAACTGCTGCAGCGCGTCGTCGCCGTGGCGCGGGGCGCGGGCCTGGTGCCGGCGGCGGTGACCTTTGACCTGCACAGCCTGGAAGTGGTCCACGGCCGCGGCCCGCTGCGCACGATTCTGACCACCGCCGAGAAGGTTGCGGCGCTGCGCGCGGCGGGGCTGCAGCGGGTGGAGGTCTACCCGTTCACCGCGGAGTTCGCCCAGCAGAGCGGCGCAGCGTTCGTCGAACGGCTGGTGGCCGACCTGCGGCCGGCGCGGATCCTGGTCGGGCACGACTTCCGGTTCGGCCGGCAGCGGGCCTGTGGCGTCGCCGAGCTGACCGCTTGCGCCGCCCGGCAGCAGGTCGCGGTGGAGGCGGTCGAGCTGCTCGCCGCCGACGGCAGCAAGGTCGGCAGCCGGGCCATCCGGGAGGCCATCGAGGCGGGTCAGGTGACGCTGGCAGCGAGTCTGCTGGGTCGTCCCTACCGGCTCAGCGGCGAGGTCGTCCAGGGGCAGCAGCTTGGCCGGCAGATCGGCTTCCCGACGGCCAACCTGGCGGTCGACCCGCGCAAGGTGTTGCCGGCCCACGGGGTCTACGCGGTGCGGGCCAGCGGGGCCGACGAGCTGGCGGCCGCGGCGGTGCTCAACGTCGGGGTGCGGCCGACGGTCAGCGGGGTGGGGCTGAGCATCGAAGCGCACCTGCTCGATTGGACGGGCGACCTCTACGGGCGTACCCTGACGCTCGACCTGCTGGCGCGGCTGCGGGCCGAGCAGCGTTTCGACGGTTTGCCGGCGCTGCAGGCGCAGATTGCGCGGGACGTGGCAGCGGCCCGGGCCGCGCTGGCGGAGACGACGTAATGCGACACCTCGGATGGCTGCTCTGCTGCCTCAGCCTGGCCCGCGCCACGCCGCCCCTGGGGGTGCAGGATGGTGGCTTCGCGGCCGCCGGGCAGCCGGTCGGCCTGGTCGGGGTGAACCTCTACCAGGGCCACATGATGTGGGCCCGGTTGCAGAACGTCGACGAAGCACGCGAAGCGCTGGCCCAGGTCGCGGCGCTGGGCTTCAACTGCGTGCGGCTGCCGCTCAATGGTGGCCTGCTGATGCCGGCGCCGGGGATGCTGCCGGACGATCCGGGCTACGCTGCGAAGCTCAAGGAGCACGGCCTCAACCCGGGCTACCCGGCGCTGTTGGACCAGGTCGCCGCGACGGCCGACAAGGTCGGCGTGTGGGTCCTGCCCGAGCTTCACGAGTGGCCCGGCGACGCGTACCGCTGGTTCACCGGCGGTGAGGAGAAGGACCGTAGCAGCGGGCGGCCCGGCGGCGGGCTGAGCTGGGCGCAGGACCCGGCGACCTGGCGCCAGCAGGCGCCACGCCTGCTCGCCTGGCTGGCTGCGCGGTGGCGCGGACGCACTGCGCTGGCCGGCTTCGAGGTGCCGTACAACGAGCCCCACGGGCGCGGCGACTGGGAGCGCGGGGACGGCTTCAAGGCCTTTGCGGGGGAGTGTGCGCGGGCGGTCAAACAGGCCGATCCCCAGCGGCTGGTGTTCCTGGCAACCGGCGACTGGGGCGCTGGCGTCAACGAGCTGAGCGACAGCTTCGTCTGGGACCTGGCCCCCGAGATCGACGCCCTGGCGCCGCACTTCTACCTGGGCATGCACAGCAAGTCGGCGACCATCGCCGACGCCTACGGCGTGGCGCCGGCCAGTTGGCTGAGCTGGTACCGCGGCGCCGGGAAGCCGCTGGTGGTCGGTGAGTACGGACCGGCGCACAGCGCCCATCCCCAGTGGCAGACCTACGACGACAGCGACCAGATCGTGCCGCGGCTGCACGACGCCTGTCTGGCCGGGTGGTACGCCAACGGCGTCGCCGGGGCGCTGCGCTGGGCCTGGGACAAGGGGATCGACGACGAGGGCAAGCGGCACCGCGTCGGGAGCGATTCGCTGACCATGCTGAAGTACCTCGCGCCGCTGAGTCAGGCGCCTCACCGGGGGCGTGGCGCGGTGGCGGTGGTGCTCGACAAGGGGCGGCGCAGCCAGTACGGTCAGGGCCGCGACCTGCTGCGGATCGCCGCGGCGCTGCTGAACGTCGGCGCCGCGCCGTTCGACAGCCTGTTCGAGGAACAGGTGGTGGCGCAGCCGGCGGTGCTGTCGCAGTACCGCGCCCTGCTGGTCTACCAGCCGGACCTGGCCCCGGCTGCCCTGGCGGCCTGTCGGGCCAGCGGGGTGCCGCGGCTGGAGCTGGCCGACGACGCCCTGCCGGACGACCGCCTGCGGATCTTCCTGCGCGACGCCGGCCTGAAGGTCGGCGGTTCGCCGGTCAATGTCTGGGCCTTCGAGGCGGGTGACCGGTTGGCGGTGTTCAACCGCACGGCCGAGAAGCAGGCTTACAGCCACGAAGTCTGGACCTGGCAGCGGGTCGCCGACCGGCTCCGCGGCGAGCTGTTGCCGGTGGCCGACGACCTGGTGCGGTTGGAGTTGCCGCCCTTCGGCAGCCGCGACCTGGCGCTGCTGAAGCCCAACGACCCGCTGCCGGCGCTGGCCGCCGACGGTCGGCCGCGGACCGTGGTCAACCTGCCGGTGCTCTTGCCGCTCTACGATCACGGGCCGACCCGCGGGCGGTGGGCCGCCGGCTGGTCCGGCGGCGAGGCGCAGCTGCTGCGCTCCGAAGAAGGCCGTGAGGTGTTGCAGGTGCGCAGCAACGGCCGGCTGGAGGCGGGCGGGTTCAACTTCGACAACCACCAGCCGGTCGAGCTGCTGCCCTGGCGCGAGATCACCGGCGCCAGCCTGGATCTGCTGCTGCGGCTGACCAGCCGCGGCACCAGCGCGCTGCAGGTCGAACTGCACGGGGCCAACGACATCGCCCTGGCGACGCTGGCGATCCGACCATCGCCCGAGTGGCAGCAGATCAGCATCCCCTTGGCGCAGTTCGAGCCGCGGCGCAAGCCCACCTCGCTGCAGGGGGTCTTTCTGCGCTTGCTGCCCGAGGGCTCGGTGCAGGTCGGTGCGGTCTGGTTGACGCGACCCGTGCAGTGACGCCGGCAGGAGCCCCCGGACGAAGGCCGAAGGGCCCCGGCGGAGAGCCACGATGCTGCTCGCGCTGCTGCTGTTGGCCAGCCCCATCACCGCCGAGAGCGCCAGCCGCTGGACCGCCAACACCGGCTGGGTGACCAACCGGCCGACCAGTTTCGGCGTCACCGCCGAGGCCGGCCAACTGGTCTTCGAGGCCGTCGGCGCCGGCGGCGAGATCCCTTTTGTGCTGGTTCTCCGCGACAGCGAGGCCGACGCCGACGCGCGCTACCTGCTGCTGCAGTACCGCGCCGAGGGGCTGCTCACCACCGGCGGCAACTACTTCCTGCACGGCTGGGAGGGCACCGTCGGCGGCCGCACCTTCGCGGGTGGCGACGAGGCGGTCAGTGACGGCACCCCGCAGGCGCTGGCAGTCGATTTGAACGCCTTGCGGGTGACCCAAGCGGTGACCCAGCTTGCGCTCAAGGTGCGGGTCGGCCCGGCCGGCCGGGCGCGGGTGTGGGTTAGCGCCTGCCGCTTCGTCGACGCCCTGCCGCCGGGCACCCGAGTCTCGCGCCAGAGCGCCCCGGAGTCGCGCACGGTGCGGGTCGCCTGGGAGGCGGCGCCGCCGGAGGCGATGACCGGCTGGACGCTCAGTCCGGCCACCGAGTACAAGCACCTCGTGGCCGACGGCCTGGCCACCTTCACCGCGGCGGGCGCCGCCAAGGGCATGCGCTGGCGGTCGGCGCTGCCGCAGCCGCTCAATCTCAAGGAGCTGCCCTACCTCTCGTGGCGTTACCGTGCCCGCGGTGGGGTCGGGTCGAACACCTACGCGGTCTGGCTGGGCGACGCGGCCTCGGGCAGTGGGCAGCACTCCGTGGTGGCGATCACGGCGGGCGAGCTGAAGGTGGACGGGCAGTGGCACCGGCTGACCAAGCAGCTGACCGCCGACTTCACCGCGACGCACTTCGCGATTGGGCTGGAGTGCGATGGCGAGCCGGCCGAGCTGAGCTGCGGCCCGCTCGACTTCGGCACGGCGCTGCCCGACCTGACCTTGGCCGAGTCGCTGCAGTATGCGCCGCGTGCCGCTGCCCCGGCGGCGGCCTGGACGCTACTCGACCCGGCCAGCGGCGGGCGCGACGGCAGCACGTTGCAGCGCAAGCTGGCGCTCTCGGACTGGTTCACCGCCGCCGAAATCGACGTCGCGGGGGTGCCGTTCCGCGTGCCCGCCATGCCGACGACGCTGCGCCAGAGCGGCACCGCCGAGTTCGGCAAGTTGCGCCTGGCGGTGCCGCCGGACGCGCGCGAGGTCTACTTGCTGACGGCCACCGCGGCACCGCCGAGCATGCCGTTTGGGGTCGACAGCACCCACCCGCGGCCGGTCGAGCGGCTGGATCAGCCGGAGCAGGTCTTCGCCGAAGTCCACTACACTGCTGGCCCGCCCGACGCGCTGCTGCCGGTCGACCTGGCCAGCGGCAAGTACGGCGTGCAGCGCGGGCTGGCGGTGCAGGTGGTGCACCCGGCCGCGGGCCGCACGCCGCGCGAGGTGGTGTTGCGCGACCGGATGCAGACCGCCTCGTTCGCCATCGTCGGCGCCGCGGCCTGGCGTGGCGCCCCGCGGGTGGCTGCGCCGCAGGTGGCCGTGACCGCCTGGCCGGCGCGGCCAGTGGCCGATCTGGCGACCACGCCGCTGGTCGACACCACGGGCGATCGCCCTCTGTGGCGGGCCGCCGGGCAGCCCTGGCAGGCGGCGCCGGGCCTGATCTTCCGGGTCACTGTCGCTGGCCAGCCGTTGCCCGACACGGCCTGGCAGGCCAGCCCGGCGAGCGCCATCGACGGTGGGCGGCGGTTCAACCTGCGGACCGCCGACTGGCTGCTGCAGGTCGACGTGCTGACCAACGGCGAGCTGCGTGGGCAACTGCGCAACCTCGGCCCGACCGCGCGGGTGGCGACGCTGGAGCTGCCGGCGGTCAGCGGCCTGCGCTGCGCTGACAACGCCGATGTCTGGTACCTCAGCGGCCACCGTGGCGGGGTGATCAACCGGCTGCCGGCGCAGTTCCGGGACCCCCTCGGCCAGCTTCACGCGCTGCAGTGCGACGGCTTCTTCGACCCCGCGCGCGGGCTGGCGCTGGGCTGCTACACGCTCGACACCGTCGCGCAGCACCACTTCGTGCGGCTCGGCAAGGACGACCGCGGGGGCTCCTGGTCGATCGAGTACCCGGACCGCGAGCTCGCTCCGGGCGCGACCTTCGTCACCACGCCGGCCCGGCTGGAGGTCCTGCCCGGCGATTGGCGCGCCATCTTGCGGCGTTACCAGGCGTGGTTGGCGAGCTGGTACCAGCCGCCGCTGGCGAAGCCCTTCTGGGAGCAGGCGCAGGCGGTCGTCAGCCGCTTCGCGCATTACGACGGCGGGCGCACCCCGGAAGTCCGGGGCGCGCTGCGGCCGACCGTCGAGAAGGTCCGGGCGGTCTTTGGCCACCTCGACGTGCTCCACAACTTCGGCTGGTCTTCACACCCGACCTACGGCGACTGGGGCGACTACGGCCACTACGACGAGACGGTCGGCGGCCTGGAGCGCTTCCGCCGCAACATCGCCGAGACCCAGGCCGACGGGGTCGCCGTGTCGCTTTACTTGGACGGCTTCCTGTCCAGCGGCAAGGGCCAACAGGTCGGCGCCAAGGCGGCCGAGTGGGCGATGCACACGCGGGATGGCAAGCCGTGGTACGTGCCGACCTACGATGCCTACAACCAGTGCCCCGAGGTCGCGCCGTGGCGCGACTACCTCGCCAGCGTCTACGCCCGGATCGTCCGCGAGCTGGCCCCGCAGGTGCTCTACGTCGACGAGTTCGGCGCGACCGACGGCCGCTGGACCTGCTGGTCGCGCGACCACGGCCACAACCGGCCGGAGATCAACTACGCCGGCGAGGTGGCGATGTTGCGCCAGATCCGCGCCGCCGTCGGGCCGCAGGTGGCGCTCTTCAGCGAGTATCCCCCGGCCGAGGTCAGCCGGCAGATCCTCGACGGGTCGATCACCTACCAGGCGGTCTGGGGGGCCGACGAAGAGGAGCTGGCACCGCACTTCGTGAACCTGGCGCGGTTCTGCTTCCCCGCCTTCAAGCAGCTCCATATCATCCACTACGCGGCCTACCGGGCTGGCAACTGGTGGCCGGTGAAGTTCCCGTTCTTCAATGGCGAGACCTACTACATCGGCGAGCCGGGGCTGCCCGACGGCTACGATGAGCCAGCCCTGGCGCTGCAACGACGGGCGGTGCAGGTGCTCTGTGAACACCGCGCGGCGTTCGCCGCGGCAGACCTCGAGCCGCTCGTGCCGACCCTGCAGCCCGGTGTCTACGCCAATCGCTTCAGCGCCCCGAAAGAGACCGTCTGGACGCTCTACAACGCCAACGGTCGCTCCGTCCGCGGCGGCCTGCTGCGGGTGCCGCACGTCGCCGGGACGACTTACCTCGACGCCTGGACGCAGCGGCCGCTGCAGCCGCGCATCGCGGGCAACGTGGCCGAGCTGGCGTTGGAACTGGGACCGAAGCAGATCGGCTGCCTGGCAGCCCAGAGGAAGCCCTGATGCAACTGCACGACTGGCAGGCGCACGCGCCGCGCGATGAGGTTCGGCCGCACTTTGAGCAGGATCCGCGGGGCGGGCCCGACGGCGCCGGGGTGCTGCGAATCGTCGCCGACGCGCGCGATGGCCTGGTCGGCTGGTGGTCGAGCCGCGTGCCGGTGCACGGCGGGCAGCACTACCGCTTTCGGGCACTCTTGCGCACCGCCGGAGTGCCCGTGCCGCGGCGGCAGGTTCAGCCGCGGCTGGTCTGGCTGAACGCCGCGGGCCAGCGCGCGCAGCGCGACGAGGCGATGACCAGCACCCTGTGGCCCGGCCAGGCGCCCGTCTCCGAGCCGGAGTACCCGGCCACCGGCGCGGCCGATGCCGCCGGTTGGAGCGTCGTCGAGGCGGTCTACCCGGCCCCCCGCGCCGCGGTGGCGGCCGACCTCGAACTGTGGCTGCGCTGGGCGCCCAGCAGTCGGGTGGAGTGGGCGGCGGTGGGTCTCACCCCGGCTGCCCCGCCAGCGCCGCGGGTGGTGCGGCTGGCGACGATCCACCACCTGCCGCAGGGCGGCCACCGTGTCGCCGAGAACTGCGCCCAGGCGGTGCCGCTGGTGGCCCAGGCCGCGGGCCAGGGCGCCGATCTGGTGGTGCTCGGCGAGTGCTTCACGCACGCCGGTACCGGGCTCAGCTTCGCGGAGGCCGCCGAGCCGGTGCCTGGGCCCAGCACAGCCTACTTCGCGGCGCTGGCGCGCGAGCACCGCACGCACCTCGTGCTGCCGCTGATCGAACGGGACCGCCACCTGCTCTACAACACCGCCGTGCTGCTCGACCCCAACGGCGCGGTGGTGGGGCGGTACCGCAAAGTGACCCTGCCGCGCGGCGAGTGCGACGCGGGGATCCAGCCGGGCGACAGCTTCCCGGTCTTCGAGACCCGGATCGGTCGGATTGGGATGATGATCTGCTACGACGGCTTCTTCCCCGAACCGGCCCGCCGGCTGGCGCTGGCTGGCGCCGAGATCATCGCCTTCCCGGTCTGGGGCTGTAACCCCCGGCTGGCCGCGGCGCGGGCGATCGAGAACCACGTCTACCTCGTCAGCAGCACCTACTGCCCACCGGAGCTGGGCTGGATGGTCTCGGGAGTCTACGACCACGAGGGCCAACTGCTGGCCCAGGCGACCCCGGCGGCGCCGGTCGCCGTCGCGTCGGTCGACCTGGCCCGGCCGTTGCTCTGGGGCAGCCTCGGCGACTTCCGCGCCGAGTGGCCGCGCCATTGCCCTGACGAGGTGCGTTGACCCGCACCGGAGCCGCTGCTACGATGCCCGGCGAGAGCGTGCTTGGACGTCTACCTCGACCACAATGCCACCAGCCCGCTGGACCCGGCCGTCGCCTCGGCGATGGCGCGGTTTGGGCAGCTCGACTACGCCAACCCGAGCGGTAGCTACCCGGCGGCGCGGGCGGTCCGGGCGGCCCTCGAAGCGGCGCGCGAGCAGTTCGCCGCGGCGCTGGCGGTGCCGCCGGGCGAGGTGGTCTTCACCAGTGGCGGCACCGAGGCGCTGAACCACGTGCTGCAGGCCGTCGCCCTGCCAGCTCTGGCCGGCGGCGGCGGGCATCTGGTGATCGGTGGGGTCGAACACGCCGCGGTGCGGCGCTGTGCCGGCTGGCTGGCGACGCTCGGGTGTGACGTGACGCTCGTCCGACCGCAGCGCACCGGGCTCGTGCCGGCGGCGGCGGTCGCCGCGGCGCTGCGTCGCGAGACCTGCCTGGTGGCCTTGCAGGCCGCCAACAACGAGCTCGGCACGCTGCAGCCGGTGGCCGCGGTCGGCGAGACCTGCCGCCGGGCGGGCGTGCCGTTGCTGGTCGACGCGGTCCAGGCCCTCGGCAAGGTGCCGCTTGGTGAGGCGGTCCAGGCGGCCGACTTCCTGGCCTTCTCGGCCCACAAGGTGGGCGGCCCGAAGGGCAGCGGGGCGCTGGTGGTTCGGCGCGGCCGCGAGCTGGCGCCGCTGTTGCACGGCGGCGGGCAGGAGGGCGGGCTGCGCAGCGGCACCGAGCACGTCGCTGGCGCCGTCGGCTGCGCCCTGGCCGCCGAGCGCGCCGTGGCCCGGCAACCGCAGGTGCAGCAGCGCTGGCTGCTGCTGCGGCCGGAGCTGCTGGAGATCGCCGAGCGACTGCCCCTCGCGCGGGTCAACGGCCACGGCACGGCGACGCTGGCCAACACCGTCTCGCTGGCCTTCCGCGGGATCGAGGCGACCGCGCTGGTCGAGTGGCTCGGCCGGCACGGCGTCGCGGTCTCGCCGGGCAGCGCTTGCTGCGCCGGCCGCCGCAGCGAAGTGCTGGAGGCGATTGGCCTGGACGAGCCTGCCCTGCGGGGCACTATCCGGCTCTCGATGGGACCCGACACGTCGCTCCACGAGCTGCGCGCGGCGCGGGAGGTGATCCTGGCCGGGGTGGCGGAGCTGGCGGACCGGCCATGCGAGGCCGGCTGCCCGTTGCCCGACCGCGGCTGAGCCGGGTTCAGGCCGGGCCGGCGCCGGGCTCGAGCACCTCGCCCCACTGCCGCAACGCGGCGGCCGCCAGCTCGCCGACCCGCCGGCCGGCCGGCCAGCCTGGGGGCGGCACCGCCGGGGCCCGGCGGTACTGGTGGCTGGCCTCGCTGAGCAGCAGGCGCGTGGTCTGGCTGCGGTGCAGCCGCCAGCCCTGGATCCAGGCTTCCAGCAACATCCATTGCCCGCACCAGGGGTGCGGGGCGTAGCGGCGGCGCAACTCGGCCAGCCGCAGCGCGGCGCGTTCCCAGTCCCCGCTGGTCGGCTCGGCGCGGCCGGTCAGGAGCTGCGGCCAGCGGGTGATGTCTTGTTGGGCCGCTTGCGCCCCCGCGGCGGCCGCGGGCAGCAGGCTGCCCAGCAGGCCCCAGTGCAGGATCAGCGCCACCACGGTCAGGTAGCGCCAGGCGACCCGCCGGCCGGCGCCCCAGACGAAGCGGGCCAGCTCGCCGCGTTCGCCGCCGCCGCGCTGCCAGGCGCGGCGGACCACGCGCCAACTTGCGCCGAGGGCGACCGCGGTGGTCAGCGCGGCGATCGTCGCGGGCAGCCAGGCCGACTGCCAGACCGGCCGCAGCAGCCAGACCCCGGCCGGCAGCAGCACCACCAGCAGGCGCCGCGACAGACGGTTGAGGGCGGTCGCCAGCAGCTCTGGCTCGGCGTCGCGCGCCGACAGGCAGGTCCGCCAGAGGCGGTTCGCCAACAGCGCGGCGGGTAGCGCCACCGCGCTGGCCAACAGCAGTCCCAGCCGCCCGTGACCGTCACGCAGCGGCAGCAGCCAGGCCGCGGCGAGCGCGGCGCTGGGCAGCGCCCAGGCGACCCCGCTCAAGAGCGCCGCGCCGGCCGCCCGCGGCAGAGTCAGGGCGGCCAACAGCAGGCTGCACCCCAGCCGCACCAACAGCCAGGTCCAGCCCAGATCTGGCGCGCTGGCGGGCAGCGGGCGGCGCAGCAGGAAGACGTCCAGGTCATGCCGCACCGCCAACGAAGCCGTCAGCAGCAGGCGTTGCAGGTGGATCGCCACCAGCGCCAGGGCCAGCGCCCGCAGTGGGGCGCGCCGCAAGATCAGAGCGTGCGGGCGGACCACTCGACTGTCCCGGTAACCGGCAACTTCGGCCAGCGTCAAGCCGCCGGCGGCCAGCAAGCCAGCCAGCGCCAGGCCCCCGTCGAGCCAGCTCATGGCGTCGTGCCGGTCGCCGCCCGCGGCGCGCCGGCGGCCGGCTGCCAAACATAGGACATGCTGGGAGTTGCCTGCCCGGCCACGCTGCGCCCCACCTCCAACCGTTGCACGCCGGGTTCGAGCTGGATCTGCCAGGTGTTGCTCTCGCCCAGACACCCGGCCTGCTGCAACGGTTGCGACAGCCGACTGAGGCCGCCGGCATGGTCCAAGAGCCAACTGCGGAGCAGATCGTAGCGCCGGCAGACCCCGGCGCCGGTGCCCTCGAGGGGCTTCTCGCGGACCGCCCGGAGGTGGTTCGTGACGACCACCACACCACGTTCGAGCGGGCGCTCGGCGTGGCGCTGGCCCCGCTGCTCCCAGACCAGCGCGGCCGGCTGGGGGTGGGCCTGGCCCAGCACGAAGCTGACCGCGGCCGGACTGGACCGTTGCCCGAGCAGGGCCGTCGCGGCCTTCAGGTCGCCGGCTTCCTGCAGCAGCCGCCGCGCCAGAATCACCGCCGGCACGCCCGCCGGGGCCGCCGCCGGGTCGTCGGCTGCCAGCAGCGCCACCGTCAGGCCCTGCTGGTTGAGCCCGGCCAGCGGGGCCACCAGGCCGGGCCAGGTCAGGCCGCAGTAGGCGGTCATGCCCTCTTCACGAACCGTCAGCAGCAGCGGCTCCGGGCTGTCACTGCCCAGCGGCGGAGCCTGGAAGGCGGTGCCGGTCAACAGTTCCTGGTCCCGCGTCGCCGGCGGCGCCGCCGCAAAGGCACAACTCGTCTGCCGCAGTTGCAGCTCCGGCCAGGCCTGTAGCGCGAGCACCTGCGCCGGCTCCAAGCCACTGCCGGCGGCCAGGCCAGCCAGCAGGTCGACGGTCGTCTGTGGCAGCTGGCGTTGCAGTGCGGCGACCGCGGTCGCGCGCTCCGTCGGACCGCAGCCAGCCCGCTCCCAGGCCTGCTCGGCAGCAGCCCAGGAAGCCAGAATCGCGGTCTTGCAGGTGCTGCCGTAGGTCCGGCCCATCGCCAGCGGGGAGCCGTTCAAGAACAGGTTGCGCAACGGCTCCGCGGGGGCTGCGGCGGGACTGGCGGCGGGCGGCTGACCGACCCCGGGGCGGGGCTGGTGCTGGGCGCGACGGAGCACGCCGTTGACCAGCGCGGCGGCCAACAGCAGCAGAATCAGCGACGAGACCAGGCCGCGACGGTCGGGCCGCGGCGGCTCTGGGGCCGGGGAGTCAGGCATCGAGCGGCTCCACCGCCCGGCGAGTATAGCCGCCGCGGCCGGGCCTCGTCAATCGTCGCCCGCCGCGCGATGTGCTATCGTAGCAGGCGGAGCACGGCAGTGTGGAGTCTCCTGGCCCCCTTGCTGCTCGGCGCGGCGCCGGCCGAGCTGACCGTTGACGACTTCGACTTCCGCGGCCCGTTGGGCAGCGCCGGGACCGCCATCCAGCGGCTCGGGCCGGACCACTTCGCGGTCCAACTCGGCGCCGCGCCGCAGCATCCGGAGTGGTGCAACAAGCTGCAGTTCACGATCCGACAGCACGCGCTGGGCCATCGGCTACACCTCGAGGTGCGCTTCCCGAGCGGTCGTGGCATGGCGCTCAACGAGTACCATGCCTCGTACAGTTACGACGAGCGCTCCTGGCAGCCGGTGCATTGGCAGCGCGGCTACCGCGACTCGCCGTTGCAGGACACGCTGGAGTTCCCCGAGTTCACTGCCGACCGCGTCGTCGTGGGCCACCAGGTGCCGTTCAGCTTCGAGGAGAGCGAGCGGCGGACCGCCGCCTGGCGGCAACACCCGGCGGTGCGGGTGGTCGACCTCGGCCAGTCGCTGGGCGGCCGGCCGTTGCGACGCCTGGAGGTCGCCGAGGCCGGCGAGGTGCCGCCGGCAGAGCGTTGGGTGCACGCTTTCTACAATCAGCACCCCGGCGAGCACAACGCGCAGTGGCGAATGGTCGGCATGCTCGACTGGCTGCTCAGCCCGGCCGGCACCGATCTGCGGCGGCGCAGCATCTGCCACTTCGTGTTCTTCACCAGCCCCGACGCGCCGAGCCAGGGCTGGTACCGCGTCAACGCGCAGGGCGTCGATATGAACCGCTCCTACCGCGCCGCCGGCTCCTCGGCCGAGCAGGCCCTCGAGGCGATGCTGGTGCAGCGCGACCTGGAAGCCCTAATGGCCAGCCCGGCGCCGGTGACCACGCTCTGGTCGATGCACACCTGGGGTGGGGTGGTCGAGCCGCTGCTGACCCGCGGACCGGAGTTCGAGCGAGCGGTCGGCCCCTGGACCGCCTGGCGCGACCTGCTCGTTGGGTTGGACCCGCGGAAGCTGGTGAAACCCCTGGCGCTCGACAAGCCAGGCAACCTCGGCGCGGTGACCTGGACCGCTGGCCCGCACGAACAGTTTGGGATCACCACGATCCTCTGCGAAGGCGCCGGCCAGATCGACACTCAGGAAGCCAACGAGGCCAGCGGGGTGGCCATTCTGCAGAGCCTCGCGGCGTTCTACCGCGGCACCCGGCCGAGGGCACGATGATGCGTCAGACCCACGCGCTGCTCGGCCTGCTGCTCTGCCTGCGCGTCGCGACGGGGCAGGACAACCTGCTCCGCAATCCGGGCTTCGAGAGCGTCGCCGAGGGGGTCGCCGCCGCCGGCTGGCAGGTCCCCTCGTACTGGATCGGCAGCGCACTCCGGCTGCCCGCGGCGCAGGCCCACAGCGGCCAGGCGGCGCTCGAGCTGCGGGCTGCCACCCAGGACGGCAAGCACTGGGGCCGCCTGTTGGGCAGCCAGACGGCGGTGCAGCCCGGTCTGCGTTACCGCTTCGCCGCCTGGGTGCAGGGCCAGGGGACCTTCAAGCTGGCGATCATCCGCTACCACGCCGGCCAGACCGGCAGCGCCGCCTACAGCTACCTCTGGCAGGATCCCCAGCCGCTCAGCGCCGACTGGCGCGAGGTGGTGCTGGAGTACCTCGTCGAGCAGCCCGACGTGCGGACCGTTGCGCTGGCCTACCAGGTCGAGGGTCTGGACACCGCGGCCCGGATCGACGACGGCTCGTTCGCCGTGGTGCGCCGCCGCGCAGGCAGCGTCGCCCTGCAGCCTGGCTACCAGATGCTGCCAGCGGGGCAGACCGCCGAGTTGCGAGTCGCCGCCGCCGGCAGTTCGCAGGTGCTGCTGCTGCAGAGTCCCTCCAACCCGGCCGGGGCCACCGAGACGGCGGTGCCGACGGGCCAGCCGCTGGCCCTCACCGCTGGTGCGGCGACCGTCCGCGTGGCCGCCACGGCGCTCGGCCTGCAGCGGGTCGACGTCGTCGATGGCGACCTCGGCGCCGTCGCCAGCAGCTTCGTCGACGTCGTCGAGCCAGGCGAGTACGCCGCCTTCGAAGCCGCCGCCGCGGCCGCCAGGCTGGCCGAGCGCCCGGCGCACCTGCTGTTCCTGGGGGACAGCCTGACGGACTTCCTACGGGGCCGCAACTACGTCGACATGGTCGGCTACTGGCTGCAACGCGCCCACGGCCCGGCGGTCAGCGTGCAGAATGCCGGCATCGGCGGTGACACCATCGTGCGGATCCGGCAGCGGCTGGCCGGCGAGCCGACCGTCCACCGGCTGGCCGACTATCGCGACCTCTTCGCGACGCCACCGACGCGGGCTTACGTCTTCGTCGGGCACAACGACACGAAGCTCTCTAGCGGCTCGGGTTACCGCGACCCGTATGTCAGCCTGCCCGACTTCGAAGCCGGGCTGCGGGCCGTGGTGCCGACGCTGCGGGCGGCCGGCGCGGCGCAGATCACCTTGCTCTCCAGCACCGCGTCGCTGTTCGAAGTCTGCGAAGCCAACGCCGCGAAGACGGTGGCGGCGGGGCGCGGGGCCAGCTTGTTCGGCAAGCCGGAGGTGCTGGAGACCTACAACCGCGCCGCAGCGGCGGTGGCCCAAGAGACCGCCTGCCGCTGGCTCGATGTCTACACGCCGACCCGGCAACACGCCGCGCGAGCCGAGCTGTTCTGGCCCGACGGCGTCCACCTGACGGTGGCCGGCAACCGCCTGGTGGCGCTGGCGGTGCTGCGGTCGTTAGCGTCGCCGTAAGGGCCTGGCGCCATACTAGGCCGCGTGCGGCGAGGAGCCCGACGTGGCGTTGTATGCGGTGACCATCTTCCTCAGCGCGTTCCTGCTGTTCCAGGTGCAGCCGCTGATCGGCAAGTACATCCTGCCCTGGTTCGGCGGCACGCCCGGGGTCTGGACCACCTGCCTGCTGTTCTTCCAACTCGCCCTGCTGGGGGGCTACGCCTACGCCCATCTGGTGGTCAGCCGCTTGCGGCCACGGCAGCAGGGCGGCGTGCATCTGGGGCTGCTGCTGCTGGCCGCGGCGACGATGCCGATCATCCCGTCGGAAGCCTGGAAGCCAGTCGACGCGGCCAACCCCGTCGGCCGCATCCTGGGTCTGCTGGCGGCCACGGTCGGGCTGCCCTACCTGCTGTTGTCGACCACTGGTCCGTTGCTGCAGGGCTGGTTTGCACGAGCCAACTCGGGCCAATCGCCCTACCGGTTGTACGCGCTCAGCAACATCGGCTCCTTGCTGGCGCTGCTGACCTATCCGGTGCTCTTCGAGCGTTATCTGCGGCTGCCGACGCAGGTCTGGCTGTGGAGCGGCACCTACCTGCTGTTCGTGCTGAGCTGCGGTGCGGTGGCGATCGGGCTGCGCCGCACGGCGCTCAGCGAGCCTCTGCCGGACGGGACGGCCACCGCGGCGGACAGCCCGCGCCCAACCGCGGGGCGGCTGCTGCTCTGGCTGCTGCTCAGCGGCGGCGGCTCGCTGATGCTGCTGGCAGTGACCAACCACATGTGCCAGGACGTTGCGGTGGTGCCGTTCCTGTGGGTCGCTCCGCTCAGCCTCTACCTGCTCAGCTTCATCCTCTGCTTCGAGTATGAGCGGTTCTACGACCGGCGGGTTTGGGGGCTGCTGCTGGCGCTCTCGATGGTCGGTCTGCTGCAGGCGCTGCTCAACCGCACGGCGTTGTCGCTCACCACCCAGATCGCCCTCTATTGCGGCCTCACGTTCACCTGCTGCATGGTCTGCCATGGTGAACTGGTGAAGCTCAAGCCGGCGCCGCGGCACCTGACGTTGTTCTACCTGCTGGTCTCGGCCGGCGGCGCGTTGGGCGGCGTGGCCGTGGCGCTGGTGGCCCCGCGGATCTTCCGCGGCTACTGGGAGTTACACCTCGGCGCTTGGCTGATCAGCTTGCTGCTGGCCGCCCTCGCTGCGCGCGACGGCTGGCAGCGCCGCCGGACCACCTGGCCGACGCTGACTCCGGTGGGCCGCGCCAACGCCGCGCTGTTCGGGCTGGTGGGGCTGGTCGGGCTGTGGTTCCTGGCCGACGGCCTGCTGACCAACGTGCGTGGCAGCCAGCTCAACTCCATCGCCGCCGTGCGCAACTTCTACGGCACGCTGCAGGTGCTCGACGAGTATCGCGACGACCCGTTGCAGCGGCAGCACATCCTGTGTCACGGCCAGACCCGCCACGGCTACCAGTTCCTGGACCCCACCAGGCAGGACTGGCCGACCGCCTACTTTGGCCCCCAGAGCGGTGTCGGCACGGCCATCACGCGGCACCCGCGGCGCGGCCAGCGGCCCTTGCGGCTGGGGGTGATCGGCCTCGGCGCCGGCACCCTGGCGGTCTACGCGCAGCGCCAGGACTCCCTGGTGTTCTACGAAATCAACCCGCTGGTCAACGAGCTGACCTCGCGCTACTTCACGACGCTGCACCGGGCGCGCGAACGGGGCGCCGAGGTGGTCGAGCTGATCGGCGACGGTCGGATTGTGATGGAACAGCAGTTGGCCCGCGGCGAGGCGCAGCGCTTCGACGTGCTGGTGGCCGACGCCTTCTCCAGCGATGCGATTCCGACCCACCTGCTGACCCAGGAGTGCGCCGCGCTCTACTGGCAGCACCTGCAACCCGACGGCATCCTGGCGATGCAGTGTACCAACCGCTACCTCGACATCGCGCCGGTGATCCGCCAGCTGGCGCTGCAGCACGGCAAGGAAGCCCTCTACTTCAACGTGCCCGGCGACCCCGCCAGCGGCACCTTCAACAGCCGCTGGGTGGTGGCGACCAGCAACTCGGCCTTCCTGAACGACCCAGAGGTCCGCCGGCGGGTGACGCCCTGGCCGGACGGTGCGGCGCCGATCCTCTGGACCGACAGCTTCACGAATCTCTACCAGGTGCTGCTGCGTTGACGCCGAGCGCCGGGAGCGCTAGGGTGAGAGCCATGCGTCTGATCAAGTGTTGCGGACTGCTGCTGCTGTTGGCCGGCTGCTCCACTCCGAAGCAGTTGTCCGGCCTGCGCGCCGAGGTGCTGGCACCGCCGCAGGTGGCGGTCGGCCAGATCGCGCGGCTGCAACTGCTGGTGCAGAACACCGGGCAACAGCCGATCAAAGTCACCGACCTCGACTTCAGCGCCGCGCTGTTGCAGGGCCTGACCCTGGTGCAGGTCTCGCCGCCGGCCGTCTCGGAAGCCAAGCTGCGCGACTACCTGGTCGAGACCATCAACCTGGAAGTCCCCGCCGGCGGTGAGGCGTACGTGACGATCGACCTGCTGGGCGCGGTGGAGGGACGCTACGCGGGCGACCTCGATGTCTCGCTGAGCAACTTCCACTTCGTGACGGTGAAGGTCCCAACGATCACCGTCGGCAACCCGCCGCCGGCCACGGAGCCAGCCCCGGCCAGCAGCGCGCCCAGCGACGAGACGCCGCCAGCGGAGCCACCCGCCGGCAGCGCCGGGGAGCCCAGCCCGACCACCGCCGCCGGCGACGCTACGCCGTCAGCAGCGTGGCCAGCACCGCTTTCTGGGCGTGCAGCCGATTCTCCGCCTGATCCAGCACCTGCGACTGCGGACCGTCCAGCACCTGGTCCGTGACCTCCTCGCCGCGGTGGGCAGGCAGGCAGTGCAAGAAGATCGCCTGCGGAGCGGCCAGCGCGAAGAGCGCTTCGTTGACCTGGTAGTCGCGGAACAGCCGCCGCCGCTCGGCCGCGCTGTCTTCCTGTCCCATCGAGGCCCAGACATCGGTGTAGACCACATCGGCCCCGGCCACCGCGGCGCGCGGGTCGTTGGTGACCGCGGCCCGCGGGCAGCGCGCGACGATCTCGGCGGCCGGCTCGTAGCCGGGCGGGCAGCCGACGCGGACTTCCAGGCCGAGGATCTCGCCGAGCAACAGCAGCGAGTGACAGACGTTGTTGCCATCGCCGACGTAGGCCACCACCGGCTGGCTGGCCAGGTCCTTGTGCTCGTCGATGGTGAGGAAATCGGCCAGCGCCTGGCAGGGATGCTCCAGGTCGCTGAGCCCGTTGATCACCGGGACGCCGGCGTGGGTGGCCAACTGCACCACGGTGTCGTGGGCGAAGACCCGCGCCATGATGCCGTCGCACAGCCGGCCCATCACGCGGGCGACATCCGCGACCGCTTCACGGGCACCCATCCTGATGTCGCTCGGCGCCAGGTTGATGGTCGCTCCGCCGAGTTGCACCATGCCGGTCTCGAAGCTCACGCGGGTCCGCAGCGACGGCTTCTCAAAGATCATCGCCAGCACTCGACGGTCGAGCGGCCGGGCGCCACGCGGGTCGGCCTTCAGGGCCTTGGCGGTGGCCAGCAGCTCCAGCACCTCCGTCCGACTGAAGTCGGCGGCACTCACAAACGACCGTCCTGGCATCCTCATGTCCTTCACCCGGCGGGGCTCTGACAGCCTCCCCGCGGCAGAAAGGCGGGAGCATAGCACTGCCGTCGGCTGCGGTCAAGCGCGGCGCTGTTCCGTTGACGTGCCCATCGGCGGCGTGGTAGACTGCGACCTACCCGGCCGCGGAGTTTGTGGAGCATGGCCGATCCAACCGGCGTCGACTTTGAGGTCACTCTGCAGACCCTCAACTACGCCACGCGCCTGCTGGCCGCCGAGCTCGACACCGGCCAGTTGATCGACCGAGCCCTCGATGTGCTGGCCGACTTCGCGCGCGGGCAACGCGTGGCGCTGCTGCGACTCGATGAAGACGCCGAGACCTTGGAAGTTGCCGGCCAGCTCGACCGCTACGGGCTGGAAGACCCCGAACGGCACATCCCGTACCGTGGCACCGCGCTGGAGACCGTGATCCAGTCCCGCCAGGCGACCGTCTTCGAGGTGCTGCGGCAGGAGCGGCTGCCGTTGCCGGTGACCAGCGGCGGCGAGCCGGGGCGGGAGTGCCTCTGCTTGCCGCTGGTCGGGAGCCAGAGCCGCCTGACGGCCCTGGCCACCGTCGAGCGCGACGCCGGCGACCCGCTCAGCGAGCTCGACAAGCAGGTTCTGCGGGTGGTCAGCACGCTGATCGCCGTCTCTTTCGACAACGCGCGGCTGTTCAAGCTGGCCACCGTCGACGGGCTGACCGAGCTCTATGTCCGCCGCTTCTTCGAGATCCGGCTCAGCGAGGAGCTGGCACGGGTGCGCCGCCACGGCGGCACCATTGCGCTGTTGATGACCGACATCGACCGCTTCAAGCTGTTCAACGACACCTACGGCCACCAGCAGGGCGACCGTGTGCTGCGCGACATGGCGCGGCTCCTGAAGCAGGCCGTGCGGCAGAGCATCGATGTCCCCTGTCGCTACGGCGGTGAGGAGTTCGTGACGATTCTACCGGCCACCGACCTCGGTGGGGCGGCCGAGGTGGCCGAGCGGATCCGCACACTCTGCGAGGCGACGCCCTTCGGCGGGCAAGACCAGCCGCTACGGGTGACCATCTCGGGCGGGGTGGCGGCCATCGATCAGGAAAACATGGTGGACGAAAGCGAGCTGGTGCGGCGGGCCGACATGGCCTTGTACCAGGCCAAAGAGAGTGGCCGCAACCGGATCTGCACCTGGACAGGAGACTGACCGTGCCTCGCGCGTGCGGCCTGCTGGCGGTGCTGCTGGCGGCTGGTTCGGCGCTGGCACGGCCAGTGGTGGTGATTGTCGCGGTCGACAAGCCGCTGCACCAGGTTGCCGCGGCCTGGGGCCAGCGTTACCTCGACGCGGGCCTGCCGCTGGACGATGTGGTGGTGGCCACCACGGCCGACGACCTGGAGGGCCTGGCGGGCGATCCGGGTCTGCCGGAGATCGGCTCGGCCGACACCCTGACGGTCGTGCTGGCTGGCACCACGCAGTCGCGCGGCGCCGCCGCCGAGCTGCTGGTCGCCGGCGAGGGCGTGCCGTTGGATCCGCTGCTCGGGTTGTTCACCGCCAGCCAGGCGCGGGCCGTCACGCTCTTGCTGCGACTGGTGCCGGCCGCCCGCCAGCAGCCGCTCGACGTGCTGAGCCTGCCGGCGCTGCGCAATCCGCCGCGACCGACCAGCCTGCTGGCCAGCCGGCATGAGCGCTTTCTGGCGACCGCCACCCTCGGCTTGGAGCGGCTGCTGGCCGACGCCGATGCCGACGGGCAGGTCGATGCCGGCGAGCTCGGCGAGTTCATCCGCGGGCAGCTCGGGCGGGAGCAGGTGGTGGTCAGCGGCCAGCCGCTGCGCGCCCTGGCCACACCGCTGTTTGGCACCGCCTCGCCCGACCGCCTCGAACCGTTGTTGCTGGTGACTGAGCCGCGGCTCAGCGACGACGCGCCGGTGCTGCTCGACGCGGTTGGCTCGCTGACCGTCCGCGGCATCGTCGCCGACGACCGCCTGCTGAACGGTGTGGTGGTCAACGGGATCCCCGCCACGTTGCGCCGAGCGACCGACCCGGCGCTCGATGGGCTGGGTTACGCCGGCCGCACGATGCTCTTCGAGGCCACCATCCCCGTCGCCGAGCGGGGCTTCACCGACGTCGACGTGACTGCCGTGGACCTCGCCGGCAACCGCGGCGAAGCCAAGTTCCTGGTCCTCTCCACCGGCACCGCCGCCAGCCGCGAGGCGCCGCAAGAGGCGCTCGACAGCATTGATCAGGTGCAGTTCGAGTGGGGCGTCACCGAGGACTGGCGGTTCGGATTCCGCGCCGATCTGAGCGCCACGGTGCACGGCTTCAAGGGTCGTCGCCTGCAGGCCGCGGTGCAGTTCCGCTTCCGCGGCGGGGCCTGGCTGAAGGACCTCAACGGCCACTACGGCGACGCCGCCGGCCTGGTCACCGCGACCACCGACTTCACGCCGCAGTACGACCATGCCGTGGTGAAGGGCCTGCGAATCTTCGTGCCGCAGCGGGAGCTGCACCTCTCACCGGGAAAGAAGCACCCCATCGAAGCGGTGGTGCGGCTCTACGACCCGGCGGCGCAGCCCGCCAAGCTGCTGGCGACCTCGGCGCCGCAGCCCTTCGATGTCACCGAGCCGGCCGAATCGGCGACCATCTACGACTTCAAGATTGAGCACAACGTCCGTCGCGAGATCATCCGCGGGCTGCTGCTGCGGACGCGCTTCGACGTCAGTGGGTTGAAGGAGCAGGCCTGTCAGTTGGCGGTCTACCTGCAACGCGCCGATGGCCGGCCGCTGCTGGACCGCAACAGCAAGTTTCGTGCCGGCGACGGTTCGGTGGCCGCCTTCGCCGAGTTCACGCCGCCGTTCGACAACGCCGACTACCGCGACTGGCCGATCTTCCTGCCCTACGACGAGTTGGACCTGCCGCAACCGGGCGCCTATGCCTTGCGGGCGCGGGCCGTCGTGTGGGACCGCCGCACCAGCCGCGCGCTGGACGCGTCGCCGTGGGTCTACCTCTCGGTGACGCAGAACTGATCAGTCGCGGGCCAGCACCTCGGCCAGCAGGCGGTTGACCTCGCCCGGCGCGCCCTGGCCCTTGGTGGCCTTCATCACCTGACCGACCAGGAAGCCCATCACCTTCTGCTCGCCGGCCTTGACCTTGGCGACGGCAGCGGCGTTGGCAGCCAGCACCGCCTCGATGATCGGCAACAGCTCGTCGGCGCCGCCGACCACGCGGATGCCGAGCGCCGCTTTCGCCGCGTCGACGGTCTCGCCGGTTTCGAACAGCCGGGGCAGCAACTGCTTGACCTGCGGGCCGGTCACCTCACCGGCCTCCCACTGCTGCGCCAGCCGGCCGAGCTCGCCGGCCGCCGGCAGGGCGGTGGTCTCTTCGAGGTTGATCTGCCGCTCGTTGACCTGCGCCAGGAGGTCGCCCAGCAGCAGGTTGGCCACCCGTTCGACCTTGCCGCCGCCGGCCAGCGCGGTCTCGAAGTAGGTCGCCAAGGCGCGGGTCTGGCTGAGCAGCTCAGCGCGGTAGCGGTCCAGCCCCAGCGCCTCGTAGCGCGCGATGATGGCCGGCCGCAGTTCGGGCAGTTTGGCCCGCACCGCGTCGACATCGGCGGCGGTGAAACGCAGCGGCGGCAGGTCCGGCTCGGGGAAGTAGCGGTAGTCCTGGGCCTCTTCCTTGGAGCGCTGGTAGACCGTCCGGCCGGCCGCCGAGTCCCAACCGAGCGTCGCCTGCTGGATCTCCTCGCCGGCCTCGTAGGCGGCAATCTGCCGCTCCCGTTCGTACTCCAGCGCGGCGCGGACGTTCTCGAAGCTGTTGAGGTTCTTGACCTCGCAGCGCTTGCGCAACACGCCAGCGGCGGCCTCGGCGGGCGTTCGGACGCTGATGTTGGCCTCCAGCCGCATCGCGCCCTCTTCCATCTTGCCCGAGGCGATGCCCAAGAAGACCAGCACGTCGCGCAGCTTCTTGAGGTAGGCGACCGCTTCTTCAGAGCTGCGGGCGTCGGGTTCGGTGACGATCTCCATCAACGGCACGCCCGCGCGGTTGCAGTCGACCAGGCTGTAGCTCTCGCCAGCGACCGTGACGTGGGTGTTCTTGGCGGTGTCTTCTTCGAGGTGGACCCGCCGCACGCCGATCCGCCGCGGACCGTGGTCGGTCTCGAGGTCGACCTTCCCATGCGCGCCGATCGGGTAGGCGTACTGGGTGAGCTGGAACCCCTTCACGAGGTCGGGGTAGGGGTAGTTCTTGCGCTCGAACCAACTGAACTCCGGCACGCTGCAGTCGAGCGCCAGCGCGGCCATGATGCCGTACTCGAGGGCCTGCGCGTTGACCGTCGGCAGCATCCCCGGTGCGCCCAGGCAGACCGGGCAGACGTGCGTGTTCGGCTCGTCGCCGGCGTAGTTGTTGTCGCAGGAGCAGAACATCTTGCTGCGGGTCAGGAGCTGCGTGTGGACCTCGATGCCGATCACGGTCAACCACTCGCTCATTGCGCACCTCCCTGCCCGACGCGCAGCCGGTGGCGGTTCTGGGGTTGCGACCAGGAAGTGCTCTGCTCGAAGGCGTGGGCTACCTGGAAGAGCGTCTCCTCACGCCAGTGCGGCGCGATCAACTGCAGGCCAATCGGCTTGCTGGCGGCGTCGAACCCGCAGGGCACCACCAGCCCGGGCAGCCCGGCCAGGCTGGCGGCCAGGGTGAAGACGTCCGAGAGGTACATCTGGATCGGATCGTCCATCTTGGCGCCGAACGGGAAGGCCGTGGTCGGCGAGGCGGGGCAGACGATGGCGTCGACCTGCTCGAAGGCCTGGTCGAAGTCCTGCTTGATCAAGGTCCGGACCTTCTGCGCCCGGACGTAGTAGGCGTCGTGGTAGCCCGCCGAAAGGGCGTAGGTGCCCAGCATAATGCGCCGCTTGACCTCGGCCCCGAACCCGGCGCCGCGGGTCTTGGCGTAGGCTTCCCACATCGTCTCGCCCGGCTGCGGCACCCCGTACCGGATGCCGTCGAAGCGCGCCAGGTTGGCCGAGACCTCGCAGGGCATGATGATGTAGTAGGTCGGCAGGGCGTAGGAGGTGTGCGGCAGCGAGATCTCGACGGCCGTCGCCCCGAGGCCCTCGAGCTGCGCCACGGCGGCCCGGATGCTCTGCTCGACAGCGGGCTCCATGCCGTCGATGAAGTACTCCCGCGGCACCCCCAGCTTGAGCCCGGCGATGTCCCGCCCGCAGGCCTCGCGGTAGCTGGGCACGGCACGGCTCGAACTGGTGGCGTCCCGCTCGTCGCGTCCGGCGAGGCACTCCAGGACCGCCGCACAGTCCTTCACCGTGCGCGCGAACGGGCCGACCTGGTCGAGGCTGCTGGCCATCGCAATGACGCCCCAGCGGCTGACCCGGCCGTAGGTCGGCTTCATGCCGACGACCCCGCACAGGCTGGCCGGCTGCCGGATGCTGCCGCCGGTGTCGGTGCCCAGACTGAAGAACGCCGAGCCCGCCGCGACGCAGGCCGCGGAGCCGCCCGACGAGCCGCCCGGCACGCAATCGGGACAGAACGGATTGCGGGTCGTCTGGTACGACGAGGTCTCGGTCGAGGAACCCATCGCAAACTCGTCGAGGTTGGTCTTACCGACCAAAACGTAGCCCGCGTCGATCAGACGCTGGGTGACGTGCGCATCGTAGATGGGGCGGTAGCCCTTCAGCATCTGCGACCCCGCGGTGGTCTGGATGCCGCGGGTGGCGATCAGGTCCTTGAGCGCGCCGGGGATGCCGCAGAGCAGCGGCGCGTCGCCGGCCCGAAGTCGCGCGTCGGCCGCCGCCGCGCCGGCCAGGGCAACCTCGGGCGTCGGCTCGATGAACGCCGCCACGGCCGGCTCGGTCGCCGCCAGGCGGTCGAGCACGGCCTGGGTCAGCTCGACGCTGCTGATGGCGCCGACGCGCAGCGCGATGGCCGCCTGCTCAATGGTCAGCTCGTACATCTCGCTCATGCGGATTCCTCGAGAATGGCGCGGACGCGGAAGGAGCCGTCCTCGATGTCGGCGGCGTTGGCGAGCACCTCATCCTGCGGCGCCGACGCCGTCGGGACGTCGGCGCGCACGACGTTGCCGCCCGCCTCGACGGCCATCGCGGTCGGGGCGATGTCGGTGACGTCCAGCTCCTGCAACTGCACGATGTGGCTGAGGATGCCGCTCAACTGCCCGGCGTATCGTTCCAGCTCGGCTTCGCTCAACGCCAAACGCGCCAGCCAGGCGACATGCGCGACCTCTTCGCGGGACATCTGCATGGGCTCAGGGACCTCCCAGACCAGGGCCTCAGTATGCCGGAGCGATGGCCAGCGGTCAACCGCGGCGGGCCTGGTTGCGACGGCCGGCGATCTGGGTCTGATCCGCTACCGGCCGCTGCGGATTTCGTACATCCGGTAGCCCACCTCGCGCACCGCGGCGATGGTCTCGGGGTAGGGCGTGTCGCAGCCGTCCAGGAAGCCGATCTGGTAGTTCTCGGCGTCGAGCGTGCGTCCGGTCGCCGCCTGGTCGTAGAGCTTGAACCAGTGTGTCCCGACGAACTGCGGATGGCGCAGCGCACCTTCGACGTAGCTGCGGTAGGTCGCGGCGCGCTCCTCCTGGTTCCGGCAGGCCTGCAGCCCGGTGTGGAACATGCCCCGGTCGAGGGCCCCGAAGTGGAACTCGCCGATGATGATGGGCAGGGCGATCCCGGCCGGCAGCTTGAAGTCGGCGACGCTTTTGCGGTACAGGTTGTAGCTGATCACGTCGACGTACTTCGCCGCCGCCAGCGCAGCGCGGTCGTTGACCCAGGCGAAGCGACAGCCGAAGTAGAGCTGCTGCGGTGCGACGGCTTTGACCGCCTCGCGGCAGCCGCTGAAGTAGGTCTCGGCGAGTTTGGTGTAGAAGGCCTTGAGATCGTCGCCGGCGAGGTTCTTGTCGGGCGCCTGGGTGTGCTCCAGCAGGGCCTCCCAGGAGGCGTGACTGGTCTGCCAGACCGCGTTGAGCCTGGCGATCTCGCCGTACTTGGCGCGCAGGTCGGCGACGAAGGCGAGCTTGGCCGGCTGCGTCGCGGGGGACTGCAGGGTCCCGAGGGCCAGCGACAGCTCGTCGCCCCAGCCGATCTCGTTGTCGATGAAGATCCCGACGCACCAGGGATCGCCGGCCGCCTTGCCGAGCTGGGCCTGCATCGTCTTGGCGAGATTCGCCCGGAAGTCGGCGTGGAAGACGTCCTTGAACTTGCCCCAGTAGCCGCTGCTGCCCTCGATCGGCGGGGCGCTGCTGCCGACGGTCAGGACGTACGGCGTGCGCCGCTGCAGGTAGACTTGTGGCTCTGACCAGTTGGCAATGGTGTTGAGCCCCCAACTGCGCAGGCGGCGGTGCGTCCGCTCCTGCCACGGCTCACGCCACTGCGCGCCGTACTTGCGGTGCAGGTTGGCACCCAGGAAGTTGTAGCAGCGGAACGAGCGGCCGGCGTAGTGGTTGTGGATGGCGCTGGACTTGCCAAGGAAGCCGGCCAGCTCTGGCTGGGTGCCCGGGAAGTCGGCGAACCAGGTCTCGCGCTCGTCAATCGGCGTCGAGTCGTCGGCCCGCACGCAGTCCACCCCGTGGCTGAAGTAGAGCCGGCCGAGCGGGTCCACCAGCCACCACTTGCCATCCACGCGCTGCGTGCGGAAGAAGCCGCTGGCCGGCAGTTGCGGCCCGGCCGCCCAGCCGCCGTACTCGTCCCAGCCGGCCGGCCCCGGCCGCGCCGTCAGGTCGGCCTCCTCACTGGCCACCCGGCTGCGCAGATCGTCCAGTGAGGTCACCTTGCCCGGCCAGGCGCGGTGGATGTACTGCCCGAAGGTGTCGATGAAGGGGAAGAAGTTGGCCGCCGTCAGGTCGGCGGGCGGCGCCTGAAAGACCCCGTCGGCCCGCAGCGAGCGCAGCTCGAACTGGTGGTCCGCGGTCGGCTTCGGCACGAACAACAGCACCGCCACGACCTTGGCCGGGTCGATCACCCGGCCGCTGGCAGCGCTGGCGACCGGGTAGCCGCGCATCCCGAACAGTTTGACCCCCGGAATGCTGCTGTCGCGGTCGAGCGGCACCCGCAGCGTGCCGCTGGCGCCGGCCTCCAGGCGCATCCGGCCGGTCAGGCAGTGCTTGTTGCCATCGGCGCCAGCGTTGTCAACGCGCAGCGCCAACTCGACGGCGGTCGGGCCGGTGTTCACCAGATCCGCCACGACCTCGGCCGCGGCGCGGAGGTCCCACGGGCCGCCGGCCGGCTTCAGGGTCAAGCCTGGCCAGTCCTGGTCGTGCCGACTCTGCACCCGCAACGCCCCGTTGGCGACACTCGCCGTGACGCCGCGGGTCTCCAACTGCGCCGCCGGCAGCGGCGCGTCGAAGGTCACCAGGGGCTGGCCGGTCGGGGCGCCCACAGACAGCAGCAGCATCATCCAAGACATCGTCAGCTCTCCAGCGCCCGCTCCGGCCGGGCGCGGCCAGCAAGGTGCTCAGCAGCTCGGGACCAGGACTCGTGCGCCGCTGCGCGAGCTCTCGATGACGCACTCCACCATCGCCAACGACTTGAGATTGTCGTGGCACTCGGTCTGCGGCACGGCGCCGGTCCGCAGGAAGTGCAGCATCTCAGACAGCGCGCCGTGCATCCCACCGGGCCGCCCGGTGACCGACGGGGCCACCTCGACCGCCGCCAGCGGCCGGTTGAAGCCCTCGCCACCAGCGACGACCTCGCCGTGCGGCTCCTGGTCGTGGTCGTAGAGCAGCGTTCCGTGTTCGCCGGTGAAGCGCCAGTCGCCGTTCCAGGAGGTGTGGCAACCCTCGGCGGCCCAGCAGCCGCGGTAGCTGAAGAAGGCGCCGTTGGACAGCTCGAAGAGGCACATCGCCGCGACATCGCCGCGGTACCAACTGCCGCGCGGGTTGTACTCGCGGGCGTACACCGCGACCGCGTCGAGTCCGGTCATGAAGCGCAGCAGATCGAAGTGGTGGATCGCCATATCCAGGATCAGCGGACTGTCCATCCCGTCGCGGAAGCCGCCGAAGTGGCAGCCCATGTAGAAGTCGCAGCAGATCGTCGTCAGCTCGCCGAGCGGCCCGCCGGCGAGCGTCTCGCGGACCTGCTGGTGACGTTCGTTCCAGCGCCGCGACTGCGAGACCATGTAGAGCTTGCCGCTCTCCTCGCTGGCCCGGATCATCTCGCGGGCGGCCGGCAGGCTGTCCGCCAGGGGTTTCTCGCCGACCACGTGACAGCCCGCCCGCAGCGCGGTGCAGGTGACCTCGCGGTGGGCCGCCGGGACCGTCAGATCGACCACGAAGTCGGGACAGAACTCGGCCAGCGTCGCGGCCAGATCGGTGCGGGGCGCCGCCTGGAGCTGGTACTTCGCAATCTGCGCCGCGGCCGCCTCCGGCCGCAGGTCGACCACGGCGCAGACCTCGACCTGCTCCTGCCGTAGCGGCGGAAACCAGGCATTGGAGATCCCACCCGCACCCACCACGACGCAGCGTTCACTCACAGCCGACTCCTGTCCAGTGGACTTCGCGTGGCCCGCGCCGGATCCTGCGATGGAGCGTTGTGTGACGCGAAGGTAACAGCGCGACCCCCGTGTGGCACGGATTCTGCACTGCGATGTGAGACATTAGCTAACAGGTGCGACGCTCTCGGCCGGACGACCGGGCGGGCGCGTCCGCGATGGCGTTACCTGGGGTCGGCTGGCGGGGTGCTCGCCGATCCGGAAGGGGCGACAAGGTCGATGACGGCAGGAGAGGTGGGCGTGGGCCGCGCGCTGCTGGACGGCCTGACGACGCAGGTCGCGACCTGGGACGCGGCCGGACGCTTGCTCTTTGGCAACGCCAGCTTTCACCGTAGTTGGGGCGCTGGCGGTGAGGTCGCGGTGGGGACCGCGCTGCGCGAGCTGCTGGCGCCGGAGGAAGTGGCCGCGTTGGAGGCGCTGCTGGTGCGCTGCTCGCCAGCCCAGCCAGCCTGTCAGGGGCACGCCATCCTGCGCGGTCGCGACGGCCGCCAGCAGCACCTGGACTACCGGCTGGTGGCCAGCTACGAGTCTGGGAAGAGCCTCATCGGCTACCGGCTGGAGGCGCTGGAGAGCCGCCAGGAGACCCTGCCGGCCGCGGCGGCGGTGCAACAGAGTGCGCGCGTCGCGGCGCTCTACGCGGCGTTGCCGGACCTGGTCTTCGTGCAGACCGCGGAGGGCCTGTTCGACCAGATCCATGTGCCGGCGCGGTTCCCCTATCCGGTGCCGGCCGAACAGCTCCTGGGCACCGACGGCAGCGGGATCCTACCAGCCGAGGTGCTTCGCACGATCAGCGCGCTGCGCCAAACGGTCGCCGGGGGTGGGGCGATTGGGCCCCTGGAGTTCTACCTCGACCGCGGCCCGCAACGGACCTGGCTGGAAGGCCGGCTGGTGCGCACCCGGGCCGGGGAGTTCCTTGGGATCGTCCGCGACGTCACGCTGCGGAAGCACGACGAGGCTTTCAACCAGCGGCTGGCAGCGGCCGTCGAGCAGAGCGCCGACGCCATCGTGGTGACCGATGCCGAGTGCCGGATCGCCTATGCCAACCCGGCCTTCGCGGCGGCCATCGGCTGGCCGCTGGCGGCGCTGCTCGGTCAGGCGCTGACCGCGCATTACGACGGCAGTGAGCCGCTGGCGGCGGCCCTGCTGATGCCGCTGAGTGCCGCGATCGACGCTGGACGGGCCTATCGGGGACGGCTGACCTGTCGGCGCGGTGATGGCCAGACCTACCCCTGCGACCTGACCCTTTCGCCGATCCGCGACCCCAAAGGCGGCGTGGCGGCCTTCGTGGCGCTGGAGCGCGATGTCAGTGAGACCGTGCAGCTCGAAGCACAACTGCGGCAGGCGGCCAAAATGCAGGCCGTCGGCCAGCTCGCCAGCGGGGTGGCCCACGACTTCAACAATCTGCTGACCAGCATCCTGGGCTACACCGGCCTGCTGACCGAGGCGCTGCCAGCCGGCAGCCCAGAGCAGGCCGACGCGGTCGAAGTGCTCAGAGCTGCCGAACGCGCCGCCGCGCTGACCGGCCAGTTGCTGGAGTTCAGTCGCCGCCGGGTCCTGCAACCGCGCTGTCTCGGCCTCAACAGCGTCGTCAATGGCCTGGTCGGGCTGCTCGGCCGGCTGGTTGGCGAGAACGTCCAGATGACCGTCGAGCTGGACCCCACCGCCGGCACCGTGGTGGCCGACGGCGGACAGCTGGAGCAGGTCTTGATGAACCTGGTGGTGAACGCCAAGGACGCGCTGCCCTACGGTGGCCGCCTGACTGTCGCGACCAGCTCGACCACCCTCGAGGCGCCGCTGGAGCTACCGCAGGGGGCTCTGCCGGCCGGGCGCTACGCTGTGCTGCAGGTAGCCGACACCGGCGTCGGGATGGATCTCGAAACACAACGCCAGATCTTCGAGCCGTTCTTCACCACCAAGGCCGGGCACGGCGGCACCGGGCTGGGGCTGGCGATGGTCGCCAGCATCGTCGGCGAGGCCGGCGGGGGGGTCGAGTGCCGCAGCCAGCCGGGCTCCGGGTCCGCCTTCCGTGTGCTGCTGCCGCAGGTTGACGCCGCTCCCGACGAGTTGCCGCCCGGCCTGCCCCACGACCTGCCGACCGGTCACGGGGAGCGCGTGCTGGTGGTCGAAGATGAGCCCGGCGTCTTGTCGATGGTCGAGCGCACCCTGCGGATGCTGGGCTACGAGGTGCTGGCCGCCGCCGATGCCACCCAGGCGCTGGTGCTGGCGACCGACGCGGCGCAGCGGCTCGACCTGCTCCTGACCGATGTGCTGCTCCCCGGACTCGACGGGGTCGGCCTGGCGCAGTTGCTGTGCGCCGAGCGGCCGCACCTGGCGGTGCTCTACCTCTCGGGCTACAGCGCCAACGTGCTCTCCGACCGCGGCGTCGACCCGCGCAGTATTCTGCTGCTGAGCAAGCCTTTCGGCCCACGCCAACTGGCGCTGGCGGTCCGCCAGGCGCTGCTGCGCTCCCGACGTTAACCGGCAGCTAACCGGCCGGGCGAACACTGGGGCGACCCGGGAGCGAGCGCGATGAGTTGGAGGACCGCTGCCATTCTGGCTGGCAGCCTGCTGGCCGGCTGCGGGCCGGTCACCGAGCCGAGCCCGACTCCGGCGGTCGCCTCCGCCTGGGACCTGCCACCAACCTGGCCGCGCACCACGACGGCCCCGTTGGTCGGCCCGCGCTCCGCCGTCGTGGCCCTCAGCGCACCGGCCGGCCAGACCATCGGCGAGGTGGTCGCTCGGGTCGCGTCGCCGCTGGAGGCCGCTCCGGGTCGCGAGTTGCGGAGCCTGCCAGGCCTCACGGTCAGCGTCGTGGCGCGTTGGGGCGACCGGCTCTCAGCAGCCGCCGACAGCCCCTGGTTCGGCACCGCCGCCGACTACACCACCTGGTTCGGCGACGGGTGGAACGCCGACTGGTCGGGCGACCGGCTGGGCTCGGCGCCAGCCTGGCAGGGCTCCAGTCAGGCTGGCTGGCTGTGGGTCAACCATGAGTACTTCTCGAACGACCCGCCCCGGCTGGAGGCGCCACCCACCGGGCAGCACCTGCTGCTGGCCGACGCGCTCTACCGGGGCGGCGCCTTGTCGAGCAATCTGCTGGCAAGCCGGACCGCCGCCGACCTCGACACCTACCTCCTGGCGGCCCGCCGCGAGCTGGGTGGCAGTTGGCTGCGGGCCGAGCGTGACGCGGCGGGCCGGGTTGCGCTGCGCCCGGATCCGGCGGCCCGGCGTTACGATAACACCAGCCGCACGTTGTTGACCGTGACCGGCCTGCCGCTGGCGCGGCGGGCGGTCGACGACCAGGGCGCCGCGCTGCCGGCCGGTGTGGTGCCCGGCACGGCTGCCAACTGCTCCGGCGGGCAGACGCCCTGGGGCACTGTACTGAGCGGCGAGGAGAACACCCAGGACGTCTACGGCGACCTGGAGCCGTGGTGGGGCAGCGACCAGCAGTTCCGACCCGGACGCGGCGGCGACCCGGGCGGGCCGCTGCAGCCAGCCGTGGGGGCGGACCGCGGCGCGCTGTTCAGTGCCGGCAGCCACCCGGCGCTGCACCGGGATCGCGACTGGCTGGGGTACGTCGCGGAGTTCGATCCAGGCCTGGACCCGGGCCACTACTACACTGCGCTGCGCTCCGGCGGCGATGGCCGGGGACACCGCAAGCTCGGTGCGCTGGGGCGGGCGCGCTGGGAGAACTGCACCGTCGTGGTCGGCCAGGATGGCCGCCTGCTGCCGGGTCAGCCGCTGGTGCTCTACGCTGCCGACGACCGCAAGAGCGGGCGCATCTTCAAGTTTGTCAGCCGCGAGGTCTACCAGCCCGGCATGACCCGCGGCGAAGTGCGCGGCCTGCTCGACGACGGGCAGGTTCACGTGGCGCACTTCAGCGACCTCGACAACTCCACTGGCCGGCGCCTGCGCGACGCGGCGACGCCGACGGCGCACCGTCCCGGCCGCGGGGTCTGGCTGACGCTAAGCCTCGGCAACCAGCGCCAGGCGGCCCCCAACGGCGCCGCGTTGGGGCGCTCGCGACTCACGGTCGGCAGCGCCCTGGCCGATCCGTCGTGGAACGGCCTGGGCGGCTTCCCCGACGATGCGATGGTCCGCCGTGCGCTGTTCACGGCCTGCAATAAGCTCGGCGTGCGGGAGCTGAACCGGCCCGAGGATGTCGAATGGCATCCCTGGGACCCGGCCGGCCGGCCGCGGCTCTACATCGCCTGTACCAAGCACGAGGGCGGCGTGGTCTGCGACCCCGAGGGGCGGCTGCTGACCGGTGAGGCCCGCCTCGCCGCGCCAGCGCGGAGCGATGCCCTGGGCCTGATCTGGGCACTCGAGGAGGCTGATCCGGCGGCGCCGGGCCGGTCCGGCGAGTTCACCTTCTGGGCGGCCTGGGAAGGCAGCCGCGGCCCGGAGGCGCACCACGTCGCCTGCCCGGACAACCTGCTGACCGACCCGACCGGGGCCCTCTGGTTCGGGACCGACGGCAACCTGGATGTCAACCAGACGGCTGACGGCCTGTTTCGGTTGGAGCTGGACGAGCACCAACCGCGCTACGGCGAAGCGGTGCGCGTGCTGGCGATGCCGTCGGACGCCGAGTGCACCGGGCCGAGCTTCACGCCCGACCGGCGGACGTTGTTCGTGAGTGTGCAGCATCCTGGCGAAGAGGAGCCGAGTGCCTGGCCCGGCGGGTGACGCGGGCGGTCACGCCTGGTCGTCGGGCCGTGCCAGGTAGCCTTCCAGGATCACCCGCGCGGCCTCGGCATCGAGCCGTTGGCGGAGTGGTTCGCCACGGAAGCCGCGGGCCCGCAGACGATCCTCGGCCTCGAAGCTGCTGAGGTACTCGTCCTGGTAAGCCACCGGCAGGCCGCAGGCCGCCGCCACCAGGTCGCCGATCCGGCGGGCCCGGCGGGCGCTCTCGCCCTCGCCGCCGTCGGCGGTGCGCGCCAGGCCGACCACGAGCTGCGTCACGCGGCGCTGCTCCCCTTCCGCCACCACCGCCGCCACGTCGCGCCGGCGGTTGAGGCGGGTGATCGTGTAGAGTGCCCGCGGCAGCCCGTCGTCGTCGCAGACCGCGAGGCCGATGGTCTGTTGGCCCACGTCGAGGGCCAGGATCACCGCCATGCGGGCCTAGCCGACCTGCGTCCGCAGCTTCGCGAGACCCGCCTCGATGGCCTCGCCCAGCTTGCTCGCGTCGCGGCCGCCGGCCTGCGCGAACGACGGCTTGCCGCCCCCTCCGCCGCCAGCGGCCTGCGCCGCCGCCTTGACCACCTCGCCGCAGTGGACGCCGCGCGCCACCGCCGCCTCGCCGGCCTTGCAGACCAGCATGACCTTGCCTCCGGCGGCGGTGCCCAACAGCGCCACCCCGGCCGGCAGCCGCGCGCAGAGGTCGTCGGCCAGGGCCTTCACGCCATCGACGTCCAGCTCGCTGACCTGCGCCAGGACCGGCAGGCCCGCCACGTCGACCGTCTTGCCGACCAGCCCACTGACCTGGTTGGCAACGCTCTGCGCCCGCAGGGCTTCGGCCTCGCGCTCCAACTCGCGAACCTGCGCGTTGAGCGCGGCGATCCGCTCGACCACTTCGCCGACCGGAGCGCGCAACTGGCTGGCGGCCTCGCGCAGCCGGGCTTCCTGCTCCCGCGCGTACTGCACGGCGCGTTGCCCGGTGAGGGCCTCGACCCGCCGCACGCCGCTGCCCACGCTGCCTTCGGCGACCAGCCGCAGGTGGCCGATGTCGCCGGTGCGTTGCACATGCGTCCCGCCGCACAGCTCGGTGCTCAGCGCGCCGTACTGCTCGCCGACATTGACGACCCGTACCACCTGGCCGTACTTCTCGCCGAAGAACATCAGCGCCCCGAGGCCGCGCGCCTCGTCCAGGCTGTGCTCGCCGATGCGCATCGCGTGGTTGCCGAGGATCAGCTCGTTGACGTGCTCCTCGACAGCCTGCAGGTCGGCCGCGCCGAGCGCGCTGAAGTGCGAGAAGTCGAATCGCAACCAGTCTTCGTCAACCTGGGACCCGGCCTGGGCGACGTGCTGCCCGAGCCGGCCACGCAGCGCCGCGTGCAGCAGGTGCGTCGCGGTGTGCGCCCGCTTGATGCGGTTGCGGCGGCTGGTGTCGACCGTCGCGGTGACACTGGCGCCGACCGGCAGGCTGCCGACGATGCGGCCATGGTGCAGCCAGCGGCCGTTCTTGTCCTTGCGGGTGTCACTCACGGTGAGGCTGCCGCCGGCCGCGGTGATCACGCCCTGATCGCCGACCTGGCCGCCCGACTCGGCGTAGAAGGGACTGCGGTCGAGCACCAGCAGCACCTCTTGGCCGTCGCTGGCCAGCTCGACGAGCTGCCCCGCCGAGACGATGTTGCGCGCCGCATCGAGGCTGCCGCCGACCACCAGCGCGAGCACCTCGGCTGGCGCGGTGTCCACCTCGTAGCCCAGGAAGACGGTTTTCGGCTGGGCCGCCAGAAGGTCGTCGCCAAAGTCGCCGTGGCCCTCGAAGTCCTTCGCAATGGCGACCGATTCGCGATTCGTGCGGGCCGCCTCGAAGCCCTCCAGATCGACGCTCAGGCCCCGCTCGGCAGCCACGTCGACCTGCACTTCGATCGGCACGCCGTAGGTCTCGTAGACCATGAAGGCGCGGTCGCCGCTGAGCTGCGTGGCGCCCCGGTCCTGCAGGTCATGCAGCTCGGCCTCCAGCTTCGGGATGCCGTAGTTGAGGGTCTCCCCGAAGCGCTCTTCCTCCTGCCGAATCAGCGCTTGGGCGGCCGCCAGACCGGCCCGCACTTCGGGGTAGGCGGCTTCGTAGCGGTCGGCCACGGCGGCGGCGATTTGCCAGACGAACGGCTCGCGCAGACCCAGCCGGAGGCGCCCGAAGCGGGCGGCCCGCCGTAGTACTTGCCGCAGCACGTAGCCGCCGGCCTTGTTCGACGGGAACATGCCATCGCAGATGGCGAAGGTCAAGGCGCGGGCATGGTCGGCGATTCGGTTGACCGCGGCGGTCTGCTCGCGGTCGGCCCCGTAGGCGACCGTCGTGCCGTGGGCCGCGGCGTGCGCCAGCACGGCCTCGCAGACCGGCCGCAGCAGGTCGCTCTCGAAAACCGTCGAGACGCCCTGCATCGCCGCCGCAATCCGCTCCAAGCCGGCGCCGGTGTCGATCCCCGGCGCGGGCAGCGGGTCGGGCACCTGCCGGCAGGCCATCAGCTCTTTCTTGGACATCGTCGAGTTGTACTGCTGGAAGACCAGGTTCCAGAGCTCGACGTAGCGGTCGCCGTCGTCCTCAACCGGCGAGGCGGCGCCGCCCCAGGCCGGGCCGCGGTCCAGGAAGATCTCGCTGCATGGACCGCACGGCCCGCAGTTGCCGACCGGGCCCCACCAGTTGTCGGCCATCCCGAAGCGCACGATCCGCTCTCGCCGCACGCCGACGTGGTTGGCCCAGATCTCGGCCGCCTCGTCGTCGTTCTCGTAGACGCTCACCCACAGCAGTTCCGGGTCGAGTTCGAGCCCCTGGCGGACAAACTCCCAGCCCCAGGCGATGGCCTCCTTCTTGAAGTAGTCGCCGAAGCTGAAGTTGCCGAGCATCTCAAAGTAGGTGAGGTGCCGCGCGGTGTAGCCGACTTCGTCCAGATCGTCGGCGCGGAGGCACTTCTGGCAGGTCGCGATGCGACGGCTTGGCGGGGCCTCGTTGCCCAGAAAGTACGGCACGAAGGGCTGCATCCCGGCGGTCGTGAAGTAGGTCGTCGGGTCGTCGGGCAGCAGCTTGGCGCTGGCCAGCACGAGATGATCCTGCGCGGCGAAGAAGTCGAGAAAGCGTTGTCGGATCACATCGCCAGTCATGCGTCGGGGTCCTTTCGATCACCAGCCGGAGCGTCGTCCTCGTCCGCCGCCGGGCAGTCGGCCGCCTCGGGAGTCTGGTCGGCGGGAATCGGCTCGGTCAGCCGCGGGAAGAAGTGCTCCAGGACGATCTTAACACAGACCGCCGTTGGCGTGGAGAGGACGACCCCCAGCAGCCCGAACTGCGAGCCGGCCACGAGCAGCGCGAACATCACCCAGAGCGGGTGCAGCCCGGTCTGACCGCCGAGCACGCGCGGGGTGATCACGTTGTCGAAGAGGGTGTTGCAGCCTTGCAGCAGCACGAACGCCGCGAGCGCCTCGCCGAGACTGTGGCCGCCGGTGAAGTAGACCACGGCGACGCCCAGGATCACCGAAGAGAAGCTGCCGACGTACGGAATGATGTAGGTGGCCCCGGCGGTCAGCCCCACCAGCAGGCCGTAGCGGAACCCGAAGAACGGCTGGAGCAGCAGCAGGATCGCGGTGACGCAGATCGCCACGGCCAGCGAGAGCACGGCGTAGCCCCGCAGATAGGCGCCCAGGGCGGTGTTGATCTGCCGGGTCAGCGCGCTGGCGGCAGCCCGGTTGGCCGGTGGCACGAGGTAGTAGAGCCGGCGCCGCAAGGGGTCGTAGTCGCGCAACATATAGAACAGGGTGACCGGCAGGAGGATCAGCCAGAGCAGCCCGCCGACCTGGCCCGCCACCCAGCCGGCCGTCTTCTGGGCTTGTTCGGCCAGCCAGCGCACCGCCTGCGTGAGGCGCTGCTCGACGTTCAGCGAGGCGATGTTCTCTTCGAGTTGGCGGACCCAACTCTCGCGCAGCCCGGCGTCCAGCGCGGTCTTGGCGAGCCCCTTGCGGAGCTTCTCCTGGTTCGCCAGCAGCCCCTGCAGGTTCGACAGATCGACCCCGCCCGGCTTGGCCAGCGGCGCGGCGATCTCACCGACCTGTTTGACGACCGGCGGCACCAGCAGCAGCAGGGCGCTGATCATCAAGGTCAGCAGCGCGGCGTAAACCAGTAGGATCGCCCGCGTGCGACTCAGCCCGCGCCGTTCGAGGCGGTCCAGCACGGGGTCCAGCAGGTACGCCAGCACCAGCGGCACGATGAACGGTGGCAGCACGGCGCGGAGCTGGTAGACCAGTCCAACCAACACCACCGCCACCAGCCCGCCCCCCAGCCAGCGCCGGGTGCGGGCCGCAGCGGGCCCCGTGCCGGCGGCATAGGCGAAGGCCACCAGCAGTCCGAGGATCAGGATCAACAGCATCCCAGCGTTCATCGTCAGCTCTGCAAATAGCGCCGCAGCTTGCTCTTGGCCCGGCCCAGCAACCGCGAGACATGCATCTGCGAGATGCCCTCGCGGGTCGCGATGTCGGTCTGCGACATCTCATCGAAGTAGTATGCTGCGATGATCCGCCGTTCGCGCTCGTCGAGGATCGATTCCATGGCCTGCGCCACCTCGACGCGACGCACCACGTTGAGCAGGTGCTCGTCTTCCTCGCCCGGCCCATCGTGGGTCGGGCCGTCATCGGTTGGGCCGAGGCCCTCGAACGAAACCAGGTCGTAGCCCCGGCCGCTCTCCATCGCCTCGATCACCTGCTCCTCGTCGCAGCCCAGCTCGCTGGCGATCTCGAGGTAGCTGGGACTGCGCCCGAGCCGCTGCACCAACTGCTCGCGAGCGTGGTTCGCGGCGCGGTTGAGCTCCTGCATCCGGCGCGGGACCTTCATCGCCCAAGACTTGTCCCGGAAGTAGCGCTTCAGCTCGCCCAGAATAGTCGGCGTGGCGAAGGTGCTGAAGCGCGTGCCCTTCTCGGGGTCGAAGCGGTCGACGGCGTTGATCAGCGCCACGGTACCGGTGCTGATGAGGTCTTCGACGGGCTCGCCGCGGTTGGCGAAACGGCGCGCCAGGGCGCGGACCAGCGGCAGGTGGGCCTGAATCAACTGCTCGCGCAGCCCCCGGTCGCCGGTGCGCCGGAGCTCGCGGAACCGGCTGGTGAGAGCGTCGAGCCGCTCGGGGTTGCTCACCGCGCCGTCCCCATCACAGCGCCTGCTGTTTGGTCAGCCGCACGACGCTGCCGGCGGTGGTGGTCTCGCAGACCGCGGAGTCGACCATCGCCTCCATCACCAGCAAGGCGACCCCAGTCTCTTCGGCCTCCCGCGCCAACAGGTGTCCCGCCCGCGAGACCGTGACGGCGAGCTGGTCGCGGCTCCACTGGGCGCTGACCACCACCGTGTCGGCGCCGCCCTCGCGGAGCAGCAGCCCGACCGCCTCGGCGACAGCCACGCGGATGTCCTCGACGGCGTCGACATCGTAGTCGAGCCGCGCGGCGAGACCCGCCAGGGTCAGGCGCGCCAGGCTGACGAACTCCGGCCGCGCCGGGAGGGTGAGGGTCAACTGGTCGGCAGCCACCTAGTTCCCCTTCAACTTGGCAAGCGCCTCGGTCCCGCTGGCGCAGATGCTGAAGACCTGGTCCAGGCCGGTGATCTTGAACAGCCGCAGGACCCGCTCGCGGGTGCAGACCAGCACCACATCGCCGCCCAGGTCACGGGCCCGGCGGCGGGCCGCGGTGACGCAGCCGATGCCGGTGCTGTCGAGGTAGTCGAGCCCTTCAAGGTTGACCACCAGCCGGGTGGCGCCGTCGTCGAGCAGGCGATTGAGAGCCTCTTGCAGCACGACCACCGAGGCGATGTCGACCTCGCCACTGGGCCGCACGATGCGCACGCCGTCGACGGCTTCCACTTCCACGCGTAACGGTTGCGAACTGTCTGTGGCCATCGACGCACCTCGCCCGCGGCCCCGACGGCCCCGCGGGCCAGGACTGCGGCAGCCGAGTGTAGCACCCGGCGAAACGCGGCGTCAAGCCGCCGGCGGTGTCTGCAGCAGGTGGTGGGCGGTCAGGTAGTCGGTCACCAGGACGTTCACCAGGCCCAGTCGCAAGGCCGCTTCGACCGCCGCCAGACGACCCGCGTCGCCGCCAACCACGGCCACCACGCTGCGCTGCGGATCGGCCGCCAGCTCCCGCAGGCGGCGCAAGGGCAAGCCCAGCAGGGTCACCCCGGCCAGCGGCAGCAGCTCACTCTGGCTGAAGTACCAACCGCAGATCTCACCCACCGCGCCGTGCCGCAGGGCGAGGTCCTCGATCTGCTGCGGCGCCACGCGCTGGCTCTGCAGCAGCGTCGCTCGCCGGAGCTCGCGCCGGCCGTCGGGGTGGGTGATGTAGGGGCACGAGATGCTGGTCAGCACCAGGTCGACCTGCTCCTGCAGCTTGCGCAGCGGGGCCGCCACGAGGGGCATCCCGCGGAGCACCTGGGCCTCTTCGGCGGTGACCACGGCGGGGGCCGGGATCCACTCGTGGCTGCCCCCGTAGAGGCGCGCCAGCTCCTCGGCCAGCCGGTTGGCATCGTAGGGGTAGTCGCGGCTGCGCAGATACCCGAGCATCGGCAGCACTTCCAACTCGGGTACCGGCCGCGACGGGCGGATCCGGCGGATCACCGCATCGATCATCTCGCCGCGCGCCACCGCCACCACCGGCGGCGCCGGCCGGTGCCGGGCCGTCAGTTGCTGGTCGACCCAGCGCGCGGTCCGCTCGGCCAGCTCCGCGGCCAGCGCGCGCCGCGCCGGGCCGTCGCCGGGCTCGAAGGCATCGCGGCGGGAGGGCGTCAGCAGGGCCTCGCGCAGCAGCGGATAGCGGGTGGTCAGGGCCACCTCCAGGTCGTGCAGGAAGGCGTGGCCCTGGGGCTGCAGGACGCGGGTCTGGACGTAACCCATCTCGCGGGCCATTGCCAGGTACCGCGTCACGGTCGGGCGCGAGACCTTCAGCAGACGGGCGACGTCCTCCTGCTTCAGCCCCTCCTCGAAGTGCAGGCGGGCGGCCTCGAAGATCCAGTCTGCCCGGTCGGCCATGGTGTCCCTCAACCGCTCGATACGTGCCGCCCGCTGGGACTCCTGCGGCAGGAGGCGGCGCGGCCCGGTCGAATGCGCAGCACGACGGAGACGCTGATGGCTCGGACCAGGCTCGCGTTGATCGGCTGCGGCGGCATGTCCCGCGCCCATGCCGGCCGCTTCTTCAACCTCGCCGACCGCCTGGAGGTGGTCGCGGCGGTCGATGTCGACCTCGCCAAGGCCCGCGCCGCGGCCGAGGTGCTGCCCGGCGCGCAGCCGGCGACCGACTACCGCGAGGTGCTGGCCGATGTCGATGCCGCGCTGCTGGTGCTGCCGCATCACCTGCACCACCCGGTCGCCCTGGACTGCCTCGCGGCCGGCAAGCATGTGCTGGTCGAGAAGCCGCTGGCCAACAGCGAAGCCGAATGCCGCGAGTTGATCGCCGCGGCGCAGGCCGCGCAGCGCACGCTGATGGTCGCCTACTGCATGCGCTTCCACCCGCTGGTCGTCAGGATGAAGCAACTGCTCGACGCCCAGGAGCTGGGCGAGGTCTTCCAGGTCAGCATCTGGACCGAGCAGCACACCCAGGTCCCGCCCGACCACTGGGCCTCCAGCGCCCGGACCTTGGGTGGCGGGCAGCTCTTCAGCCACGGTTGCCACTACATCGACTTGCTGTTGTGGTACCTCGGCCGCCCGGTCCGCGGCACCCACCTGGGCACCAACTACGGCACCCCTTGGATGGAGCGCGAGGGCACCAGCAACGTCAGTCTGGAGTTCGAAAGCGGCGCGCTGGGCTACCACTTCGGCACCTGGGGCGCCAAGGGCACGCGGCTGAAGTACAGCTTTCACGCCCACTGCACCGGCGGCCTGCTGGACGCCCGGATCACCGAGGGGGCGATCTACCGGATCGTCGGCGGCGAGGAGCAGAAGATCTACGACGCCGAGGTCGGCAAGCACACCGAAAACGAGATGGCGCACTTCCTGGACTGCCTGGAAACCGGCGCGATCCCGCTCACCAACGGGCCCGAGAGCGTGCAGGGCCTGAAGGTGATTTGGCGGCTCTACGAAGCCGAGGAGCAAGGCGTCGTGGCCGATCTGCGAGGGTGCGGGTTGGATCAGTACTGCGAGCCGTAGCGCCGGCCGCCTGGCGCTGCGAGACAGGGGGATCAAGATGGCAATCGACCGCCGGCTGCCCAAACCTGGGCCTTACGAGATCGCGAAGCAGGTCTACCTGGATCTGTTCGGCAAAGACGTCCAGTCGAATCCAACGGTCAGCTACACCTGGGTGGCAGACCAATGGGGGCACCTCGGCCTGGGTTTCGTGTTGACCGTGGTCTTGTGGCGCAGCCTCGACTGGCTGGTCGCGCGACCAGCGGTCGGGCTCGGCGACGGCGCGCGCCCGTCCGGGCTGCTGCTGAAGCTGGCCTGTCTGCTGGTGGTGGCGGCGTTCGCGGCCAAGGAGTGGGGCGACTTCCAGCGCGAGAAGGCCAAGAAGGCCGAGTCCGCCGGGCAGTTCGAGATCGACTGGCCACTGCTCTGGTGGAACATCGTGGTGGCCTGGTTCTACATCGTGGTGGGCGCGATCTGGGCCGTGCTACTGCTCGGCAGCACCCGCCTGTCGGTGGCGCCAACCGCCATCTTCCTGGTGCTGGCCAGCCTGGTGATGGCCTACCGTTGGCTGCAGCAGAAGATCTGCTTCCAACAGGCCGGGCTCCCGTTCCTGTACCGACTCAGCAGCTTTCCGTCGCACCTGCAGCTCTGCTCGGGAGGGTGTGTCAACGGCGCCGTCTGCACCGTCCGGCGGTTCGCCGATCCGGACCAGGCCGGCGCGGTCCGGCAGCACCTGGTCTTGAGCGGCCCGCGGGGCAGTGGCCGCACCAGCCTGGCCTGCGGCATCGCCACGGAGTTTGCGTTCAAGCTCGGTGCGGCGCGCTACCTGACCGCCGGCAAGCTGCTCGAGCTGGCGGCTGGCGCAGCCCGCACGATGACCGCGGCGCAGTGGCTGACCAGCGGGCAGCAGGAGTTCGACGACGGGCGGATCCTCTGGCAATGGGACCGGGTCGACTTGCTGGTGGTGGATGACGTGGCGCACTGGCCGCCGCCGGCAGAGTTGCTCCAGGCCGTTGGCCAGAGCGCGGCCCAGCGGGTGGTCTGGGTGGTCGGCGAGGCGGAGTTCAACTCGCCCGACGCGCCAAACCGTCCGGATGAGGTGACCGGCATCCGCCTCCGGCAGACGTCCGACACCGCAGCAGGGGGGCCCGTCACGGCAGCGAATGCAGCGGTCAGTGAGGACGGTCGTGACCAGCCATGAGTTCGCGAAGCAGCGGTTCCCCGGCGCCTTGACGCGGAGCGAGTTGTTGCAGCACATCGTGACCCGCCTCGGCGAGGTGGGCGTGCCGCCCGACCGCGCGCTGCTGGCGGTTTGTGCCTGCCCAGACGAGATCAACTGGGCCTGGCGGCGGTTCGCCGCAGGGGTACTGCCGGGACCCTTCCTGCTCGGCGGCCTGGCCGGACTGCCGTTCACCGGCATCACCGGCATGGGCGCCTACGCTCACCACGTGCCCGAGCGCGGCGCGGCGGTGGTGCTCTTCGGTCCGCACCTGGGCTTCGGGCCCGATGGCCAGCCCGGCCGGGTGCAGCGGGTCCATCAGTCGCAGCCCGGGGCCTGCTGCGGCGCGCTGGTGGCGACGGTGCAGCGGCTGCAGCGTGAAGCCGCCAGCGGCGAGCGGCACGCCGGCCCCGACCCCAGCCTCGACTTCCAGGCCGCCGAGTTGGACCTGCTGATGCAGCGTCAGACGCGCGCCCTGTTGTCGGCAGCGGAGCCCGTCGTGACCGCGACCGAGCGGCTCTACGACGACATCCGCGACCAGGTCCAACGGCTCCTGGCGGCCGCCCAGCCGGAGTTCCATGGCGCACCGGTGCTGTGGATCGGCGGGCTCTTCCTGAACACCAGCCATTACGAGGAAGACCTCTTCGCGATCCGCGACGAAGGGCTGACTCCGGCGCCCTGAGCCGCAGCGTCCTACGGCAGCGCGGTGTGGCCCTTGCCGTGGCCCGGCCCGTCGGCCGCTGGGGTGTAGTCACCCTGGGCCGCGTCCCGGAAGCGTGGGTCTTGTCCGTACACGCCCGCGGTCTCGGCAACGGGTAGCGTGGGCCGGCTGCGGTCCGGTCGGTCGCTGCAGTACCACAGGTTGCGGGCGAAACGGAACGTCTCGGGGGCGGTCTGCGGGCCGATGTTGAGGCCGCCCTCGGCCCACCGCGCCGCGCTGAAGACGATCACGTTGTCTGCGACTATGCCGTTGCGGCAGGGCACGAAACCTGGCGCCGTGGTTTCCTGCAGGATTCGAGCGAACCACTTGGTCGGCTGGATGAAGGTGTTGAACCGGACCGTCGCACCGTCGCAGCCGACGAACGCCAAGGGCGCCTGGGAGCCCTCGAAGAAGCAGCCCTCGACGGTCAGGTCGCGGGCCTCGTAGCCGGCGGGGCGGGGCCGGAAGAACTGCAGGCCGGTCGAGCCGCCGAGATTGAGCGCCCGGCCCCCGGCGTTGATGAAGCGGCAGCGCTGGATGGTCACGGCACTGCTGCCGCCCTTGGCCTGGATAGCATTGGCGCCGTCGCCGCGGGCGGGGCCGAAGCTGCACTGCCGGATGCTGCCGTTGCGGCAGCCGACCATGTCGATGCCTGAGCCGCCGTCGCCCCAGGTCCGGAAGACGCACTCCTCGACGCTGAAGTCGGTCAGCCCGGACAGCTTCAGCCCGTCGCGGTTGCCCTGCGGGCCGACCTCCTCGAGCAGCAGCCGGCGCAGCGTCAGGTGGTGCGTCGGACTGTCGAAGGTCCCACCATCGTCGATGTTGAGGCCGTTGCCGTTGGCACCGCGGACCACCAGGCCATCCAGCACCAGGTGTGTGCAGTCGGTCAGGTGCAGCCCCTCGCTGCCGCCCTCGAAGACCGGTCGGCGCGCCGGGTCGGCCGCGGCCAGGACGATCGGCGCGGCGGCGTTGCCGTGCAGGTCGTTGAGGTACCAGCCGCCGCCGTAGTTGCCGGGCGCCAGAGCCAGGTGGGTCCCCGGCCCGGCCTGCCGCAGGGCTGCGCGTAACCCGGCAGCGTCGGCGACCGGGACGACTGCGGCGCCACCGGGCTGCGTGCAACCCGTGAGCGCCGCCGAGAGTAGTGCGAGGCGAGCAAGCCGACAGACCATTACTTGGCCCTCCGCATGGCCCGGACAGGTCAGGCCGCGGCCGTCTGCAGCCGAATCGAGCCAGGATCGCTGACCTGCTCCGAGGCATCCAAGACCTCGATCCCGACCACCCGCCCCACGGCGTCGTAGTCGAGCACGATGCCCGGCGCCACCTCGTCACTCTCGGCGATCTGGTGATCGTTGAACAGTATCCGAAGCACATCAACCTCGCGATCGTAGCGGACTGTCATGGGCTTCTCTCATAGCGCTCGAACTGGCTCGTCATGTAGACGGTGATGATGGTCGGCGGTTCCGTTCGTGGCCCGACCACGATGCGCAACAGCAGCAGCCGACCGTGGTGCAGGCAGCGACCCTGCCACACTTGACGGCCGTGCGGCGCTGGCATGACCGCGTCGGGGTTGCGGAACACCTCCGCGACCTGATCAATATGGATCCCACGCTCCCGCATGGCCAGTCTGGCGTGATCGGAGACGACGAACGCTGGACTCGGCGAGTCGTTCATTCCCATCACCCCCGCCGCCACGGGTCGAGGGCGTTCTGCAGTCCCTGGCCGAGCAGGTTGAAGCCCAGCACGGCCGCCATCGCGCAGAGGCCGGGCCCAAGGATCAGCCACTTCGCCGTCAGCAGGTAGGGCTGCCCGTCGTTGATCATGGCGCCCCAGGAAGGGTAGGGCGGCGGTGTGCCGATGCCGAGGTAGCTCAGGCCGGCGTCGAGCAGAATCGTGTTGGCGGTGGTCAGACTGCCGAGCACGACGATGGTTGGCAGGACGTTGGGCAAGACATGCCGGAAGAGGATCCGGCCGTGCCCGCAGCCCAGTGCCCGGGCCGCCTCGACGTACTCCATGCTGCCCTGCCGCAGCGTCTCGCCGCGGATGATCCGCGCCACGCCAGTCCAGTTGACCAGGCCGATCACGATGAACAGGTTGAGGATCTCGCGCGGGAACTCGCGGCCACCGCCGAGCTGCAGCGGCGTCTTCGGCAGGAGGCTGGCCAGGGCGATCGCCAGGACCAGGGTGGGGATGGTCAGCATCATGTCGGTCAGCCGCATCAGCAGCAGTTCGACGCGGCCGCGGAAGTAGCCGGCCAGCAGGCCGACCAGGGCGCCGATGCCGATGGCGGTGGCCATCGCCGCCAGGCCGACCGCCAGCGAGATGCGGGCGCCGAAGAGCAACCGGGTCAGCAGGTCGCGGCCGAGGTTGTCGGCGCCGAGGCGCATCACCGCGCTGGCCGGGCCGCCCGCGGCGCTGAGGTCGATCACGGTGCCGGGCGTGGCCGGCATCCCGGCAGGTGTCAGGCCAGCTTCGTACTGCTGGTGGGGATCAAACGGCGTCAGCCACGGCGCCAGCAGGGCGGCCAGCAGCAGCGCCGCGACCAGCAGCAGGCCGCTGAGGCCCTGCGCGTCGTGCAGGAAGCGGCCCAGCCAGGCTCGCGAGACGGCAGCAGGGGCGGCAGGTTCCATGGCGAACGGTTCGCCGAGCGGGGGGCGGGTCCTCCGCGGGGAGTGCCGCCATGCGACGATGCCGCTACGCGCTCTGGGCCGTGCTGCCGTGGATTCTGGTGGGCTGCCAGGAGGCCGGCCCGACCGCTGGCAGCGACCCGGCGGCCACCTTTGCGGCGTTCGACAGCGCCATGAAGTCGGGCGACTACGCCGGGGCCGCGGCGCTGGTGAACTACGAGCGGGCCGCCGCCAAGGAGAACGAAGACTGGGACAACATCCCGCAGGGCCAACGGACGCAGATCCTGACCAAGATGCAGGAGGACACCGCCAACGGCCTGCGCCGCCTGAACTACCCGTCGACCGGCTTGGCCGCGGCGGCGGCGCAAGGGACCGGTGACCAGGCGACCGTCACAGCGACTGGCGGCGGCCAGACGCTGACGCTGCAGATGGCCAAGATCGGCGCCACCTGGCAGATCACCGGCGGGGTGCCGGGAATGCTCACCGAGGACACCATGGCCCCTGCCGCCAGCGCACCTTAGAGCGGCCAGATCACCTTGGCCTGGAGCCGCACCTCGGTCCGCTCGGCGTTCGGGTCGCCGAAGAAGAGGTACCAGGAGCGTCCGCTGGTCGGGGCGTTGCGGTAGGCCAGGAACAGGTTGAGCCGGCCCTCGCGCTCGATGAACCGAGCGCTGACGCTGCTGTAGGGGTTCAGCTCGTAGGTTGCGGTGAGGATACTCTGGGTGCGGTGCTCGGAGTCGCGGCCGCCCGCGCCCTTGTAATCGCGCCGCGTGTACTCGCTCTGGAGCGACAGCCGCAGGTCCCGCACGGGGGCCCAGCCCTGGTCGAGCTTGACGTAGAAGTAGTCGCTGCCGCCGCGGTCGCCGTAGACCAGGCGCAGGCCGCCCTCTTCGTAGAGCGTCTCAAGTCCCCAGCGCACCGTGCCGCCGAGCGTGCGGTCACGATTCGGTGGGCGCTGATTGCTGAAGGCGTCCAGCCCGAAGCTCCAGCCGAAGTCCAGGCGCATGCTGCCCGAGGCGCTGTAGCTGGACTGCAACAGGCTGCCATCGGCGTGGTTGTACTCGCCGTGGTTGAGGCTCCAACTGTGGTTCTGGATGAAGCGGCCCTGGCTGCGCTTGCTGGAGCTGACGCCGACACTCCAACCGCGGGTGTCCCGGTCGCCGACGTAACCGATCTGCGGATCCCACGTTGGATCGACCAGCGAGTAGCTGCCGTTGAAGCCAATCACGCCGTCGCCGCCGTAGCTGCAGCCGACGTTCCAGGAGTTGCCCTCACCCAGCGGGCCCCGGGTCCAACTGTGTCGGAAGTCGCCGTTGTAGCTGAAGCTGGCCCGGCCCAGCGGCACCCAGCCGTCGACATGGCTGTGGCTGACCAGCGAGGTGGGATGCCCGTTGTCGCTGTAGACCAGCCCGGTGCCAAAGCCGTGTTCGGGGGTGATCTTGTAGGTGTAGTCGAAGGCGCCGTCGAGCCGGCCGCGGTCGCCGAGCACGCCCAAGACGCCGAACTCGTGCGGCCCCACCTCGCCAAAGGTCTTCACTCCGGCGGTGACATCGGGGATCAGCCGCGTGTTCATCGACGAGCTGCCGGGGAAGAAGCGGCTGCCTTCCCGGAAGAAGGGGCGCGATTCATCCAGCAGGCGCGGGGTGTCGCTGTAGGCAATCGAGTCGACGACATCCTCGATGTTGCGGAAGTCCGGGTTGGAGCTGAACAGCGCGGTCAGATCGTTCGGGAAGACGTGCTTCACATCGAGCCCGAGCTGCACCGTGGCGCCGTCGTCGTCGGCGCGGAACAGACCGTACGGCAGCAGCGTCGGGCGGTTGACCGGATTGCGCAGCTTCAGCGGCCCGAGGACCGCCATGTCCTGCATCCGGAAGCGGTCCTGCATGTGCGGCCAGTAGTCGGCCTCTTCCTCGCGCTCGAAGTTGCGGCCGAAAGCAATCCCGAACTCGGTCTGCCCGCGCGGGTAGCGCAGCGTCGTGAAGGGCACCCGCAGCTCGACGAGGTAGCCGTCGGGCACGCGCTGCGCGGCCGCCTGCCAGTCGCCGGCCCAGGCGTAGTTGCCGCTCCCACTGTTGGGAATGCTGTCGTCCTGCGTGCCGTTGGGCGACACCCGGAAGCTGTACTGGTCGACAAACCGGCGTGAGGTGTCGACGTGCAGCACGGCGTAGTCGTCGCGGTCCAGCGACCCGCCGCGTTGGGTTTGCTGCGAGAGATCGTCTCCGGCCGCGAATCGTGGCAGTAGATCGCGGCGTAGAGCGCATTGGCGTCGAGGCAGATCCAGGCCTCGGTGCGCTCGGTCTCCAGCCGCTGGTCAGCCGGGTTGTAGAACCCATCGACATGCGCCGCGGCGCTCCAGGCGGGGTCTTCCAGGCTGCCATCGAGCACCGGCGGGATGGCCACCACCACCGCGGGCAACGCCTGCGGGCTGAAGTCCGGCTCCGCCGCGCCGAGCGCGCCAACCGCCAGCACGCTTAGCCAACATCCATACGTCCGCGGCCAGATCATGGCGCCGCCACCTGTTCGGACGGGCGAACTCAGCCGCCGAACCGCCCTAACCACCGACAGCCTGCAACAAGCTTGCCGCGGCCGTGTCACACCAGCGCAACGGCACGTCCAGGGCCAGGGTCAGGAAGCGCACTCGCTGCGGCTCCGGCACTTTCATCACGCCCTCCGTGCGGCAGGCCAGCCAGCGCCCGCAGAGCGCCAGCGGGACCGCCGCCAACTCCGCCGGCGTCAGCGGCGCCACCGCGTGGTAGGCCGCCAGCCACTGCTGCAGCGGCGCCGGTTCGAAGCGCGGGCAGGCGGTCAGCGACCAGATGTCGCCGCCGCTCAGCGCGTCGCGCCGGGCCCCGAAGAAGAGCAGCGCTTCGCCCACATCACGGACCCGCGGCGCGCGCCAGGCCCAGTCGAAGTCGAACACCCCGGCCACCCGGCCGTCGGGCTGCAGCAGCAGATTGGCGCCGTTGAAGTCGCCATGGATCACGCCGGCCGGCAGCGCGTCGTGGGCCGCGTCCGACCAGGCGGCAGTCCACCAGGCCAGCCAGCGGCGCAGCGCGGTCAGCCGCGCCCCGTCGCCCGGCCGCGCCCAGCGGGCGGCAACCTGCTCCACCGCGGCGGCCAGCCCGGCCGGATCGTCGAACCGGCGGCGCGGCGCGATGGGGTCGGCGTAGTGCGTCCACTGCGGCACCAGCGGCTCACAAGCGCCCCGGAAGGCCGCCGCCAGGCGGTGGAAGGTGGCCAGGCACCGCGCCACCTGGGGCCGTGCCAGTTCGGCCAGGGCGGCGGAGTAGGGCTCGCCTGTGACCCACGGATAGAGCTCGTAGACGCCCTCGGCGGTGGCCACGGCGCGGTCACCCGTGATGGTCGGCAGGGGCGCGACGGTTGGGAAGCCGTGGGCCACCAGATGGTCGCGCAGGCCGTGGTCGAAGGCGATTCGCGCCGGGCCAGCGGTCCGCGGGCCGCGCCGGCGGAGGAAGAAGCGCTGCCCGCCGCTGACGACTTGCCAGGTCCGGCCCGCGGTGCCGCCCGCACCAATCGCCTCGTCGGCCCGGCGTCCCCAGGCGGCCAGCAGTTGCTGCAATGTCATCCGCACCTCGCCGCTGCCGCGGTTGCCCGGCCGCACTCCGAGTCCTGCCTGGCAGCCTGGTTGCAGCCGTCGGAATCGACAGGCAGGAGGCGACCATGAAGTTCAGCGCAACCTCGGTGATGCTGCCGGAGCACGACCTCGGTGAGACCGTCGAGCTGCTGGCGGCGCTCGGCTTCGAGGGAGTCGAGTGGCGTTGTCGCCGGATCCCGGCCAATACCATTGGGCAGCCCTACTCGCCGTGGGGCAATGTCAAGCACGATCTCTCGCCAACCAATCTGAAAGCCCGTGGCGGCGAGCTGACCAAAGCCTGCGCTGCCCGCGGGCTGGAGGTCGTCGGCCTGGCCACCAACATGCCGGCCGACCAGTTGGACGAGGTCCGGCTGGTGGCCGAGGGCTGTGCCGAGTGGGGCATTCCGCTGTTCCGCCTCGGCGCGCCCCGCGGCTACCGCGCCAGCGAGAACTACCGCACACTGCTCGACGACACGCGGCGCGCTTTCGAGGCGGCCCTGGCCATCTGCGCGCCGCTCGGCGTCAAGGCCATTCTGGAGATCCACCGCGGTACCGTCGCCTGCAGCGCGTCGCAGGCTTACCTGGTGGCGCGCGACTTCGATCCAGCCCAACTCGGGGTGATCTTCGACGTTGCCAACATGAGCCTCGGCGAGGGTGCCGAGCCGGTCACGATGGGGCTCGACCTGCTGGGCGAATACGTCGCGCATGTTCACATCGGCGGTGGCCGACCCACGTCTGGCGAACGGCGCGACGATGGCCAACTGCCCTGGAAGTGGGACGTCTGCGACCTGGCCGACAGCATCCTCGACGTCCCGGCCTTCCTGCGCGCGCTGCACGAACGACAGTACGCCGGGTACCTCTCGCTGGAGGACTTCCGCGGGATCGACCCCGTGACCAAGCTCGGCGGGCAGCTCGCCTACCTCAAGCAGCACCGTCCGGCGTAGCCGCGGCGGGCCGCAGGTGCTGGTCCAGAAAGTCGGCGATCGCCTGATAGGCGATCAGGCGATTGCTGAGCTTGACCAGCCCGTGGCCCTCGTCGGGGTAGACCAGGTACTCGCAGTCCAGCCCGCGGGCGCGGAGCTGGGCGACCATTTGGTCGCTCTCGTGTTGCGGCACCCGCGGATCCTGGGCGCCCTGCACCACAAACAGCGGGCAGCGCACCTGGTCGACATAGTGCACGGGCGAGATCTCGCGCAGGAAGTCGGCATCGTGTTCCAGGCTGCCGTACTCGGACTCCCGGAGCTTTCGGCGGTAGGGCCCGGTGCGCTCCAGAAAGGTCACGAAGTTGGCGATCCCGACGACGTCGACGCCGGCGGCCCACAGCTCGGGGTAGCGGGTCACCAGGCTGAGCACCATGAACCCGCCGTAGGAGCCGCCGTAGCAGGCGATCCGCGCCGGATCGGCAGCGACGTCGGCGACCAGCCAGTCCACCGCGGCGGCCGCGTCACGGACGCTGTCGAGGCGCAGCCGCACGTCGTCGAGGTGGTGCCAGGTCTTGCCGTAGCCAGTGCTCCCGCGGACGTTCGGCGCCAGGACCAGGTAGCCGCGGTTGGCCAGGAACTGGATCAGCGGGTTGAACCCCGCGCGGGTCTGACCCTCCGGGCCGCCGTGGATCACCATCACGGCAGGTTGCGGGCCGGGCCGCTCGCCGTACAACCAGGCTGGGACGGCACGCCCGTCGAAGGTGGGGTAGCGCACCTCGCGCGGCGCGCTGAAGGCCGCGGCGGGCAGGCCGGCGCGGTCGGCATGTGTCACCTGCCGGGGGCGCTGACCTGGCTCGATCACCCAGAGGTCCGACGGCGCGGTTGGCTGATCCAGCGTGAGCACCAGCGCGCTCCCGTCGGCGCGGGCTTCGAGTCCGCTGACGGTGCCCAGGGGCAAGTCGACGACGCTGTCGAACTGCCCCGAACGGAGATGCAGCTCGCTGGCGCCGCCGACGTTGAGGGTGTAGGCCAGTCGGCCGGGCAACTGCTCGAAGCCGTCGACGTCCCAGGCCGCCGTCACGACCGGTTCGGGTGGGCCGCCGTCCAACGGTAGCCGCACCAGATGGACGTACTCCCGGCGGTAGTCGGTCAGCACCAGCACGCTCTGCCCGTCGGCGCTGAACTGCGCCGGGCCCCACCAGTCGGTGCCGGGCGGACTGAGCTGCCGGACCGCGCCGCTGGCCAGGTCGATCAGCAGCAGCTCGCGGTGGAAGCTGCCCCAGGCGCGGGAGGCCAGCAGGTGCTGCCCGTCGGGCGAAAAGCGTCCGGCGAAGTGCGCGGCCTCGCCGCTGATCAGTCGCCGCCGCTCGCCGCTGGCGACGTCCAGCAGCAGCAGGTCGAACCAGCGCGGGTCGCGGCAGTTGGCGGAGCACGAGAACCAGCGACCATCGGGCGAGAAGTGGCCGGCGTTGTGCACCACCTCGGGCAATGCCGTCAACGCTCGGGACTGCGAGCCGTCGGGCGCGCAGAGGTAGAACTGGTGGCGCTCGTTGCCGTCGCAGTCCATCACATAGAGCAGCTCGGTGCCGGCGGGCCGCCAGGCCACCTGACGCACGGCGTGCGGCGTAAAGGTCAGCCGGTGCGGCCAGCCGCCTGCGGCGTCCAACAGGTAGGCCTGCGGCAGGCCCGCCAGGTTGCTGAGGAACGCGAGCCGCTGGCCATCGGGCGACCAGGCGGGGTTCGTGCAGACCTTAACGTTGAGGTAGGCCGCGATGTCGAGACTCATGTCGGACCTCTCCCGGGGGCTTGCAGGAGGCTGGCGATGGCCCGGTCGTAGGCGGCGATCAGCCGGCTGGTGGCCGGGCCGACGCGACCATCGTGGATCGTCTGACCATCCACCTGGACAATCCCAACGACCTCGGCGCTGGTGTTCAGCAGCAGCACTTCATCCGCCGCGAGCAACTCCGCGCGGCGCAGGGTGGCAGGTCGGGCCGGGATGCCGGCGCTGGCTGCCAGCTCGAGCACCAGTTGCACGGTGATCGAGGGCAAGGTCGTCGGACCCGGCGGGTGGTACAGCAGCGTGCCCTCGCGCATCGCCAGAATCGCCGACGAGGTGCCCTCGGTGACGATCTCGTCGGCGGTCACAAAGATCGCCTCGAAGGCTCCCTGTTCGCGGGCCAGTTGCTTCGCCAGCACGTTCGGCAGCAGGTTAAGGGACTTGATATCGACGCGTCCCCAGCGCAGTTCGGGGACGCAGATCGCGCTGACGCCGTGCTCGCGCAGCTCAGCGCTCGGCCGCTGCCAGCGACGCACGGTGATCACGACGGTCGGGACCACGGTCTCCGGGTCCCAGTCATGCCGGCGCGGCGCGGCGCCGCGGGTGATCTGAATGTAGACCAGCGCATCGGGCAGCTCGCTGAGCGCAAGAGCCTGGTCGACCAGGCGCGCCAACGCGGCCAGGTCCACGCCCTCGATGCGGAGTTCGGCCAGCGAACGGCCCAGCCGGGCCCAGTGCTCGGTCGCCAGGAACGGCCGGCCCGCGAAGGCGCGCAGCACCTCGTAGACCCCGTCGCCGAAGGTGAAGCCGCGGTCGTTGACCGACACGCGGGCCTCCTCGAGCGGACCGAACTCTCCGTTGACATAAGCGATCTCGCGCACGGCACACCTCGTGGCGACAGGTTGCCTCTGCCGGCTGCCGTTGTCAAATGGCGGCGGCGCGGGTATCCTGGCGGCGCGAGGACAGCAGCCATGGCAGAGCTTCTGATGGTCGGATCGGTGGCCTACGACAGCGTCGAGACGCCGCACGGCAAGGTCACCCAGGCGTTGGGCGGCGCGGCCTCTTACGCGGGAGTGGCGGCCAGCTTCCTGGCGCCAGCGCGAATCGTCGGCGTGGTCGGCGAGGACTTCGAGCAGGCCCATCTCGACTTCTTCACCTCCCGGGGGCTCGACCTGGCGGGTCTGCAGCGGGTGCCGGGCCAGACGTTCCATTGGGGCGGCCGCTACGAGCAGAACATGAACGTGCGGACGACGCTCTTCACGCATCTCAATGTGTTTGAAGACTTCAACCCAGTCCTCCCGGAGAGGTACCGCAGCAGCGACTATGTGCTCTTGGCTAATATCCACCCCGCGCTGCAACTGCAAGTGCTGGACCAGATGACCTCGCCGAAGTTCGTCGCGCTTGACACGATGAACCTCTGGATCGACATCGCGCGGGACACGCTGGGCGAAGTCATGCGGCGGGTGCAGATGCTGCTGGTCAATGATGAAGAGGCTCGCCAGTTGACCGGGTTGGAGGACAACCTGGCCGCCGCCGAAGGGCTGCTGGAGCTGGGGCCCGAGGTGGTGATCGTCAAGAAGGGCGAGCACGGCGCGATGATGCTGACCCGCGACTGGAGCTTTCTGCTGCCGGGCTATCCCGTGACCACGGTGCAGGACCCGACCGGCTGCGGCGACTGCTTCGCCGGCGGGCTGCTCGGTTACCTGGCGGCGGCCGATCGGACTGCCGAGGCCACGCTGCGCACGGCGATGGCCTACGGCACGACCATCGCCAGCTTCAATGTCGAGGCGTTCAGCCTGGACCGCCTGCGGACCCTCGACCGGGCGCAGATCGACCAACGTTGCCGCGCGCTGCGGGCCCTGACCGCCTTCGAGGTGTGACCTCGCGGAGAGTCTGATGCGACGCACCGTCCTGCTGCTGAGTCTGCTCGGAGCCTCGGCGGCGCCCGGCGAGGTGCTCTTCATCGAGCCGGAGCAGTTTGCCTGGCAGGGCGACTGGCGCGTTCAGCAGGGCGAGCCGAACGCCCTCTCGGCGGTCCTGATCAGCACGGTCGAGCAGGCCGCGCGGCCGGCGGTCGGCGCCGTGCAGGTGCCCGTCGCTGGGGCCTGGCGGCTGCTGGTGCGGGCTCGCGACTTCCCTCGCGACCGACCGGGCACGCGCCGCTTCGCGGTCGAGGTCAACGGCCGGCGCAGCCCGGTCGAGTTCGGCGCCCACGGCAATCCCGACGACGGCGCCCAGGGCTGGAAGTGGGAAGAGGGCGGCAGCTTCGAGCTGCCGGCCGGCCCGGCGGTGCTGGCGCTGCGGCCGGTCACGCCGTTCTGCCGCTGCGATAGCCTGGCGCTGGTGCGCGGCACCGCTGACGTGCCACGGTCGGTCGCGGCGGCGCTCGCCGCGCGGACCGCGCTGCTGCCGCTGGAGGCCAGTGCGGCGCAGCTCCAGCCGCTGCCCGCGGCGCTGGTGCCGGCCGGCCAGGTGCCGCAGGCCAGCTTGCCGACCCCGGACGGCGAGTTGCGCTTTCAGGCCACTGCCGCGGGCATTGTGTTGCAGACGGCCACGGGCGCCTGCAGCCTGGAGCGGTACCGCGTCCTGGAGGCGCCGCCCGAGGTCGTCCTGAAATCGAACGGGGGCAGCTCCGGGCAGTGGCCGACCTGGGAGCCGTTCACCCCCCAGCCGGCCGAGGTCGGGCTGGGCGCCGTGCGCTACCACAGCGCCCGCGGCAATGCCCAGTGGTTGCCGCTGGTCGGCCGGGAGCAGTGGCTGGTGCCGCGGGCCGCCCGCCGCGACGGCGACCGCGTGATCCTGACCGCCGCGGGCGACGTCGGCGAGGTCACCGCCACTTGGAGCGTGCCACCCGGCGGCCGCCGGCCGGCGCTCGAGCTGCGCTTCACCCCGCGTCGGGCCGGGTCGTACGGCCTCGGCTATGGCGTTGGCCCGGCCAGCTCGGCCGACACCGTGCGCGAGGTGCTCTGTCCCTACCTGTGGCAGTTCCGCCGGCTGCCGACCGAGCCGAAGTTGACCAGCATCGAGAGCTGCAGCACGCCGCTGGCGCTGCTCAACCAGGGTGGCAACACCTGGGGCCTGGCGGTCGATCCGGCGAACCTCTCGACGGCCTGGCCGGACGTCCGGCAGATGGAGTCGGGGTTCACCCTGACCGAACTCGATGGCCGGCACCGCGTGACGCTCTGGGACCCGCTCCCTGGCGGCCGTGGCGCGCAGCTCGCCGCCGGCCAGCCGGCGGTTCTGCGGGCCCGGCTGTTGACCGCCGGCGACCAACCGTTGGTGACCGTCTGGGAGCAGGCCGCGCGGGAGATCTACGGCTACCGCGACTACCGCCAGAACGTGCGGCTGAGTCTGACCGAGGCGACGCTCAATGCCATCGACCTGTTGCGCGACCCGGTCGCCGGTGGCTGGAGCGACGACGGGCTGGGGCCCTGGAACATCGAGGGCTCGGAGTGTGTCACCCAGGCCTCGCCGCTGGGGATCCTCAGCGCCGCCCAGATCACCGGTGACCCGGACCTGCTGGCGAACCGCGCAATCCCGTCGTTGGCCTACCTGCTGTCCCGGCCGACCACCCACTTCAGCACCACCCCGGCCGGCGGGCAGCGGCTCGGGCTGCCGCGGTTGGGCGGTCCGCTGCCGCTCTACGGCGCGGTCACCCGCGGTGGTGCGCTGGCCGCGACGCACGGCTACGCGCCGGCCTTCGCCGCTCTGCTGACCGACGCTGCGGGCAATCCCGCCCGGACCGCCGGCTACGGCAAGGTGCAGCCCTTCGACGACGCCCTGGCGGCCTGGCAGGCGACCGCTGACGAGCGCTACCGCCAGCAGGCCATCGCGGCGCTGCAGGCCTACCTGGACTGGCCGCAGCGGCAGTCCGTCGAAATCGACCCCAACCACTTCTACCAGCTCAGCTTCAGCGGCAACTGGGAGGGCCTCGCGACGGCTGCCACGCTGCTCGACGACCCGGCCGCTCGAGCGGCCGCGGTGGCGCTGGCCCGGACCATGGTCAGCGGTCTGCTGACCTGGCCGGCGGTGGTCGCAGGCGACCTGACGGTGCACCGTGGCGGGCAGTTTGAGGGCAACGGGATCCTCTGGTGGCGCGGCGCCGACTGGTTCACGCTGGGCGTCCCGCTGCCCAAGCCGGCGGACCAGATCAAGACCTGGCAGGACCAGATCCTGGCGCCTGTGGCACTGCCGGAGCAGCGCGTGCCGGGCTGGATCCCGAGCCTGGTGGGCCTCGGCATCGAGCAGCCGACGACCTACCGCCGACTGCGCTCGCCGCAGGCCGCCATCATGATGGCCAGTTGGGCGCCGGCGCTGCTGCGGCTGGGCGATCCGCTGTTGACCACCGCCGCGCACAACGCCGTGCTCGGTCGCTGGGGCAACTATCCGGGCTACTACGCTACCGACTACACCGACCAGTTCCTGCGCGCCGACTATCCGCTGCAGGGACCGGATGTCAGTGGGATCTACTACCACCACATTCCACCCCACATCGCGCTCTGCCTGGACTATCTGGTGAGCGATGTCGAGGTCCGCAGCGCCGGGCAGGTGCGCTTCCCGACGGTCCGTCAGTGCGGCTACGCCTGGTTCGACAACCGCCTGGTGGGCCACGCGCCGGGCTCCGTCTACGGCACGCCCGGGGTCTGGCCGTGGCTGCGCCGCGGGCTGGTCACCTTGAGCGATGTGCGGCTGAACTGGCTGGCCGGCCACACCGCCGAGACCGTCTTCGTGATGCTCACCAACACCAGCGACGAGGCCGTCCGCAGCACGGTGCGGCTGGACCCGGCCGTCACCGGCGGTGCCGCGGGGCCGGTCCACAGTGTCGGGCCGGCCGGTGGGGAGCTGCCGCTGACCGCCGGGGCCGTCACCGTGACGGTGCCGCCGCAGGGCCTGCTGGTGCTGGCGTGGCGGGGCTGCCGCGTCGACGTGCCGCTCCACCGTACGCCCCGCCCGGCGCGGGCCGTGCCAGGGATCGCCAGCGCCGGCGCGGTCACAGCGCACTGGCTCGGCGTCTCGCCCGAGGCCGCTTACGTGCATGTCTACACCAGCGCCGGCGCCGACTTTGGTGGGGCCAGTCTGCGACTGACGCAGCACGGGCAGACCATCGCCCGCGAAGACCGGCGCTGGCCGTTCGAGTTCATCGTCCCGGTCGGTGGCGACGGCGAGGTCGCGGTGCAGTTCAGCAAGCTGGGCGGCGCGGCTGGTGAGGTGCTGCGGCTGGCGGCGCCCTGACCCTGGACACGCGGCCCGCGACGTGGTACCGCTGTCACGGCCGGGCCGACCCGGCGGCGAGACAGCGATGCGTGTGGCCTGGCTGTTGCTCCTCACAGCCCCGTTGTGGGCGCAGTCGCCCGAGCTGGCGGCTTACCGCGCGGCCCGTCGGGCTCTGGCCGACCGTCCGCGCGGGGTGATCTTCAACAACGACGGCTGCGATGTGCTCCACTACCCGGCCCAACAGCCGGTCTCGCCGGCGGGCCTGCTGGACCTCCGCACCACGGCTCTGGCTGGTTCGCAGGTCGGCGCAATCGCCTACTGCAGCATCTCGTCGGGCTTTGGTTTCTTCACCCACCAGACCCAGGCCGGGACGTTGCTGACCCGCCAGCCGGCCGAGTACCGGCTGGCGACCGACGTCAAGAACATCGCGGCCGACCTGCTGGCGCAGGGCTCGGACTGTCTGCGGATCATGGTCGACTTCGCCCACGCCAACCGCCAGGAGCTGTGGTGGTCGTTGCGCATGAACGACACGCACGACGTTGAGCACCACCCCGATCGGCCGTACCTGCTGTACCCGCCGCTGAAGGAGCAGCATCCGGAGTGGCTGGTGGGCGAAGTCGCTAAGTCGACGAAGGTCGGGCGCTGGAGTTCGGTCGATTACGGCCGTCCCGAAGTCCGCGAGCTCGCCTTCCGTTACCTCGACGAGGTGGCCCGTGGCTACGAGGTCGACGGGCTCGAACTCGACTTCTTCCGCCACCTCTGCTACTTCCGTAGCGTTGCCCACGGCGGGGTGGCCAGCGACGCCGAGCGCGACGCCCTGACCGACCTGTTGCGCCGCGTGCGAACGATGACCGAACAGGTCGGCCTGGCCCGCGGACGGCCGCTCCTGCTCAGCATCCGGGTGCCCGACAGCGTGCCCTACTGCCGCGACCACGGCCTGGACCTCGAGACCTGGTTGCGCGAGGGACTGCTCGATCTGCTGGTCACCACCTGCTACTTCCAACTGAACCCGTGGGAGTACAGCGTCGAGCTGGGGCGGCGCTACGGCGTGCCGGTCTACCCCTGCCTCAGCGACAGCCGGGTGCTCCACGAGAGCCGCTTCCGGCGGAACTCGGTGGAGTCCTACCGCGGCCGGGCGAGCAACGCCTGGACCGCTGGCGCCGCGGGGATTCATGTCTTCAATCAGTTCAACCCGCGCTCGCCGATCTGGCGCGAGCTGGGCAGTCCGGCCACCTTGCGGGGCAAGGACAAGCTCTACTTCGTGACCGTGCGCGATGGCAACCCGAATAGCTGGCTGGTCGGTGGCAGCCGGCACAGCAGCCTGCCGGTCCTGACGCCGGACACGCCACGCACGCTGCAGCGGCAGAGGCCGGTCGACTTGGACCTGCGGGTTGGCGAGGACTTCAGCGGTGCGCCGGCGCCGCAGGTGACGCTCTGTTTGGAGCTGCCGACCATCCGCCAGGCCAACGAGGTGGCAGCGACCTGGAACGGCCAACCGCTGTCCGAGGGCAAGCTGGCGAAGAGCTGGCTGGACCTGCCGCTGACCCCGGCGCAGATCCGGCGGGGCGTCAACCAGCTCGGTCTGCGCGCCGTAGGCGATGAGCCCGGCGAGGCCTGGCCGGTGGCGTGGCAAGGTCCGGCCCTGCCGACCGGCCGCTGGACCCGCGACCGCGGCTCGGAGCGCTGCGTCGCGCAGCCGCAGGAAGATGGTCTGCTGCTGGCCGACCGCGGCAACGTCAACGGCGACTACCTCTACTACCGCTACCCCTGCGGCCTGGACCCCGACCAGGAGACCAGCATCGAGGTCCGGGTGCGGGTGGTCAGCGGCCTGAGCAGCGTGCTGATCAGCAACGGCCGGTACCACGAACGGCTGCTGCTGCGGCCCGACGGCATCAGTCTGCACAGCAACAGCGCCCGGCGCTGGGCGTTGGACACCACGGCCTGGCACACCTATCGCGTCGGCATCGGCGGCCGCGATGTGCGGGTGTGGGTTGACGACGTGCTGCGGATCGACGCGCCGGGCGCCTACGGCGAGGCCAACACGGATCGCCAGGAGGTCTGCATCGGCGCCGCCAACAGCGGTGACCTGGGCGAAGCGGTCTGGCAGTCCTGCCGCGCGCGGCCGGTGCTGCCGACGCTGCACGATGCGGTGGTGCGGGTGAGCTATCCGCAGCCAGCAGCAGCAGGCATCGCGGCACCGGCGCCGAAATGAGGCCGTGAGGTAAGAGCCGGTGAGTGAGACGACCCCGCCCCCGAACGCTGGTGCGCCGAAGACCATCAGCGGTGAAATCGCGCTGCCGAAGCTGGCGGTCAGCCTGACGATGCCCGAGGAGCCGGCTCGGCCGGCGGCCGACAAGCCGCCGCGGGTCAGAACGCAGCACACCGTCAGCATCAACGGCGCGCCGCTGAGTTACACCGCCACCGCCGGCACGCTCACGCTGCGCGACGACGACGGCAAAGAGAAGGCCAGCTTCTTCCACGTCGCCTACGTGAAGGACGGCGTCGACCATCCGGCCCAACGGCCGGTGATGTTCGCCTTCAACGGCGGTCCCGGCTCGTCGTCGGTCTGGCTGCATCTCGGCGCCTGGGGCCCGCGGCGGGTCACCTTGGGGCCGGAAGGCGAGCAACTGCCGCCGCCGCCGCAACTGCGTGACAACGAGTACAGCCTGCTCGACCAGACCGACCTCGTCTTCATCGACCCCGTCGGCACCGGCTACAGCAAGCCCGCCGCTGGCGTCGAGCCGAAGGAGTTCCACGGCGTCGAGGAGGACCTGGCCTCGGTCGGTCGCTTCATCGCCACCTGGCTGACCGAGCACCAGCGCTGGCTGTCGCCGAAGTACCTGGGCGGCGAGAGTTACGGCACGACCCGCGCCGCCGGGCTGGCCAATCTGCTGTTCGACACTTACGGCATCACGCTCAACGGGATCATCCTGGTCTCGGTGGTGCTCAACATGCAGACCATCCGCTTCGCCCTCGGCAACGACCTGCCGCACCTGCTCTACCTGCCCAGCTTCGCCGCGACGGCCTGGTTCCACGGGCAGTTGGCGCCCGAGCTGCAGGCCCGCCCGCTGGCCGACCTGGTCGCCGAAGTGCGCGAGTTCGCCGCCAGCGAGTACAACGTCGCCCTGATGCGCGGCGCCGACCTGCCGCCCACCGAGCGGCAGCGGGTCGTCCGCAAGCTGGCCCGCTACACCGGCCTCGACCGCGACTACCTCACCGCCAACGACCTGCGGATCTGGATGGGCCGCTTCAACAAAGAGCTGCTCCGGCGGCAGGGCCGCACCGTCGGCCGCTTCGACAGCCGCTGCCTGGGCAGCGACCGCGACGCCGTCGGCGAGTACCCCGAGTACGACGCCAGCTTCACCGAGATCCTGGGCGCCTTCACCGGCGCGCTGAACGCCTACCTGCGCGGCGAGCTGCAGCACGAAGCCGAGGTGCGTTACAAGATCAGCGGCTGGGACAGCATCAAGTGGAACTACGGCGACTACCAGAACCAGTATCTCGACGTCGCCGACCGCCTGCGCCAGGCGCTCCACAAGAATCCCCACCTGCGGGTCTTCGTCTGCAACGGCTACTACGACCTGGCGACGCCGTTCTATGCCACCGAGTACACCTTCAGCCACCTCGACCTGCGGCCCGACCTCCGCGCCAACATCGCGATGGGCTACTACGAGGCCGGCCACATGATGTACACCAAAGAAACCGAACTCGCCAAAATGGCCGCCGACCTGCGCGGGTTCCTGGCGGGGCAGTAGGAGCGGTCCTTCCGGCCACGCGCGCGCAGTTACACCGTTGTCAGGGCTGTATCAGTGTGATACCTGCAGTAGGTGGGTGAGGGCATTGCTCTCGGGCAGGTACATGTATGACTGCGGCGCCCGCCGACCAGGAAGAAGATAGTCCAAAGGAACTGGCGACGCGAATGCCTGCACGCGGCCGACGCACAATGCATACCCAACTTCGCAATCGCCGAAGTACGCGGAGAACTCCGCGCGAGTGACGCCCCCGGCATGGCTCGTGCTCCGCCAGAGGTGTGCCGGTCGATCCGCGATGACACCGGTGACAGTGAAGTAGCCAACCAACATACCGACAGGCTGTGACGAGTAGAGGATGACGCGCGCGCCGATTGGCCGGCCGAAGATACGCCGTCGGTACTCAAACGCCTTGCTGCCATCCAGCAATCTCTCAGCATAGCAGGGCCTAATCGACAATAATACGTTCATGGATACCCCCGAGGGCGACGGCCGCCCGGAACTGCTCGGCCGATAGCTTCAGAAACCCCCAGCGATCCGAGCGATCCAAGTTGCACTGCTCGGCGAGTTGCCGGCGGGTGACTCGCCTTGGGAGCGCTGTGTTGTAGAGCATTTGGACCACGAATAGGCGTGACCACTCACGCCACCACTGCCGAAGCTCATGCTCCTGGAAGACGCTAGTCTCTAAGGCATACCGGACAAATGCATCTTCGGAGGAAAAGCTGTTCCGTGAGCGGACCGCCAGAACTGTGCATACCGAGGTTGCCACCGAACGGTGCTCCGCCGGAGCCGCGCCGTCACTCGTGCGATAAACAAGCAGAAGGTCGCGTTCGTGCAAGCAGCTTAGGTCCATTCTGCAAACATATGTCTTGACGATGCTGTTTGTGTGGCTAACGTCTGCTAGGATGCTATAGTTCTCGGTTCTTAGCATTGAGTCTGGGAACAGATGTGTGTGCCACTGTGGTTGGATTGCGAGTAGGTATTGAGTGGTGCCGGCTTGGAGGATCTGGGGATAGTCTGTCACCGGATCGCCTACCGGGTGGTTGAGGCGCTTCACGAGCACCGTCTCTGTGCCGTTTGGGGTAGTCTTCGTGGCCGTCTCTTCGAAGCCATAGAGTCGCAATAGGTCGATGAGCGCGGCGTGCTTGGCGAAGATCGTAACGTAGATCTCGTTGGCGCCTTCGACGATGGCATGGTCGAACGCCTTCTTCAGCAGCCGTTCACCGAGTCGGGTGCCGTGGGGCTCCACCTTCAGGGTGCCGATCTTGATTCGTGTGGCTGGTGGAAGTGCAGGCGTGACGTCTGTCACAGGGCCGGACTCGACCTTCAGGTAAAGAAACGCCAGAAGGCTGGCGCCTGACCTGAGGATGTAGACTGGCTCGGTGGACTTGCTGGCGAACCAGGCTGTGAACTCCTGGTAGTCGTCGCGTAGGCTGTCGAAGAAGCTGTCGTTCGGGTCCAGCGACCCGCACTGCACCAAACGCAACTGTTCGCTCATCGGCCGTCCTCATAGTGCAGTCGTATCATGATTGGTAGGACATTCGTTCGCTTGCGTTGGTTCGGGGTCATCGTCACCCGCGGCACCTGCCAGGCGCCGGGCGCGGGTGGGGCGGTCAGACTCAGCAGCAACAGCGAGCCGATCGGCATCGGTGGTCCCCAAAGCAGCGGCCGGCGTTGTACCACTGCCGGCGGTTGGGGTCAATCGGCCGTCGGATCCGCTACACTGGGCCCGGAGTTGCCGATGCCCGCCGATGCCGCTGTCATTGCCGAGTCGATCCGCCACGGCGCGCTCTGGGGACTGCTGCCCGACGCCCTGCAACAGCAGGTCGCCGGGTTCAGCGAGCAGGAGGTGCTGGAGAGCTGTCGCCATGTGCTGGTGCGGCCGCATCCGCTGGAGGTGCCGGTGGCCGGGATGGCGTTGCTGAATCCGGCGCTGGCCGGGAGCTGGCTGGCTGTCTTCGCAGACCTGGGACTGCCGCGCGAGTTGGCGGTCTACGAGCCTTGCGCCGGCAGCAGCGAGCCCATCGCGCTGGCCACCGAAGTCTACAGCGGCGGCCAGGGGCGGTACGTGACGCTCAACCTCAACCAGCGGCTGGCCGCCGAGCTGCGCCCGAAGCTGGCGAGGCTGCGCGGCGACTGGCAGATCATCGACGACTATGCCCAACTGGCCGGCCAGCACCTGGCGCCGGGGAGCTTCGACGTCGCCTGCTTCCACCACGCCGTCAACGACCTGGTGCAGACCGCCGTCGCCGAGCCGCGTGGGATGGACACCCGCAGCCTCGAGTGGTGGTCCCACGAACGGCAGATGATCGAGTGGCTGGCCGAGGAGTTCGAGGCCGGCGAGCTGGCGCTGCGGGCGCGGCCGGCGCTGGTTGCCGCGGTGGCCCAGGCTGCGACGCTGGTCCGGCCGGGCGGCTGGCTGATCTTCGACCACTGGACCTGGGAGCGCTACCGGCAGGTCGACTGGTTCCCCTTCGGCCTGTTCACCGAGCTGATCCCGCTGGCCCGCGGCTGGATCGCCGCGGCGGGCCTGCCGCTCCGCGAGGCGACTCCCGCGTCGCTCGATCCACAATGGTGGATGGCCTGGCAGCGGACGGCGTAGTCACAGGCTTGTCACGCCGCCGCGGCATACTGGGCGGTGGAGGGTCTCGGCCGCATGGGCACCTTGCACCGCCTCGTCTGGCTGCTGCTGGCAGTGGCATCGTCCGGAGCCCAGGAGGGGCCGCCCGCGGGCTGGCCGGCCTACCTCCCGGCCTGGCAACTGCCGCCGGGGCGGACCTGGGCGCAGTACCGTGTACGGCCGACCGACCAGATGCCCCAGGCGTTGCTGCCGGCCGGCGAGTGGCGACTCGGGGCGGCGCTCGGGGACGCCACCGCCAACCTCGACGAACGGCCCGCCGCGCGAGTCCGCCTGAGCGGTTGCTGGATCGACCTCCACCCGATCACCAACGCGCAGTTCGCGCAGTTCGTGGCGGCCACCGGCTGCACGCCGCCGAAGGCCTGGCAGAGCTGGCAGGCGGCCACCTCAGCGCTGCACCCGGCGGTCTATGTCTCGTGGGTCGAGGCCCGCGCCTACGCAGTCTGGGCCGGCGCCCGGCTGCCCAGCGAGGCCGAGTGGTAGGCCGCCGCGCGCGCCGGGATCGAGGATCGGCTCTACTGGTGGGGCGACACCGCCGACCCGGCGCTGGCCAACGCCAACTGGGACGGCCGGCGCGACTACCGCGACCAGGCTGCCGCGCAGCACGTCCTGCCTGTGGCGGCCTGCGCGGCCAATCCCTGGGGCCTGCTGGGCATGGCCGGCAACGTGGCGCAATGGTGCCTCGACACCTACGAAGCCGACTGGTACTCACGACGGCCGAGCAGCAACCCGCTCAACCGCGCCGACGACACCCCCAAGGCGATCCGCGGCGGCGGCTGGAACACGGTCGACCGCGCCCTGCGGGTCAGCCACCGCAGCCGCGACCACGAAGAGTCACGGGCCGCCAACCGCGGCTTCCGCTGTGCCAACCCGCTCAGCGCGCCACCGGCGGACGCACCGGCAGAATGATCTGCGACGGCCGGGCGGGGTCGTGGTAGAGCGTATTGGTGGCCACCCGGCGGCGGCGGTCGCCATCCAACGGGCCGCCGGTGTTCGGGTTGACATCAAATCGCGGATAGTTGCTGCTGGAGATGTCGAGCCGCAGGCGGTGGCCGGCAGTGAAGCGGTTGGCGGTGGGGTACAGCTCGAAGTTCAGCTCGTAGACCTCGCCCGGGGTCGCCAGCTCTTCGCGCTCGTAGCCGTTGCGGAAGCGCAGCCGCTGGATGCTGTCGCCCAGCAACAGCGCGCAGCCGTCGGGGTAGTGCGGGCCGGGCGGGTAGACGTCGATCAGCTTGGCCGTGAAGTCGGTGTCCAGCCCGTCGGTGCTGACCCACAGCCGCACCCGCAGCGGGCCGACGATCTCCAGGTCGGCCTCCAGCGGTGGCGTCTGGAAGACGATCACATCGTCGCGGGCCGCCAATGGCAGGCGGCCGGTGGTGAACGGGAAGCGGCTGTCCTGCCGCTGGTCGAACCCGCCGGGCGGGATGGGGATGGCCGAAAGCTGGCCGCCGATGGTCGGGACGGGGTTGGCGGGATCGAACTGCCAGACCGTCGGCGCGGCGGCGTTGGTGGGCGGCTCCGTCGCCAGCGTGCCGTCGGCGTGGCAGTACCAGGGCGTCGGCACGACCTCGGCCGGCGGCCACTGCGAGGCGGTCTGCCAGCGCCCGCCGTGGCGGATGGTGCGGCTCTCGGCCTGCATCCCGGCGCCGCCGCCCATCACGAAGTAGCGTACCGGCGGCTCGGCCAGCAGGCCGGTCTCGAGGCCTTTCAGGAACTGGTCGAACCAGCGCAGGCGGACCGCTTCGTAGCTCGGCAGCCCGCCTTCGGGTCGAAAGTCGAGGTCGCCCGCGGTCGGCTGCCCCACGCCGCCGTGGTGCCACGGGCCCAGCAGCAGATGTACCGGGGCGCTCTGGCGCTGGCTCAGGGCGATGTAGTTCTCGCACGTCGAGCGGGTGTAGGTGTCGTACCAGCCGCCGACATAGAGCGTCGGCACAGCGGCGTGCTGGTCGTAGTAGGGCCGCGGCCCGTAGCCGGGCAGACGCCAGTAGTCGTCGTAGCAAACATGACGCTGCAGGTCGAGGCACCACCGCTCGTACGACGGCACCGCCGCCAGCGGCGAAGCCCCGGCCCGGATCGGCGCCGCGCGCACCCAGTCCCAAATGTCGGCGTTGGCGCGGTCGGCGGCGGCCTTCAGGTTGGCGTCGGCGGCGGCCTCGCGGCTGCTCGCCAGCATCCCAAAGGCGTAGACGAAGAAGCGTAGCTCCAACGCGCCGTTCTGCCGCATCGAGCTGTGGTAGTAGCTGGACGGGCCAAAGGTCGGGATCATCGCCGCGAGGTGCGGCGGGTGCAGCGCCGCCAGCGCGCTTTGCACCGCCGCTTCGTAAGACTGGCCAAAGGTGCCGACGCGCCCGTTGCACCAGGGCTGCGCCGCCAACCACTCGACGCTGTCGTAGCCGTCAGGCCCTTCATGAGCGAAGGCATAGAACTCACCGGGCGAGGCGTAGCGGCCGCGGACATCCTGAATGGCGGCGACGTAGCCCCGCTCGGCGTAGAACCGCCCGCTGGCGCCATGGCCGAGTTTGTCGTAGGGCGTTCGCAGGAAGACCACCGGCCACGGCCCGTCGAGCACCTGGCCGTCGCGGGCCGGGAAGTAGAGATCGGTCGCCAGCCGCAGCCCGTCGCGCAGCGGCAACGGCCGGTTGCTTTGCACGACGACCTCGTAGGAGGGGACCGATCCGGCGCGGGTCACGGCCATGGCACGTCTCTCCGGCTCACTTGCGGCGCTCGTCGAGGGTCCGGCGGACCTTACGCACGACATGCTCCAAGGTGTAATCGAACGGTCCCAGCGGACCGGCGAGCACCTTCACCTTGCCGGTGGCGGGCGTCTCGGGCAGGAACCTGACCTTCATCTCGATGCTGTCGATGCCGACCATCTTGAGCGGCACGACGAACACCACCTGCCCGCCGTCCGGGACGCAGTTGCCGTGCAACCAGGGGTTGAAGCTGAGCCCGCTGACCTTCACGGCGTACGACGAATCCAGGATGTCGCGGAGCTGCAACTCGCCATCCTGCATCGTCAGGCTGCCGTCGAGGCTCAGGGCCAGGGCCGCCTCGCCCTTGAGCCAGCCGATCTGGTCGACCGCCAGGTTCGCGAAGCGCACCCGCAAGCGACCGAGGCGACGGTCGACCGGCCGCAGCGCCACCGCTCCGGCGACCCGGTGGCCGCCGAGCTGGAACTCCTCGAAACCGACCTCGCCCTCGAACGCCCGCAGATCGAAGGCCATGCTGACGGCCCCGCTGACGGGCTCGCCGAAGGCCAGCGGGACCTGACAACTGCCGCGGTAGTCGAAGGTCAGTCGCGCGCCGAGGCCCTCGCGCTGGGCGCTGATGTGGGGGCAATCGCCGAACGGCTGGAAGCTGAAGCTGGGGAGCTGGTCCTGCAGGCTGGCCAGCTTGCCAAACGACGCCGGCACGCTGCCGAGGTAGGTGGTCAACAGCGCGACGGACTCGACCGCCTGGGTCTGGGCGACGGTCAGCAGATCGCTGCGCTCAGACCCGCAGCCGACCAGTCCCAACAGCACCACCGGCACCCAACGGCGCATCGCTCGCTCCGGTGCCGCTCTTCGCCAGCGCGCCGCCCGCTCCTCGTTGGGTGTGGCCGGAGGGAAGCGCCGCCCGTTGCCGAACCCGTCGGGCAGAGGAACCGAACCGTGGCCGAACAACCGCTGCCGCTGTCCCGCGAAAAGCGCATCGCGATGTGGTCCGCGCTGCTGGTAGCATGGCTGGGGTGGATGTTCGACGGCCTCGAGATGGGCCTCTATTCGTGGGCCGTGCCGCCCGCCCTGAAGCAGTTCCTGGGCACGACCGACAGCAAGGCCATCGGGCCCTACCTGAGCTACACCGTGGCCCTGTTCCTCGTCGGCATGTCCTTCGGCGGAGTTGTCTTCGGCCGCCTCGGCGACAAAATCGGCCGGGTCAAGACGATGATCGTGACGGTCGTCGTGTACGCGCTGTTCACCGGCCTCAGCGGCTTCTGCCACAGCGTCTGGCAACTTGGGGCCTGCCGCTTCCTCGGCGCGATGGGCCTCGGCGGTGAGTGGGGGCTCGGCGTGGCGCTGGTGATGGAGACCTGGCCGAACACCAGCCGCCCGCTCCTGGCCGGCCTGCTCGGCGGCGCCGCCAACGTCGGCTTCCTGGTCGCCGCCTGGCTCACCAAATGGCTCTCCCACCACGAAATGGTCGGCCGGTTCGAGAACTGGCGGATCGCCCTGATGCTCGGCTTCCTGCCCGCCATTCTGACGCTGGTCGTGCGGCTCTTCGTGAAGGAGAGCGAGAAGTTTGTCCACGTCCAGGAGAAGGGTCGGCGGACCCGCTTCCTCGATCTGTTCAGTCCCGAGCTGCGCCGCAACTCCATCGTCGGGATCGCCGTGTCGGCCGTCGCCGTGCTCGGGATGTGGGGCGTCTACCAGGCCTGGATGCAGGGCTGGGTGCAGACGATGGTCGAGTCGCTGCCTGGCTCAACCAAGGAGATGGTCGGCGCGGCGCGGGCGCAGGTCGGCGAGTACATGGCTTACGGCAGCATCATCGGTGCGGTGCTCGGCGGGCTGCTCGCCCAATGGACCAACCGCCGCACCTCCTACGCCATCTTCTGCGTTGGCGCGTTGCTCGCCTCGGGGCTGCTCTACGGGACCTGCACCGAGTTCGGGCCGCGGCTGCTCTGGCTGGCAATGCTGGGTGGCGTCTTCGCCGCCAGCTTCTTCGGCTGGCTGCCGCTCTACCTGCCGGAGCTGTTCCCAACGCACATCCGCGCCAGCGGGGAGGGCCTGACCTTCAACGCCGGTCGGATCATCTCGGCCGCTGGCGTGCTGGTCACCGGCCAGCTCTCCAACGCGCTGGGTGGCCCGCAATGGGCCAGTCTGGCGATGAGCAGCGTCTGGCTGGTCGGCCTGGTACTGATCTGGTTCGTGCCCGAAACCAAGGGTCAGGAACTCCCGGACTGATCAGCCGTCGGTCCGGTCCTCCCAGCGGCGCGTTCCGCGGACCATGAAGCCGAGCTGGTTCTCCTTCTTGGCGGCGGCGACGTGCTGCTCGGCGGCGGCGCGCTTGGCGGCGCTGGTGGCGCTGATCACCACATAGTCGGCGGCCGCGCGGTAACGGTGGATGAACACCGGCCGTGGGCCCTGGCTGTGGTTGCTGGGCGAGCCGTGAATGGTCTTGACGTGGAAGAAGATGCTGTCGCCCGGCTCGCCGCAGATCGGCAGCGCGTCGTCCCAGGACCACTCGGCGGGGTCCAGCCCGAGGTGCGACGTGGTGTCGACGTGGCGCAACATCCCCAGCTTGTGCGAGCCCGGCACGACGTACAACGCGCCGTTGACCAGGTCGGTCGGCACGGCGTAGCTGAGAATCGCGCAGGGCCCCTCGTACTTGTGCTCGAAGTAGCCGGCGTCCTGGTGGAGATGCTTGGCGTGCCCGCCGACCGGCTCCTTGACGAGGCACTGGCCGTTCATGAACAGCTCGACGTCGGGTCCCAGGATGGCCTCGACCAGATCCAACGCGGTGGGGTCGAAGGCGGACCGGAAGAACTCGGCCGAGGTCTGGTAGCGGCAGGAGCTGACCATCACCTGCCGGTCGCGGTGGAAGCCGGCCGGCGCTGGGATGAACAGCGTCCCATCGGGGGTGGACCAGCCTTCATCGATCTGCCGGGCTTGGGGCAGCAGCGCCACCGCGGCGTCGACCGCCTGCATGATGTCGGCCCGAATGCGATCGACGTACGGCTGCATCAGCCCTCGCACCACCAGCGCCCCATGCTCGCGATAGACCGCTGCGGCGCGCGCCACGTCGAGGTTCGCCGCCTGGAACTCGAGGTCCGCCACCGTCACACCCGTCACTGCCGCCATGGTCGTCTCCAACTTCCCGCAGGATGCTGACAAGGACCGCCGAAGGCTATGGCGAAGCCCTCGCGGATTGTATCGAATCGCGGCAAGAAGGGCAGGCATGGCCTACCTCGAACCGATCGACCGGCTCAGCGACAACCTCTACGTGCGGCTGTTCGAGGTCGCTCGCCGGCCGATCACGGAGGCCTGGAACGCGCAGGAAGTACGGTCGAGCTACTGGCGGCTGTATCTCAATGCGCAGGACGGGGCCTGGCTGCGGTGGGCTGGGGGGGACTGGCTGCTGACCGCCGGCGACGTCCACTTCGTGCCTCCCTGGATCACTTTCAGCTGCTGCTGCCGGCGGCCGGTGGAGCACTTCTACGTCCACTTCGACCTGGTCGGCCTGCCCGGCAGCGTGGTCCGCGAGGTGTTTGGCGCGCCGCAGGGGATCGGTGCCCCGCCGGAGGTGCTGGCCCTGCTGCCCTGGGCGCTGCGTGACGATGGCCCAAGCGGGGAGCCGGCAGCGCTGCTACGGGCGAAGGCGTTGGTGCATCTGGCCTTGGCCAGCTTGTTCGAAGGGCTGGACCCGCCGCGCGTGGCGCGTTGTCGGCAGGTTGCCGCGGCGACCCGGCCGGTGGCGGCGGCGCTGCGGTACATTGAGGAGCACCTCTGCGACCGGCTGCCGAACGCGCTGCTGGCGCAGCTCTGCGCACTCAGCGAGGACCACTTCGTGCGCCGCTTCCGGGCTTGTCTCGGCCAGACGCCGACGCAGTATGTGCTGGAGCGGCGGGTCGCCAACGCGGCGCAGCGGCTGGCCTTCGGCGACGAGACCTTGGAGCGCATCGCCGCCGGCTGCGGGTTTGCCAACCGGCACTACTTCACGCGCGTCTTCACGCAACGGATGGGCGTCCCGCCCGCCACCTACCGCCGCGGCGCCCGAGTCTGAGACACCCGCCGCGGCAGCGGCGTCACTATAGTGGAAGGGAGCGACCGCGATGCGTAGGCTGTGCTGCTTGGTGACGTTCTGGACGGTGGCGGTTGCGGCCGCGCCGACCGGCCGGCTGGCGTACCTCAAGGGCAACGCCGCGTGGGTCGAGACCCTTGGCAGCAGCGCGCCGGTGAAGCTGCCGCGCAGCGACGGCGCGCAGATGGTCAGCCTGCGGCCGTCCGATGGCGCCGCGGTCTTCTTCGTCACGCCGACTGGCCAGCCAGCGGGTGAAGCCCTCGCCGGCCGGCTGGCGGCGGCACCGTACAAGACGGCAGCGGACCTGCCCGAGCCCCTCAACAAGGCGGTGACCTACGAGCTCAACTGGGTCCCGCGCGGGCGGCTGGGCTACGTGCTGGCCGACGGCATCGACGGCGCGCTGCGGTTGGACGGCAACAAGGTGGTCCGGGAGCCGTTCCAGGTGCGCAGTTGCAGCGCCGACGGCAGCGTGATGGCGTTGACCACTGCCAAAGAGATCAAGGTCCGCCAGACCGCCAGCGGCGAGGAACGGACGCTGTTCAGCATCGGTCGCCCCGAGGCGCTCTTCGCAGCGCTCAAAGCGGCCAGGTACCCCGACAAAGTGAAGGACCTGGTTGAGCTGATCGAACCCGAGTTCTACCGCGACTCCGGCAACTGGTCGGTCAGCCCGCCCGCCATCACGCCCGACGGGACGCGGGTCCTGTTCGGCACCAACTGCGGGACCTCGATGGGCGCCGCCGGTAACTGCATCTGGGCCTTCTTCGTGGCCGATGTGGCGACCGGCAAGCTGCTGCCGTTGTCGAAGGTCGGGACCTTCTACGGCCGGATGGCGCACACGGTGACGGTCTCGCCCGACGGCAAGCAGATGCTGGCACTGGCCTCGATCCACGACAGTGCCATCGTCAATCCCTGCCAGCTCTATGTGCTCAACCTGCTCGACCAGACCTACCGCGAGTACCTCTGGGCCGACCAGAAGCACAAGCAGAACGAAGCGCTGACGAACCTCGCCAGCAGCCCATGCTGGTCGCCCGACAGCAAGTACCTGGCTGTCGCGAACACCGTCTACGACAGTGAAAAGGCGCTGCGCACCGAGAACTTCGAGGTGCAGGACGCCGACTGGACAGTCGAGCTGCACGACGTCGCCGCGCGCAGAGTGATCCGCCGGATCCTCGGCGCGCGGGACCCGGCCTGGGCGCCCTGATCAGGCGACCTGGCCCTTGGTGACGCGCAGAAAGACCTCCTCGAGGTCGCTGGCGCTTTCGATCGCCTGGACCACCCGGACGCCGTTGTCGAGCAGCGTCTTCAGCAGGTCGGCGACGTCGTCCAACTGGCCATTGAAGGAGACCTGGAACTTGTCGGTCTCCGGCTCGAAGACGACCTCCTGCACCAGCGGTACATCGCGCAGCAGGCTCTCGACCTTCTCCAGCCCGGCGGTGGCGCGGATCTCGACGGACCGCACGATGCCAGTGCGCTCGATGATCTGCTCGACCGAGCCGGCGGCGATCAGGCGGCCGGCTTCGATGATGCCGATGGTGGTGCAGAAGTCGGCCAGCTCGGAGAGGATGTGCGACGACACGAAGATCGTCTTGCCCATCCGACGGAGCTCCTTGAGCAGCTCGCGAATCTCGATCCGAGCCCGCGGATCGAGCCCTGAAGCGGGCTCGTCCAGGAGCAGCAGGAGCGGTTCGTGAACCAGCGTCTTGGCCAGGCAGAGCCGCTGTTTCATGCCTCGCGAGAGCTCCTCGACGAAGGCCTCGCGCTTGCCGGTGAGGTCGGTCAGCTCCAGCACGTCATCGATGATCCGCGGCCGCTCGCCGCGTGGGATCTTGTAGGCGGCCGCGAAGAAGTCGAGGTACTCCCAGACCTTGACGTCGTCGTAGACGCCGAAGTAGTCGGGCATGTAGCCAATGATCGAGCGGACCTTCTCGGGTGCTTCGACGACGTTGATGCCGTTGACGCGGGCCTCGCCGCTGGTCGGCCGCAGCAGGGTGGCGATCATCTTGATGGTGGTCGTCTTGCCGGCGCCGTTGGGGCCGATGAACCCGAAGATCTCCCCCGGCTGTAGCGTCAGATTGAGGTTGTCGACCGCCCGCAGGTTGCGGTACTCCTTGGTCAGATTCAGCAGTTCCAGCATCGTCGGGCTCCTTTCAGGAGCTACCCCAGCGTACCCTCGACCCAGCGCCGCCGGCGCGGGCTGAGCAGGGCAGCCAGGAGCACGGACGTCAGCAGCAGCATCATCACCGGCTGGCCCATCGCCAGCAGGCACTCTGGAGCGTCGTGCTGGTCGGCATACAGGATCAGCGCCACCGGGGCGCTCCAGACGGCGCCGAGCAGCGGTTCACCGCGGCGGACCATCGCTTCGAGGACCGGCAGCACGAACTGCGTCGCCACCATGTAGCCATAGCTAAGGCCCAACGCCGCGCCGCTACGCCGCGCCGCCACGCTGCACCAGAGGCCCACCACGGTCAGGTGCAGCACCGTCAGCGGGCCGCTCAGATAGGCGGCCGCGACGACCCGCACAACGTCGCGGGGCAGGTCGCTGGCCAGCAGGCCGTTGCCCACGATCAGCAGCAGCAGTCCGACCACCGCCGCGGCCGTGGGTCCTGGCCAGCGGCCCGCGAGGCGCCAGAGCAGCCACGGCAGGCCGACCAGCCCGGCGGCGGTAGCCCCGGCGATCGCCAGCACACCGCCCTGCTGGCCTTGCAGCAGGGCCGCGCGCTGCAGCTCCACCAGCAAGCCTGCGGCCAGCGCCACGGTGGCCAACAGGATCGGTAGCCCGGCCCACAACAGACGGCCGGCCAGCTTGCCGCAGATCAGCTCCTGCTGAGTCAGCAGGCTGGTCACCAGGAGATCCCACGAACCGCGCTGGCGGTCGCCGCAGATGGCCGTGGCCCCAACCCCCGGAGCGGTCAGCAACGACAGCAGCCCGCCGCCGAAGATGCAGCAGGCCACCAAGACCTCGGCGAAGTCCTTGCCTTGGGAGGTGCTCAGCCAGACGACGCACCCGGCCAACAGCAGCAAGCCAGGCAGCAGGAGCAGCAGGCGAGCCGCCGGACTGCCACCCAGGCGGCCAACCCGTCGGCAGGCCTGGCGCAGCTCCAGTTGCAGCAGCAGGCTGCCGGTCATGGCGCCGGCCCGTCAAGGGCGATGCGGACGAGGTACAACTGCGCGGCTTTGGCGGGGCGCACGCCGTCACCCAGCTCGAACGGACTGCCCGGCTGCTCCAGCCAGCCCCACAGCGCCGCGGCCCGGATATCCAGTCCGGTGGGGGTGGTGCCGGCCTGTCCGTTGACCCGCAGCAGGCTGCTGAGGGCCTGGGCCAGCGAGTCCTGTGCGAAGTTGCTGACGGCCGCGCCGGCGAGGGCCGTGCGGAGGCTCTCGCAAAGCTCGTTGGGCCCGGCTCGCCGCGCCGCGGGCGGCAGACGCAGCGGCCACTTCCGCGCCTGTTGGGGCGGCAACGTGCCAAGCCGATGCACCGCGTCGCCATAGACCAGGGCGCTGGCCAGCAGCGGCTCTGGCCAGGGCTGGCGGGCGGTCAGCACGGCGGCGGTTGCCCCGCGTCGCCGCACCTGCAGTTGCGGGGCGCTGGGCAACGAGATTGGGCTATCGAAGCCGACGGTCCGCGCCGACCACATCTGCACCGGCAGTTGCGGCAGCCAGACCCCCCGCGGCGTGGTTTCGACGACGTAGCGTTCACCCTTGGCCAGGCTGACTGCTGACCCGTCGTAGACTCCGCCGCCCTGGCTGGTCGCCAGCAGCGCCAGCCGCTGGGTGCCCACGGGCGGCCGCAGGTCGTAGCGGCGGCGGTCCGGCGAGTAGATCGCCTGCAGCCCGAGCAACTGCGCCGTGCGGCTGTTGCGGTGCGCCAGCAGCAGGCCGCTGGCCTGGGTGTGCAGGCGCTGCCCGCGCAGGGCGCCGCCCAGCAGGTAGGCCCCGACGCTGAACACCAGCACGATCAGCGGGGTGCAGACCCAGGCCAACTCGCGCCGCCGGTAGCGCGCCAGCAGGCCGAACTGCAGCGGCACCAGGACCACCAGGTAGGCCACCAGGAAGGCCGCGACGGTCGACACCGCGGGCAGCTCAACCCCACTGAACCGCGCCGCCAGCCCGTAGAACGGCCGCCAGCACTCGGCTCGCGACAGCACCGTCACAGGGATCGGCGCCAGCCACTGCCGCCAGAGTTGCTCCAGGCCCGGCCAGTCGCGGAGCGGGGCCTGGTCGTAGGGCAAAGCCAGAAAGATCACCCGGCCACGGTCGACCTGACAGGTCGCCAGCAGCGGGGCGGCCGCGGTGCCGCAGAGCACTTCACCCCGCACCAGCCGGCCGGCGGCGCCGGCGTAGCTCCCGGCCGGGCGCCGCCACTGCCCGACGGACCGCGCCAGTTGGCCGGCCTCGTCGCCGCTGAACGCCCGCAGGCCGCTCACCGCGACTGGCGAGAGTCGGCGGATCAGGCTGTCCTGCCAGAGCCCGGCGGCCGCCGGCCCGCCGACCAGCACGAGGTGACCGCCGCCCCGGACATACGCCTCGACGGCGGCGCGGACCGAGTCGTCGACCGCCGTGAAGCTCTCGTCGTTGAGCACAAGCAGCGTCACAGCTTCCAGGCCGGCGGCACTGCTGGGGAGCTCGGCAGCGGTCAGGTTGGCCACCGCCACACCCGGCGGCGGCGGTTTGACGCCCGGAGCCGGCTGGCTGGTCGGCGGTTCGTCGCGCTTCAGAAAACGCAAGCCACCGCCGCTGTTGTTGACGGTCACCACCAGCCTGGTGTCGCCAGACCAGCCGCGCAACGTGACCGTCTTGCGGTAGCGTGAGCGGTTGCGGTCGACCACCTCCACCAGCAGGTCCGCGCCGCTGATCTCGTGGGTGACCACCAGGCGCCAGGTCTTCAGCCCGCCGGCGGGCACCTCAACCGGGGTGGTGTAGAGCGCATCGGGTCGGAGCTCGGGGTCGTCGCCGACCGGGATCTGCAGGTTGCCGGCGACCGCGGTGTCGAGGGCCTGAATCTCGACGGCCACCGGGAGCGCCCGGCCGTCGAAGTGCTGTCCCGCGAAGCCGGCGCGGACCCGGATGTCGGGCGGGGCCCCGGCAGCCGCCAGCGTGGCCAGCACCAGCGCGGCGATACCCCAGATCCTCACGGCGCCACCTCCCGCTGCAGCGCTGCTGTACCCCACTCCCGTAACTGTCACACCTGCGATGTCGGCTGCCAAGTACGCAGACGCTGGTCGAAGACCGTCGGATCGCCGAGCAGGGCCTGCTCGAAATCGGCCCGGGCGGCGTCGTCGTCGCCCTGGTGCAGCCGGATCCGGCCGCGCAGGTGGAACCAGTGCGGCAGCGCGAACTCGTGGGTCTCGCCGCTGCTGGCCGCCACCGGATCGTCGCCGTCGGCGGCGTCCAGTCGGGCGACCTCCGCCAGGTCGGCCTCGGCGGTGGCGTACTGCCGCAGTTCGACCCGCGCCGCCGCGCGGAACATCAACGGCAGGTACAGCTCCGGGGAGTCGGCCATCGTGCTGATCGCCTGGTCGAGGTAGGGCAGCGCCGCCGCCGGGTGGCCGCTCTCGACCAACTGCGCGCCGAGCTGGAACGGCAGATCGGCGAAGCGGTGCCCGCTCCGAGCGACCGCCAGGAAGGCGGTCAACGGATCGCTGGGCCAGTGTCGTTCGAGCGGCAGCAGCAGCGGCCGCAGCCAGCGGATGGCCAGCCCCTGCTGCCGCAGCACGCAGTTGGTATGCTCCATCGCCGCGGCGGACCCGGCGCGCAGCCAGCGGGCGGCCGTGCGACGCGAGACCTGCTGCGGCAGGGCTGTCGCGGGCAACGCTGCGGCGGGTCGCGCCGCGGCCGCCTGCTCGACGCGCTCCAGCTCCAGCCAGACCCAGCTCAGCAGCTCGAAGTTGTCACCCGGCGGCGGCAGCAGGGCCAGCGCCGCGGCGGCCTGGTCGCAGCGCAACAGGGCGTAGCTGGCGGCGGTGGCAGCGACCCGATTGTGCGGTTCGGCGGCGGCCAGCTCCAGCAGATCGTCCAGCGCCTCGGCGGCGTGGCCGGCGCGGCTCAGCAGAAAGCCGCGGAAGAGGCAGGTCGGGCTGGTCGCCGCGACCGGCAAGAGGGCCAGCGCCTCGTCGAACCGGTCGACCCGCCCGAGCGCCAGGGCCTCCTGCAGCGCCAGGTGCGGCCAGTCCGGATCGGCCTGCCGGACGGCCGCGAACCCGGCCAGGGCGGCCTCGTGACGGCCGGCCCAGGAGTCCCGCTGGGCCCGCGCGAAGCGCTTGGCGATGGGATTCACGGCGTCACCCCCCGCCCGCGGAAGTACTGCTCCAGCAAGGCCCGCGCAATCGGGGCGCTGTTCTCACCGCCGTGCCCGGCGTTCTCGACCATCACCGCCACGGCCACCTCCGGCGCATCATAAGGCGCGAAGCAGACAAACCAGGCGTGCGGCAGCAGCCGCGGCGGGTCCTCGGCCGAGCCGGTCTTGCCTGCTACCGCCACCTGCGGCAACGCCGCCAGCCCAGCGGTGCCCGAAGTCACCGCCGCGCGCATCCCGCTACGGATCCGTTGCCAGTCCTGCGGTCGCAGGTTCACCCGCCGACCCGCCGTCCCCTTCCAGCCCTGCCGCAACTGCCCTTGCCGGTCGCGTACCTCGCGCAGGAGTCGCGGCTGCCAGAGCGTGCCGCCGTTGGCCACCGCGGCGGTGATCACGGCCATCTGCAGCGTCGTGCAGGCGATATCGCCCTGGCCAATCGAGATGTTGGCGGTGTCGCCGGGGTACCACTCGCGCTCATGCACCCGGCGGTGCCAGGCGAGCGTCGGCAACCGGCCGTGGGCCTCATTCGGCAGGTCGATGCCGGTCGCCTCGCCGACCCCGAACTGCGCCGCGCCGCGGAGCAGCTTCTCGGGTCCCAAGGCCAGGCCGACGCCGTAGAAGAAGGTGTCGCAGGAGACCGCGATGGCGGCGGTCAGGTCGACGCCGCCATGGGTGCTCCAGCAGCGCTTGAAGCTCGGCCCGATGCGGCGTCCACCGCCACATGAGGCCCAGGTGTGATCGGTCAGCGACCGGTCGGCGAGGCCCGCGGCGGCGGTCACCATCTTGAAGGTCGAGCCCGGTGGGAAGGCGTTGCGGATGGCGCGGTTCTGGAGCGGATGGGCCGGGTTCTCCAAGATGGCCTGCCAGTCGGCCGGCTTGATCCGGGGAATGAACAGGTTGTTGTCGTAGCTCGGGCTGCCGAACAGCGCCAAGACGGCGCCGTCGCGGACATCGAGCATCGCCAGCGAACCGCGCCGGCCAGCGAAACGGGACCGGGCGAGCCGCTGCAGCTCCAGGTCGACGTTCAGGACCAGTTGGCAGCCGGCCTGGCCGGCGCTGACGTTGACCAGCTTGAGCGGCTCGTTGCGCGCGTTGACCTGCCACGTCAGAATGCCCGGCTCGCCCTTCAGCAGGTCCTCGTACTGCGCCTCCAGGCCGGTCTTGCCGACGGTGCAGGCGGCCTGGTTGCGCAGTCGGCGGAGGATCCCGAGGCGGTCGATCAGCGCCTGCACCTCGGGCAGCCGTTCGTCGGCAAAGGTGCGCCGGGCGAACTCGATCTGCTGACTCAGACCGCGAATCTGCTCGTCCATGCGCTGCCGGCGGTCGAGCAGTTGGTTCGGCGAGATGCTGCCGACGTAGCCGAGGACATGGCTGACGGCGCTGCCCTGGGGGTACTGCCGCCGCGGGACCTTGGTCAGCACCACGTTCGGCAACCGCCAGAGGCGCTCCTCGATGCGGCAGACCGCCGCCGCCGGGACCTCTTCTTGGACAACCACCGGCGCAAACCGCGGGCGCTGCGGATCGGCCAGCGCCGCCGTGACCGCCGCCACGGCGGTGGTCTCGAGCGGCAACAGGCGGGCCAGTTCGTGCAACTGCTCGGCGACTGGCGGCTGGGGCAATGCCGCCAGGGCCTCCCAGCCGAGGCCACTCCCGACGCTCAGGCCGCGGCGCAGTTGGCGGGGATCCGCCAGATCGAGGATCGCGACTTGGGTCGCCAGCCGACTGCCCGCCAGCAGGGTCCCGCGGCGGTCGAAGATCCCGCCGCGCGGCGCATCGATCGGCTCGTGCCGTACCCGGTTGGCGCTGGCCAGCCGCTCGTAGCGCACGAACCGAGTCACCTGCAGGTGCCACAAGCGGCCGCCCAGAACCACCAGCAGCAGCACGGTGGCGCCCAGCAGCAGCCGCACCCGGCCCAGGTGCGGCCGCGGCTCGGGCTCCTCGATGGTCAAGGGCATCTGCGCCAACGGCATTGCGATGAGCTGGCCGGAACCGCCGGCCACGGCTAGTGCAGGGGACACTCTTCCGTTGGCGCGGCCAGCGGGTCGAGCACCACGGTCTGCGGTCGCGGGCAGCCCGGCCGGGCCAGCCGCCCAGAGTCCGGGCAGATCACAAACTGCTCCGTCAGCGGCGCGTCGGGCGGCTCGGGGACCGGGCTGGCCGGCGCGGCAGGGCCGGCCTCCGGAGCGCTGCTGGCCGGCGGCTCGGGCGGCACGGTCGGCCGGCGGAGCGGCTCCGGACGCGGCGGTGGGACGCTGGCCGGCGGCGCCTGATGCAGCGGGCAGCTCGCGGTCGGGGCCAGGCCCGGCTCGAAGCTGCGTTTCACCCGGTGCGGGCAGTAGGGGGTCGCCAGCAGATCGGTCGTGGCACAGACCTGCGCTTCGGCGCGGCGGCTCTCGGCGGTGATCTCGATCTGGTAGCCCAGCGAGCGGCTGTCGCGGGGATCGCCGCCGCTGGCCCAGTGCGGTTCGCTGAACGCCCGCGGGCAGCCGCGCTGCGTCACCGCCGCGCGCATCAGGCGGCGCCAGGCCGGACCGCAGTCGGTGCCGCCGTAGATCCCGCGCATCGGCCGGTAGGCATCGTTACCCAGCCAGACGCCGCCGACATAGGCCGGTGTGAAGCCGATGAACCAGGCGTCGCGGCCGTCCTGGGTGGTGCCGGTCTTGCCGCCGCAGAGCGCTTCGGTCAGGGCTGCCGGCCGCCCGGTGCCGCTGCGCATGACTTCTTGCAGCATCCCCAGCATGGTCGTGACCGTCGACGGCGTGAGCACGGCCTGTGGCTCGATCCGCGGCTCGTAGAGCGCCCGACCGGTCTGGTCGACGATCCGCCGCACGCAGCGCGGCAGCAGCCGAGCGCCGCCCGCCGGGAACGCGCCGTAGGCCGCGGTCAGCTCCAGCAGGGTCACCTCACTGGTGCCCAGCGCCAGCGACGGCACGCTGCGCAGCGGGGTGGTGATGCCGAGCCGCTGCGCGTAGCCGATCACCACCTCCGGCCCGAGCCGCTGCAGCAGCTTCACGGCCGGGATGTTGATGCTCTGCGCCAGCGCCGTCTGCAGCGTCACGTCACCGTGCCAGCGGTGGTCGTAGTTGGTCGGCCGCCAGGGCTTGCGGCCATCGGGAATCGTCAGCGGGCCGTCGTGCAGGCGGTCGGTTGGGCGGAAGCCGCGGTCGACGGCGGCGGTGTAGACGAACAGCTTGAACGCCGAGCCAGGCTGCCGTTTCGCCTGGGTGGCCCGGTTGAACTGCGAGCGGTTCCAGTCGAGGCCGCCAACCAGCGCCAGCACCGCGCCGTCGCGCACGTCGATCAGCACGCCGGCGCCCTGCGAGACGCCCCGCCCGCGGTTGTTCGCCACGGCGTCGGCGACGGCCTCCTCGGCGGTGGCCTGCAGCCGCAGGTCCAGCTCCAGGGTGATCGTCAGCCCGCCCGCGTAGACAGCCTCCTCGCCGACCTGCGTGATCGCCTCGCGGATGGCGTGGGTCGTGTAGTAGGGTGCTCGCCGGGGCCGGAAGTCGGGCGGCTGCCAGGTCTTGACGCGCAACGGCTGCGCGGCCGCGGCCTGGCGTTGGGGCGCGGTGAGGTAGCCCTGGACCTGCATCTCGCGCAGCACGCGGTCGCGGCGGACCGTGGCGCCCGCGCGGTCGGTGAACAGATGAAACGAGGTTGGCCGGGCGGGCACCGCCGCCAGCGCGGCGCACTCCGCCAGAGTCAGCGCCCGGGGCTCCTTGCCGAAGTAACCGGCGGCCGCCGTCCGGACGCCGTAGAGGCCCTTGCCGTAGTTGACCTGGTTGAGGTACAGCTCCAGGATCTCGTCCTTGCTGTAGCGCCGTTCCAGTTCGATCGCCAGCAGCGCCTCCGCGATCTTGCGGCGGACCTGGCGGCGGCGGCTGAGGTACAGCTCACGCGCCAACTGCTGCGTGATGGTCGAAGCGCCCTGCACCGCCTCGCCAGCCTGGTAGTTGGCGACCACCGCGCGCAGCATGTCGCGCGGGCTGACCCCGATGTGCTGCCGAAAACGCTGGTCCTCGGTGGCGATGGTGGCGTTGATCAGGTGTCGCGGAATCTGCTCCAGCGGCACCAGTTCGCGGTTCTCGCGCCACAACTCGGCGAGCAGCGTGCCATCGGCCGCGACGACGCGGGTCTTCAGGGGCGGGCGGAAGGAGCCGGGCTCGTCGACCTTCGGCAACTCGGCGCGGATGGCCTCGAGCTGCGCGTAGCCCTGCTCGAAGGCGTAGTGGCCGCTCCAGATGCCGACCCCGCAGGCAGTCAGGAGGCCGATCAGCAAGGTCCTCATGATCCCGACACCGTCAGCAGCGCCTCGTCGGAGACGCGGCCGGCCAGGTCCACCGCCAGTCGCAGTGTGCCGGCGCCGGGCTCCAGGGGCAGGCGGACCAGCCAGGCCCCCGGCGGGAAGAGCTGGCCGCCGACGCTCTGCTGCCGCGGCTCGCCGTTCCGGCGCAGCGTCGCCCGGACCTGTCCCGGGAGGTCCTGCGCGGAGTGGTTGACCACCACCGCCTCGACCGCGCGGCCGCCGACCGTCGTGGTCAGCCAACTGTCGCGCAGCTCCAGCAGGCCGGTTTCGACCACCCGCAGCATCGTCGGGTCGGCCCCGCGCAAAGCCAGCGGGGGCAGCGGTCCGGGGAGCGCGGTGGCGGGGATGCTCCAGCCCAGCGGCCCGCCGGCCCGCGGCTGCACGGCGACCCAGACCTCGTCCCAGGCCAACGCCGCCCCGGCCGCCGCGCCGGGCAACAGCAGGTGCCGCACCCGGCCCGCCGCCGCTGGCGGCAGCGTCCATCGGTCCAGTTCGGCGATCTCGCCACGCTGCTGCCAGGTCGCCGCCAGCGGCCAGCTTAGCCGCCCGCCGGGCTGCGGCAGGCCAACCAGTGGCGGCAGACCTGGCGCCAGGCGTTGCGCCGCGCGGGCGGCCCTGACGGGATAGTCCCAGGCCCGCCGCGGCGGCGCTACGCCGGTTTCGACCAGACTCAGGCTGCGGCTCTGCCAGGCGACCTGCCGCAGGGCCAGCCCGCCCAGGCGTTGCGCGGCGGTTAGCCGCAAGGCCACCCAGGTCTGCTCACCGGTCGCCACGAAGGAGTCCAGCACCACCGCCTGCGGGTCGCGTTGCCAGGTCTGCTCGGCCAGCGTCAGCCAGCGCTGGCGGTCGTACGAGACGAGGCACTCGACGCGGTCGCCAGGGTCGCGCAGGATGGCCTCCCAGCGCAGGCTGAGGGCGGGCCGCGGTCCGACGGCGCGCCAGCACCAGACAGCGCTGGCCGGCACGGCCGGGCGGCTCGGGCGGAGCACGCCGCGCAGTGCGTCGAAGGCCAGTTCGGGGGCGGGTTCCTCTAAACAGCCAAAGCTCGGCGGGTCACAATAGGCAGCACCCGGCGCGGCCGCCAGCGAGGCGACCAAGGTAGCCAACCAGAGCCGGCAGGGGAGTGACACGCGGCGCCTCGGTACCGCGAATCGTACCCTGCGCCAAGGGCTCGGTCAAGCCGCCGCAACGGGGCCAGGGCAGGAAGCGAGAAGCCGTTGAGCTACCAATCGCACGGACCGGACGACCGCGCCGCGATGCTCGCGCGGATCGGCGTCGACCGCCTCGATGACCTCTTTGCCGATCTGCCGGCCAGCCTGCGCAACCCGCCGCTGGAGGTGCCGCCGGGACTCACCGAGCCGGAGTTGCTGCGCCTGGCCGGTCGCCTCGCTGCCCGCAACAGCGCGGCCGACCTGATCTGCTTCCTGGGCGCCGGGGCCTACGACCATTACATCCCGGCCGCCGTCGGCGAGCTGGCTGGGAGGGCCGAGTTCTACACCGGATACACGCCCTACCAGCCCGAGATGACCCAGGGCATGTTGCAGGCGATCTACGAATACCAGACGATGATCTGCGAGCTGACCGGCCTCGACGTCAGCAACGCCTCGCTCTACGACGGCGCCTCGGCGGTCTGGGAGGCGCTGCTGATGAGCGAGCGCCACGTCCACCAGGGCCGCTTCCTGGTCAGCCGCAGCGTCTCGCCGCTGGTGCGCGCCACGCTGCGCGCCTACGCCAGCGCGGCCGACTTCCCTGTGGCCGAGGTCGGTGACCCGCTCGGAGCGCTCGATCCGGCGCGACTCGAGGCCGAGCTGGCGGCGGGTGCCAGCGCCCTGGTGGTCGCGCTGCCGACCGCCTACGGCGAGCTCCACGACGCCACCGCGCTGGCCGAGCTGTGCCACCGGCACCGTGCGCTGCTGGTGGTGATTGCCAACCCGCTGGCCCTGGCGCTGGTCAAGACGCCAGCCGAGATGGGCGCCGACATCTGTGTCGGCGACGGCCAGCCGCTCGGGATCCCCTTGCAGTTTGGTGGGCCGTTCCTGGGGTTCCTGGCGACCACCAACGCGCTGGTTCGCAAGATGCCCGGCCGCATCGTCGGCGCGACGGTCGACGCCGACGGCCAGCGTGGTTTTGTGTTGACGCTGCAGGCCCGCGAGCAGCACATTCGGCGCGAGAAGGCGACCAGCAACGTCTGCACCAACCAGGCCCTGATGGCACTTCGCGCGACGATCTACCTAACCTTGCTGGGCCGCCAGGGGCTCCGCGAGCTGGCGACCGTCAACCTGCAGCACGCCGGCTGGCTGCGGCGGCGCCTGCTGGCCCTGCCCGGGGTCAGCGCGCTGGGTGAGGGGCCGCACTTCCACGAGTTTGCGATCCGCGTGCCGGACGCCCGTGGCTGGCACCAGGCGGCGCTCCAGGCCGGCTACCTGGCTGGACTGCCGTTGGCGGAGTGGGAACCGGAGCTGGCCGACGGGCTGCTACTGTGCGCCACCGAACAGCGCACCCGGGCCGAGCTGGAGGGGCTGGTCGCCGTCTGGGAGGAGCTCGCCTGATGCCCACGTTGACGCCCGAGCAATGGGTGCGGCTGGTCAACCAACTGGTCGTCAAGACCTCGCAGCAGCGGGTGCGCTGGCAGCTCTCGCCCGGCCTCGCGGTGGCCACGGTGGGCGAACTCCACACGGTCGCCCTCAGCTATACCAGCGTGCAGCAGGACGGCGCCGCGGTGCTGGCGGTCAGCAGCCTGGCGCTGGCCCTGCGCGACGCCAGCGGCGAGGAGTTCGCGCGGACCACGCAAGAGCAGTTCGTGCGGTTTCCGGGCCAAGGCGCGCGCTCGGCCTTGGTGACCCTCTACGAAGTAGTCTGTGTGCGCCCTCGCCAGCAGGCCGCCAGCGACTTCCTGCAGGCGCTCGACGAGTTGTGAGGTAGGCATGAAGCTGAGCTTTGAGAAGTCGGTGGCCGGTCGTCGGGGCAACTTCGTGCCGCCGCTGGCGGTGCCCGCGGTGCCCCTCGACGAGTTGCTGCCGGCAGCTCTCCAACGCGCCACGCCAGCGGCTTTGCCGGAGCTGGCCGAGCCGGAGGTGGTGCGCCACTTCGTGGCGCTCTCGCGTCGCAACTTCGGGGTCGATGTCGGGTTCTACCCGCTCGGCAGTTGCACCATGAAGTTCAACCCGAAGATCAACGAACGGGTGGCGGCCCTGCCGGGCTTCCTGGACGTCCACCCGCTGGCCCCGGCCGAGACCGTGCAGGGCGTGCTGCAACTGCTCCACGAGACCGAGCGGCTGCTCTCGACCATCTGCGGCATGGCGGCCTTCAGCCTGGTGCCGGCCGCCGGGGCGCACGGCGAGTTGGCTGGGATGATGGTGATCCAGGCCCACCACCGGGCCCAGGGCGCCGGCCGGCGCAAGGTGCTGGTGCCCGACGGCGCGCATGGCACCAACCCGGCCTCGGCCGCGTTGTGCGGCTTCGAGGTCGTCGAGGTGGCCTCCAACCCGGCCGGTGGCGTCGACCTCGACGACCTGCGCCGCAAGGTGGACACCGCCACCGCAGCGCTGATGCTGACCAACCCGAACACCCTCGGGCTGTTCGAGGACCGCATCCTGGAGGTCGCCTCCATCGTCCACGAGGCCGGCGCGCTGCTCTACTACGACGGCGCCAACCTGAACGGCATCCTGGGCCGCGCGCGGCCGGGCGACATGGGCTTCGATGTGGTCCATGTCAATGTCCACAAGACCTTCTCGACCCCGCACGGCGGCGGCGGCCCGGGCGCCGGGCCGGTCGGCGTCGCGGCGCATCTGGTGGACCACCTGCCGCTGCCGCGGATCGTCCGCGATGGGGACGTCTTTCGGCTCGAGGGCACGGCTCCCCGCAGCATCGGCAAGCTGCTCGCCTTCCACGGCAATATTGGGGTGCTGGTGCGGGCCTGGTGCTACCTGCGGGCCCACGGGCCGGAGCAACTGCGAGCCATCAGCGGTGACGCGGTGCTCAACGCCAACTACCTCCGCGAACTGCTCCGCGGCGCCTTCGAGGTGCCCTACGAGCGGCGCGTGATGCACGAGTTCGCGCTCTCGGGACGGCGCCAGAAGGCCGCCGGTTCGAGCACCCTGGACATCGCCAAGCGGCTGATCGACTTCGGGTTCCACCCGCCGACGATCTACTGGCCGCTGGTGGTGGAGGAGTGCATGTTGATCGAGCCGGTCGAGACCGAAACCAAGGAGACCCTCGACGCCTTCGCTGCGGCGATGCTGCAGATCGCCGAGGAGATCCGGGTCAACCCCGAGTTTGTCCACGCGGCGCCGCATACCGCGCCGGTCAAGCGGCTCGACGAGGTGCGCGCTGCCCGGCAGCTCGATTTGCGGTGGCGCGCCACAGGAGGGTAGGGGCCGTGCGCGAGGGGCAGTCGGCGGACACCGTCAGCAGCGGCCTGCGGCTGCTGGACGGCTTGCTCGACGGGGGCTACCCGGTCGGCGACCTGACCATCTTGGCCGGCGCCAGCGGCAGCGGCAAGAGCCTGCTGGGGCTCCAGGCTTGCCGCGCGGCGGGTGCCGCCGGCCACTACGCCCTGGCGCTGAAGGGCCCGGCCGAGTCCTTTGCCCGCCGCCACCAGCCGCTGGGCTCCTGCCGCGAGCTCTGCGCCGACTCGACCTGGCACCTGGCGCTGGTCCCCGGGGCGTTGCTGGTGGTCGACGACCTGGCCGGCTACGGCCTGTTGGTCGGCCACGAGCGCCAGGCCGCCGATCAGCTTGCCCGGCTGGCCGCCGCCACACCCGCGGCGATTGTCGTGCTGGCGACCGACAGCCGCTGGGCGGCGCCGGTCGCGACGGTGGTGCTCGATCTGCTGCCGCAGCCACTGCCGGGCGAGCTGCGGTTGCAGGTCCGCAAGCGCGAGGGCGGGGTGCCCGGCAGCCTGGCTCTGCGGCGCACCGGCAGCGGTCTGGGACCCCTCTCCGAGGCCCCAGCCCTGGCCGCCCTGACCGCCACCGGGACCCGCGTGCTGGCGGTCTTCCGCACCGCCCGGCGGGCCACGGTCCGTGACCTCAGCGAGCTGTTACTGCTCGACGAGCAGGCCCTGCGCGACGTCTGCGACGGCCTCACCGCGACCGGCCACCTGGTGGCCGAGACCGACGACGAGGGCCAGCCTTGCTTTGCGCTACCGCTCGGCTGAGAGGCCGGCGCGGCGTTGCAGGTAGGCACTCGGGCTCTGTCCCAGCACGGCGCGGAACTGCCGCGCGAAGTAGTTGGGGTCGCGGAAACCGACCTCCCAGGCGACTTCGCCAACCGTCCGAGCGGGATCCTCCAGCAGCTCGACGGCGCGCCGGATGCGCAGGCGGTGGAGGTACTCGACGGGCGTACACCCCAACGCCGCGCGGAACTGCCGGGAGAGGTTGCGGCGCGACATGCAGGCCACCTGCGCCAGGTCGTCCAGGCTACAGGCCTCGGCGAAATGGTGTTCGAGGTGGCTGATCGCCCGCCCGAGCTGGTGCAGCCGTTGCGCCGCCGCGTCCGGCGCCTCACCGAAAGCGCGACTCAGGTCGGCCACCAGCAGCATGAAGTGCGCCAGCGCCGCGAAGCTGGCCCCGGCCCGCTGCTGGGTCAGCTCCAGTTCCATCCGCCCCAACAACGCCGTGACCCGCGCCAGGCTCTCGGGGTCGAGGCGCAGTCGGCTGGCGAAGCGGTCGCGCTCGCGGTAGAGCGGCTCCAGGGTGAACAGCATGTGGAAGCCCGGGAGGTGTCCAATGTCGGCCAGCGGGACCGCCAGGTCGGCGAGGTCGAAGAGTACGTTGACCAGGTCCAGACCAGCCGTCGCCTGATAGCCGTGGGTCTGTCCACTGTGGATCACGAAAGCGTCGCCGGCCTGCATCGGATAGGCCCCGCCCGGCGACTCATGGACCCCGGTGCCGCGCAGCACCACCACCAGCTCGGTGAACTCGTGGCGATGCACCCGGATGGCGGCATGTTCGTGGACCCGTTTGACCGCCAGCGGCAGCCGCGGATCGGTGAAGACCGCCTCGCGACGCACCACCGCAATGTCCATCACCTCGCCCAACACGGCACGGCTCCCTGGCCCAGTCCTACGACCTTCCGGGCTGCCTGTCAAGAAGAACTCGCACCGCAGGCCGGGCTGCCGCGGCGTCAAGCTGGCCGGATTGTGCTGCAAGCTGTCCAGATCCTGCGCGCGGCTCGGGCGCCTGACGCGGTATGCTGCGGGCAGGAGCGGACCCATGGCAAGCCTGGCGGTGGCGGCGGCGCCAACCGAGCGCTGGACGGCGGACGCCCTGAAGCGGTTGGAGGCCGAGAGCATTCACATCCTGCGGGAGGTGGTCGCCGAGTTCGAGCGGCCGGTGATGCTCTACAGCATCGGCAAGGACTCCTCGGTGCTGCTCCGGCTGGCGCAGCAGGCCTTCGCGCCGGGGCGCCTGCCGTTCCCGCTGCTGCACGTCGACACCGGCTTCAAGTTCCCCGAGATGACCGCCTGGCGCGACCGTTGCTGCGCCGCCATCGGCGCCGAGCTGATCGTCTCGCGCCACGAGGCCGCGATCGCCGACGGCGCCAATCCGTGGGACCTGGGCACCGTGCGCTGCTGCGGGGCGCTCAAGACGCAAGCCCTGCTGCAGGCCCTGGCCGCCGGCGGCTGGGACGCCGCGTTGGGCGGGGCGCGCCGCGAGGAGGAGCGCTCGCGGGCCAAGGAGCGGGTGATTAGCCTGCGTGACCAGTTCGGCCAGTGGGAGCCGCGCGGTCAGCGTCCGGAGCTCTGGAATCTCTACAACGGCCGCCTGCAACCTGGTGAGAGCGCGCGGATCTTCCCGCTTAGCAACTGGACCGAGCTCGACATCTGGCGCTACATCCAGCGCGAGCAGATCGCCGTCGTGCCACTCTACTTTGCGCAGCCGCGGCTCGTGGTGCGGCGGGCCGGGCAGTTGATTCCGGTCTACCCCAACAGCCGCCTGCTGGACGGTGAGCTGCCGCAGACGGTCACCTGCCGCTGTCGGACGCTGGGCTGCCATCCCTGCACCGGGATGATCGAGTCGGCCGCCACGACGGTCGACGCCATCCTGGCGGAGCTGCAAGACTCGCGCTACAGCGAGCGGATCACCCGCGTCATCGACCATGACCAGGACGCCTCGATGGAGCGCAAGAAGCGCGAGGGCTACTTCTGATGGATGCTGCCACCGTGGCCCCCAGCGGCCTGCTGCGACTGGTGATCGTCGGCAGCGTCGACGACGGCAAATCGACCCTCCTCGGGCGGCTGTTGCACGACTGCCAGGCGGTCCCGCTGGACCAGCTCGAGTCGTTGCGCCAGGCCGCGCGGCAGGCCGGTGAGCCGCAGGTCGACCTGGCGCTGCTGACCGACGGTCTGCGCGCCGAGCGCGAGCAGCGGATCACCATCGATGTCGCCTACCGCCACTTCGCCACGCCGCGCCGGCGGTTCATCTTGGCCGACACGCCGGGCCATGAGATGTTCACCCGCAACATGGTCACCGGTGCCAGCACGGCCGACCTGGCGGTGCTGCTGATCGACGCCGCGCGCGGCGTGCAGCCGCAGACCTACCGCCACGCCTCCCTGGCCGCGCGGCTGGGCATCCGACAGATCGTCGCGGCGATCAACAAGATGGACCAGGTGGGCTGGTCGGCCGACCTCTTCGCGGCGATCGAGACCGAGCTGCGGCAGTACGCCGCCGGGCTCGGTGTACCGGCGTTCGACGCTCTGCCGGTCTCGGCGCTGCAGGGCGACAACGTGGTCACCGCCAGTGCCCAACTGGCCTGGTTCACCGGGCCGACGCTGCTGCACTACCTGGAGACCGTCGAGCCGCCGCCGGTGCCCGCCCAGCCGGTGCGGCTGCCGGTGCAGTTGGTGGTCCGCCCGACCTCCGACTACCGCGGCTACGCCGGCACGCTGGAGGCCGGCAGCCTCCGCCCGGGCGACTGCGTGGCCGTCCAACCGCTGGGCCAGCAGACCACCGTGCGCGATCTGCTGGTGGCCGGTCAGCCAGCCGCCGAGGCGGTCGCCGGGCAGGCCGTGGTGGTGCGACTGCACGACGAACTGGACATCGCGCGGGGCAATCTGCTCAGCGACCCGGCGGCCCCCGCCACCGTCACCGACGAGCTGGATGCCACCCTCGTCTGGCTGGACGAACGACCGCTGCAGGTCGGGCGCAGCTACCTGCTGAAGCACACCACCACCACGGTGCGGGGCCGCGTGACCGTGGTGCGCCACCGGCTCGACCCCGGCACGTTGGCGCAGCAACCGGCCGCCAGCCTGCAGCTCAACGACATCGGGCTGGTGCATCTGCGGCTGCTGCGCCCGATCTGCGCCGATCGTTACGCCGCGCAGCGGCGCACCGGCGGGTTCATCCTGATCGACCCCGACACCAACGCCACCGCCGCCGCGGGGCTGATCGAAGACTGGCCCGACCCGGCCCATCGCGCCGCCAACCTGACTTTGCACAGCGGCCGCGTGACCCCCGACGACCGCGCCCGGATGCTTGGCCAGCAGCCCTTCACACTCTGGCTGACCGGCCTCAGCGGCAGCGGCAAGTCGACCGTCGCCTACGCGCTGGAGGACCGCCTGGTGGCGCAGGGCCAGCCCTGCATCGTGCTTGACGGCGACAACATCCGGCACGGCCTGAACCGCGACCTGGGCTTCTCGCCAGCCGACCGCAGCGAGAACATCCGCCGCATCGCCGAAGTCGCGCGCCTCTTCAACGAGGCCGGCCTGCTGGTGATCACCGCCTTCATCTCGCCCTACCTTGCCGACCGCGCCATGGCCCGGCAGGTGATCGGCGCCGACCGCTTCGTCGAGACCTGGGTCGCCGCACCGCTCGAAGAGTGCGAGCGGCGCGATCCGAAAGGGCTCTACGTCAAGGCCCGCGCCGGGCAGATCCCGGAGTTCACCGGCGTCTCAGCGCCCTACGAGGCGCCCGTGGCCGCCGATCTCTGCCTCAACTCGGACCAGTTCACCGTCAGCGAACTGGTCGACCAGGCCTGGAGCCACCTCCGCGCCCGCGGGGCCTTCGCGGCGCCGCACTAGGAAACAGCCATGCTGATCACCATCATCGGCCGCGGCCATAGCGGCACCCGGGCGATGAGTCACACCCTCACCGCCAGTGGCGTCGACATGGGCGCCCCGCTCAACGTCTCCGGCGACCTGATCCCAGCGCAAGACCTCTACGAGGCCTGCCGCGTGATGTCCCGGCATGTCGTCCATCGCGGCGGAGTCGAGTGGGACTTCAGCGCGCTGCACACGATGCCCATCGATCCGGCGTTCACCCGCCTGGTCGAAAGCTACCTCGCCTCGGTGCTCACCTCCACCGCGCCACGCCGCGGCTGGAAGCTGCCCGAGACCACGCTGATCCTGCCCTGGATCCGCCGGCTCTACCCCAGCCTGCACGCCATCTACTGGATCCGCGACCCGCGTGACAGCATCCTCGGCGCGCACCTCACCGACGACCTGGCCGACTTCGGCGTGCCCTACACTCCAACCGCCGACCTGCTGCAGCGGCGGGCGATCAGTTGGCGCTACCAGTACGAACTGATGCGCGCCACGCCGCGCCCGGAGCACAGCGTGGATGTGCGGTTCGAGGACTTCGTGCTACATCAGGAAGCGACCCTGACACGGTTGGAGGAGTTCCTCGGCTTCCCGCTGGCCCGGATCGAGGTCCGTCCCGACGCCGTCGGCCGCTGGCGCACGGCGACCGAGCCGTGCGACTTCCCGATCTTCCCACGGGAGGCTCTGTACCCGTTGCCGGGGTGAGGTGAGGTGCCGCCGTCGACCCTGGGCCGCCCTACGGCTCCTGCGGCGGCAGCACGGCGGCTTTCAGGAGCTCGCGGTTGAGGCGGGCGATGAAGTCGACGCTGATGCCCTTTGGGCAGGCGGCCTCACAGGCACCGTGGTTGGTGCAATGGCCAAAGGCCTCGGCGTTCACACGGGCGACCATGCCCTCGACGCGTTGGGTCCGCTCGGGCTGGCCCTGGGGCAGCAGCGCCAGGTGGCTGACCTTGGCCGCCGTGAAGAGCATCGCCGCCGCGTTGGGGCAGGCCGCGACACAGGCGCCGCAGCCGATGCACTCGGCCGCGTTCATCGCCTGCTCGGCATACTGCTTCGGCACCAGCACGGCATTGGCGTCGGGAGCGCTGCCGGTGCGCACTGAGACGTAGCCGCCAGCCTGGATGATTCGGTCCAGCGCGCCGCGGTCGACAATCAGGTCTTTGAGCACCGGGAAGGCCTTCGCGCGGAACGGCTCGATCCAGATCTCGTCGCCAGACTTGAAGTGCCGCAGGTGGAGCTGACAGGTGGCCCCGCCACGGTGCGGGCCGTGGGGCTCGCCGTTGACCACCACGCCACAGGAGCCGCAGATGCCCTCCCGGCAGTCGTGCTCGAAGGCAATCGGCTCCTGGTTGTTGGCGATCAACTGCTCGTTGACCACATCCAGCATCTCCAGGAACGACATCTCCTCGTTGACGTCGTTGGCGGTGTAGGTCTCGAAACGCCCCCGAGCGGTCGGCGACGCCTGGCGCCAGACATGCAGGATGAGGTTCATCACTTGTAGCTCCGCTGGGTCAGCTCGACGGCTTCGTAGGCAAGCGGTTCGGTGTGGCGACGCTGCTGGCCGCTGGCACCGGTCCACTCCCAAACCGCCACATGGGCGAAGTTGACATCGTCGCGCCGGGCTTCGCCCTCCTCGGTCTGATGCTCCTCCCGGAAGTGCCCGCCGCAGGACTCCTCGCGCTCCAGCGCGTCGCGGCAGAGCAGTTCGGCCAGTTCGAAGTAGTCGGCCACCCGACCCGCCCGCTCCAGCGCCTGGTTGAGGCTTTCGCCACTGCCCGGCACGCGCACCCGGGCGTGGAACTCCTCACGCAGGACGGGGATCTGGTCTAGGGCGGTGCGCAGCCCGGCGGCGTTGCGGCCCATGCCGCAGTAGTTCCAAACGATCCGCCCAAGCTCGCGATGGAAGTGGGTCGGCGAGAGGTCGCCGTCGTTGTCGACCAGCTTGCTGACCCGCTGCCGGACCTCGTCCTCGACCGCCCGCACCGCCGCGGCATCGGCGGCCAGCGGCGCGGGCCGTGGCCCGGCGAGGTAGTTGCCGATGGTCACCGGCAGCACGAAGTAGCCGTCGGCGAGTCCCTGCATCAGGGCGCTGGCGCCGAGGCGATTGGCGCCGTGGTCGCTGAAGTTGGCTTCGCCGACCACGTGCAGGCCGGGAATGGTGCTCATCAGGTTGTAGTCGACCCACAACCCACCCATCGTGTAGTGCGGCGCGGGGTAGATCCGCATCGGCACCCGGTAGGGGTCCTCGCCGGTGATCCGGGCGTACATGTCGAACAGGTTGCCGTACCGGGCCTGGATGGTTGGCTGGCCCAGCCGGCCGATGGCCTCGCTGAAGTCGAGGTAGACGCCGTTGCTCAGTTCGCCGACGCCGCGGCCGCTGTCGACCTGCTCCTTGGCCCGCCGGCTGGCGATGTCGCGCGGGCAGAGGTTGCCAAAACTGGGATAGAGCCGCTCGAGGTAGTAGTCGCGCTCGCCGTCGGGGATGTTGGCCGGGTTACGCCGGTCGCCGGGCGTGCGGGGGACCCAGATCCGGCCGTCGTTGCGCAGCGACTCGCTCATCAAGGTGAGCTTCGACTGGTAGTCGCCGCTCTGCGGGATGCAGGTCGGGTGGATCTGCGTGTAACACGGGTTGGCGAACCCCGCGCCGCGGCGGTGGGCTCGCCAGATGGCTGTGGTGTTGCAGCCCAGCGCGTTGGTGGACAGATAGAAGACGTTGCTGTAGCCGCCGGTGCCCAGCACCACGGCGTCGCCGAGGTGACTGCTGATTTGGCCACTCACCAGATCGCGCACGACGATGCCGCGGCAGGCCCCGTCGACTACAATCAGGTCGAGCAGTTCGGTCCGCGGGTGCATCTTGACCGTGCCCAGGCCGATCTGCCGGGACAGCGCCTGGTAGGCCCCCAGCAGCAACTGCTGACCGGTCTGCCCGCGGGCGTAGAAGGTGCGGCTGACCGGCGCGCCGCCAAAGCTGCGATTGTCGAGCAACCCGCTGTACTCGCGGGCGAACGGCACGCCCTGGGCGACGCACTGGTCAATGATGTTGCTGCTGACCTCGGCCAGGCGATGCACGTTGGCCTCGCGGCTGCGGAAGTCGCCACCCTTGATGGTGTCGTAGAACAGCCGCGCCACGCTGTCGCCGTCGTTCGGGTAGTTCTTGGCGGCGTTGATGCCGCCCTGGGCGGCGATGCTATGCGCCCGGCGCGGGGAGTCCTGGAAGCAGAAGCAGCTCACCTGGTAGCCCAGCTCGGCCAAGGTCGCCGCGGCCGAGGCGCCAGCCAGGCCGCTGCCGACCACCAGCACGTGGTACTTGCGCTTGTTGGCCGGGTTGACCAGCTTGCTGTGAAGAATGTGCTCGGACCACTTCGACGCCAGTGGCCCGCCCGGAATCTTGGCATCCAGCAACATGATTGGCCTCGCCTCGTCAGTTCAGAGTGACCAGCCCGGTGAGCACCGCCAGCGGGATCAGGCAGTAGCCACCGGCGATGCCGATGGCCACCACGGCCGCCGCCGGCCGGCGCCAGTGGTTGTACTTCGGGTGGTTCAGGCCGAGCGTCTGACAGGCGCTCCAGAGGCCGTGGTAGAGGTGCATCGCCAACGGAATCTGCGCCAGCAGGTAGAGCGCGGCGACCCACGGCACCTGGAACCCGCTCACCAGGTTGTGGTAGGCGTCGGCGTAGGGATAGGTGATGCCGTTGAGCACCACCTCGTGCCGGAAGTCCTGGTGCAGGGTGCCCCAGGTGAGGTGTGCGAGGTGTGCCAGGATGGAGGCCGCCAGGGTCAGACCGCCCCAGAACATCGCGCTGCTGGCCGGCGTGAAGTTCAGCTTGTGGCCCTTGGTGTAAGCCACCGGCCGCGCCGCCGCACTGACCGCCCGGAGCTGGAATACGGCCACCACGTGCAGCACGGCCGCGGCGATCAGGCCGAGCCGCATCACGAGCAACGCGGCCCGCTCCGGCAGGAACGGATCGCCCAAGTGCCGCAGCCCGACGGCGTAATGGTTGAACGCCTCGGGCCCCAGGAAGACCTTCAGGTTGCCCAGCAGGTGACCCACCAGGAAGCCGAGCAGCATCACCCCGGTCACCGCCATCGCGGCCTTCTTGCCGATGGTGGTGCGCCAGATCCAACAAGCTTTGGTCATCAGCGCCTCCCGCCTCCCTCACGTGTTGCGCGGTTCGCAGGCTACCACAGGAACAGCGCAACGCAAAGCCCACCGCGGGGGAGCCGGCAGCCGGTCGGCTGGCGCCGCGCCCACCCCCCGCGTCGCGTTACTGCCCCGGGCCGACCAGGTTGATGGTGGTCGACAGCGGGAAGGGCTGGCCGTCGACCCGGAAGGTCGCCTCGGCGAAGACCGCCAGGTGCCGGTCGGCCGGCCGCGGCACGCTGGCGCGCCAAACCTGCCCGTCGCGAGTGGTGCGCACGGTGGCCCACTGCGCCTTGTCGAAGGCGGCGCCGGCGACGCTGGCGGCCCAGACGTCGACCTTCTGCGCCTCCGCGGCGGTGACCATAATCTCGGCCGCGGCCGCGGTGGTGTGGTGCGTCCAAGTCCATTGCGGCCGCGGCCGGCCGGTGGCCACCAGCTTGCTGAAGCCGGTCGCCGCGTGCAGCACACGTTGCATGTCCGCCAGGCCGTGGCCAGAGTTCGGGACGTAGAGCTGGTTGACCTCGCCGACCAGTTGGTCGCGGTAGAGGTTGAGCGCGTCGACGGTCCAGTAGGCGTCGTTGGTCCCGCCGATCAGCAGCTTCGGCTCGTCAACCCGCTGCCGGTAGGTGAAGGGGTCGACCATCTGCCCAAGCTGCGCTCCCTCCGGCGCCGCCAGCTTGGCCTGCAGCCCGCGCCGGGTGTAGTCCTCAATCTGCGGCGAGTAGTGGCCCCAGGTCGCCAGTTGGTGGGGCATCTGCGCGGTCAGGTTGAGGTTGTCGTAGACCATCGGCATGATGGCCACGACGCGCGGGTCAACCACGCCGCTGAACCAGGTGGTCCAGCCGCGCTTCGAGGCGCCGGTGGTGATGAAGCGCTTGAACGGCGCCCTCAGATCGCGCTGCGACCAGGCCTGCAGGGCGTCCATCGCCCGCACCGCCGACTTCGTCATCGCAAACAGCAGCGGCCAGGTGTCGTCCTTGGTCTCCAGGAACTTCACGAAGGTATGGGCGATCAGGTCGTCCTCGCGCATGTTCCAGAGCGGCTGGTTGGGAATGTCCCAGAGCACCGCGAAGGTCAGGCCGTGGAGGTTGGCCAGCAGCCGCGCCGCCATCATCTCCTGCGCCCCCGCCTCGTAGTCGCCGCCGGTGATCAGCAAGACGCAGAGGTCGGGCGCCGTGGGCGTGTTCGGCCGCACGATGGTCACCGTGTGCTGCCACTCGATCCCCTGCCAACGCTGCGAGGTCAGCTTGAGAGTCGTGATCCCCGGGCTCGGCTGGCTGTCGACCGACCAACGGTAACAGGCGTCGGGCGCGGCGCAGTAGCTCACCACATCGGCAGTGACCGGAGCCAGCAGGAGCAACGGCAGCAGGTAGCAGATGCGGCGCATGGGGCCCTCCGTGGGTCAGTCCAGCACTCCGAACAGCTCGGTGAGAGGCAGCGCGAAGCCCGGCAAGAGGTCGGGGCAGGTCAGGGCGTCGCTGCCCGACAGACTGCTGACATCGTCGGCAGCGCGGTAGACGTCGACGCTGCGCGAGGCCGGCCAGACCAGCCAAACCACGCGGCAGCCGGCCGTCAGCCAGAGCAGCGCCCGGTCGACCGCGGCGGCTCGCGGGTCGCTCGGCGAGACGACCTCGACGACGAGGTCGGGCACTACCTCGGCGAAGCCACGGCGACTCGCGGGTGGGACTCGCTGGGCGCTGACGAAGGCCAGGTCGGGGCAGCGGACCGTGGCGTCGGCCAGTCGGAACCCCGTCTCCGACGTCAGCAGTTGCCCCAGCCGATGCTGCCGGATGACCGCACCCAGGGCCATCGCCAACTCGCCATTGAGAGCCCCGTGGTCGTACCCTGCGGGTGGCATTGTGACGATCTCCCCCGCCACCAGCTCGGCGCGCAGGTCCGACGGCAACTGGGCGAACTCCTCGACAGTGACGCCGGTCCCGATGGCCATCGCGACCCTCCGCCGCCAGTGTACGGCATCGCCCGCGCGGCTGTCTACGGTCCCCTCGGGACGTCAGTATGACCGCGCGAAGACCACCCGCCGGGCCGACGGCTCGCCCGTCACGATGCACCGACCCGGCTCTGCGGGGAACTGGTCGGGCAGGCAGCGGATCGTGGCGTTGGTTTCTTCCTGGATCCGCTTCTCGGTGGCAGTGGTGCCATCCCAATGCGCCAGCAGGAAACCCGCACCGCCTTCGGGGCCCAGCGCCTCTTTGAACTCGTCATAGGTCTCGACCGTGCGGGTGTTGGCGGCCCGGAAGTCGAGTGCCCGCTGGAACATCGCCTGCTGCATCACGTCCAGCTCGCCGCGGATGGCCGCGGCCACGTCGCCGGCCAGCGGGATGGTCTTCTTCTCACCGGTGTCCCGCCGCGCCAAGGTCAGTTGCCCGGCCTCGACGTCACGCCGGCCACACTCGATCCGCAGCGGGATGCCACGCAGCTCCCACTCGGCGAACTTGAAGCCGGGCGACTTGGAGTCGTCGCTGTCGACGATTACGTCGAACGGCTTCAGCTCGGCGCGCAACCGCTCGACGACCGGCGCCACGAGGGCCTTCTCTTCGTCCTTGCGGCCGATCGGCACGACCACCACCTGGTTGGTCGCCAGCCGCGGCGGCAGGACCAGGCCCTTGTCGTCGCTGTGGCACATCACCAGTGCCCCGATCAGCCGTGTGCTGACGCCCCAGGACGTGGCGTAGACGAAGTCGCGGGTGTTCTCGGCGGTCTGGAACGTGACGTCGAAGGCCTTCGCGAAGTTCTGGCCGAGGTAGTGCGAGGTCCCGGCCTGAATCGCCCGGCCGTCCTGAGTCAGGGCTTCCAGCGTGTAGGTGTCGACCGCCCCGGCGAACTTCTCAGCCTCGGTCTTCAGCCCCGTCAGCACCGGCACCGCCATGTACTCCTCGGCAAAGCGGCGGTAGACCTCCAAGATCGTCGTCGCCTCGGCGACCGCCTCGGCGGCGGTGGCGTGGGCCGTATGGCCTTCCTGCCAGAGGAACTCGCGGGTCCGCAGGAACAGCCGCGTGCGCATTTCCCAGCGCACCACATTCGCCCACTGGTTGATCAGGATGGGCAGGTCGCGGTAGGAGTTGATCCACTGGCCGTACATGTGCCAGATGATCGTCTCGCTGGTCGGCCGCAGCACCAGCGGGGAGTCCAGGGCCCTCTTCGGACGCAGGCCACCGTTCTCCGGATCGGCCTCCAACCCGGAGTGGGTGACCACCCCGCACTCCATCGCGAAGCCTTCGACGTGCTGCGCCTCTTTGGCCAGGAACTCAACCGGGATGAACATCGGGAAGTAGGCGTTGCGGTGGCCGGTCTCCTTGAACATGCCGTCCAAGGCGTCGCGCATCTTCTCCCAGAGGCCGTAGCCGTTCGGCCGGATCACCATGCAGCCGGCGACCGGGCTGTAGTCGGCCAGCTCGGAGCGCAGCACCAGGTCCGTATACCAGCGGGCGTAGTCCTCGGCGCGGGGGCAGATTGCCTTCTCGTCACGCTTCGCGGTGGCCATCGTGGGGAGCCTCGTTTCAGATGTCGCTGCCGACGTTCAGGACATAACCCTTGGTGGCCGCCCGGAGCGCCAGGCACTCATCGCGGTAGGCCTCCAGGCCGGGCTTGCCGAGCAGGCCGGTGAGGAAGTCCTTGTAGGCCTGTACCCCCGGCTGGTTGAGCGGGTTGATCGCCATCAACCGGCCCTCCACCACGGTGGCCAGCTCGAACAGGAAGATCAGCGCGCCGAGGTGCTCTTCGTCGAGCCGCGGCACAGTCAGGCTGAGGCCCGGCCGCTGGTCCTTGGCGTAGGCGCTGTCGGTGGCCATGAAGGCGAACTCGTTGACCGCCGCGAAGGACCGCCCGGCGGCGAAGAAGTAGCCGTCGGTGCGGCCCTGCTCCTCGGCGGTCGGTATCCGCTCGCTGGCGTAGATAGCACGTTCGGCGTCGTCGCCGGGATCGTCCTCGGTGCGGACCTTCTCACGGTTCGGCTCGCGGACGAAGAGGTTGGTGATCACTTTGTCGCGGCTGCCGGCCTGGTGCTGCTGCCCCCGGCTGTGCAGTTCACGGGTGCAGACGGCGGTCAGCGGCGTCCGACCGCGGCCCTCTTTGCCGAGGCTTTCCGCCGAGAGCTGGTCGTACCACAGCCCGAAGCTCTCCAACGCCTTGGACCAGACCGCCATCACCGAGATGTTGCGACCGGCCAGCTCGCTGAGGTGCTGCAGTCCGGCGTAGAGGTAGGCCGGATTGCGGGTGATGTGGCTGTTGGCGTGGCAGCAGTCGCGCATTTGGTGCGCGCCGTCGAGCAACTGGTCGAGCTGGAGGCCCATCATCGCGGCCGGGAACAGGCCGACCGGGGTCAGCACGCTGTCCCGCCCGCCAACATTGTCGGGCAGCCTGAAGACCTGCAGGTTGGGCAGGTCGAGCGAGCGGCAGAAGCGGTCGACCCGGGTGTCGTCGCCGGTCGTGAAGGCCCAGCCCTTGACCTGGTCGCCGAGCCGTTGCCGCACGGCGCGGAAGGCCAGGCCGGTCTCCAGGGTCTCGCCCGACTTGGAGACCACATGGACGGTCAGCGGCTGGTCGCCGAGGCGGTCCAGCAGGTCGGCAAAACTGTCGTTGTCGACGCCGTTGCCTTCGAAGTAGATCCGCGGCCAGCCGCCGCGGCGGTCCGCCGGCAGCTCGTTCCAGTACCGGTGGCAGAGGCCGTCGAAGAGCATCCGCGCGCCGAGGTAGCTGCCGCCAATGCCCAGGATCAGGTGCGCGTCGGCCAGCCCTTTGAACTGCTCCGCCGCCGCCTGCAGGCTGGGAAGCTCCTCGCGCATGGTGTGCGGCAGATCCCAGAAGCCGAGCTCGCGGTGGCGGCACTGCTCGTCGATGTCGTCGGCCAGTTGCTTGTGGATGCGGTCCACGAGCGGCTGCAACGCGGCGATTTCGGCTTCTTGGAGACCGTGTTGCAGACCGACATTGCTGCCCATCAGATTGCTGTAATCGAACTCCAGCTCGACGGCCATCGCTCTCTCCAGATCGCCCCTGGCGGTCCGACAGGGTGGGGTGTCGCGCGTCGGGAGGTCCCCCGCCGCCCGCTGCGAACCCTCACAGTATCTGCCGGGAGCCGCCTGTGGTCAATCTTTCGCTCGACGAGTTCCTCGCCCGCCTGGCCTCGGCCGATCCGACGCCAGGGGGCGGATCGGTGGCTGCCGTGACCGGCGCACTGGCCGCCGGACTCGGCACGATGGTCTGTTGCCTGACCATCGGCAAGAAGAAGTATGCCGCTTGGGAAGCCGAGTTGCGCGCTGTCCGAGAGCGCTGTGAGACCCTCCGGGCGACGCTGCAGGAGCAGATCCAGGCCGACGTCGACGCGTTCGAGCAACTCGCCGCGGCCTACCGTGTGCCGCCGGGCGCCCCCCAACGCGAGGCCGTGCTGCAGGCCGCCTTGGGCCCGGCGACGGAGGTCCCGCTGCGGATCGCCGAAGCCGCCGCGGCGGTGATCGACCTGGTGCCGGTGATCGTCGAGAAGGGCTCGACGCTGGCCGTCAGCGACGCGGGGATGGCCGCTCTGTTGGCCGCCGCGGCGCTGCGCTCGGCCGCGCTGAATGTCTACATCAACCTCCGCGCGGATGCCGATCCGCACCGCGCGGCGAATCACCGGGCCCGGCTGGAAGCGGCCCTCGGCGACCGCGTGGCGGCGGCCGAGGCGCTCTACGGAGTGGTTGCCGCCCGCCTGGGAGGAGGCACCTGATGCGCACGTTGCTGGTCTGGTTTGTCGGGCTCACCACCTGCGCCGCCGTGGCGCAGGATCTGCCAGCCGACCAGGTGCCGCCGCTGCCCGAGCTGCACGTGGCCCGCGCGGCCCGCCCGCCGGCGATCGATGGCAGCCTCAGCCCCGGCGAGTGGGAGGGCGCGACTCCAGTCAACCTGACCTACTGGTGGGACACCCAGACCGGTCCGCGCGACGCCACGGTGGTGCGACTGATGTGGGATGACGTCTTCATGTACGTCGCCTACGACTGCGTCGACCACGACCTGACGGCGATCCATCAGACCACCGACGATCCAACCTACCAGGACGACTGCTGCGAGATCTTCGTCCAGCCGAACCCGGCCAAGCCGCTCTGCTACGTCGGTTTCGAGATGAACTGCCGCGCCGTGATGTACGACTACTGCGTCGTCAGCGGGGCCAATCTGTTCACGCGTTGGAACGCCAGCGGCTACTGGCTGCAGACCCGGCTGGACGGCACCCTCAACCAGCGCGGGGACCAGGACCGCGGGTTCCAGCTCGAAGTGGCCATTCCGCTGCGCAACTTCAGCGACCTGCTGACCAGCTACACCCCCCGCCCGGGCGACCGCTGGCGGGCCCAGCTCTGTCGCTGGAATGGCACCGCGCCGGACCGTGCGCTGTGCCTCTGGTCGCACTCCGGCCGCCGCAGTCCCGACCCGCACGCCCCGGCGCGCTTCGGCACGCTGATCTTCGACGGCGCCCCGTAGGGAGCACGCGATGGACGTACCACCCGCTCTGGCGGCGGCCTTCGACCCGGCGGCCTTCCGCGCGCTGGGGCATCGCCTGGTCGACCACCTGGCCGAGCATCTGACAGCGCAACAGGCCCGTCCCGAGAGCGCCGTGCTGCCGTGGCGCGAGCCTGACGAGCAGGTCGCCCGGTGGTCGCGGTCGTTCGCTGGCGGGGCCGATCCGGAGGCGCTGCTCGGCGCCGTGATCGCCGAGTCGAATCACCTGCAGCACCCGCACTACGTCGGACACCAGGTGACCCCGGCGCTGCCCCAGGCGGCGCTCAGTCAGCTCGTCTGCAGCCTCCTGAACAGCGCCACGGCGGTCTACGAAATGGGCCCGGTGGCGACCGCTCTGGAGCGCCTGCTGGCCCGCTGGATGGGCGCCCGGCTGGGTTGGGGCGAGGGTGTCGACGGGGTGTTTGTCTCGGGCGGTTCACTGGGCAACCTGACGGGTCTGCTGGCGGCTCGCCAGGCCAAATCGGGCCATGATGTCTGGCACGATGGCGTCGCCGGCGGTCCGCTGCCGGCGGTGCTGGTCGGGGCGCAGGCGCACTACTCGGTGGCCCGCGCGCTGCAGGTGATGGGCCTCGGCGCCGCCGGGGCCGTGGCCGTGCCGGTCGATGCCCGCTACCGGCTCGACCCGGCTGCCCTGCCGACTGCCTACGCCGCCGCCGTCGCCAGCGGGCGGCGCCCGATTGCGGTGGTCGCCAGCTCTTGTTCCACCGCGACCGGCGCGTTCGACCCGTTGGAGCCCATCGCCGACTTCTGCACGGCGCACGACTTGTGGCTGCACGTCGACGGCGCGCACGGCGCGCCGGCCTGCCTCAGCACCCGCCACGCGGCGCTGCTGCGCGGGATTGAGCGCGCCGACTCGGTGGTCTGGGACGCGCACAAAATGATGCTCCTGCCGGCGCTCTGCACCGCCGTGCTGTTCCGCGAAGGGCGCCGCTCGTTCGAGTGCTTCGCGCAGGAGGCCAGCTACCTGCTGCACCGCCGCGACCCGCGCGACGAGTGGTACAACCTCTGCGGGCGGACCCTGGAGTGTACCCGGCCGATGATGGCGGTGCCGCTCTACGTCGCGCTGGCAACGTACGGCGAGGCGCTCTTTGCCGACCATGTGGCGGCCCGGTTCGAACTCGGCGCGCAGTTCGCCGCCCTGCTGCGCCAACAGACCGACTTTGAGGTACCGGTCGAGCCGCAGTGCAACATCGTCTGCTTCCGCCACACGCCGCCCGGGGCGACCGACCTCGACGCGCTGCAGGCGACCATCCGCCGGCGGATCCTGGAGTCGGGGCGGTTCTACCTGGTGCAGACACAGTTGCCCAGCGGGCTGCATCTGCGGGTCACCATCATCAACCCGTTCACCAGCCTGGCCGATCTGGCCGAGCTGCTTGACACGGTGCGCTCCGTGGCGCAGGCGGTCAGCGCAGCTTGAGCAGGCGTGGGGGACTGGCCGCCACGGCGGCGCTGGCGCCGGGCAGGGCCAGCAGCCAGGACAAGTCGCCGACGTCGCGCCAGCGTTGGACCTGGCCATCGGCGGCCCAGCGCGCCAGGGTGCCGTCGAGCCCGCCAGCCAGCACGGCGCCGCTGGTGGCGTCGAAGCTCAAGGCGCGGACCGGAGTGCCGACCACACAGGTCGCCTCGAGCTGGCCGTCCGCGAGGCGGTAACGCCGCAGGCAGCCGTCGTCGCCGCCCACCAGCAGGTGATCACCGGTAGTATCCCAGGCGAGGGCATTCAGGCCGCCGACCAACGAGACGGGACGGTCGACCAGTTGGGTCAGCCCGGGCGGTAGATCGGCGGCCGGCTCGACCTGCCAGAGCTGCCACCAGCCGGTGGCGGTGACGGCTGCCAGGAAGTCGCCGCCGGGGCTGAAGCCGACGGCGCGGAGCGCCGCGCGGTCCTCGCTGAAGGTGTTGCCGACGGTCGTCAGCAGGCCGTCGCAGGTCTGCCAGAGCGCCAGCTCGCCCGTGGCGGTGGCCAGGGTGAGGTAGGCCCCGTCGGGCGAGAAGGCCCCGTCGGCCAGCTCGCCGCCGGGCGTTTCGAGCACCTGCAGCAAGCCGCCGGGCAGCTCCAGCAGCGCGGCCTGGCCGCCCTGACTGAGCAGCAGCAGCCGATCACCGGCGGGGCTGGCGACCAACTTGCTGAGCGGCCCGAGTGGCTGTTCCAGCAGCCGGTGCTGGGTGCCGCGGTGGAGCTGCAGTTGGCCGTCGGCGGTGGCCAGGGCGAGGCCGCCCGACGGCAGCCAGGCGCCGCAGACCGCCGTGGGCGCGGCGGCCAGGGCAGCGGCCACGGGGGCGGCCGCCGGGTGCCGGAGGGGCCACCAGGTTACCGTCGCCGCGACCGTGCCCAGCAGTGCCAGCAGCGGGTACTTCAGATAGGCTCGCCTGGCCGCTGACCGCATCACCTTCTCCGCCGGCTCTTACCCTTGATGTCGGCCCGGTGTGCAGCCAGCGCACCCAAGGATCGGTTACCGTCCCGTTGCATTTCTGCTGCCGGCAGGAAGCGCGCTCCAGCAGCCGAAGCGAACACCGTTCGGAGAGCCGCCGTGCGGTACTACGTGCTGACTGACTTGGAGGGCCCCTGGGGTGTCAACCGTTGGGAGCAGACGCGCGTCGCGGACTGGACGCCGGCCAAACGGCAGGCGGCGCAGTTCCTGACCGCCGAGGTCAACGCCGCCGTGGCAGGCCTCCTGGCCGCCGACCCCGCCGCCGACATCGTCGTGCTGGACGGTCATGGCAGTGGGGGCATCGACGAGCCGAGTCTCGATGAACGGGTCAGCCTGTTGGCCCACGGCGTCGGCCTGCGCTCGCCCTACGGCCTCGACGGCGGGTTCGACGCGCTGCTGTTCGTCGGCCAGCACGCCATGGCCGGCACGCCCTGCGCCCCGCTCTGCCACACCTTCTCGTCCAAGACCGTCGAGTTCTACCGGATCAACGGCGAGCCCATCGGCGAGTTCGGCTGGCACGCCCTGCAGGCCGGGCTGCTCGGCTTCCCGACCATCTTCCTGAGCGGCGACGACCGCGCCTGCGCCGAGGCGAGCGCCTTGATCCCGGACATCGTCACGGTCCCCACCAAGCTCGGGCTGGGTGTGGAACTGGCCCTGCATCGGCCGCGGGCGCAGGTCCTGGCGGAGATTGAGTCCGGCTGCGCGGCGGCCGTCGAGCGCCGGGCGAGCATTGCGCCCTACCGGCAGCCCGGACCCTACACCTTCACGGCGCGGATGCTGCCGGGCTGCTCCATCGCCGGCTGGCTGGCCAAGAGCCCGGCGGTCAAGCAACTCGACGAGCAGACCATCGAGTGGACCGTCGACGACTTCTTCGCGATCCTGCGCTGAGCGGTTGGCCTACCCGCGGGCGCGGACTTCGGCCAGCCAGTCGATGGTCTCACCGGGCTGCGTGGTCACCTGCAACACGGCCAGCGTGATGTCGTCGAACTGCGGCTCGCCCTCGACATGGGTCTCCACGGCGGTGCGCACCGCGGCGACGGTGGCAGCGGCGTCGTGGTCGCCGTTGGCGGCCACCACCGCAGCCAGGCGGTCGGTGCCGAACTGCTCCAGGCGCGGGTTGATGGCGTCGGTCACGCCGTCGGTGTAGAGCACCAGCCGGTCACCAACCGCCAGATCGATGGTCGCCTCGTCCAGCCCGAGCGGCTCCAGCACGCCGAGCGCCATGCCCGGCAGCTTGACCTGGCTCAGCACCCCGCTGCCGAAGCGGTAGAGCAGCGGCGGGTTGTGGCCGCCATTGGTGTAGGTCAGGCGCCGGCTGCGGACGTCCAGCAGACCGTAGAAGACGGTCACGAAGAGGTCGGAGCTGCTGACCTCGAGGATCCGGCTGTTCAGCTCTTCGAGCACCTTGGCCGGGCTCAGCTCGCGGTGGGCGCAACTGTAGAGCAGGCTGCGGCACATCACCATGAACATCGCCGCGCCAAGGCCCTTGTCGGCGACGTCGGCGATCACCAGGCCGAGGTGATGGTCGCCGACCGGAATGAAGTCGTAGAAGTCGCCGCCAACCTCGCGGGCCGGGTCGCTGTGGCCGGCCACGGTCAGCCCCGGCAGCTTCGGGAAGCTGCGCGGCAACAGCCCCTGCTGCACCGTGCGGGCGATCTCCATCTCGCGCTGGAGCCGCTGCTGGGCCGCCTCGCGCTCCAGGAAGACCGCCCGCTCGACCGCCGCCGAGGCGGTCACGGCCAGCGAGCGGAGCAGCACTAGGTCGGAATCCTGGAACGGTGTGTCGAGGTTGTTGACCAGCTCCACCGCGCCGAAGCACTCGCCCTTCTGGTTCACCAACGGCGCGCAGAGTAGCGACTGCGTCTGGCCGCCCGTCTTCTCATCCACGCTCTTGGTGACGCGTCGGTCCTTCTTGGCTTCGTTGACGACCACCGCCTGGCCGGTCGAGACGACCCACCCGAGCAGGCCCTGGTCCTTCTTCAGCCGCAGCCCCTGCAACTGCGCCACGACCTCCTGCCGCCGGGAGGAGACATAGTGGAAGACGATCTCGTCGGTCTCCTCGTCGACCAGCGCGATGGTGGCGCCTTCGGCGCGGAAGAGCGCCACCGCCTCGTCACTGATGCGGGTCAGGACCTCTTGCAGGCTGCGCTCGCTGAGCAGCGACTGGCTGATCTTGAGCAGCGAGTGCCGTTCCTCGCTGCGCCGCTGCTCTTGCTCAACCGAGGCCTTGGAGCGGGTCACCAGGCCGACGAAGCTGGCCATTCCGAGGACCACGACGGTGCCGATCAGCAGCATCCAGCGCAGGATCAGCGCCAGGAAGCCCTCGACCAGCGGTTTGCGCGCGGCGACCGCGGCGATGCAGAAATCCTCACCGCCCAGATCGAGCCCCTGCAGGCCCAGCAGCACCGGTTGGGGCGGCCCCAGGCCGAGTTCCGGCCGGCTCAGCGCGTTGTGCTCCTTGCCGCCCTTGCCGGCCTTGATGCCGTCCAGCAGGGCCTGGCTGTCGACGCGGATCAGCTCGGTCAGCCGGGCCCGCTCGGGCACCGGCAGCGTGGCTGACTGCACCACCAGGCTGGCCGGATCGATCACCAGCAGGTGGGAATCGACTTGCTGATCGCGTACCACCGGCCGCAAGAACGGCGCGAGGTCGAGCAACAGCGCCAGCCCGGCGGTGCGGCGGCCGGGCTGCGGCTCGACCGGCAGGACCATCACCAGGCGGGCCGCGCCGCTGGCGGTACGGTAGACCACCGGCACCGGCCGCTGCCGGGCGATGCTGCGCGTGAAGCTGACCGCCAGGAACTCGCGCGGGGGCAGCTCGCCGCTGGCCGGGTGGCGCTCCAAGGGCCGGCCGTCGCGGTCCAGCCGGAGGTAGGTCAGCGGCGCATCGTCGAGCAGCACGCGGAGCAGGGCGGTCTGCGGGCTGCCCGCCAGCCAGGCGCCCTCGGCGGTCCCGCGCGCGGCGCGCTCCTGCGCCAGCAGCCGCAGCCCCAGGCCGGCGGCGTCGTACTTGTTCTTGAGGTGGCGCGCCGTCTCCAAGCTGGTCAGGTACTGCGCGTCGGCGAAGGAGTCCGCCAGCTTGTCGCGCGCGGTGCTGTAGGCCGTCGCGGCGACGAAGGCGACCAGCGCCAGGGTCACGGCACAGGCAAACCAGGCCAGGCGGAGGGCACGGTCCACGGTGTGTTACCCATCCTCCAGCAGCCGCAAGGTCGGCGCCGTGGCTGGTTCGGCCCAGGCGCCGCAGACCAACACGGTGTAGCTGCGGCCCGCCGCCGGGACCAGCGGCAGAGTCTGCAGGATCACGTCCTGGCCGCTCGGCCGCAAGGCCAGCCGCCGGGTGGTCGCCGGCAACGGGCGGTAGGGGCCGTACTGCAGGTAACTTAGGCCGGCCTCCAGCACCGTGTCCCCGGCGAGCAGGTCGACCGTCGCCGGCTGCCGACAACACTGCACCACGCGGACCTGCGCCGTGGCCGGGTCGGCCGGCGGTTCATCGCGGAACAGCCAGCTCAGCAGGCGCCGCGGTTCGCCGACCAGGAGCAGCGTGTAGCTGCCACCCTCCTGCAGCCCGAGCGCCTGCGCGGCCGGCGGATCGCCGCTGACCAGCAGCTCCGGCGCGCCGGGTGAGAGCGGCAAGTAGGGTGTCACCTGACCGTAAGCCAGGTCGCGGAACAGCGGCCGGCCGCCCAAGGTGCCGCTGCGCGGCGCGCTGCCGGCGGCGGCGTGCAGCACGCGCAGGCGGGTGGCTGGCGGTGGCGGCCGGATCGGCTCGGGCGCGGCCGGCGGCGCGACGGCGGACGCGGGCCAGGGCTGCGTGTCGACCACCCAGCGCGCGGCCGCCTCGCCGCTGGCGCCAGGCTGGCCGATGGCGAACAAGGTAACCGTCTGCCGCGCGCCGACGCGCAGCACGTCGGTGGTCAACCAGGGCATGCCGCCGCCGGCTGGCCGCAGGGCGTACCGTTCGGCCGCGGTGGGCTCCACACTGCGCGAGACCTGCCGCGGGCCGAGCGTCGCGAAGGGCACCTGCCCGAGGGCCAGCACGTCGACGGCGCCGGTCTCGGCGAGCAGGTTGACGACCCGCAGGCGGCCGGCCTCGGCGGTTGGCAGGGCCGGCTCCAGCAGCCGCAGCAGCACGGCGCCGGGTGGCTGTGGGGCGACCAGCAGGGTGATCCGCTGGCCGCTCTCGAAGGTCGTCTCGCGGTCGTCCCAGAGCTGCTGCGGCGTGCCGCCCAGCAGCTTCAGGTTGTGCGGCCCAGGCGCCACGGCGGCCCAGGCGGTCAGCTCGCCGTAAGCGCCGAGGGCGACCGGCGTGCCGTCCAGCAGCAGGGTCAGCGGTCCGGTCGCCGGGGCAGCGAGCAGCGCCCGGCAGGTGGGTGGCGCGTCGGCTGCCACCACCAGGCGGCAGGCCAGCAGCACACCAACCAGCCAGACGGCACGCTTCAAGCTAGTCCCCCGGATGCGGCGGATACTCCGTGCATAGCAGATGCCGCGGCGGCTCGTCCTCGATGATCGCCGGGAAGCGGCCGAGTGGGTCGTGGAAGCGGTTGTCGCCAGCGTCGTCGTTGACGGCCGAGACCTCGCCCACCAGCACCTGGCCACCCTCACCCCAGAACGCATGGTACAGCCGCGGCGGCAGCGTGATGCTCTGGCCCGGCCGCAGGCGGACCTGTCCGCCTGCCGGGACGGTCTGCGTGACGCCGTCGATGCTGACGGTGACGGGCGTGGCAGCCTTGGCCTCTGTGGCCTCGGAGTTGTATAGTTCGATCACCAGCTCGCCGCCGCCGCGGTTGATGATGTCCTCGATCTTCTGCCAGTGAAAGTGCAGCGGCGTCAACTGCCGCTCGCGCACGATCATGATCTTCTCGGCGTAGGGCTTCTGCGAGCGCGGATCACCCAGTTTGCCGTTGCGAATGGTGAACAGCAGCAGGCCACAGCGCTCGAAGTCGCCCAGCCCAAAGTCCGTGATGTCCCAGCCGAGCTGGTGCCGGCGCACCTCGGCCGCCTCCGGCCCGGCGGCCGCCCAGTCGGCTGGCGACCAAGCGGCCCACAGTGGCAGCGCAAACCGGTGAGCCGCGAAGAACTCTTCCGCCTCGCGCATCAGGGCATTGATCTGCGAGCGCTGCACAGCCATCTCCCGCCACGCGGCGACAGTATCATCATCAGGCCCGCCGGTCAACGCTGCCGGCGCCCTGGCGCCTGGGGGCGCCCGTGGTACAATAGGCCGCCGAACCCCAGGAGCAGACGATGCGTTGGCGCCGAACCCCGACCGAGGATGGCCGCAAGAAAGACCTCGCGGCGCGGATCACCGCCCTCGATAAGGAACTCGCCGAAGCTCGCGCCAACGACGACGCGCTGGCCGCGGCGATCGTCCTCAACAATCTCGGCACGGTCCACAGCGATCTTGAGGAGTGGGCCGACGCTTTGGCGAAGTATCAGGAAGCCGCCGCCACGGTGCCGGACACGGCGACTGCCGAGGAGCGGGCCACCCCGCACGGCAACGCGGCCAACGCGGCGCGCCGGTTGGACGACTGGCCAACCGCCCTGGCCGAAGCGCTGCAGGTTGAAGTGATCGCCGCCGCCGCCCAGGACGGCGAGCAGTTGGCGGTCGCCGCCGCCGCGGTCGGCCTGGTCCGCAAGGCCGTCGGCGACGAGTTCGAGAGCCTGCTCGACGCGCAGATCGGCGCGCTGCCCACGGAGCAGCAGAGTGTGGTCCGACGCGCCGAGCTGCTCAATCCAACCGTCGTGACGAAAGACCTGCCCGGCCGCAACGAGCCTTGCTGGTGTGGCTCAGGCAAGAAGTACAAGCACTGCCACCTGCGGCAAGACGCCGCCGCGGGCTAGTCCGATGGATGCCGCCAACCCGTTGGCGCTGGCCTTGCAGCACGCCTTGACCGCCGTCGGCGCCGTGGCCCTGGCCGGCAGCGCCGATGAGGTGACCGTCGGCTGGCAGGAGTTTGAGCTGAACTTCGCCTGGGACTCGCTGCAGGCGGTCCTGCTGGGGGAGTCCCCGGCGGCCTGGAGCGAGGCGGTCGCCGAGCTGGTCGTCGAGACCGGCGCCGCGCGGCGGGCTGCGGACCCCGACTGGGACGTCTGGCAACCGCTGATCTGGCCCGTCGTGCACGGCCGGCGGAGCGCCGCGGCGCTGCAACAGCGCTGTCGCGAGGCGGTCGCGCACCCCTTCGGCGAGGTGCTGCTGCTGACCATGGCGGCGCGCTTCGACGGCGGGCTGCAGTACATCACCCGCCCGCAGCTCGAGGCCTGGGGCAACGGCGGCGAACTGCTGCTGCAGACGGCGCTCGATAACCTGCGGCGGCAGACCGAGTTGACCACCGTGCAGCAAATGGAGCCGCAGCACTGGGCGCTCGACGGTGACGACGGCTTCGACTCCTCGCGGTTGCTGATTCTGGACGACCTGGTGCCGGACCTGGCCGAGTGCGGCGCCCTGGTGGCGGTGCCGGCGCGTGATGTGCTGAGCTTCGCGCCCTGGAACAAGGCCGGCCTGACGCGCCTGCGCGCCCTGCTGGCGCTGGCCGAGCGCTGCCATCGCGATTGGCCGTACCCCATCGACTCCGGCCTATTCTATGTCGGGCCGCAGCAGACGCTGCACATCGGGGTCAGTCGCGACGACGACGGCACGCCCCGCCTGCGGCTGCCGCAGGAGCTGATCGACATTCAGGAGCGGCTGGTGCGGGAAGGGAACTGGTAGTCCACTGCCAATCGGAGCGGCCGGAGCTTGCGATGGCCGCGCACCTGCCGGAAGTCCTGCCCCAGACCGCGCCGCTTGAGCTGACCGGGGACCTCGCCCGTTGGCTGGTCGACGGGCTGCACCGTTACCTTGACCGCGCCACCGCGACGGCCGCCAGCCAGCGCGACCTCCGTCCAGCCTCACCGCCGGCGCAACAACGCGCCGAGCTGGCGAAGCTGCTGGGCACAGCCACCCCGCTCGCGGCGTCACGGCTGCGGGTCGACCAGCGCTTGCTGTGGGCCGGCGACGCCGTTGAGGTCCGGGCCGCGCGCTGGGAAGTCTACCGCGGAGTCGAGGCCGACGGCCTGCTGCTGACCCCGCCGACGGCGCCGCGGGCCACGGTCGTGCTGCTCGGCGACTGCGCCACCGCGCCGGAGGAGTGGTTGGCCGGGCCGCTGGGCGAGACCGCCGGCGGGCTGGCCGCCAGCGGCTGCCAGGTCTTGTTGCCGCGGCTGGTCAGCCGGGCGATCGACCACGCCGGCTGGCCGGGCCGGCGGGCCTTTGCGATCAGCAGTCGCGAGTTCATCTACCGCGCCGCCTTCGAGCTGGGGCGGCACCTGATCGGCTTCGAGATCGACACCGTCCGGGCCGCCCTCGGCGCCTGCGGCAGCGGCCTGCCAGCCGGGCTGTGGGGCCAGGGCGAGGGCGGCCTGTTGGCACTGTGGACCGCGGCGCTCGACGAGCGGGTGCAGGCAACGGTCGTGGCGGGTGCCTTCGAACCACGCGAGACGCTCTGGCAGCAGCCGATCGACCGCAACGTCTGGCGCTTGCTGACGGCCTGGGGCGACGCCGAAGTGGCCGCGCTGGTGGCGCCCCGGACCCTGCTGCTGGTGGCCGCCGAGTACCCCACGCTGACCGGGCCGGTGCCCAGCGACACGACCCAAGGCCACACCCCGGGCGACCTCCGCCCGCCGCCCGCCGCGGCGGTGGCCGCCGAGTTCAGCCGCCTGCAGCAGCGCTGGTCGGCCGGCCCGGAGCCGCGCCTGCTGGCCGCCGTCGCCGCTGCCCAAGAGCCCTTCGCCGCGGCGCTCGGACTGGCCTGGCAGGCCGCTCCGCCGCTGGTCGCCGAGGTGGCGCCGCAACCCGCGGACGAACTGCAGCAGCGGCTGGTCGACACCTGGATCGAGCACACCCAGCGGCTGGTCCGGGCTGCCCGCGACGAGCGCGAGCAGTTCTGGGCCGCCGCCGACCCTAGCAGTGTGGCCACCTGGGAGACCAGCACGGCCGGCTACCGTGAGCGCTTCCACCGCGACCTGATCGGCCGGCTGCCCGACGAGCCAGGACCGCTCAGCCCGCGTAGCCGCCTCGTCCGCGAGACGGCCGAGTGCCGGATCTGGCAGGTCGTGCTGGAAGTCGCCCCGGATGTCGCGGCCTACGGCATGTTGGTGCTGCCGCGCGACTTGCAGCCGGGCGAGCGACGACCGGTGGTGGTCTGCCAGCACGGGCTGGAAGGCCGCTGCGAGAACGGCGCCTACCCCGACCCGGCCGACGCTTACCACGCCTGGGGCCACCGGCTGGCCGCCGAGGAGGGCTACGTCGTCTTCGCACCGCAGAATCCGTACCTCTTCTACGACCACTTCCGCACGCTGCAGCGCCAGGCCAATCCGCTCGGGCTGAGCCTCTTCTCATTCATCATCGCGCAGCACGACGCCATCTTGCGCTGGCTGGCGGAGCAGCCCTTTGTGGTGCCCGAGAAGATCGCCTTCTACGGCATCAGCTACGGCGGCAAGACGGCGATGCGGGTCCCCGCCGTGTTGACCCAGTACTGCCTGAGCATCTGCTCGGCGGACTTCAACGAGTGGTTGCGGAAGTGCGCCGCGGTCGATCAGCCGGGCAGCTACCTCTACACCCGCGAGTGGGAGATGTTCGAGTTCGACCTCGGCCCGACGTTCAACTACGCTGAGATGGCCTGGTTGATCTGCCCGCGGCCGTTCATGGTCGAACGCGGCCACCACGACGGGGTCGGGCTCGACGAGTGGGTCGGCCACGAGTGGGGCCGGGCCTACCGCCGCTGGTCGCTGCTGAAGCTGGGCGGCCGAGCGAGCATCGAGTGGACCGACGGCCCCCACGCGATCTTCTTGCAAGGCACGCGCGCCTTCTTGCGGCAGTGGCTGGGCCCGGCGCGCTGAGCCTGGCGGCCGCAGGAAGTCGCCGGTCGGGTGGTGAACCAGCGCAGCGGAGGTCCGCCGCGTGAGCGACGCGCACGAACAGCCCTGGCGACCGGGCCGAGCGATCCTGATCGGCCTCGCGCTGATGCCGTTGCTGGTGGCCTGGAACTGGCACGTCGAGGTCGTCTTCTACTGCTTCGCGACCTACGCCGCGCCGTTCTTCAACGCCGTCGCCATCCTGTTCGTCCTGACCTTGGCCAACCTGCTGCTGCAGCGCCTGCTGCCCCGCTGGGCACTGCGGCCGGGCGAGCTGATCACCGTCTACCTGATGCTCTCGCTGCAGGGCGCCCTGATGAGCCACAACTTCATGGGCATCCTGCTGACGCTGCTGGCGCATCCCTACCGCTTCGCGTCGCCCGAGAACAAATGGGCCAGCCTGTTCTTGGACCGGCTGCCCGACTGGGCGCTGATCGACGACCCGGCGGTCTACAACGACTTCTACCTCGGCAACAGCACGCTCTGGACCGCCGTCCACCTGCGCGGCTGGTTGCGTCCGGCGCTGGTCTGGTGTCCCTTCGCCAGCGTGCTGTTGCTGACGATGCTCTGCCTGAACCTGATCCTGCGCCGCCGCTGGATCGAGCACGAACGGCTCAGCTACCCGGTGCTGCAGCTCCCGCTGGCGCTGATCCAGCAGCCGCACAGCCTGCTGCGGCAGCGGCTGTTCTGGGCCGGCGTGGCGCTGTCGGCGTTGCTCGGGCTGATGGCCGGGATCCACCACCTGCTGCCGGCGGTGCCCTCGCCGCCGGTCGGCCGCTACAGCATGGCGAGCTGGTTCGCCGCCAAACCGTTCACCTGCCTGCGGGGGATGCGCTGGGCGATCTACCCGTGGGCGATTGGCATTGCCTTTCTGATGCCACTCGACTTGAGCGTCTCGTGCTGGCTGTTCTACGGCCTGCTGCTGGCCCAGCGGGTGCTCGGGGAGCAGTTTGGCTGGAGCCGCGCTGGGGGCTACCCCTGGACCGACGACCAGTCGTTCGGCGCCTACCTGGCGATTCTGGTGATGGGCCTGTGGGTCGGCCGCCGCCACTTCGCCACGGCTCTGGGCAGCGGGCTGGCCCTCTGGCGGACCACTGACGCCGACGGGCGCGAGTACCGCTGGGCCGTCTGGGGGGCCCTGGCCGGAATCGTCTGGCTGTCCTGGTTCGGCACCCAGGTCGGGCTGGGGTGGGGCGTCGCCCTGCTCTTCTTTGGTGTCTGGTTTGCGCTGGCAGTGATGATCACCCGGATCCGCGCCGAGATGGGTTTCCCGACCCACGACATGCACCACATGAACCCGCTGGAGACCTTCACCCGGCTGGCTTCGCCGCAGACCTTCACGCCAGCCACGCTGGTCGGCTTCACGACCTTCTTCTGGTTCAACCGGGTCTGGGCCAGCCACCCGATGCCGCACCAGCTTGAGGGCTACAAGATGGTCGCCGACACCCAGCAGGCGCATCGCCCGCTGACCGCGGCGATGGTCGTCGCGGCGTTGGTGGCGCCGTGGCTGGTGATGCTGCTTGGACCGCACTTCTACTATCACTACGGCAGTGAGTCGGCGCGGGTCAACCAGTGGGGCACCCAGTTCGGGGTGCAAGCCTACAACCAGTTGGCGAGTTGGCTGCAGCAGCCGCGCCGCCCCGATCCCAGCAGCGCCCTGGCGACCGTCGGCGGCTTCGCCGTGGCGTTGGCCATCGGCGCCGTGCGGGTGCGCCTGATCGGCTGGCCGCTGCATCCTCTGGCCTACGCCATCGCCGGCAGTTGGGGCATCGAGCAGCTCTGGATGCCACTGATCCTGGCCAGCGGCCTGAAGGCGGCGATGCTACGGTTCGGCGGTCTGCCGCTCTACCGGCGCTGGATCCCGTTCTTCCTGGGCCTGGTCCTGGGCGACTTCCTGATCGGGAGCTGCTGGAACCTGGCGGGCATCTTCGGTGGCTTCCACCCTTACGACTTCTGGCCTGGCGAGATGCGCGGCGGCTGAGACCGCAGGAGACGATCTGATGAGCCTGTTGACGTCGCTGTCCCTGTTCTCCAGCGTCCTGGCGCCGGCCCCGGCCGACCTCCTGGCGACCTTGCGGGCGGGGCACCCGCGGCTGATCTTGCTCGACTCCGACCTGCCCCGGCTGCGGGAGTTGACGCGGTCCGACGCCGTCGCCAAGGAGTGGCTCGAGCGGCAGCGCGCCGCCGCGGCGAAGCTGCTCGAGCTGCCGCCGACGGAGTTCAAGATCGTCGGGCCACGCCTGCTGGCGGCCTCGCGCAGCGTGCTCGATCGGATCTACACCCTCGGTCTGATCTACCGTCTCGACGGCCACGAGGCTGTCGGCCGGCGGGCGGTTGCCGAGCTGCGGGCCGCGGCGCGGTGGGTCAAGTGGAACCCCTCCCACTTCTTGGACACGGCCGAACTGAACCACGCCTTCGGGATCGGCTGGGACTGGCTGCAGCCGCTGTTGGGCGAGGATCGGCAGGCGATCCGGGAGGGCTGGCTGCGCAACGGCCTGCAGGTAGCGGCCGAGGCCTACCGCAACAAGGCCTGGTGGGCCGCGGTGTCGCACAACTGGAACCAGGTCTGCAACGGCGGCAACGCCATCGCCGCGCTGGCCATCGCCGACGAGGAGCCCGCGCTGGCCGCCGAGATCCTCAGCGCCGCGGTCGCCAACCTGCCGCGCGCGCTGCGGAGCTACGCGCCCGACGGCGGCTGGGACGAAGGACCGGGCTACTGGCACTACGCCACGCGCTACACGGTCTACTGCCTGGCCGCCCTGCAGACCGCCCTGGGCACCGACTTCGGCCTGTCCGAACTGCCGGGCCTGGACCAGGCGGGTGACTTCCGAATGTACTTCTGCGGCCCCACGGGGGTGACTTTCAACTACGCCGACGCCCACGCCGGGACTGGGGAGTCCGAGGAGTTGCTGTGGCTGGCGCAGCGGTACCAGAAGCCGGCCTACGCCTGGGAGCAGCGCCGGCTCGGCGGTCGGCACGCCCTGGACCTGGTCTGGCTGCAACCACCTGGGTCCGATCCGCAGGCCGGCGGCTACCCGCTCGACCGCACCTTCCGGGGCGTCGACGTGACCTTCTTGCGGGGCGACTGGCTCAGTCGCGAGGCCACCTGGGTGGCCTTCAAGGGTGGCGACAACGCTGCCAACCACAGTCATCTCGACCTCGGCAGCTTCGTGCTCGAAGCCGGCGGGCAGCGCTTCCTGGACGATCCGGGGCCCGACAACTACAATCTGCCGGGCTACTTCGGCAGCCAGCGCTGGACCTACTATCGCCTGATGACGGTGGGCCAGAACACGCTGCTGATCAATGGTGCCAACCAGCCGCCGCGCGCCAAGGCCCCGACCGTGGCGTTCGGCAGCACGCCGCAGCGCGCCTACGGGGTGGTCGATCTCAGCGCGGCCTACCCGCTGTGTCGCGAGGTCCGACGCGGCTTCGCGCTGCTTGACCGGCGCGATGTGCTGGTGGTCGACGAGTTGACGGCGGCCGAGCCGGTGACCGTCGAGTGGGGCGCCCTGACCACGGCCACGGCGGTTGTCGACGGGCGACGGGTGGTGCTGACGAAAGGCGCGGCCACGCTCTACGGCGACATCCTGGAACCGGCCACCGCGACCTGGGAGGTGACTTCCGCGGTGCAGCCCCCGCCGCAGGCCAGCAACGAGGGCTGGTCGCGCCTGGTGGCCCGGCCGGCCGGCCCGGTGGAACGATTGCGGCTGGTGATCCGTTGGAGTCCCTCGCCCGAGGCCACGACGCCGGCCGTCGGCCCGCTGTCGGAGTGGATCGCCGCCGCGCCGCTGCCTTGACGGATACGAATCCACGAGGTCATCGAACGCCCGCTGCGGGCGCGCGCCGCCGGCTATCTGCTGCCCGGCGAGCCAGAACTGCTGCCGCGCCAGATCAGCGACGCCTCGCTCAGCCTGGCGCACGATGCTGCCTTGGATAGCGAGCGCGGGCTGAGCCGCCACAGCAGCCAGCTCCCGCCCGCCGGAGTGGCGCTGGCTAGTCCCAGACCCGGCCGCTGGCCACCGCCTCCAGGGCCGCCTGCCAGGTCTCGGCACCTTGCCGTTCGCGGAGCTCCGCGGCGGTCCGTTGCAGCACCGTCTGCAGCTCCGTGCGGCGGCCGAGGCGGTGCAGGCAGAGCGCCTGCCAGAGCCGCAGATGGATCCGGCCGGCCGAGACCCCGCGGGCGGGCAGCTCCGGAATCAGCTCCGCCGCGGGCAGCGGGTGGGGGGCGTGGCGGAAGCCCGGATCGGCGCCCTGTTGCCAGGCGGCCTGCGCCTCGGCGGGGCGGCCGGCGGCCTGCCAGGCTTCGCCGCAGCGGAACCAGAGCTCGCTGTGCCGCTGCTCGGCCGGTGCCCCCACACCCAACTCGGCCGGGTACCGGGCTGCCTCGGCGTAGTGCTGCGCGGCAGTCGCCGGATCGCTGGTCAGCGCCGCCTCGGCCAGCCGCCGGTGGGCCCGCGTCCAGAGGGCCTGGGGCAGGTACCCGCCCTCGTAGAGCTGGAATCCGGCGCCGGTCAAGCGGCGCAGACAGGCCTGCGGATCGCCCGCCTCCAGTTCGGCGGCGGCCAGCCGCAGGGGCAGCCGCGGGTCGCTGGGAAAGCGCCCCAGGGCGGCCAGCAGCAGCGCCGGCCGCTCCGCGTGGCGGCCCAGTTCGGCCAGCAGCCGGTCGCGCTCTTCGACCGTGCGTGGCGTGCCCCCGGCCGCCACCGCCTGGCGATAGAACGCCTCGGCGGCGGCGCGGTCTTGCCCGATCTGCCAGGCCCAGAGCCCCAGATTGCGCAACGCCTCGGGCGCCCACGGGCCGTCGCTGGCGGCGGCCCAGTGCGTCGCGGCTTCCTCCCAGCCGCCCAGCGCCGCCAGGGCGTTGGCCAGGTGGTAGCGCGCCGCCTCGTCGCTGGCGTCTTGCTCCAGGCAGTGCCGCAACACCGTGATGGCCAGCGGGCCGGCGCAGTTGCCAACCTCCCAGACGACCTCCGGCGGCGAGGCCTCGCCGCGCACCCAGGCCGCCGCGCAGGCCAGCAGCGCGGTCGGTGTCCCGGGGCTGGGGGCCGCGTCCCAGCGCAGCACCCGGGCCGCCGCGTCAGGATCGCCGAACTGCCGCAGCAAGCCGGCGGCGCGCAGTTGGGCCGCCGCCGTGAGGCGCACCGGCCGGCCGCAGAGCGCCGCCTCCGCCGCCAGCAGCGGGTCGAGGTGCCACGGCAGCAACGCTGGCGCAGCGGCCCACCAGGCCTCGCCCCAGCCTCCCCGCCGGGCGGCGTGGGCCGCCCGGCCGGTCGCCCGCAGGTCGGCCCGCTCGGTCTGCAACTGCTCCGCCCGTGCCGCGGCCAGCTCCCAATCGCCCTCGGCCAGCGCCAGGTCGGTCAGCAGCAACAGCCCGTCGGCGCGGCCGGCCGGCACGGTCAGCAGTTGTTCGGCGGACCACCGCAGGACGTCGGGATCGCCCTCCAGCCGCGCCGCCAGAGCCAGCGTCAGCAACGCCTCGGGCTGCTGCCAGTCCAGGTTGACGGCTCGCACCGCCCACTGCGTCGCCGCGGCAGCGTCGGCCCGCAGCAGCGCCTGGCGCGCCAGGCCAGCAGCGGCGGGCGCCTCCTCTTCGGCCCCGTCGCGATAGGCCCGCCAGGCCTCTTCCCAGCGGCCTTGCCACTCCAGGTAGCGACCGCGCTGTCCGGCGGTGACCCGTGCGGCGCGCAGTCGCGGCCACTCCCGTTGGCGAGGCTGCCGCAGCGGGGCGCGCAGCAGCCGGCGCGCGGCGTGCTGCACCGTCAGCGCCGCGGCGTCGGTCGCCGCCGGCAGGCTCACCTCAACCGCGGCGGGCCCCAGGTCGAGGACGGCGGTCTGGTCGCCCAGCCCGACCACGGCACCGGGCAAGACCGTCGGCGCCAGCAGCCGCACCAACAACTGGTCGCCGTCGTACCGCCAGCTTGCCGCCACCTGGTTCGTGGCCCAGGACAGGCCGCCCAGGCCGCGCAGCGGGATCCACCGTTCGCGCTGCGTGATGACCTGCCCCGGCGCGATGCTGCGGTACTCGATCTGCGAGCGCAGCGGACCGCTTTGGACCTCGCAGTAGGGCCCGCCGGTGTCGGTCAGGGCGTCGTGCCAGACCTGCCCGTCGGGCGCGAAGCCCCAGCTCCAGATCTTGCGACCACAGACCAGGTGAGGGTCGGCGACATGCGCCACACCGGTGTCGTCGCTGGGATGGTGCAGGCCAAAGAAGCCCTCGTCGGGCGTCGTCGCGAAGTGCGCGGCGTGGTGGCGCAGGTTCTCGAAGACGCTCACGTCGACGCCTTCGTGCTGCGGGTAGTCGAGGTAACCCAGCTCGCCGGGGTGCTCGCCGCCCTCCAAGAAGATGCGCTGCGTCGACGGCGGGAAGACGTAGCGGCTGCCGGGCTTGATGGGGAAGGCGGCATTGACCCAGAAGTAGTAGCGGGCCGGCAGTTCGCCCGGGTTGGCCAGGTCGGTCACCATGTCGACCGCGGCGGTCTCGGCGGCCAACGTCGTGGCACAGCGCCAGGACAGGCCACTGACCGCTTCGACGTCCCAGGCCACGAAGGTCGCCGCGCCGCCGGGTCCGCGGATCACCTCGTGCGGCACCTCGTCGGCGGTGGTGACGGTGTGCGAGCCGGGGAAGTTGACCTCCAGCCCGGTGGCGTGCCAGACCCCGCGCAGGCCGACCAGGCCCGGCTTGAGCTGCGGGTTGGCGTAGAGCACCTCAACCCTGGCCAGCTTGTCGTAGATACTCCAGAGGCGGGCGTTCAGTTCGGGCAGGAAGGTCAGCCGGAGGTACTGGTTCTCCAACACCACCGCGCGCAGCGAGCGCGGCGCAGCGCTGGTGGCGTAGCTCTCGATCGTCGGGTAAGGATAGATCGGCAGCCCGCGCGGGCCGAATCCGGGCAGCAGCGGCGGCTCGGGATCGAGGGGACCCGGCGCGTAGGCGGGCAGCGTGAGGGTGGTCTGGCGGATCTCGACGGCAGACATCGCAACTCTCTGGCAGCGGCCCGTTCGCCGGTCGCCGGCCGACCCCTGCGCAGGGTTCGGCGGCCGCCCGCCGAACGCAGCCGGCGGCAGTGAGGAGTCCGGATGTGGGCAAGCTACGGGTCGGTCTGATCGGCTGCGGCGGTATCTCGCGGTCGCACGCGAGCGGTTACCAGGCGGTCGCCGACCGCGCGCAGGTGGTCTGGTGCTGTGACCCGAACCAGGCCGCGGCGACCGAGCGCGCGGCGGCGCTGGGCGCTCGGGCGGTCAGCAGTTACGACGGCCTGTTGGGCGACGTCGACGCGGTCGACATCTGCACGCCGCACCACCTGCACTATCCGGCCGCCCGCGCCGCGCTGCAGGCGGGCTGCCACGTGCTGGTCGAAAAGCCCCTGGCCAACCAGCCGGCCGAGTGCGACGAGTTGCTGGCCCTGGCGGCGGCGGCCGGCAAGACGCTGATGGTGGCCTACGTGCTGCGCTACGCGCCAGCGTTCGAACGGCTGAAGGAGGTCCTGACGGCCGGGACTTACGGCGAGCTGATCCAAATCGCCAGCTCGGTCGAGGCCTGCGTCACGGCGGAGGCGCTGCCCTGGGCCGCCCGGCGCGACCAGCTCGGCGGCGGGGTGATGTTCAGCCACGGCTGCCACACGATCGACCTGATGCTCGACTGCGCCGGCCCGGTGCGCCGCGTGGCGATGCTCGGCAACAACGTCAACGCCACCTGGATGGAGGGCGAGGGCACCGCGCAGCTGCTCCTGGAGTTCGCCTCGGGGGCGTTGGGCCACCACACCTCGAGCTGGGCGCTGCGCCACACCCACGCCATCCCGACGCTGCGGGCCTGGTGCAGCGACGGCTTCCTGGAGGTCGCCGGCAGCAAGCTGCTGGCCTATGCCAACCGCGAGACGACCGTCCTGTGGGACCCGCCGGCCGCTGAGCAACCGGCGATGACCCGCCAGATCGCGCACTTCGTCGACTGCCTGGCCAGCGGTGCCACCCCGCGCACCAACGCCGCGGCGGCGATGGCCTCGCTGCAGGTGATCTGGGCCGCCTACGAGAGCTGCCGGTCGGGACAGATGATCAGCCTGTAGGTTGGCCGACCCCAAAGCAACGGGCCGCGACCGGACGGTCGCGGCCCGTTTTGATTCGTGACGGCGGTTAGCGTACCGGCAGCACCGTGCTGGCCGTGGCGGCCTCACCAACGCTGTCGATGGCGACGACCTCGAGCCGGTAAGTCCCGGCCGGGGCCCGCCGCCCGGCGCTGTCGAGCCCGTCCCAGGCGATGCTGCTAACGCCCGCCGGCGCCTGCACGTTCCAGACCTTGACGACCCGCCCGCTGAGCCCGAGCACCCGCACGGTCACCCGCGCCGGCGCGTTGAGCGTGAGCGTGGCGCTGATGGCCCGGCCGCGACTGGCACCAGCCTGCAGCCCGACGGTCAGCCGCTGCCCGGTGTCAGGCGTCACCTGCAAGGCGAAGTCCCGCGTGCCATCGGCGGCCGGCGTGAAGCTCAGCGCCGCGCCACTGCGCAGCGAGACAGCCTGGCCGGTGGTGAGGTCGGTCAGCACGGCGCGGGTGTGGTCGGGCAGCACCCGGCCGGCGTCGGGCCAGCTCAGCGTGACCGGACTGGCGACACCGCTGGTGGAGACCTGCAGGCGCCAGCTGCCCCCACCCGCCAGGATGGGATCGAGCCGCCCGGCCAGCGGTCGGCCGGTGGTGTCGAGCACCGCCAGGCGCAGGCCGTCAGCGCTCGGGAACGGCGCCGGCGCGATGTCGAGGGCGCGGCCGAGGCGGCTGTGCACGCCGACCACCGCGGTGGCGGTCGGCTGCCCGGCGCTGGTCGCCTGCAAGTTGAGCGACCAGCCGCTGGCCGGGAGCTGCTGGCTCCGCGCCATGGTGCGGGTGTTGAAGACCAGCGAGACCTGCCCGGTGCCGAGGGTCGAGGTGCCCTTGTGCAGCCAGAAACCCGACCCGGCGGGGATTGTGTCGGTCGAGCCCCGGATGCCGTAACTGCTGTCGATCACCAGTTGCGCCTGCTGCTGGCCGGCGTTCCAAATCCAGCCGTACGGCGACACGAACTCGTCGGCGTCACCGAGGGTACCCAGCACTAGGTCGTTGACCGTCACCTGCAGCGCGTCTTCGTCCCACTCCAGAGCCGTCACCGCCGGAATGCCGGCCAGTGTCCAGTCGTAGCCCGAGAGCCGTACCGGGTAGCTGTAGGTGGCGTCGAGCGCCGGGTTGCCGCTGCTCGGCCAGGCCACGCCAGCCAGCCGGACGCGGGTCAGGGCGTTGACCTGGACCCACCAGGCCCGCCCGATGGTGACATCGAAGGCGGTATCGGGTTGGGTGATCTGAAAGCCGACGTAGCGGTTGGTTTGCGGCAAGTAGCGCGCCACACGGATCGGCGCGGTCGGAGCCCAGACTGTCTGGGCCGCCGGATCATCGACCGTCAGCGGGCTGGTCACCAGGTTCAGACCCGGCTGCAGCAGCAGGTCGAAGATCGGCAGCGCGGTGATTGCCAAGGGCTGCGCGTCGGTCAGCGGATCGCGCAGCAGCACAAACTGGTTGAGCCCCGGGTCGAGCACCTCCACGCGCAGGCTGCCCGTGCCGGGTCGGCTACAGCGCAGCGTGCCACGGCTGAGCCCGATGTTGTTGGAGTTCTCCATCACCGTGGTCAGGCCGATGTCGGTGGTGGAGGTCACCCGGAAGTTGCTGCCCGGGATGTTCATCACGGGGTCGGCGTTGCTGTCCAGCAGCGTCACGAAGATCTGCAGGACCGCCGTGTTGTCCGCCGCGAGACGGTTGCCCGAGAGGACCACTGTGGACTGCGCCCGGTTGATCAGCCCGGCCTGCGCCTGAGCCGAGCCCCCGACCAGCAGCAGCACCAGCAGCGCGCGCAGGCCGGCACGCCCGCCCGACCTTTGGACTTCGCGACCCAGCATCGCCACACACTCCTCGTGTCGCGCGCCGCAAGCGCGGCTGACGCATTCTACTCGGACTGCCCGCCGGGCGTCAACCAGCGGTCAGCCTTGATTCGACGTCGCTTCGACAGTCCTTTCGACAGCCCGTGACGGGCTCCTGTTGCGCCTCATGGTGTGGCTAGGCCACGTTGACAGGGCGCGCTGCTCGGGTGTATCCTCGGAGACCGTTGCCGGACGGCCCGTGAGGCCGCCGCGGTCGCGAAAGGAACCCCCACCATGTGCGGTATTGTGGGCTACATTGGACCCCGTTCGGCCGTGCCGATCATCGTCGAGAGCCTCCGCCGTTTGGAGTATCGCGGCTACGATTCGGCCGGTGTCGCTGTCCTCGACGAGGGCGCCTGCAAGGTCGTCAAGTCGGTCGGCAAGATCAACAACCTGGCCGAGTTGCTGGACCAGGAGCCGCTCGAGGTCAAGATCGGGATCGGCCACACCCGCTGGGCGACCCATGGCCGGCCGTCGACCCGCAACGCTCACCCGCACACCGGCAACAGCGGCAAGCTGGCGGTGGTCCACAACGGCATCATCGAAAACTACGTCGAGCTGCGCGAGCGGCTGACCGCCGCCGGGGCCAACTTCACCAGCGACACCGACACCGAGGTGATTGCGCATCTGCTGGAAGAGAAGCTGACCAACGGCGCCGGCGGGGACATGCTTGAAGCGCTGCGCCTGGCGAGCCGTGAAATGCACGGCGCCTACGCCGTGGCCGTCGTCAGCGAAAGCTGCCCCGACCGGCTGCACGTGGTGCGCAAAGAGTCGCCGCTGGTGCTCGGGCTGGGCCAGGGCGAAGTCTACATCGCCTCCGACATTACCGCGGTGCTGCCCTACACCAAGACCGTGATGGTGCTCGAAGACGGCGATGTCGGCGTCCTGACGGTCGACGGCGTCAGCATCACCGGGCTCGACGGCCGGGCCATCGACCGCAAGGTGCTGGAGGTTGAGTGGGATGTCGGGGCCGCCGAAAAGGGTGGCTACGACCATTACATGATCAAGGAGATCCACGAGATCCCCGACGCGATCCGCCACACAATGCGCGGGCGGGTGACTCCCGAAGGCTTGCTCAACATCACCGAGCTGAACCTCTCGGCCGACGAGATCCGTGACCTGAAGCGGATCTACATCGTCGCCTGCGGCACCAGCTACTACGCCGGGGTGGTCGGCAAGTACCTCTTCGAGCGGCTGCTGCGGATCCCGACGGAGGTCGACGTGGCCTCCGAGTTCCGCTACCGCGATCCGGTCTTCGAGCCGAACTCGCTGATGATCGTGATCAGCCAGTCGGGGGAGACCGCCGACACGCTGGCGGCCCTGCGCGAGGCGCAGCGGCACAATGTCAAGGTGCTGGCGATCGTCAACGTGATCGGCTCCAGCATGTACCGCGATGCCGATGCGGTGTTCCCGACCCTGGCCGGTCCCGAGATCTGCGTCGCCTCGACCAAGGCGTACGTCACGCAGCTCGTCTGCGAGTACCTGCTGGCCTTCCACTTCGCGCGGCTGCGCGGCCAGATGGCCGACGCGGAGGTCAATCGGCTGGTCGCCGAGATGCTCGCCGTGCCGGCCAAGGTGCAGCAGATTCTGGCGCAGGAAGACGACTACAAGACCCTCGCCAAGAACTTCCTGGAGTCGCAGGACTTCTTCTTCCTGGGCCGCGGCCTCGACGCGGCGGTCTCGCTGGAAGGGGCCCTGAAGCTCAAGGAGATCAGCTATATCCACGCCGAGTCCTACGCCGCCGGGGAGCTGAAGCATGGTCCGCTGGCGCTGATGTGGGACGACGTGCCGGTCTTCGTGACGGCGACCCAGACCGATCTGTACGAGAAGACCGTCAGCAACATCAAGGAAGTCAAAGCCCGCCGGGCCGATGTCTTGGCGCTGGTGCGGGAGTCCAACGTCGACATCGCGCAGCATGTCGATTGGGTGATCAAGGTCCCCGACGCCGACAACCTGGTGATGCCGTTCCTGACGATCATCCCGCCGTACCTGCTGACCTACTGGCTGAGCTTCGCGCTGGACCGTGAGATCGACCAGCCGCGCAACCTGGCCAAGAGCGTCACGGTCGAGTAGAGCGTCGGCGATGCCAGACCACGGCGAGGGTGCGGCCAGCGCGGCCCCCCTCGCCGTGGCCGTCGACGGCCCCGTGCTGGACGCTCGGTTGGTCGACCGGCCGAACCGCTACCTGGCGCACGTCGAGCTCGTCGACGGCCGTTGCGTCGCGGCGCATGTCCCGAATCCGGGGCGGATGCGCGAGTTCATGACCCCCGGCCGGCTGGTCCAGGTACGCGCCGTCAGCGGGCCGCAGCGCCGCACCGGGTTCGACCTGCTGGCCTGTTGGTACCGCGGCTGCTGGGTCTGCCTCGACAACCGCCTGGGCGGCCGCCTGGCCGGCGTGCTGCTGCGCGCCGGCGCCATCGACGAGCTGGGGCCGGTCACCCGGGTCGCGGCCGAGGTGACCGTGGGCGGCAGTCGGCTGGATTACCGGCTCAGCGGACCGGCCGGCCCGACCTGGGTCGAGGTCAAGTCCTGCACGCTGGTCGAAGACGGCCGCGGCCGGTTTCCCGATGCACCCACCAGCCGCGGCGCGCGGCACCTGCGGGAGCTGACTGCGCTCGCCGCCGCGGGGCACCGCGCCGCCGTGCTGTTCATGATCCAGCGGCCCGACGCGCGCTGCATCGGGCCGCACCGCGAGCGCGACCCGGAGTTTGCGGCGGCCTTCGACGCGGCGCGTGCGGCCGGCGTCAGCCTGTTGGCCCGCACCGCGCGCTGGCAGGACGGCATGCTCGCCGCCTGGGGCGCCGCGACGGTTGATGACGGCTGGGACGGCTGAGGCTCAGCGCGCGCGGAGTGCCCGGTAGAGGGCGCCGTAGTAGCCGAGTACCCGGTCGGGGTCGCTGCTGGCGCGGATCTCCGCCGACATGTAGCCCTGGTAGCCGCTGAGTTCCAGGGCGTCCAGGAACTCCCGATAGGGGTAGTCGGCGGCGTCCAGTTCGTGCATATGGACGTGATGCACGAACTCGGCGACCTGGCTGAAGGTCTCGCTGACGGACCCGCCGACGACGTCGCGCGGGTCGCAGTTGTAGACGATGCCGACGTTCGGCAGGTCGACGGCCTGGACCACCCGCAGCGCGTAGCGCCACCAGTTGAACTGGCCGTGCATCTCGAGGTTGACCTCGATACCGAGCGGCGCGGCGAACTCGGCCAGCTCGGTGAGGCTGTCGGCGACGTACTCGAGGACGTCCTGGCGCGAGACGCTGGGGTCCTTCGGCATGTCGTTGCCGAACACGCGGACGCGGTAGGCATCCAGGTCGGCCGCCAGTTCGATGTAGCGCTTGACCTCGTCGATGCTCTCCTGGCGCTTCCGCGGGTCGGGGTACTCGAAGCGGTTGGAGACGCCGATCCCGCAGATCTCCAGCAGCGCGTCGTCGCATTGGTCACGCACGGCACGCCGGCCATCGGCGTCCAGGTGCAGGTCGACGCCGTGAGAATGCCCGAGCTGCATCCGCAGCTCGACGGCACTGAAGCCGGAGGCGCGGCCGACCTTCAGGAGCGTCGGCAGGTCGTAGCCCTTAGCGATGTCGAACGACAGCAGCGCGAGTTTCATGGCCCAGGTCCTTGTCAGGCAAGTTGGTTGCTGGCGGGGGGATCTCCTCTCCGATCCACCGCGCCGCGGTGTGAATGCAGAGCGCGCCCGCCTGCAGCAGCTTCGCCAACGGCCACCACGGGTCGCGCAGCGGCCGCCGGCAGACTGCGGCATCGGCATACTGCGTCAGCGGCAGGATCACCAATAGCAGGGCCAGGAGCGGCACCGTGACCAGTTGGCTGGCCCGCGCCAGGGCGACGCGCCAGAGCGGTGGCGGTGGCATCAGCGGCCGCCTTCCGCTTGCCGTGCCAACCGCGCGCTGAGCACGGCGCAGACCAGCGTCAGCAGCGCGGTGGCCAGCAGCGCATCGCTGAGCTGGCTGGCTTCGTGGACCTTCTGGGGCAACAGCAGGCCGGCCGCCACGCCGAGGTCGCGCCAGAAGAACAGCGCGGCGTAGGCGTTCTGGCGGCCGGCGGAGCCAACCAGGTCACCGACCATCGCCATCGCCAGGGTCGGCACCAGCCCGGCCTGCAGCCCCAGGAACAGCGCGCAAACCGCCAGGGCGGCGGTGCTGTCCGGGCTGCCCCAGGCACCGAACAGGCCGCCGGCCGCCAACAGGAAGGTCACCTGCAGGGTGCGCGGCCGGCCGATGCGGTCGCTCAGCGGGCCACCGACCAGGTTCACGAAGCACCCGGCGACGGCGAAGAAGGCCGCCAGGTAGAGTCCGTTGCCACCGGTCAGGGCCTGCGAGAGCTTGTCGCTGAGGACGCCCAGCATCGATCCGAAGCCGAAGCCGCCGAGGAACAGGAAGAGGCTCGCGGCGCTGCCCCGCCGCGAGCGCATCACGGCCCACTGCGCCGCGAACGACGGCGGGTCGAAGCGCACCTGGCGCGACGGCACCAGCGTCAGCAAGGCGACGCCCAGCAACGAGAGCAGTCCGGCGACCAGCCAGACGGCCCGTCCGGCGAGCGGCCCGCCGTGGGCGGTGGCGACCGAGAAGACCCGCGCCAGGACCAGGATGCCCGCGGCGAAGCCGATCTTGGTGAGGCCCATGAAGACGCCGCTGGTGCCGCCGTAGCGGGCGTCCTGGCTGGCATTAAGGACCATCACCGCGCTGGTCCCCCAGTTGGCCGCGGCGCCGACGCCCCACAGCACCGCCGCCAGCAGCAGCAGAGGGTAGGGCGGCAGGCTGTAGACCGTGAAGCAAAACAGGGCGTAGGTGAGCGAGCCCAGCAGCAGCGTCGGCTGCTCGCCGATCCGGTTGATCAGTGCGCCGATCCGCAGCCGGGAGAGGCCGAAACTGAGGTAGACCACCGCCAAGACGGCGGCCCGGTGACTGGGCGACCAGCCCAGGGCCTGCTTGAAGAAGGGCGACTGGAACTGCTGCTGCGCCGCGCCAGCGAACAGAAAGAAGAAGCCCACCGACAGCCAGAGCACCGTCGGGTTCAGACGTTGGCGCCGCGCCTCGGCCATCGACCACCTCGCCGGCAGCTTCGGGGCCGGCCCGTCGGCTCCTCCGGAGGATTCGGGGCGATGGCCGCGAAGGTCCACTCCAGGAGTCCGAACCGGATGGGCGTCGACGCGAAACTGGCAGAGCTGGGCTTGAGCATTCCGCGGCCCGGGGCGCGGGGCAAGATTGCGAAGGCCGTGCGGAGCGGCAACCTGGTCTTCAGCTCGGGCAATGTCTCGCCGGAGCAGGGCAAGATCGGCTCCGACCTGACGGTCGAGGAAGGCTACCAGGCGGCCCGCGGGGCGCTGCTCGCCACGCTTGGCAGTCTGCTGGAGGAGCTCGACAGCCTGGACCAGGTGACCCGGGTCGTCAAGATGCTCGGCTTCGTGAACTGCGCCGCGGGCTTCTGCGACACGCCGACCGTGATGCACGGCGCCACCGATCTGCTGAACGAGCTGTTCGGCCCGGAAGTTGGCTACCACGCCCGCTCGGCGATTGGCGTCTACCAGCTCCCGCTCAACTCGGCGGTGGAGCTCGAACTGATTGTCGAAGTGGCCTGAACGCCGCCGAAGCGAGGCACCGCATGGCAGACTTCCTGTGGCAGGACGGCCAGACCGTGCTGCTGACTGGTGATAGCATCACCGACTGCGGCCGGCGCGATCCCAACAACTCGCCCTACGGCGGCGGCTACGTCCGGCAGATCATCGATCTGGTCACCGCCCGCTACCCCGAACGGCAGATCCGGTGGGTCAACACCGGGATTAGCGGCCACTGCGTCGACGATTTGCAGGGGCGTTGGCAGGCTGACGTGCTGGATCACCAGCCGAGCTGGGTGACCATCATGATCGGCATCAACGACCTGCACCGCACGCTGAACCAGGTCAAGGAGCTGCCACCGCGGGAGTACGAACCGCGCTACCGCGCCATTCTGGACCAGTGCCGCGCCGCCGGACACCGGTTGGTGTTGATCGAGCCGTTCTACATGAGCCTGCAGCACGGTCAGGACAACTTGGAGGCCGAGGTGCTGCACCGCCTGGAAGGCTACCTGGAGGTCGTGGCCCGGCTGGCGGTCGACTACCAGGCCGTCCACGTCAAGACGCAGGAGGCTTGGCTGCGGGTCTTGCGCCACTTCCCGCCGGCTCACTGGTGCGGCGAGCCGGTCCACCCGAATGCCCACGGCCACCTGGTGATCGCCAACGCGGTGCTGCAGGCCGTAGGGTTCTGATCTTGCGGGACGCTGTCGATGTCGGCTGAAGCGGCCGGGCGGTGGCTGCGGCGGCTGGTGCTGCTGCAGGTGCTGGTGTTCGGGCTGCTGCCGCTGTGGAGCGAGCCGAACGCGCCGCTGGATGTCCTGCAACACGTCGCCTGGGGGCGCCACCCCGCCTGGGGCTACTGGAAGCATCCCCCGTTGCCGGTCTGGGTCACCACCTGGAGCGTCGATCAGCTCGGTGTCTGGAGCACCTTTCTGTGGGCCCAGGTGCTGCTGCTGCCGATCTTCTGGGCCCTCTGGCGGCTCGGCCGGGAGTGGCTCGACCCGGTCAGCGCAGCGCTCGCGGCTGGCGCCGGTGAGGGTCTGCTGTACCTCACGCTGCGGGCGCCGGAGCTGAACCATGACAGCTTCCTGCTGGCGGCCTGGCCGGTGGTCCTGCTGGCGGTCTGCCTGGGGGCACAGCGCGGGCAACTGCGCTGGTGGCTGCTGGCCGGGCTGGTGGGCGGGCTAGGGCTCCTCAGCAAGTACACCATGGCCCTGCTGCTGCTGAGTCTGCTCGGCTGGCTGCTGACCACCGCCGCCGGGCGGGCCTGCTGGCGGACGCCGGGTCCGTGGGTCGCCGTCGGGCTGTGCCTGCTGCTCTTCGCGCCGCATCTGCGGTGGGCCCAACAGCACGACTGGGTGACCCTCCGCTATGTCGCCGACCGCGGGGCCAGCGCCGCTGCCGCGCAGGCCTGGGGCGACCTGCTGCTGTTCTGCCTGACCCAGCTCACCTTGGCGCTACCGGTCTGGTTCATTCTGCAGCCGCTGCTGGGACGCCGCCGGCGCCCGCTGCCGACGCTGCTGCTCTGGGCTGCCGTCGGACCGTGGGTGTTGACGGTGCTGGCGGGAGCTGCCGGCCTGGCGCTGAAGTTCCGGTGGGGCGCACCGCTGCTGCTGCCGTGGCCCTTGCTGCTGCTGGCCGGCTGGGGCCGCGAGCCGACGTCGCGCGCCTGCTGGCACGTCCGCTGGCGTTGCGTGATTGCCCTCGGCTGCTTCGCGGTGGGGCTGATCGCCCGCGATCAGGTCGCGCCTCGCCTGGGCCAGCCGCTGGTCCGGACGCTGTTTGCCGGGCAGGAGCTGGCGCGGCAGGTCGAGCAGGCCTGGCGGCAACGCTACGGTACCCCGCTGCCGCAGGTCGGCGGGGTCGGCTACCTGACCTTTTGCGTCGCGCTCTACGGTCCGAGCCGGGCCACCGCCTATGGCGACCTGGAACCGCGCACCGCGCCGTGGACCGACGATGCGACCTTCCGCCAGCAGGGCGGCGCCTTGCTCTGGTTCGGTGACCCGCCGCCGCGCCGCTTCCGGCCCGACCAGCCGCCGGAGCGGATCGCCGCCTGGCGGCAACGCTTCCCGGAGATGTCGACGGCCGAGCGGCTGGAGGTGCCCTGGCACCTGCCGGGGGCACCGTCCGCGACGGTCTGGTTGACGCTGCTGCCGCCGGCACAGGATCCCCTGCCGCGCTGACGAAGCGTTGGGCGGAGAGAGTCCATGCTGCTGCTGGTCGCCCTGCTGCTGGCTGGTCCGCCGCCCCCGCTCGAGAGCACCGCCCTGTGGGTCAACGACCGCCCGCCGGTGATCCTGGCGGGGCCGGCGGCGGGCACGGCCGCGCAGCAGTTGGCCGCGGCCTTGCAGCCCCGTCTCGGCGTCCGACCGGCGGTGGTCGCCACGCTGGCCGCCGCGCCGCTCGGGCAGGCGACCGTGATCGCCCTCGGGAGCATGCTCGACAACGAGTTGCTGACGCGGCTGTACTGGAACCACTACACCTTCGAGGACGCCCAGCATCCCGGACCGGGTGGCTACACGCTCCACGCTGTGCGGGACCCCTACCCGTGGGGCGGCGGGGTCGATGTGATCGTCCTCGGCGCCAGCCGACCGGCTGACCTGCCCGCGGCGTGCCAGCGCTTCAGCAGCCTCTTGCAGGGCACCGGCCCGGCCTGTCGGCTGCCCTACCAGCAGCTTGTCGAGCCCGGCCGCCGGCTCAATGAGGCGGCCCGTGCGAAGCTCCTGGGCAGCCCGCCGGCGCCCAGCCTGACCGCCTTTCGCGAGCACGCCGAGAGCTACCTGAAGACTGGTGACGAGGCCTACGCGACGGTCGCCCTGGCTGCGCTGGAAACCATCGCCGCGGTCTACGCCAAGGACCCGCAGCGCCACATCCCATGGCCCGAGGAGACTACCAGCGGGGCCATCATGGCCGCCTGGGACGCTTTCGACGACTGCCCGCTGATCCCCCTCGCACAGCGGCCGCGGTACGTTCAGACGATGCTGCAGTGGTGCCGCAACCTACCGCGCAACAGCTATCAGTACCAGGAGATCGACGAGCAGTTCGGGATCACCTGGAACCACACCACCTTCCCGCTGCTCGGCATCTACTACGGCGGTCGCTACTTCAGCCGTTACAGCGACCTGCCCGAGGCTCAGGAGTGGCTCCGCAAGGCGCGGCTGGGTTTCACGGCGCAGGCGCGGGCCTGGAAGCCGATGGAGGACGCCGACGGCTACTTCGTCCACACCATCGGCCACGTGATCGAGTTCGCGCTGGCCGAGGGGGAGCTGCGGTTCTTGGAGAGTGGCCACCTGCGCCGGTATGCCGATTACGCGGTGCAGTGCGGCGACGACCGGCAGTGGCCCTCAGGATTTGGCGACAGCGGCTACTCGGTGGCGCCGAATCTGGCCACCGCGGTCTTGCCGACCGCCTTCTGGGCGACCCGTGATCCGCTCTACCTGGGACTGCTGCAGCGCGTCGCGCCGAGCTGGCGGAACCCGTTCTGGCAGGACGTGGTGCCCGCCCTCGGTGACCGCCTGACCGGCCTCTGGACGGCGCCGCTCGACCCGTTGGTGTACACCGACACCCAGCAACGCCCGGTCTACAGCGAGCGGTTGGTGCCCGCTGAGGTGACCGTCGCCGAGGCCTTCGACAAGGTCACCTTCCGCGAGAGTTGGGAGCCGGGGGCGCAGTACCTGCAGCTCGACGGCCTGGGCCGCGGGAAGCACCTGCATTACGACACCAACGCCATCATCACGTTCGTGCAGGGCGGCGAGCGGTGGCTGCTGGACCACGACTACCTGACCCGCAACACTACCGAGCATGCCATGCTGAGCGTGCTGCGCGAGGGGCGCTGCGCCGAGCTGGTGCCCAGCCTGGCGGCGCTGCGCGTGGCGACCCAGACCGCCGGCCACGCCTACACCGCCAGCGTCGTGCGCGGCTACAACGGCGTCGACTGGGAGCGCCGGATCCTCTGGCAGCGTGGTGACTGGTTCTTGGTCGAGGACGCCGTCACCGCGCGGCAGGCCGGCAACTACGACTTGGAACTGACCTGGAAGACCATCGACCGGGGCGACCAGCAGGTCGCGGCGGACGGCCGCTTCACCGCTGGCCTCGGCAACCGAGCCCGGCCGGGCGGCCTGACGCTGATCGACGACCCCGCCGCGCCGGGCAAGCGGGTGCTGCTGTTGGGCGAGTCCAACTCCAAGGTGGTCTTCGACGTCGCCCTGCCGCCTGGCGACTACACGCTGGCAGTGGTCTCGCAAGCCGTTGACGGCAGCAGTGACTCGCTCTGGGTGCAGCTCGACGATGGCCCGCCCACCGACTCCCACGTGCCGCAGGGCGAGTACGGGGCGGCGCGCGGCAGTTGGGATGGTTCGCGGCCGACGGCTCGGGTACGGCTGCAGGGCGCCGGGCCGCACCGCGTGCAGGTGACGCTGCGGGAGCGCCCGGCGGTGCGGATCGACCGCTTCGAGTTCCGCCGCGAGGGCGCCGCGCCGGTGGTGCTGCCGGCGACGGAGGTGCGGCCGCCGGCGAATCCCGAGGCCGACGCCCACCAGCGGGCGCGCTTCAGCATCGACCCGGCGGTGCCCGTGGCGAGCTTCGTCACCAACCATGTCCGGCAGGGCATCAGCGTGCCGGTCAGCGTGCTCCACCAGCGGCTGGCGGCCCGGCTGCAGCCGGGCGAGCGGCGGGTTTTCGCCTCGCTGCTGCAGGTCGGTGACGCCCAGGCGCCAGCCACGCCGCGGCTGCGGCCGGTCAGTCCTGGTGTCTACCGCCTCGAACAGGGCGCCGACGCGGCGCTGCTCGGCTGTCAGCCAAGTCGGGTCGGCGACCTCGACTTGCAGGCCGCTGGTTGGGTGGTGCGTCCGGCGCGCCTCGAGCTGCTGCAGGGCACCAGCCTGCGGCTCGGCGACCGTGAGCTGCGGGCCGCCCCGGCGGTCGGCTGGACGGTCGACCTGACCGCGCGCGAGGTCCTGCTCAGCAGCCCGGTGGCGTTCGAGTGGACGGCGGGCGGGGCGACCAGTCGCCACCCGGCCGGCACCGTGCGGGTGCCGTTGACCGATTGGCCCACCCGGATCGAGCTGCCCACGGCGGCCACCCGGCCGCCCGCCGCGGCGGCGGCTGCGCGCCCGCCCGGCCGCGCGCCCGCCTGGCAGACGGCGCTGCCCGGCGGCGGACCGGTGCGGCGCCTGCGCAGTCGCGGGCTGGACGGTGCGCCAGCTCTGCTGGCCGCGGCCGGGCTGCGGGCGCACCGCCTGGATGCCGGCGGCGCCGTGCGCTGGAGCTACCTCACCGGCGGCGCCGTGCGCGATGTGGCGACGGCCCGCTTCAGCGCCACCGACCCGCCCGCGGTGCTGGTCTCCAGCGCCGACACCTGGCTGTATCTGCTGCATCCCAGTGGCGATCTGCAGCGGAAGCAGCAGACCACGGGGATCTACTTCAGCGCCGACCACGGCGAGCGGCCCTGGCCGGTCTACCTGACCCGGCCGGTTGACAGCGACGGCGACGGCGTCGACAACCTGTTGGTGACCACCCTCGGCAGCATGGAGAGCTGGGGCCTGGACCCGCAGCTCAACAAGCTCTGGCGCCGGCTGGCGGCCTACCACGGGGCGATGGACCTGGTGGCCCGCGACCTCGACGGCGACGGCAGGCCCGAGATCCTGATCGGTGACAAGTACGGCCGGCTGCACGTGCTGGGGCTCGACGGGCAGCCGCGCAAGGGGAGCGTCTACACCTCCATTGGCGACGTCGCCTTCGACACTGCCGACCTGGACGGTGACGGGCGCCACTAGCTGGTGGCGGGCTCGTCGACCGGCGACCTGGTGTGCGGCGACTTGACGGGAGCGGTGCGCTGGCGGTTCGACAACCACGGCTATCCGGCGCACCGGATCCGCTGCGGCGATCTGGACGGCGACGGCCGCCCGGAGGTCGCGCTGGCCTCGGGGACGGGCTACGTCTACCTGCTCAACCAGGCCGGTCAGGCCCGCTGGGCGCGCCGGCTCGGGTCTGCCGTGACCGATCTGCTGCTGGAGCGCGGCCACCTGCTGGCGGGCACCAGCGACGGGCAGGTGGTAGCGCTCGACGCAGCCGGCCAGGAGCTCTGGCGGGGCGAGCTGGGCGAGGGCGTGACGTGCCTCGAACGCCTCGCCGGCCGGGTCGTGGCGGGCGGCGAACAGGGCCGCGTGGCCGCCTGGGACCTGCCGCCTGCTTAACGCAGGGTGTGCTTCAGCCAGGCGTAGAAGCTGTTGCCGATCTGCTGGTAGCCGACGGCGTTCGGATGCACGCCGTTGTTGTCGGGGTAACCGTCGACCGGATCGAGGTTCAGCTCGGTCGGCACCAGCCAGAGGCCCTGCGCCTCCTGCCCGGCGTACTTCGCCAGTTGGCGCTGCACCAACCGGTGCTGGATCCGCTTCCAGCCCCAGCGCGTGTAGCGGCCCTGGTAGTTCGCCTGGAACCCGGCCTCACGGGCGTTCGGCGGCGTCGTCAGCCCAAGGCCGATCACGGCCTGCGGTGCGGCAGCGCGCAAGGCGGCGACGAACGTGTCGGCGTGGCTGAACATCCGGTCGATGCTCTGGTCCATCGCCTCCTGGCTCTCGGGATTGGCGCCGAAGCAGTCGTTGATGCCCAGCAGCACGGTGATCACATCGGGCACCTGCCCGCCGCACTTCTCCGCGAAGTAACGACCGACATCCAGCTTCGGCTGACCGGCCGCGTCGAGGAACACGAAGGGGCTGCTGAACTTGCGTTGGGCCGGGTCCGGGGCCGGCTCCCAGTGCGTCGCAAAGCGCTGCCAGGTCCAGCCGCCGTAGCCCTCGTGAACCACTCCCGGCGCCGCCCAGCTCACCTTGTTGCTGCCCAGCATCGTCCAACTCGGGTTGCCGGGCAGGCTCAGCAGGCGGGCCAGCTCGTTGACGTAGGTGGTGGCGTTGGTCAGGCTGTCGCCGATCACCAGCAGCTTCAGGGCCCGGCCCGCGCCGCGGTCGGCCGGCCCGACGAACAGCCGGGACTGGCCGCTGGCCACCTCGGCGCCCGCGGCGTCGAGAACACGGAGCCGCCAGGGGTGTTCGCCAACTTGCTCCGCGGTTGGGGTGGCCAGCCAGCGCCGCGCGTCGCTACTGCCGACGGGGCAACTCACCTCGAAGCGGCAGGCCTCCGGCGTCGGCGTTAGCACGACATTGTCGAACCACACCCCGAGCGGCTGGCCGACGACCGTGTAGATGGCCGGCGGCAGCGTCAGCCGCAGCTCGGCCGGCTGCTGCGCGCAGGCCGCGCCGGACAGCAGCACCAAGCTCCACCAGAGCCGCGAGCGGGTCCGCATCATCACTGGTTCTCCTGGGCCGCCTGCAGCTCCCAGATCAACTCCAGGGAGTAGGGCCAGTCGGTGGCCCGGCGGGGCGGCGCCGGCAGCGCTGCGACCGGCACCGGTCGCGCGGCGACTTCCTGATTGTAGACGAACGCCGCCAGCGGTTCCAGCCCCAAGACATCCTCGGCGGCATAGCGCAGCAGCGTTGGCAAGGCGCGGTCGTCGCCGCGGCGGTGGCGGTCCCAGAGCGCGATGGCGAGCAGCCCATCGACGCCCTGCAGGTCCTCGTCGCGCGCCAGGCCGGCCAGCCGCTCAGCCCGCTTCAGGCCGCCGCGCAGCCCCAGCCGGTGCAGCGGCCAGCGCAGATCGAGGTGCACCGGCGGCAGCCGCAGGTGCGGGTAATGAACCCGCAGGTGCGGCACGTCGAAGGTGCTGCCGTTGTAGGTCACCAGCAGGTCGTACTCGCTGAGGTAGGCCGGCAGCTCGTGCAGGTTCTGGTCGCGCACGAAGACGGTTGGCGCGGTGCCGTCGTAGCAGGCCACGACCGTGATGCAGTGGTGCGACGGCGGCCCGCCGGTGGTTTCGATGTCGAGGTAGACCGCGCGGTCGCGCAGTTCGTGGAACCAGCGCCAGGCGTGACGGCCGTGCAAGATCTTGCGGAAGTGCGACCAGTCGCGGTCGGCCAGAGCTTCGGCCGAGCCCAGCAGCGCGTCGGCCAGCCAGCGCTGCCGCGGCGCCAGAGTGGCGGCCGGCAGCGCCTGCCAGGTGGTCACCCCTTGCGCCCAGAGCGCGGCCTCGGTGGACTCGCCGATCCGCGGCAGGTGTACGAAGGTGCTCCGGATCACGGGACCGTCGCCCCGGCGACCACGACCTGGTTGCGGCCGCCCTGCTTGGCCTCATAGAGCGCCACATCCGCGCGGCGCAGCAGTTCCTCATAGGTCTGCGCCAGCCCCTGCGAGTGCTCCGCCAGGCCGCAGGAGATAGTGACCACCCCAGCCGGCTCCCGGCCCGGGTGCGCAATCTGCAGCGCCTCGATGGCGTGCCGCATGCGCTCCATCGCGATCTCGGCGGTCTCGACGGTCTGCTCCGGCAGCACCACCAGAAACTCCTCGCCACCGTAGCGGTAGACCGCGTCGCTGACCCGCGACTGCTGCGCCAGACTGGTCGCGACGGCCCGCAGCGCCTCGTCGCCGGCCTGGTGCCCGCAGGAGTCGTTGTAGCGCTTGAAGTAGTCGATGTCGCAGAGCGCGACACAGTAGCGGTGACCGTAGCGATTCACGCGGTCGTGGACGGCCGCCAGATCCTCGTTCATGCGGAGCCGGTTGCCAACCCGCGTCAGGGCGTCCATGCGGCCTTCGTTGTAGAGCTCCGAGTTGAGCGCCGCGAGGGCGATGTTCTGTTCGGTCAACTGACGATGCAGCCCGATGATCCGCTCGGCGGCGATCAGCCGCGCGCTGAGGGCGTCGCGGTTGAGGGGCTTCGTGAGGTAGTCGTCGGCGCCGGCCTCCATCCCGCTGACAAGATGCGAGGTGGCGTCCAGGGCCGTCAGCAACATGAAGTAGGTGTAGGGCCGATCGGTCGCGGCTCGGACGCGGCGGCAAAGCTCCAGCCCGTCGGTGCCGGGCATCATCCAGTCGCTGACAATCGCCTCGAAGTCGCCTTCGCCGAACCGTTGCCAGGCCACCTCGCCATCCTCGGCCGCGGTCACGGTGTGTCCGAGCTTTTCGAGCGACCGCACCAGCAGCGTCCGTGAGATTCCGTCGTCTTCGGCTACCAGTATGCGCATCAGCTATCCGCCAACGAGATTCTGCAGAGCCGCCGCCACCTCGTTCTGGTGACGGTCCATTTGGTCCAGCAAGGTCCAGGCGTTGTCGACACGGTTAGCGCGCAATAGTTCTTCTAGTTCGCCGCACATCTCGGCCAGGCTGGAGGCTGCCAGGGCTGCGGCCGAGCCCTTCAGTTTGTGGGCCAGTTGGCACCCGGAATCAAACTCGCCCAAATCGAGGGCAGCTCGCAGGTCCTCGATGCCGTTATCCCACTGCGTCAGAAAGCGCTCGATCAGGCTGGCCAGGAAGCCCGGCGAGCTGGTCTCCAGCAGCCGCAACTCGCCGATCAGGTCATCGTCGAGCAGCCCTGGGGTGGTGTTCGGCATCGGCAGTGGTGCCCAGCGGTGCAGGCAACGGTGGAGCTGTTCGGCGCTGACCGGCTTGGTCAGGTAGTCGTCCATCCCCGCCTCGCGGCAGCGCTGCTCCTCGCCGGCCATCGCATGGGCGGTCAGGGCGATGATCGGCAGATCCCGGAGTCCCTCGGTCCGGATCCGCGAGGTTGCCTCGTAGCCATCCATCTCGGGCATCTGGCAGTCCATCAGCACCGCCGCGAAGGACTGCTGCCGGAGCTGCTGCAGCGCCGCCAGGCCATTGCTGGCAACCGCCACCCGGTAGCCGAAGCGCTCGGCCAGGCGTTGGGTGACGATCTGGTTGACGGTGTTGTCGTCGACCACCAGGACCCACGGGCCAGCGCGGTTGCTGACCTCGATCGCCGCCGGTTGCCAGTCGGCCGGGTCATGCTCCAGGGCGATCTGCAGCCGCGACTGGCGGAGCGGCTTGCTGAGGAAGCCGATCCCGTCGGCCGCCGCAGCCAGCACGGCGGGCGTCTGCTGGTCCTGCGCGCCGAGCAGAATCCGCCGGGCGGCGGGGTGGGCCGCGGGTGTTTGCAGCAGGGCCAGGCCAGCACCGTCGGGCAGCGTGCTGTCGACCAACCAGGCGTCGAAGGCCTGCGTCGCGAGGCGCTGCTGAGCGCTGGCCACCGAGCTGACGGCCTCGGCCTGCCAGCCGAGCTGCGCCAGGCGGGCGACCAGCTCGGTGGCGGCCGGGCCGTGGTCTTCCACGACCAGCGCGCGCCCGCCGGGCGTCGCGGCCGGGGCGGCCGTTGGCACCACCACCAGGGGCACCTCGAACCAGAACGAGCTGCCGCGGCCGACCTCGCTGTCGAAGCCGATCGCGCCGCCCAGCAGGGTGACCACGCGGTGGGCGATGGCCAACCCCAGGCCGGCCCCACCGTAGCGGCGGCGGCTGGAGTTGTCGGCCTGCGAGAAGAACTCGAACAGCCGCTGCTGCGCCTCGGCGGGGATCCCGACGCCGGTGTCGATCACCATGCAGCGCAGGTTGGCGCGGTCGCCGGCGGTGCTCTTGACGGTGCCCTGCAGTTGCACTGCACCGCTCGGCGTGAACTTCAGGGCGTTGCCCAGCAACTGGGTCAGCACCTGCCGCAGCCGGGCGACATCGGTGCTCACCCGCCACGGCAGCTCGGCCGCCAGGTGGCAGCTCAGCTCCAGACCGCGCGCCTCGCTGCGCCGGGCGACGTCCTCGAAGGCCGCTTCGACGACCTCGCGGAGGTCGCACTCGGTCGGCTGCAGCGTCAGCCCGCCGGACTCCAACTGCGCGAAGTCGAGCACGTCGTCGAGGATCCCCAGCAGACTCTCGGCGGCGCCTCGAATGTGCTCCGCGGACTCGTGTTGCGCCGGGTTCAAGCGCGACTCCAGCAGCAGGTTGGTCAACGACATGATGGCGTTCAGCGGGGTCCGCGTCTCGTGCGACATGTTGGCCAGGAAGGCCACCTTGGCCTGGTTCGCCGCCTCGGCGCGCGCGGCCAGCTCGCGACTCCGGTCGACCGCCTCGGCGAGGCGCTGGTTGGTCAACTGCAGTTCCAGCCGTTGGCGTTCCAGCCGGCTGTGCGAGACGAACCGCACGGTATGCACCAGCCAGCTCAGCAGCACCGTGACCAGCAGCGAGAAGCCTGCGTGGGTCCAGTCATCGCCGCCGCCCTGGGTCACCGCCACTGCGCCCCAGCTCAGCAAGGTGGTCAGCAGCACGGCGCTCAGCCAGCGGTAGCTGAGCAGCAGGCAGGCCGCGCCGAGCAGCAGCAGCCCGTAGTTGTCGGTCAGTTGCGGGTTGCCCTCCAGACCGAGGTGGACCACGCAGTTGGCCAGCACGACGGCCAGCAGCAGCGCCGCCGCCGGATGGGCCCAGGCCGGCGCCAGGACGTGTCGCCGGAGCAGCAGGTTGACGCCCAGGCAGACCGCTGCCGAAGACCAGGCCAGGGGGGCCATGGTGCTCGCCACGCTGGCCGGCAGGACCACCAGGTGGGCCGCCCCGAGACCGGTGTAGAGCACCGCCAGCAGCAGCGCCGTGGGTCGCAGGGCGCGCAGCACGTAGTCTTGCCGGGCCGCTTCCAGAGCGGCTTCCGGGATCACCGACGCGGCGGCGCTCGCCAGCGCTGCGCTGGCGCCTCGCGACGGCGCTCGGGATCCGGAGACGACGTGTCGGCCTCGCATGTCGACTGGTAGCATACCTCGCCGGCATCGCCCTGGGATCCCGTTAGGTGACACTCGGGTTGCGGCCAGGCGGGCTACTGCGGGCTGGGATGGCTCTCAAAGGCCAGGTAAAGCGCCTGCACCGCCGCCTCGAAGTCCGCCTCGGTGACGCCGATGATGATGCTCAGCTCGCCGATGCCCTGGCTGATCATGCGGACATTGACCCGTGCCTCACCGAGCGCCGCGAAGCACCGCGCGGCGATCCCCGGCTGGTGCGACATGCCCAGACCGACGACGTTGATCAGCGCCAGGTCGTGGCTGATCTCGACCTCGTCGGGCCGCAGCAGGTCGCGCACCTCGTCGCAGATCGCGTCGGCGTGCTCGCGCAGCGGCGCGGTCTCGACCACCACGCTCATCGAGTCGATGCCGGTCGGGGTGTGCTCGTAGCTGATCTGGTGACTCGCCAGAATCTCCAGCACCTTGCGACCGAAGCCGACCTCCTTGTTCATCAGGTTCTTGTTGATGAACAGGACGCTGAAGCCCTTGCGCCCGGCGATGCCGACTACCGCGCGGTTGCCCCAGTCGCGGGTGGCGGTGATCCGGGTCCCGGGCGCGGCCGGGTCGTGGGTGTTGCGGATGTTGATCGGAATGCCTGCTTCACGCACCGGGAAGACCGCCTCCTCATGCAGCACCGAGGCCCCCATGTACGCCAGTTCGCGCAGCTCGGCGTAGGTCACTTCGGCCATCGGCCGCGGGTTGCCGACGATGCGCGGGTCGGCCATCATGAAGCCCGGGACGTCCGTCCAGTTTTCATAGACCGCCGCGCCGACCGCGCGGGCCACGACGGCACCCGAAATGTCGCTGCCCCCGCGGCTGAAGACCTTCACCTGCCCGTCGGGCCCGCGACCGTAGAAGCCCGGAATCACGAACAGACCGTCGCCCGCCAGCGCCGCGCCGAGCTTCTGGTAGGAGTCCTGGGTGGGCAGCCCGCGGCGGTCGATCCCGAGATGCTCCGCCGTCTCGACAAAGGTGGCTCCGAAGGCCGCCGCCAGCACCACGGCGCTGATGTGCTCGCCGCGGCTGGCCACCCAGTCTTCGGTCGCGCCGGCGCGTAACTGCGTCGCCAGGTCGGCCAGCGCGCGGTCGGCCGCGCCGGGCACCCCCAGGTCGTTGGCCAGGGCGCGGAAACGATCAGCGATCATGTCGTAGGTCGAGGCGAAGTCGACCCCGGCGTCGGCCAGCTTGTGGGTCAGTAGCAGCAGGTCGGTGATCTTCTGGTCGTCTTTGAAGCGCTTCCCCGGCGCCGAGACCACGACATAGCGGCGCCGCGGATCGGCCCGGACGATCTGCTCGACCTGCCGCACCACGGCGGCCTCGGCCACCGACGTCCCCCCGAACTTGCAGACGATTCGCTCTCCCACGTGGCGCCCTCCAGCGGCTCCGGACATCCGGTCAGGGTAGCGCTGCGGTCGACCGTCGTCAACCGTGACGATCCGCCGCCGGCGTGCTACCATGCCGGCAGCTTGGCTGGATCACCCCGTCGCATCGGTTGCGACGGCGTCGTTGTTTTGGGAGCTTCGACCGATGCGCGCGTTGCTCGACCTGCTGGCCCGCCTGCCGGGTTTCGAGGAGACCTTGGTGGCGACCCGCGCCGGCGAGTCGCGGGACCTGACCGGTCTCAGCGGCTCCTCGCGGGCGCTGCTGACAGCCTGGCTGTTCGAGCGGTTGCACCGCACCGTGCTGGTGATCTGCGCCTCCACCAAAGCGGCCGAGGCCTGGTACGACGACCTCCACACCGCGCTGCGACCGGCCGAGGAAGAGCAGGCCACCGCGCTGCGCCTGTTCCCCTCGCTGCCGACCTTGCTCTACAGCGACCTGGCGGTCGACCGACAACTGGTCGGCCTGCGGCTCGATGCGATGGAGGCGCTGCTGCGCGGGGATCCGGTGGTGGTGGTGGCGCCGCTCTCGGCGGTTCTGCACCGCACGATTCCCGCCTCGGCCATGGCAGGCAGCGACCTGCAACTGGAAGTCGGCCTGCAGATTGCCCCGGAAGCCCTGCTCGAGCGGCTGGCCGAGCTCGGCTACGGGCAGCACGACCCGGTGCTGATGCCGGGGCAGTGCGCCCGGCGTGGCGGCATCGTCGATGTCTACCCGCTGACCGCCCCGCAGCCGCTGCGGGTCGAGTTCTGGGGCGACGAGATCGAGTCGCTGCGCTACTTCGACGTCAACACGCAGCGCTCGACCACGCCGCAGGAGCGCTTCACCGTGACGGTCTCGCGGGAGAGCGTCCGGACTCAAGCGCTGAGCGCGGCGACCATTGCGGCGATCTCGCGGTCTTTGGAATCGCAGGTCGCCCGGCTGCACGCCGCCGGCCGCTCGCTGGAGGCGAACCGGCTGAAGGAGAAGGTCACCGGCGACGTCCGCAAGCTGCAGGACGAGGAGCCCTTCGACGGCAGCGACCATTACCTGCCATTCCTCTACGACGAGGTCGCCACGGTTCTCGACTACCTGCCGCCGCGCAGTCTGGTGGTGGTTGACGACCCTGCCGCGGTCGCGGCGCGAGCCGCCGAGTTGGCTTCTGAGGTCGAGGAAGTCTACCGCACGAAGCTCAACACCGGCTCCGTGGTGGCCCTGCCGGCGCCGCTCTACGTGGCCTACGACCCGCAGCGGCCGCTCTGGCACGACCACCCCAGCGTGCAGTTTCACCACGACGGGGCGCCCCCGACTGCCCAGGCCTTCGAGGTGCTCGCCACCCCGTCCTGCGAAGGGCACCTCGACCAGGCGATCCGGCAGGTGCAGGGCTGGCAGGACGAGGGCTACCGGCTCCTGGTGACGACCCACCAGGGCGGCCGGATGCGGCAGATCCTGACCAGCCACGGGGTCGGCGACGTGCTGGTCTGTGAGCCGGACGAGCTGCCCCGGCCGGGGAACGCGGCCATTCTCGACCGCCGTCTGTCGGCCGGCTTCACGGTGCCGGCCCTGCAACTGGCGGTGCTCACCGACCACGAGGTGTTTGGCTGGCGACGGGTCCGCACCCGCGCCGGCCGGACTGTCGCCCACCGCGGCAGCACCGCGTTGGCGTCGCTCACCGAGCTGGCGGTCGGCGAGAAGGTCGTCCACATCCACTTCGGCGTCGGCGTCTACCAGGGCCTGATCACCCGCCAGGTGCGCGGCGTCTCGCGGGACTACCTGCAGCTCGACTACGCCGGGGCCGACCGGCTGTTCGTGCCGGTCACCGAGCTGGACCGGATCCACAAGTACCTCGGCCCCGACGGGTTTGAGCCGGAGCTGAACGGCCTCGGCGACAACCGCTGGCGCCGCACCAGCGCCAAGGCCCGCAAGAAGGCCGAAGCCGTGGCGCGCGATCTGCTGGAGCTCTACGCGCGGCGATCCCAAGCTGAGGGGCACGGCTTCAGCCCCGACAACGCCGCGATGATGGATATGGAAGCGGCCTTCATCTACGAGGAAACCGGCGACCAGTTGAAGGCCTTGGAGGCCATCAAGCGCGACATGGAAGCGGTCCGCACGATGGACCGCCTGATCTGCGGCGATGTCGGCTTTGGCAAAACCGAGGTGGCCGTGCGGGCGGCCTTCAAAGCGGTGCAGGATCGGCGGCAGGTGGCCGTGCTGGTGCCGACCACCGTGTTGGCGCAGCAGCACCACGCCACCTTCTGCGAACGGCTGGAGCAGTACGGCTGCGTGATCGAAGTGCTGAGCCGCTTCCGCAGCCGCAAGGAGCAGGCCGAGGTGGTCCAGCGGGCGCGCGCCGGGGAGGTCGACATCCTGATCGGCACCCACCGGCTGCTCTCGGCCGACATCGAGCTGCCGCGGCTGGGCCTGCTGGTGATCGACGAGGAGCAGCGCTTCGGGGTGCGTCACAAGGACGCCATCAAGCGGCTGCGGCTGAATGTCGATGTGCTGACGATGACCGCCACCCCGATCCCGCGGACGCTCAACGCGGCGATGATCGGGGTGCGCGACCTGAGTCTGTTGCAGGAGCCGCCGCAGGGCCGGCTGCCGGTGATCACCCAGGTCGTCGAGCGAGTTGACGAGCGCATCAAGGACGCCATCCTCCGAGAGCTCGACCGCGACGGGCAGGTCTACTTCCTGCACAACCGCGTCCGCAGCATCGAGGGCGTCGCGCGCAAGATCGAGAACCTGGTGCCCCACGCCCGCGTCGCGGTGGCGCACGGGCAGATGCACGAGGACGAGCTGGAAGAGGTGATGGTCGAGATGTACTCCGGCCTCTACGACGTGCTGGTCTGCACCAGCATCATCGAGAGCGGGCTGGACATTCCGAACGCCAACACGATTCTGGTGGACGACTGCGACCAGTTCGGTCTGGCGCAGTTGTACCAGTTGATCGGCCGCGTCGGCCGGCGGGAGCGGCAGGCTTACGCCTGGCTGATGCACCAGCGCCACCGCGAGCTGACCCCCGAGGCGACCCGCCGCCTGGAGGCCATCACCGAGTTCAGCGAGCTCGGATCGGGGTTCTCGATCGCGCTGCGCGACCTCGAGATCCGGGGCTCGGGCAACCTGCTGGGGGTCGAACAGGCCGGCTTCGCCGAAGAAGTCGGTTACGAGTTCTACACCCAGATGCTGCAGGAAGCGCTGCGCACGCTGTCGGGCGATCCGGGCGATGAGCCGATCCAGTTGGTCAGCGATGTCGAGCTGCCACTGCAGGCGAACCTGCCGCCGCTCTACGTCCGCGATGAGCAACAGCGGATCGACCTGTATCGCCGCCTCTCGCTGTGTCGCAGCGAGGAGCAGGTGCTGGACCTCGAAAACGAGATCCGCGACCGCTTCGGCCGGCCACCGTCAGCAGTCACCAACCTGACCCGCGTGCTGCGGCTGCGGATGCGCTGCGACGGCGCCGGCGTGAAGCTGGTGCGGCTGGCCGGTGCGCGCCACCTGGTGGTCGAGTTCGACGAACACCATCACCTCGAGCCGGCCGAACTGCGGGTCTTCGCCCGCGGCGTGCAGCGCGAGGCGGCGAAAGGGTCGCCGAAGCTGCAGCTCACCCGTGAAGGGCTGACCGGTGACCTCAAAGAACCACGCACCTGGGACATGCTCGATGCAGCCGAGGTGATGGTCCGGATGACCCTCGCGGCACGCGCCGATCTGGGCGCGGCGGCGGGCGGCAAGGTCGCTGCTGCGTTGGCCGCCGCCAAACCCGCCCGGGGTGAACGGCCGACGAAGCGGAAGTGACGAAACTATTGCCGTTGGCACCCAACTTGCAGGGACAGCAGGCTACGGGTCCAGCCTCCGAACGGCGTTCGGACCCCGAGGTCAAGCATGCCACCAATCGTGGCTGGGCAGCGTCGCGAGGTTTCGGTCGATCCGGCTACGCCGGGGGTGCTGATTGTCGACTACCACCCCTTGGTGGGCGGGGTGGTCGCCGAGGGGCTGGGCTCCCTGGGGCACCGGGCCTGGTACTGTTCGAGCGCTGAAGCGGCGCTGGCCTGCCTCGCCGAGCGGCCCGTCGGGGTGGTCCTGGCCGAGGTCGGGCTGACCTGCTACGACGGTGAGCCCTTCACCCGCCGGTTGCGGCAGCACTACCCGGATCTGCCGCTGGCACTGCTGACCGGCTGGCTGGACCATCCCGAAACGACCCTCGGCCCGCACACCACGGCGCGGCTCGTGCTGCGCAAGCCGGTCCGCCTGGAGCGTCTCGATCTGGCGGTGCGGGCCCTCCAACTCGGTTGGCGCGAGGTCTGAGTCGGTCCGCTCCGCGGCAGGTCAGGAAGCGCGGAACTGCACCTGGCCGAGCTCGCGCGGCAGCGCGGCGCTCTGGTCGTGCAGCTCGACCGGCCGGCCGTTGACCTCCAGCCGTTCCACCGGCCGCCCGTCCGGTCGCCGCAAGCGCAGTCGGATGGGCACCTCGCGCTGCAGATCCGTGGCGTCGATCCAGCCGGTCAGCCCGCTGCCATCCCACTGCAATCCGAAGGCCACCCGGCCCCAGCGGGTGGCCGTGCCGCTGACGCCGTAGCCGTCCGGCAGCCAGCGGCGGAAGCCGGCGCGGTTGAGCCACAGGGCGTCGGCCGCTTCGTGGACCAGCAGATTGCGGAGCAGCCGCGGCGCGACCAGTTGCACCGGCAGACAGTATCCGGCGACCGGGCGGCGCAGGCCATCCTCGCCGGGTACGATGGCGACCTGCTCGTAGGCCGTGAAATGGCCCAGGGCGTGATGCAGGGCCAGGTGGCCGACCAGCAATCGCTGCACCGCCTCGACGCAGTCGAAATCGAGCTGCGCCAGACCGACCTCGGCCGCTGGCCAGTCGTCGAGCTGGCGCTCGAAGCGCGTGGTGCCGCAGAACTCGCCGCCGCAGGTCTGGCGCTGCCGGAAAACGGCGGTGGCCTGGGCGGGCGTCAGCAGCCGCGAGCTGAGCATCTCGGGGTAGCAGCGGTAGTTGGCGTAGCTGCCCTCGCGGCTGGCCGTCAGGTGGGCCGGCCAGTCGTGCCGCCCCGCGACATAGGCCACCCGCAGCTCGCCGTCGGCCGCGGTGACCGTGTCGGCCGCCAGCAGCAGTTGCGTCTCCTGTCGCCAGCGCTGGCCACAGGTGGCGTAATCCTGGCCGGCCTCGCCGAGCAGATGCGCCAAGGTCAGCAGGCCGCGGGCGGCCCACAGGTTGTTGCTGTAGTAGATGGCCCTGGCGGCGGCTGGGTCGGCGTGGTCGTCGGCCTCGGCGATGCCGGGCAACGGACCGCCGTGGACCGTGAACCGCGCCACCAGCCGGTCGGCCAGGCAGCGCAGCGGGGGCTGCACCGCCGCCCACCAGGGCGCATCGCGGCCGGCGCGGGCCAGGCGCACCGCCAGGTCAAGCAGCATCCCCGCCTCGGCCAGGCTCGGGCCGTAGTAGTCGATCTCCCCAGCGGCGGTGATGCGGGTTGCCAGCCAATGGCCGCAGAGGTCCTGCGCGGTGGTCAGCAGGCCCGCGTCAATCAGGGCGTGGCCGAGCGACAGGATCACCGGCGGGAAGCTGTCGTGTTCACGGCCCTCGTACCAGCCCCAGCCGTACTTCGGCTGCGGTCCGACGAAGGTGTTCAGGCCGCGCAACAGGCTGACCCGCCAGGCGGCCCGGTAGAGCGGTGGGAGGTTGACCTCGGCGGCGGTCTCCAGCTCGGCCGCCTGCTGCCGTAAGACGGTCTCGGCGGCAGCGTCGAAGGCCTGCGGCGAAGCGTCCGTCCAGGCCCCGCCCCGATGCACCCGGCAGTGCGTCCGCGGCCCGCTGTCGAGGCACCAGATGGCGCAGCCCGCCGGGTCGGGCAGGGCCAGCAGCGAGCGCTGCAACTGAATGCCGTAGGGCGTCCGCCCCGCCACCATGACCGCCGCCGGCACGGTATCGCCCCAGGCCACCAGGTCACCCGGCGCCACCTCCAACGGCTCTTCCAACAGGCCGGCGATCCGACCGTCCGGCTCGACCTGCGGTTTGACCGCCAGCTCGCGACCGCCGAGGAAGGTGGGCCCCACCAGCGGCGGCAGCGCCGCCCAGACCGGTTCGACGTCCGGCTCACCGTCGGCGCCGCGAGCCACCATGCGGAGCGGGTCGTCGCGCCGCTCCAACCAACTCGGATCGAACGCCATCACGGCCTCCGGGCAGCAGGGGGTGGGCTGCCCGTTGGCCGCGCTGGCGCCGATCCCTGCCGCTTACGGCTCGGGCAGGTTGTCCGGATTGTGCAGGAACTTCGGCTGGATGGTGGCCTGCCACTTCAGCCACTTGGCGTGCCCGTCGACAAAGGTGTAGTTGGAGCCGTCGTTGTGGCGCGCTCCCTCGATGTGCTCCTCAAACTCGTCCCACGGGTCCCAAGGGTGGTAGTCCTCTTCGGCAACTCCGGCCAGCCGCTCGGAGTTGGTGATGAACTCGGCCGGCGACTGCACCTGCGCCAGGCCCAGGCCATGGACCGCGAAGCCGTTGACCACGTAGTCGGTTTCCAAGCCGGTGGCATCGCGCAGTGACGGGCACTTGAACATCTGGCCGTTCTTGGAATACGGAACCAACAAAGGGAACCAGTCGCGGTGTGCGCCGGTGAGGTGATCCTCGACCTGCGGGAAGGTCTCGTCACAATCCTGCACATACATCGTGAAGGCAGTGCCGATCTGCCGGGTGTTGCTGAGGCAGCTCGTCTGGCGGGCCTTTTCACGGGCCTTGGCGAACACCGGGAACAGAATCGCGGCCAAGATGGCGATGATGGCAATCACCACCAGCAACTCGATCAAGGTGAATGCGGCAGCCAGCCGCGGGCGACGGACGCGAATCATGGAGGTCTCCTGTAACGTGTGCCAACCCTCACGCGAGCGGCGGGTAGCGCTGCGCCGAGGGGCAGAGTGTTCAGGAGCAGGTTGGCGGACCGCGGATCAGGTGACCCGCCTGGCGCGCCGGCAGCGGGCCATCCACGGCGGCCAGGGGGACCACCGGAGTCAGGCGATCGCCCGTCTCGGCCCAGGGGCCGCTGACCAGAGCGGGCAGGGCCGTGCTGACGCACACCACACACCAGCCGCTGTCGCCGCTGGCGGCACGCAGCGTCGGGCCGGCGGCGTTGCGGCCGCAGCGGTCGTTGGCGCAGTCGTCGCGGTGCAGCCGACCGTGCAGCGGCAGGAGCACCAGATGCAGCGTCGCCCAGACCGCCAACAAGGCGGTCGCGGCCGGGCGCCTCGCAACCAATGAAAACTGCAACTGCATTATCAACTAGGATAGGGCGGGGCGCGGCGCTTGTCAAGGCCGGGCTCGTGGCGGCCGCGGGTGCGATTGACGCGGGGCCGCGTGGTGGCTATGGTCTGGCCCGGAGGCACCGATCCAATGGATGTTCTGATCACCGGTGGCGCCCGCGGGATTGGCCGGGCCACGGCGCTGGCTTTCGCGGCCCGTGGGGCGCGGCTCGGGCTGAACTATCTGGGCAACGCCGACGGCGCCGCGGAAGCTGCCCGGCTGTGCCGTGAAGCGGGCTCGCCCGAGGTGCTGCTACTGCCCGGCGATGTCGGCTGCGGCGACGAGGTGAAGCGCTTCGTGGGCACCGTCGCCGACGCCTGGGGCCGGCTTGACGTGGTCTTCAACAACGCTGGCTACGGGCAGCCGGGGAAGCTCGAGGAGCTGACCGAGGAACAGTGGGACCGCTGCTTCGACACCCATGTCAAGGGTGCCTTCCACGTTTGCCGGGCGACCTTGCCGCTGCTGCGGCAGGGCCAGCAGAAGGTGATCATCAACACCGGCTCGGTGGCCGGACTACGCGGCCTGCCGAAGATGATCGTCTACGGCTGTGTCAAGGCGACGCTGCACCAGTTCACGCGCTGCCTGGCCTGGGAGCTGGCCGACGAGGGGATTCGCGTCAACGCCATCTGCCCCGGCATCATCCGCACCGACTTCCATGCGGCGATGAGCCCGGAGGCGTACGAGCACAACGTCACCAACCGCATTCCGCTGCACCGTGAGGGACAGCCCGAGGACATCGCCCAAATGGTGCTGGCGATGGTCGACAACCAGTACCTCACCGGTGAGACGGTGACCGTCGACGGCGGGTTGACGATGCGGATCTGTTGAGGCGGGTGGGGCGGGATCGCGGGATCCCGCCCCGTCCGGGCTCAGATCACTTCCAGGTCGTCGCGGCTGCCAAGCACCGGGAAGGGTGCGTGGGGCTCGGCCTGATACCAGTAGGCGACCGAGGCGAGGTCGTCCTGCAGCGGCAGGTAGCGTCCTTCGCTGCGCCAGCCGATGGCCTGCATCGTCAACCGCAAGTCGCTCTCGAAGCGGATCGGGTCGAGGATGTGGAAGCGGTACAGGCCGTGCCGGTTGCCGGGCCGGCCGTCGCAGTTGCCGAGCGGGTAGCCCAGATAGGGTGCGCTGAAGGTGGCCCCGAAGCCCCAGGCGCCGCCGAAGTAGTCCTCGGTGCCGGTGCCGCAGATGGTCGGGTAGTCGCCGTCGCCGTCCAGGAAGGCCTTGAACTCGCCCTCGCCCCACCAGCCCTTGCTGTTCTGCTG